>NZ_FUKM01000003.1 GCF_900163645.1 Halomonas citrativorans | reverse complement strand
CCATGAAAAACACCCCAATCGTTGGATGAGTGTCCAACTTTTGGGGTGCAGTTCACAAGGCGGGGTTCTTGATGACGTTAGGCGTCAGAGCGGTAGGCTCAGGGGTGCATCACATCATGCCGCCCATGCCACCCATTCCGCCCATGCCACCCATGTCTGGAGTGGCTTCTTTCTCTTCCGGATCGTCAGCGATCATGCACTCGGTGGTGATCATCAGACCGGCAACAGAACCCGCAGACTGCAGCGCAGTACGCGTTACTTTAGCTGGGTCAAGAACACCCATCTCGAACAGGTCGCCATACTCACCCGTTTGAGCGTTGTAGCCGAAGTTGCCTTCGCCGTCTTTGACGCGGTTGATCACAACAGCGGCTTCTTCACCAGCGTTGGTAACGATCTGACGCAGCGGTGACTGCATAGCGCGCAGTGCCATGTTGATACCGTGGTTCTGATCTTCGTTATCGCCAGTCAGGCCTTGCACTTTGGCCATGACGCGAACCAGAGCGGTACCGCCGCCAGGTACAACACCTTCTTCTACGGCAGCGCGAGTAGAGTGCAGCGCGTCTTCAACGCGAGCTTTCTTCTCTTTCATCTCTACTTCGGTAGCAGCACCAACGCGGATAACGGCAACACCGCCTGCCAGTTTGGCAACGCGCTCTTGCAGCTTCTCTTTGTCGTAATCAGAAGAGGTGTCTTCGATTTGCGCGCGGATCTGGTTAACGCGTGCTTCGATATCGTTTTCTGCACCAGCGCCATCGATGATGGTGGTGTTCTCTTTGGACATGGTCATGCGCTTGGCGGTACCCAGGTGATCCAGGGTCGCTTGCTCAAGTGTCAGGCCAACTTCTTCAGAGATAACGGTACCGTTGGTCAGGATAGCGATATCCTGCAGCATGGCTTTACGACGGTCGCCGAAGCCTGGCGCTTTTGCAGCGGCTACTTTAACGATGCCGCGCATGTTGTTCACGACCAACGTTGCCAGCGCTTCGCCTTCGATATCTTCAGCGATGATGGCCAGCGGCTTGCCTTGCTTGGCAACGGCTTCCAGTACCGGTAGCAGCTCGCGAATGTTGGAGATCTTCTTATCCACTAGCAGGATGTAAGGATCTTCAAGTTCAACTGCCATGGTGTCCTGGTTGGTAACGAAGTAGGGCGAGAGGTAGCCGCGGTCAAACTGCATACCTTCTACGACTTCCAGCTCGTCTTCGAAACCACGGCCTTCATCGACAGTGATAACGCCTTCTTTACCGACTTTTTCCATCGCTTCAGCGATGATTTCACCGATGCGCTTGTCGCCGTTGGCAGAAATAGTACCGACCTGAGCGATAGACTTGGTGTCGGTGCAGGGCACAGACATTGCCTGGATTTCTTTAACCGCTGCAGTAACCGCTTGGTCGATGCCGCGCTTAAGGTCCATCGGATTCATGCCAGCAGTGACGCCTTTCAGGCCTTCTGCAACAATGGCTTGAGCCAGTACGGTAGCTGTCGTAGTACCGTCGCCTGCAGCGTCAGAAGTTTTAGAAGCAACTTCTTTCACCATTTGTGCGCCCATGTTCTCGAACTTGTCTTTCAGTTCGATCTCTTTGGCAACCGATACACCGTCTTTAGTGACGGTCGGCGCACCAAAGGATTTGTCGAGCACAACGTTACGGCCTTTCGGGCCCAGAGTAACTTTTACCGCGTTGGCCAGAACGTCAATACCATGCGCCATACGCTTGCGTGCGTCATCAGAAAACTTAACTTGTTTAGCTGCCATGTTCGTTACTTCCTAGAATCGAATTATAAAAGGTGAAAGTAAGTAGTCGAGGCGATGATTAGCCTTCAACGACCGCCAGGATGTCGGCTTCGCTCATAATCAAGACTTCTTCGCCGTCGATTTTTTGCTTCTCAACGCCGAAACCATCTTTGAAAATTACGTTGTCGCCAACTTTAACGTCTAGCGGACGTACTTCGCCGTTATCGAGAATGCGACCATTGCCTACTGCAAGAACTTCGCCACGTGTGGGCTTTTCTTGTGCATTGCCTGGCAGAACGATGCCACCAGCAGTTTTCTGTTCTTCTTCCACGCGGCGAACTACGACGCGATCGTGCAAAGGACGGATTTTCATGCTCACGTTCTCCTGAGTATCGTCAAGGCCCGTATAGGGCAGATAGCTAAAACAAGGTTCTCGAGGAAATCCCATCGAGAAATGAAGGTTCGCGACCTTCGTTGTTAATGGTGGCAATGTCACCATCGCCACCGAATTTGTATGCTGGTTCAAAAGTGGGGGCTTCAGTAGCCCTTTCAAGGGGGTGGCAGTGAAAAAAGTGTCTTTTGTTGGATTTTTTCTTGCTAATGCAGGCTAGCGTCGCCGGGTAGTTTCATCACGGCTAATAAAATCGCCTTCCAGGGGAGCTTCTTTATGCGAGGTATTAGCATTGGAGTGGCTATTTTCATGATAAGCCGTGCCTTGATGACGATGCGTTTTGGTAGATTCGCCTTGCTCGCTATTCACACTGGTTTTTAAACCCAGCCACATTAATGCGTTGTACATAAGCTGTCGGGCAGTGGGGAGCAAGCAAGCGATGCCCAGCAGGTCGGAGAGAAAGCCGGGCGCCATCAGTAAAGCACCGCCGAATATAAGTGCCGCGCCTGTTAGAAGCTCACTGGAAGGTAGCTCCCCTGCTTGCATGCGCTGGCGGGCACGGGAAAAGGTAGCCACACCCTCTTTACGAATAAGATGAAGGCCGATAACACCGGTTGCCAACACGAGCAGTAGGGTGGTTAATAAGCCTATTTGACTGCCAATCGAAAATAGCAAAATAAAGTCGAGTAAGGTAAATAAGGAAATAAAGACAAGAATAGGCATGGCGGGCTCCGTAACAGGCGTAATCGCTCATTATTGTGTCAAATATGCAAAAAACAAGCGGCAGAGGATCTTTGCTGGAAAGCCCTTTGCTGATAAGGGTGCAAACTTGGATAAACTCGAATTTTGAATGCGCGCTTACTATGCTGCAGTGCAGAATGGTGGGGTAGTGAAAGGTCTTCGCAGCAATGAGCAGGACTTGGAAGTAGAGCATGAACTCAAGACAGAAGGTTCGTCATCGAAAAATCAGTTATTGAACAACAGTGCTTCTGAAGGAGTAACGGATGCAGTTAACCGATAAAGTCATTGCAGTAACGGGCGGGGCGCGGGGATTAGGCTATGCCATCGCAGAGCGTTTGGGTCAGCAAGGTGCCGCGCTTGCACTGCTTGATAGGAGTGCTGAAGCGTTGGACCAAGCGGCCTCAACCCTTAAGTCACAAGGCATTCACGCCGAAGCGTTTGTTGTCAATGTTGCCGATGAGTCGTCAGTCATCACGGCGTTTGATGATATTGTGAAACGCATGGGTGCCATTAGCGGTTGCGTTAATAATGCGGGTATTACCGAAGATGCCTTGCTGGTAAAAGCACGTGATGGCCAGGTCGAAAAGCGCATGTCGCTAGAGAGTTGGCAGAAAGTCCTCAATGTTAATCTAACCGGCGTATTTCTATGCGGCCGTGAAGCGGCGACGCAGATAATCAAGGCCGGACATGAAGGGGTTATTGTCAATATTTCGAGTATTTCCCGGGCTGGCAATGCAGGGCAAAGCAACTATGCCGCCGCCAAGGCGGGCGTTCATGCGTTAACCGTCACTTGGGGTAAAGAGCTTGCGCGCTATGGTATCCGCACTGGCACCGTGGCACCGTGGCACCTGGGTTTATTGCGACTGAAATGACGGCGTCCATGCGCCCTGATATGTTAGAGCGGATCTCTTCAAGCGTGCCGTTAAAGCACTTGGGGGAGCCTGATGATATTGCCAAAAGTGTCGCGTTTATATTTGATAACGACTATTTTAGTGCGCGTATTATTGAGTGCGATGGCGGCTTGCGGCTTTAGTATCACCTGAGCTATTACCTGGCCTTTTGCATCATCCTCTATTGCCTGCCCAGTGGCGTCCTGGCGACTGCCCAGCTATCAATGCGCGTGGCACCTGCTTGTTGGGCAGCGTTCGCTAATGCATTGATGGTCGCACCGGTAGTGATTACATCATCAATCAGCGTTATATGTGCTGGAAGTGGTGCTTTGATTGAGAAGGCTCCGTGCAAATTAGCCGCCCGCTCGTGTCGGTTTAAGCTACGCTGGGAAGCGACCAGCTTATTGCATTGAGCTTCCAGCACGACAAGGCCTGTGCGCTTTGCCAGTTGCTCCGCCAGCCATTGCGCTTGATTGAACCCACGCTCACGTGCTCGCTTGCGATGCATGGGGACTGCTACCAAGGCGGTGCCAGGGTCGTCGGGTATGCTCGCCAGCATAAGCTCTATCAGCAGCATCCCAGCACGAGGAGACGCCTTAAATTTAAAATCATGCAGCAGCTCTTTAATCGAAGCTTGAAAAAGCAGGCCGACGTGAGTGTGAGTAATCAGTGGCGGATCAAGTAAGCAGTACCCACACAGTCGCTGTTCAGCGTGATCCAGGGGCTCGGCACATTGTTCGCAACCTGAAACGTTCCAGGGTAATTCAGCAAAACAAGCTTGGCACCACCCTAGGCCTTGATCGGCAGGCATTAGGCAGAAAGCGCAGTAGCCCGGTAATGCCTTTTGTAACTCTTTATGGGCAGCCTGCTGCCATGTTGGCTTTAAGCGCATACAGCTCCTGCACGAATGCTTTGTGATAATTATAGTGCTTGTTGGCGTTGACTTTTGATCAGTATATATATAATATACGTCTCGTCTTCTGCGGATGTGGTGGAATTGGTAGACACGCTAGATTTAGGTTCTAGTGCCGTAAGGTGTGGGAGTTCGAGTCTCCCCATCCGCACCAATTACTTGTTATCTCATAGTTTTTGCTTAAATATCAATCGGCCAGCATCTGCTTGCCGATTTTTTTGTGTCTATTTTCCGCTGCCCTCTTTCCTGCCCCGCCTGGCTTTTGTTCGCTGTTGCGCTAACTTGGCATTTCATTATTGCTTTGAGATGGATCTCAATCATGGAAATGAATACGCACAAGTAGTTTCCGCTACTGCCAGTATTCTTACCCTGTTTGTTTGGGCTTTCTATGCCCAACTTCTTGCATCAGAACGCCGCGGTGCAATAGTTGATAAGATAGGCGCCCCGTTATGCAGGAGCGATCAATGTCACATCCTTTCAGTGCGCTTTCGCCCGACACGGTTATGTCGGCGGCCGAATCGGTTGATATTTGGCCCGCAGGCGAGCCTTTTGCGCTCAACAGTTATGAAAACCGTGTATTGATGTTTCGTGATGATGATGCCCGTAACTGGGTAATCAAGTTTTACCGTCCCGAGCGCTGGTCGGATGCTGCGATTCAAGAGGAGCATGATTTTTTAAAGGAATTAAGAGAGGCCGGAGTGTCGGTTGTCGCACCTTGGCGTAATAGCGCAGGGCAGTCATTGCATCATTACGCAGCGTTTCGCTTTGCTCTTTTCCCCCAGTGTGCAGGCCAGGCGCCTGAGCTTGATAATCCTGAACACCTCTTTGCGCTGGGCGAAGTGTTAGGTCAGCTGCATAAAGTGTCGCAGCGCAAGGCATTTCAACACCGCCCGCGCTTGGAGCTGGAAAGCGGTATAGAAGAGGCACGACAGCGAGTTGTGGGCAGCCAATGGCTCGACAAGTTTCAGCTTCGGGCGTATGACGCGGTGATTCAAAAGCTGCAGCATCGGTTGGCGCCCAAGGCGTTGGACCCAGCATCGTTAATACGTTGCCACGGTGATTGTCATTTAGGGAACGTACTGGGCCGAGATGAGCATTTTTCCCTTGTCGATTTTGATGACTGTGCGATGGCGCCCGCCATACAGGATATATGGATGTTGCTGCCCACTGATGAGCCGGATAGCTGGCGGGCGCAGCTAAGTGAGATTAGTGAAGGCTATGAGGAGTCACTAGCGTTTCCTCATGAGCAGATGTCGCTCATTGAGCCGCTAAGGGCTTATCGCTTGATTCGGCATAGCGCCTGGTTGGTTTCGCGCTGGGACGATCCGGCGTTTCCGCGTGCTTTTCCCTGGATGGCAGATAGCGGCTACTGGGATCAGCATATCCGTCAGTTAGAACAGCAGTGTTTACAGCTTGAGCGTCCTGTTTGGTTGGCTTAATAGATCTTTTGTAGTGGCATAGTGAATTTGACCCCTCTGTTGTCGTAAAAATTATACGTTGAGCGCCTTAAAAGTCGTTGCGACGCTGCCACCGAGTGGTCAGGTACGTTAAAATAAGCGCATAAATCGCCTTTGGTACGTTTAGTGGTTTCTGTATGCTTGGGCATTGTTTTGTAAGGTTGTTTTGCTTGCGTGCTGGTTACTTGATAAAGCAATAACGAGCGAGTGAGCGGGCACCGCTTTAATGAGAATGACTATGACCGACGATATCGCCCAGCACTATCGCCAAATTATTACCGCCCTTGGCGAAAACCCGGACCGCGAAGGGCTACGGGATACACCAAAGCGTGCAGCAAAAGCTATGCAGTTTTTGAACGCAGGCTATCAACAGTCGCTGGAAGAAATTATCAACGGCGCGGTGTTTGAATCGAAGACCGATGAAATGGTGTTAGTAAAAAACATTGAGCTTTACTCAATGTGTGAGCATCACTTATTGCCGTTTATTGGGAAGTGTCATATTGCCTACTTACCCGATGGCAAGGTGTTAGGGCTTTCCAAATTTGCGCGTATCGTTGATATGTATGCGCGGCGTATGCAAATTCAGGAAAACCTGACCCGTGAAATTGCCGATGCCGTCCAGCAGGTAACCGGTGCGAAAGGAGTGGCGGTTGTCGTTGAGGCGCGCCATTTATGCATGATGATGCGCGGTGTTGAGAAGCAGAATTCGAGTATGTCTTCATCGGTAATGCTGGGTGGATTCCGGGACAACCCCGCGACGCGCCAGGAATTTCTAACACTTATTAACTAAACGAGTTTCTCCACGGGCAGGGTGACCATATTTGCCAAACACTTGGTTAAATACGTCGTTTCGTCTTAGCATGAAAGCGTAAATATGAGCCCACAGGGCCATCATTTGGCCAGGAGTCTGTCATGGAAGCGCTAAAAGAGACACAGCTGTATTGCCCCTTTGCCTATATCGACGGCAGTTGGGTAGCCGCTGAAAGTGGAGAACAAATTAACGTTATTAACCCCGCCACAGGTAAACCGGTGGGGGATATGCCGCGATTAGGTAAAGCTGAAACTGAGCGTGCCATTGACGCGGCCGATGCCGCTTTGCCTGCCTGGCGGTCATTGACCGCTCAAGAGCGGGCTGACATGTTGCTTAAATGGCATGATCTGATGCTTGAGCATCAGCACGACCTTGCCCTGCTGATGACCTATGAGCAGGGCAAGCCGGTTAAAGAGGCTGAGGGCGAAATTGCTTACGCCGCCAGCTTTCTGCGTTGGTTTGCCGAAGAGGCGCGGCGTGTATACGGCGAAACCATTCCTGCAGCAAAAGCCAACCAGCGTATTATTGTAACCAAGCAGCCAGTGGGCGTTGTAGGAGCGATTACTCCGTGGAATTTCCCCGCAGCGATGATTACGCGTAAAGCAGGTGCAGCGCTAGCAGCAGGTTGTACCATTATCGTTAAGCCCGCTAGCCAAACGCCTTTCTCGGCAACGGCGCTGGCGCTATTGGCTGAGCGAGCAGGAATACCCCGCGGCGTCTTTAATGTGGTGCCTGGCAGCGCCGCTGAAATTGCTGAAACGCTAACCCAGTCGCCCAAGGTGCGCAAAATTACCTTTACCGGCTCCACTGAAGTAGGTCGGACGCTGATGGAAAAAGCGGCGAAGCATGTGCAAAAAATATCGCTTGAGCTGGGCGGAAACGCGCCGTTTATCGTGTTTGAAGATGCTGACCTTGATGCCGCCGTTGAGGGCGCGATGGCAGCCAAGTTCCGCAATGCAGGCCAAACGTGCATTTGCACCAATCGGTTTTTAGTTCAGTCCAGTGTGATTAACGCGTTTTGCGAAAAGCTCGCGGTTGCCATGAACAGTGAGCTGCATGTTGGCGATGGTGCTCAGCCAGGCAACAATATTGGCCCGCTCATTGATGAAAATGGGGTCAAGAAAGTCAGCGAACACGTTCAGGACGCTATTGATAAAGGTGCTGAGTTGCTGCTGGGCGGTCATCCGCATCCGTTAGGCGGTAACTTCTTCACACCTACGTTAATCAGCTTTGCCGATGCCAGCATGAAGGTTGCTCAGGAAGAGACGTTTGGCCCGCTAGCGGCGGTATTTCCTTTCGACGACGAAGAGACCGCTATCGAAATGGCCAATGATACGCAGTATGGGCTGGCGTCCTATTTCTACTCCCGTGATCTCTCTCGTGTATGGCGTGTGGCTGATGCGCTTGAATACGGCATGGTGGGCATTAATACCGGGGCTATTTCCAATGCGTCGGCGCCGTTTGGCGGTGTCAAGGCATCAGGGCTTGGCCGTGAAGGTGGTCATCAGGGGCTGGAGGAGTATCTGGAAACCAAGTATTTATGTATTGACCTTGGCTAGTGCCGGCTAAGGTATTCTGAGTGTTATGCTCATAAAAAACCTCGCAAGCAGTGCTTGCGAGGTTTTTATGGTTCTAGCGCTAAAGCACTGCTTAGTGACGGAAGTGACGCATTCCGGTGAAGACCATGGCAATGCCCGCTTCGTTGGCAGCATCAATCACTTCCTGGTCGCGCATGGAACCACCAGGCTGAATAACGGCGGTAATGCCCGCAGCGGCGGCGGCGTCAATGCCATCACGGAAGGGGAAGAAGGCATCAGACGCCATAACGGAACCGGGTACAGAAAGGTTTTCGTCGGCCGCCTTGATGCCCGCAATTTTAGCGGAGTACACGCGACTCATTTGGCCTGCGCCCACGCCAATCGTTTGACCTGATTTGGCATACACAATGGCGTTGGATTTAACGAATTTGGCGACGCGCCATGCGAACGCCAAATCGCGCAGCTCCTGTTCTGAAGGGGCACGCTCGCTGACCACAGTAAGCTCGTTGCGAGTCACCATGCCTTGGTCGCGCTCTTGTACCAGCAAACCTCCGTTAACCCGCTTGAAATCAAAGGCGGGCTGGGGTTTGCCTGGCCAATGAGCGCTGACATCCAGCAGGCGGACGTTTTTCTTTTCAGCGATAATCGCAACGGCCTCATCGCTTACCCTGGGTGCAATAATGACCTCAACAAACTGACGGTCAACAATTGCTCGCGCGGTATCGGCTTCAAGCGGCGTGTTGAAGGCAATAATACCGCCGAAAGCACTGGTAGGGTCGGTTGCAAACGCTTTGTCATAAGCCTCAAGCGCCGTAGCGCCGATGGCAACGCCACAGGGGTTAGCGTGTTTGACAATCACGCACGCCGTTTCATCAAACGCCTTGACGCACTCAAAAGCCGCATCGGTATCGGCAACATTGTTAAACGAAAGCGGTTTGCCTTGCAGCATAGTGGCTGTCGCAACACCGGGTTCAGACGCCGCAGGGTCAACGTAAAAGGCGGCCTGCTGATGCGGATTTTCGCCGTAGCGCATGTCCTGCTTTTTATGCAACTGAAGATTAAATGTACGCGCGAAGGTGGCATCGCTCTCGCTGACTTTACGACCCAAGTACTCGGCAATAGCGCCGTCGTAGCTCGCGGTATGCTCAAACGCTTTAACCGCAAGGTCAAAGCGTGTAGCGGTGCTCACCTGGCCATTATTGGCGGCGAGTTCTTCAAGCACGCGAGTGTAGTCGTCGGCGTTAACCACGATGGTGGTGTACGCGTGGTTTTTAGCGCAGGCACGGACCATAGTGGGGCCGCCGATATCGATATTTTCGATGGCGTCTTCCAGGCTGCAGTCCGGTTTGGCAACGGTGGCTGCAAACGGGTAGAGATTAACCACGACCATATCAATCGGGGTGATATCGTTGTCAGCCATTACCGCGTCATCCTGACCACGGCGCGCCAGGATGCCGCCGTGAATTTTAGGATGCAGCGTTTTCACTCGGCCATCCATGATCTCTGGGAAGCCCGTATGCTCGGATACTTCGGTGACCGGGATGGCGTTTTCCTGTAGCAAGCGGAAGGTGCCGCCCGTGGACAGTAGCTCAATGCCGCGCTCGGTAAGGCTGCGGGCAAACTCAACAATACCCGTTTTATCGGACACGCTTAACAGCGCGCGGCGAACAGGAGTAGCGGTACTATCAACCATGAATAAGCTCGTGTGCAGAGTGGAACAATAAAAACAACAACGCCCCATGGTTATGGGGCGTCACCTTCGATAAGACCGTAAATCTTGAGTTTCTTGCGCAGCGTACCGCGGTTTAATCCCAGTACATCAGCGGCGCGTGTCTGGTTGCCTTCGGTATGCTCCAACACGCAGGCCAGCAGCGGTGCTTCTACTTCGGCCATCACCATGGCGTACAGGTCGGTGGCCTGACTGCCATCGAGATGCTCGAAGTAGCGGCGCATGGCAGACTCCACGGCCTCTCTTAACGGCTGCGGCGGGGCGCTTGCCGCTGGGTCAGCGAGCGTACCCGCTAGTCGCGAGGGTAACTCGCTAGAAAGAAGATCGCGTTCGTTCATGCAGCATGGGTTCCTTTGGCTAATAGACGCTTGTCTGCGTCAAACGCCATGGCGTTGTTAATCCAATCAAATTGTGTTTCAGGTGATGCCAACGCATTGAATTGCTGTTTTAGCTCGCGGCGCTTTGCATCGCAAAAGCGCAGATCACTTTCGAGATACCAACCAATATGCTTGCGCGCAATGCGTACACCCATCGTGTCGCCATAAAAGGCGTGCAGCGCCGCTACATGCCCGGCCAGCACGTGAAGGCGCTCCTCCAGACTTGGCAAAGCCAGCTGCTCGCCATGCTGTAGATAATGGGTTATTTGCTTGAAAATCCAAGGATTACCCTGGGCGCCACGTCCAATCATTACCGCATTCGCGCCGGTATAGCGTAGGACGTCGGCTGCTTTTTCAGGACTTGTAATATCACCATTGGCAATCACTGGGATGGACAGACACGATTTGATATTGGCGATCGTGTCGTACTCCGCCCAACCAGTATAGCGCTGTTCGCGATGTCGGCCATGAACGGCCAGTGCCTGAATGCCTGCATCTTCTGCCAACCGAGCAATTCTCACGCCATTGTTGGATTCGGCGCACCAGCCGGTACGGATTTTCAAGGTAACCGGCACATCCACCGCCTTGACCACCGCATCTAGAATGTCGGCTACCAAGACCTCATCGCGCAGCAGCGCTGAGCCAGCCGCCTTGTTGCAGACCTTTTTTGCCGGGCAGCCCATATTGATATCGATAATCTGGGCGCCCAGTTCGACGTTAAGCCGTGCCGCCTGGGCAAGCATCTGGGCATCACCACCGGCAATTTGCACGACCCGTGGGTCGGGCTCACCCGTATGGTCCATCCGCAGTTGGGACTTTCGGGTATGCCACAGGCTGGGGTCTGAGGTGACCATTTCGCCTACTACCCAGCCAGCGCCCAGCCGCCGGCAAAGCTGGCGAAAAGGGCGGTCGGTCACGCCTGCCATCGGAGCCAGTATGACCTGATTGGGCAAGGTGTAAGGGCCGATAGATGTCGATTGTTGCGTGGCTAATGTCATGGAGTTTGCGCTGCTGGAGAAGCGAGTAGGCGGTTCAAGGGGGCGTATGATACGCCTACTCGGAAGCGGAATGAAGGCTGTTTCGAAGATTAACCGGGTCGATGGCCCGTAAGTCGTACCCAGCCTTCACGAATGACAGGCTCATCCATCATCATACCTTCTGCTTCGTAGGCCTTAAGTACGTCCTGGGCCTGATTGGCAAGAATACCTGACAGCGCAAGAAGCCCCTTCGGCGCGACATGTCCCGCAATCGTCGGCGCCAACTCCACCAGGGGGCCGGCTAAAATATTCGCAGTGACAATCGGGTAAGGGCCGCCCGTTAACTGCTCCGGATAATAGAGCGCGAGATTTTGCTCTGCAATATGATTGCGTTCGGCGTTATCGCGGCTAGCCTGCAGCGCCTGAGGGTCAATATCCGTGCCATCGGCGTGCTGGGCACCCAGCTTAAGCGCTGCAATGGCGAGAATGCCCGAGCCGCAGCCAATATCCAGCACGTTCTTGTTGCCAAGCGTGCCATCAACCGCTAACTGATCAAGCCATTCAAGGCACAGCGCAGTCGTGGGATGAGTGCCAGTGCCGAAGGCTAAGCCGGGGTCTAAAATTAGATTGACCGCGTCTGCTTCAGGCGGCGCATGCCAGCTAGGAACAATCCATAAGCGCTGGCCCATCTGGAGCGGTTTGAAGTCATCCATCCACTCGCGTTCCCAGTCGCGGTCGGCCAGTAGTTCATAGGCAATGGTGGGGCAGGGTTCATCGGGCAGTTGTTGTGCCCAAGCGCTTTCGATGCGGGCTAGCATACCTTCCACGCCCTCTAAATCGTCGTACAGGCCGGTCAGAATGGTGTCCTGCCAAAGCGGCGTGGTGCCGCGTTCTGGCTCAAAAACGGGGTCATCATGGGCATCCTGAAGCCCAATGGCGGTAGCTCCCTCTTCAAGCAGCAGCTCTTCCAGAAGTTCAGCCTGTTCAGGCGCTACGTGGGCTTTGAGTTGAAGCCAAGGCATGGGGAGTCTCCGCGGTAGGCATAATCGATAACGGGGTGGGCTTGGCCACCCCGTTGGGTATTACTCGGCAACACTATTAGACGCTTGCTTGGCACATGGAGCGCTTAACCGGCAAGTTTCTTTTCTAGATAGTGAATGTTGACACCGCCCTGGCGGAATTGGCTATCGCGCACCAGGTCTTTCTGTAGGTCAATGTTGGTTTTGATACCTTCGACCAGCAGCTCATCCAGTGCGTTACGCATGCGCGTTAACGCGATCTCACGATCCGCCCCCCAAGTGATCAGCTTGCCAATCAGTGAGTCGTAGTGTGGCGGAACGGTATAGCCTGTATACAGGTGAGAATCCATGCGCACGCCTAAGCCGCCTGGGGCGTGATACAGCGTCACTTTGCCTGGTGATGGCATAAACGTGCGTGAGTCTTCCGCATTGATCCGACATTCAAACGCGTGGCCGTTAAGCTTAACGTCTTCCTGGCGAATCGACAGTGGCAAGCCTGACGCAATACGCAGCTGTTCTTTGACGATATCCACGCCGGTGACCATTTCCGTTACCGGATGCTCCACCTGAACACGTGTGTTCATCTCGATAAAGAAGAACTTGCCATCTTCGTACAGGAACTCGAACGTACCGGCGCCGCGGTAGTTAATTTCAATACAGGCCTGGCGGCAGGCTTCCAGTACGTCTGCACGTGCTTTCGGGTCGAGGCCGGGGGCAGGTGCTTCTTCCAGTACTTTTTGATGGCGGCGTTGCAAAGAGCAGTCGCGGTCATATAGATGAATCGCATTGCCCTGACCATCGGCAAGTACCTGTACTTCCACATGGCGCGGCTTCTCAAGGAATTTTTCCATGTAAACCGTGCCATCGCCAAACGCTGCCTGGGCTTCGTTTTGGGTAATGCTAATTGCTTCAAGCAATTGGTCTTCTGAATGCACGACCCGCATGCCACGACCACCGCCACCAGCCGCTGCCTTGATAATGACGGGATAGCCTACACGCACGCCAGCCGCCAGGCTTGCGGCTTCATCATCGCCCAAGGGGCCATCAGAGCCAGGTACGGTGGGTACGCCCGCCTTCTTCATGGCTTCAATGGCGCTCACTTTGTCGCCCATTAAGCGAATGGTTTCAGCGCGCGGACCAATAAAGGTAAAGCCGGAGCGCTCAACCTGCTCGGCAAAATTGGCATTTTCAGACAAAAAGCCATAGCCGGGATGAATGGCGCTTGAATCGGTTACTTCCGCAGCGCTAATCAGCGCGGGAATATTCAAATATGACTGGGCCGAAGAGGCCGGGCCAATGCACACCGCCTCATCCGCTAGGCGTACGTGCATCAGTTCGCGGTCGGCCTTGGAGTGTACGGCGACGGTTTTGATACCCAGCTCTTTACAGGCCCGTAGAATACGTAGGGCTATCTCGCCGCGGTTCGCGATAAGTACCTTGTCCAGCATGGGAGAGTCCACCCGTGTTGATGTGAAAGATTAAGCGAGGACGATCATGGGTTGATCAAATTCCACCGGCTCACCATCTTCCACCAGGATGGCTTCAACCACGCCGTCGCGATCAGCTTCAATCTGGTTCATCATTTTCATCGCTTCAACGATACATACAGTGTCGCCTTGCTTAACGGTGTCGCCTACTTCAACAAACGATTTTGCACCCGGTGCCGGGCTGCGGTAGAAGGTGCCCACCATCGGAGAGTTAACGGCTTCACCGCGGAAGCTTGCACCAGCGGGCTCTACGTCAACACCAGGTGCTGCAGGTGCGGCAGCAGCAGGCGGCGCATAAGGCTGGGCATATTGAGGCATTGGCTGGGGCTGCCAGGTAGCGCCGTTAGGATGACGGCTAATGCGTACTGACTCTTCGCCTTCCTGAATTTCAATTTCGCTAATGTTGGATTCTTCGAGCAGTTCGATCAGTTTTTTTACTTTGCGAATATCCATATTGGGCCCCGTAGATAGGTGAAGGTTGCTGTCTAACACGCTAGTGATAACGCTGTAATATCGCAATATTTAGCGCGCAGTAAACCAAGTTAAAAAAAGAAGAGAACGCTGCATGATGGCGAACGTTACCCCTCTAACAGCTTAATAAGCGAGCATTTAACTAATATGGGGGCGGAGTTTGCCGAAAAAACAGGAACATGTCCAGCGCTAGTCCAGTGCAGGGCCTAGGCATAAAACGCGGTATGCCTTGATGGCTATCTTTACCGTTTAGCGAAGAGCACGCTGTTATCGGTACTCAACAATTGCCCCCAGGGTGCAAATAAGGTTCAGGCTTTTAGCTTAATAGCCACTGTTTTAAGGATGAAAGATGCGCTGCAAGCGCGTTGGCTGTGACTTCCCCTTGGATCCGCGCTGGGCGTATTTCTGCGCCTTGATCAAAGAACAGCAGGCTGGGCGGCCCAAAAAGCTGGTACTGGTTAAGTAGCTGCCTACTTTCAGGGGTCGTATCGGTTACATCGACGGCAATTAGCGTGAAGCCTTTCAACGCCTCAATAACACGTGGGTCTGGATAAACTTCACGCTCCATCACTTTGCATGAAATACACCAGTCAGCGGTGAAGTGGACAAAGGCGGGTTGGTGGGCACTGTCTGCCTGAGCAAGAGCTGAACGTAGTTCATCCAGGCTATCCACGGTTGCAAAATCAAGCGCCGTTTCTTGAGTGGGTGTAGCACTATGGGAAAAGTGTAGTGGTTGAAGCGGGTTATTATTGCCTTGAGCTGCACCCAAAACGAGGGCGACCCCCCAGGCAAGCAGCATCAATCCCAGTGTTTGTCGTGCACGCGACCAACCTAACGGTGGGTTTAGACGTAACGCGCCCAGCAGCAGCGCGCTGCCTATCGCCAGTGCTGCCCAGAGCAAGAGACCTACAGGCCCGGCTACAAGACGCTCAATCATCCAAATGGCCACACCCAGCAGCAATAAACCAAAGCCGGTCTTAACGCCGTTCATCCAGGCGCCTGTTCGCGGTAGCAGGGTAACGCCCAGCGTGCCTACCAGTAGCAGCGGCAACCCCATGCCAAGACCCAGCGCAAAAAGAACCGCGCCCCCGATAGCAGCGTCGCCGGTAGAGGAAATAAAGACCAATGCGCCGGCAAGCGGTGCGGTAACGCAGGGCGATACCACCAGTACCGAAAGCGCGCCTGCCAGGGCGAGCCCGCCCGGGCCACTGCGTTGTGCCCGAGCTTGCCACGCCTCGATGCGGTTGGTCATGCGTGACGAGAAACGTAACTCGAATGCGCCAAACATGGCGAGCGCAAATAGCGCGAAAAGTAATCCAAACGCTATTAATACAGGCGCCGACTGAAGGCGGGCCTGCAAGTTTAGGCCTGCCCCAAAGAGTCCCATTAAGACACCGACAACGGCGTAGGTCGTTGCCATGCCCAATACGTAGCTTGCCGAAAGAACAAACGCACGCGGTTTAGTCGGATTCTGACCAACGATGATAGAGGAAAGAATGGGAATCATGGGTAAAACGCAGGGCGTAAATGTTAAACCCAGCCCGGCAATAAAGAAAAGCCCCAAGGCCAGCGGCAGGCTTGCCTCGCTTAGTAAGGCGCTAAAGCGGCTGTCGGCACTTTGCGGCGTGCTCAGCGCCTGACGAGAAGTGTTGAGGTTTTCGGGCTCAGCGCTGCTCGCTGCTTGGGCAGGCGTGGCAATGTCGGTTGATGGGTGGCTGTTTTCGGCTAACCATTGGGCATATTGAGCAGGCGGCTGTGACTCAGCGGCCTGTAGCGGTACCTGTTCAGGTGGGTAGCAAAGCCCGGCATCGGCGCAGCCTTGAAAGGTAAGCTCAATGTCAATGGGGCCTGAATAAACATGCTCAAGCGGTGTTTCAAACACCAGCATGTCGCGAAAGGTGTAGACATCGCCCATAAATTCGTCATTGGTAAAGGTGCCTTCCGGTAGAACAGGGCTACCCAATGTCACAGAAGGCGTTTGGCTTTTAACGTCAAACTGATGTCGGTAAAGGTAATAGCCTTCGGCACTTTGAATGCCGATATAAAGTGTTTCGCCATCGTGCCAAGCGGTAGGCTGAAATGCCTCCATTACGGGCAGAAACTGATCGTTGCTGCTGGATGAAAACCATTGTGCGTGGGCCAATAACGGTAGCCAGCAGAGTAGCCAGAATAAACCTAATCGTTTGACGGATAACACGATACATCCTTAACGGCGATATGGCTGAAAAGCACCCGCATTAACATGGCGCATAATATGGAGCGAGCGCTTGGTAGCACTTGTGAAAGATCCACGCGCAGTGATAAAAAAATGGCTAGTGGGTGTAAATAAGAAGGCCGCCTATTGGCGGCCTTCTTAATAGAGACAAAACAGCGCGTTTAGTTCACTTACGCCTTTTGGTAAGCAGCCGCTGATTTTTCAATAGCTTTACGCGCTGCTTCAACGCCTTCCCAAGACTCAACTTTTACCCACTTGCCTTTTTCAAGGTCTTTGTAGTTTTCAAAGAAGTGAGCGATTTGCTGACGCAGAAGCTCGGGCAGGTCGGTAACTTCCTGTACGTCATCATAAAGCGTGCTGAGTTTGGGGTGCGGTACGCATACCAGCTTGGCATCTTCACCTGCTTCATCGGTCATGTTCAGGATGCCGATGGGGCGCGCACGAATAATGCTGCCAGGCGCTACCGGGTGCGGTGTTACTACTAAGGCATCGAGTGCATCGCCATCATCAGCCAGCGTATGGGGAATAAAGCCGTAGTTGGCGGGGTAGAACATCGGGGTCGCCATAAAACGATCAACCAGTAGTGCGCCCATGTCCTTATCAATTTCGTATTTGATAGGCGAGTGGTTCGCAGGAATCTCGATCGCCACGTAAATATCGTTCGGCAAATCCTTTCCAGCTGGGATGTTATCGAAGTTCATCGTTGAGTCCTTAGAAGTTCTTGGGTGTTGCAGTGGCTAAGCAATTGATGCGTTGCACGAATAGTCGGGAATTATACGAAGATGGCCGGGCGATTGCCAATGCAACATGGGCGCAGCGCCGACGCTATCGCTTAATGGTAGCGGCAATTTGCTTTTATCGCAGTGGTCGCGACGTTTGGTGGGCATCGCATTAAAGCCGTTGCGTGTATTATAGCGGCCATGAAGTTCTGTCATGAAGTTATGTTGAGCGGTTCGCCAAGGAGGATGAGTGGGGCATGCCCAGTTGCTGATCAGTTATGGTCAAGCGTTTGTTGCGCCTGACCGACGTTTGCATCGCAGCTCCATGTCGGTGCGTTTTCCTGATGCACCGCTATTAAAGGTCAAAGGGGGCTGCGCCGTTATCAGCGACTCTGTGTCACGCAATACACTGGCCAAACAGGCGGGTGATTTAAGTGTGCGTGGCTTTTTGGCGGATTACTTTTCTACGCCTGACCATTGGGATACTAAAACGTCAGCAACACGCGTGCTTCGTGCGCTCAATAGCTGGTGTTACAGCCAAAGCCAGCATGTAAAAGAGGGTGGCTTTGTCTCTTCCATGTCGGTGGTTGTCTTTCGTAAGCGCGAAGCGCACCTGTTTCATATGGGAGATACGCTGGTGTTTCGCTTGCGAGGCGCTGAGTTTGAACAGCTGACGCGAGACCATGTGACCGATATTGGCGGTTACCACTATCCTTCCCGGGCGCTGGGGATGGATGGCAGTGTGGACATCGACTATACCCATCTGGGCCTTAAACAGGGCGATATCTTCCTGTTCACCACGCGTGGCGTGCGCGGTACGCTGTTGCCTTCCGACTACGTACGCTTGATTCGCCAGGATGCCAGTGATCTGGATGCCGCCTGCGAACGCCTAGCCAGTGAAGCCAAGCAGCGCGCCCAAGAGCGGGGTTATGGAGGTGATCAATTTTGCTTTCAATTGGTGCGTATTGATGAGTTACCGGAAGAGTCGCCGGACGACCCAGGGCTGATTTACGGTGATTTGCCGATTCCGCCTGAGCTTGCGCCAGGCGAACGGCTTGATGGGTTGGAAGTTATAGAAGTGCTGTCGCGTAATGCACAGTCTCGTGTCTATCGGGTAAGAGACGTGCATACCGAGCGTGAAATGGCAATGAAGGCGCCAAGCCCTGAGCTATCGCTTCGTAATGCCTATCTGGAGCATTTCCTGCTTCAGCAGTGGATCGTCGAGCGGGTTAATTCACCTTTTATCGTTAAGGTCGTAAAGCCCTCAAGACCACGCCGCTATCTTTACTACTTGATGCAGCATGTTGAAGGGGAAACGTTGCGCCAGTGGGCCGAGCGGCATCCTCAAGCCAGCCTTGTCCAGCGCTTGGATATCGCAAACCAGTTGGGTAAGGCCGTGCAGGCGCTGCATCACCGCGACATTATTCATCAGCAGATCATGCCGGATAATATTTTAATTGATAGCCACGGTAAGCTGATGCTCAACGATTTTAGCGCGTGCCATATGCGTGAGGTGGACGGTCACCGGCATTCAGGTGAGTTGTTGCGCCAAATTGGTTTTAACGAACACACCGCGCCTGAGTATGCATTGGAAGATAGCATTGGCCGCCGCAGCGATCAGTACTCCCTCGCTTCAACTGTCTACTGGCTGTTAACCGGAGAGCTACCTTACCAACTTACCCCGAACAAGTTGCGCAGTCATACGGATTTAGAAGAACTTAGCTATCGCAGCTCGCGAACTCATAACCCGGAAATTACCCAAGAGCTGGATGATGCCTTGCGGCGTGCATTGGACCCACAGCGTGCGCTGCGCTTTAGGCGTCAGTCAGAGTTTCTGCATGCACTGCGTGTCCCGCTAGGCCGTTTGCCTGCCCAAGAGGGCACTCGCCAGGAGCCACGTCGTCATTTCTGGCAGGGCGTCGCCGGAGTGTTGCTGCTGCTATTGGTACTTTCGTGGCTATTAAGATGATGTGCTAGCGCGTTAAGCAATGTATATCTGCTAAAAAACGGGCGATGAGATAATCATCGCCCGTTTTGGTTGCCGCCGTTGACAAGCCCGAAAGGGCGGCGCCTTATAGCGTAAACGTGGGGAGTTTTTGGTCCACTTTGGCAAGTTTTAGCTTAGCCACTTTGGGCAAGCCGTTCTCAAAGGGCGGGAAGTCTTCGCCTTGAATCAACGGTGAGAGGTAATCACGGCACGCCTGGGTGATCGCAAAGCCGCTTTCGCTGATAAAGTCACGCGGCATGAACTTTTCCTGGTTGGCAATCTGGGCCAACGGTGCGGAAATGACATCCCACTGATAGGGTGATTGAGAAATACGGCGAATCGCGGGCATCATCGAGTTCTTGCCTGCCAGCGCGAGCGTCACGGCTTCACGGCCAACCGCATAGGCTTGTTCAACGTCTGTTTTCGAGGCCAAGTGGCGAGCTGCACGCTGTAAGTAGTCAGCGACGGCCCAGTGATACTTGTAGCCCAGGTCTTGCTTGATCATGCCTGCAAGCGTAGGCGCAACACCACCCAACTGGCGATGGCCAAAAGCATCGGTATTGCCCGCATCGGCCAGGAAGGTGCCGTCTTCATAACGCGCGCCTTCTGATACCACGATGACGCAGTAGCCGTTCTGTTTCACGCTTTCCTCAACCCGCGCCATGACGGCTTTACGGTTGAAGGCGATCTCGGGGAAAATAATCAAGTGAGGCGGTTCACCTTCGCCTTCACCGGCTAATCCGCCAGCCGCTGCAATCCAGCCGGCATGGCGCCCCATCACTTCAAGCACGAAGACTTTGGTAGATGTTGCGCACATGGAGGCGATATCGAGAGAGGCTTCACGGGTAGAGGTGGCAATATATTTGGCAACGCTACCAAAACCTGGGCTGTTATCGGTAATCGGTAGGTCATTATCCACGGTTTTAGGCACGTGAATAGCGGTTAGCGGGTAGCCCAGCTTTTCTGAAAGTTGAGAGATCTTCAGGCAAGTGTCGGCACTGTCGCCACCACCGTTATAGAAGAAGTAGCGAATATTGTGTGCCTTAAATACCTCAATTAAACGCTCGTACTGAGTGCGATGGGTATCGATATCTTTTAGCTTATAGCGGCAAGAACCGAATGCACCGCCGGGCGTATAGCGTAATGCGGCAATAGCTTCGTCGCTTTCCTGAGTAACATCAATGAGGTCTTCGGTTAATGCGCCAATAATGCCGTTATGGCCCGCGTATACCTTGCCAATTTGTTCGGGAGCTTGTCGGCATGCTTCGATAACGCCGCAGGCGCTGGCGTTAATAACGGCGGTAACGCCGCCTGACTGGGCGTAAAAGGCATTATACTGAGCCATTGAAACGTCTCATCTTTTGAAAAGCGAAAAAGTAAAGCACACAGAAAGCGTTGAACGCTTTCATCAACGGTGCATGAAAGTGGCGAAGTTTAGCGTAAAGCCCACGTCACTGCATCCAGCCAGCGGGTTATTCACCGTCGTCCATGTCCTGCTCTCGTTGGGCCAAGCGCCATCCACCCAGGTCTTTATAACGGTTAACCATGGCGCAGAATAACTCCGCCGTGCGTTCGGTATCGTAGCGTGCTGAGTGTGCTGCCTTATTGTCAAATTCGATACCGGCTGCACGGCAGGCTCGGGCCAGTACGGTCTGGCCGTAAACAAGGCCTGCCAGTGTCGCGGTGTCAAAACTTGAGAAAGGGTGGAACGGGTTGCGTTTAACGTTGCAACGATTAGCGGCAGCGTTAAGAAAACCCTGATCAAACGCAGCATTATGGCCGACTAAAATGGCGCGCGAACATCCGTGGGCTTTTATAGATTTGCGTATAGGGCGGAAAATTTCACCCAGCGCTTCTGTTTCGCTGAGCGCTACTTGGCGGCGTAGCGGGTCATCCAGATTGATACCGGTAAAGTCCAGCGCTGACTGTTCAACATTGGCCCCTTCAAAGGGTTGAATGTGATAAGCGTAGGTCGCATCAGGCAGCAGATTTCCTTCTGGGTCCATGGTGAGCGTGACGGCTGCAATTTCAAGCACGGCATCACTTTGGGCATTGAAGCCACCCGTTTCTAAATCAATGACAACCGGCAGATAACTGCGAAAACGTTGGGCCATTAATTCGCGGGCAATTGCCTCGCTCATGCAGCTCTCCTTAAGTACAGCGAGTAATCGTCAAAAATGGGCGGTAGGCCGCCTCCTGGATGGTGTGATTCTAGCAGCTTTCTGTATAAGGCGTCGCTGACGGTATTCGCTAGCCATAGAGAACGCTATACTTGGCGTTTACTTTAATATGTTGTGCGCTTAAAGGCGCCGTATTCGCTGGTGAGCGTAGTTTCATACACGTGGTTTTTATAAACGGTTTTATATACAAGGAGCAAAGAATGTCCGATGTCAAAAAGGTTGTGCTGGCATATTCAGGCGGCCTGGACACCTCTGTAATCGTTAAGTGGTTGCAAGAAACTTACAACTGCGAGGTAGTGACCTTTACTGCCGACATCGGTCAAGGCGAAGAAGTCGAGCCGGCTCGCGCGAAGGCACAGGCACTAGGTGTTAAAGAAATTTACATTGAAGATTTGCGCGAAGAGTTTGTACGCGACTATGTCTTCCCCATGTTCCGTGCCAATACCGTTTATGAAGGCGAGTATTTGCTGGGCACCTCAATTGCACGCCCGCTAATCGCCAAGCGGTTGATCGAAATCGCCAATGAAACCGGCGCCGATGCTATCTCTCACGGTGCAACCGGTAAAGGTAACGACCAGGTGCGCTTTGAGCTGGGCGGTTACGCACTGAAACCTGGCGTTAAAGTGATTGCGCCGTGGCGCGAGTGGGATCTGACGTCTCGTGAAAAGCTGATGGCTTACTGCGAAGAGCACAATATCCCGGTCGACTTCTCCAGCAAGAAGAAGAAATCGCCGTACTCCATGGACGCCAACCTGCTGCATATCTCGTACGAAGGCGGCATTTTGGAAGATCCGTGGGCCGAAGCTGAGGACGATATGTGGCGTTGGAGCGTATCGCCTGAAGCCGCCCCGGATCAGCCTACGTATGTAGAGTTGACGTTCGAGAAAGGCGATATCGTTGCCATCGACGGCGAAGCGCACAAGCCTCACGAAGTGCTTGAGAAGCTCAATAAAGTAGGTGGCGATAACGGCATTGGCCGTCTGGATATTGTAGAGAACCGTTACGTGGGCATGAAGTCGCGTGGCTGCTACGAAACACCTGGCGGCACCATCATGCTTCGCGCCCACCGTGCCATTGAATCGCTGACGCTTGATCGTGAAGAAGCCCACCTCAAAGATCAGCTAATGCCGAAATACGCAGAAGTGATCTACAACGGCTACTGGTGGAGTCCTGAGCGCCGCATGCTGCAAGCCGCTATCGATGAGACGCAGAAAAACGTCTCGGGCGTTGTGCGCATGAAGCTCTATAAAGGTAACGCCACCGTAGTAGGACGTAAGTCCGAGCAGTCATTGTTCGACGAGTCCATCGCAACGTTTGAAGATGACGCCGGTGCTTACAACCAGAAAGACGCGGAAGGCTTTATCAAGCTGAATGCATTACGCTTACGGATCGCCGCTGGCAAAGGTCGTCAGCAGAGCTAATTCCGATCAAAAGCGGCAGGTTTTCCTGCCGCTTTTTTTCTAACGCCAGGAGCCAGTATGTTTAAAAAGCTCTTTTCAGGACTGTTGGGTGGCGAAAGTAAGTCGGCCACTAAGGCGGTCACCAATGCCTCGGAACCGGTGGAATACAAAGGCTATTCGATCGTTTCTCAGCCCGATCAACAAAGCGGTCAATACCGCGTCAGCGGTTGGATTAGCAAGGCTGACAGCAATGGTGAGCCGCGTGAACTTCGCTTTGAGCGTTCCGATATGCTCCCTGGCCGCGATGCCTGCGACGCCATGATGGTGACCAAGGCCCAGCGTTTTATTGATGAAGTGGGCGATGAAATGTTTAAGCCCGACCCTCGTCATGCGGGCAGTGAGCCAACAATGACGGATAACCAGCAAACGCCAAGCGCCTAAGGAGCAGGATTGCCTTTGTTAGGTTCTGCTTCTGGTAGCGTCAACACAAAACATGCACCCTTGAGCACTTGGGCATCCTCTACCCAAAGCCTGCCACCCAAGTGAACAGCAATTGCCCGGCTGATAGGCAAGCCTAAACCACTGCCTTTAGGGCGACCACCGGTGGACGTATCACCCGGCTGTAGCTGGTGGAATTTCTCGAATACATGTTCACGTGCGCTTGGCTCAATGCCTGCGCCATTATCTTCGACGCATAAATAAATATGTTGATTCTGTTTATACAAGCGCAGCAAGACGTGTGGATCTGCCGGGTCGGCAAATTTGCTCGCGTTATCCAGCAAATTGATAATAATTTGTTCCAGCCGGTCCGGGTCGCCAATAACGTTGGCGGGTCGTTCTAAAATAGTGACCTCAAGGTGGACATTACGTTGCTCTTGTAGTCGCGCAATCGCTTCAAGGCTATGGTCGGTAAGCGCTGCTAGATCCAGCGTTTTTGCATCAAACGTCATACGGCCACTCTCCAGGCGGGCGAGATCAAGAATTTCATCGATCAGCCGTGAAAGGCGCTGGCTCTCAAGTACCATGACGTGCAAAAAGTGCTGTCGCTTTTCCTCGGGGACGGCCTGAGAACCTGACAGGATTTCTGCAAACGCGCGAATGGAGGTGAGCGGGGTGCGCAGCTCATGACTCACCATCGCTACAAACTCATCCTTTAAACGATCCAATTCACGGAGTCGATCATTGGCGCTTTGTAAGTCCTTGCCGATTCGCGTCAGCTCATCCGATTTCTGTTTTAAACGACGGTTGTACTCCAGCGTTTGCGTGGTGATATCCAGCATGTTGAGCAATGACTCAATATCGAGTGCCTCACCGCGAACCACCGAGTTGATCAATACGCGCGCTGACGCATTACCTAGTGAGCCTGCCAAGGCCTGTTCTGCGCGCATGATAAGTTCATCGGCGGCCGGTTGGTCTTTTTGAAAAGTGCTAAGGGTTTGGGTGCGCGTTGAGAAAACCTGCTGTGCCGCTTTTAGCCCTAAGTAGCGCGCTAACAGCTCATGCAGCGCACCCTGAGTCGTTTGGCCACGTCGATGCGAAGTGGTAGGCAAGTTGGGGTGCAGCGCCTCGGTAAACAGGGCCGCCTGGGTTTGTTCAAGCAGAGTGGGGCGTGTAAACAGTGAAATGCCTACCAACAAGCCCACATTGATGAACATGCTCCAGAGAAGGGAATGAGTATAAATATCCCACCCCTCCAACCCAAAAAGCGCATAAGGCGTTAGCCAGCCAATACCCCACGGGCCTTCGATGAGTAGTGCGCTATCCAGCCATCCGGACTGAGCAAAACCTGGTAGAAGCAGGGTGTAACTCCACATGAAAAATCCGCCGATTAATCCATACACTGCCCCCAGCCGGGTAGCGCCACGCCAATAAAGGCCAATAATCAGGGCCGGTGCGAACTGTGCCGCTCCGACGAAAGATACCAGGCCGATAGTGACTAAACTGTAGGAGTCGCCGATGAGCGCGTGGTAGAGATAGCCGAGTAGCAAGATAAGTACGATGGCGACCCGGCGTATTCTTAAAAGCCACCGGGCAAGCCCACCTTTACTGTCTGTATGCAGCGCCTTAAAACGTAACAAGAGCGGCATGATCAGTTGGTTGCTGACCATAGTTGAGAGCGCAATGGTTTCAACAATGACCATGCCCGTCGCCGCAGAAAGCCCGCCAATAAAGACCAGCAGGGGAAGCCCTTCAAGCCCCGCGGAAAGCGGCAAGGTCAGCACAAAGCTGTCTGGGTCTCCTGCATCGAGTAGTAAACCGGCCAGTGCAATGGGGATCACAAATAGATTGATCAGGAGTAAATACAGGGGAAATAACCAACTGGCCCTAGCCAGATGGCGCTCATCGATATTTTCAACCACCAGCACCTGGAACTGACGTGGTAGGGTTAGAAACGCCAGAAAGGCAAGGATCAACATTCCTACCCAGCCGGTTGCTCCACCCGGAACGCTTTCCAGGTGCATTAATTGGCTTAAGGCAGGCGTTTGGGCAACCTGAGTAAACAGCGCACCTGGCCCCTCAAACAGGATAAAAACAACAAAAAGCCCCACCGCTAGAAAAGCCACTAGTTTGACAATAGACTCCAGCGCAATAGCCGCTACCATGCCTTCATGACGCTCGCTGGCATCCAGGTGGCGTGTGCCGAATAAAATAATAAAAACGGCCAGTACCAAAGCAACCCACAAGGACCGGTCCATCCAGAAACGCTCGTTATAGAGAATTGACTCAGCGCTTTGTGGGTAGCTAATGAGTACCGCATGGCTCACTGTAATGGCCTTTAGCTGTAGGGCTATATACGGCGTAATGGTAATCAGCGATATGAGCGCCACCAGCGCGCCAAGACCGGCGCTTTTGCCATAGCGGGCGCTAATAAAGTCAGCAATGGAGGTGAGCCGCTGGCGTGCGGCAATGCGCACCATTTTGCGGATGATAAAAGGCGATAGCATCATCGCAAGCGTGGGCCCTAAATAGATAAGTAAAAAACTTGGGCCAAACTGCGCCGCGCGCCCGACGCTGCCGTAGAACGTCCATGCCGTACAGTAAACGGCAATAGAAAGCGCATACACCGTTGGCGAGTTAATAATGGAGCGGCCTTGCGCCGCCCGACGATCGCCCCAGGCCGCTACTAGAAAAAGCAGGCCTAAATAGCCGAACACCGCACTTAGTATCAGCGCATCCGTTCGCATGATTATCGCCTTTTAGTAGGTTCCATCAGCCACGCGGTCAGGCCAATGATGAACGCCCAGCTGCAGAAAAGATAAAGGGGTAGCCAACCCATACTCACCGAGGGCAGGCGATCAATCACTAGAAGCAGTGGCGGACAGAAAAGCATCAGCGCCAGGGTGACCAGCCCAAGTAAGCGTTCTCGGTAGCGTGAATTTGAAGGCATCATGAGGCGCTGGCATCCTCTTTATCAAACGCACTGGCTTGTAAGGCGAGTAGCTGCTCAAGTGTGGTAATTCCGCGTGCTTCCAAACGAGGTAATAATGCAAGCCAGAGTTCGCCGGTTACGCGAGCATCGCCCAGCGCCGTGTGGCGAAGACCAGGTGGAAGGGTCAAGCCATACCGCTTCACCAAGCTGTCCAGGTCATGGCCATCCAGTCCTTCATCAAGTGCGCGGGAGATTAATAACGTATCCAGTACGGGCATATCGAATAGCACACCTTTCTGGCTAATCGCGAGCATATCAAACGAAGCGTTGTGGGCGAGCAGGACAGCTTCTCCAATATAATCACGAAAGTGCGTTAACACCTGTTCCAGGCGCGGGGCTTCGTTAACGTCGCTATCGGTGATGCCATGAATCGCGGTGCTGGCGGCAGGAATCGGCTTGTGTGGGTTAACGTAGTGATCAAACACATCGCTGGCTAATAAGCGCCCATTCACAATACGACAGGCGCCGAGGCTAATCACCGTATCGCCTCTGCGCAGCTCAAGCCCGGTTGTTTCAGTATCAAAAATTACTAGCTCCAGGCTACGCAAAGGGCAGCTGGCGAGCGTGGTATCGGGAGAGGGTAGGTCTGCGATACCAAAATCATGAAATTCTGGCCGAGGTGGCGCAGAGCGGGGAGCCGCATTTTGCGCCACGCCAAGAAGCGGTAGCCGCAAGCGTGCGTGCTGGCCGTCGGTGTCTTGCGTGCTCCAGGCATCGCTGGAATGCTGGCGTAATACATCCGCCGCACTTGGACTCAAGGGGAGCGTGTTCAGAGGGTGCATCAGCCACTTGGTAAGCTCGCTCTCGGGTATCGGTTTGCCCTTCCATACAAGGTCGAGGTAGGTGTGTTTAGGGCTAAGCGACACTTCGCCTTCAAATACACTACCCGTAATGTAATCACTCAGGTGTTTAACCAGCGATCCAAAAAGAGCCATCAACGCAGGGGCATCGCCTTTAAACCAGACCGGCATCCCAATGGGGGTGATCAGGCGGTGGGCAGGGTCCAGGTAATCATCCAGCATCTGCCAAAAGTCATTGGACCATATTGAGGTAAGCCGCTCACCCTGTTGCTGCATGGCTTCAACAAGTTCACTGACGTTGGCGACTGTTTCACCAAGGGCGCTACTCTCTTCACGCACTACTTGCTCCAGCCGCTGAGCAAGCGAGCCACTTTCATGCGCTGATTGACGCAGTTGGCTTAGTGCATCCGTAGCTGTTACCAGGCTTGCAGTATGTTGGCGCAGAGGTGTGAGCATTCGTGCAAGATCGGCCCGCTCACCCCGTTCACTGGCCCAGGCCGCCGTGGCATCGCTGCAGGTTATCAGTGTTTCACCTTGGCTTTCAGGCACCCGACGGATAATGACTTTTAACCAGCGCTGATCACACGGCACCAAAAGCTCACGCGGAGTGCCATTAGCGGGCAGTTGCTCAAGGAGTTGTTGCAAGCTTGCAAGCGGCAATAGGGCTTCCAGACGCTTACCCAAGCCCAGACCTTGCGTATTCACAAAAAAGCGCTCAGCCGCTTGGTTAAACAGCATTAAACGGCGGTGCTTATCGTAAAGCAGAAGCGGCGTTTCCAGTACCTGCAGCAGCGCCTCAAGCGCTTTACGGATACGGGTTGCGCTTTGGGCGCCCTCGGCACGGGCCTTATGCAATGAATGACGGTCCGAGCGCCAACTCTCTTGCACCCGGCGTAGATCAGGTGCCAAGCCCTTCAGCCAGCCTTGCGGGGGCCAGGTGTCTTCGGTATCAGGGTTGGCGGCCAGTCGGGCAAGCTGTGCTTGCAGGCTGCGTAGCGGCGTAAAAAGCAGACGTTCAAGCAGCAAGCCCACTAAGAAAAGTGTGATGCCGCCTGAAAAGCAACCTGCCCAGAGGATAAGCCGGTAGCCACCATGCACGTTCAACTGGCTTTCCAGCCAAGCAGCAAATAAAGCCCCTCCCAAGAGGCTCAAGCCGCTAAGCAGTAGCCAGGCACCCACCAAACGCTGCCGTTTAGGCAGTGCCTTTGGCGTCATGAGGTTTCCTCACCCAGCAGGGTTTGCACTTTCTCAACTAGCGCCTGTGTTGAAAATGGTTTGGTAATATAGGCGTTAGCGCCCAGCGCAAAGCCCTTTTCACGCTCCGCTTCACGGCCATGGGCGGTGAGCATAATTACCGGCAGCTGTACCGTCGCGGTATGGCTGCGTAGTGCTTCCAATACATCAAACCCGCTAATCCCGGGAAGGCTAATATCCAGTAACACAACATCTGGTTCGTTGGCCGCCACACACTCAAGGGCTTGTTCGCCATCCAGCGCGCTGATGACGTCAAACCCTGCCTGCTCCATTAAAAATTCAATCGACAGGACGATGTTCGGTTCATCATCGACCACTAGCACTTTTGTCATGGAGCCCACCGACTGGTTGTTATTTAAAAACGGTTATCTCACTCACTACGAGTGTAGGTAGCGATGCAAGGCAGGCCAAGACGACCTTGGCCGAATAGAAAGCGAGTGCCAGTTTACAACTTTAGGGTGAATAATCGGTGTCAAAGAGATTTAGACATAGACGTAATCAAGAAGCCGTACCAACATATAAACAGAAACACCTAACCTATACGTGCCTTGGTTTTAATAATAAAGAACAATCTTGCCAAAGGAGCCGCGCATATGAGTGCTGTTATCTTGCTGTTAATCGGACTTGGGGCAATGGCGTTAGGATACGTGTTGTATTCTAAATTTATTGCTCAAAAGATCTATCAGTTAGACCCCGATTTCAAAACCCCTGCCCACGAGTTTGAGGATGGCATCGACTATGTGCCGACCAACCGTTTTGTGCTCTGGGGGCATCATTTTACTTCAGTAGCGGGAGCGGCACCCATAGTAGGCCCTGCCATTGCGGTGATATGGGGCTGGGCACCCGCTTTTTTATGGGTGGTGTTCGGTACCATCTTTTTTGCCGGTGTACACGATTTTGGCGCTATATGGGCCAGCGTACGCAATAAGGCTAAATCGGTAGGCGCCTTAACGGGCGATGTAGTCGGCAAGCGGGCACGCAGCATTTTTATGATCGTTATTTTCCTTGTGCTGCTCATGGTTAATGCCGTGTTTGCCGTGGTGATTGCCGGATTAATGATGAACTTTCCTAGTGCAGTGGTACCGGTTTGGGGAGCGATTTTTGTGGCACTGATCATTGGCCAACTGATCTACCGGCGGATAATGAGTCTAACCGTGGTATCGGTATTAGGCGTTATTGCTCTTTATGCGCTTATTGGTATTGGCCCGATGGTGCCTGTTCAAATGCCTGCTGAAGTCGCTGGGCTGTCGGGTAACGCTATCTGGATTGTGATTTTGTTTGGCTATGCAGCCATTGCTTCGCTATTGCCCGTATGGATGCTGCTGCAGCCACGAGACTATATCAATGGTTTGCAGCTATTTATCGGCCTGCTGATTCTTTATGGAGCGCTGGTGCTGCTGAACCCAACGCTGGTCGCGCCAGCCTTTAACAGCAATGTGCCTGCCGGTACACCTTCGATGATTCCGCTGCTTTTTGTAACGATTGCCTGTGGGGCAATATCGGGTTTCCACGGGCTGGTATCTTCAGGTACTACGTCCAAACAGCTTGATAAAGAAACCGATGCGCGGTTCGTGGGCTACTTTGGGGCGGTAGGCGAGGGGATGCTAGCGCTAGCGGCTATTTTGGCCGCGACGGCAGGGTTTGCGACATTTGGCGATTGGCAGACAATGTACAGCGCCTTTGGCCAGGGCGGCGTTAACGCCTTTGTGGAAGGGGGCGCATTTATTATTCATAACGGTATTGGACTGCCTGAGGCTACTGCCGCGACGCTGTTAACGGTAATGGCCGCGCTTTTTGCAGGTACCACCATGGATACTGGCTTACGCTTGCAGCGCTATATTTTCCAGGAGTGGGGGGATATTTATAACCAGCCGTGGATGAAAAAACCGGCACTTGCGACAGGGCTGGCGGTGGGAACCTGCTTGTTGTTGGCATTCGGGGCTGGCGGCGCGGATGGTTCTGGCGGTTTGATTATTTGGCCGCTTTTTGGCACCACCAACCAGTTGCTTGCCGGGTTAACGCTGTTGATTATTACCGTCATGCTGGTACGTCTGCGGCGGCCCATGTGGTACACCCTGGCGCCCCTGTGCTTTTTGCTGGTAATGACCATATTGGCATTACTCATTCAGCTTCGCACTTTCTGGGACCAAGGCAACATGTTCCTGCTGGTGATGGATATTGTGGTGCTAATGGCAGCCGTTCTAGTCGCGATGGAGTGTGCCGCGGCGCTTAAACGCTCACGCGCCGAAATGGCAGCCCAAGGTGACTAAATAAGAGGGCATCATAATGTCATCCAAACGTGATACGTTGCGGGCCTGGCTAGGGCAGGCCCGCTTCTTTACCGAAGAGGTCTATAGCGCGCGCTATCGTGGGGCGATTGCGCGGGCGCGCCGTGATGAAGATGACCTGTTCATGCTGCTGGTTTTTTCAGAAATGATGGGAGTACCCAACCCCGCCGCCTATTACACGCTGGAGCTTCAGCCGCTGCTGCTTGAGCGTTTTCATGACTGGCATACGCGAATGGGCATGGAGCATTCGCCGCTGGACCATTTTCGCTGTTGCTAGCCCCCTAAACAAGCCCATGGACAGGTAGCCTATGCAATCAGTTCTCAACCGCCGCCTGCTGTGGGTAGGTGGTAAAGGCGGCGTAGGTAAAACAACCGTCGCGGCCTCTTTGGCAATTCTTGCAGCCAGGCGTAACAAGCGCGTACTGGTGGTTTCAACTGACCCCGCCCATAGCCTGGGCGATGTGTTCGATAGAACGTTAGGCGATACGCCGCGTCGCTTGCTGCCTAATCTGGATGCCATGGAGATTGATCCTGATAGTGAGGTTGAAGCGCATTTAAATAGAGTCACCCAACAAATGCGCCGCTTCGCCGCGCCTGAAATGATGCAGGAGCTAGAGCGGCAAATGCGCCTGACGCGTCAATCACCTGGCACTCAGGAAGCGGCCCTGCTTGAGCGGCTGGCGCGGCTGATTCTGGATGACGATGCACCTTATGACTTGGTGATTATCGATACGGCGCCCACTGGACATACGCTGCGCCTTCTAACCCTGCCCGAAGCCATGGCGGCCTGGACGGATGGACTGCTGGCACATAATCGGAAATCGGCTGAATTGAGCGGTGTGCTTAAGCATCTCACTCCATCACGTGGGCAGGATGTGGCCACTCCCTTTGATAACCCCACAGAAGATGCGCTTTCCGGTCTGGATGAGCGTACCCGCGAGGTGGCGGAAACGCTGATCAACCGTCGGCGGCTGTTTCACCAAGCACGGCGTCGTATAGAGGATGCCAAGGCGTGCAGCTTTTTATTCGTCATGACGCCGGAGCGACTGCCTATCCTTGAGACACAGCGAGCCGTCAGCGTCTTGGAAGAGGTTAATATCAACGTGGCGGGCGTACTGGTTAACCGGGTGATACCTAAAGAAGCGGACGGTGCCTTTTTGCAGGCACGACGCGCGCAAGAGGCCACTTATCTTGAACGCATTGATACGCTGTTTAAACACCTTTCCCGGCCCACGCTGCCGTGGTTAGCGACCGATGTACAAGGGATCGACGTGTTAGAATCGCTGGCTGATAAGCTGGAGCACCAGGGTTTTTAATACCAGAGCTTTTAAAACAAGGGTTTTAATGCGCGTTCTACTACTTTCGGCGTACGAAGCGGTGAGCCACCGTTACTGGGCAGACAGTTTAATGGCCAATCTCCCTGAGATAACATGGCAAACATTAAATTTACCGCCGCGTCACTTTGCTTGGCGAATTCGCGGAAACCCGCTTAGCTGGTGGCTAAAAGAGCATGACACACTTAGCCAATCCTATGATGTCGTGTTGGCAACGTCGATGGTGGATCTGGCGACGCTTCTGGGGCTTTTTCCTCATTTGGGCCAAGCCAGAAAAATTGTCTATTTTCACGAAAACCAGTTTGCCTATCCGGAATCGAGCGACCAGATGCCTCAGGTAGAGGCAAAAATGGTGAATCTCTATGCAGCGCTTGCCGCCGATACCGTTGTTTTTAACACTGCCTATAACCGCGATTCGTTTTTTACCGGCGTGCGGGCATTCTTAAAGAAAATGCCCGAAAACCTGCCCGCGGCCAAGCCGCTTGAGGCATTACGCTCACGTGCTCGCGTGCTGCCCGTACCGATTTCACCGCTGGCCGCAACGCATACGGATGGCCGGGTTTCACGGCGTATTGTGTGGAACCATCGCTGGGAGTATGACAAGAACCCGGATGACTTTTTCAATACGTTAATAGCGCTAAGCGAGCAGGGCATTGAGTTTGAGTTAGCCGTATTGGGTCAGCGTTTTCGGCAAACACCGCCTATTTTTGATGTCGCCCAGGAGAAACTAGCCGCGCATAGTGTGGCCTGGGGCCCGCAGCCGGAACCGCAATACCGCGAGCTGTTAGCGACCGCCGGGATTGTAGTCTCGACGACCTGGCATGAGTTTCAGGGCTTGGCCATTATGGAAGCTGCCCAGCGCGGAGCCTTGCCGCTAGTGCCCGATAGGCTCTGTTTTCCTGAGCTATATCCGGATGCTTACCGTTATGATGGTACGCCAGACGGCCTTTATGAGCGTTTGCATGCGTGGCTTAGCACGCCCGATTCGCGGCCAGGGGAGATAAACACGCAGGCCTGGGAATGGCCCGCCTGGCGCGATGCGTACCGCGCACTATTACAGCCAGGCTTATCGCTACCGCGTTAGTCCAGGGAATCCAGCCGTCGGGTTGGCCAGTGAACGACAGCCGTATGGCGGCGCATTTTTTGGGCAAGGTGCGGATGCTCCCGCCGAATGACCTGCTCGGCGAACTCGGATAAAAAACGCGACTTCAGCATCGCCCGGGCACGATCCACACCGCTATGCTGATACGGCGTTGAGGCAAGCAGCATAAAACCATCATCGGGGATCTTGCCGGCCTGCATATTGGCTTCAATAATCGTGGCGGCAGTACCAATCGGTTCAGCCAGGTCGGGCCCGTAAGGCCCAATAATCAGTGCGGTATTAGGCAAGTGCAAAAAGTCGAACCCACGGCCAATACAGATCGCCCACTCGCGATGCTCGATATCCAGTTCGCGTTCAACGCCCTGAAGGTCATTGACATGCGCCAGGTTACCTTTCAATAAAGGCAGTAAATCCCGGCGTATGTCCGCAGGCATATCAGGGAAAATAGCCTGTAGGTGCGCGGTGAGTGCTTCTGTGGGCTGCCCACCCCATTCGCGTACATCCAATACTGCGTTGTCCTGACCGTGAAGGATGAGGGCGTCGCTATCCGTTTCAAAGCCACACACCAACGGGTATACCTGCTGATGATCTTCCCCAAATAGCTGACCGGCTTGGCGGGCAATCGCATACGCGTGCGCTTTGGCGGCTTGGGTGTCGCAATCGAACCCAGCGCATCCACGCGCCGGGTTGCCCTCGGAAAAGTGGTAGGTAATCAATAAAAGCGTGGCTCGCCCAGCGTTCGCGGCTTCAATAACGGTATCGGTGAGTAGCTCACCCAAATATGGCCAACCCAAATCGAAAATCCCGCCAAGGTTACGAAACGGGGTAATGATGCCGAGCGGTGTGCGGGTAGCGTGTGGGATATGGATACGCCCATCCATACATTTCATGACCACAATCGACGTAGGGTGTTGCGCCAGGTAGCGTTGGCGTGAAAGCCAGGCACCTGCACTGCCAAAGTGGTCCGCGTGCTGACGGGAGAGCGCAAATAGCGCGTCAATACGCTGCTCAATGGGTTGGTCATGTAGCAAAGTGGCAGGCATCGGCATAGGAGTCTCCTGTTAACGTAAGCTAGGCGAGTTCGATTTTGTCGGGGTACTCACACAGGTCTTCGATAATACAGCTTCCGCAACGCGGTTTGCGCGCAATGCAGGTATATCGACCGTGGAGAATCAACCAGTGGTGAGCATCCTGTTTAAACTCCCTGGGCACATGGCGTATTAACTTCTGCTCGACTTCAACTACATTTTTGCCTTTGGCGATGCCGGTACGGTTCGATACACGAAAGATATGCGTATCTACGGCAATAGTGGGCTGCCCGAACGCTGTATTCAGAATTACATTGGCGGTTTTACGCCCAACCCCCGGCAGTGCTTCTAACGCACTGCGCGTGTCGGGCACGACGCCGCCGTGTTGGTTGACCAGAATATGGCAGGTCTTCATCAAGTTCTCTGCTTTGGTGTTATACAGGCCGATGGTCTTGATATGCGTTTTAAGCTGATCAATCCCCAAGTCAATAATAGCCTGAGGCGTATTGGCAACGGGGTAGAGCCGTGCGGTGGCTTTATTGACGCCGACATCGGTGGCTTGTGCGGAAAGTAAAACCGCCGCAAGCAGCTCAAAAGAGGTAGTCCAGTTGAGCTCTGTTGTCGGGTGCGGGTCTGCTGCCTGAAGGCGAGCAAAAATTTCATGACGCTTTTGGGCATTCATAGCGTGTCTCTACGGTTACTTGATGATGCCGGTGACCCGGACGCGGCGCTCTGTTCGTGGGGTGGCCGCTGAAGACAAGGCGCGTGCGGCGCGTCGTTGGTCTATCACGTTTTTTAGCGCGATCAGCATCCCGGCCACAAAAAATGCGCCAGGTGGCAGCACGAAAAACAGAAATTGATAGTCGTCTACCAGGGTAAGTTGCCAATTGGCCGCGATAGGACCAAGCAGCAACGCCATATCACTAAATAGCGTGCCTTGGCCCAATAGCTCACGCAGCCCGCCAAGCAGCACTAAAACGCTACCGAAACCAACGCCCATCATCAGGCCATCAAGCGCTGCAAGCCCGACCGGTTGGCGGGAGGCAAACGCATCGGCACGCCCTAAAATGGCGCAGTTGGTGACGATTAGCGGAATAAAAATACCCAGCAGTTGATAGAGCGGATAGGCATAGGCGGCCATCAATAGTTCAGCACAGGTAACAAACGCCGCGATGATCATGACAAAGGCCGGTAGCCGAACGGCATTCGGAACCCGGTGACGTACCAGCGATACGGCGGTGCTGGCGCCTACCATGACAAACAGCGTGGCGATGGCTAACCCTAGCGAGTTAACCACGGTTGTGCTGACGGCCAGCAGTGGACACAGCCCCAGCAACTGGACTAATGCCGGATTATTGCTCCAAAGCCCGTCACGGGTCAGCGCTTGCCATTGGCTCATCGAATCGGCTCCTCAATGTTACCCGGTAGCGGTGTATTGGCGGCGTACTCTAAAGCGTTATGAACGGCCTCAATAACGGCGCGAGGTGTAATGGTTGCGCCGGTAAAACCATCAAACTGGCCGCCCTCTTTTTTAACGGCCCAGGCATTTGGTGGCAGTTCATCAAGGCTTAATCCGTTAAAGCGGGTAATCCAGTCGCTGCGCTGGCGCTCAATCTTATCACCGAGGCCAGGGGTTTCCTGATGGTAGGTCACGCGTACACCGCTAATACGCTGCTGCTCATCTATCCCTAGCAGTAAACCAATTTCTCCGCTGTAACCCTTGCGTGTAATCACTGGCAGAATAGTAACGCGGTGATCCCCACGGCTGATTTGCCAACCTGTCACTGGCGTTCGGTGTCCCAGGGCGGCGGCATTGGGCAAGTTAAAGGCGCTGTCCAGCACTTGATCCGTCGGTGTATTGGCTAATGCTTGGGGCAGTACCGCTTGCAGCTGGCGGAGCTGGTAGGTCTGCTGATGCTGGGTAATACGTTCAGAGGTCAAGGCCCGGGTAACCGCGACGCTACCTGCCGTCACGAGCGCGAAGATACCCAGCGTTAAAGCGCCACGCCGCATGGCGATAATGGGCGTCATCGTAATGCTCCTGGCGCGCCTTTTGAGTGGCCTTGAGGGCGTGGCACGGTGTACAGGTCAATCAATGGGACGCACAGATTCATCAACAAAACGGCAAAGGCCACCGCATCTGGGTAACCGCCCAGGTTACGAATCACAATTATCAGCACCCCAATGCCCATGCCATACAGCAATTTGCCGCGCTGGCTGGTCGCCGCGGATACCGGATCGGTGGCAATAAAGAAAGCCCCAAACAGCGCCGCACCGGTTAGCAGGTGAAAAAGAGGCGATGCAAAGCAGTTAGGGTCAAGTAGATGAAACAGCGTTGCCAGCGCTACCAGGCTACCTAACAGGGCGATGGGGATGTGCCAACTAATAATCCGTTTAAACAGCAGCAGTACCCCGCCCGCAAGCCAAGCCAGGCTGATACTGTACCAGGCAGCAAGCGTTTGTTCGGGTAGCGGTGCGCTTAACCAGAACTGCTCGGCAGAGAGCCCTTCGGCTTTATGTTTGAACGCATCCAATGGCGTTGCGCCGCTAAGCGCATCAAGCTGTGACGTAGGCAGTGTCCCAAGAATTTGCGCCCAAAGCGTATCGCTAATGAGAGGCTGAGGTGGCGCCCATAGCGTCATGTACGTAGGGAATGAGACCAGCAATAGCGCATAGCCTGCCATGGCCGGATTAAATGGATTATGCCCCAAGCCACCATACAGCTGCTTGGCAATCACCACCGCGGCTATCATACCGACCCCAATTAGCCACCACGGGCTTGCCGGGGGGAGCGAGGCACCCAGCAGTACGCCGGTAAGTAGAGCGCTGGTATCCGTTAAGGCTGGTGCGATGGGGCGGTTGCGAAGACGCAGCATGCCCGCCTCCAGAAGAGCTCCCATAATGGTCGCCAGGGCGATATTGCTGAGCACGCCCAAGCCAAAGTAATACGTCATGGCCAACACGCCAGGCAGCGTGGCAATCACCACCCAGCGCATTAATGACGCCGTTGCTGGTGTTGTTGACTTGGCAGAGGAGGCGCTTACTTGTGATGCGTGAAACATGCTCATGGGGTGTCCTCCGCGGTCGGTGCTTTAGCGCTTTCACGCGCTTGCGCCAGCTGAAAATCGGCGGCCTTAAGGTTTTCCTGGGCGGTTGCCAGCAGCGTTTCCAAGTCTTCATGAGGTTGCTGTGGCTCTTGCTGCGCTGCCCGCGCGAGCACTTTTTCCGCTTTTCTAACCGCTGCCTTGGCCGCCGTTTGGGCTATGCGAAGGCTACGCAAGTCGGCTGGAGGCGCGCTGGTGCTTTCGTTACTGGCGTTGCCGTCGGTGGGCTTGTTGTGCGCTAGCCGAGCCTGGCGGCGCGCCTGTTTTTCTGCTTCTTCCCGGGCCAAGCGTGCCTGGCGAAACTCGAAGCGATGCTTGGCATGTTCGGCCTTGGCTGCTTCAATTTGTTGGTAGCGAAGGCGACGTTTGGCGTCGCGGTAATCATCGACCAGCGGAATATGGCTGGGGCAAACATAGCTGCAGGCGCCACATTCGATGCAGTCAAAAAGGTGATGGCTCGTTAGCTTATCGTCGTCCTGGGCGCGGGCGTACCAGTGCAACTGCTGAGGAAGAAGCTGGGCGGGGCATACACTTTCACACGCTCCGCAGCGGATACAGGGTGATTCCACCGGCGCAGGCGGCAGTTCGTCAGGCGTTGCCGCAATCAGGCAGTTGGTGGTCTTTTTGACGGGCGTATTAAGCGTTTCAAGTGAGGTGCCCATCATCGGCCCACCCAGAATTACGCGGCTGAGCCGGGCGTTATCAAGCCCTGCATGGGATAAAAGCGTTTCAATAGACGTCCCCAAACGCACCCAGTAGTTACCCGGTTGAGTAATGGCTTCCCCGGTTAGCGTCACCATCCGCTCGACCAGCGGTTGGCCATCACGCACCGCGTAAAGTGCTGCCAGTAGCGTGCCGGGGTTGTGGCAAAGCACTCCAACATCTGCCGGTAGGCCTTGGCTGGGTACTGTTCGGTTCAACAGCTTTTTAATTAACTGTCGCTCGCTGCCACTTGGATAACGAGTAGGGATAACGGCCAGCGTCACGCGGGCGGGCTGGCTGTCTGGAAGAGTATGCTCCAAGGCGGCAATGGCCTCGGGCTTATTATCTTCAATGCCGATGATGATCTGCTGGGCACCGCATAAGGCAGCGATGAGCTGTGCGCCTTCCAGCACGTCGTTTGGATAATTCCGTAATGTGAGGTCATCGGCCGTAATGTAAGGCTCGCATTCGGCGGCGTTAATCACCAGCGTGTCGATAGCATGCCACTCAATCACGCGAGCCTTGATATGGGTCGGGAACCCAGCACCACCTAACCCGACCACACCGCTCTCATCCAGCCGCATAAGCAGCGTAGGCGCATCCGTCGTGCGCCAATCAAGCGGGGGCAGGTATTGCCGGGTATCCTGACCATCGCTGTCTATGTGAATAGCGTCGCTATCAACATGACCAACCGTGCCACTCACTGTCGCGTGAACATCTGCGGATATCAAACCATCGCGCTTGGCGATCAGGCTGCCAACGCGAACATGATCGCCCCGGGCCACGCAGGGGGTGGCGGGGCGGCCGCTATGCTGGCACAGAGGAAGGATGACCTGCGACGGTAACGGGGCACGTCGCAACGGTGATAGCGTTGAACGGTCCTTTCGCTCCGGTGGGTAGATGCCGCCTGGGAAATCAAATGGGTGTAACATCTGGCCCCCTTGTTGCTGGTGTACGGTCGCTTGCAATGACGCCAGTGGGTAAAACAACGGGCTGCCACTGGCCAAGCGGCGTGCTCCGGGGCAGCATGTCGATACAGTCTACCGGGCATGGGTCAACGCATAAGTCACAGCCTGTGCACTCATCCTCAATCACGGTGTGCATCTGCTTGGCCGCGCCAATAATGGCATCCACTGGACACGCCTGAATGCACTTGGTGCAGCCAATGCACTCAGCCTCGCGGATATACGCCACATTGGCTTCGCTGGGCGCCTCGCCATCGAGTGGCTCAGGCTCACGGCCTAGTAGATCTGCCAAGGCATGAATGGTTGCCTCGCCACCGGGCGGGCACTTGTTGAGTGCGTCGCCCTCATTAACCGCTTCGGCGTAAGGGCGGCAGCCTGGGTAACCGCATTGGCCGCACTGAGTTTGGGGGAGCAGCGCATCAATCTGATCGACAAGCGGGTGCTCATCGCCCTTGAAGCGCTCGCTAACAGCCCCTAAAAGGGCGCCGAAGCCGACCCCCAGGCCAGTGAGTATGCCAATGGCGCTGACAATACCCCAGAGAGAAAACGTATCGCTCATGGTATTGAATTACCCTTGGGTTAAACCGGAAAAACCGAGAAAGGCGAGTGACATCAAGCTGGCAGTGATCATGGCAATAGCCGCACCCTTGAACGGTTTGGGAATATCCGCCCCGGCCAAACGCTCACGCATGGCGGCAAACAGCACCAGAATCAATGAAAAACCGAGTGCCGCCCCAAGCCCATAAAGCGTAGTATGGAAAAAGCTTAACTCGCGGTTGAGCGAGAGCAGGGCAACACCCAACACCGCACAGTTGGTCGTGATCAAGGGCAGAAAGATGCCCAGCACTTGATGCAGCAGCGGGCTTAAATGGCGCACCATAATCTCGGTGAACTGGACAACCGCAGCAATCACTACAATAAAGCTGATGGTGCGCAAATAGGTTACATCCAGCGGCACCAACAAGCCGTAATAGACAACGTAGCTGGCAGCAGAGGCGAGTGTTAACACGAAGGTGGTTGCCAGCGACATGCCCATGGCAGATTCCAGCTTATTGGAAACCCCCATAAACGGACAGAGCCCCAAAAACTGCACCAAGACAAAATTATTGACCAGCGCGGTGCTGATCAAAATGATGAATAACTCACTCATAGCGACGTATCGTGGCTGACAACAGAAAAATCAGCGTTAGGCAGTGTGAATATCTTGACCTGATGATGTCCTGCCGTTTTGGCATTAGAAAGCACTTGATCGGCGATGCTCATCATGACTAACGAGCATAGTGCGAGCAAGAGCACACCACTCAACGCTACTAACAATTGAAAACGCAGTGATTGAGAGAAGTGCCGATGCATAATCAGGCCTAAACGGAGAGTCTTTTAAAAGGTTTATTAAGCAATACACGTAAGAAGGGGGTAGAACTTGGTCGTCTCTACCCCCCGGAAGTGCTTGAAGGTCGGCTACATTACACGTTGGCCGGGTTCGGCACCAGCGTCAGGTGAAAGCAGATAAATGCCGTCTTTATTGGCGGAGGCAAGCACCATGCCTTCGGAAAGACCAAAACGCATTTTACGCGGCGCAAGGTTGGCTGCCATGACGGTAAGACGTCCCTCAAGCGCCTCAGGCGCATAGGCGCTGCGAATGCCGGAGAAAACGTTGCGGGTTTCACCGCCTAAATCCAGCGTTAATTGCAGCAGCTTGTCCGCGCCCTCTACGTACTGTGCCTTAGTAATCCGGGCAATGCGCAGATCTACCTTGGCAAAGTCGTCAAAGCTAATTTCGGCGGCAATGGGGTCGTCTGCTAGAGGCCCTTTGGGAGCTTCTTTAAGCTTTTGCTCTTCCACCAGATCCTCCTTGGAGGCTTCAATCATGGCGTCAATTTTGTCACGCTCTACGCGGGTCATAAGAGGTTTGAATTTCTCCACCTCATGATTAACCAGCACATTATGACGGCTTTCCCAGTTAAGTGAATCAAGCTTCAAGAAGACTTGTGCCTGAGCGGCCATGGTGGGTACCACGGGGGCTAAGTACACCATCAGCTGGCGGAAGAGGTTGATGCCGACGGAACAAATCTCGAGCACTTCTTGGGCACGGCCATCTTGCTTAGCGAGCGCCCAAGGCTCTTTCTCAGCAATGTAGGTATTGGCTTCATCCGCCAGCTCCATGATTTTACGCATGGCGCGGCTAAATTCGCGTGCTTCAAAATCTTCAGCGATCTCATCGCCCGCGGCAATAAATCGAGCGACCATCTGAGGTTCGGCGCAGTGCGCTGAAAGGGTGCCGCCACCTAACTTTTTAACGAACCCGGCGCAGCGGCTGGCAATGTTAACCACTTTACCCACGAGGTCTGAGTTAACCCGTGCGGCAAAATCATCCAGGTTGAGGTCCAGGTCATCCACTTTGGACGTCAGCTTTGCAGCGAAGTAATAGCGCAAGTACTCGGGATTCAAGTAATCGGCATAGGTCGCAGCCTTGATAAAGGTGCCGCGCGACTTCGACATTTTGGCACCATCTACGGTCAAAAAGCCGTGGCAATTTACCGCAGTGGGCGTGCGTAAATCAGCGCCATGCAGCATGGCTGGCCAGAAAAGCGCGTGGAAATAGACAATGTCTTTCCCAATAAAGTGGTAGACCTCGGCGTTGGAGTCTTTATTCCAGTAGCTATCGAAATCAATGCCGTCACGATCACACAAATTCTTGAAGCTGGCTAAGTAACCGATAGGGGCATCAAGCCATACATAAAAGTATTTGCCCGGCGCGTCGGGGATTTCAAACCCGAAATAGGGCGCATCACGGGAGATATCCCATTCGTTAAAGCCTGATTCAAACCACTCCATCAGCTTGTTACGAATCTGTGGCTGCACGTGGCCATCGTTGATCCAACGCTGCAGGAACTCGGCAAAGTCCGGCAATTTAAAGAAGTAATGGGTTGAAGAGCGTACTTCCGGAGTTGCGCCGGAAATGGCGGATACTGGATTGATCAAATCAGCGGGGGTGTAAGTGGCACCACACTTTTCGCAATTATCACCGTACTGGTCGTCAGTGCCACATTTTGGACAGGTGCCTTTGATGAAACGGTCCGCCAGGAACAGGCCTTTTTGCGGGTCGTACATCTGCTCTATATCGCGGGTGGCGATATGGCCTTTATCACGCAGACGCTTATAGATAACCTCACTGAGGTGCCGGTTCTCTTCCGAATGCGTGGAATGGTAGTTATCAAAGTCAACGTTGAAGCGAGCGAAGTCTTCCTGGTGATCGCGTGAGACGCGGTCAATCAAGGCTTCAGGCGTAATGCCTTCCTGCTCGGCACGCAGCATGATGGCCGTACCATGAGCGTCGTCGGCGCAAACGTAGTAGCACTGCTGGCCACGGCTTTTCTGAAAACGTACCCAGATATCGGTTTGGATATATTCAAGTAAGTGACCGAGGTGGATCGCTCCGTTAGCGTAGGGGAGCGCGCTGGTCACCAGAATATTGCGCGTGGCAGAGTTAGACATGGTGAATGATAATTCCGGTTAGGCGATAACAATAAAACGGCGAAGTTAGCCGGCAGATGGCCGGTAACAAGGTACGATGCAGGCGTTTAAATTGACGTTAAAGCGCGTGCAGTCTTGATGTCGGGTTGTTAGTAAAGTGCTTGCTCTTCTTGAACGACCTCTTTTAAAAGCTCTAAAAACAGTTTGTCAGCCTCTGAGTGCTCGGCAGGATCTTCCGGAATATGGACACTGGTAGTGCCAGATATCTCATTGGCGATTCGCGCCATTACTGCCGGGCTGCTGCCTTCGCTTAATTGCTGGCGCGCGATTACCAGCGACTGACCAAGAATGTCAGGATCTTGAAGCAGTTTGCGTATGAAACCGCGCAGTTCATTAATAATACGTGTTTTTTGAATTTCTGATGCAGACATAAGAGTCTCCTTAACGCGGCGCTTGAGCTGATTATCAAGCGAAGCCAGTCCATGCATTGACCATAGCATTTTTAGTGCAGCGAGTATGGCTTGTCTACGTTTAGGCCAGTGATTTAGCCTACTACTTTAACGTTAAACGGCCTGCTTTGTGTTTTACCGGATTGGCATACTGAGCTAGCCAGTAAGGACGCAGATTCTCAGGCACCGCTGCCATTCGCGCCTGGAAACGTTCGCGGTCCTGGCGAGTGATGGTTTTACGGGCAACCAGCTCCGGCGCCTCACCGAGTGCTTCCAGGGCTAAATAGTGGCTTGGGAAGAGGCGGTAGCCACCGATAACCTGACGATCAATCTCTGCGGCTACTTCATCGGGAGTCGCCATGTCGGCGCCTACCGGGGAGCCAAAACGCAGCTGTACTCTGCCTTTATCACCGGTAATGCCAGCAACGATAGAGCGAATATCTTCAAATTCACTTTTAGCATAGCTACCTTCTGTTGCCACGTCGTGTAGCTCCTGCGCTTTTTGCACGTCGCAAGGGTCATATTCATAGCTAATCGAGACAGGCACCAGCTTGAGTTCGGCTACCGCTTCACCAAACACCATATCTCGCTCGGCATTACGCTTGGCCATGGTCAGCATCTTGATAATAGCGGGGTCGGTGCGGTCAATGCCGTTTTTGGCGCGGCCTTCACGCTGAGCCATCCAGATGGAGTGCTGGTCATCGGTAATTGAGTAACGAATATAAGCAGAAAGCTGTTGGTACGCTGCCAGCATGGCACGCTTTCCGCGCGCACTTCTGGGGACGATAAAGCTTTTATTGAGCCGCATTAGATCAGTGACATACGGCTTTTTAAGTAGGTTGTCGCCAATGGCAATGCGCACCGTATCGCGGCCCGCCTGATAGAGTGCATAGTTAACGAACGCGGGGTCGAGTGAAATATCCCGGTGATTGCCAATAAAGAGATAAGCACTATTTGGATCGAGCTTATCCAGGCCTGCAACTTCAAACGCATCGGTGGTGGTGCGGATCATGCGATCCATGTAGCTTGCGATGCGCATTTGAAAATCACGTACCGTTGCTACGCCTTTTACTTCACGCTGTATCGCGTGGCTTGCAAGCTTTCGGGCAAGCGGCGGAACCCAGCGCGCCATGCGGGGAAGGCGAAAGCGAGTAAGCGCATCAAGAAGCTCGCTATCGCGGGCCAGGCGCGCGAGAACATCGGCTACTTCGTTGTCCGTATAAGGGCGTATATCCGCCCATGGGTCAGCGGCGTTCAGTGCGTTGGGTGCGTCGTTGTGATGAGTCATGCGATCCGTAGGATGATAGACAATAAAGAACAATTCATAGCAGCTCGATCAACCCTTTAGTTACCTAACGGGGCAGCAGGTTCCTGCTTGTTTTCACCACCCAGCCACTCTATCAGACGAACAACGTCATTGGATAACGCTTGGGCCATCAAAATAAAGTCGGTTTCAAGCCGGGCCAGAGCGTCATCGCCGTCGTCAGCATGGTCAGCCTCTTCAATCAAGGCATCACCAAAACGCAACGATTTCAGAGCCAGGTCATCATGCAGAACGAAGCTCAATCGGCCTTCAAGACTCATGGCGAGCTTACTGGCTTGACGTCCGCTCTCTAGTAGTTGTTGGATCTCATCGCTATCCAGGTCGACCTGGATAGCGCGGAGAACGCCATCGTCGCCTTTGGCTTTAAGTTCCACCTGGTCACCCAGCTGTAAATCTGCTGGGCGGCTAGCGGGGTCGCCAAGCCATGTCGTCATCGCACGAATAGGCAGTGTTTGGGATGACAAGGGCGTTGCCTTGAGGCTGCCTAAGGTTTCTCGCAATAGGTCTAGTAAGTCTTCAGCACGGGTACGAGAGCTGGCATTGATACCGATCAAGTGGCGTCGTGTGTCCCACCAAAGGTCAATTTTTTGGCTGCGTACAAAGGCACGAGGCAGAAGTGCTTCCGTCACCTGCTCTTTAAGCGCGGTTTTCTCTTTGCGCGTCACCTTGCGACCTTCGCGCGCCTCTATATCAGCGACCTGGTCGTCGACTTCCTCTTTGACAACAGAGGCAGGTAGCAGGCGTTCTTGACGCAGCACGGATAATAGCCGGTGGCCCTGAATTTCATGTAGCAGTTGACCGCCGCCAAGGCGGCCTGCTGGTGCTGTCCAGCCTAGTCGGCGAGCATCCGCATTGCCGAGCGGTTTGGCCGCATGCGCTTGTAATGCGTCGGCAAGCGTTGAACTGTCGAGTTCAGGGGCGCCATGTAGGCGATATAAATGCAGGTGCTTAAACCACATGTCACCAGTCCTATCCAAAAGGTGGCACATTATGTCGAAAGAGGGGCGTTCCTGCCAGCACCTTGCCGCTTAGGTATAAGTTGTATGTGTTTTAAACCTGTGTTTGATTGAGGTGGTGGCTAATGGGCCTGTTATCTTGAGCTTGGAAAAGGAGTTGTTATGACGGTATCACCTTCTCGCGCTCAGTTGCGTGTACGTGGCTACCACTTGGACGGCTATGGGCATGTCAATAATGCCCGCTATCTAGAGTTTATGGAGGAAGGGCGCTGGGCGTTTTTTGATGAGTACCCAGCGATGATTGGCGAACTCCATCAGGCGGGGCGGGCGTTTGTGGTGGTAAATCTTAACATTGACTACCGCGCCGCCGCCGTTCAGGGCGATGACCTGACTATTCTGACGGGTATTGTAGAGGTAGGTGAGCGCCGTGCGCTGTGTCATCACCGCATCTATCGAAGCGATGGTGTATTAGTAGCGCAGGCCGATCTTACGTTTGTTCTTCTCGATATGCGGGCGAATAAAGCCTCGGTGATTGAAAATGAGCTTGCCGAGCGGCTGAATGCATTACTACTTACCAAAGAGCAGTTTACGCCTTAATAATCAAGGGGAGTGTCCTGGCTGCCCTTGGTGCGGATGCAGTGGTATGATGTAGCAGTATCTGCGCATCGTCTTTTTAAAGGCGGTACTTTTAGCGCTTTCAACTCTCGCAGTGCCAATGCAGTGCAAAGGATCTGACTTTCATGGGTGACATCGCCAGAGAAATCTTGCCCGTCAATATTGAAGACGAGCTCAAACAGTCGTATCTCGACTATGCGATGAGTGTCATTATCGGCCGCGCGCTACCCGATGTGCGTGACGGTTTGAAACCTGTTCATAGGCGTGTGCTCTTCGCCATGCATGAACTGGGTAATGACTGGAATAAACCGTACAAGAAATCGGCGCGTGTTGTCGGCGATGTCATCGGTAAATATCACCCGCATGGTGATAGTGCGGTTTACGACACTATCGTACGTATGGCGCAGCACTTCTCAATGCGCCACGTTCTGGTCGATGGCCAGGGTAACTTCGGTTCTATCGATGGTGATAACGCTGCTGCCATGCGTTATACCGAAGTGCGCATGTCGCGTCTGTCGCATGAGCTGCTTGCCGATCTTGAGAAAGATACCGTCGATTGGGTCGATAACTACGACGGCACCGAACGCATTCCTGCCGTTTTGCCTACTAAAGTCCCCAACCTGCTGATTAACGGCTCGTCGGGCATTGCCGTGGGCATGGCAACCAATATTCCGCCGCATAATATGCGTGAAGTGATTGACGGCTGTTTAGCGCTGATTGATGACTACACGCTGTCGATTGATGACTTGATGGCGTACATCCCTGGCCCTGATTTCCCCACAGCGGGGATTATCAACGGCCGTGCTGGCATTTTAGATGCGTATCGCACCGGGCGTGGCCGCATCCACGTGCGCGCTAGCCATACGATTGAGCATCATGATAAAACCGGCCGTGACCACATCATCATTACCGAGCTGCCTTATCAGGTGAACAAGGCACGCTTGATTGAAAAAATCGCCGAACTAGTCAAAGAGAAGAAAATAGAAGGTATTGCTGAGCTACGCGACGAGTCGGACAAGGACGGCTTGCGCGTGGTCATTGAGATTAAGCGTGGCGAATCGGGTGAAGTCGTCGTTAATAATCTCTTTGCTCAGACACAGCTTCAGAACGTATTTGGTATCAACATGGTGGCGCTGGAGAATGGCCAGCCACGCACGTTGAACCTAAAAGAGATGCTGGAGGCGTTTATCCGTCACCGCCGTGAGGTAGTGACGCGCCGGACACTCTTTGAACTTAAAAAAGCCCGTGAGCGTGGTCATCTTCTTGAAGGTCTGGCGGTGGCTATCTCGAACATTGACGACATTATCGAGATGATCAAAGCCTCGCCCAGTGCAGCCGAGGCGAAAGAGAAGCTACTGGCGAAAACATGGCAGCCGGGGCAGGTCACCGGCATGCTTGAGCGGGCGGGTGCTACCTCGTGCAAGCCGGAAGAGCTGGATGAAAGCTTTGGTCTTAACCCTTCCGCGACCGAATATCGCCTGTCGCCTGCTCAAGCGCAGGCCATCCTTGAGCTGCGCCTACATCGTCTGACCGGTCTTGAGACCGAGAAGCTGCTCAATGAGTACCTCTCTATTCTTGAGAAAATTGCAGAACTCACCGAAATTCTTGCCTCGGCCGACCGGCTAATGGAAGTGATTCGTGAAGAGCTGCATGCCGTGCGCGACCAGTATGGTAATGATCGTCGTACAGAAATTCAGGCAAGCCATCTGGATCTCTCGATCGAAGATTTGATCGCCGAAGAAGACATGGTGGTCACCGTGTCGCGTTCGGGCTATGCCAAAACTCAGCCGCTTTCGGATTACCAAGCGCAGCGGCGTGGTGGGCGCGGTAAGTCGGCAACATCGATGAAAGATGAGGATGTGATTGAGCATCTACTCGTTGCTTCGACCCATGACACCGTTCTGCTGTTCTCCAACCGCGGTAAAGTGTATTGGCTGAAAGTGTACGAGATGCCATCCGCCAGTCGCGGTTCGCGGGGTAAACCGCTGGTCAATATGCTGCCGCTTGAAGAGGGTGAATCGGTTAACGCCATCTTGCCGGTGCGTGACTACGACCCCGAGCACTATATTTTCTTTGCGACCGCCAATGGTACGGTGAAACGTACCAGCCTGGAGCAGTTCTCGCGTCCGCGCAGCGTTGGTTTGATCGCCATTGATCTTGAAGAGGGCGACCGCCTGGTGGGTGCTGTTATTACGTCAGGCTCTGATCACGCCATGATGCTCTCTTCTAACGGTAAAGCGATCCGTTTTGAAGAGGGTAATGTTCGCGCAATGGGCCGCACCGCTCGCGGCGTGCGTGGCATGCGCTTGGCAGAGGGTGCTGAGGTTATCAGCCTGATCATTCCCAAGAGCCAGCAGATTGATGCTGAGGCGGATACGGATGTTGATGGTGCAGACGAAACGGTTGCCGAAAGCACACAAGCAGAAGGCCAGATTTACATTCTAACGGCCAGCGAAAATGGTTATGGCAAGCGCACACGCCTGGAAGAGTTCCCGCTACGCGGTCGTGGTGGTCAGGGTGTTATCGCCATGCAGACCAGCGAGCGTAACGGCTCCCTTGTGGCGGCCATGCAGGTTTATGACAGCGATGAGATGATGCTGATTACGGACCGTGGAACGCTGGTACGTACGCGTGTGGAAGAGGTGTCTACCACCTCACGCAACACCCAGGGCGTTATGCTAATCCGTCTGGGTAAAGAAGAAAAACTGGTTAAAACTGTTCGTGTTGATGAACCTGGTGACAGTGAGCTGGAAGCACTGGATGAAGAGGGTGAGCAAGACAACGCGGGCGACAGCGCACAGGACACGGCGACTGATGACACGTCACTATAACTTTTGTGCAGGGCCAGCGGCCCTGCCTGTTGCGGTGCTCGAAAGGGCCCGCAACGAGCTGGTAGATTACCAAGGGCGTGGCTTATCCGTTATGGAGATGAGCCATCGCAGCGATGAGTTTATAGCCATTGCAGAGCAGGCGGAAGCCGATTTCCGCCAACTGCTAAGTGTGCCCGACAACTATAAAGTGCTGTTCCTGCAGGGGGGCGCCAGCATGCAGTTTGCTATGCTGCCGATGAACCTGCTGGGCCAAGGCGGTAGTGCCAACTTTATCCAAACGGGCATTTGGGGCAAAAAAGCCATTAGTGAAGTCAAGCGACTTGGCTATGCGTGCCACTTGGCTGGAAACAGTGAGGCTGGTGGGTATGTGGCTGTACCTTCCCAGGATTCGTTGACGCTAAGTGCGGATGCGGCCTATCTGCACTACACCTCCAATGAGACGATTGGCGGGTTGGAATTTGACTATACGCCGCAAGTTGTGCGCGAAGATGGCCAGCATGTGCCGTTGGTCTGCGATATGTCATCCAATATTATGTCCAAGCCCATTAATGTCGCAGACTTTGGCGTTATCTTTGCTGGGGCACAAAAAAATATTGGGCCGGCAGGTTTAACCCTTGCCGTAGTGCGTGATGATTTGCTCGGCCGGGCGGTCCCCAATACTCCTTCGCTGTTTGATTACCAAATGCTCGCAGACGCTGGGTCGATGGTGAATACGCCGCCAACCTATGCGTGGTACCTGGCAGGGCTTGTATTCCAGTGGTTACGTGATGATGTCGGTGGCTTGGTGGCTATGGATGCCATTAATCAGCGTAAAGCGGAAAAGCTTTATAGCGCCATTGATGCCAGCGATTTCTATAGCAACCCCATTGCAGTGGCTAATCGCTCGCGTATGAACGTGCCGTTTGTGCTGGCTGATTCGGCTCTTGATAAAGCGTTCTTACAAGAGGCCGACCAAGCGGGACTACTGAATCTAAAGGGGCACCGTAGCGTGGGCGGCATGCGTGCTAGCTTGTATAACGCAGTGCCCGAAGAAGCCGTTGATGCGCTGGTTGCTTTTATGGCTGATTTTGAACAGCGAAGAGGCTAATGATCATGTCCGACTTGTCGATCAATCTGGACGACCTGCGCCAACGTATCGATCAACTTGATGGCGATATACTACGCCTGATTAGTGAGCGTGCTGACTGTGCTCAAAAAGTGGCGCATGTAAAGCTGGCTCACGATAAGGATGCGGTGTTTTACCGGCCTGAGCGTGAAGCGCAAGTGCTGCGGCGTATTATGTCGCTTAACAAGGGGCCGCTGGATTCCGAAGAAATGGCGCGGCTGTTTCGAGAAATCATGTCGGCTTGTTTGGCGCTTGAGCAGCCGATCAAAGTAGCTTATCTGGGGCCTGAAGGGACGTTTACTCAGCAGGCGGCGCTGAAGCACTTTGGTGAAAGCGCCATTAGCCTACCCATGGCAGCTATCGATGAAGTATTTCGTGAAGTAGAAGCGGGTGCCGTTAACTATGGCGTAGTGCCTGTTGAAAATTCAACAGAAGGCGTTGTGAATCATACCCTCGATACGTTTATGGATTCGTCTATCCATATTTGTGGCGAGGTGGTGCTACGCATTCACCATCACCTGCTGATTAGTGATACGACGCGTCGCGATAAAATCTCCCGCATTTATTCGCATCCCCAGTCGTTTGGCCAATGCCGGAAGTGGCTGGATGCGCATTACCCGCACGCCGAACGGGTTCCTGTTTCCTCGAATGCAGAGGCTGCCAAGCTGGTCAAAACTGAATGGCACAGTGCGGCCATTGCAGGTGATATGGCGGCTAAACTGTATGGGCTTGAGCGCGTAGCTGACAAAATTGAAGATCGCCCGGATAACTCGACCCGGTTTTTGATTATTGGTAGTGAGCGTGTGCCAATGGCAGGGGATGATAAAACCTCAATTGTCGTGGCCATGCGTAACCAACCTGGCGCACTGCACGACCTGCTTGAGCCTTTCCATCGGCATCATATTGATTTAACGCGCATCGAGACGCGCCCATCACGTACGGGCGTATGGAACTATGTATTCTTTATCGATTTTAAGGGCCACGCTGACGAACCGCGCGTTGCTGCCGTGTTGGAAGAGGTAAGGTTACACGCCTCGGAGCTTCGCGTTTTAGGTTCCTATCCGCAGGGCGTGCTGTGACCGCTATGGCATCATCGGTCGTTGAAACACCTTCCTGTAATGAACAGCGGCTATTGATCGTTGGTCTCGGCTTGATTGGTGGGTCACTCGCAGCAGCGCTGCGCGCCTCAGGGTTTAATGGCGTGATTGTGGCTTGCGATCCAAGCGAAGATGAAATCGCTCGCGGTGTCGAGATGGGGTTAATCGATACGGGGGGCGTCACTCTCGCTGACCAAGTGGCAGGCGCTACCATGATCGTCCTCGCGGTGCCCGTGCTTGCCATGGAGTCGGTGATGGCATCGTTGGCAGGCGTACTTTCGCAAGCGGCAGCCAATGTGGTGCTAACCGATGTGGGAAGTACCAAAGCCACCATTCGCGACTGCGCAGAGCGTGTGTTTGGTGCTGTGCCGGCCAACATGGTGCTAGGTCATCCTATTGCGGGGTCAGAAAAGAGCGGTGTGGCGGCGGCTAATCCACGGCTTTTTGCTGATCACAACGTTATTTTGACGCCTGAACCAGGGGTCGATCCTGATGCGGTGGCGCGCGTGCGTGCGTTGTGGCAGGCCTGCGGCGCCAATGTGTTAGAGATGGACGTTGAACGCCATGATCAGGTCCTTGCGCGGACTAGTCATTTACCTCACTTACTGGCTTTTTCTCTGGTGGATACGCTAGCTCGTCAGGATGAGCGGCTTGAGATTTTCCGTTATGCCGCCGGTGGTTTTCGCGACTTTACGCGTATCGCGGGCAGCGACCCGGTCATGTGGCGGGATATTTTTACGGCTAACCGTGAGGCTGTTCTGGCATCTTTAGATGATTTTGAAGAAGGACTGGCTCAGTTACGTCACGCGATTGAGCGAGGCGATAGCGATGCCCTTATTGCGACCTTTGATCGTGCCAGCCACGCACGCCATTACTTTGATACGTTATTGAATAAAACCAGCTACCAAGCGGAATACAATATGCAACCACAAGGCAAGGTAACCTACCGAGTTCGGCCCGGCGGCCAGGCGAAAGGCCATTTGCGCGTACCGGGTGACAAGTCGATGTCACACCGCTCTATTATGCTAGGAGCGCTGGCTCAAGGCGTCACCGAGGTCAAAGGGTTTCTTGAAGGTGAAGATAGCCTGGCGACACTACAAGCGTTTCGTGAGATGGGTGTTGCGATTGAGGGGCCTCACCAAGGGCGTGTCACTATCCATGGCGTGGGAATGAAGGGGCTTAAGGCTCCGGCCGGGCCGCTCTATGTGGGCAACTCAGGAACGGCGATGCGCCTGTTCTCGGGGCTTTTAGCCGGGCAGGCATTTGATAGCGAGCTTACCGGCGATGAGTCGCTAACCAAACGCCCCATGGGACGCGTGGCGGACCCGTTGCGGTTGATGGGTGCCTCCATTGAGACGGCTGAAGGTGGTCGGCCGCCGCTTAAAATTAAAGGTGGCGCGGCGCTCAAAGGCATTTTCTACGATATGCCTATGGCAAGTGCTCAAGTGAAATCATGCCTGCTGTTGGCGGGGCTTTATGCTGAAGGCGAGACACGGGTGCGTGAGCCGGCACCAACGCGTGACCATACCGAGCGTATGCTTAATGGTTTTGGTTATTCTGTGTCACGCGAAGGGGACACCTGTTGGTTGCAAGGTGGCGGCGCCTTGAGCGCTGGCCCAATTGACGTTCCTTCTGATATTTCATCGGCAACGTTCTTTATGGTGGCGGCTGCAATAACGCCAGGTGCTGATATCACCCTGGAGCATGTCGGTATAAACCCGACTCGCATTGGTGTTATTAATATTCTTACGTTAATGGGCGCCAACCTTGAGCTTCTTAACGAAGCTGAAGTGGGTGGCGAGCCGGTTGCTGATATTCGTATCCGCTATGCACCCTTGAAAGGTATTGATATCCCGGTTGATCAAGTGCCCTTAGCGATTGACGAGTTCCCTGCGCTGTTTATCGCGGCGGCAAACGCTGCTGGCACCACGCGTCTTCGTGGTGCAGAAGAGCTACGTGTCAAAGAGTCCGACCGTATTCAGGCCATGGCTGACGGGTTGGCAATTTTGGGCGTTGAACATACCGTGGTTGACGATGGAATCGATATTGTCGGTAACGCCAATGCCGAAGTTGCAAGCTATGGTGGTGGGCGCGTTGATAGTTTAGGCGACCATCGTATCGCTATGGCCTTTGCCATTGCCGCACTACGCGCAAGTGATGACATTATTATTGATGACTGCGCCAATGTTGCTACGTCGTTCCCCACCTTCGTTGAGCTTGCCAATAAAATTGGCATGGGGGTTAACGTGGAGGGCGAGAATGACTAAGCCAATCCCTGTTCTGACCATTGACGGGCCAGGTGGGGCAGGTAAGGGAACCATCAGCAGTTTGGTTGCCGAGCGTTTAGGCTGGCATTTACTCGACAGCGGAGCGCTATACAGGCTAACCGCCACCGCGGCGGTTAAGCATGGTATTGCGCTTGATGACGAAGCGGCTGTTGCTGCATTGGCTGAATCGCTGGATGTGGCATTTCCCATCGAAAATGGTAAGCCCCGCACGCTGCTTGAAGGTGATGATGTAAGCCAGGCAATCCGGACTGAGCAAACTGGAGAGTTGGCTTCTCAAGTGGCAGCGCTTCCCGCTGTGCGCGCGGCTCTGCTTCAGCGGCAAAGAGATTTTCAGAAGGCGCCAGGCCTTGTCGCAGATGGCCGTGATATGGGTACCGTCGTATTTGTAGACGCGCCGCTAAAGATATTTCTAACTGCTAGTGCTGAGGAACGAGCGCGTCGCCGCCATCTTCAGTTGCAGGAAGCGGGCATGAATGCTAGTCTTTCGAGTCTTTTGAAGGAAATTCAGGCACGCGATGCACGCGACACGCAACGCAGCGTGGCACCTCTCAAGCCGGCAGATGATGCCATTACGCTTGATACCACGCGTCTGAGCATACCGGAAGTGGTTGAACGGTTGGCGGAATTACTTGCCCAGAAAGGGTTAGCATCCGGCACCTGATTCTCCCTTGCGGCGTTTTTGGAAAGGTGTCACGACGTGGCAGGGCGGCAGTTCATATGATCGTTCATATCAGAGAGCCCGGTCAGGTCTAACCAGCGTTAACACCTCCAAAGGCAGAGTGACATTAGGCCCGTACTCGCTGGTGGTACGGAGAAGGCATTTATGCCTCAACAACGTTGATCACGTAGGAAAACCATGAGCGAAAGCTTTGCTGAACTGTTTGAACAGTCCCTTAACGACATTAACATGGAGCCAGGCGCTATCGTCGCGGCTCAAGTTGTCGACATCGATGGCGACTGGGTTACTGTCAATGCTGGTCTGAAATCTGAAGGCCAGATCCCAGCGGCACAATTCCGCGATGAAAATGGCGAGTTAAACATCGCTATCGGTGACGACGTTCACGTTGCACTGGAAGCCGTAGAAGATGGCTTCGGTGAAACGCGTCTGTCCCGTGAAAAAGCCAAGCGCGCAGAGGCTTGGAAGATTCTGGAAGCCGCCTTCGAGAAAGACGAAATCATCAAAGGCGTGATCAACGGTAAAGTCAAAGGCGGCTTCACTGTCGACGTCGACTCTATCCGTGCCTTCCTGCCGGGTTCTTTGGTCGACGTACGTCCGGTTCGCGATACTGCGCATTTGGAAAATAAAGAGCTGGACTTTAAAGTCATCAAGCTTGATCCGAAGCGTAATAACGTTGTTGTTTCTCGTCGTGCTGTCCTTGAAGCTGAAAACAGTGCCGAGCGCGAAGCGCTGCTGGCAACGCTGCAAGAAGGCCAGCAGATCAAAGGTATCGTTAAGAACCTGACAGACTACGGCGCGTTCGTAGATCTGGGTGGTGTTGACGGCCTGTTGCATATCACTGATATGGCGTGGAAACGCATCAAGCATCCGTCTGAAATCGTTGCTGTTGGTGACGAGATCAACGTTAAAGTGCTTAAGTTTGACCGTGAGCGCAACCGCGTTTCACTGGGTCTGAAGCAATTGGGCGAAGATCCGTGGGTCAACATTAAACAGCGCTACCCGGAAGGCACCAAAGTACATGCTGTGGTCACTAATCTGACCGATTATGGCTGCTTTGCTGAGCTGGAAGAGGGCGTTGAAGGTCTGGTTCACGTTTCTGAAATGGATTGGACCAACAAAAACATCCATCCGTCTAAAGTTGTCCAAGTGGGCGACGATGTTGACGTCATGGTATTGGATATCGACGAAGAGCGCCGTCGTATTTCTCTGGGTATCAAGCAGTGTACTGCTAACCCGTGGGAAACGTTCAACGCTGAATACAACAAGGGCGACCGTGTTTCAGGTACCATCAAGTCAATCACTGACTTCGGTATCTTCATCGGCCTTGAAGGCGGTATCGATGGTCTGGTTCACCTGTCTGACATTTCCTGGACAGAGACTGGAGAAGAAGCGGTTCGTAACTTCAAGAAAGGTGATGAAGCCGAAGCCGTTATTCTGTCTATCGATCCTGAGCGTGAGCGCATCTCTTTAGGTGTCAAGCAAATGGATTCCGATCCTGTTGCTGAATACCTGTCTGTTAACGATAAGGGCAGCATTGTGACTGGCCGTATTGTTGAAGTAGACGCTAAAGAAGCACACGTTGAGCTGGCAACTGATGTTATTGCCATCCTCAAAGCCTCTGAAATCAGTGCTGACCGTGTTGAAGACGCGCGCAATGTACTGAATGAAGGCGACAGCGTTGAAGCGCGTATCATCAATGTCGATCGTAAGAGCCGTCAGATCAATCTGTCGATCAAAGCGAAAGAGCAGGACGATACTCGTCAGAACCTCAAGAAAATGCGTGATCAAGAACCCGAAGCTGGTGGTCCGACCACCATCGGTGACCTGATCAAGCAGCAGATGGGCCAAGACTAAGCTATTTAGTCGCTGGTTCTAAGAAGCGTCGCCCTATGGGCGGCGCTTTTTTGCTTATTAATAGGCTGTTTTCTAAGCAAGTTAGTTGTATTAAATTAGATTTACCAACCTGCTTAAAACATTTTAAATGTACGCTATTCGCTTAAAAAACTCTTAGTAATTGAATGAAAGTACACTAGGCTATTGTCAATTAGTGGTTTTGAAGTAATAATGAGCGCGCATTCTGAACTAATGGATATGATGAGTGTCAATTCAATATCCAGAAGATAAATCTGAAGTATAAGGACTCCCCATGTCACTTCTAAACGAATATATCCAAAAAGAGCAGCAACTTAAGCAGTTGCAAGAAGACTTGCAGCGTCTTGAAGGAGACCAGCGTTTAAAAAGCGAGTTGGAATTCAAAGCTAAGCTTGAAGCGCTAATGAATGAATTTGGTAAGCGCCCTGCAGATGTTATCGCCCTGTTGGATCCGACAAACGATCAACGTGGCACCAAAGCATCTACCAGTAATAATCCTAATCGACGTAAGCGTCGTCTAAAAACTTACAGAAACCCCAAGACGGGCGAAATTATCGAAACCCGTGGTGGTAACCATAAAGGTTTGCGTAGTTGGAAGGATGAATACGGTGACGAAACTGTTGAGTCCTGGCTGGAAAGCATGGAAGATTAATTAGCAATTACCGGCACTTCTTTTAAGAAATGCCGGTTTTGCTTTAACAGGGGCGGGTTTCCGGTGCGCGGCTCAGAATAGGCCCGATAGCTATTCAATATTAAAAAAAATACCTCCCGTTAGCTTAGCGCCGCAAAAGTTAGTGCTGCATTCTTTGCCAGCTTGAAATTTATTTAGTGTGTTTGGTAATCGTGTCGTTGCTGTGACATGGCTTGCAGGAAGGGATGGTTTCGCTATAGGCATGCATGACGCTTGGCGAGGCTATAAGTGCCTTCATGGGCTATCTGATGCAGCATGCGGTGGAGGTGCCATTGCTATTTCCGGGTATACGCCCAATACTGGTGTTGAGTCCATCGCCTCGCCTTTCTGGCAATACGGTTTTTTAAGAACATGTTAAGTAGCCTGTAGTCGTTCCTTGTCTAGCTCAGTGGCATATTCAACTGCTTCTATCAGCTCGGCAGTAGACTGATCTCGCTGCTGTTTTGTGCTGGTAAGAGCAAAGGGGTGGAGAGTATTCCGTTTGTACACTACGCTCTTTTATGGTTTATTAAAAATAGGCTTGGCCTGATTTGATATCACTATAGAAAGGCTGGCGCTGTCCGGGAATATTGAGTTACTGTCTGGCATACATGGTTCGCTTGTGCATATAGCTTGCCCCATCGTATCGTGTTGACTATTGTTTGATTTTTTTGTGTACGATTCTGTGGCTGCTCGTCTTGCCTTTAAAACGCTATTGGATAGCTGTGCGTTTTAATAGCGTTTCCGGGGATGTGAGTTAGCCGACGTATTGGCTTTGTCGTTTACGTCCTATGCGTTTTTAGTGAATGATACGTTGAACCTTTTCTCGTAAGGCTATTGGCATTGGCCGATAACCTGTTGTTATCGCTTGGTGGTAATTCCACTGCACCGAGATGCACGGCAGGCTTCCAGGCTGGCTGTGCGGCATTGGGTATCTCTTGTGGAAATATCTGTTGTGGCGGTACTTCGACCATTTCAAGTAAGGTATGAATGAAACATCGATGAAATATCACAAAACTCCAAAACAGTCGGATGAACGTGACAAGCTGCGTAAGTTTCGTGAGTTGGATGATGCATTTGCGCAAGCTTTGCGCCAGTTGGAAGGCCCTAATAGTGGCTTCGATATTCCAACTGGGCCGCCGGTACGCTCATTGGCAGCGTTAGAAGAAGATGACGCAGTAGAGCGCTCACAAGAACGAGCGCGCTTGTTTGAAGAGCGCCTGAAAGCGTTAATGGATGAGTACAACCAATCGGACCATGAGCTGCACGAGCTCATTTCAACGCTGTTGTTTTATGAGCTCTGGCCACAACATCAAGCCCCTGAGCTCACTGGTGGCTAGGGTTTGTACGAAAAGTCGCTGAGCGAAGGCCAGGCAAGGCAAAAATCAGCGAAAAAACGGACCGAGCTCGCGCACGAGTTTACATGTGTAAATGAGTATTTTGATCGGACTCGCGCACGAGCTGATTTTTAACGCCGTATGGTCGAGCGTAAGCAGTTTTCGTACAAAGCCTAGGCCTTTGATCAGGATCGGTAGCGATAAATACGCAAGCTGGGTAAAAATGCTTCGTGCTCAAGTTTTTCATCACGTCTTCTTGCCCGTGTGCGTTCCGTAGGGGGGTGTAGCGGCGGCAAGTTGATATGGGGCAGGCGTTGGTCAGGAGCGGGCACAAACAGCGGCATGGCAATATTGAGCGCCCGCCGTGAGTGCCCGTCGAGTAAAGGCTCAGTAAAAAAAAGGTTTGCCCGCATCAAAGGCGCCTGCGCTTGTACTTGTGCCAACGCCTCGTCGCCAGGAAGGCCAGCCAGCTTACGCAGCTGAATACGTATATGCGGCGCTTCGGTATCCAGTTGCATTAGTTTTTTCTCCGCTTCCTGCACGCTGAGACGCTTAATCGAGCGCCCGCTGCTGTACCAGGCAAGCCGTATACGCGAAACCGGCGCTTCCGCAATCGGTATTTGTCGCCAACACTGCTTCAGGTGGAGTTTGGCAAGCCCGGTACGGCGCAATACATTATCTACTTGAGGGTGGCGTTGTGGCAGGCGTTGCTTGATTTCTCCGAATGCTTTTGGAGAGAGCTCTTTTATCCTATGAATTAACTCGCTAATTGCTGTTTTAGCATGGTTAATAGTGCCAACTGCCTCAATAAGGGGGGCGTCAGCGGCAATCACTCCTATGTAATTACGCGTTTCACGACCGTCCTGGCCTTCCTGGTGCCACATATCCAGTAGTGCGTTTCGCAGCCAGTTTAATTCGACGGACGGCTGATGCATAACCCATGCCGCCGGGCGCTGCCTTTCGTAAAGCACCAGCGCCGCTTCAATAGCGCAAACCAGATTATCAAATCGATTATCAAGCTCATGCAATAAGTGATAAGCGGTTACATCGGGCTCTTGCATGACCAATATTTACCTCACCGTGAAAACCATTCGTTAAGAAAGAGGCGCATCTTTATCAGCTTGTGCCAGAAGGGTGTCCAGGTCAGCCTCGTCCATGGCTGGCTCGCCTGCGATACGGTGAGACTCTTCGGCCCATGCGCCAAAATCAATTAATTGACAGCGCTTACTGCAAAAAGGGCGGTAGGTGCTCTCTGGTGCCCAAGCCACTTTTTGGCCGCAGTGAGGGCAGTTAACTTCTATGGGAGTATCATTAGCAGGGTGAGTCATAATAATCCTGAAATATATAGATAAAATTGAATTAACGAGTGCGATAAATACTGTCCAGACGCTCAACCTGACGCATCATAAAGTCATAATCTCCGCTGTTATCTATCACATCGTCGGCGTTAGCCAAGCGCTCTTCACGAGACATTTGCGCTGCAAGAATGGCACGTACCTGTTTAGGGCTTACGCCATCACGGGCGAGTGTTCTTGAGAGCTGAACATCGGTGGGCACGTCAACCACAATTGTTCGAGCGACCAGCATGTTTTGTCCTGACTCAAAAAGTAACGGTGAAACGAGAAGTACATAGGGTGAATCGTGGGATAGAGAGGTTAAATGCGCGACTAACCGTTCTCTGATAATCGGATGAGTAAGTGACTCTAGCCATTCACGCTTGGATGAATCTTCAAAGATTAGTGAACGCAAGGCCGCTCTATCAAGCGTTCCATCTTGCTTGGCGACATCTGAACCAAAATAATCAATAATAGCGCTTAAGGCAGGCTCACCTGGTGCCACAATTTCACGGGCGACGATATCTGCATCTACCCAGCTGGCCCCTAGCGATTCAAACGCGCGCGCTACGGTTGATTTACCCGAACCAATGCCCCCGGTTAAGCCAATAATCATAGCGACCCTTTATTGCGTTCTTTAAAACGCTATTTTACGTGTTTTTACGTAGAAAGTCGGTACCTATAGCGCATTATGCCCATGTAGGCGCCGCTTTGGGCATGAGATGCAATATACCTTCTTGGTTTGTATTAAACCCCAGGAAAAAAGGACAAATAAAGGGCGATAAGGTCATGTCCAGCCAGGAGGCATGCCCAGCCTGCTAACGCGAGAAAAGGTCCGAAAGGAAGCGGCGCGCCTCGTAAGCGTGGAAAGCATGTCTGTGCCACAACGCCCACGACAGCACCCATCCCCGCTGAGAGCAGTAAGAGCAAGGGAAGGAAGCTCCAACCCAGCCAAGCACCAAGTGCGGCTAGAAGCTTAAAATCACCGTACCCCATTCCCTCTTTTCCAGTGGTTAGTTTAAATAGCCAGTAAAAACTCCAAAGGATCAGGTAACCCACCATCGCACCAACGACGGCATTAGTTAATAAGTAGGGCTGAAATAATAGCTGATATACAAGGCCAGCCCACAGCAAGGGAAGGGTGAGAACATCCGGTAACAAGTAGGTGCGAAAATCGATAACGGCCAGCACCAGAAGGGTTACACAGGCTGCATAAATAAACAGGCTGGAGAGGCTGATACCATGCAGTAGTGCTACTGTTAGGGCCAGTACGCCACTGATTGATTCAACAAAGGGATACTGCAAGCTAATGCGGGTGTGACAGTTTGCACAGCGGCCGCGTCGTTTAACCCAGCCGATTAAGGGAATATTATCGTGCCAGGCGATGGGGCTCTCGCAGCGTGGGCATTGTGAGCGGGGTGTCGCAATATTAAAGCGAGGTGCTTGTTCCATGGGCAGCTCAAGGGCCGCACGAGCCTCAAGCCGCCAGTGACGCATTAGCATGACAGGAAGCCGAGTGATAACAACGTTTGCAAAGCTACCCAAGCAGAGGCCCAGCAAACAAACCACCAAGCCGGTGCCCAGCGTAAGAGAACTCATAATGCTCCTCAAAATACCTAGATAACGGTACCCAGGTTAAAAATAGGTAAATACATTGAAACAACAATTCCACCAACCAAGATGCCCAGTACAACGATAATGAGTGGCTCCATTAAAGACGTCAGCGCATCCACCTGATTATCGACGTCATCTTCGTAGTAACTTGCTACACGGTGGAGCATCGTATCAAGGGCGCCGGCTTCTTCACCAATGCTTACCATCTGCACCGCTAAAGCAGGGAAACGGTTGGTCATTCGCATTGAAAAATGCAGTTGCTGACCTGTTGCTACCTCCTTTTGTGTCTGGAGTGCCGCTTGTTCATACACTTTATTGCCCGTTGAGCCTGCCGCTGTTGCAAGCCCTTCTACCAAAGGGATGCCGGACGCATACGTAGTGGCCAAGGTACGGGAAAATCGTGCAACAGCCGCTTTATTGATGATGTTGCCGATAACAGGAATACGTAGCAAAAGGCGATGAAGAAGGTAGACAAGCGCTGGTGAGCGTCGCGTTAGCCATCGCAGCAATAGAATCACTGCCGTGGCTGTTCCCAGCAAAGGTAGCCATAGTTGTTGGGCCAGCATCGATAAGTCGACGGTTAGCTGTGTCACCGCCGGTAGCTCAGCGTCAAAGCTTTGAAACATGCTTTCAAACTGAGGTACCACTTTAATAAGTAATAGCAGTGTAATCGCGATGCCCGTCAGCAAAACGGTAGTCGGATACCACAACGCCTTTTTGACACGCCCCTTTAGGGACTCTAGTTTTTCTTTATAAACAGCGTTTTGCTCTAACATTTTGTCAAGTGTGCCGGACTGTTCGCCTGCATCAACCAGATTAATAAACAAACGATCAAAATGTTGAGGGTGGCATCGTAAGGCGTCAGAAAAGCTTGTCCCTGATGCTACGTCATTGGTTAGCTGATGAACAAGCGCCACCATCGAAGGTTTTTTCAGACTTTCAGCCACTACCTGAAAAGCTTGTAATAGGGGGATGCCCGCTTGAATCATCGTTGCCAGCTGGCGTGAAAAAATCATGATATCGCGAGGCTTTATACGTCCTTGGCTATTCAGGTCGCTTTTTTTAGTGACACGCCGCACGTCAATATTTTGTTTACGTAGCTCGGCGGTAACGGCGACCTTACTATGGCCGATAATTTCACCATGTAGTAAGCGTGTTTGGCCCACCGTCCCTGTCCATTTCCAGCGATACAAGCGGGGTGACTTGGCTTTACGTTTAACGGCATATCGAGTCAAACGTTACTCCTTAATGACACGATTAATTTCCTCCAGGCTGGTAATGCCTTGGATAACGTAATAAAAGCCGCTTTGGCGAAGGCTGGCATGTCCTTCCTTTTTGATCTGCTCGTTAATCTCAAGTGCGGATGCGTTGTGCATAATGAGCTGCCGAATCGTTTCTGAAACGGGCACCACTTCATAGATGCCCACCCGGCCTTTATATCCATGCGTGCATCTTTTGCATCCTTCAGCACGGTAAAAGGTTGCTTGTTGAAGAGTATCTTCGTTGACAACTTCGCTGGATATGGCGTCTATGGGGATATTCGTAGGCTGTTTGCAATGACTGCATAATTTTCGAGCTAAGCGTTGTGCAATAATCAGACTCACCGAGCTTGCAATGTTAAATGACGATACTCCCATGTTGCATAAGCGAGTAAGGGTATCTGCCGCAGAATTGGTATGCACCGTTGAAAGTACAAGATGACCTGTTTGTGCTGCTTTTATTGCAATCTCCGCAGTTTCAAGATCGCGTATTTCACCTACCATCACTACGTCAGGATCCTGACGGAGAAAGGCACGCAGTGCATTGGCAAAATCCAGCCCAATATGAGGCAGCACGTTCACTTGATTAATACCCGCTACCTTGATTTCAACAGGATCTTCTGCAGTGCAGATATTCCGCTCTACTTGATTGAGTAGTGCGATGCCCGTATAGAGTGAGACCGTTTTACCACTGCCAGTAGGACCTGTGACTAAAATCATTCCCTGGGGCTGTTTGAGTGCCTTTTCATAGAGTCCCCTCTGGGTATCTGAAAAGCCCAATTGGTCAATGCCAAGCTGAAGAGAGGTAGGGTCAAGCAGGCGTAGTACGACCTTCTCACCGTAAACGGTCGGCAATGAATTGATACGCAGATCTAACGTTTGGTGGCGTTTTGCCGAGAATTTAATGGCTCCATCCTGAGGAAGGCGACGCTCCGAGATATCAAGGCGAGCCATGATCTTCAAGCGTGCTGCTATCTGATTTCGCATTGTCAGTGGTGGCTGGGCAACTTCAATAAGCACGCCGTCAATTCTAAATCGAATGCGGTAGTGTTGCTCATAGGGCTCGAAGTGAATGTCTGAAGCACCTCGATCGATAGCGTCCAACAGTACTTTATTAACGAATTCAACGACGGGCCCGTCTTCTATACTTTGGGCCATGTCCTCAAGCTGAAAATCCTCATCTTCAGAGGCCAATTTATAATCAGGCAGATGTTTTATGGAACCCAAAGAGGCATATTTATGATGGGTGAGGTAGCTATTTAATACGGTCTCGAGCTGATCGAACGGGGCCAAAATTCCTTCAATGCTAACGACATCCAGAGAGAATGTTAGCTCATCAAGTTGAGACAGGGCTGATGGGCAGAAAATGGCGACCGTTAGATGACGCCCCCGTTGAGCCAGAGGCAGGACTTTTAATGATGTTAAAAGATGGGCAGGAAAACTGGTAGCTTTTGGCAGTGCTTCTAACTGCAGAGCCTCTAAATCAATTACTGGAAAGCCATATTCCCAGGCAGCTGCAGAGGCGGCGGCGCTAGCGTCCACGAGTCTTTGTTCAGCTACATAGCGTAATAATGATACTCCCAAGGCGAGTGATGCTGTTTCTGCTTTTTCGGCCTGGTCGATGCTTAGCAGCTCACTATTAATTAAACGCTTGGCTAATCCTTCAAATTTCATCAATAATCTCGAAAAAGATGATCTTTTAAGCTTTTGATATTAAAGTATTAATTGTTGATTGTGAAAGATTGCTAACAATAATTCGCCTTCGCTCATGAATTAAAACGCTATTCTTCGACTAATAAATTGATTAATTATGATTAGTATTGTATCTGTGATACTGCTGCAAGACTAGTTGGTAATTTCAATAAAAAATGTGCGTGATGTCGATAAACAGGGGGCAGTTTGGATAAGCATAGCGGCAAGATCAAAGGGGATGAAGGTGGCTTCACGCTGATAGAGCTCATGATCGTCATTGCTATCGTAGGCGTTTTGATGGCAGTGGCAGTGCCCCAGTATGGGAATTACCTTGATAAAGCGTCTTTAACCGCATGCGAGGGAGAGCTAGCTTCCTATCGGAGTATGGCATTGGTAAATTATTCGCTGTCCAAAACAGCTCAATCAGACTCAGCTATTTCTGATGATTTCAGCTTTCAAGCCTGTGATAGCCACACGGATAGCCGTAAACAAGATTTGCTTGAAGCATTTACGAGCAGTGACACAAGTAGGGATGCCATCGAAATTCAGTCAGCACGCGGGGGCGTTATTAATATTGAAGCAGGAAAAATCGTGGTCAAAGGCTCTTAGTATCAGATAGGGAGTGGATGTTAAAAGACCCCGTATGATCTTTATATTTCCATACTCTGTGCGTATTTCCTCACTACACTACAAGCAATCGTGTTAGCCAATATGTTTAGTGAGAGGTTTTCAAATGAAGCGAACGAGTCTAGCCGTGTTGGTAAGCTGTCTGGGAGGCTTGATAGGTGCCAGCAACACGTTTGCACAGCCGCCTGCCCACGCACCAGCCCATGGCGCACGCGATAATGGGCAAGAGCAGCGGTATCAGCAAGGAAGCTCACGTTCGATGCGTGAAAGCCACAATAAGCAATATGTGGATTTGCCACGCGTCAATGAGCGCGAGCTGCTGCGCTTGCTACGCCAGTTTAATGCACCCGCTGCTGAATCACTGCCCCCCGGCATTCAACGACAAATTCAGCGTGGCAAACCGTTACCACCCGGTATAGCAAAGCGCTTTGACGGCTCATTGGCCGGTCATTTGCCGCGCTATCCTGGCTACGAATGGGAACGAGTAGGCGCTGATGTAGTGCTGATTGAAGCGGCCACGCGGGTAGTAGTCGACATTCTGGTGGGTGCACTGCGTTAATTTTCCTGCTTTTATTGCATCATCGTGACTTAAAAAGTCATATTGTGTGACTATGCTCAAAGTCCTCGCAATGCGTAGAAGGAAAAGCAGAGCAATGCATACATTGAAAGAGCGCCTGGATGTAGCCGTTTCTATTGCCCATGAGGCAGGAGAGCTTATTCGTCAGGCACGCGCAGACCAGTCATTTTCACAGCGGCTCAAAGCGGGTGATGAGCTAGTTACGGATGTTGACGTGGCCGTCGATCAGTTAATAAGAGAACGATTAAACACTTACTTCCCTGATGAAGCGCTCCTCAGTGAAGAACTATCGCCCGCGCATGCGTTAAATGCCGATGTCTCTAAACTTTGGGTGGTAGACCCCATTGATGGTACCGTCAATTTTGCGCAAGGGTTACGGCATGTTGCGGTGTCCATTGGGTGGATGGAAGAGGGGATAGCCAAGGTGGGTGTGGTCTATGCGCCTTTCCTGGATGAAACCTTCAGTGCGGCAGAAGGACAGGGCGCTTATTGCAATCAGCAACCTATCCAGGCCAGTAAGGTAACGAGGCTAGCTGAAACCCTGGTAGGTACAGGCTTTCCTTATCAAAAAGAGGCCCGCCAAAAACTACTAGCACGCTTGAATGAAGTATTGGCGCATTGTCGAGATGTACGGCGCAATGGAGCAGCAGCGTTGGACTTGTGTGATGTGGCCTGCGGACGCTTGGGTGCTTATTATGAAAGCGTTTCGCCTTGGGACTTTGTTGCTGGCTGGGTTATTGCCCGGGAAGCTGGGGCAAGCGTAGGGCACTTGAGTGCCGTTCCAAAAGGCGTGCCTGCGGATCTGTATCCTAATGAACTGCTGGTGACTGCGCCCGGCGTGTATGAAGCGATGCATCGCCTATTGCTAGATGCAGACCATGCCTAATGCCAAATACTTGAAAAGAAAGCGCAAAAAGAACTTTTCATTTGGTGCATAAAGCGATAGTATACGCACCGTCTTGAGGGAAATGCACAAGACATCGGAGTGTGGCGCAGCTTGGTAGCGCGTTGCAATGGGGTTGCAAAGGTCGCAGGTTCGAATCCTGTCACTCCGACCAGGAATACTGATAAAACGCCGTTTACGGGTCATGCCGAGCGGCGTTTTTTTGTGCTTGGTAATATTATGGCAAAGTATCGTCAGTTTTCACCCCGCTTGTGTCATAAGAGAAAGTGGAATCACACTAGGCGAAGGGCTTGATTCAGATAATTTTATTACACTGTATTAAGTGGTGGTTCATAACTAACCACACATATGTCTCCATAGGTATCGAGTAGCCGGTGTACTCCCTCACAGAGACGTTCAAACGAGAGGCAAGGTACGGCCTCGGCATATCCGCAACGAAAAACGTGGGGTAACGGTGTTTGGGGAAAGGGGCAGTCCAGTCAGCAAGGGCTTTGTGCAACAAAGAGCTTCTCCTGGGATAATCGAACTGATACCGTCGGGAAGTGGTGTCGCAGCCTCAAAAGGCTTGTGGAATATATGCATGAAAACATCCATTGGTCGGACTCTGAAAGAAATGCAAAAAAGCAGGTTTTGATAACCTGCGTATGTTGATCCAGTTGCAGCATCGCGAGGTGACATGAACGAGTTGCCGCATGTTCCTTCCGGCGGAGAAATCTTTACGCATATCCGCATCATCGTGGGTATGGTGCTAGGGCTCAGCGTTAGTCGCCTGATTATCGGCCTCACGCGTTTCGTTCAACATCCGGGGCGGGAGAAAATTTATCTCCTACACTTAGGCTGGGTGCTATTCCTTCTACTGTTTATCATTCATTTCTGGTGGTTTGAATTCGCGCTCGCCCATCGCCCGAACTGGTCCTTCGCAATCTATTTCTTCCTGGTATTCTATGCCAGCCTATTTGCAGCCTTGTCGGCGGTTCTGTTTCCGGATCGCATGGACGAATATCAGGGGTTTGGTGATTACTTCCAAAAGCGCAGCCGGAGCTTTTATGTTTTGCTGCTAGTGCTCTTGGTCGTCGATGTTATCGATACCCTGATCAAGGGCGGTGACTATTATGCAGCGCACTATGGCTGGTATTACCCGGTTCGTCAGGCGGTGCTGATTGCCGGAACCATATTGGCGCTGGTCTGGCGCTCGGAACGCTATCAGGCGGGGTTCGTTGTATTCGCGCTCCTGTTTCAGGTGATCTGGATCGTCAGCCTGTTCGAGGTGATCGACTGACCATAATAGCGTGTGGTGATACCCATGCCTCGTATAAATTGCTCGGCAACGTGGGTGCTGCATCGGCTAGTAAAATACGAACAGCCATGATCACGCGGTCAGTAGTGTTATCCAAGCGAGCGCCAGCACTATGCAAGCGGCGGCAACTGGAACGCCTGCACGGCAGAATTCTCGCATGCTAATGGTGATGCCGCGACTTGCTGCCTGCTCAACCACAATAATGCCTGCAAGACTTCCAAAAATGATGAGGTTACTGGAAAAGCCTGTACTCAATGCCAGCGCTGCACCAAGCGCATCCACATCCCCTGAATGCTGTAAAAATGGCGCCAGCAGCATCACTGCAGGATTATTCCCGATAACATTACTTAAGACTGAGCCGACAATAAAAAGTGTTGTTGGATCGGAAAAGTCGATACCTGCCGCCTGCATTTCGGTGATGATCTTTTGCGGCATCCCTGTCTGGGCGAGCGCGGCATTCACAACAAACAATCCCATCAATAAAAGCAGCAGATTCCCATCAACCGTGCCAAGCACTTCCTTGGAAGATAAGCGGCGGTTCACCAGAATAATACCTGCTGCTGACAGAGCAATAAGTTCGCGAGGTAAGTCTGAAAATACAAAAGCAGAAATTACACCAATCGTCACAATCGCAGCTTTAAGGGTTTCTCGTCGGTCCATTGATGCTATAGGCGCTGGCGACTCACGTGGCACGCTCGAATTATGCGGCGCAAGCTTCCAGTTGCCTCGATAGAGCAGGGCTACAACGCCCCAAACAAGTGGTAAGGAAAGCAACGCAGGTACCAGTGCAACCTTCATAAATCCGGTAAACGATAAGCCCAGCGCTTGGGCTGCAATCATGTTTTGTGGGCTGCCAATAATAGTGGCTACCGAACCGGTGTTGGTCGCAAAACAAAAGGCCAACAAAAATGGCGTTGGATTAAGGCCACGAGAAAGGGTTATCGACACTAACAAAGGTGTCATGGCAACCACGACTACATCATTCGTTAGCACCGCCGATAGGCCTGCCCCCGTTATTACCAACAGCGCAAGCAAGCGCGGAGGAGAGACGTCCATCGAGGCCACTTTACTGGCGAGCCATGCGTAAAACCCAGAAACGGAAAAAGCACCTGATACGATCATTAGCCCGAATAATAAGCCGATCGTTTCATAATCGATTGCATTCCAGGCCGCCTCATCGGTAATCCGCTGAAAGCCAATCATGGCGACAGCACCAACGACGGCAGCGCCCGTTCGATCAACACGAAAGCCAGGGAGATGGCCGAGAGCCAATGCCAAGTAGACCAGCAGAAAGATGATGACAGTTATATCCACTTTATCCTCGTGCCAACGATTTTGGTGCCTACGTATAAAAGACAGTAGTGCTAATGCCTAAAAGCTTATGCCAGGCCCGTTTTGTCGGCCCCCTTGGCTGCCGGGTTAATCTTGGCTTGCGCCAATGTTTTTTCGAGTAACTGGTCATAAATGGGGCGTCCGCCGATCCATTGAGCCACCATATTGGCAGTGACACACGTGGCTATCAGTGGCATAACCATTGTATAGGAACCTGTCAGTTCAAGGGTCAGGGCTACGCCGACCACGGGAGCGCGCACTGAAGCCGAGAATAGACCGCCCATCGCCGCTATACCGAATGCCAGTGGGACTATGTCGGCTGATGGCGCTAAGGCATCAAGGGTGCCACCAAAAGCCAAGCCAACGCACATTGATAAAGCCAGCATAGGCGCGAAGATACCGCCTGGTGTGCCGGCAGAATAGCTGGTAACCATCGTGCAATATCGCATGATCGCCAATAGCAGAAGAAACATTAATCCTTGGCTGTGATCAGCAATAAACGTCAGAGCATATTCGCCACCTGTCACGGATAACGGCATAAGAATAAGCAGCGCCCCAACAGCAAAGCCGACAAGCGCGGGAAAGAGATAGGGGACGCGTGCATTGATGCTCGATGCGAGTACCGCCATGTGCATAAGGCCTGCATTCAACGCAACACCGAGAACGCCGAGGAGACAGCCAAGCGCCACAAATGCTGGCAGCAGCCAATTTTCAGGGGCTGCAATCAACATGGAAAAATCGGGCGCTGTACCACCGATGACTTGCGTCATCACGGTTGCCAGCAGCGCGGCAACGATAATGCCCATATACGTCCGGAACGTATAAGGAAACTGGCGGTGTGTCTCTTCTATGATGAAAAGAATGGCAGCAAGAGGAGCGTTGAAGGCGCAAGCCAAGCCAGCCGCTGCACCAGCGCCAAGCATGCCGCGCCGCTCAGTTTCGCTTACCTTAAAAAACTCGGTGATCGCCGCGGAAAACGAAGCACCGATATGAATGGTGGGGCCTTCACGTCCAAGGACCAGGCCGGAAGCAATAGCCACCACACCCGTGAAGAACTTGATAGGAAGCACCCGGCGCCAGTGAACGGTCCTTAAGCCCAGCATGGCCCCCTCAATTTCCTGTACGCCACTTCCACGTGCCTCAGGGGCATAGCGGTTCACGAAATAGGCGGAAAGAACCGTAATGCACATCGTGATTAGTGCAGCCGAGATAATGAGCGCTGTACCGCTAATATGTTCAGCCAACAGGTGTGGCCAAACCTGGAGACGGTCGATCAAAAGGTGGAAAAACGAGCCGACCGTTCCTGTTAATATTCCCGTTATTCCGGCAAGTATGATATAGCGTATCTGGGCGTTACGATTTCCCGGTCTGTCTAGATTTTCGACAGGATCGTCCATCATTGAGTGTCTCAGTTTGGATAGTTCAGGGAGACATGCTCTGTCTCCCCGTTGGGTGCCCAGCACCTTGCTGAATATGCTTGAAGTAGTGAGCTTAAAAAATCACATTTCCGTTTGATTCAGTTCAGTAACCCCCATCTGAGAGGTTTCGCCTCACCGCGCATGTTATCAGAGTGAAACCTCTGCTTTTGTGATGGTGACGGGAATGGATTTATAAGCAGGGACCTCGCTTTCGTGGTCCTTGTCATCCAGACCAACAAGGCAGTTGGCTTCTGGAAAATACGTTGCCAATGAACCACGCGAAATCGAATAATCCACCAGTGTCAGCCCTGCCAAAATTCGATCTCCTGACCGTACATCGACGACATCACCTTCTTCGAGCCCCAAGTCTGCTAGATCATCACGATTTGCGAACAGTACATCACGCCTGCCGTGGACGCCTCGATAACGGTCATTCAAGCCGTATATTGTTGTATTGTATTGATCATGGCTACGTATGGTGGTCAGTGTGAGTGCTGTATCATCGCGTCCGTCATCCTCGTCTGTACCCGACAGGACAAGGAAATGCGCTTTGCCGTCAGGCGTATCCCATTCTCGCTGACTTGCACCAACTCTCAGACGAAAGCCGCCTGGTTTTTGAATACGCTCATTGAAGTCAAAGAAATCCGGAAAAACAGCCTCAATTTTGTCACGGATTTGGTTGTAGTCGGCAATCAGTGCCTTCCAGTCGACGGCCGTTTCGGGCAGTGTTGCCATGGCGAGGCCTGCAATAATGGCGGGCTCTGAGCGCAGTTCATCTGATGCGGGTTTTAGGCCACCCCTTGATGCATGGACCATCGACATTGAATCTTCGACAGTGATGCTTTGTGGGCCCGTTTCCTGGATATCATGCTCGGTTCGGCCTAAGCACGGTAGGATGATGGTTTCATGTGCTGTCAGCAGGCAGGTTCTGTTGAGTTTTGTGACAATCTGGATGTTGAGGTCAAGGCTGCGGAAGGCATCGTAGGCGATTTTGGGATCGCTCATGGCGACGGCAAAGTTACCGCCCAAACCGATGAATGTCTTTGATCGTCCATCACGCATTGCAGCCAGTGCGTTGACTGCATTATGACCATGGGCACGAGGGCTTTTAATACCGAATGCCTTATCTAGCCGCGACAGAAATGCCTCGTTTGGAATTTCTGTGATGCCGACCGTTCTATCACCTTGAACATTGGAGTGGCCCCGTAATGGGCAAATTCCAGCACCGGGACGTCCCATGTTTCCACGTAGTAGCAGCAGATTGGCCATTTGCTGGATGGCTTCGGTCCCGTGCCGGTGCTGCGTGATACCCATGCCATAGCAAAAGATAACGTTCTCAGCAGATGCATAGGTGTCTGTAAGCGCTTCAATTTGTTCACGCGGCAGGCCCGAACGGCGAATAATGGTATCCCAGTCTGTATTTTCAATATCCGACTTCAGCGCCTCGAAGCCGACCGTGTGTTCGGCAATAAAAGAGCGATCAAGCAGGCCGCTCCCACCTGCGGCCATGTCTTTCGAGTCAGCGTCAAACAACGATTTCATAATGCCTTTGAACACGGCTACGTCGCCGCCGACCTTCACTTGAAAGTAAGCGCGATCAATACCTGTTGCGCTATCAGTGAGCATTTCACCAGGCGATTGTGGGTCCTGAAACCGCTCCAGGCCTCGTTCACGTAATGGATTAATAACCACCACCGGCTTTCCGCGCTTCGAGACATCCGCAAGTGTTCTGAGCATACGTGGGTGGTTGGTTCCAGGATTGTGTCCTATACAGAAAACGGCATCAGCCTGTTCAAAATCATTAAGCGTCACTGTCCCTTTACCGATGCCAATCGATTTTGGTAGCCCGATACTGGTCGGCTCATGACACATGTTGGAACAGTCGGGAAAATTATTCGAGCCGAATTCACGTGCAAAAAGCTGATAGAGAAAAGCAGCTTCGTTGGACGCCCGCCCTGAGGTATAGAACTCCGCTTGCGTAGGATCGTCGAGATTATTCAGAGCTTCTGCAGCTCGGCTAAATGCTTCTTCCCAGCTTACTGGAACGAAACGATCGGTTTCGGCATCAAAACGTACGGGCTGAGTCAAGCGCCCTTGATTTTCCAACTGGTGATCCGACCATTCCCAAAGCTCTGAAACAGTGTGTGTTTCAAAGAATTCTGACGTGACGCGCTTGGATGTCGCCTCCCAGGTGACGGCCTTGGCGCCATTTTCGCAAAATTCGAACGATGACGTGTGCTCGGGGTCCGGCCATGCACAGCCTGGGCAGTCAAAGCCATCGGGCTGATTCATTTGCAATAATGCGCGCGTATGGGTACTCAGCCCCATTTCTTCACGCACAGCTTCGGCGACAGCTTTGAGTGCTCCCCACCCGCCAGCCGGTTTATTATAAATCTTGATTCCTTTGGCCATCGCTGGATCGTCCCCCGGTTTGTTTAAAGCATTTAATCAATCATTGGCAATATATATTAATTCTTAATGTTAGCTTAGCAAATGCTTTCGGCAAAACCGATTATTTTATATTTTGGGGAAACTGCCTGCCACAATAATGCATTATGTGTGGCTCGCTAATGATTTTGTCTATCGAGAACGCTTTAAAACGAAAAATGAAGTAAATGTGAGAAGGCTGCACAGGTTGGTGACACGGACATGTCACTTTTCACACCAAGAGATTTGTTGCCAAGGAAAGAGCGGGGCTTGCTCGTTACTCAAGTGCAAACTATTGGCATCAGTACACTGCTGAGCGTTATCCATTTCAAGGAGAGCCGTATGGACCGTATTTTTGCGTGGGATGATCATCATAACCGAGTGGTTTATCGCATACCCGGTTGTACTCATAAGGATGGACGTGAGGATAGCGATTTGTCGCCAGTATGGTTACCTGCAAAGGAGTCTGAGCTGCCGAAAAATGTGTGCCTTGAAGATCTTCGAAGAGTATCGGTGGACGAGTAAGTGAAAAAGCAAGAAAGTGCACTGGCGAGCTTAATCATATGCCCTGCCAGTGCCACTCCAATATTACGGTGTTAATATGTCAATGACTTTAACTTCATAATTGTCATCATGAATGGCGACTACCTTGATAAGAACGTCTCTCGACACCTGTTTGTATTTATCACGTTTATCAACTAGGCCAAAATGCTCTCGCTCCTCGCCGACAGTTAATGCGTCATTAAAATCCGTTTTTGGCAACATGAGTATATCGTCAATCATTATGGACATGGTATTTCTCCATCAGCCGTCGTTATTTCGTGCTACATCTTTTTTTAGGACTCCGTCAGAACGTTTTAGTTTGCTTGTGATCACACAATGGCTGCGTTAAAGGTGGCTTTAATGTTTGTTAATTTAGCGATAGAAAAGCCGCCGACAAATGGCGTGAGCGGCTTTTAGGAAAGCATAACGAATGAGCAGGTAATGAGCAGGTTACTCGCCAGCCTCAAGATCGGCTAGGGCTGCCGCGACAGCTTCTTCCCATTGGCCTTCCGTTATTCCCCAGTGCTTCATTTCAGCCGAATCAGCCTTACCTTCGGCTGCTGCACGGAGTTTTTCAACTGAGCTACTTTCAAAGCAGTGTTTTGCAAAGGCTTTTGTCATTCCGTCATGTAGTTGATCAATCATCTGCATAGCTAGCTCCATCCCTTGGTAAGTACCGAGCTTGATAAGGTAAGACAGACTAGAGTGTAGATTGTTTCTTATTTTTTGCTTTAGGATCCTAATCTTAGAGCATCAAGTTTGGAGTAGCGTATCAATAATAATTTTAATGGCGATACCCGTAAGCAGCAGCATGATTAAATTATCAAACCAACGGTGTGGCATTCGATTCCCCAGGTAGGCGCCCAGCGGCATGGCCGTCAAAATGATGCCTAGAGCAATGACGCTATAAAGCGAACGCTGCATGGTCAGTATGTCAGTCTTTAAGAGCGCGGGAATTTGCACGCAGGTAATCGCCACAAAAAAGACGGAAATTGAGCCAATAAACACAGGCCTTTCCAGCTTCATTGCATTCAAAAATGTAATTGAAGCGGGAGCGGACATGCCCGCAGCGCCTTGCAATATACCGCCCAGTAAGCCAGCCGGGATGACGATTCGTGAAGCCAGTGCGTAGGAAAGTACCAAGCGCCGTCTTGTTAGTTTGATGATTAGGTACAAGACAATCGCGCCAGCAACGCCTAACGAAAGCAGCTTTGGAGAGAGAACCACTAATCCCCAGGTGCCCAGAATAATACCCAACGCGCCCGCTATCGAAAAAGCAGCCAGAAACCGGATGGGCAGTAGGTAGCGCCGGTATTGCCACACCTGAAGTAGGTTACTAAGCAGGTTGGGAACAACCAGTACGGCAATCGCGAGCTTAACGTCATAAAGCATGGTAAATACCGGCACAACCAACACCGGTACACCCGAACCAATAGCACCTTTAATAATGCCAGCAGCTAACAGCGTCAATAGGGCGATGAGCAAGGTTTTCTTCCGGGCAAAAGTGAAGCAGCCGATTTCTCGGCTGCAGATATTGGCAATTGTGCTGCAAATAGCGCCTTGGAGCCGCGGTTATTTTAAAACATAACACGGCGTGTAGGGTTGGCCATCAAGCTTCATGCGTCCTTGGGCAACAAATGAGGTGAGTAACTCGTCCAGGCGCTGCATCAGGGCAGGTTCTGCGGTTAGCACAAAGGGACCGTGTGCTTTAATGGCTTTAATGCCTTGTTCCTTGACATTTCCAGCCACAATCCCAGAAAAGGCACGACGAAGATTGGCGGCAAGTTCATGCTTGGGCTGCTGGCGATGCAGAGCGAGTTCACGCATGGCTTCGTGTGTAGGTTCGAAGGTCGCTTGAAAATCTCGTGCAATGGTGAGGCGCCAATTATAGTAAAAGGCATCCTGCTGATTGCGCCGGAACTCTCTAATGGTATCAATCCCGGTACGCATCTTACGGGCGACCGCCACCGGGTCACCGGTAATGATAGTGTAGTAGCGACGAATTTCTTCACCCAGGGTATAGACCAGAAATTCGTCTATTTTTTGGAAATACGCTGCCGAATCTGCAGGCCCTGTGAAAATGAGAGGAAAGGGCGTTTCACTGTTATTTGGATGCAGCAGTATGCCGAGTAGATACAAAATTTCTTCAGCCGTACCGACCCCGCCAGGAAAGACGATAATGCCATGGCCTAGACGTACAAACGCTTCCAAGCGCTTTTCAATGTCAGGCATGACGACGAGCTCATTAACAATGGGATTGGGGGCTTCTGCGGCAATAATGCCTGGCTCGGAAATCCCTAGATAACGGCTATCCTGACGCCGCTGTTTGGCATGAGCAACATTTGCGCCTTTCATCGGTCCTTTCATGGCGCCTGGCCCGCAGCCGGTGCAGATATCTAAATCGCGTAGCCCAAGATGGTAGCCAACATCTTTTGAATACTCGTACTCATCACGTGAAATTGAGTGCCCGCCCCAGCAAACGACTAAACTTGGGTCACGCCCAGGTTTTAACGTGCCGGCTTTACGCAAAATATGAAAAACGGCGTTGGTGGTTCCTTCTGCCGTATTAAGGTCAAAGCGGTTGTGGTTCTGGATCTCATTATATACGTAGACAATATCGCGAATAATGGAGGAAAGGTGCTCACGAATGCCGCGTATCATCTGGCCATCGACAAAGGCTTCTGCTGGCGCATTGGTTAGCTTTAAGCGAATCCCTCTATCCTGTTGTAGCACCTCAATATCAAAATCTTTATACGCTTCAAGAATAGCCACACTGTCATCAGTGGGTCTTCCACAGTTCAAGACAGCCAGTGCACAGCGGCGCAGTAAATCATGTAAGCCGTTTTGTGAGGTGCTTTGTAGCCGATTAACCTCGTGCTGTGAAAGCACTTCAAGGCTTCCTTCGGGAGAAATAATACTAGAGATAGTGGCACGAGGCTGAATAATTGATGTCATTAGTGCGTCGATTCCTGGTCATTTTTTTAACTCCTTGCATACTAGCACGCTATAGCGGTGGGTACAGCGCAACCAGTGACAAGCCCAACTGTGCTACTCTATGCGCAAAATACGCGTACACGGTGGCTATAGAAAATGGCGTTTTATTATGTTTAATGCCCAGTACTTTCGGACATTTATTACGTTGGTTGAGACCGGTAGTTTTACACGTACGGCACATCGCCTGGAGATGACCCAGCCCGGGGTTAGTCAGCATGTACGTAAGTTGGAAAATTATCTTGATAAAACGCTAATTGAGCGTAAAGGGCGAAGCTTTACCTTAACGGAATCGGGTCGTCGTGCTTACGATTACGCGTTAAAACTCTTTGCTGAGCACGAACAATTTCGTCATGGCCTGGATGACGACTCCTTGGACAGTGGTGAGTGTCGTATTGCGTCGCCTGGAAGTGTTGGCCTTATGCTTTATCCGTTTATTTTAGGTCAGCAGCAAATGCATCCTAATTTAACCGTTAATTATAGCTTTGCGTTTAACCATGAAATTGTGAATGACTTGCTGGAAGGGCGCTACGATATAGGTATCGTTACGGAGGCGCTCAACCACCCTGATCTTACCTGCACGCTATGGCATAAAGAGCCGCTGTGCCTAGTGGTGCCCGCTGATTTTGCCGGAAGTACGCTGTCTGATTTAATGGGCATCGGCTTTCTTAACTACTACGATGGCATTAACCACGCGTATTCACTGTTGAGAGCGAATTATCCAGGTGAGTTTCGCTCAATGACACATTTTCGCTACCAGGGTTTTACCAACGAAGTCGGTATGGTGCTAGATGCGGTTGCTCGTGGGCTTGGGTTTACAGTAGTTTCTTTATTGGTATTAGAAACGTCACCGTGGCAGCGTCAGGTGAAAGCGTTAACCTTACCCATTGCGGTGAATGAAGAGCTCTATCTGTTACGTCGGCGTGACTCCGTACTTCCTAAACGCTATGAAAAACTGTTGGATGGTTTTTGTAAACAGCGCATCCAGGAAAGAACGCCTCTGGTACCCGAATAAGGGCTCAAAGGCGTTCACTTGATGAAGTGTTGGCTTACGTATTAAGCGTCTAGCGTATTTTTACTTCCTGTATTCATCGATACCTGGGCAAGAACAAATAAGCTGGCGATCCCCAAACACATTATCCACCCGATTAACGGTTGGCCAGTATTTGGCTGCAGTGACCGCTTCAGTGGGAAAAGCCCCCAGCTGGCGGTCATAAGGCCGTTCCCACTGGCTGTCCATAATGTCGGCCTGCGTGTGGGGTGCGTTAACCAAGGGGTTGTTATCCAGCGTCCACTCGCCACTTTCAACGCGCTTGATCTCTTCGCGGATGGCAATCATGGCATCGCAGAATCGGTCAATTTCATAGAGGGACTCGGACTCGGTCGGCTCTATCATCAGCGTGCCTGGCACCGGAAATGACATGGTGGGCGCATGGAAGCCATAGTCCATCAACCGCTTGGCAATATCTTCCTCACTGATACCTGACGCTGCCTTTAGTGGGCGAATATCAATGATGCATTCGTGGGCAACCCTGCCGTTAGTTCCCCGATAGAGAATGGAGTAGGACTCTTCCAGGCGCTTGGCGATGTAGTTAGCGTTTAAAATGGCTAACTGTGTTGCCTCGCGAAGCCCTTGGGCGCCCATCATTTTAATATAGGCCCACGAGATAGGCAGGATCGAAGCACTACCAAACGCTGCCGCTGAGACGGCACCGCTCTCTGGGTTCACACCATTGATAGGTGTCACCACGTGGTTGGAGACATAAGGCGCCAAGTGAGCTTTTACGCCGATAGGCCCCATACCCGGGCCGCCTCCGCCGTGGGGGATGCAGAAAGTTTTATGTAGATTAAGGTGCGATACGTCGCCCCCGAAATCGCCAGGACGCGTTAGTCCCACTTGAGCATTCATATTGGCGCCATCGACATACACCTGGGCACCGTGCTGATGCACCACGTCACAGACCTTGCGCACATGAGATTCGAAAACACCATGGGTCGACGGGTAAGTAATCATGATCGCCGAGAGCTTGTCGCTATGCTGGGCGGCTTTGTCCATTAGGTCATTTATATCGATATTGCCGTTCTGATCACACTCTACAACGACCACCTCCATGCCCACCATGGCCGCTGTTGCCGGGTTGGTACCATGGGCAGAGCTTGGGATCAGGCACACATTACGGTGTGCTTCGCCTTGAGCCGCCTGGTAACGGCGAATGGCCAGCAGCCCCGCGTACTCACCCTGCGCGCCCGAGTTAGGTTGCATGGAAATATGATCGTAACCGGTGATTTCTACGAGGAACGCGGCCAGTTCATCAATCATTTGATGATAGCCAGCGACCTGGTCGCGCGGCGCAAACGGGTGCAAGTCTGCAAACGCAGGCCAGGAAATAGGGATCATTTCGCTGGTAGCGTTAAGTTTCATGGTGCAAGAGCCTAAAGGGATCATCGCATGGGCAAGCGACAAGTCCTTATTCTCCAGGCGTTTTAGATAACGCAGCATTTCTGTTTCGCTGCGGTATCGGTTAAAGGTGGGGTGGCTCAAAAAATCACTTTCCCGCTGGCAGGCGGTGGGGATGCCCGTGATAGCGCTGGCAATTACCTGCTCGTCCAGCGCGGCAACAGAAAGCCCGTGTTCATTACCCAGCAGCACATCAAATAGGGTGGCAACATCGTGTGCGGTGGTTGTTTCATCCAGGCTGATGCCTACATCACCATTGGCGAAGTAGTGGAGATTGACATCGTGCGTCATGGCGCGGCCATGAATTTTACCTGCATCTACCTGGGTTAAGCGCAGCGTATCAAACCAGCTGTGATGCACCAGCGAAACGCCAGATTGCTGCAAGCCTTGCGCCAGCAATGTGGTGAGTCGATGGACACGCCCAGCAATTTTACGCAGCCCTTCAGCACCGTGATAAGTTGCGTAGAACCCTGCAATATTGGCTAAAAGAGCCTGCGCCGTGCAGATGTTGGAGGTGGCCTTTTCGCGACGGATATGCTGCTCGCGCGTCTGCATGGCCATCCGCAGGGCGGTGTTGCCTCGGCTATCTTTGGATACGCCGATAATACGCCCGGGAATAGAGCGCTTAAGCTTGTCTGATGTGGCAAAGAACGCCGCATGTGGGCCACCAAAGCCCATTGGCACCCCAAAGCGTTGCGAATTACCAATCACGATATCCGCACCTAACGCGCCGGGCTCCTTGAGTAGCACCAGGCTCAGCAAGTCAGAGGCTACACAGGTCATGATATTATGGGCAGTGGCCGCCTTTAACAGAGGTGCCAAGTCACGTACTTCGCCGCTGGCGGAAGGGTACTGAAGCAACGCGCCAAACACATCATGGTCGGCAAGCGTATCGGCAGGACCTGTAATGAGTTCAAAACCAAAAAAATCAGCGCGGGTTTTTACGACATCAAGGGTTTGCGGAAAAATATCGTCGGCAATAAAGAAAGCGTTGGATTTGCTCTTTTTATTACTCCGCTTACAGAGTGCCATGGCTTCTGCAGCCGCCGTGGCCTCATCCAGTAATGAAGCATTGGCAAGCTCCATTCCGGTCAGGTCCATAATAACCTGCTGAAAGTTTAATAATCCTTCCAACCGGCCTTGAGAAATTTCCGGCTGATAGGGCGTATAAGCGGTGTACCAACCCGGATTTTCGAGCACATTACGTTGAATAACCGCTGGCATATGCGTGCCGTAATAGCCTTGGCCAATATAGCTTTTAGCAACACGGTTTTGGCGCGCCAACTGGCCTAAGTACTCAAGCGCTTCAGCCTCACTACGTGGATCATCCAGGTTCAGTTCACGGCCAAGACGAATATCGCTGGGTATGGTTTGCTCAATCAGATCGTCCATGCGCTTGATATTGAGCACGTTTAACATGGTATCTACGTCGTCGGCATTCGGGCCGTTATGACGTTTGATAAAAGCATCGTGGTCGGCTAGTTCGGACAAGCGGCGTGTTTCAAATGACATGGGAAGATTCCGAGCGAGAAAGAGAAGCGTGGTAGAGGCATAAAATACAAAGCCTGCCGTAAAGGGCAGGCTTTGCGGTATTAATCGTCAGTGCTTAATGTGGCCTGGTAAGCATCAGCATCCAGTAAACCGTCCAGATTCTGGTCGGTCAGGCGTACCTTCATCAGCCAGCCGTCTTCATAGGGTGCGTCGTTCACCGTTTCGGGTGAGTCTTCAAGCGCGTCATTAATTTCGATAACTTCCCCGCTTACCGGGGCGTAGAGATCGGAAGCCGCTTTTACTGATTCAATAACGCCGAACTCTTTGCCCTGGGTAAGCGTTTGGCCCACTTCGGGTAGTTCAACAAATACCACATCGCCAAGCGCTTCTTGGGCGTGGTCACTAATCCCTACGCTGACGGTGCCGTCTTGATGATCAAGTACCCATTCGTGGCTTTTCGCGTAACGCAGATTTGCAGGAAGGTTGCTCATGATGATTCCCTTTATGAAACAATTGACTGGACAGGCTAATACTAGCGCTTGTCGGAAGTCTTGGCGACTACCAGCGTGCCAGCCAATAAGCGAATTTTTAAGCATGTTAACGTGTTTCTGATCGGAAACAAGTTTCCTGTAAGCTAAAAAATGCTCGGCGAGGGAGATTTTATGACTCAGTGTGCCTATCGGGCGGGGAGGTACGAAGGCATTTACTATTTAGAAGGGCCTGAGCATAGAAGCGAACAGGGTTAATGGTGTAAAACATACAGGTGGTTCACCTGAGCATGTTAATAATTGCCTCTATCATGCTATCAACGATGGGGCGTGCCCATGACATCGCTATATTAGCTAAACAAAATAATCGTGAATGCCCGTTTTCTGACGGCCAGACATCTATAAAAATTGAACTAATAGGGTAAGGAGAAGCGTGTGGAAACGTTAAATAGCCTTTTTGGGGCAATCAATGGCGTCGTATGGGGGCCATTGATGTTGATTTTGCTACTGGGTGTGGGGATCTACCTGCAAATTGGTTTGAAATTAATGCCCATCAGAAAGTTGGGCATGGGGTTCAAGCTACTTTGGCAGGGGCGTGAGCCTAAACCTGCCCACAAGGACTCCGTCGCTAAGGCTGGCGTCGACAAGTCCGATGAAGACGGCGAAATTTCCCCCTTTAATGCCCTGATGACGGCGCTTTCAGCCACCATCGGTACGGGCAATATTGCCGGTGTGGCCACCGCAATTGCATTAGGCGGCCCAGGTGCTGTGTTTTGGATGTGGATTACAGCGCTGGTAGGAATGGCAACAAAATTTGCCGAAGCGGTATTGGCTGTACGCTATCGTGAAACAGATAATACCGGCCACCACGTAGGCGGCCCCATGTTTTATATTAAAAACGGGCTGGGTAAAAAGTGGCTTTGGCTTGGCGCTCTGTTCTCGTTTTTTGGTGCTGTCGCAGCCTTTGGTATTGGTAATACGGTGCAGTCTAACTCGGTCGCAGATGCGATGGACGTCACCTTTGGCATACCGCATTGGCTAACCGGTGTTATCATCATGGTATTGGCCGGCGCGGTAATTCTAGGCGGCATCAAGCGGATTGCGAAAGTTGCTGGGAAGCTGGTACCGATCATGGGGATTGCTTATGTGATTGCCGGTGTGCTGGTGCTGATTGTTAACGCAGGGCAAATCGGCGAGGCCTTTGGTCTGATCTTCTACTACGCCTTTAATCCCATGGCGGCGGCGGGTGGTTTTGCGGGTGCCGCTGTGATGGCCGCTATTCGTTTCGGTGTGGCGCGGGGTATTTTCTCCAATGAGGCAGGTTTAGGTAGTGCGCCTATTGCTCATGCCGCGGCCAGAACTAAAAACCCGGTTCGCCAAGGGCTTATTGCCATGCTGGGCACCTTCATTGATACCATCATCGTTTGTACTATTACGGCGCTGGTGATCCTGACCTCTACGGTATGGCAAACGGGTGAAGAAGGCGCATCGCTTACCGCGCTCTCCTTTGACCAAGCACTGCCTGGATTCGGTAATCCCATTGTGGCTATCGCGCTGGCTATTTTTGCCTTCACGACTATTCTAGGCTGGTCGTTTTATGGCGAAAAATGTTTCCAGTTCCTGTTTGGAACGCGCTCCATCATGCTCTATCGCGTTCTGTTCGTATTAGCTATTCCACTTGGCGCTATTGCGCAACTCGGCTTTATCTGGCTCATGGCCGACACCTTTAATGCCATGATGGCCATTCCCAACCTGATTGCGCTGGCGCTGCTTTCCCCGGTGGTTTTCAAGCTGACCAAGGACTACTTTGCGGGCAAGGAAATTTTAGCCGGTGAAGAACTAGACCATGACAAGTAAGCGATATTTGCCGCTTAAGCAGTAATCGAATCGGGGAGCTATGGCAATAGCTCCCCGTTGTTCGTTTTTACCAAGGAACTATCATGAACGATCTAAAGCATACGCCACTTCACGCACTGCACCTTGAGCTCGGGGCAAAAATGGTGCCCTTTGCTGGATATGATATGCCGGTGCAGTATCCACTGGGGGTAAAAAAAGAGCATGAGCACACCCGGCAACAGTGTGGCCTATTTGACGTTTCTCATATGGGACAGATTCTTGTATCAGGGGAAGATACCGCCAAGGCTCTGGAAGCACTTATTCCAGCGGATTTAGTGGGGCTCCCAAAAGGTGAGCAGCGCTATGGTCTGTTTACCAATGCTGAAGGCGGAATTATTGATGACTTAATGGTCGTTAATGGTGGCGACCACTTCTATCTGGTGGTTAATGCTGCTTGTAAAGACCAGGATTTGGCGCATTTGCAGGCAAATTTGGGCGCCACCCACAAAATTGAGTTGTTAGACCGCGGCTTGCTTGCTCTGCAGGGCCCCCAGGCACATGCTGTTATGCAGCGCCTTTGCCCAGCGGCATGTGAACTGGTGTTCATGCAGCATCAACGTTTTACCATTGATGGGCATGAGGTATGGGTGAGCCGTAGTGGCTATACCGGCGAAGATGGGTTTGAAATTTCCGTGGCAGCCGATGCCTGTGAAGCGTTTGCCAAGCGTCTGCTGGCAGAGCCGGAAGTTGAGGCGATTGGACTAGGCGCTCGCGATTCGTTGCGCCTGGAGGCCGGGCTATGTCTCTATGGACATGATATGGATGCCACTACAACGCCAGTGGAAGCCGGATTGATTTGGGCAATTGGCAAGCCCCGTCGTCATGGGGGGGAGCGTTCGGCAGGTTTTCCTGGGGCGGATGTCATTCTTCATCAAATCGATGCCAAGGATCATTTACGCAAGCGTGTAGGGTTGCGGGCAGAAGGTAGGGCACCTATTCGAGAAGGTGCTGTGTTGCGGGATGCGTCAGGCAACGAGGTTGGAGTCGTAACGTCAGGCACGTTTGGGCCAAGCGTTGGGCATCCTGTCGCCATAGGGTATGTCAGCCGTGATTGGGAAGCGCCAGCAAGCAACCTGTTTGCTGATGTGCGTGGGAAGCAACTGCCGATGACTGTCACGCCTATGCCCTTTGTTAAGCCCAGCTATTATCGCGGTTAAGTCAACAGTAAAGAGTCGTTATAGAAAACAAAGCCCCTTTTGATAAGGGGCTTTGTTCGTTTAGCAAACGTGTTAACTAAGCACTGTGTTAACGCAGTACCTTGCCGGGGTCGATCGGCTTGCCTCCCTGACGTAAATCAAACAACAGATCGTAACGTTGAGTGGTATTACTTTGACCTACTTCACACAGCTCATCACCTGCTTTGACGTGCTGTCCGACCGAGACCAGCGTGCGTTCACACAGTGCATATACCGTTTGCAGATTATCAGCGTGGTGCACAATCACGACTTCACCTAGCTGGCGCATACCGTTTGCAAAGCGTACCTCGCCGGGGGCTACGGCCTGAGCACGCGCACCGGCTTGGGTCGCAAGCAGCATGGGTTGCAATGCTCCTCGGCTGTCTGCGCCAAAACGTCTAACAATGCGGTAGTCTTCCAGTGGCCAAGGCCAGCGGCGCGCGGATGCGGGTAATGAAGTAGGAGCGGTAGGCGCCGCAGCCGGGGTGCTGCTAGAGGGCGATGGCCGATTGCTGGGCGAGGCGTTGCTGGTGGGCGCTGGGCTACGCGTACCGCTGTTGCTTAAAGGAACGCTTATGATTTGGCCTATCCTTAACGCGGTGGGCGAAGTGCCGGGGTTGGCGCTCTGAATACGTCCACTGGTCGTGCCAAAGTGTCGTGCTATGTTGGAGTACGTATCGCCAGGCCGGATTTGATAACGGTAAGGGCCGCCGGAAGGAGCACGCTCTTGTTGAGTAGGTATCATCAAGCGCTGGCCGACCGCGAGACGACGCGCATTGACGCCTGGGTTAAAACGTTCCAGACGTTCAAGAGGTACGTTAGCGCGGTTAGCCAGTTTCCCCAGCGTATCCCCACGTTGAACGGCCACCCAGTTGCCACTGATTTGGCTCGCACTATGGATGGGTACGGCATCGCGTTGGGAGGAAGAGGCCGACGAACCCGCACAACCTGTTAATAAGCTAATTAGCAAGCAGGCACCAAGCCAGACAGTTAGGCGTGATCGGATTGGCTGTCCAACAAGGCATCTTTTTCCTGCCAGAGTGAATTGGTCCATGCGTGGAAGCGTTCCTTATGCTGCTTTTCTTCGTGGTAGTCGGATTCGTGCATCCACTGGGGAATGGGCAATGTTCGTGCCTGTAGTGTAATAGGCGCTTCCTGACCGCATAAAAAACCCCAAAACGTTGGCGACGGGTTAGCGTAACTGATCGTTACATCAAGAATACCATCCAATTGATCGCCAAGCAGGCTAAGTACCTGCGAAATTCCCCCTGCTTTTGGCCTTAACAAATGCTGATATGGGCTTTTCTGTGCGTCGCGCTTCGCTATGGTAAACCGTGTGCCTTCGATGAAATTAAATATGGCGATGGGCGCGCTCCGCGCCCGGTGGCACATGGATGCTGTGGATTGACGGTCTATCGTGGCAAGAGTGGGGTTCTTGGCGATCTGTTCACGGCTAAAGCGGCGCATAAACGGAAATTCAAGTGCCCAAAAGGCAAGACCTACAATCGGGATCCAGATCAATTGTCGTTTTAGAAAAAAACGCGGCATAGGGATACGGCGGTGCAAGGCCATGAAAAGAATAAAAATGTCGGTCCAGCTACGGTGATTGGATATGACCAGCCACCATTGGTGTGGGCTCAACGATTCAGGAATCGAAAAAGTGACATCTGGTCTCAGCCAGCGCTTCATCCACCAAAGATTAGCGCCGACCCAGTTAAGGGCCACGGCGCATAAGCCGTCAAGTACCCATGTTCTAAAGCGTTTCACTGGGATAACGACTTTTAGAAAAGTGAGCGCAATAAGGGGAATTCCCCAAAAAAGCGTGGTGAGCGTGAACAGCACAATGCTGACTAAGCCCTTTAAAATAGCCATATCCGTCCTTCAATGAAACGTATAACGATGCGTTTAATGCTAATGGATCAACGCTATGCTGCCCAGTACAATGGTAAAAAAGCACGTATTTTATCGTTGTTATCTTCTCGCGTTCCAAGAAGTAATTTTCCATCCAGCGACACTTCCGGCTCTTTAATGGCTAAGCTTAAGGCAGCCCGTGATAGGCATCACTTTTTGGGCTTGGGTAACCAAATATAGTAATAGACACAACACTGACAGTACCGATAAGCGCATTTTACGCACCACCGACAACTAGGCGAGGCATAATAATGGCAGGATTTGATAAGCGTGTTGCTTCCTATGCCGAAGCGATGGAAGGTATCGAAGACGGAATGACTGTACTGGCTGGCGGCTTTGGCCTATGCGGAATTCCAGAAAACCTGATAGCAGAAATAAAGCGTCGAGGTGTTAAGAACCTGACGATTGCTTCTAATAATTGCGGCGTTGATGGATTTGGTTTGGGCGTTCTGCTTGAAGATCGTCAAATCCGCAAAATATTTGCCTCTTATGTCGGCGAAAACGCGCTCTTTGAGCAGCAGATGCTCAACGATGACATTGAGGTTGTGCTTACCCCTCAAGGCACGCTGGCTGAAAAAATGCGGGCGGGTGGCGCAGGCATTCCAGCATTCTATACCGCGACAGGCTACGGTACCCCCATTGGTGAAGGTAAGGAGGTGCGCGAATTTAACGGGCGCCACTACATCATGGAAGAAGCCATCGTCGGTGACTTCGCAATAGTAAAAGGCTGGAAAGCGGATCGTTATGGCAATGTTGTGTACCGCCATACAGCGCAAAACTTTAATCCCTTGGTGGCGACCGCTGGAAAAATCACAGTGGTGGAAGTTGAAGAAATTGTAGAGCCAGGTGAGCTTGAACCCAGCCAGATCCATACCCCGGGTATTTATGTGGATCGGATTATTCAGGGTTCGTTTGAGAAACGCATCGAAAAACGCACGGTGCATGGCTAAATCGTTGACCGCTAACGGCTAAACAACTTTTTTAATCGCTGAATAATGAGGTTGCCACCATGGCTTTAACACGTGAACAGATGGCGCAGCGTGTTGCGCGTGAACTGGAAGATGGCTTTTACGTAAATTTGGGTATTGGTATCCCCACTCTGGTTGCCAACTACATTCCTGAAGGCATTGATGTGATGCTTCAGTCAGAAAATGGTTTATTGGGCATGGGGCGTTTCCCTACGGAGGAAGAGCTGGATGCTGACATGATTAATGCTGGTAAAGAGACGGTGACCGCTCGGCCTGGTGCTGCCATTTTTTCATCGGCAGAATCTTTTGCCATGATCCGCGGTGGGCATGTGGATCTCACCGTTTTAGGTGCGTTTGAAGTCGATCAGAATGGCAATATTGCGTCATGGATGGTGCCAGGCAAGTTGATTAAAGGAATGGGGGGAGCCATGGACTTGGTGGCTGGCGCTGAAAATATTATTTGCACGATGACCCACGCCTCCAAGCATGGCGAGTCGAAGCTGCTTGAGCAGTGTACTTTACCGCTGACGGGCGCTGGTTGTATTAACCGCGTTCTGACTGACTTGGCCTACCTGGAAATTAAAGACGGCGCCTTTGTGCTTAAAGAGCGCGCGCCCAGGGTCAGCATCGATGAAATTATCGAAAAAACGGCGGGTAAGCTGATAGTGCCTGACCATGTACCCGAAATGACGTTTGTGGAAGCGTAAACGCAAATGTAAGTACGTTACTTGTTATAAGCAGCCTTGGCGGGCTGCTTAGACAATCTCACAGCGGGCATGGGCAGGAATGAGTATTTCGGCGATGCGTTCATGGCCCGCATCGATATGTTTTTGAGTCAGCGCCAAACCGCCTAGGCAGAGGCGATGCTCATCGCCATCACTAAAGATGATGCGTTGCGGCATGGCAGGATAAAAATGATGCTCAATAAGCGTCGAAAGCGCAAACACGCCGTTTTGCGGCTCTTTTTCACCGGGCATGCCTGTTTTTTCTAGCTGGTCATTAAGCGCTGTTAGCGTATCGCCGAGCTCGGCACAATCAAAGCCTGCATGGTGTAGGCGCGGGCCCATAACCGCCAGCCAGGCAGCAAGTGGGTGTGCCTTTAGAAGCTGCTGATACAGCGACCAGGAGGGCATGGGCCACGGACGCCCGCGACACAGCAAGTTGTGGCCCTTGCAGTCCTGTGGGTGTGATTGATTCACCAGCGCAGCCAGCGCCTCACGAGGCAGTTTTGACAGCGTCCCCAACTGTAGCTCAGCTAATACTAGCCAACTTCCTTGGTCATCAGGTGCGAGAAGGCGAATGAGAAGGCCCTTGTCAGCCATCGCATAATGGGCAACCTGACGATACCCCATGTGCGCTAATCGGTTATTCAAAACGGAAGCAGCAAAAGGGCCATGGTTCAGCGTTACGAGCGTTAAGTATTCTGCCGTGGAGGAGAGAGGCCAAAGACGCAAACCGCCGATGTCGGGATGCGAATGAATATAGTCAAGCCAAAGCTGCTGTACGAATTCATCACGTTGCACGATGCTATCCTCGCCGCCTAAACAAGCGATGTTAGAAAGAGGGACTTGTTTAAAACCCAGTATAGGCAGGCGAGAAAAAGCGTGTTCAACGACTATAAACGGCAAATTTAACGTAACGAATCTTCATGGGGAGCTAATAACTGCTTCTCACGTACAAACCTGTCGAATTCGGTAAAGCCGCCTATGTGCGTTTGGTCGACAAATACTTGCGGAACCGTATGAATAGGCTTGCCTGCCGTTTTAGCGATATCCTCTTTAGTAACGCCTTCAGAGGGCATATCGACATAGCGATAACCCTCGATCGTACCGATTGTTTCCAAGTGCTCAGCAAGTTGCTTGGCACGGACACAGAAAGGGCAGGTCATTCTGCCAAAAATAACCACAAACATGCGAAAACTCCTAACGTCAAAATGATGGATAGCTCAATGGTGCCTATTGTGGCGTAGCTGTCCTTGCTTCGCCAATAGGGTAAGGCAATGACGCCGATGATATCGGCGTCTGCGGTGGTCGACTTGGGAGCCAATGCGGTAGGCAAACTCAGCGCGGCGAGTGCTGGCTCTGCCGCGGAGCAGGCCGCTGGTGCAGGGCTAACGCTTAACGGGGCGTTTTTGCAGCTTCCGCTGCAGTGTCCGGCGATGCATGCCGAGCGCGCGGGCTGTCGCGGAAATATTGCCGTCGTGTTCATGAAGCACTTTTTGAATATGCTCCCACGTGATTCGATTAATGGACGGTGGGTTATCAGCAAGCTCTATATTGGGGTCGCCTTCCTGGTGTTCAAAGGATGCGATAATATCGTCAGCGTCGGCTGGTTTGCACAGGTAGTTGACGGCTCCGAGCTTCATGGCCTCCACGGCCGTGGCAATGCTTGAGTAACCGGTAAGCACTACAATACGACAGCTTGGGACGGCGTCCAACATCTCAGGGAGCAGCTTTAGTCCTGAGCTGTTTTCAAGCTTGAGGTCGAGCGTGGCCATGGTGGGTTGAAATTGAACCGCTACCGCAAGCGCCTGGTCTGCATCATGCGCTGTCATTACCTCATAACCGCGGCGGGTGAACGCTCGGCTGAGCACGTGACAGAACATTTCATCGTCATCAATAATTAGCAGGCGCTGATCTGTCGTTTGCATGATGTCCTCAACGTTAGTGCTTGAAACACACTAAAACGCGTTTCAATTAGGCTGTGCCGTTAGTTTGGCTTAAAGGGGGGCGGAGCTACGCGGAAGTGTTACTTCTGTCAGCGTGCCACCTTCGGGATGATTATACAGACTAACACCTCCCCCAAAGCGATTGATCGTGGCATGAGTTAAAAACAGGCCAATACCCATTCCCTTGCTCTTGGTAGAAATAAACGTATCACCGAGCTGGTCAGCAATAGACATGGCAATGCCCGGGCCGTGATCACGAATATCAATGACAACGCTCTCTTCCTGCCAATCAAGGCGAATAGAAACCTGTTCGGGATTGGCATCAGCGGCATTGTTTAGCAGGTTCATTAGTGCCTGGTCCAGCGTTGTGTCAACGGCAAGCCAGGGTTTGCCGCGCCTTTCAATAATTTCAAATTGGTGGCTAACATCTGGCCGCAACACTAACCAGCGCTGTACAACGCCGGTTAGCCAGGTCTGGGCATCCAGTATTTCGGGTTCTGCCATGCGTCGCCGATCGGCACTGGTGACCAAATGCTGAAGACGAGATTTGCAAATGTCGACTTGCTGGCGCAGTAAGCGAATATCCTGCTGTAATGTTCCCCCTTCGGGGGCCTCATCCTGCATCTCTTTTAACAGTACGGCCATGGTCGAGAGCGGGGTGCCTAGTTCGTGTGCTGTGCCCGCCGCCTGAGTGGCTACCGCCAGCACCTGTTCGTTACGCAGCGCCGCTTCGCGAGTAAGAGAAAGTGCTTTATCTCGATTACGCAGTGCATGGGCCATTTTATAGATAAAAAACGTGACCAGACCTGCTGAAAGGCCAAAGTTAAGCCACATGCCCAGGACATGCAGGTTGAGCATTTCATCGCTATTAATATGCGCCAGTTGGGGGACATGGTGGTAAAAGAACATTAGAAAGCTGTAGCCAGCCATGGCGCAGATCGCACATATCCAGGCATGGCGCCACGGTAGGGTTGCCGCAGCAATCGTCACAGGCACCAGATAGTAGGTAATAAACGGATTGGTTGAGCCACCCGAAAAATAAAATACCAGGGTTAGGCCCGCAATGTCGGCCAATAAATGCAGCAGATACTCAATATGTTCCACCGCTCGCGGGCGCCCCAATCGCCACCAGGTGGCGATATTCAATAAGCCCATCGCGATAACGACACTGACGACCGCGGTTACGGGTAATTCAAAGGCCAGTAGCTCAACGCCGACTACTATGGCGATCAGAAACCCTGTCCAGGTGATTCCCCGAACAATAGTGAGGCGAACAAGATTGCGGTTCGGGGTCGAGAGGGGGAGCGGCAAAGCCGTTTGCATGGGCTACTACCTATTTACGTGAAGTTTTGATGCTGTGAATGACAACCTTAATGAGTAGCGTCATGACATAGGTCAGCCAGCCAGCGGATGCCATTAGATTGAATAACAGCATTTTTGGTGGCAGCCAGGTACTGCCGAAAGTCGCTTCCACCATGATATGAAAGAACATCGCGAGCAGAAGGGGTAATGCCAGAATATGAATCCACATATCCGTGCGCCGCTTACGGATATGGTAGCGGCGCAGTAGATAGCGCATTGGTCGGTGTGCCCAGCTAAATAGCACCAGTGCACCCACGATAAAAAGTGCTGCCAGCGTCGGCTCGGTATTGCCGGTATGTACGGAAATGGAAATCGACCAGGCGAGACCTAGCCATACCAGCCCCTCTATGCTGGCAATAATATCCGCATAGCGTCGCACATTTTGCATAAACAATTGGACCTTGAACCTCTAAAAGTGCCGTTATAATACGATACTTGTTAGGGTGTGTGACATTGATAAGCAGATTTCTCCGCCAAGTGGATCACGTATACTGTATTGGCTTTTTTCTTTAACCAGCTTAGGACTTACCGTGGACGCTATTACCCTGACCCGCCCCGATGACTGGCACCTTCATTTACGTGATGGCGAGGCGCTGAAAGCCGTGGTAGGCCATACCGCCGCCCAAATGGGGCGTGCGATTATTATGCCTAACTTAACGCCTCCGGTAACGACCACGGCTCAGGCGCTTGAATATCGTGAGCGTATTTTGGCTGCCTTGCCTAAAGGCAGCACGTTCGAGCCTCTTATGACGCTCTATTTAACCGATACCACGCCGCCTGAGGAAATTGAGCGCGCAGCACAAAGCGGCGTGATTAAAGCGGTTAAGCTGTACCCTGCTGGGGCAACCACCAACTCGGATTCTGGTGTCACCGATCTTGCGCACTGCGATGACACCATCGCGATGCTTGCCAAGGTAGGAATGCCGCTGCTCGTTCATGGTGAAGTAACAACTGCCGATATCGATATTTTTGATCGTGAAGCGGTATTTATCGAAACGGTAATGAAGCCTCTGCTGGCGCGCCATCCCGCGTTAAAGGTTGTTTTTGAGCATATTACGACCCAGCAAGCGGCAGAGTTTGTGGCAAACGCACCGGATAATATTGCGGCCACTATTACGGTGCATCACTTGCTGTTTAACCGCAACAAAATGCTGGTGGGTGGGATTCGTCCGCACTACTACTGCCTGCCTATCTTAAAGCGCGAACAGCACCGCCAGGCATTACTGAAAGCAGCCACCAGTGGCAGTCCCAAGTTCTTTTTAGGTACGGATAGTGCGCCTCACGCCAAGGGCGATAAGGAATCCAGTTGTGGCTGCGCTGGCGCTTACACGGCACCGGCGGCGATTGAATTATATGCAAGGGCCTATGATGAAGTGGGCGCGCTCGATAAGCTGGAAGCGTTTGCCAGTCTGAATGGTCCGCGTTTTTATGGCTTGGCGCCTAATACCGACAAAATCACGTTAGAGCGTAAACCTTGGCAGCTGCCGGAAGCCTATCCTTACGCGGGGGGCAAAACGATTGTTCCATTGCTGGCGGGAGAGTCGCTTGAGTGGTCCATTAAAGCGTAACTGTTGATGAAGTAAGAAATCTGTTGATGAAGTAAGAAACGAAAACGGAGCCATTCGGCTCCGTTTTCGTTAGTGGTAAACACCGGCTGTTGGTAAGACCTTAGCGCTGGCCAAGTGTTTGTAGCATGTGGTCCACCATGCGCGATGAGTGGGCGGCGGCTACGTCCAGGAACTGTTCAAAAGATAGGTGGTTATCATCGTTACCCGGAATATCGGATAACGCACGAATAACCACGAACGGGCATTGATACAGGTGACAGGTTTGCGCAATCGCCGCAGCCTCCATCTCAACCGCCAGCATGGAAGGGAACTGGGCCTGTGTCGCAGCCACGCGTGCAGGATCAGACATAAACGCATCGCCCGTCGCAATGAGACCCTCTCGGACGTTAACCTCGCCAACCTCTTTGATTGCCTGGCGGGCAATGGCGCGTAGCTGAACATCTGCCAGGTAAGCCGCGGGCATGCCGGGTACCTGACCTATTTCATAGCCGAACACCACTGCATCGACATCATGATGGCGTACTTCATCTGAAATGATGACGTCACCAATGTTGAGGTCGCTTGCAAATCCGCCTGCTGAACCCGTATTGATGATAGCGTCAGGGTGGTGGCGTTCCAGCAGAATGGCGGTACCCACCGCCGCATTCACTTTGCCAATGCCGGACTGTAGTATCACTACCTCAAGCCCATGTCGCATACCCGTATGAAATACAAACCCTGCATGCTCATAGCGCTCAGCATTGTCGAGCTGTCCGACCAGAATGCCGACTTCTTGCGCCATTGCGCCAATAATGCCAATACGCTTCATCGAATAGGCTCCTTCATCAAACCCTAAAAATTAACAGTACAGTGAACCTACGCGTTGGCGTCGTGATGCTCAGCCGCTTCAAGCGTATTTTCAAGCAAAGTGGCAACGGTCATGGGGCCTACCCCCCCCGGGACAGGTGTGATAAAGCTGGCCCGCTCGGCCGCGGCTGCAAAATCAACATCTCCCACCAGCGAGCCATCTTCCTGACGGTTGATACCAACATCAATCACAATGGCGCCTTCCTTAATCCATTCCCCTTTAACAATGCCAGGTTTGCCGACAGCCACGACCACCAGGTCGGCACGGTTAACATGGGCCTGCAAATCCTGGGTAAAGCGATGGCATACAGTGATGGTCGCGCCTGCCAGCATCAGTTCAAGTGCCATTGGGCGGCCCACGATGTTAGAAGCGCCAACGATAGTAGCGTTTAAGCCACGCACCGGCAGACCGCTTTCTGCCAACATGGTCATGACCCCTTTGGGTGTGCAGGGGCGTAGAGCCGGCAACCGTTGAGCAAGCCGCCCAAGATTGTAGGGGTGAAAGCCATCGACGTCTTTGTCGGGCTTGATGCGCTCTAGAATGGGATTTGCATCAAGATGAGCAGGCAGCGGTAGCTGAACCAGGATGCCGTCTATGCTTGCATCATCATTAAGCTGGTCAACCAATGCTTCCAACGCTTTCTGTGTGGTAGCTGTGGGGAGGGCATGTTGAAACGATAAGATGCCTGCTTGTTCGCAGGCACGATGTTTATTACTAACATAGACGTGAGACGCCGGGTCTTCACCGACCACAACAACGGCTAGTCCTGGTGCACGAGCGCCTACTTGCTGACGTTTAGCTATCTTCTCGGCAACGCGTTGACGGACATGAGCAGCGATGGCTTTTCCATCGATAAGTTGGGCGGTCATTTACAAAGATCCCTATGGAGGTTGGAGCGCTGATGCAAAAGCACGCTTGCTTGAGCATTTACTATCGGAAGTAATTTTCGCATGCCCAAGCGGCTAGGCAAAGCATCTACACAATCATTCGCTTTAAGTGTTGACTTTAATTTTAAAAATAGTAATATATGCCTCGCTTGAGACGAGCAGCGCGGTAAGCGTCAAAGGTGATAAATCGGGATGTAGCGCAGTCTGGTAGCGCGCCTGCTTTGGGAGCAGGATGTCGGGGGTTCGAATCCCTCCATCCCGACCACACTTAACGCGAAAGGCGTTACTTTGCTTTTCCAAGTTTGGTTGTGGTCAAGTGCTCATTGGCGTTCAGTGTTTTTTGGGATGCTTTATGTGCGCCCATAGCTCAACCGGATAGAGCAACGGCCTTCTAAGCCGTAGGTTGCGGGTTCAAGTCCTGCTGGGCGTGCCATTAGTAATGCTGTTCGATGGTCATTTGCCGGTTAGGAAAGTTTAAGTGCGTTAGTACTATCTATGGTGGGTGTAGCTCAGTGGTAGAGCCCCGGATTGTGACTCCGGTGGTCGTGGGTTCGAAACCCATCATCCACCCCATTCGATAGTAATATACGGCTACAGTTTTAGGTTGTGGTGGATGTAGCTCAGTGGTAGAGCCCCGGATTGTGACTCCGGTGGTCGTGGGTTCGAAACCCATCATCCACCCCATTCGTATTGCCTATTTAATATCTTCTCTTCATATCTGATACCACTTAATTGTGGTTTTTTTGTTTTTGATTTCTGCGTTTTCCTTTCATATTCCTTTCTGCATGTTGTAATGTCTGTTTAAAGACAATTCGTCATGCTTCCCTTGTTGTGCTTACTCTCCATGCACCCTGTGTTTAATTGCTGCTTAAGCTTTTTTTGTGGCTTTGTCCGCTTGCAAAGCTTTAAAGCAGTGGAGTTGTCTGCGGGTGATATTTTTACAGCGTTAATTGCTGCAAAAAGTCTTGAAAAAAGCTTTTTAAGCTGTGTAAATGCCCTTTGTTTAGTGATATTTTTCAATCAGTTGCTGGCGTTGTTTTCGCCTGTATTAAACGTGGGTATTAGCGCTGAGGAGAATGCAAGATGACGCGACAAACGGTAGTGCTAGGGGCGGGTATGGTGGGTGTCAGTATTGCATGGCATTTACAGCGTCGCGGGCACCAGGTCACATTGGTGGACAGGCGCCAGCCTGGTCGGGAAACGTCGTTTGGTAATGCGGGCATCATTCAGCGAGAGGCGGTGCGTCCTTATGCATTCCCCCGTGATATGAAAACCATTTTAAGCGTGCTGCCTAATAAGCGCGTGGATATTCGCTATCGCCCGGCAGGCATGCTGAATGCCGCTTCACCCTTGTTAAGCTATTGGCATAACTCTTCGTCAGGGCGCTATAAAAAAATCGTTCCTGAGTGGGCTTCTCTCATCCAATTGTGCTTAAAAACGCACGGTCCGATGATTGAAGCTGCTGGCGCCGAGCACTTGGTGCGCCGTGAAGGGTGGTTAGAGATTTACCGCACGCAACCGCGCTTGGAAAAACGTATTAAAGAGGCTGAAGAAGCTCGTGAGCGTTATGGGGTGCAGTTTAACGTGCTGGATCGTGCAGGCGTTGAAAGCAAAGAGCCGAATTTAGGTAAGGATATTATTGGTGCTATTCATTGGCTGGACCCTTGGACGGTGGCCGATCCGGGGGCCTTGGTGGCCGCCTATGCGCAGGATTTTATGGGCAACGGAGGTAAGCTTCTTCAGGCAGATATCCAAAAGGTTGAGCAAGCAGGCGAGCGCTGGCGGGTTGTTACTGAAACGCAAACCCTTGACGCTGATGAAGTGGTGGTTGCCTTGGGGCCATGGTCTGGCGAATGGATGAAAGGGCTGGGCTATCATTTTCCTACCTTTGTTAAGCGTGGCTATCACATGCACTATGCTGCCCAAGCGCCAGCCAGGCTGAATTACTGGTTAATGGATGCTGAAGTTGGCTATTTGTTGGCGCCAATGAACGCAGGAGTGCGCCTAACGACCGGTGCTGAGCTTGATCGAATAGAGTCGCCCGCTGATGAGCATCAGTTGGAGGCGGCGGAAAAAGTGGCCAGGACTATTTTTCCGCTTGGAGAGCGCCGTGATGCGGCCGCCTGGAAGGGCGCGCGCCCCTGTTTGCCGGATATGAAGCCGATTATTGGTCCGGCACCACGTCATCTTGGGTTATGGTTAGCATTTGGGCACGGGCATCAGGGTTTTACCCTTGGGCCAGCAACAGGTCAGCTATTGGCTGACATGATTGATGGCAAGCCGACAGAAATTGATATGTCACCCTTTCGAGCTGAACGGTTCTAAATCGTCACGCCGCTTTGTAGGTTGTTCGGATATTTGCTAAGCTGATTTGACGTTTGACTTCTGAGGGCAGGCTTTATGGATGTATCTATAAGCAATACGGTGAGTACAGCGCTTTATATGAATCAAGCGCAAACTGCTGAACAGGCCCAAATGCAGATTTTCAAAGACGCATTGGATATTCAGGCTCAACAGGTCACGGAAATCATGGCGTCAGCGGATATGGGCGCTGAGTCCAACCTTGCTCAAGAAGGTAATGTGGGTACGCAGGTTAATACCTACGCTTAGGCGGGTGCAAGCGACCACAATTAGCTATTATCTTTAAAACGCCGACCTGTTCGGCGTTTTTTCATTGGGCTCAAAAGTGATTTTTCATGCTTAAACGGCAGTCAGTTGTTAAACATTTTGACGGGTGAATATGTTGCAGTTATAAAATTTATTGCTTGCTGCGAACCTTGATAAATACGGCTGCTACTGCGGCAACGCCACCCAAGCCCAAAACAGAGGCAGCTATTTCTTGATCGTGTCGGTGTTTTTGTTGTTGTTCGGCCATGAACAATATGCGGTCAGCCGCACCAGGCATTATTGACTCGTAACGTTCCATTTCAGAAGACGGCGGTAGCGGCCCGGAGTACGTAAGGCTTCTCGCCTCATAAGAGCGCAGCCCCAGATCGGGCTACTTCACATTTTGAGAAGATGTAGTGGTCAACTGATTCCGGACATCGGTATATTGTTGATCCATAGCCATTACGCGGCCCTCATCGAAACAAGCTGCTGACGCAGCTCTGCATTACCTGCTTCGAGCGTAGCGATACGCTCCGATAATGTCCTATTTTCGGCAATTAACGCCGCTTTATCCGCCTCAATGTCCTCATTTCGGGATGCTAACTGCTCGTTAATGGCCTCTAGGCTTTCAAGTGCTTGGCCCATGTTTATCTCCGGTAATAATGTAACGGTCGCGGCTCGTCCGGCCAGTAGGCAGCGCTTGGTCAGGGCTTTCAATATGCCGCTCCCAGGCTTCCCGCGCTTCGACCTTAGTCATCTTGGTGAGCATCAGTTTGCTGTAGTCGAGATAACCCATAACTTGCCTCTACTGTTTCTAAGAAACCTCTATCATGCTGCCGCTACCTTAAGGATTCCTTACCTTGCGCTGCTCGTTTAATCCTTGGGGTTGAATAGGTAACGCTGACCTCTGCTTCAATCGTGAACGTGTCATCGCATCGCTCGCATTCACGCTCTTGCTCACTATTGACCATGCCGTCGATTTCTTCGCTTTCTACTTCAAACTGTAAATCGCAATAGGGGCAGCGCGGATTATCCTCAAGGCGGTAATCAATCTCGTCGTGCTCTTCCGGCATCGCTGCAAGCGCTTCTACCTTTTCTGCCTCGTGCTCAATCTCGGCGCAGGGCTTGCATTGCCAGCCGTGTTTGCCGCCCCATGGGGATTCTGTTAACTGGCTTCGAGGCGTTTTGCATGTACGACAAACGTCGTGCTTATCGCACTCGATATAGGTCATCCAATCGCGTGGCTTACCATTACATTCAGCGCAGCCGTTCACCCAGCACCATTGCCCGCCAATCAGCTCGGCAAATAAATGACGCTCAGGCGGACGCAGCACAACATCAGCGTTTTCTTCACTGGTGAATTGCCGGTCTTTGTAGTCTTTACGGAAAAGCTGAGTAGCTCCACTCCGGGTGCGCTTCATATCCGGCGTTAACAGCGGCTCGTTAATGAGGATTGGTGCCTGCATAATTTCCTCCAGACAAAAAGAAGCCCACTGGCGACGCACGTCATCACAGTGGTAGCCTTCGCTAATAAAAAAGGGGAATCACATGGCTTTCCACAACCCTGACCCGAAAATGCGGGATATTGAAAAGCGCAATGCTGCCGCACGTGCCGCGCTGTATCGCAGAATATGGCGCGCTCTGCGCAAGGCGGTGATGGCGAAGTCTAAAAAGCCCCGTAATGCGAGGCGCTAGGCTCTACGTTTTCGGTATTTGAACGCCCCGATCAGGCGTCAGTTAAAAGGGATTTCGTCGTCAAAGTCGTCATACTGCGCAGGATTTGGGGCGCCATATGACTGCCTGAGCCGTTAAAAGTAAAGACTATTCGGATTAACGTGCAGGAATAGCCTTTAAGATAGCAGCAGGTTCAATCTGATCACTTCGACGATGATATATATACAAGGCAGCTAGATATGGTGGAGGCGAAGTTGCTTCAGCCGACCATCTTATCAATGTCGCGAAAGATCGATGCCCACTTGTCGTCGTCAATCCTCAAGCCAACGAGGTTGCGCAAAAGAAAGGCGCCTTCTGCCGCCAGATAGGCAAGTCTGCGCTGTCGACTCTCCCTGTCATTCGCTTCCAGACCGTCCATGCGAACCCGATACCAGTTCTGCATTTCTGAACTTGCGTAGCCGCTGCTTACTAGCGTGGCGAGCATCGCAGAGACGGTCCTGCCGACGTCACTCTCTTCTCGTTGTGTAGACTGGAGGTGGGCTTTTAGACGGGCACCGGCAGTGCTGTCATTCCCGAGAATGGCTTGATACTTCTCGGCCCCGCGGGCCATCCACCTTTCCAATAATGCCTCGATCATCGCCTCGCGAGTCATTCTGATTCCTCTATTCATGTGGTGGTATCAAGTGGGGCCGCTTGGTGCACTTAAAATGGAAGCGGCGCTACTGGTATTCTTCCTGGTCTTCACCTTCGTATTTACGTGGATTTTCGATCAACTAGTGCAAACCAAGCGCGAAGCTTGAATTGCAAGCTGCCTCTAGCCAAAAACGTCCAATTTTGACCGATCTTTGCCTGTAACGTTTCTGGCGTGGCGACACCTCATCAATTTGATGAACATGGCGCTACAACCTTCATAACGATACAATCGCGACCAATTTGAAATACTAAGCACTGGTCACTTTTGTACTTGAGTACAAAACTGAGTACAAATTTATATTGAGGCAAGATGAAAGATACCCAATTAGCCCAGGAAGCGGATCTGCGCCGCACATTCGCTATCATTTCGCACCCGGATGCGGGCAAAACAACCATCACCGAAAAAATGCTTCTGTTTGGGAATGCTATTCAGCTGGCAGGCTCGGTGAAAAGTAAGCGTAATGACCGACACGCGACGTCTGACTGGATGAAGATGGAGCAGGAGCGGGGAATCTCGGTGACGACCTCCGTTATGCAGTTCCCCTATGGCGGTCGTATTGTGAACTTACTGGATACGCCAGGGCACGAAGACTTCTCGGAAGACACCTATCGAACCCTGACAGCCGTTGACTCCGCTTTGATGGTTATTGATGGGGCCAAGGGTGTTGAAGATCGGACCATCAAACTGATGGAGGTGTGTCGTTTACGTGCCACACCCATCCTGACCTTTATTAACAAAATGGATCGTGATATCCGTGACCCTATTGAGGTGATGGACGAGGTCGAGACCGTTTTAAATATTCAGTGCGCGCCCATGACATGGCCTGTCGGTATGGGGCGTCATTTCAAGGGTGTCTACCACCTTTACAATGATGTTATCCATCTTTATACCCAAGGTCAGGGCAGCCATATTCCGGAAGACAAGCGCATCGAGGGCTTGGATAGCCCTGAAGTGGATGCTGTTCTGGGCGAAGAGCAGGCTGAAGAGCTACGTATGGAAGTTGAGCTGGTGCGGGGCGCTTCGCACACGTTTGACCTTGAGGCTTATCGGCGAGGTGAGCTTACGCCCGTCTACTTCGGTACTGCGATGGGGAACTTCGGTGTACGCGAGATGCTGGACGGCTTCGTGGAGTATGCGCCTGCCCCTCAGCCGCATAAAACCGACCTGCGTGAGGTAACCGCCCACGACGAGCGTTTCACCGGATTTGTATTTAAGATCCAGGCCAATATGGATCCCAATCATCGTGATCGCATCGCTTTTTTACGTGTTTGCTCTGGCAAATATGAGAAAAATATGAAGATGCGCCATGTGCGTATTGGCAAGGATGTCAAAATAGCCGATGCGTTGACGTTTATGGCATCTGATCGCTCCCATGTAGAAGAAGCTTGGCCGGGTGACATCATTGGCTTGCATAACCACGGCACGATCCAAATCGGCGATACCTTTACCGTCGGCGAGGATATGCGTTTTACCGGTATTCCTCACTTCGCGCCTGAGCTCTTCAAGCGAGTCCGCCTGAAAGACCCGCTGAAAATGAAGGCGCTTCAGAAGGGCTTGCAGCAGCTTTCTGAAGAGGGCGCTACTCAGGTCTTCATGCCTATGGATAACAACGATCTAATCCTGGGGGCGGTGGGCACCTTGCAGTTTGACGTGGTCGCCCATCGGCTAAAAGAAGAGTACAAAGTCGATTGTTTGTATGAGGGGGTCAACGTACAAACGGCACGTTGGATATATTGCGACGATGCCAAAATGCTCGAAGAGTTTAAGCGTAAAGCCAGCACGAATTTGGCTATTGATGGAGGCGGTTACTTAACCTACATCGCACCTACTCGGGTTAATTTACAAATGACTCAGGAGCGCTGGCCCGATATTCGCTTCCAGCCCACACGAGAGCATTAAGTTAGCTACTTTTAAGATAAGCAAAGGTTGGCAAGCCCAGGGAGGGGCTTGCGTGCTCTATAAAAAGGGAAATTAGACAATGCTTATCGATGCCCATTGTCATCTGGACTTTAGCGCGTTTGACCAGGACCGCGATGCTGTTTTTGCTGCAGCACACGCGGCCGGCGTCTCTCATTTCATTGTGCCTGGTACTACTCGGCAACGCTGGCAACAGGTGCTGGCGCTAGGCGAGCGCAGTGATGTTAGCGTGTGCTTGGGCCTCCATCCCTATTTTATGGAACAGCACCAGCGCGATGAGGATATCCTTGCGCTGGAGCAGGCGCTGGGTTCAAATCCACGGGTCGCAGCGGTTGGGGAGTGCGGTATTGATGCACGCTTTAAAGATTCCTGGGAGCCGCAGTGGCGCCTTTTCGATGATCAACTGCACTTGGCCAAGCAGTACAAGCTCCCTGTCGTGGTTCATTGTGTGCAGGCCAATGACAAGGTCAGTAAACGGCTGCGCCAGTTAGCGCTTCCCCAAGCGGGGCTGATTCACGCCTTCTCAGGCTCTATAGAACAAGCCCAAAAGTTTTTAGACGGAGGATTTGTGCTGGGGCTTGGGGGCGCTGTTACCTATGAGCGTGCTCAGCGGCTGCGGCGAACGGTAGCGGCACTGCCCAATGATGGCTTTGTGCTGGAAACGGATAGCCCCGATATGCTGCTTAGGGGCCATCAGGGTGAGCGTAACGAACCCCAATGTGTCGCTCACGTGTGTCGCGTTGTGGCAACGCTGCGCAACCAAACAGAAGAAGAGGTGGCGGCACATAGCAGTGCCAATGCCGCCCGATTGTTTAAGCTTAAGGCTTTTCAGAATTCTTAAACGAGTGAGCTTGGCCTTTTTAAGCCTAGCCCTTTTAAACCTGGCCCTTTAACGTGGCCGCCAGTTGTTCAGGGTCAAGCCGTTCAATAGCGTAGGGTAGCGGCAGTAGGGTGAGTGCGTTGCCTTCCCAGTAAAGCGGCATCGCTTCTTCTGTCGCCTTGGTATTCATCACAGCCAGCAGCTCCACACTATCATTATCGCGTCTTACGCTTGCAACGATCTCGCCCATGGCTTTATCCAGCTCGGTTTTTATGCTGGCGCCTGTCTCGGGTAGCGTTGTCGATGTAAGTTCAGCGTGAACCAAGCGTTTTTTAACTTGTCCACGAAAGTGTGCTCGGGCTACCACCTCCTGTCCTGTGTAGCAGCCCTTTTTAAAGCTAATACCCCCTAATGCTTCCCAGTTCAGCATTTGAGGCAGAAATTGATCCTGCTGAGCCTCTGAGAGCCAAGCAATCCCGCTGCGAATGTCGGCAAGTTGCCAAGCAGCCTGCTGGGCTTCGTCATCCACCACCTGTTGAGAAGATGCCTCTATCGTTGTTTCAGTCGTGCAAAACAGCCAGCGTGGCATTTCCCCGGCAACGCGTACAACGCTCGATTGCTCATTAACGCTTTGTGCGTATGGCTGCTCAGGAAGGGTTAATCCCAGTGACTCAGCTAAGGTGTCTGCTTCTTTGCTGGCGCCAATAAACGTGATGTTCGTGTCATGGATTAATTCAGCTCGATAGAACGCGGCGAATTTTTTTAAATGGGCCGCTAATGAGTCGGTAAGAGACACACTAAGGATGAGTCTAAAGTGCTCAGCGTTAAGACGCAGCAGCTGTCCATTGGCGAGCATTCTTCCTTTGGGTGTGCAAAAACACGTAAGGGGGGCAAACTCGCCGTCAGCTAAACTGACCTGAGCGCTTGTTTGGCCCTGCAGAAATTTTTCAGCATCTGCCCCTATTACATCCAGCGCTGCCAAGTGATTAAGGCGCACATTGTCGGTGATCGTAGTAGAGGGGATAACCATTGCCATATAAACTCCTGATGGGTCGCTGATCGCTGAAAGTAGGGTTAGGACACCGAGCTTCTCAACCTGTGGGCGAATGATACTAATTGCAAGGTGTAATAGCGTGCTAGAATCTTTCTGTTGTATCAGTTTTGCATAAGATTAAGTGAGGAAGACAGCGTAATGGCACAGCAATCGTTAACATTTCAAGGCGTAAAAAATGCTGATCAAGTCAACAAGATTACCACGGCATTGATGATGTTGGAGGGTGTTGATAGTGCAGAGGTAGGTCGCCACGGTGCAGATGTGGATGGCCGTGTTAAACGTGAGGCACTGATTAACGCCGTAGAGAAGCTCAAGCTGGGAGTGAAAGTATCTTGATGCATCCACCTATTACGGTAATCAGCCAGCGTAACCATGTATTTCGCCAGCGTATTGAGGTCGATAGCCTGGAGGCCCTGTATGCCGATGTTCCCACTTTGGTCGGAGGCGAAGGCAGTGCGCCTGACCCGCACGACTATTTCGATATTTCTCTGGGAACGTGTAAGGCCATTACGGTGCAGATGTACGCCAAGCGCAAGAAGTGGCCGCTTACGGCGATTACTGTCACGGTGCAGCGGGACGACAGTGAGGAAGCGCATGGAACTTATAAATTGAATGTAGCGTTAACACTGCATGGGATCAGTGACCCGGAACAGCGAGCGCGCCTGGAGGCGATCAGTCATCGCTGCCCCATCCAGCGCCTGATGACGCAGGCAACTGTCGATATCACTACGCACGTTATTTAACTTTCCATTCAGGAGCAATGATGAGCAAAGAGTTTCGGTTGCAGTCGAAATTTAAGCCTGCCGGTGACCAGCCAAATGCGATAAAAGGACTGGTAAGCGGCCTGGAGTCAGGACTTGCCCATCAAACGCTGCTTGGGGTAACCGGGTCGGGCAAAACATTCACCATGGCGAATGTGGTTGAGCAGCTTCAGCGCCCGACCATTGTGATGGCACCTAACAAAACCCTCGCGGCTCAGCTTTATGGAGAGTTTAAGTCCTTCTTTCCGGATAACGCTGTCGAGTACTTTGTTTCGTACTATGACTACTATCAGCCCGAAGCCTACGTGCCATCGTCGGATACATTTATCGAAAAAGACGCAGCTATCAATGATCATATTGAGCAGATGCGTCTCTCGGCAACCAAGGCTTTGCTTGAACGTCGTGATGCGCTCATCGTTGTTTCCGTTTCGGCTATTTACGGGTTGGGTGACCCCGACCAGTATTTAAAAATGCGTCTGCACTTTACCCGCGGTGAGTTGATAGATCAGCGCGCCTTTTTGCGCCGCTTGGCGGAGCTTCAATACACCCGCAATGACATGGACTTTCGCCGAGGCACGTATCGCGTGCGCGGGGATGTCATTGATATCTTTCCTGCTGATTCTGATGAGAATGCGGTACGGGTTGAACTGTTTGATAACGAAATCGACTCTATTCGGATTTTTGATCCGCTAACAGGGGACATACGGGGCCAGGTGCCGCGTATGACGATTTACCCCAAGTCCCACTATGTAACACCGCGTGAAACCATTTTAGGCGCGATTGACTCGATAAAGGGTGAATTGAAAGAGCGTCTTGAATGGATGCGCAAGCATGAACGCCTGGTAGAAGCGCAGCGCCTTGAACAGCGTACGCTTTACGATATCGAGATGATGCTGGAACTGGGTTACTGCAACGGTATCGAGAACTACTCCCGCTATCTATCCGGGCGTGCGCCTGGCGAGCCGCCGCCCACGTTTTTTGACTACTTGCCTGATGACGCGCTGCTATTTATTGATGAGTCTCACGTCAGCGTGCCTCAGGTGGGCGGTATGTATAAGGGCGACCGTTCGCGTAAAGAGACATTGGTAGAGTACGGCTTTCGCTTGCCTTCGGCACTGGATAACCGACCCATGAAGTTTGAAGAGTGGGAGGCCATTGCTCCTCAGGCTATTTTTGTTTCGGCAACGCCTGGCAAATATGAAGCGGAGCATGCGGGCCAAGTGGTGGAACAGGTGGTGCGCCCTACAGGGCTGCTGGATCCTGAAATTGAAGTTCGTCCGGCCAGCACCCAGGTGGACGATCTGCTTTCCGAGATCGGTTTGCGTACTGCCGTCGGTGAGCGCGTATTGGTGACAACGCTTACCAAGCGCATGGCTGAAGATTTAACAGAATACTTTGATGAGCATGGGGTGCGTGTTCGCTATTTACACTCCGATATCGATACAGTCGAGCGCGTAGAAATTATTCGTGACCTGCGCTTGGGCAAGTTTGATGTACTGGTGGGTATTAACCTGCTTCGTGAAGGGCTGGATATTCCCGAGGTGTCGCTAGTCGCCATTCTTGATGCTGACAAGGAAGGATTCCTGCGTGCAGAGCGCTCTCTAATTCAGACGATTGGGCGTGCGGCACGTAATGCCCACGGTAAAGCTATTTTGTACGGTGATCGTATTACCGACTCCATGCGCAAAGCGATAGATGTGACGGAGAGTCGTCGGGCTAAGCAGCAAGCTCACAATGAAAAGCACGGCATTACGCCTACAACCGTGACGCGCTCCGTGGCAGATATTCTGGAAGCTGCGCAAGCACCCGGCAAAAAGAACAGCCGTAAGCGTGGGGCAGAGCGTAAGGTGGCAGAAGGTGCCGGTGATTACGATATCGCCAGTATGGGGGCACATGATTTGTTAGCCGCTATCAGCAAGCTTGAAGACGCGATGTTTGAGGCAGCGCAGAATCTGGAGTTTGAAGAAGCAGCGCGCCTGCGCGATCAACTGCATCAAATGAAAGAAAAACAGCTGGCGCTAGGATAAGGATATGCCAGAAGGACCCGAAATCCGCCGGGCAGCTGACCGAATTGAAAAGCAGATTGGCGGGCGGGTAATTGATGATGCCTGGTTTGTTTTCCCAGAGCTTGCTGCTCAAGCCGATTCACTGGTAGGTGTTGAGGTGACAGCGGTAGACACACGCGGTAAAGCCATGCTGATACGCTTTGCCAACCAAAAGGTGCTCTATTCTCATAATCAGCTGTATGGCGTCTGGAAGCTTCATCGGGTCGATCAACCACCTGTCACCAATCGCGCTCTACGTGTAAGGCTAGAAACCGAGGGAAGGGTAGCCAGCCTTTATAGTGCCTCGGATATTTCTCTTTGGGAGTCGAGCGAGCTTGAGAAGCATCCTTTTCTGGCTCGCTTGGGCCCTGATTTGTTAAGCCAGCAGGTAACGCCTGAGAAGGTGCTGGCGCGATTAACCATGAGGCAATTTTATCGGCGAAGCCTAGGGGCGCTGCTGCTTGATCAAGGCTTAGTCGCGGGGTTAGGCAACTATCTTCGCTCCGAAATTTTGTTTTTCGCCCAATTACACCCCAAACAGCGCCCAGCCGATCTAAGTGATGTTCAGCAAATGCAGTTGGCAGCGCTCATTGTAGAAATTACGCGGCAGGCTTACCGGTTAGCGGGCGTAACGAATGCACCTGCCTGGATTGAACAAGCAATAGCGGCAGGCGAATCTCGCCGCCAATGGCGATTTGCCGTGTTTGATCGGGCCGGGCTCTCTTGCCACCGCTGCGGCGACATTATCGAGCGAACGATGGTGGGCTCACGACGCTTGTATTGGTGCCCAGCCTGCCAGCCAGATGTGTAATTACTAGTTATACCGTTATCTTGTATGATTGCTAAAACGAATAATCCGCTTACTTGCCGATAGTTAACAAATCGTAGAAGCTGCCGCTTGGGGATCAATACGGTATACTGCTTGCACGCTTAAACGGCTATTTCCACCTTCGTTAAAGTAGCCGTAGACAAGACGAAAACCAAGGAGCTGTTACTCCATGACCGTGATTCGCCAGGACGACGTGATCCAAAGCGTTGCCGATGCTCTGCAGTATATCTCTTACTATCATCCTAAAGATTTTATTGATGCCATGGATGCAGCGTATAAACGGGAACAAAACCCGGCTGCAAAGGATGCTATCGCGCAGATTTTGATTAACTCGAGAATGTGCGCCACTGGCCATCGGCCTATCTGCCAGGACACGGGTATTGTTACCGTCTTCGTTCATGTAGGCATGAACGTTACCTGGGACGCGGATATGAGCCTGGACGACATGGTAAACGAAGGTGTTCGCCGCGCTTACCAGTTGCCCGATAACGTGCTGCGTGCCTCCGTGCTGGCAGACCCGGACGGCAAGCGCCAAAACACCAAAGATAATACGCCTGCTATTATCCACCACAAGTTGGTGCCTGGTGACAAGGTCGACATTCACGTTGCGGCAAAAGGCGGCGGCAGTGAGGCGAAATCCAAGTTCGCGATGCTCAACCCCTCTGACAGCGTTGTCGATTGGGTCATGGAGCAGCTTCCAAAAATGGGGGCAGGGTGGTGCCCACCAGGCATGTTGGGTATTGGGATTGGTGGCACGGCTGAAAAAGCGATGCAGATCGCAAAAGAGGCACTGCTTGACCCTATTGATATTCAGGACCTGCAAGCACGTGGCCCGAGTAACCGCGCTGAAGAACTGCGGTTAGAGCTTTTTGATAAGGTCAATAAAAGTGGTATTGGCGCTCAGGGTCTCGGCGGCCTTACCACCGTGTTGGATATAAAAGTAAAAGATTACCCGACCCACGCGGCGAATAAGCCGGTTGCGATCATTCCTAACTGTGCGGCAACTCGCCATGCGCATTTTACGCTGGATGGCTCAGGCCCTGCAGCGCTTGATCCGCCGAAACTGGAAGACTGGCCAGAAATTACCCGTGAAATGGGTGATAACGTGAAGCGCGTTAATCTCGATACCGTAACACCCGAAGAAGTTAAAACCTGGCAGCCAGGTGATACGCTGTTACTGAATGGTAAATTACTGACTGGTCGTGATGCTGCTCATAAGCGCATGGTGGATATGCTGGCGAAAGGCGAGCCACTGCCTGTTGATATGAAAGGCCGGTTTATCTATTACGTTGGCCCAGTTGACCCGGTACGTGATGAAGTGGTGGGGCCAGCAGGGCCCACAACGGCGACGCGGATGGATAAATTCACGCGCACCATGCTCGAAGAAACCGGACTTTTGGGTATGGTCGGTAAAGCAGAACGTGGCCAAGTGGCCATAGATGCAATCCGTGATAACCAGGCTGTCTACTTGATGGCAGTGGGTGGCTCGGCTTACCTGGTCGCTCAGGCGATTAAAAAATCTCGGGTCGTCGGTTTTGAGGACCTGGGGATGGAGGCCATCTATGAGTTTGAAGTAGAAGATATGCCGGTCACGGTAGCGGTTGATAGCCAAGGCACTTCGGTTCATCAAACCGGACCGGCCAAATGGAAGGAGATTATTGCTCAAACGGCGTAAGGCAGTCTGTGCTGTGATGAGTGATTAAATTAGAAGCCCCGTTCATACGGGGCTTCTGTGCATTGAGAACCATAGCGATACCCTGTTTGAAATATCCATACGTTTAATGGAGATGTAGGTATGGTCTCTTGGCTGCTAGGGACAGGCATTATGCTGATACACCTTTTAGGGGTGATGTCGGCGATCATGGCGCTAATGTCTAGCCGGACATCACAAGGCGCCATCGCATGGATTATCTCTCTTCTTACCTTTCCTTATGTCGCTTTACCGGCCTATTGGTTCTTTGGTCGACCGCGCTTTTACGGATACGTAATGGCCCGTGGGGAGCGTGATAACGTGTTAAGACGAGTGCTTGCTCGCTATCAAGAAAGCTCCTTACCTTATTTAGTCCCGTTTTCTAACTCTGATACACAAGCGGTAGAGCAGTTGGCCATGATGCCTCTCACTCGGGGCAATAGCGCTGAGTTGCTCATTGACGGTGACGCCACGTTCAATAGCTTGTTTGACGGTATTGATGAAGCAGAGCACTATTTACTGCTGCAGTTTTTTATTGTGCGTGATGATGCGCTGGGTCGCCGCCTTCAACAGCACTTGCTGGATGCCGTTCACCGCGGCGTACGCGTGTATTTTCTTTACGATGAAATTGGCAGTCGTAAACTCAATGAGCGCTATCTTCGGGAACTGGTCGCAGAAGGCGTAGAAGTCAGCCCGTTTCGCTCCTCAAGAGGCTTTAAACATCGTTTCCAGCTCAATTTTCGTAATCATCGCAAAGTAGCTGTTGTTGATGGCAAGCGGGGTTGGTTAGGGGGCTTTAATGTTGGGGTTGAATATCTGGGCCAGGACCCACGCCATGGGCCTTGGCGAGATACGCACCTGGTACTAGAAGGCCCCAGCGTATTGGGGCTACAAGAAGCTTTTTGGGAAGATTGGCACTGGGCTACGGGGGAGGTCGCCAGCTTGAATTGGAGGGCGGGAAGCCATCCTAAGATTGATCAGAATGTTGTTATTGTCCCTTCAGGCCCCGCGGACAAACAGGACACAGCCAGCCTGTTGATTCAGCAATTGATTCATAGTGCAACGCATCGGCTATGGGTCACCAGCCCCTATTTTGTACCCGACCAAGGCGTTCAGGATGCGCTACGCTTGGCTGCCATGCGGGGAATTGATGTACGAGTGATGATTCCTGAGCGGCCAGACCACCTGCTGGTATTTCTCTCAGCCTTTGCTTTTTTGGCCGATATGTTAAAAGCAGGCGTTAAAATATACCGTTATCAACCTGGGTTTCTGCACCAAAAAGTAATTCTGATTGATAATGATGCTGCCACCGTAGGTACGGTAAACTTGGATAACCGTTCATTTCGCTTAAATTTTGAAATTACAGCGTATATTCCTGACACCATATTTGCCGCCGAAGTGCACACTATGTTGGTGAAAGACTTTAATGATTGTCGGCGTATCACAATTGATGAAATTCAACAGCGTCCATTATGGAAAAAAGTAGTATCACGGGCGGCGTATTTAATGTCGCCTGTTCAATAGCAATAATCGGCAAAGGAGTGTTGGGTGAATCTTGAAACAAAATGGCTAGAAGATTTTGTCGCACTTGCGAATACACGCAGCTTTTCAGCGTCTGCCCGCCAGCGTCATGTTACTCAACCTGCTTTTAGCCGCCGCATTCGAGCACTGGAACAAGCCATTGGCGTAACCCTTGTTGACCGTTCAACAACCCCCGTAGGGCTTACGTCAGAAGGGCAGTTGTTTCTGGTGACTGCGCGAAACCTCGTTGAACAGCTTAACGAGTCATTAAGTCATTTGCGTGGTTTGTCGATTGCCAATGAAGCACTTGATATTGTGGCCGCCCACTCATTGGCATTAAGCTTTTTCCCCCCTTGGATTTCACGCCTTCAGAAAGGCCTTGGGGAGCTGCCAACGCGTTTGGTCGCCATGAATGTAGGCGAAGCGATCCACGTGCTGCGCGAAGGTAATTGCGATCTCATGCTGGCCTATTATGACCCCTTTGCCACTATGCAGTTGGATGCCGAGGTTTTTCCGTCCTTCTCGATAGGCAAGGTCAATATGCTGCCCGTCTCGCTACCCGACGAAACGGGGAAACCCTGTTTTTCGCTGCAGCAAGAGGCCTCAATTCCCTACCTGGCCTATACCCAGGGCGCTTTTTTAGGACGCAGTGTGCGAATGCTGTTAAAGAATGACCCTCTGCGCATGAAATTACGTACGGTTTATGAAACCGCCATGGCAGAAGGATTAAAAGGCATGGTGCTTCAAGGTATTGGAGCGGCATGGATCCCTGATTTTTGTATTCGTGAAGAGCTCAAAAGTGGGCGCTTGGTCAGGGCTGGTGATGAAAGTTGGGACATTCCGCTCGAAATTCGCCTTTATCGCTGCTCTTTGGTGCATAAACCTGGCGTAGAGAAGCTTTGGCGACAGATGATGAAGCTACCACGTGATTTTTTACAAGCGTAATGGGTTAAGTTGACGTGCCGAAGTCAGCAGGCAGGCCAAGAAAGTTTTGAATAATAAAAAAATGATCTTCGAATAGGCTGTCTGGCTCTAAATCAGCCAGTGCCACCCACCGCGCTTGGTCGCCACCTTTCACAGGTTTTAAACGCGGTAGCTGTTGGTCTGGGCGTAGCGCAAAGTAGAAGGCTTCCGCTAGTGTGCGTCCTCGCCAGCTTCGGTGCGGCTCATCAAAAAGGCGCTGCCCACGTAATGATCCTTTTAGAACGGGCTCTGGTACTTTCAAGCGCAGCCGTTCTCTGAGCTCACGTAGGCACGCATCCAACAGACGCTCATGGGGGTTAATAAACCCACCAGGCAGCGCAAGTAATCCTTTGCCGGGCGCTGCATTACGGCGCACCAGAAGTACATGCCCAGATTGCACAACCACCGCATTCACGGTAACAAAAATAGGCGGGTAGGGAGCATGTGACCAGGCTTGGTGGTACTGGTCCAGTAGTCGTTGCTCTTCCAGTAGTTGTTGATAGGCGCTTTCGTGACAAAATTCGCTAACGCGACTGACCACGCCGGGCGGCAGGTCATGATAAGCCCCCGTGCTCAAATAATCGTCTGAAGCGCTTGGCGATCGAAATAGTCGTTCACGAATCTGGCTGGCTGAAATGCCTTCAATCAGCGGAACGCTGACGGATTCCCACTGCGGAAACAGAGACAAGTAGTAGCTTGACTGGCCACGGCTTGCACCAATCAAACCAATGCGTGGTAAACGAATATTAGCCGGTGCGGCTAAGTCTCGTACCTTTCGCTGTACATCTCTTACCCAAACATCATCGTTATAAAGAGCATCCAGCAGTGGCGTGATTTCTAACCGCTGGTTATCAGCGTCATCAAACCCGGAACGAATCATTGCCTGGCGTTCATCAAAGCGCCATGGGTTTCTCAGCGAGCGCGCCTGCCATGCAGAGCCTGCCAGTACAATGACCTGACGTGCCTGGTTAAGCGCTTCACGGATAACGGCCAAGTGGCCTAAGTGAGGAGGCTGAAAACGCCCAATAAATACCAAACAATCAAAGGTGTAATCAGGCGTAGAGCATGTTGCATCAAGGGCCATGGTGCTTCCTTTAACATTTGGTCAAATAACAGCGTCATTATGAAGAGAGCGGTTCAGCGGCGCAATCTAGCGAAGACTACGTACTGCACCCGTATTGGGTATGCTGCTAAGCTATTGCACATAAAGGCATCCATAAATGACTCAAGGGACTGAATATGACTAAAGGCACCCTCACTTTTTGGTGGAAGGTGGTTCAGGATGCAACGAAGCTATGGTTAGAGCGTCATGCGTTTACCTTCGCGGGCTCATTAGCGTTTTATACGCTTTTTTCATTAGCCCCTACTATCATTATTGCCGTTACGGTTATCGGTATTGTCTTTGGTGAAAACGCTGCTCAGGGTCAAATCGTGGCCCAGCTGCAGGACTCACTGGGTACCGATGTGGCCTCCGCGATTGAAGAGGCTGTTATCCACTCTCGGTTCGAAGAGTCTGGTGTATTACCTTCTGTGTTAGGCGTTGGTGCTTTGCTAGTCGGTGCAACAACCGTCTTTGCTCAGATGCAGCTTTCACTGAACACCATTTGGGGAGTGATCGCCAAACCGACCAGTAACAGTTTGTTTGTATTTATAAAAACGCGCTTTTTATCGTTAATGGTTGTCTTTCTTATTGGAATTATTCTATTAATTTCTTTGGTATTAAGTATTGCTTTGCGAGGCATCCTGCAAATGGCGGGCGATCTTGTGCCGCTCGCCAGCTATATCACGACACTATTGGATTCTCTTGTGTCACTTGGCGTTGTTACCTTGCTGTTTGCTGCTATTTTCAAAGTGTTACCTGATGTAGTGCTACGTTGGCAGGATGTCTTAACCGGGGCTGTTGTTACGGCCGTCTTGTTTACTATCGGCCGCACCGTGATTGCGATTTATCTAACCTATACCGCAACGGCATCGACATACGGCGCTGCCGGGTCGGTGGTGATGGTATTGCTCTGGGTGTATTACTCGTCGCTTATTTTATTGTTTGGTGCCGCCTTTACACGCTCGCTTTTACTGCGTCGAGGCAGAAAGCTTATTCCGCGAAACAGTGCCGTTCAGGTTAGACAGGAAGTCTTGGAAACAGAGGCGTTTACGCCCAGAAGAGCAGGAGACGAATAGTGTCAGCGTGTTGCATAAAAGCCTCGGTTACCGGAAAAGTGCAGGGCGTAGGGTATCGCCGCGCCGTTCAAAAGCAGGCGCTACAGGCGGGAATAACCGGTCATGCCAAAAACCTGACTGACGGCCGGGTTGAGGTACTTATGTGTGGCGAGCGTCATCATGTAAATATGCTAGGTAAGTGGCTTTGGCAAGGCCCTGCTAATGCGCAGGTAACCCATGTCGAATATGAGGCATTAGCCCAATGCCACGCTCCTGAGGCTTTCACGACGCATTAGGCTAATGTTTATTTTAGGCTTACTTGGCGTGCTTCCATTGCGTAATGTTTTCCGCCGTTAGAGCGATAATGTTTTGGCGCGCTTCTGGCGTTACCCATGCATTGTGGGGGGTGACAATCAGATTGAGCGGTTCATCCAGCGCTGCCAATAGTGGATGCCCCTCCCTTGGCGGCTCTACAGGAAGCACGTCTACCGCTAACCCGCCGATACGCCCTTGGCGTAATGCCTCAAGCGCCGCTACTTCATCAATAATGCCACCGCGAGCGCAATTTACGAGCAGAAGGGATGGTTTGGCCGTGGCCAAGCGCTCTTGGTTAATAAGGTGCTGCGTATCAGCATTAAGCGGGCAGTGCAGGCTGATAATATCGGCCTCAGGCAGCACATCATCGAGAGAAGGGCGTGCGTCGTTAGCCTCATTGCCAGGGCGTGCCGTAAAGGTCACCTGCATGCCAAAGGCCTCCGCCAAGCGCGCCACTTCAGTTCCCAGCTCGCCCTGGCCCACCATCACCAGCCGCTTGCCCGCTAACTGTAGCGTTACGTGGTCCTGAAGACAGAAAAAGTCGCTTTGCTGCCAAACACCTTTGGCGACTTCCTGTTGGTATAGAGGTAGCCGGTTTGCCAGGTTAAGTATCAGCATTAATGTGTGCTGAGACACGCTTGCCGTGCCGTATGCCGCAACATTCTTAACGCTGATATTAAGTGCTTTTGCTGCCTCAAGGTCGATATTATTTAGACCAGTAGCCATGACACAAATCAGGCGAAGCGAAGGCAGCTGTTTTAACGTTTCCCCATCCAGCACCACCTTGTTTACCAATGCGATGTCAGCATTTGCCAAGCGCTCTTTAGCTTGTTGCGTTGTACTTTGATCGAAGACATCCAGTTGAGTAACCGCACCGCGAATAGCGCTTAAATCTATTTGAGGCCCAAGACTTTTCGCATCCAACATGACCGCATGAGGCATTTTATTCTCTCCAGTTACTGCCAGGGCTCGTTTACCTTGCTCGGCAGGGGGCACAAAAGGGTATAATATTGTCGCTTTATCAACCGCAGCCTTGGATTTTATATCGGCAGGCCACATATTCGCAGCTGGCTGCGTTTATATTCGCCAATATTCTGCCGTCGTTGAGCTTTTAGGAATTATCAACATGCCTATCTATGAATATGAGTGCAAGGCCTGCGGCCATCGCATGGAAAAATTACAGAAAATCAGCGCAGATCCGTTAAAAGAGTGCCCTGCGTGCAATCGTAATGACTTGGCGCGGCTTGTATCCGCGGCTGGGTTCCGCCTGGCGGGCGGTGGTTGGTATGAAACCGATTTTAAAACGGGAAGTAAAAAGAACCTGGTCGCTGATGCAAAAAGCACAACGGGTAACACCAGTGCTAAAAGCGACACTACTTCCACGTCAAAAGACACTGCAGCTTGACTGTAGCGGTCGGGGCCTGGTTGGCCCGTGACACCTTATTTGCCACGAAACAGAACAGGATTTGACATGCGCAGCCATTATTGCGGCCAGCTAAACGAGACATTGGTAGATCAAACGGTCACCGTTTGCGGGTGGGTACACCGTCGTCGCGACCACGGCGGGGTAATTTTCCTCGATATGCGTGACCGTGATGGCATCGCTCAGTTTGTGGTAGACCCGGATACTGTTGATGCATTTGCCAATGCCGATCGTGCGCGCGGTGAGTATGTTCTGCGTATTACCGGCCGCGTTAGGCTACGCCCTGAAGGTACCCAAAACCCCAATATGCCCACCGGCATGATTGAGGTGCTGGCCAAAGATGTTGAAGTGCTGAACACTGCTGCCACGCCTCCGTTCCAGCTTGACGAACATGGCAAGGTGGGTGAAGAAGTTCGCCTGAAGCACCGCTATATTGATCTGCGTCGCCCGGACATGATCGAAAAACTGCGTCTGCGTTCGCGCATTTCGCATAACGTTCGTGCATTCCTGGAAAACCAGGGCTTTCTGGATATCGAAACGCCGATCCTAACGCGCGCAACGCCGGAAGGCGCCCGTGACTACCTGGTGCCTAGCCGTACTCATGCGGGCAGCTTCTTTGCACTGCCTCAGTCACCACAGCTATTTAAACAGTTGCTGATGGTGGCGGGCTTTGATCGTTACTATCAAATTGCCAAGTGCTTCCGTGACGAAGACCTGCGCGCCGACCGCCAGCCTGAGTTTACTCAGATTGATATCGAAGCGTCGTTTGTCGAAGAAAACGACATCATGGGCATCACTGAAGACATGATTCGTCAGCTCTTCCAGGAAGTACTGAGCGTTGAACTGCCAGAATTTCCGCGTATGACGTGGCAAGAAGCTATGGACCGTTTTGGTTCAGACAAGCCGGATCTCCGTATTCCGCTTGAGCTGACCGACGTTGACGACCTGATGAAACAGGTCGATTTTAAAGTTTTCTCTGGCCCCGCTAGTGCCGAAGATGGCCGTGTGGCCGCGCTTAAAGTGCCGGGTGGTGCCAAGCTCTCGCGTAAGGAAATCGACGAATATACCAAGTTCGTGGGTATTTACGGCGCGAAAGGGTTGGCCTGGATTAAAGTCAACGAGCGTGCCAAAGGGCTTGAAGGGCTTCAGTCGCCTATCGTCAAGTTCATGGAAAACATCGTTGAAGAGCTGCTTGACCGTCTTGGCGCAGAGGATGGCGATATCATCTTCTTCGGTGCTGACAAAACGCGCATCGTCAACGAAGCCATTGGCGCGCTACGCGTTAAGCTGGGTGCTGATCTGGATCTGTACACTCAAGTGTGGGCACCGCTGTGGGTGGTCGACTTCCCGATGTTCGAGGCGGATGACAATGGCCGCTTGAGCCCGTTGCACCACCCGTTCACCGCGCCTTCCTGCTCACCTGAGGAACTCAAGGCTGACCCTGCAAAAGCGCTTTCACGCGCCTATGATATGGTACTCAACGGCACCGAGCTGGGTGGCGGCTCTATCCGTATCCATAATCAAGATATGCAAAGCACGGTGTTTGAGATTCTGGGGATTGGCCAGGAAGAAGCCCAGGAGAAGTTTGGCTTCCTGCTGGACGCACTCCAGTACGGTGCGCCGCCCCATGGTGGTTTGGCCTTCGGTCTGGACCGCCTGGTGATGTTAATGGTCGGCGCAAAAACCATTCGTGAAGTTATCGCTTTCCCGAAAACGCAAAGCGCCGCTTGCTTAATGACGGATGCACCAGGTGAGGTTAGCCCTGACCAGCTAAAAGATCTTAATATACGCTTGCGTCAAAAAGCCAAGCCTGAAGCGGCCAGCGAGTAAGCCTGACGCCATTTGATGTAACGGCTATGAGTTGCACAATGGCTAAAAACACCGACGCCCCGGCGTCGGTGTTTTTGTATCAGTGCTTTTTGGCGTGTGGAATTTGTAACCTTGAACGGATAAACGTTAATGGATAAGGCAGGCGCTGCGTTACCCGTGCGCATATTAGGCATCGACCCTGGGTCCCGAATTACTGGCTACGGTGTTATCGACCTTATCGGTGTTAAACCCTGCTATGTTGCTAGCGGCTGTATTCGCACCTCAGAAGGGCCACTGGAGCAGCGTTTAGCGCAAATATATGCAGGACTAAGCGAAGTAGTGGGTTTGTACAAACCCACAGATACTGCGATAGAGCGCGTTTTTATGGCTAAAAACGTCGATTCCGCGCTGAAGCTTGGTCAAGCGCGTGGTGCTGCGCTGGTATGTATGGCAAACCACGGGCTAAGCGTCGCCGAATATGCCGCACGGCGTATCAAGGAAGCGGTAACCGGGCAGGGAGGCGCAGATAAAGAACAGGTTCAGCACATGGTGACCGCGCTTTTAACGCTGTCTGCCACACCCCAAGCGGACGCGGCAGACGCCTTGGCCATCGCATTAACCCACGCTTATACCAACAATGCAGTTCCCAGTACGCCTCGTGGGCGCGGTCGGCGCACCTCAACAGGGCGCTGGCGACTCTAACGACTACTGGTCACCTGTACAGAGTAGCATTATAGTAACCGTCTGTTTTTACTATCGCGAGCGTATTTATGATCGGACGTCTAAGTGGCTATTTGCTGGAAAAACAACCGCCCTGGATCGTTATTGACGTTCATGGCGTGGGTTATGAGCTTGAGACTTCAATGAATACGCTTGTCTCGCTTCCTGCGTTAGGCGAAAGCACATCTCTGTATACTCATTTAACCATTCGTGATGATGCCCACCTGCTGTACGGGTTTGCGCGACAGCACGAGCGCGCCTTGTTTCGGGCGCTGATTAAAGTCAACGGTGTAGGCCCTAAGCTAGCGTTGGCGATCTTGTCAGGAATGGATGAAGACGCCTTCATGCGCTGTGTTCGTGATGATGACAGCAAGGCGTTAACCAAGCTGCCCGGTGTCGGCAAGAAAACCGCCGAACGGCTTATTATCGAAATGCGTGACCGTTTTCCCGAGTGGGAGCAGGGTGCCGATGCGCCGCTTGCCCTGGAAGCCACCAATGGGCAACCGAGCCGTAATAACCTGGCCGATGCTGAGTCCGGACTCGTTAGCCTGGGCTACAAGCCAACCGAAGCCAGTAAAATGCTGTCGGACCTTGATCCGCATCAATCGGCAGAGGCCTTGATCAAGGCGGCGTTAACACGGCGAATGAACGGCTGATAGCGGTCACCGTTTTGCCGTCATCCAGTGCAAGCAGATCGCCAGATATTCAAAAAGAGCATCTATGTTAGAACATGATCGGTTGATAGCGGCTGAACCAGAGCAGGGAGAAGGGCGGGTTGATTATGCCATTCGCCCCAAACGACTGGATGATTACATCGGCCAGCCACGGGTTCGCGAACAGCTTGAGATATTTATTGGCGCAGCCCGATTACGCGAAGAGAGCCTTGACCATACCCTTGTGTTTGGTCCTCCAGGGCTGGGTAAAACCACCTTGGCCAACATCATTGCAACGGAAATGGGCGTAGGGCTTAAGTCAACGTCTGGCCCCGTTTTGGAGCGTGCTGGCGACTTGGCCGCCATGCTGACCAACCTTGAACCGGGCGATGTCTTGTTTATCGATGAGATCCATCGGTTATCGCCGGCAGTTGAAGAGGTCCTTTATCCCGCCATGGAGGACTTTCAGCTGGATATCATGATTGGCGAAGGGCCCGCTGCACGATCCATCAAGCTGGACTTGCCGCGCTTTACGCTGGTGGGGGCGACGACCCGCGCAGGCCTTTTAACGGCACCGCTACGTGATCGGTTCGGGATCGTTCAGCGGCTGGAGTTTTACAATCTCGAAGAACTCACTGAAATTGTTACCCGTTCAGCTCGCCTGTTGGGTGTAAAAACCAACCATGAAGGCGCGGTTGAGGTTGCCCGGCGCTCCCGAGGGACGCCACGTATTGCCAATCGCTTACTACGCCGAGTACGTGACTACGCAGAAATTAAAGGAGATGGCACCGTAGACGTGGCATTGGCGGATGCGGCGCTTAATATGCTCAATGTGGATCACTATGGTCTGGACCACATGGACCGGCGGCTGCTGCTTGCGATGATCGATAAGTTCGAAGGTGGCCCTGTAGGCGTCGACTCTCTCTCGGCCGCCATTGGAGAGGAGCGCACAACGATAGAAGATGTCATTGAGCCGTATCTTATTCAACAAGGGTTGATGATGCGCACGCCGCGCGGACGTACCGTTACGCGTCAGGCATGGCGGCACTTTAACCGCGTTCCCAACGAGCACTCGGTTGATATGGAGGGGGAGCGTCGCCCATGAGCACTTCGTTTTCAATGCCTCTACGTGTTTATATGGAAGATACTGACGCTGGCGGCATTGTCTACTACGTTAACTATTTGAAGTTTATGGAGCGAGCGCGCAGTGAGTGGCTGCGCGAGCAAGGGCTCAACCAGCAAACGTTACTAGACGAAGGCACGCAGCTAGTGGTATATCGCTTAGCCTGTCACTATGCGAAACCGGCTCGCTTGGACGAAGCGCTTGAGATAACCGCACGCGTCACGGATATAGGGCGATGCCGAGTAACGTTTGAACAGTTTGTAATGCGCGGTGAGGAACTCCTTTGCAGCGCGACAGTCGAGATAGCGTGCTTGAGCGCTGAACGGATGCGGCCCAAAGCCTGGCCCGCTTCTTTTCAGTCCCAGCTGCAAACGTTAGTGATTTCTTAATGCTCGATTTTTAACAGTCGATTTCTTAACACTGCGGTTTCGTAATTTAGAGACCATCATTTGTCGGGCTTGACCGACAATCATTGATTGATGAGGGCACCTGTGAACGATAACACCATGTCCATCCCGCACCTGATTATGAATGCCAGCACGGTTGTACAGCTGGTAATGCTACTCCTGGTGGTGGGGTCAGTCCTCTCTTGGGTGGTGATTTTTCAGCGCAGTATTGCGCTGCGCCGCGCCAAGCAGGAATACGACCAATTCGAAGAGTCGTTTTGGTCAGGTGTCGACTTAAACGAACTTTACCGAGAAATACCAGCTGATGACCCGCGCCATGGCGCCGAACATATCTTTCAGTCTGGGTTTCGCGAATTCAATCGACTAATGCCAAAAACTCACAATGCCGACACCGTGCTTGAAGGTGTGCAGCGCAGCATGCGTGTTGCCTGGTCACGCGAAGAAGATCGCCTGACCCAACACCTGGTGTTTTTGGCAACGGTTGCCTCTGCCAGCCCCTATATCGGCCTGTTTGGTACCGTCTGGGGCATCATGGGCTCTTTCCAGTCCCTTTCAATGACCCAACAAGCGACACTGGCAACCGTAGCACCCTGGATCGCCGAGGCGCTCATTGCGACCGCTATGGGGCTTTTCGCGGCTATTCCTGCTGTTATCTTCTATAACCGGTTATCTAACAGTGCGTCTCGCTTACTCGGTAAATATGAAGACTTCGCCGAAGAGTTTCACGCTATCTTGCACCGTAATTTGCAAGGCCGTGATGGCAAGCCTAGCGCCAGTTAAGGGAGTTAGCCATGCAAGGTCCATTTAATCGCAGCGGCAAAAGTAAGCCGATGGGGGAGATTAACGTTGTCCCCTTTATCGACGTTATGTTGGTACTGCTGGTCATTTTTATGATTACCGCTCCGATGCTAACGCAAGGCGTTCAGGTGGATTTGCCTCAGGTGTCATCCGAACCGATCGATACTCAGGACAGTGACCCGATCATTATTTCGGTGGATCGTGAAGGCGGATATTTTATTACGCTGGGTGAAGATTCAACCGCCGTTTCGCTTGAGCAAATATCAGAACGCGTTTCGGCCATATTGCAACGTCGCCCGGGCACGCCCGTCATGGTGCGTGGCGACCAAGGCGTACAGTATGGACAAATTGTTCTACTCATGAGCACGCTCCAGCGCTCGGGCGTTGAAAATGTAGGACTGCTTTCAGAGCCACCGCAAGATGGGTAAGGGCAAGCCGCAAGTAACCGTTGCTGCGCCGCATGACCCGCAAGACGTTGGCTACACGTTGCCAATCATCCTCGCGGTCGCTGTGCATTTGGCTATTATTGTTTTTAGCCTTATTAATTGGCCCAGTTCAACCCCGGAGCCTGACTCTTCATCCATTGTTCAGGCCACGTTTGTGAGTACCGAGACGTTCACAGATCAGGCCCAGCAGGTAACTGAACAGCAGGCGGCAATGAACAGCTCAACTGAACCTGTTCCTGAGCCGGAAGTGAGTGAGCCGGATGTAGCTGAACCGGATAACCAAGAGGCCGAGCAGCAGGCTGCCGCTGAAGCTGAAGCTGAAGCGCAGGCACAAGCTTTGGAAGAAGCCCAAGCCGCAGCAGAAGCCGAAGCGCAACGCCGTGCTGAGGAAGCCGAACGACTAGCGCAAGAACAGGCGGCGCAAGCTCAAGCCCGTGAGGCAGCGGCCGAAGCAGAAGCCCAGGCAGCAGCTGAAGCAGAAGCCCAGGCAGCGGCCGAAGCAGAAGCCCAGGCAGCAGCCGAAGCAGAAGCCGAAGCAGCAGCCGAAGCAGCAGCCGAAGCAGCAGCCGAAGCAGAAGCCGAAGCCCAACGTGAGCGTGAAGCTGAAGAGCAGCGTGCTCGTGAAGAAGCTGAACGCGAAGCTGCTGCCGCAGCGGAAGCCGCCATGCAGCGCCAGTTAGAAGGTGAGGCGGAAGCTGCAGCCAATGCACAGCAAGCGCAGCAGGCCGCCAATAGCTTTATCAATATTGTGCGTCGAGCGGTTGAACAGGCATGGTTGATTCCACCTGGAGCAAGCGATTCATTGAGTGCTACGCTACAAATACGTTTAGGCCCTTCGGGCGAGCTGCTTGCAACGTCAATTGCTACATCAAGTGGTGACAGTGCATTTGATCGGTCTGCCATGCAAGCAGTTGAACATGCTGCACCGTTTGGTGAATTAAGAGATTTACCTGCGGAACAGCAGCGGAACTTACGTCAATTTAATCTGCGATTTACCCCGGGGGATGTTCGCTGATGCAAAAACTAAGGAAAGTGTGGTTATTTTGCGTACTACTGCTAGTGAGTGGTTTCGCAGCTGCGAATGCAAACTTGACCATCGAAATTACACGGGGCAGCGACCAGGCATTACCCATTGGGGTGGTGCCTTTCGCAGGCAATCAGGGCATGTCGGAAGATGTTGCTCAAATCATTCAGGACGATCTTGAGCGTAGTGGTCTATTCTCACCGCTAGAGCGTAGTGCCATGTTTGACCAGCCAAGCCAAGCGGATGACGTTGAGTTTGGAACCTGGCGGTCATTGGACGTGCGTTATCTGGTCGTCGGGCGTGCCGAACAAACGGGCAACGGCTATCAGCTACAGTTTGACCTGATGGATGTCAGTGGCCAGCGCCGGATGATTGGCGAAACTGTCACAGCGAATGCCGATGATCTGCGTGGGGCAGCACACTATATCAGCGACCAGATATTTGAGGCGATTACTGATATACGTGGTGCTTTCTCAACCAGCATTGCTTACGTGACGGCCCAAGGGGTTGGCGATAATATGCAGTTCGGTCTCTACATAGCTGATGCTGACGGTCGCAATAGCCAGCAGGTATTAACGTCTGATCAACCGATCATGTCGCCCGCTTGGTCGCCGGACGGACGCAAGCTTGCTTATGTTTCCTTTGAAACGGAGCGTCCAGCGATTTATATCCAGGATGTCGCCACCGGTCAGCGTGTCATGGCAACATCATTTGACGGTATCAATGGTGCACCCACGTGGTCCCCCGATGGTCGCCGTATCGCCATGTCGTTATCCAAGGATGGGCAGCCTGAAATCTATATCATGGATATCGCTAACCGCTCGGTAGAACGCGTTACCAACAGTAATAGCATTGACACCGAGCCCGCTTGGTCGCCGGATGGTCGTAGCCTGCTGTTCACCTCTGATCGCAGCGGCGGCCCTCAGATTTACCAACTATCGTTAGGTAGCGGCGAGACAAATCGCGTGACGTTTACCGGCAATTATAATGCCCGTGCGCGTTACTCTCCGGACGGCGATCAGATCTTTTTAATCCACCGTTCCAGCCGAGGATACCAGGTAGCACGCCAGGATTTGGATGGAGGACGGCTGGTCGTAATAAGCGATTCAATAAGAGATGAATCTCCTAGTGTTGCGCCGAACGGGACCATGGTAATCTTCGCTAACCAAGAGGGTAACAATGGGGTGCTAAGTGCCGTTTCTGCCGATGGGCGGTCGTCATTCCGGCTTCCTGCTGCTCAAGGCGAAGTGCGTGACCCCGCATGGTCACCGTTTTTAAACTAATGATCTATAGTGTTATTTTTTTCAGGCAAGGAGTCTGATTATGCAACTTAAGCCGTTGGCTCGCTCATTGGCCGTAGCGTTATCTATCGTAGCGATTGCTGGCTGCTCCAGCACCGGCGGAACCCAGGATGGGGATTCTTACGGAAGCCAGGATGGCAGCAGCATGGGCGCTGGCACCTCTGGTGCGGGTACCGGTGGTCAATATGGCTCTACTACCGGCTCTGGTACAGGCGCTGGTCAACAAGCGGACTCTCGCATTCCTGAGGTACGCACGATTTACTTCGATTATGACCGTGATACTATCAAGAGTGAGTATGAGTCTGCGGTAATGGCTCATGTACGCTACCTGCGCGCTAATCCGAGTGCCCAAGTTGTGTTACAGGGACATACCGATGAGCGTGGTACCCGGGAGTACAACATGGCATTGGGCGAGCGTCGCGCACGCGCTGTTCAGCGTTTCATGAATATCCAAGGCGTTTCTCCTTCACAAATGACTGTTGTAAGCTATGGCGAAGAGCGTCCGGCAGTAAGTGGTCATAACGAAAATGCTTATGGCCAAAACCGTCGCGTTGTATTTAATTACTGATATTGTTGGCGTGTAAACTGCACGCCGACTTTGTCTACGGAGTCGTCATGAATCACAGTCTCAAACGCTATTTTGAGAGGCTGTGCGGTGCGGGAGCCTTAGTGCTCCCGCTGTCCGTATTGCCCCTTGCAGCTATTGCCCAGCAGCCGCTGGTCCAGGATCTTTCTTCCGGTAATTCCAGCGGATTTTATCAGCAGACTCAGCGTCAGGAAGCATCCGGTGGCAACCTTGTGCTGTTCAATCAGGTGGAAGAGCACTCGCAGGAAATCCAACAGTTGCGTGGCCAAATTGAAGAGTTACGCCATCAGCTTGAACAATTGCGTCGCCAATCGCAGCAGCAGTATCTGGACATCGAAGACCGCCTAATGAGCAGTGGACCCTCGCCCATAGAGCAGTCTACGCCACAGGTTGAACCTGAGGCCGCTCAAGAAGTTATCAGCGCACCCTCGGCACGTAACGTGAGTGATGATGCCCAGGCGGACTATCAGGCTGCATTTGCCCATGTTCAGGCACGCCAGTTTGAAGAGGCGATTCAAGCATTTGATGAATTCGTCACTGCTCATCCTGATACCAGCTTGACCTCTAACGGCTATTACTGGTTAGGTGAGCTGTATGCCGCTGAAGGCCAGCTTGATAATGCCGATGCAGCCTTTAGCCGGGTTATTACCGACTTTGATAGCAGCAGTAAAGTGCCCGATGCCCTTTATAAACTTGGTTTGGTTAAAGCACGTCAAGGCGATGCAGAGCGCAGTCGCGAACTGTTAGAGCAAGTGCGTGACGACTATCCGCAAAGTAGTGCGGCTGGACTTGCCAATGATTTTCTCCGCCAGTCGGCTGGGTAATATCACGTTAAATGTTTGTTTTCAGGAAGTGTCATGAGTTGCAAAATCGACTATCAAGCATTGCCGCATTTGCTTGAAAACCGTGTCGTATTGGTCACTGGAGCCGGCGATGGGATTGGTCGTGCGGCAGCGTTGCAGTATGCGCAACACGGTGCGACCGTTATCTTACTAGGCCGTACTATCGAAAAATTGGAGCGGGTCTACGACGAAATTGAGGCGTTAGGCGGGCCACAGCCCGCTATTTTTCCGCTTAATTTTGAAGGCGCAACGCTTAGTGACTTCGATGACATGGCAAAAACACTCGATAAAGAGTTTGGTCGTTTGGATGGGCTTTTGCATAACGCTGGATTGCTGGGCCGGATTACTCCCTTTGAGCAATACGATGCTGAGCTATGGGAGCAGGTCATGCAGGTGAATATCAATGGCCCAGTATGGATGACTCAAGCGTTATTACCGTTGCTTAAGCAATCAGACGACGCCTCAATTATTTTCACCTCATCCAGTGTGGGACGAAAAGGGCGCGCGTATTGGGGGGCCTACTCGGTTTCCAAATTTGCCACCGAAGGGTTTGTTGAAGTGCTGGCCGACGAGCTTGAGCATCAAACCAATATCCGGGTGAATACCCTTAACCCAGGAGCTACCCGTACTCAAATGCGCCGAAGCGCCTACCCTGGCGAAGACCCTGCCACGCTTCGGACGCCCAATGACATTATGCCGACCTATTTATGGCTAATGGGTCCCGATAGTACCGGCGTTAGCGGCCAAAAGTTTGATGCGCAGCCGGCGCGTGTTTAATCTTTAATTCTACCGTTAGGGCTTGAATGCAGCGCCTTTAAAAAAAGAGCCCTTAAAAAGAGCCTTAAAGCAAGGCCCTAACGGTGGTTATTACGCCAGCTGTGGTGATAGCTCACTACGCCGCATCATTAAAAGCGTTTAATGCGTCAACCAGCATTGAGCACTCTTCAAACCACAGGTCGGCGGGCCACTTCTGATAATCATCCTCTTCACTGATATAACCATATCCTACCGCAACGGCTGTCATGCCAGCGGCTTTCGCTGCTTGCATATCGCGTACGTGGTCGCCGACATACCAGCACTGTTCCGGCGCGACGCCCAAACGACGGGCCGCTTCCCACAAAGGTTCCGGGTCGGGCTTTTTAACACTCAGGTCATCGGCACACAGTAATGCACCTGGCTCCAGCGCTAATGCGGTTAGTAAAGGCTCGGTATAGCGGCGCGGCTTATTGGTGACAATCCCCCAGGGCCGTTGATTTCCGTGCCACTCAATAAGCCATTGGTCAAGCGGGATAAATACTTGGCTATGCACCGCTACGGCTTGTTCATAGGCGTCGAGCAGAAACTGGCGGGCGGTATCATGGCCTGGGGCTTTGTGATCAATATCCAACGCCAGGGTGACTAGCGCGCTCCCCCCGTTTGAAACCTGGCGACGAATCTGCTCGTAGGCTAGGGGCGCCAGCCCGTGGTGGGCGCGTAAGGCGTTAGTTGCTTGAGCAAGATCGGGCGCGGTATCCACCAGGGTTCCGTCAAGATCAAACAGAATGGCAAGCGGTGGCGTCGTCGGCATCTATTGACTCACTTTGCGGCAATACATCATGTAGTTTACAGAGACATCGTCAGCCACTAAGCGGTAGCGACGAGTAAGAGGGTTGTACGTCAGCCCTGCTTGCTCACGTACTTCCAGGCCCACTTGGCGTGACCATGCCGCCATTTCAGACGGACGAATAAATTTGGCATAGTCGTGGGTGCCGCGGGGCAGTAGCCTAAGGACATATTCGGCGCCTAATATCGCAAATGCGTAGGATTTTGGCGTACGGTTGAGCGTTGAAAAAAACACATAGCCGCCAGGGCGCACCAGCGTACAGCAGGCCCGAATCACTGAAGCGGGGTCAGGTACGTGCTCCAGCATCTCCATGCAGGTAACGACATCAAAATGTCCCGGGGTTTGAGCAGCCAACGCCTCAACACTAATATTTTGGTAGTCAACGGATACGCCGCTCTCTTCTGCATGCAGCCTGGCAACGCCAAGCGGCGCTTCGCCAAGATCAATGCCCGTTACCTTGGCACCGCGATGTGCCATGGACTCACTCAGGATACCGCCCCCGCAGCCCACATCCAGCACCTGTTTTCCGGCTAAACCGGCACGTGCATCAATAAAATTCAGGCGCAGGGGGTTAATCTCATGTAGCGGCTTGAATTCACTCTTTGGGTCCCACCAGCGGCTAGCAAGTGCTTCAAATTTAGCAACTTCCGCTGCATCGACGTTGCCTTGGTAGCGATCAGCAGTGCTATCCTGAGGTGTCGCTTGCATGTGTTGACTCCCATCGTCAGTCAGCAATGGATAGTGTTTTCCTATCCAGCCAGGTTGTTAGCATCAAGTGCGAGTGGCATCCACTCAATCATTCAGTATTATGGACATTCTAACCACTCCCAGGTCAGAACGCATGAAAAGGACCATTGTATGAATCTTATGGCTATATTTTCTCGCTTTTCCGCCGTACAAGGAGTTCGGTAAATGCGAGTATTTCTTTACGGCAGTGAACTAAGTGCGGTGACAGCAGCGTCCGCATTAGCCTGGGTAGGTCATCAAGTAGAGTGGTTACCCCATCAGAGTGCGCCCTGGGCGGTTCTTTCGCAGGTGGATTGGCTGCGCAGTGAGCCGGAGCTAATGCCGCATATCCAGCAGGGATTGGCCGATGGCACGTTAGTACTGATTGATGATGTAGCACAAGCGTCTTCGGCGGATGTTGTCTGGCTTGCACTTTCGCCAAGCCAGCGTAACGACGCCAGCATACTGCTTCAACAGTCGGAACTATGTCTGCAGCAAGGTGCCGTTTTAATTAATAACTCTACGTTTCCGGTCGGCGAAACGGAGCGCTTGGATGATTTAATGAGAGGCCAGCATAGCAGCGTGGCCTTGCCGGATACGCTTGAAGAAGGGCGTGCCTGGGCGTCGTTTACTCGCCCCTCGCGTTGGCTGCTTGGATGTGATGATGCCCACGGAGAGCACGTTGCGCGCGAGCTTTTACGTGCGTTCAACCGCCGACAAGAAGTTTTCCAGCCCATGCCGCGCCGGGCGGCAGAGCTTACCAAGCTTGCCATCAATGGCATGCTGGCTACACGAATTAGCTACATGAATGAAATTGCCGGTTTAGCCGATACACTAGGCGTGGATGTTGAGCATGTTCGCCAAGGTATGGGGGCCGACACACGTATCGGTTTTGAGTATTTGTATCCTGGCTGTGGTTTTGGTGGCCCCAACTTTTCGCGGGACTTAATGCGCCTGGCAGATGTTCAGTCAAAAAGCGGTCGATACTCCGCGTTGCTTGAACAGGTCATGGACATTAATGAGCATAAAAAAGAGACACTGTTCCGTAAACTTTGGGCCCATTTTGAAGGCGAGTTAGCTGGTAAAACGATCGCTATATGGGGGGCTGCGTTCAAGCCTGGCACAGCACGTATTGACCATGCGCCGGTATTGACGCTTTTAGACGCTTTGTGGGCACAAGGTGTAAAGGTAAAACTGCATGATCCCGCCGCTACCAGTGCATTGCATCAGCTTGTTGGGCAGCGCGATGACCTTCAAACATTTGATCAAGACCTATATCAGGCATGTGAAGGTGCCGATGCGCTAATGCTGGTTACGGAGTGGAAGTCATACTGGAACCCAGACTGGCATCGACTTGCAGGGCTACTCAGCGCTAAGCTGGTGTTAGATGGCCGAAATATTTACGACCCTACATTTGTTGCCAACTGCGGCTTAAAGTACCGTGGTATTGGTCGTCGTGCTGACCCTACGTCTTTTTGAGAAAATGCCATGCCTAATCCGACGCCTTCCCAACGTATTGTTCCCGATGTAGGCCAAAGCTTAACGGCCCAGCATCTGCGCCATCGAAAAGGACCACTTGTATGGCCCTTATGGCTTGGAATGCTCTTGCTCTGTGCGCTACTCGCAGGCGCCGCTGTCGCGCTGTGGTTTGAACGCGAGCGTTTATTAACCGAACTCCACCGCGTCAGTGGCGAGGTCTCTAACGTTCATGCTCGGTTGGACTCAGGTGATACTGATGTGCAGGATACAATTGCGCTTGTGCAGGCTCAGATGACAACGCTGTTCCAGGAGCAGGAGCAGCTGTCTGTTGCGTTAATCAATACGCGTGAAGAGCTCTATGGTGCGCTGACAGATGACGAAGAGCGCCCATCCAATGAGATGATGACGTCGTTTAACCAGCGCCTTTCCCAATACCAAGAGCAGGCTGCCTTACGTGATCGTCGCTTGGCAGCGTTTAGCACCTCCTTGGATGCACTGGAACAGGCGGGCATATCCGGTCGGCAAAACCTTGTTGAAGAGGTTAATCATTTGGAGCAAACCACCGCTCAGCAGCTTACGTCACTGGAAGAGCAGGTCAATCAGTTAAACCAAACAGTAACAGGGCAGATGGAAGAGCAAATTGCTGCTTTTAGCGAGCGCTTTAATCAATTGGACACTCAGCTAAATACGCTACAGTTAGCGTCATTCTCTCCAAGTGATGAAGTTGAGGCATTTGAAGAGCAGTGGAGTCAGCGTTTATCTGCCCTTGAAAGTGACATACGGCAAATTCGCCAGGCCCAACTAGCTTTTAGCGCCCAAATAGAAATGCTTAGATAGTATAGAAATGCTTAGATAGTAGTGGAACAGGCTATAACCGCCAACGAAACGAGTTTGTTAGGGAGTTTATTGTATGGGAAGACAGTGGCGTTGGCTTTCAGCTACTCGGATGGTTTGTTTTATTGCGCTCCCTCTGTGTTTTGCCTATGTTCCATCAGTTTTGGCGTTAACGGCGACCATCAACGGGATTGGAGGCGACGTTGAAGATAATATCAGTGCCTATTTAGAGAGCATTGATGCTGAACAATATACCCAAACTCGTTTAGAAGGTGAGATACGCAGCCGAACAAGAGTAGCGATGCGTGTCTATGGCTATTATGAACCCACCGTTGAGGTTGAAATTGAACCCGCGATTGTACTCAACATTGATCCAGGTCCTCGGGTCGAAATCCAGGACCTGTCGATTAACGTTACTGGCGATGCTAAAGATGACCCTCCCTTTAAAGATGCTCTGGATAGTTTTCCCTTAAAAGTAGGCGACCCGTTAGTTCAGCCGCCCTGGGATCAATTGCGTTCACAATTTTCGGGGTTAGCTATCGAACGTGGCTACTTTGATTGGGCTTTTACCAAACGGCGTATGGAAGTGCGCCCTTATTTACGAAGTGCGCGCCTCTATATGGATTTTGATAGTGGCCCACGCTTTCGGTTTGGTGAAACCAATATCACAGGGAGCCACATTGTTCTTGATCGCCTGCATAACATGCAGACGTATGAGAATAACGATCCCTATCTCGCGGAGTCGCTTGCTACTTATACGCAGCGCTTGGTTGAAACCGGTTGGTTTAGATCCGTTTCGATTCGCCCTCGTTTGACAACGGCCCAAGAGCTGGTTGTTGCGCCTCCTGAGGGCGGTGCCTCGCCTTGGTGGGAGTCAGCCACGGCTTCCCAGCCGAAGCGTCCGCGGATTAGTAGTGCGGCCCTGGCGAGCGTACTGACTATCAATAAAAATGACGATATTCGTTTGCCCATTGATGTGAACGTTGATCCTGCGAACCGCCACCAGTTTGAGGTGGGTATCGGTTATGCGACAGATGTAGGACCCCGTTTACGCTTTAGCTGGCACCAGCCATGGATTAATAGTTTAGGTCACAGCCTGAATCATGACCTTTATCTTTCCACGCCGGAACAGCGCTTTACCGGTGTGTACAACGTTCCCCTTGAAGACCCGCTCCGCGATAGCTATCGATTGCAATACGGGGTTCGCAATATTGATGATAGCGATACCCGGTCGATGCAAGGCTCTGTTGAGCTTGCTCGTCGTTGGCAATTTGACAACGACTGGATCCAGTCGGTGTATTTTCGAACAACGTATGAAGACTTTACTCAAGGGGGAGAGGCAGACAAAGTCTGGCTCTATTACCCAGGAATCCAGTGGTCTCGAACGCGGACACGGCCACAGCGGTTCCCTCTTTGGGGCGACCGTCAGCAGCTCTCGATTGAGTATTCCGACACAGTGTGGGGATCAGACGCACAATTTGTACGTTTAACCGGTGATGCCGAATTTATCCGCACTATCAGCAACGATAATCGCTTTTTAGCACGGTTAAGCATTGGCGCTATCGAAACAGATGATTTCTCCAAGATTCCACCGTCATTGCGTTTCTTTGCAGGGGGCGATCGCAGCGTGCGCGGTTACTCCTATGAGACTTTGTCGCCACGTAACGCAGAGGGTCGCTTGCAGGGCGGGCGTCAAATGATTACCTCGAGCCTTGAATATCAGCGTCGTGTTAGGGGCGACTGGTGGGCGGCGACGTTCGTGGATACCGGTGATGCCTTCGATAACTGGGGTCCACACGATTTAAAAACCGGCGCTGGGGTGGGTGTCCGCTGGGTATCGCCGGTAGGGCCAATTCGCTTTGATGTAGCGCACCCCTTCGATAACGACGATGCATATCGTGCGCATTTCTCCATCGGCCCGGAATTCTAGGAGCACGCTTTGTCCCAGGTTGAATCTTCTACTTCTACGACGCGCCAGCAGTACTCAACTAGACACCGTGCATGGCTATTGATCTGGAGTCTGATACGGCTGGCCATTGTTCTGCCACTCTGGCTATTTGGGGTCGTTGCACTGCTTTTGGGTACGGCATTATCGCCTTGGGGGACTGATTTTTTATTCTCACAAGGGGAGAAGCGAGGATACTTTTCTTACGAGCAACAAGAAGGCGCGTTACTGGAACAATTTTCCTTAAAGGGATTTCATCTTGATCTAGGCAATCTAGCGGTCAGCATTGATGACCTTGAGCTTGCCTGGGGCGGTGACTGTCTCCTCTCTGGGCGACTCTGCCTGGATACATTGCACACTGATGGGTTAAATGTGCGCTTACGTGCAGATGAAACACCTGATGAGCCACAAGCGTCAGACGAGCCCTTCAGACTGCATCTGCCATTTCCTATCGAGCTGCGCTCGGTTGTTGTCAATAATAGTAATGTGCAGCTTGCGGATGGTACGCGTATTCAATGGGCGTCGTTTGAATCATCTGCCAGTGCCGCGTGGAGCAACGTTGATTTAGCGCCAACTCATCTTGATCAGTTGATCATTTATTTACCGCCCTCAGCGGGTGTTCAACTTACGCAGAATGCTCAAACCTCGCTAGCGGCTGAGGGCATTGACGGCGCCATTGCCGTGGCCACGCCTCAACCTCAAGATGACGCCTTACCTGCCCCGTCACCCGAGCAACGCTTGGCTGACAGGGAGCGTATCGAGCTGCCCGAGATCGCTTTACCTGTCGATATTAGCGTGAGCGACCTGACAGTAACCGATACTCAGTTGACAGGTGCCTTTGAATACGCTGTCGAACGCTTGCAGTTAGCGGGTAGCACAAAGGAAAGTAAGGTAGATATCACATCTTTTGATGTGGTGACCAAGGATGTTGAAGCCACCCTTGTAGGCAATGTGGACTTAACCGGTAGTTATCCACTGGAAGCGCAGTTAAATGCCGAGCTGTTTTTACCCGAACTTTATCCAGAATTAAGAGGGGAAAAACTGGCCCTTACGCTGTCCGGTCCGCTAAACAATCTACAGGCTGAGCTTAGTGCCTCAGAAGTAGTAACTGCATCACTTGCAGTAAGCGTAGATGCATTAGCACCCGACGTACCTTTCCATGCGCGGCTGCAAAGCGACCGGTTGCAATGGCCTTTGGTAGAGGAAACGCCGCCAGCAGGCGAGAGTGCTCTTGAGCCTTATGTAATTGAAGCCGTTGACCTTACGGTAGAGGGTAGTCTTGAGGCTTACCGCACCGAGGTTAGCCTACGCGCGCAGGGTCCTCAGTTACCACCTACTCAGGTAACGCTTACTGGCGATGGAGACGTTGGTCATTTTCAGTGGCAGCCTTTAGTTCTGCAATTGGGGGAAAACTCGCTGCGAAGTGAAGGGCATGTCGATTGGTCAACACCCGATTTATCCTTTCAGGCGCGTTTGCAAAGTGAACGACTGCAATGGCCCTTGGTAGACGAACCTGTGGCCGACGGTGCGAGCGGAACTCAGCCGTATGTGGCCGAAGCGGTCGACCTAACGGTGGAGGGCAGTATGGAGGCTTACCATGCGAAGGTTAGTCTTGAGGCATATGGCCCTGAGTTGCCACGCGCTAGCGTTACTCTTACTGGCGACGGCGATGCTAATCATTTCCGTTGGGAGCCGCTGGTTCTTCAGGTAGAAGAAAGCAGGCTGCGTAGCGAAGGGCGTATCCACTGGGTGGCGCCGCTAACGGTCGATGCACAGGTCTGGTTGGATCAATTTAATCCCGGCAATTTTGTTGACCAAATGGAGGGTAGCTTAACCGGCGATATTGATCTCAACGTACGCCAGCTAGACGATGTATGGTCGGTTAGCGTGGCAAATATCGATATTGAAGGCAAGCTTCGCGATTATCCCTTGACCTTGCAGGCGGCGCTGGATGCTAACAGCAATCTGGAGATCGATATTCACCAACTTCAGTTCGCTCAGGGCAACAACCGGCTTCACGCGTCAGGCCAGCTAAGCGAGCAGGCAATGTCCTTGAAGGCTGATATTGATCTGCGTGAACTCAATACGCTCTCGCCTGAGTTGGGCGGTACATTAACGGGCAACCTGCAGGCCGGAGGTAGTTTTGAGCAACCTACCCTTGTTGCCGACTTGTCAGGCAGTGATCTGCGCTTCACCGACAGCCTTGTGCAGCAGCTCTCGCTTAACGCTAATGTGCAGGGGCTTGAGGATCCAAGGCTTGATGTTCAGCTAGGCTTGAAAGAGATTTTTGCAGGCGGGCAGGATCTTGAGGCCGTTGACCTGAACCTAACCGGCCGACTTTCTCAGCACCAGCTTGAAGCGACCGTGCAAGGTCAACCAGAGAGTCCATTAAGCCGTGCGGTGGTGGCGTTGAATGGTCGCTTTGATCAACAGCGCCAAGTCTACCAGGGCCGTTTGACACCGCTGGAAATTGACTCCGAGGCGGGCACTATTCGCCTGGCGGAACCCTTGGACCTAAGCTATAACCTCGCCAATGGTCAAGCGCGTCTATCCGCGTTTTGTTTGCGCCGTGAGGAAGGCGGGCTGGTGTGCTCTGAAGAGCCGATTAATGCCTCGGCTAACCAGGGCCGTGCGGTGGTAAGTGTACGCGAAGTACCTATGGAAATGCTCGAGCCTTTCCTGCCCGAAGAGTGGACGTTTGAGGGTGATACAACGGCCGATATGGTTGTTGACTGGCATCAAGGCGGAGCGCGCTGGCAGGCTGATGTAGAGCTGCTAAGCAATCTCGCCATTACCGCTGTTAACGATTATGGACAGCCGGTTCAGCTTCCTGCTATTGACCTCAATGTTCAGGTGCAGGCGAGTCAAGCGCAAGCGGACGCCAACATCGTACTCTCGTTTTCTGAGGCGGGAGAGCTAACCCTGAACCTTACCCTCGATGATCCAATGGGCCGAGGCACGCTAGATGGCGATTTGCGCGCGAATAAACTGTTGCTTGAACCTTATCTACCCATGGCTATCGGTTTAGACCGTCTTGAAGGCGAGTTTGATGGGCGAGTACTCATTGGCGGAACCACAAGCCAGCCCGATTTACAAGGTGCGTTAGCGTTGCGTAACCTGCATGTCCATGGGCCAGGTATCCCTGTTGACGTCCGTGATGGCGAACTTACGCTTTTATTTGATGGAGAACAGGGGAATATCAATGGGTTTGTGGAAGCCGAGAAAGGTCGGCTTAACATTACCGGCGACAGCTATTGGCCAGCGTTGGATGATTGGCGTATCGGTGTCGATCTTGAAGCAGTTCAGGAGCCAATTCTGCTGGTGCTGCCTCAATTTGGCCGTATAGAAGTCGCCCCGGATATTCGGGTGCGTGTTACACCCGAGTATTTACAGGTGCGCGGTAATGTTGATTTACCGTGGTCCCGGCTTGTTATTGGTGCCAGATCCTCGTCCGCTATTGAGCCAAGTCCTGATGAGGTCATCATTACTGAGCGCGACGACCGCATGGCAGAAGAGGCCGCGCTAAGGGCAGCGGCAAATGGGGGGATTAGCAACTCGGAGGAGCTAGGCCAAACGGGTATGGCGCTTGATGTATTGATTGACCTGACACTAGGTCGCGATATGCATATTTCCGCTTATGGTCTGGAATCCGATTTGGGCGGGACACTTCAAGTTCGCCAGAATAGCGGTGGACTTCAGCTTTTTGGGGATGTAAACCTGGTTGACGGGCGTTTCCAAGCCTTTGGGCAGGACTTGCTGATTCGCCGTGGCCGACTACTGTTTAGTGGTCCACCATCGCTTCCCGCGCTAGACTTTGAGGCAATACGTAATCCTGATAGAACAGAAGATAACGTTATCGCTGGGGTGCGCGTGACCGGAAGTGCCGCAGAGCCTAACGTCAAGATTTTCTCTGAACCTTCCATGGGTGAAACGCAAGCGCTTTCCTACTTGTTGCGCGGTCGCAGCCAGGACTCGAGCGGAGGGATGGATAGCGCACTAACGACCGCTTTAATTGGGATGTCATTAGGTCGTGTAGGTGGTGCTGTCGGCTCTATTGGGCAATCATTTGGCATTGATGACCTCGCCCTGGATACAACCGGCGCCGGGGATGATAGTCAGGTTGCCCTTAGCGGTCAGCTGACCGAAGACATTAGAATTAGCTATGGTGTGGGAATTTTCTCGCCCATTGCAGAACTAACCGTTCGCTATACGCTATGGCGGAACTTATACGTGCAGGCTGTATCGGGTACTAATCAGGCGATCGATTTGATTTATACTTTTACTCGCCGAGGCAACCCAGTGATTCAGCGCGAAACGAATAGAGAGTGATATGACACGATTAACCGAGAACTATGTTCATACTATTAGCGGACACTCCCTGCAAGCGCAGTATCCTGAAGGTTATCAGGAAATCGTTCTGGGAATGGGGTGCTTTTGGGGTGTCGAGCGGCTCTTTTGGCAGCAACCAGGCGTATACGTGACTGCCGCAGGCTATGCGGGTGGCCAAACGCCTGACCCCGATTATGATGCAGTCTGCTCGGGGCGGACCGGGCACGCTGAAGTGGTTCGCGTGGTGTATGACCCCAGCAAGACCGATATTGACGCCTTGCTCCAGATATTTTGGGAGCAGCACGACCCGACCCAAGGCAATCGGCAGGGAAATGACATAGGCTCGCAGTATCGTTCTGCTATCTATACAACCACCGATGAACAGCAGCAGTCGGCTGAGCAGAGTGCCAAAGCGTACCAAAAGGCGTTAGAGGCGGCAGGTAAAGGTACTGTTACCACCGAGATAAAGCCGCTGGATACTTTCTATTTTGCAGAAGCGTACCATCAGCAATATCTGGACAAAAATCCTAACGGATACTGCGGGTTAAAAGGAACAGGGGTAACATGCCCCATTGGCGGGTAGATAACGCGGTATTAGCAGGCAAAGGCGACTATTGCGTCGGGCAATAGTCGCCTGGGGCTTAATCGGTTGGCTGCACTCGATCAATGCGGTAAAGCGTTTCTACCTGATCCAGCCCAGTGACGGTGCATTTAAGGTCTTTAACACGACCATCGCTTAAGCCGTAGACCCAGCCATGTACTGAAATATTCTGGCCGCTTTGCCAGGCGCGTTGCAAAATTTTAGTGCGACATAAGCTTTTAACCTGTGCTTTAACATTAAGCTCACACATACGGTCAATTTGCTCATCCAACGGAAGGTGATCAAGCGAGTGGCGATGATGGTTATATTGCTCACGGACGGAGTGCAGCCAGTAATCAACGACACCGCACTCACCCCCCGTCACTGCCGCTCTAATACCGCCACAGCCGTAGTGCCCCACAATCATGATGTGGCTCACGTTAAGGACATCGACCGCATACTGCACAACAGAGAGCGCATTCATGTCGGTGTGATGTAAAAGGTTGGCGACATTGCGGTGAACAAACACTTCGCCCGGTGGCAATGAAATAATCTGATTAGCGGGAACCCGGCTATCAGAACAGCCTATCCATAAATAATCAGGATTTTGCTGATTAGACAGGCGCTTAAAATACTCGGGATCCTCTTCGCACATGCGTTCAGCCCAGGCACGATTATTTTCGAGGAGCGTCGCAATAGGGTCAGACATTGAGTCTCCGTATCGTTACATCGTCAAGTTAAGGCGAAATCAAGCAAGCGATGAAGGTTTTAACCTTCATCGCGACTAAGGTCAATAAGCATGTGCCGTCGGTTTCTTAACGCGCATGCCAATTTTTAGGAGCAAATAATGGTAGCCGACTCTGAGTATCAATATGACTTATTAGTGATTGGCGCAGGTTCAGGGGGCGTTCGCGCTGCACGCATGGCTGCAGCAACGGGTGCCAACGTCGCTATTGTGGAAGACCGCTATCTCGGGGGGACTTGTGTCAACGTAGGCTGCGTACCCAAGAAACTTTATGCCTATGCCGCACATTTTCATGACAGTTTTGATGACGCTGCAGGTTTTGGCTGGCAGCTATCTGAACCGGCCACCTTTGACTGGGCCACATTGCGAGACAATAAAACAAGTGAAATTAAGCGTTTAAACAATATTTACCAACGCATGCTGGAAGGGGCAGACGTCACTCTGCTTAGCGCTCGCGGTCGACTGGTCGATGCGCATACGGTGGCGTTAGAGGATGAAAACGGCGTTACTCACGTGAGCGCAAAAAAAATACTGTTGGCCACAGGTGGCTGGCCATGGGTGCCTGATTTCCCGGGTAATGAGCATGCGCTGGACTCTAACCAGGTGTTTGATCTGGATACATTTCCCAAGCGTTTTATGGTCCTGGGCGGCGGGTACATCGCCGTTGAGTTTGCGAGTATTTTTAATGGCCTGGGTAGCGAAACGCATTTGATTTATCGTGGTGATCTATTTTTGAAAGCCTTTGATCATGAAGTGCGTGAATTCACTCGTAAGGAAATGGATAAAAAAGGTGTCAATCTCCATTTCAACGCCAATATAGAGCGTATTGAAGCCATTGAGACCGGCTACAACGTTCATCTGACGACCGGCGAGACGTTAGAGGTAGACGCTGTACTGGCAGCAACAGGGCGTAACGCCAATATTCAGGGCCTAGGCCTTGAAGAGCTGGGTATTCAGTTGGATGGCAACGGTAAAATTCTGGTTAACGCACATTATGAAACGCAGCTCCCGTCTGTGTTAGCGCTTGGAGATCTAACGGCTGGTCCAGAGCTCACCCCAGTGGCGCTGGCTGAAGCCATGCAGTTGGTGGATTATCATTTCAAAGACACCACGCCGACACGGCTTGATTACACTACGGTGCCTACCGCGGTTTTTTGTCAGCCCAATATTGGCACGGTTGGCTTAAGCGAGGAGGGCGCCCGCCAAAAGTTTACTAACATTCGGGTTTACTCCACGGAGTTCCGGGCGATGAAGCACACCTTGTCGGGAAGCCAGGAGCGCACGTTGATGAAGCTTATTGTTGATGATGCAACGGATATTGTAGTCGGAGCGCACATGGTAGGCGAAGAGGCCGGGGAAATTATTCAAGGCATTGCCATCGCCGTTAGAGCTGGTCTTACCAAACAGGATTTTGATCTCACCGTTGGTATTCATCCAACCGGTGCTGAAGAGTTTGTCACCATGCGGACCGTTACTCGGCATTAACCTGCCAGCAGCTTCCTAACGTGCAGTACATCAAGCGAGCCAGTGGCTCGCTTTTTTAATATCAACGTTTTTTAAAAGTTGGACTAAACTCATATTTTTATTTAGCCAGTGGCGGTGTCAGTATTAAAAAACCAAGCCTAGTATAACCATAGGTTATGGAAAACGGGGTGGTGGATAATATGGCTTTTGAATTGCTAATAATCAGCTGTTATAATGATGATCAAATTCGCTACAGCGAAGCATAACCATGAATACGCCAATACAACCTTTTACCCCTTCATCTGAGCTCGCACGACCCACGGTTGCCGACGCGGTCGTTGGGTTTTCAGAAGCGCCTCTCTATATCCGAAAGCCAAATGCAGAGGACGGCTGGGGGATATACGAGCTGGTAAAAGCATGTCCCCCACTGGACGTTAACTCTGCTTACGCTTACTTGCTGTTAGCCACCCAATTTCGTGATACCTGCGCTGTTGCCACCAACGAAGAGGGCGAAATAGTCGGATTTGTATCTGGCTATGTAAAAGATAATGCCCCCGATACCTATTTCTTATGGCAAGTAGCCGTAGGTGAAAAAGCACGCGGTACAGGGCTTGCCCGCCGCCTTGTTGAAGCCATCCTTTCTCGTCCTGAACTCGCCGATGTTCACCACCTGGAAACTACTATTACACCTGACAACCTGGCTTCCTGGGGACTGTTTCGGCGTTTAGCCACTCGCTGGCATGCGCCGTTAAATAGCCGTGAATATTTCTCTACCGAACAGCTTGGTGGGGAGCATGACCCAGAGAACCTGGTTCGCATCGGCCCATTCCAAACTGATCACATCTGATTTTTCTTTCTCTATTCGTATTGCCACGATGTTCTCGACATCTCTCGGCTTAACGATGACACAAGGAGGTCGCCAATGAAGACCCAATCGCTTGAACGTATGGAATCTAATGTTCGTACCTATTCACGTTCATTTCCCGTTGTGTTTACTAAAGCGCAAAATGCTCGTTTAACCGACGAAAACGGTCGCGAATATATCGACTTTTTGGCGGGTGCCGGAACGCTCAATTACGGCCATAATAACCCGCATCTCAAGCAAGCCATGATTGACTACCTGTCTAGCGACGGTATTGTCCACGGTTTGGATATGTGGACGGCAGCTAAACGGGAATATCTCGAAACACTCGAAGAACTCATCTTTAAACCGCGTGGGCTGGATTATAAAGTTCATCTGCCTGGCCCGACCGGGACGAATGCAGTTGAAGCGGCTATTCGTTTGGCACGCGTAGCCAAAGGTCGCCACAATATTGTGACGTTCACTAACGGTTTCCACGGTGTGACCATGGGGGCGTTGGCCACCACCGGTAACCGTAAATTCCGTGAAGCAACCGGCGGCATTCCGACGCAAGGGGCAAGCTTTTTACCCTATGATGGCTATATGGGAGAGCATGCCGATACGCTTGATTACTTTGAAAAATTACTGGGCGACCAGTCAGGCGGCTTGGATATTCCCGCAGGGGTTATTGTTGAAACCGTGCAAGGCGAGGGCGGTATCAACGTAGCAGGCTTGGACTGGTTAAAACGGCTTGAAAGCATTTGCCGTGAACACGATATTTTACTCATCGTGGACGATATCCAGGCAGGCTGTGGCCGTACCGGTAAGTTTTTCAGTTTTGAGCATGCCGGCATCAAGCCGGATATCGTCACTAACTCGAAGTCACTGTCTGGCTTTGGTTTGCCCTTCGCTCATGTATTGATTCGTCCAGAGCTGGACATGTGGAAGCCTGGCCAATATAACGGCACCTTCCGTGGCTTTAACCTTGCCATGGTAACGGCGACTGCCGCGCTTAAAAAATACTGGGCAAACGATACGTTTGAGCGTGACGTACAACGCAAAGCCCGTATTGTTGAAGAGCGTTTCCAGAAGCTGGCGGCGCTGTTGACTGAAAATGGTATACCGGCTACCGAGCGCGGCCGCGGCCTGATGCGTGGTATTGACGTTGTTTCGGGTGACATCGCCGACAAGATTACCAGCGAAGCGTTTGCAAACGGCTTGATTATTGAGACAAGCGGCCAAGGCGGTGAAGTCGTTAAATGTCTCTGTCCATTAACGATTAGCGACGAAGATCTGCTTGAAGCGCTGGATATTTTGGAAGCGGCCGTCAACACGGTTATCAACGGATAACCTGACGTTACTTTGGGTAGTTAATGTACCTTAACGATAAACTCAACGGCTGGTATCGCCAGCCGTTCAGGCATGGAGCATATTATGATCGTCCGCAATCTTGAAGAAGCGCGTAAAACAGACCGACTGGTAACTGCTGAAAATGGTAACTGGGACAGTACCCGTTTGGTGCTTGCCGAGGATAATGCTGGTTTCTCTTTTCACATCACACGTATCTTCCCGGGTACAGAGACTCACATTCAGTATAAGCATCATTACGAAGCCGTTTTTTGCTATGAAGGCGAAGGTGAAGTCGAAACCCTAGCGGATGGCAAAATCTGGCCAATCAAAGCAGGCGATATCTATCTACTGGACAAGCATGACGAGCACCTGCTGCGCGGCAAAGAAAAAGGCATGACCGTGGCCTGTGTCTTTACACCGGCACTCAGTGGTAAGGAAGTGCATCGTGAAGATGGTTCTTATGCGCCGGCTGATGAGTAAGCCTTAGTTCTCCCGCGCTTATAAAAGCAGCCTTGCTAACGCAGGCTGCTTTTTAGTGCCTGTAGGATTAGACGACCAGGCAAAGCGCTAAGCCAGAATCCTACAGGTCTTTAACGATGCGCAGGGCATCATAAATCGCTGCGTGGGTATTTCGATGCGAAATGGCATCCCCAATCCTGAACAGCTGAAACTTTCCTTCGGTAGCGATAGGCTGCGGTGTGCCTACAATCAGGCTGTCATAGTTGACGGCCCCTTGGTTGCTCGACAGCGGCTTCAGCTCTTCGTAAAGATCGGCCATGGGTAACGTGCCGAAGTTGACGACTACCTGGTCTACGCGTCGCTGTTTGATGACATTGGTGTAATCACTGCTGACCGAGGCAACCAGTTCACTGCCGTCGCGCTTAATACCAGTCAGGCGGAAGGTTGGGGTGAACGTGGTATCCAGCATTTGTAGTGTACGCATATAAGGCACCAGGTTCATGGCCATGACCTCCGGCGCCAAGGCGCGGTCGGCTGTCATGTATTCGACCTTGCCGCCTGCTTTGGCAATAATCTCAGCCGCTTGCAGGGCGGTATGATCGCCTGCATCATCATACACCAGTACGTTTCTGCCTGGCGTCACATGGCCAGAAAGCAAGTCCCAGCCGGTGACGGCCAGCTCGTTGCCCTCTTGAAGCGCCTCTTCATTAGGCTGCCCGCCCGTTGCCACAATGACCACATCCGGCGATTCGGTGAGCACTTCATCCTGTTCGGCAAAGACATTGAAGTGAAACGTGACACCCATGGCCTGACAGCGCTCAAAGCGCCAATCGATGATGCCCATCATTTCTCGACGGCGCTCGCTCTGTGCCGTTAAACGAATTTGCCCCCCGGGGGCATCTGCCGCTTCAAACACGACGACTTTGTGTCCGCGTTCGGCACCCACGCGGGCGGCTTCCAGCCCGCCGGGGCCTGTGCCAACGACCACCACCTTACGTTTGGTATCGGCGGGAGGAATGGTATGGGGCATGGTGGTTTCACGTCCAGTCGCGGCGTTGTGAATACAGTACGCAGCGCCGCCCTGGTAAATGCGGTCCAGACAGTAATTGGCGCCCACGCAGGGGCGGATCTCTTCTTCACGGCCTTCGATAACCTTTTTCATTATGTGTGGATCGGCCATATGAGCACGAGTCATGCCGATCATATCGACCTTGCCGGAGGCAATCGCATGACGGGCCGTCGCAACATCCTGAATTTTGGCTCCATGGAAGGTCGGGAAGTCGACCTCACGTTTAATGTCGCCCGCAAAATCAAGGTGTGGTGCGCTAGGCATGCCTTGGATAGGAATCACGTCCGTCAGACCGGGGTCGGTATCAATGTGCCCTTTGACGACATTAAGGAAGTCCACCAAGCCGCTGTCTTTCAATCGGTGGGAAATGGCCATGCCATCACGGGCATCGAAGCCGCCGGGTAAGCACTCGTCACCGGTATAGCGCACGCCAAGTAAGAACTTCTCACCAACACGCTCACGGATGCTTTGGAGCACTTCAAAGGTAAACCGTAGCCGGTTATCCAGGCTGCCGCCATAAGGCGCATCAAGCTCGTTGGTTAACGGTGACCAGAACTGATCCATCAGGTGGCCGTACGCCTGAATCTCCATGCCGTCCAGGCCTGCTGCGTACATGCGTTCGGCGGCGTCGGTGTAATCCTTGATTAATCGCTCAATATCCCAAAGTTCGGCTTTTTTAGGATAGGCGCGGTGGGACGCTTCCCGATGATTGGAGGCTGAAATCGTCGGTAGCCAGTCGCCTTTGTCCCACCTTGTTCGGCGGCCCAAGTGCGTTAGCTGAATCATTACCGCCGTGCTGTGTTCGTGGCACGCCTCGGTGAGGTCGCGCATCCACGGCACCACTTCATCTTTATACGCCAGAATATTGTTAAACACCGGCGGGCTGTCTCGGGAAACCGCCGCCGACCCAGCAGTCATGGTCAGGGCAATACCTGCCTTGGCACGTTCAACATGATAAGCCCGGTATAACTCTTTAGGCATGCCATCTTCGGGGTAGGCGGGTTCGTGAGAAGTCAGCATTACCCGATTTTTCAGCGTCAAATGTTTTAGTTGTAACGGCTGTAGCAAAGGGTCATTTTTCACGGTCGTCTTCTCTTGTTGTTTTGATGATTAACACAAGCTAGTCTTCTCTGTTCATAGTTGTCAATATAATTGACAGCTGTGTACATAAAGGTGACAGGCTTCCTGTATGATCGACTGCATCGCCATGGCAAAGAGAGCAATACGTGAAAAACGGACGCACCACGATTAACCAAACTGCTTGGATTGATGCTGCTTACGAGCTGCTGATTACCTCGGGAGTCAGTGCCGTCAAGATCGTACCGCTAGCAAAGAAGCTAAAAACATCACGAACCAGTTTTTACTGGCTATTTAAAGACCGCGAAGAGGTGCTTGCCGCGCTGCTGGAGCGGTGGGAGCGTCAAAACACCCAGGCTGTAATTGAGCAATCGGAGAAATATGCATCTTCCATCGTGGAAGCCACGCTCAATATCTTTGATTGTTGGTTTGACTCAGCGGTATTTGATTCTGAGTTCGAGTACGCCATTAGAAGTTGGAGCCTGCAAGATCAAGTGGTTGCTGAGCGCGTTAGCCAAGCCGATAGCCTGCGGCTACAAGCGCTGCAAGACATGTTTATTCGCTATGGCTATGACGTGCTGGAAGCTGATACCCGTGCACGCACGGTGTATTTGATTCAGATCGGCTATATCTCGATGCATACCCAAGAGACTCAGGATACTCGCATCGGCCGAGTGGCTCAGTACATCAATATTTTTACTGGGCAGATGTGTACCCATGCTGATCTTGAGCGGTTTGCTGCGCGGCATCAAGCGCGGTTTACGCCCGAAGAGATGGCGGCTCAACAGGAGATAACAGATGAAACCGACATTAATGCTCGGCATTATCGGGGGGAATGGCTGGCTGGGTAGTGCGCTGGGTCATTCCGTGTTGGCCAGTGGGAATCTGGGTTTGTCTTCAGCATAAATATCATCTCCGCGGTCGGAATCGGTCCAGGAGGAAGCAATCGGCATCTGATTATGTAAGAATGTGCACGTTAAAACGATTGGTACCCAAGAATCAGTATGTTAGGAGGAGGTAGTCCATCTTAATTGTTCTATGTGGAAATTAAGCACCTTGGTGTTCGCATAATATATATTATGTTAAATGGTAGATTAGGTAGCTTCTAAAAAGTTAATACGGCGTTGGACAACCGGTCTAGCTTCTCCTTATTATTCCTTTTTAATTTTCAAGGATGTCTCTTGTTATGCGCCCAGGTGTTTTGTGGCTGATGGCTGGTTTATCACTTCTATTTTCTGGCTGCGCCCTTCAGCAACCAGATTCTAATGAGCCACCGTTATTGAACGAGGTAGCATTCAATACCCGAATGCTCGAGCTACAGGATGCATTAGGGCAACAATGCAGTGCCAATGCTCAGCATCAGGCGCAACAACTTAGCCAGCAGCAGGTGCTTACCGCTGATGTTCGTGAAGTGGGTAGCCTACTACGCCTTTTACGCGATGATATAAAGGAGCTTGAAGCTCGGGGTGACGAGCCCATCATTATCCGCGAAGAGTGTGATGTGGATACCACGCTAGATATGAAAACCATGCTGGGACGTAGCGAATGGGTTGGCCTGCCGGGCGTAGGTACCTATTTAAAAGCACGCGTGGACTCCGGTGCAGAGACGTCGTCATTATCGGCCTCCGACATTACGCGCTTTGAGCGCGATGGCGAAGATTGGGTGCGCTTCAAGCTAGCACTGACTGAGAATGATAGTGTCGTGGAGTCATTGCGTAACGAGTGGATCGAGGCACCTGTTCAGCGACGTGTCCGCATTGTTCAAGCGTCTGGTGAAGAATCTCGCCCCGTTGTTTCTCTATTAATGACGCTCGGTCCTATTCGTGAAAACGTCGAATTTACGCTGAATGATCGTACCCACCTCGATTTCCCCGTCTTACTAGGCCGCCGCTTCTTAATGGATATTGCTATTGTGGATGTGGCACAAACCTATTTGCATGAGCGTCCAGAGTTCCCCGGCGGTGACCCTGCCGAGCAAGCCGCTGAAGATGAAGCGGTCGACCAAGACGATATCGAAGAGTAAAAGCTCCCCTGCCGCTTTTCGCTGAAAGGAATTTTAATGTCACGCCTTCCGTTTTATATCATTGTAGGTCTACTTCTTGTGGCAGGTATTGCCACCAGTGTGCATAGACATCTTCATTTTGAAATTCCTTGGGTACCAAGCGAGCAGCGTCAGGTATGGGAAATTGAGGCTGTTATCAATTTCAATGCCCAGAATGGCCCAGTAAAAGTGGATTTAGCGCTGCCCTCCCATCAGGCAGGCTTTCGTGTACTGACCGAAAATACCGCTTCTTCTGGCTATGGTTTGGCCTATCAGGCGGATGATTTCGGGCGCCAAGCCCAGTGGACCATTCGGAATGCTGCTGGCAGTCAGCAGCTCTATTATTCGGTACAAATGCTGGTATCACCTGATTCCCGCCCGCCGGTACAAGCACCGCCAACGCTGGCGTCAAGCACGCCTTGGGAAAGTCCTTATGACTCAGCAGCTACCCAACTGATTGATAGAGCGTGGGCTAGAAGTGCGAATAATGCGACCTTTGCGCGTGAGCTAATTCTTGATGTAAATGGCGAGCGTCAGGGTGAAAATGCCCGTTTACTGCTCACCCAGGAAGCGCCGTCAGCTCTCATCGTGCGCTTGCTAAATCAAGCGGGTGTACAAGCACGAGAAGTAAGCGGACTGCTGCTGGAAGATGGGCGTCGGCGTCAATTATTAAGCAGTTGGATTCAGGTATTTGATGAGCCTGCAGAAAGCTGGAATATATTCGACCCCGTAACTGGCGAGGAAGGCCAACCCGAAAACCTGCTGCTCTGGGAAACCGGTGGCCGGGCGGTGCTTGAAGTGGAAGGTGGTACAAACTCGCGGGTTAGCTTCTCTATGCTAACGCACCATCAGCCAGCGTCTGCAGCTGTGCGCAACCACTTTTCTGATGATACGCTGCTGAACTTCTCAATCCATAGCTTACCGCTTGAAGAACAAGCACTTTTCCAAACGATCCTGCTGATTCCCATTGGCGCTTTGGTCGTTGTGTTTTTGCGTGTATTGGTTGGGGTGAAAACATCAGGCACGTTTATGCCTGTTCTGATCGCCCTCGCCTTTATTCAAACCACCCTGCTGACGGGCTTGATTGGCTTCCTGTTGATCGTGGCTGTTGGCTTGGTTATTCGTAACTATCTGTCTTATTTGAACTTATTGTTGGTGGCGAGAGTGTCAGCGGTCATCATAACAGTCATCGCGATTATCTCGATCTTTACCGTATTGGCTTACCGCATGGGTCTAAGCGCGGGGCTCACTGTCACCTTCTTCCCCATGATTATACTGGCCTGGACGATTGAGCGGATGTCGATCCTCTGGGAAGAAGAAGGTCCAAAACAGGTCATTATTCAGGGGGGCGGCAGCTTGTTGACAGCCGTGCTCGCATATCTTGCCATGAACAACCCCTGGGTGCGCCACATTACCTTCAACTTCCTGGGTGTTCAGCTGATTTTGATGGCGCTCATTTTGATTTTGGGCAACTACACCGGCTACCGTTTGCTTGAGTTACGCCGCTTCAAGCCGATTACTGATGACGAGAAGCCGTCATGAGTTGGCTTAACAACTGGACATGGCCAAGCTGCCTACGCGACAAAGGCATTATCGGTATGAATCGGCGTAATATCCGCTATATCGGCCGCTACAATTCACGGCGTCTTTACCCGCTGGTGGATGATAAGCTCAAGACTAAACTTTTGGCGCAAGAGTATGGCATTACCACGCCAGAGCTTATTGGTACGGTAACCACGCAGTTTGGCGTTCAGCATATTGGCAATATGCTGACAGGTCATAATGGTTTTGTTATCAAACCTGCCAAAGGCAGTGGCGGTAAGGGTATTCTGGTTATCGAAAAGGTAGTTGATAATCAGTTTGTTAAACCCAGCGGAGCACATTTAACGCTTGAGGCTGTAGAGCGTCATGTCTCTAATATTCTTTCAGGGCTTTACTCTTTGGGCGGCTCTCCGGATGTAGCCATCATTGAAACGCTGATTAATTTTGAAGAAAGTCTGATGGCGTATACCTACGAAGGCGTGCCGGATATTCGGGTCATCGTTTTTAAGGGTTACCCAGTCATGGCGATGATGCGCTTATCAACGGCGGCCTCCGATGGCAAAGCCAACCTGCACCAGGGAGCGGTCGGCGTTGGTTTGAATATTGCCACCGGAGAAGCCCTTCGCGGCGTGCAATTTGACCGCCCTTGCTTTAACCACCCGGATACCGGGCATGATCTGGCAAGCCTGGTGGTCCCTCAGTGGGATACCCTGCTAAACTTGGCGGCGGGTTGCTATGAAATGACCGGATTAGGCTATTTGGGAACCGATATGGTGCTGGACAGGCAACATGGGCCCATGTTGCTTGAGCTGAATGCACGGCCGGGCCTTGCGATTCAAATGACCAACGGAGAGGGTTTGCGTCGCCGGCTTGATCTCATCGAGCGTCAGCAAGAAGGGGTGCCAGTTGCCGAGCGTGTAGCCTTTGCTCAGCACCACTTTGCTCGCAAGAGTGAGCTAACAGAAAGCCCTGACACAACTATCGCAAGCGCGTAGACTAAGCTGATGACGTTTAATGAGTGCACCAATGACTGAAGCGAATACGCTACTTCAACAAGCGGAATCACAGTGTCACAGCCGCGGCGTTCGATTTACCCCCATTCGACGCCGTGTGCTTGAGTTGATTGCTCATAATGGCGGCGGTTTAAAAGCCTATGACCTGTTGGATAAGCTTTCAACAGAGCATGCGGCTGCCCGCCCTCCTACGGTTTATCGAGCGCTGGAATTCTTGATTGACCAAGGATTAGTGCATCGTATCGAGTCGCTAAACGCCTATGTGGCATGCGCCTGCCCTGAACATATTCATGGGTTCCAACTGCTGATTTGCCGTCACTGTGGTTACGTCGAAGAACTGCATTTGGATGAAGTCAGCGATCAGTTATCAGCCTTTGCCAGCCGGCAAGGATTTAGTGTTGAACGACAGACGATTGAGTTGCAAGGCCTTTGCCAAAACTGTCGAGCCAAGAGTGAATAATAGTTATGTCTCGTTTTGATCAACTACCGGCTGATACGTTATTTAAGGCACTTGAGGCGGCAACGCCACAAGATACATTACCCGCCACCACGACATTATTGGATGCTGTTAGATTTAACGCGGAAGGTTTATTGCCTGCTATCGCTCAACAGTATGACACCAAAGAAGTGTTAATGATGGCCTGGATGACTCGTGAAGCGCTGGAGGAAACGCTGAGCACGCATCGCGTTTGCTACTATTCGCGTTCACGCAAAAAGCTCTGGCGCAAAGGAGAGTCATCCGGGCAGCAGCAGCATCTTAAGTCGGCGGCTCTGGATTGCGATGGCGATACATTGCTGCTACAGGTAGACCAGACAGGTCCTGCTTGCCATACCGGTCGCCGAAGCTGCTTTTATCTGTCGCTAACCAGCGCCGATGCCACCATCAATAGTGAACCGCTTATTCACCCTGATGAGCTTTACGGTAACCGCTAGTCATGCGCTGGGTGCATTGCACATTACACGTTCTACGCAAACTGGCGGTTTTATTGATGGTTGGCGCAATACGTGCCTACCAATACCTTATTAGTCCCCTGCTCGGGCCTCGCTGCCGATTTTGGCCAAGCTGCTCCTCCTACACCATTGAGGCCCTTCAGGTGCACGGCCCTGTCAAAGGAGGCTGGATGGCTATCAAGCGAATCCTAAAATGCCATCCTGGAAACCCTGGCGGAATGGATCCTGTACCCGGTGGGCGTAGTGAGCAACTTTGTAAAGAGGACGACGAGTCGCCGCCCTCTCCTTCATGCTGTCATCAACATCAACGATAATGCCTGATTAGGCTTGCTGCGCCACTTGGTAAATACGCTCAAGCATGGCGTGGAGGCCATTGCTGCGCGTGGGGGAAAGATGTTTATCCAGCCCAAGATCCGCTAAAAAGTGCGGTTCGGTAGTGCGGATTTCAGCCGCTGTGCGCTCGCTATAGATGCGTAATAGAACCGCAATCAACCCAGAAACAATTGCCGCATCAGAGGTAGCACTAAAAATCAGCGTCTCGCCCTGCTGTTCATGGCGCATCCACACATTGGATTGGCAGCCCTGAATTTTATACTCCGCAGTTTTACACGCCTCTGGAAAATCAGGAAGCTGCTTGCCCATATCGATAATGTATTGATATCGGTCCATCCAGTTATCAAACATTTCAAACTCTTCGATTAGCTCTTGCTGGGCCTGCTCGGCGCCGGAAGTGCTCATACTCGTTCCTTTTCACATTCGATTTAAAAGCGTCATACCATTATACGGGTTCAAGGTGGCTTGCGTGGATAGCTTTATCAGCCTGAAGTGCCTTATGGCGTAAGCCGGTGACGCTGTTGTTCACTGTGCCACTCGTTATCTTCGGTGTGCAGGTAGCGCGACGTGGTGTCCAACCGTGCATGGCGGGCACTTTCTGCCAAGTGTCGCAAGCTAATGCCCGCCTGAGCCTGGTGGGTAATCGAGGTGTGCCGCAGCCAGTGCGGTGTTGCCTTGCGCAGCGCAGCCACATAGGCGGGTGCCCCCTCTTCACTTTCAAGCACGTCGGCCGCTTCTGTAAAGGTTTCACGGATCAGCCGGTAAAGCTGATTATCACCAATACCACGCTTTCCATCCAGCGCTCGGATAGCAGGCGTCTCGTCAAAATGCATGGGCAATCCATCAAGCCCTAGCGCTTGTCGCCAATCAGCCAAACATGCCTGCATATCATCAGGCACAGGGACGCGAGCAAGCTTGCTGCCTTTGCCCACCACGGACCACCACCAGCGCCCTTCTGATTGGGAAAAATCGCCCATGCGGGCACCCGCCATTTCGCTAATACGCGGTGCTAATAAGTAGGCGAAGCCAAAGATAAATCGGCGTCGGGCCTGTTCATACTCGGCACGACTTCCCTTCCCGTCACCCATTGGCTTATTAAGCCAACACCAAAACCACTCCCATAGCTCACGTTCCATATAGCGCTCAATACGCGGTGACTGATTGTTTAAGCGGCGAGATTTATCGCGCATCAACCGAAACGGGTTATGGCTGACCCACCCTGCTTCTACCAGCCAGCTAAACAGACCCTGCAAAATAATCAAACTTTGTCGGCGACTGGCGGGTGCTAACGCCCCACGAAATGGCCGCCACCCCGGATGGTAACGAGGTTTTGAAGGCCCAACCCAATGCTGGGCGGGCTGCGGGTCTGCCAGGAATGCCTCAAATTGGCGCAGCGTTTCCCGGTCCATCGCTTTCAGCGTTAAGTGCTGGTGGTCGAGCCAGAGCAACAATCGCTCGGTTTCACGCCGGTAGCTTTTCCAGGTTTGTGGGCTGCCCTGATACTCGGCAAGCCATGCTGCAACGGCCTGAGCGTCTGTATGCGCATTAATGCGTGATGACTGAAACGGCTGCTCCACTACAGCGCTTGACGCCTGCATGTCGCCCTTCTGCCCGGCAATTACATCCATTTGATCATAAACATACTGATACCTACCTCGATAACGCTACCTGGCTCTATTTTAGCCTGTATCGCTATGCCGCTGTTTGATAAGGGATAAGTATGGTGCCAAGTCTGTATAAATTCAAGATAATAAGAGTAATCTTGAATTTATACACTTAATGATAAATATAATTACGTAATACATATAACGTAATTATTGTATTTATAAGTCATTACGCGGAAAATAGGGCGATTCAATAGGCAAACATCAGGAAGAGACAGCATGGCGCGCAGTGGCATTCAGTACAGTGACGTACAGCACGCAATCGATACGCTTCTTACCCGTGGCGATACGCCCAGCGTGCAAAGAATCCGCGAAGTGTTGGGTACCGGCAGTTTTACGACGATCAGCGAACACTTCCGCCATTGGCGCACCGAGCGCGAACAAAATCGCGACGTTCCTCCACCAAAAGGCGTCCCTGAGGTGGTTGTTAATGTCGCCAGTGAGCTATGGCGTGAAGCGCAAGAAGTCGCCAATCAGGCGCTGCTGCACTACCGCGAAGAGGCGAATCGACAAGTCGAAGAAGCTCAGCAGTTGGCTGAGAATGCTGAACAGTTAGCAGCGAACGCCGAACAGCGCGAAAGCGCCCTAGCGGAACACTTCCGCCATACCGAGCAGCGTCTTGAAGCACTTAACCGTGAGCTGGCCGCAAGCCAAGCCAAAGAGCAGCATTGGCAGCAGGCTGCTACAGAGGCGCATGAGGAAAACCAGCAGTTAAAAAAAGCGAATGAAGCCTTACAGCAGCATAATGTGGCCCTTGGCCAGCAACATACCACTGCGTTAAAAGAGCAGCAGAGCGTATGGGAAAAACGCTTGGCCCAAGAAGAGCTGCGCAATGAAAATGCCGAGGGAAGATTGATGGCAATGCTGGACGAGTCTCGCCAGGAGCGTGCTCAGGAAGAAAAAGCCTCGCAAAAGCGGCTCCAGCAGAAACAGCAACGCATCGAGGCATTAACGGAGGAGCTAAAGCAGAATCGCGGCGATCTACTAAAGCAGCAGACTCAGGCAAACCAATACGCCCAGCAGGCAAAAGAACAGGAGCAGCACATCGCCACCCAGAAAGAGCGCATTACATCGCTCACTCAGCAATTGACGGATGCTCAGGAAAATAGCAAACAGCAGCGAGAGCAGATGAAACGTGAGCGCGAATGGCAGGCCACAATGGGTCAACAAATGACGGCGTTACAGCAGCAACTTTCTGAACTACCTGCTTCGATAAACGTCAGAGAAAGGCAGCTCAATGAGAATGACTGACTGACGCTGACACCAGCTAGTCTGCCGACGTCATTAGGGATGAAGTAAGCCATTACGGATAAAACACGCACCCATAGCGTTTGTTATCGCTAACCAGCCGATGGTTGTTGACCGGCAGGAGCATCACCATGCTGATTAAAATTGCTAAACCTAGTGACTTGCATGAATCAGAGATTACTCCTGAGTCGATTTACTTATCACGCCGACGCTTTATGAGCGGGCTCGTGGGCCTCGGAGCTGGGCTGGCATTAGCAGGCCACGCCTCAGGCAGTGAGCAAATACCTGACTACAACGATGCTCCCGAAGGCGATGCGCCTGAATGGTTTAAGGCCAAACGCGATGCGGCCGAGTGGCGGGCAGTTGTGCCTGCCGACCCGAGCCAGGACAAAATGGCCCCTTATGCGGATGCCAGCAGCTACAACAATTTTTTTGAATTTGGTACCGGCAAAAGCGACCCCTCACGCAGAGCGGGTTCGCTGGTGACTAAGCCTTGGAGCGTAGTGATTGATGGTGAGGTCAATAATGGTGGGCGCTTCGCCCTTGAGGATCTCGTCAACCCTTCCCAGTTTGAAGAACGCATTTACCGGCTACGTTGTGTGGAAGCCTGGTCGATGGTTATTCCTTGGCTAGGCATTTCGCTTGCCGATGTTATTCAACGCGCAGAGCCTACGTCAAAAGCCAATTACGTGCGCTTTGAAACGCTAGTAGATCCTGAGCAAATGCCTGGGCAAGGCTCCGCTTTTGCCCTAATCGACTGGCCCTATGTAGAAGGGTTACGCCTTGATGAGGCAATGCATCCGCTAAGCTTTCTAGCGATGGGCATGTATGGACGAGAGCTGCCTAATCAAAACGGCGCACCGCTTCGCCTAGTGGTGCCATGGAAGTATGGCTTTAAAAGCATTAAATCGATTGTGCGCATTTCACTGGTTGAAGAGGAGCCGCTCAATTCTTGGCAGCAAATCGCCGCCAATGAATATGGCTTTTACGCCAACGTGAACCCTGAAGTCGATCATCCTCGTTGGAGCCAGGCCACCGAACGCCGTTTACCGAACAGCCTCTTCAATACCAATATCATCGACACGCGTATGTTCAATGGTTATGCCGATGAAGTCGCTGGCTTATATGCAGGCATGGATCTTCGGACCCACTACTGATGCCGACTTATTTTATTACGCTATGGCGCATAGGTGTTTTCATTGGTGCCTTAGTGCCCCTGGGCTGGTGGAGTTTGCACGTAGCCACCAATATGGCGGGCCCAGAGCCCGGGCGCTATTTGCTGTTAAATATTGGCCAAGGCGCGCTATGGCTATTGTTGCTTACCTTGAGCCTTACGCCCCTTACCCGGCTGACACGCTGGAAAGGCTTTAGCGTCATTCGTCGCCAGTTGGGACTGTGGACGCTTGCCTATGCATTTTTGCATTTCGTTTGCTACGTGTTGTTTATTCTGGGGCTTAATTGGGCCCAGCTAGGCAGTGAGATCGTTAAACGACCGTATATTATTGTGGGCATGCTGGCTTTATCAGGTTTAGCCGCTCTTGGCGCCACGTCTAATCGTTGGGCTATGCGAAAATTGGGCAAGCGCTGGAAAACACTCCATAAGCTCATCTACATTATTTTAGCGCTGGTGCTGCTGCATTTCTTATGGATAGTCCGCGCGGATATGCAGGAGTGGTTTTTATACGCGATGGCGGGTGCGTTGTTAATGTGTCTGCGGATTCCGGCTATATCGCGCATATTGCCTAAGGTACGCCAACGACTAAAACACTCCGTGTAACTAAAAAGGCCACCGTTTGGGTGGCCTTTCCGTTGGCTGAAGTACTGCTGAATAAAACAAAAAACCCAGCCGGAAGGCTGGGTTTTGAGGTTATGGCGCGTCACCTAGCGGTAATAAGCGTTGGTGGTATCGGTGTGGTCGGTGACATCACGAATACCGGCAAGCTCTGGAATACGCTCCAGAAGAGTTTTCTCAACGCCATCTTTGAGGGTTAAGTCTACCGCTGCGCAACCTTGGCAGCCGCCGCCAAAGGCGAGAACGGCCATTTTCTGTTCCGTTAACTCAACCAACTTGATCTCGCCGCCGTGAGAAGCAAGGCCTGGGTTGATTTCGCTGTACAGTACATAGTTGATACGGTCTTCCAAGGGGCTGTCGGCATTCACCTTGGGCATCTTGGCATTAGGTGCCTTGATGGTCAGCTGCCCACCCATTCGGTCGGCGTTAAAATCAACAACGGCTTCTTCTAAAAACGCCAAGCTGTTTTTATCAAGAAACACGTTGATTTTTTCAAGCTCTAGCTTAACATCGGTGGGTTCTTCTTCACCGGGACGGCAGTATGCCAGGCAGGTTTCTGCATAAGGCGTACCAGGCTGGGTAATAAAGATACGCACGGAGATACCCTCAACGTTTTGCTTTTCAAGCAATTCCGCAAGGTACTCTTGGGCGCTGTCGGTAATGTCGATACCGGGTGCTTCGATAATCGTGGTCATGAGGCTATTTCCCTCCCGTGAACGGTGGCAATACCACTTCACATGTCATTTTCACGCTATGGTAAGCAAAACGGCGCGTCGACACAATCCCGACTGTTTTAGTAGGCTATTTAAATGGCTAACGGGCTAATGAATCTTTAACAGCTGTATTGTATAGCTGCCCTGCTTGGCGGCCTTTGGTATCATATTGCCCGTTTGGTTATTGATATGTTGTAAAACGTCGCTCATCCCCCTTTTCGAAAACGTATTTTAATAAAACATTTTCGATTAAGACGCTGGAGAATTTTCCCTGTTATGGCCGCTAGTGATTTGAACGCCTCGCTCACCCAACGCCTTGCCCAACGCATTCTTATTCTGGATGGCGGTATGGGGACCATGCTGCAAAATGCCCAGCTGAGCGAGGAAGACTTTCGCAGTGAACGCTTCAGCGATTGGCCGTCGGATTTAAAAGGCAATAATGACCTGCTGGCGCTTACCTGCCCCGATGTGGTTTCGCGTATTCACCGCGCTTACCTGGAAGCGGGCGCGGACATTATTGAAACCAATACTTTTAACAGCACGCGTCTTTCTCAAGCCGACTACGGCATGGAAGAGATTGTTGTCGAACTTAATCGTGAATCTGCGCGCCTGGCCCGGGAAGTGTGCGATGCGGTCGCGGCAGAAACCGGCGTGCCGCGCTATGTCGCGGGCGTCTTGGGCCCTACTTCACGCACCGCCTCACTGTCGCCGGATGTGAACGACCCGTCCAAGCGCAACGTGACCTTCGATGAGCTGCGTGAAAACTATTACGAAGCTGCTCAGGCGCTGATTGAGGGCGGTGCTGACCTGATCATGATCGAAACCATCTTCGATACACTCAACGCCAAAGCGGCGATCTACGCGCTTGAAGTGCTGTTTGAAGATCTGGGCAAGCGGCTGCCGGTCATGATTTCAGGCACGATCACCGATGCCTCGGGCCGGACACTTTCCGGGCAAACCACTGAAGCATTCTGGAACTCGGTTCGCCATGCCCAGCCACTGTCAGTAGGCCTTAACTGTGCACTAGGGGCTGAAGAGCTACGCCCTTACCTTGAAGAGCTGTCCACCAAAGCCGATACGTTTGTTTCTGCACACCCTAACGCCGGCCTGCCTAACGAGTTTGGTGAGTATGACCAAACGCCGGAAGAGATGGCGGCGATCGTTAGCGAGTTTGCCGAGAGCGGCCTGGTCAATATCATTGGTGGCTGCTGCGGCTCGACCCCTGAGCATATTCGTGCAATTGCAGATGCAGTGCGCCCCATGGCACCGCGTCAAATTCCTGAGCGTAGCTCCGCTTGCCGCTTGTCCGGGCTTGAGCCTTTCAACATTGATGCTGACTCGCTATTCGTCAACGTGGGTGAGCGTACCAACGTCACCGGCTCAGCGCGTTTTAAACGGCTTATTGTCGAAGAAGATTTCACCACTGCCCTGGAAGTAGCACTTGAGCAGGTTGAAAACGGCGCGCAAGTCATCGATATCAATATGGATGAGGGCATGCTGGAGTCTCAGGAAGCGATGGTGCGCTTTCTGAATCTGATTGCTGGCGAGCCGGATATTGCCCGCGTACCGATCATGATCGATTCGTCCAAATGGGACATTATCGAAGCAGGCCTAAAATGCGTTCAAGGCAAGGCCATTGTTAACTCAATCTCTTTAAAAGAAGGCGAAGCGGCGTTTCGCGAGCAGGCCACCAAATGCCGTCGTTTTGGCGCGGCTATCGTGGTTATGGCCTTCGACGAGGATGGTCAGGCCGATACGTTCGCACGCAAGACGGAAATCTGTGAGCGTGCCTATCGCCTGCTGGTCGATGACATCGGCTTTCCGGCCGAAGATATCATTTTCGACCCCAACATCTTCGCCATTGCCACTGGCATAGAAGAGCACAACAACTACGCCGTCGACTTTATCGAGGCGTCTCAGTGGATTCGTGAAAACCTGCCGCATGCCATGATTTCAGGCGGCGTTTCCAACGTCTCCTTCTCGTTCAGGGGCAATAACCCGGTACGTGAAGCGATCCACTCCGTGTTCCTGTATCACGCCATCCGTGCAGGTTTGAGCATGGGCATCGTTAACGCTGGGCAGCTTGCGGTATACGACGACTTACCCGCCGAGCTTCGCGATGCCGTGGAAGACGTTGTGCTGAATAAGCGCAGCGACGGTACCGAGCGCTTGCTGGACCTTGCAGACAAGTACAAGGATGACGGTAGCGGCCCGGCCAAGAAAGAGGACCTTGAGTGGCGCGGCTGGCCGGTTAACAAGCGCATTGAATATGCGCTTGTTAAAGGCATCACGGCCTATATCGAAGGCGACACCGAAGAAGCCCGCGTTCAGGCCGAGCGCCCTATCGAGGTCATTGAAGGGCCGCTAATGGATGGCATGAACGTGGTCGGCGACCTGTTTGGTGCCGGTAAAATGTTCCTGCCCCAAGTAGTGAAGTCCGCACGGGTCATGAAGCAGGCGGTTGCCTATTTGATTCCGTATATCGAAGCGGGAAAAAGCGAAGGCACTCAGGCCAAGGGCAAAATTGTCATGGCCACGGTTAAAGGCGACGTTCACGATATTGGCAAAAATATCGTCGGCGTGGTGCTACAGTGTAATAACTACGAAGTTATTGATCTTGGCGTGATGGTGCCCGCTGAAAAAATCCTTCAAGCCGCTATTGATCACAACGCCGATATTATTGGCCTGTCAGGGCTGATTACGCCGTCGCTTGATGAAATGGTGCACGTAGCCAAAGAGATGCAACGCCGGGGTATGAACCTGCCCTTGCTGATCGGTGGCGCAACGACGTCAAAAGCGCATACCGCGGTTAAAATTGAGCCACAGTATGAGCATCCGGTCATTTACGTGACCGACGCTTCACGCGCGGTAGGTGTGGTTGGCCGACTACTCGCCCCGAACCTCAAAACAGCGTATGTCGCGGAAATTCGTGAAGAGTATGTCAAGGTACGTGAGCGTAACGCCAAGCGCCGTCCTAAAGCGGCGGACCTGGATTACACTCAGGCGCGCAAACGTCGTTTCCGCACCGACTGGAACACCCAGACGCCAGTTGAACCCAAGTTCCTGGGCCTCAAGACGTTCGATAACTATGACCTTGAAGAACTGATCGAGCGTATCGATTGGACCCCCTTCTTCATGAGCTGGCAGTTAGCGGGTAAGTACCCAAAAATTCTTAACGATGAAGTCGTTGGCGAAGCGGCGCGCAATCTGTTTGCCGACGCGCAAGACATGCTACGCAAGCTTGTCGATGAAAAGCGCGTTCAGGCTCGGGGCGTTATCGGCCTGTGGCCGGCCAACAGCGTGGATGATGACGTCGTTGAAGTGTATGCCGATGAATCGCGCAGCGAGGTCATCGAGCGCCTTCACCATATTCGTCAGCAAACCACTAAGGGGCGAGACGGTATCTGCTACAGCCTGGCGGACTTTATTGCGCCTAAAGAGAGCGGCAAGGCCGATTGGATCGGCGGGTTTGCGGTAACCACAGGGCATGGCGTGGACGAGCTTACCAAGGCCTATGAAGCCGCAGGCGATGACTACAACGCCATTTTGGTTCAGGCACTTACCGACCGTTTGGCGGAAGCTTTTGCAGAGCGCATTCATGAGCGGGTACGTAAAGAGTTCTGGGGATACGTACCTGAAGAAACACTGGATAACGACGCGCTGATTGCAGAAAAATATCAGGGCATTCGCCCCGCCCCCGGCTATCCTGCCTGCCCGGACCACACTGAGAAAGGCACCTTGTTCAAGCTGCTAAACGCCACAGAAAATACCGGCCTTGCGCTGACGGAAAGCTACGCCATGTGGCCAGCCGCTGCCGTTGCGGGCTGGTATTTTGCTCATCCGCAGTCAAAGTACTTCTCGACGGGCAAGATCACCCGTGACCAAGTGGAAGCAATCGCTGAGCGTAAGCAAATGACAATTGAGGAGATGGAGCGCTGGTTGTCGCCAGTCCTCTCCTACGACCCCAACTGATATGGCAGTAGCTGCACATCGTCACGGCAAGGTAATGCGCTTGGCGTTTCCTGTTATGTTGGGCATGCTTTCTCAAAGCATGCTCAACATTATTGATGCCGCCCTGGTAGGGCATCTCGGTCAGGTCGCACTGGCGGGTGTCGGCGTGGGCGGTTATGCCATGTTTATGGTAACTGCGCTGGTCTTTGGCCTCTCCTCAAGCGTTCAATCGCAAACGTCCCAGCGCCTTGGAGCGGGCCGTGAGTATTCGGCTCAGCCTTTACAGGCAGGAGTTGCGGTTGGCCTGGTAGTTGGGCTGCCGCTATCGCTGCTGGCCTGGTGGCAAGCGCCTGCCCTGCTATATTTGATAACGCAGGTGCCAGAGGTGCATCACTTTGCGGTTGATTACTTTCGCTGGCGGGTTATCGCCCTGACAGCCATTGCGTTAACACTGTGTTTTCGCGGTTATTGGAATGGCCGCCAACAAACGCATCTTTATCTGCGTATCATCATTGTTGTTCAGCTGTTTAACGTAGCGGCCAGTAGCGGTCTGATCTATGGTCTATTTGGGCTGCCCCGCATGGGGGCAAGTGGTGCAGGCGTAGGCACCACCCTTTCGATGATTTTAGGGCTTTTTATCTGGCTTTGGGTGACCGTAAGCCAGCGAGAAAAAAACGGCTTTATGTTCAGTTTGCCTACCCTTGATACATTGCGTATGACGCTGGCGCTTGCCCTGCCGCATTCGCTACAGCAGGTGTGTTTTGCAGCGGGCTACGTCGTGCTTTTCTGGCTATTAAGTCGGTTGGGCACAGCAAGCGTTGCGGTTGGCCATGTACTGGTTAATCTATCACTACTGTTAATACTGCCTGGCGTGGGCGTCGGCGTTGCGGCCATGAGCCTGGTCGGCGAAGCGCTGGGGCAAGATGATCAGCGTGCCGCCCATCGATGGGGACTGGATGCACTTCGCGTTGCGGGCTTGCTACTCACGCTTTTGGCACTACCGATGCTGGCATTTCCAGCGCAGTTGCTCAGCATCTTCTTTTCCAGCCATGAGCTTATTACGTTGGGTACTCTGCCGCTACAAATTACCGGCGCGATGATTGTGCTGGATGCAGCGGCCTTGGTGCTGGCTCAAGCATTGATGGGCGCTGGCGCGCAGCGTACGGTGATGCTGCTGACCTTAAGCATGCAGTGGCTTTTGTTTCTGCCCCTTGCCTGGTGGGTTGGCGTTGGTTTACAACAAGGCCTGCTTGGAGTTTGGCTGGTACAGCTTTTTTATCGACTAGCGAATTCAGCGGGTTTTTTGTGGATTTGGCAGCGTAAGCGCTGGCTAGCTCCCAATGTTTTAAATATCGTTTAGCGATAAAAAGATAATTATATATTCTTTTGTAGAATATGAGATACGCGTTAAGGTAACACTACATTAATGTCCGCTTTGACGTGACCATTTCGCTTTTTAGCAGGATCGTGCCACATGTACCGTTATGATATTCATGACCAGACCCTGGTTGATGAGCGTGTCGTCCAGTTTCGTGACCAGATGGATCGCTACCTGGCAGGACGCTTGGGAGAAGAAGAGTTTCGTCCGCTGCGGCTGCAAAATGGCCTATATATCCAGCGGCATGCACCGATGCTCCGGATCGCCATTCCCTATGGCATGCTCGCAAGTTACCAGTTACGCTCGCTTGCCGATATTACCCGTCGCTATGACCGGGGTTATGGGCACTTTACGACCCGGCAGAATCTTCAGTTGAACTGGCCTGCGCAGGAAGATGTGCCAGATATTCTGGCCGAGCTTGCTAAAGTGCAAATGCACGCCATCCAAACCAGCGGTAACTGTATCCGCAACACGACCAGTGACCAGTTCGCCGGTATTGCTAACGACGAAGTGGAAGACCCGCGCCCTTGGTGTGAGCTAATCCGCCAGTGGTCGACGCTACACCCTGAATTCGCCTATCTACCGCGCAAGTTCAAGATTGCGGTAACCGGTGCGGCCAAGGATCGTGCGGCTATCCAGGTTCACGATATCGGCCTACGCCTGTGGCGCAACGAAAAAGGCGAACTGCGCATCAAGGTGCTCGCCGGTGGTGGTCTCGGTCGTACGCCGATGATTGCTGAGGTAGTGCGTGAAGACCTACCCTGGCAGCATCTGCTGACTTACCTTGAAGCCTGCGTACGCGTTTATAACCAGTTTGGTCGTCGGGACAACAAGTTCAAGGCACGTATCAAGATTCTGGTCAAAGCGCTGGGCATTGAAGAGTATCGCCGCCGCGTTGAAGAAGAGTGGGCACATTTAAAAGATGGCCCGCAGACGCTTAATCAGGCAGCGGTTGATGTCGCTAAAGGCCACTTCCCCGAGCCGGAGCGTCGCCCGGTAGCAGAAAGTGCTGCGGTTGATTTTGAACGCTTGCGCAGTGAAAACCGCAGCTTCGCACGCTTTGTGACCAATAACGTTACCGACCACAAAGTGCCTGGCTATAAGGCGGTGACACTGTCGCTCAAGCGCCGTGAACACGCCCCAGGCGATGTCACTGCCGATCAGATGGATACCGTGGCAGATTTAGCTGATCGCTATAGCTTTAGCGAAATACGCGTGACCCACGAACAGAATCTGGTGCTTTCCGATGTTCCTGTCGATGAAATCGAAGCGCTGTGGAACGAGCTTGAAGCGCTGGGCATGGCCAACCCTACCGTGGGTACGCTGAACGATATTATCTGCTGCCCTGGCGGTGACTATTGCAGTTTGGCCAATGCCGTTTCCATTCCTATCGCCCAGGCGCTGCAGGAACGTTTCGAAGATCTGGATTTCCTGTATGACCTGGGGCCGCTGGATCTTAATATTTCGGGCTGCATGAACGCATGTGGTCACCATCATGTGGGTCATATCGGCATCCTCGGTGTCGACAAGAAAGGTGAAGAGTTTTATCAAATATCGATTGGTGGCAATGCCACCGACGATGCATCACTCGGCAAAATTCTGGGCCCCTCTTTCTTCCGCCAGGACGTTCCGGACGTGGTTGACAAGGTGCTGCAGGTTTATGTTGCCGAGCGTCATGAAGATGAGCATTTCCTCGACACCTATCGTCGGATTGGCCTGAAACCTTTTAAAGAGCGTGTGTATGCCAAATAACGTGGATACCCCGACTGAAGAAACGCTGAACCCGGTGCATGTTGATCACCTTCTGCTTAACGGAGAACTGGCCGCTGAAAACGCTTGGTGTGTTTCTTACGACGACACCCATCTTCCTGAACAGCGTCCGGCATTTGTGCCGTTAACGTTATGGCAGGCGAACAAGCAGGATGCAGAGCTTGCTCCATTACTGCTGAGTGACACCGAGCTTAACGCTGAGCTGGCAGCTGAACTGAATCCGCTACCCGCTGTGGCAATCGACTTCCCAAGCTTTACCGATGGTCGTGGCTATTCAACCGCTCGCCTGCTGCGCGAACGCTTTGGGTACGCTGGTGAAGTACGCGCCGTCGGTGATGTGCTGGTTGACCAGCTCGACTACATGCGCCGCTGTGGCTTTAACGCCATGGCGCTACGCGATGATCAGCACCCTGACGATGCGCTACGCCTGTTCAACTCATTTAGCGTTCGTTATCAGCCCGATGTAGAAGAGCGCCATGCGCTCTTTGAACGTCGTCTGACAGCCAGCCTGTAAGCCGCTGAAAAAAACCGGCCAGGGAGCAATGCCCTGGCCGGTTTTTATTTTGAAAGGGGCTTTTTTAAACGCTTAAACGCGGCATCGTCTACAGCTTCAGACGAAGATGGGAAGCTACTTCGTTTATCAGTGAGGCGGGCACTTCGTGCTCCTTCGCTAATACATTCCACTGCGCAACGTGCTCAACGGTTTCATCGATCATGGCGTTGATTTTTGACCGGGTAAAACGTGGGCTAAGCTTTTCAAGTGAGTAAAAATCGTCTCGCGTAAAGTGATCGCGCTTACCGTTTAAGCTCATCCAGTGGTTGTTAATCCACCGACTTCCCGGTTTATAGCTATACGCAAGGTCATAAGCTGGCGCGAGTGCCCATCGCTCTTTTCTCAGGATAAAGGCAAAGTTTTTGGCATGATCATCATGGTTTCGCGCCACGATGTTAAACACCATACGTCTAAAAAGCTGGTCGGCCTCTTCTGCAGAAAGGCGCAGCTGCCTTGCGATGCCAAATAGCTCTGCGTAAGAGAAAGAACCAGGTTTGTTGTAATCCACGTGGGCGATGCCATTTAGCGTCTGCACATGCCGCTTTTGATTCCCGATACGGTCAAAGCGCTGGGTTATAAAGTGTCGGCGTTTACCTTCTTGCAGCAATTGGCTAGGCATCATATCGATACCGCAGGATTTTGCCAGCCGATAGTACACATACTCCATGGCACCATAACCCAGCGGGTCACCAAAAATCTCACGGTTTTGGTTATGCTCACTTACGCCATCAAATTTCATTAAGTAGTGCGTAAACCCTTTAGGCACATCCGCTTGGCCTGAACGCACCTCGGAGAAATCCTGGTTAAATGCCAGCACGGCTTTGGGCCGAGCGCCGCCAGCACTCATTCCCACCGAAAGCAGTGCCATCATCGCTTCGCGATCGTCCTGGCCCTCTTTCGCAAGTTCAACGGAAAAATTCGCACGGTTATCCAGAATTTCCTGAGCAATGCCTACCAGTGAGGCTATTTCTACTTGGCTTGAGGCATTCAGGCTTTTTAGCCGCGTAGCGGGCGTATATTCAAGGGCGCCCATGCCCCGCTTGCCAGTATATTGAAGTCGCTGAAGCGGCGTAATATCGCTGGCCTGCCCCCCTCTGCTGGCAATCCAGGCGTTTAATACCGCGTTGCCAAAATCATCGGGTAACGAGTCGGCAATTAATCCAGGCAGCCCTTTAAAGGTTTTAAAATCAAGTTCAGGAAACGCATATATTCTATTGGCTAATGGCATCTTCAGAGGAGAAAGTTCAATCCCCTTTTTCACAAACGACTTATCGTACTCAAACGCGCCTTGTCCGGTACGCGTATCGAAACTAACAGCGCCTACGTAGTGCTCCATGCAATGAACATCGACAGCTTCCATTACCATTCAAGCGTCTCCCCTTCATCCGCGCTACTCTGCTCGGAAGTGCTCTGTCCAGAAGTACTCTGTCTAGAAGTACTCTGCCCCGAAGCACGCTGGCGCTGCTTCCCCTGGAGTTTGGAGAGCTGTAAGGGCGAAATCATCGGGGGTGGCAAGAAGTAATCCAGCTGTGAGGTCATATTCAGGGCCATCATAATAGCGACGAGCGCCTCCAACTGAACTCTGCCTTTTTCCGCATTCAGCACCACCTTTCTGGACAGCCCCGCACGCCTAGCCACTTCTAATTGCGTCATATCCTGGTTAAGGCGTGCCTGCTTCAAGCGCTGCCCCAGCTCTTCCGCAAGAGCTGCAGGCGACATGTCGTCAATGCCCATAAAGCCCCCTAATAAGCACTTATAAGCGTAAAAAGCTCTTTGTGCCCTTATAATAGCACATTAATACAAGCAGTTTACAAAGTCCTTTTATGCGGACTTTAATGACCATAATTAGCATTAAGTGCCTTTTAAGGCACTTAATGAGGCAGTGAGAAAGAATGGCAATAGCGAGAAGAGAGATAACCAAATCCTGGTTAACCGCGTCTTTTTTGCTGACGCTCACGGTTATTGGCTTTAGCCCGCTGACTTTTGCGTAGCATGACCCAAGTAGCTCCCAACCCTCCTTCGGATGGCTGAGCCGAGACATACGCTTGGACCTCTTCAAACTGACCAAGCCACTTGGCTAAGTAAGAGCGCAGTACGTTGGCGGGGCTATCCAGCTCGCGTCCTCGTCCATGCACGATCATCACCGAACGCAGGTCATGAGCATAAGCCTCCTGAATAAACGGAAACAGCATGCGGCGACATTCAGCCAACGGCCGACGCAATAAATGAAGTTGTGCCTGTACGCTATATCCTCCATGCCTTAATTTATCGACAACACCCTGCTGAATGCCTTCTCGACGGTATTCGATAGGATCAAAAGGGGGCAGTAAATCAACAAAGTCATCGGATAGAAAATTACGTTCACTAAGCTCTTCTTGAGCGCTTTCTCTGCGTGCAAGCTGTGCTGCAGAAGGCTTCTTCCGGTGATTACCTGCGTCGGCCTGATTACTACGTGCCAACGGCGTTACATCACCCACAGAGGCTCGGAAATCCATATCATCACGAAGTGACTGGTTCATTGCAGGCTCCTCCGATAAGGTCTACCCCTATCCTAGCAAACCATATCGTATTGCTTAAGCAGATTGCTCAACACTTGCTTAAGGTAAAACGGCACGCCAGGCTATCCCACTCACGTTTTTAAAAGGGCAACGGATGGGCTGGGTTAAAAAAACAATCGCTCTGGCAGGTTTATTACTGCTGTCAGCGGCCACATGGCTGTGGCTAACCCTGTTAAGTCCTTGGCTCTATTCCCCGCCTGATGAGGTGCCAACAGTAGAGCAACGCACACATCAGCTGTTTGTCTATGGAACGCTACGTTATCCACTGATTCGCTGGTTAGTCACTGGCAGTTTAGGCAATCCAGAACCGGCGGTTCTTCAAGGGTATCAGCGTCAAGATCTGGACGTAGCTCCCCAGCCTGGTAGTCACGTCGAAGGCCTAAAATTAACCGTGACGCCGGAAGCGTTAAGGCGGCTTGATCGCTATGAACGCTTGGGCGTTCGGTACGAGCGCGTTAAAAAACGGTTAGCGGATGGAAGCGACGTCTGGGTTTACGTCAGGTTACCCGAAACCAGCTACCATCTTTTAAAGCCATCTCCTGCCAAGTACATAGCTCTGATACCATAAGGCATTAGACAGGGCTTTCATCGGCGTTCATCCAGGACCAAGGAAAATTTATGAGTAACACCACCCCCTACGTGTTGGTTCTTTATTATTCTCGCTCAGGGGCGACGGCCGACATGGCCCGTCAATTGGCCGCGGGTATTGAAAGCATTGCAGGCATTGAAGCACGTTTACGCACGGTGCCACCAGTTTCAACAACTTGCGAGGCCGTCGCGCCGGAAATCCCTGATGAGGGAGCGGTGTATGTTGAACTTGATGATCTTCGTGACTGCAGCGCGCTTGCCTTGGGCAGCCCCACGCGCTTCGGCAATATGGCCGCTCCCTTAAAGTACTTTTTAGACAACACGAGCAGCCTATGGATGAACGGTGCCCTGGTCGATAAACCAGCCTGCGCATTTACATCGACCTCCAGCCTGCACGGTGGCCAGGAAAGTACGCTGCTGACCATGTTAGTACCCTTGTTACACCACGGAATGGTCTATGCAGGCATTCCCTATAGTGAAACGGCCCTTTTAAACACCCAAGGCGGAGGCACGCCTTACGGTGCCAGCCATTTGGCAGGCCCACGTAGCGACCGTTCGGTGGATGAACATGAACGAGCACTATGCGTGGCACAAGGCAAACGACTGGCTAAACTAGCAGTAGCGCTTAATGCCATGCGCCAGAGGACATCATGAGGCAGTGGCTATCTAGCCTGGAACAGCGCCACGGCATAAATACGTTAACACTGCGTGCTCGGCAGTGCGTATTGATCAGTTTTACGCTGCTCTTGCTGCTGGTTATTTATCGTGGCTTTACATTGCAAAGCGATACGTTTGATTGGCGGCCTGTGGTGGCCTTTATTTTACCGCTGGTGCTTTTTTTACCTTCCATTCTTGGCCAGCGTGCACGTGGCCATGCCTGGCTCGCCTTTGTCAGCCTTCTCTACGTTACACAAGGTGTCATGTTAGCCGCTGTACCCGGGCAAACGGTGCATGGCATTGTGGAAGCGCTCGTATCACTGGCGCTTTTTGTAGGTTGCATGGGGTACGCACGTTTTCGTAGCCAACAACAGCGCCAAACAGGTAAGTGAACGTTTTGGGCGTTATCTAAAGAGTGACGAACATTATTAAAATTCAGGGCGTTATTAAAACTTAGGGAGTTCCGCTAATGACTCACAACATAGCCGACATTCGGCGTGATTACGAAGGTGGCAGGCTTGATGAAACCCATGTCACTCAAGGGCCTTTCGTGCTGTTTGATGAGTGGTTTAGCCTGGCCATGGAGAAGGAGAACAAAGACGCCAATGCCATGACGCTTGCAACAGTGGATAGCCAAGGGCGGCCGCATGCACGCGTTGTATTGCTGAAAGGCTTTGATGAGCAAGGTATGGTGTTTTACACCAATTATCATAGCCATAAAGGTAGCGAGCTGAGCAATGTGCCGTTTGCGGCAATGACGTTTTGGTGGCCATCGCTCGCTCGCCAAGTGCGTATTGAAGGTTCCGTCGAACAGGTTGCGCCGGATGAATCGGATGAGTACTTTGCCAGCCGCCCTCGCGGTAGCCAGTTAGGCGCCTGGATTGCAACGCAAAGCGTTGTCATTCCTGATCGTAACTGGATTGAGGAGCGTCAGAAGCGCTTTGAACAGGCCTATGAGGGGCAAGAAATTCCGCGGCCCATTCATTGGGGTGGCTATCGCCTGCAACCTGACATGATTGAATTTTGGCAGGGCCAGCCCAGCCGACTACATGACCGTATACGTTTCGAGCGTCGCGATGGTGGAGAGTGGAGCCAGTTCCGCTTGGCCCCATAACCCCTATAAAGATCGCTCATTATTGTTCAGCGCAGGTCTGTTTCGGTGATACGTTAATTAGGCAGGCCTGCTGTCTTGGTGATGCACTTGGTCGGGTTAATCGGGCAGGCTTTCCAGGCGAAGGCGTTGCCACTCGCTTTCGGGTTCATTTAAGCGTAGGACAGCATCAATCACCTGTTCTTCCATGTTATAGCGGCACGTGAACCCCAAGTGTTTCATTAGTGCCCGCATTGGGTGGTTATCGACCATGATTTTGCCCACCATTTCGAGCGTGCCGATATGCGTGCAGTAATTGACCATTTTCTTCATCAGCAGGCTGCCAATCCCAAGCCCTTGTAAATCATCGCGGATGATCACCGAAAATTCGGTGCGTATATTGTCAGGGTCGTTCCACACGCGTACGACGCCTAACATCTCTTTGCTCCCATCTGCGTGCTGGTGCTCAGCGATAAATGCCATTTGTCGATCATAATTAATATGTGACAAAACCGATAAATCGCGCTGAGTGAGGTTGGACTTATTGTGGAAGTATCGGAAACGAATACTCTCTTCCGATAGCTGACGATGAAAGGCGGTAATTAAAGGCGCATCTTCGGCCCTGATGGGGCGCACCTCTACCTGCCAGCCATTTTTAAGTGTTACCCATTCTCGCAATTCTTCCGGGTATGGCATGATGGCAAAGCGCGCAGGCGTGCCTAAATCCATCGCAAAATCCACCGCCAGCATGCCATCACGATTAAGCAGCAGCGGGTTTATCTCCAGCCCTCGCAGGTCCCCCAAATCAGATGCCATTTGCGAAAGCTTGACTAACAGCTGGCATAGCCGCTGAATGTCGCGCTCAGGTTCAGCGGAGTGTTCACGAATTAAAGAGGCCGCGTGCGTCCTGCCGACGACGTCGGCCGCCAGGCTCATGTTCAACGGCGGCAGAGCGACTTGGCGGTCTGCCAAAATATTGACTTTATAGCCGCCAATGCCAAACACAATCAGCGGGCCGAAAACCGGGTCGCGGGTAATACCGGCACAAATCTGCATGGAGTGCTTACCCCGCTGCATAGGCTGTAAGCAGAACTCGCGAATAGTGTATTGGGGAAACTTCTCACGTACTTTATCACCCAGCTGATGTACCCCTTGCGCCACTTCAGCAGGCGTTTCCAGGTCTTGTAGCAGCCCGGCAGACATTTTATGGGGGTGTTTACGGTATCGGTAAGGCCGGCAATTACCTTCATGAACCACTTTCAGAGCCATCGGCCCCTGGATTTTTTGGGCTGCGGATTCGGCCTCTTCAGGGTTGCTCAGATACACACTTGGCGCCGTAGGAATACCATACGCTTTAAGTACCTGGGCTGTTTCTGAATGGCTGAGTGTCTTTCTCCCCTGCTCTTTTGCCTGGGTGATCAGCGACCGACACTGGGCACGTATTTCCGGGCTAGTTGAAAATGGCAGGCTCGGTGGAATTTCATGCAGCAAGGCTTGAACACGCTGGTAAATTACCATGTGCATGAAGGCCTTAACGGCTTTTTCCGGGGAAATATAGGTCGGTATACCCGCGATGTTGCAGAGATGGCGTGCATTCAGGGCTTCCTTCAGGCCCATCCAACTGGTCAGCAAGTTACGCCGAAATTTTTTGCGATTATCAATTAGTGCTTGAGCCGTCATCGCTGAAGGTGCCAACCGTGTTGGGGCATGGACCACCAGCACCGCATCGACATTGGCATCGGCGGCCACAATTTCCAGCGCCTCAACAAAGCGCGCGGGGGTTGCGTTGCCACCCAAGTCAACCGGGTTTTCGCCGGGCTTACTTATATCGACTTGGCTTTTATGTAGCGCCGCTTGGGTTTCCTCGCTAAACACGGCAAGCTTACCGCCTGCGCTAACCAACTTATCAATCGCCAGCATGGCTGGACCCAAGCCATTAGAAACAATGGCTAACCGATCACCGCGTAATGGCTTCATGCGCGAGAGCGTTTCCAGAGCATCCAATAGCTCATCGGAATCATCGACCCTTACCACCCCAGCGCGCGCAAACGCCGCATCGAAAACGACATCACGATTAGCAATACCCGGCGTAGGTGCCATCCCCGAAATATCGGATTGCGGCGTACGGCCGCTTTTAATGGCAAGTACCAAGCGGTTACGCGAAGCATCGCGCACAGAGGTCATAAAATGTTGTGCGTCATTCACCCTTTCCAGGTGTAATAAGATGGCCTGAGCGGGTGAAAACTGATTTACGTAGTCGATTAAATCCGGCAACAAAACATCGACGCTATCCCCCACCGTAATCAAGTGAGAGAACCCCACATCGCGTCCAGCGGCCCAATCAATCATGGCGTTGGCAAGCATGCCCGATTGGCCCAGGTACGCAACACGGCCCGCTTTGACAGGCTGGCTGGCGTAAGAGGCATTCAAACGCTTGCTTGGGACGATGACACCCATGCACTCTGGGCCCAACACTCGAATACCTGAGGCAATGGCGGCTTTTAACATCCGCTCACGAATAGAACCGGTATTGTCGCTATCGCGATCCAGGTAAGCGCCTCCGGAAAGCACCAACGCAGCTTTCACACCAAACTCGCCCAAGCGTTTAATTAATTTGGGAACGCCTTTAATCGGTGAGCAGACAACTGCCAAGTCCGGCACTTCGGGTAAACCCGCTACACTGCTGAAACAGGGCACGCCAAATACTTGGTCATAGCCTTTTGGATTGACCGCCCACAAGGTGCCTTTAAAGCCGCTCTCTTGCAGGTTATTCAGCACTAATCCGCCCAGCGAGGCCGGCTTTTCAGAGGCGCCAAACACGGCGAGCGTGCGAGGTTCAAAAAAATGATGCAAAAAGCGCGTACTCAAAATTGAGCCTCCCCTGAAGTAGATAACGACGGTGTACGACTTATTGACACTGTCGCGCAAGCCCCAGAGGCGATTAAGGTGGCCTCAATACAATGGAGCGCTTGAATGATCACCTCTTACCTTACCCATCCAGACTGCTCATTGCATCATATGGGACCAGAACACCCTGAAAGTCCACAGCGTCTGGAAGCAATTCGCGCTCGCCTCTCACTTGCCGGTTTATTACAGCAGACCATGCAGTCTGATGCCAAAGAAGCCAGTTCTGAGGCGTTGGCAAAAGTACACCCTCCCCGACACCTTAATGCTTTAGAGAAATGTGTGCCTACTGAAGGCATTGTCGCCCTGAACAGCGAAACACTCATGAATCCGGATAGCTTAAAAGCTGCCCGGGTAGCCGCTGGTGCTACTATAAAAGCAGTTGATCAGGTGTTTAAGGGCCACGCTGATAATGTTTTTTGTGCCGTTAGGCCTCCCGGCCATCATGCCGAAGCAAGCGAGGCGATGGGCTTTTGCTTTTATAACAATATCGCCGTAGGTGCCGCCCATGCACGTGACGTATATGGTGCCAAGCGTATCGCTATCCTTGATTTTGACGTCCATCAGTGTAATGGAACTATCGATATTTTTAAGGACAGATCAGATGTTCTGATCTGTACAAGCTTTCAGTACCCGTTTTACCCGTGGCGTTATCTGCGTAGTGAGTGGCACAATGTTGTTAATACGCCGCTAGAATCAGGCACTGACAGCGCTGAATTTCGACGCCTCATTGAGCATCAGTGGCTACCCGCCCTTCATGCGTTTAAACCGGACCTGGTGATGATATCGGCAGGATTTGATGCTCATCGCGACGATACGATGGCCGATATCAGCCTGGATGATGAAGATTTTTATTGGATAACGCACTTGGCAATGGAGATCGCGGCGCTTTATGCTGATAACCGCGTTGTCTCTGTACTGGAAGGTGGCTACGAACCTAAATCATTAGGAAGAGGTGTGGAGGCGCATATTAGAGCCTTGCTGGGGCTACCTTTTTCAGAAGAAGGTTAAATATTCTGTACTCGCGAATACCATGGCAGACGCTAACGCTATGTTACTATGGTCCCTATTGCTGTCTCTTATGTGACCATTATGACCGCCACTTCTGAAGAACATGCCGCACTGCGTATTGCCTCCGGCAGCAAACCGTTTGTAGAACCGCTTCTCTTGGGCGCGCGGCTCAAGCAAATTCGCTTGGCTAACCAGTGGACGCTGGAAGATGTCAGCCAGCGTACTGGGCTAGCACGCTCTACTCTTTCAAAGATTGAAAATGATCAAGTCTCGCCTACGTTTAGCGTCGTTCAAAAACTCACCACTGGGCTTAATATCGACCTGCCTCAGCTCTTTACGCCGCCCAAACGTGAACGCTATACCATGGGGCGGCGAGACTTAACGCGTAAAGGCAAAGGCCAGCTACATCCAACGCCTACTTATGAGCATGAGTTACTGGGGCACCAGCTGGCTCAAAAGCGCATGATTCCCTTTAAGACCATTGTGCGCGCACGCAACTTTGACGAATATCACCAATGGGTGCGTCATGATGGCGAAGAGTTTTTGATGGTTCTTCATGGCGATATCATGCTGTACAGCGAGTTTTATGCCCCACTGCTGCTTGTTGAAGGCGACAGTATCTATTTCGATAGTGATATGGGGCATGCACTGGTATCTACCAGTGCCGATGATGCGGTTGTTCTATCCGTTTGTACCCGAGGAGATTTGGCTTAATATCAAGCCTACCTTCAACTTACCACTTCTACAGGCAGTTGGTTGGTTTAGGCAGCCCGGCAAGTCGCGCTATACGTTTCGCAGGGCTACCGGGGAAAAGCGACATTAAATACATCGACTTGCCCTTCTCTTCTCCCAGCGCATTCTTCGTGGCTTTTACCAAGGGACGCATAGCCGGCGCCATTTCATAGCGTTTATAAAAATCACGCATTACATCAATTAATTCCCAATGTGCTTCGGTTAATACGAGCCCTTCGTCGCTGGCCAGCATTTCAGCTACGGCCTTTGACCATACCGACTGCTCTACCAGATACCCTTCAGGGTCTAATCCAATTGTATTACCCGGACCAAGATAACGGTATATTTTTGAATCCGACATATTAGTACCACGTAACGATTTGAGGGTGGTGCTCAGTTAACGTAACGAACCCGTTCATATCAACCGTAGGTAAGCCATTAGCGGTAACGGCAGTATTTAGGCCCCACGCCGCGACATCTTCAGCTAACAGATAGATGCGTGACTGATACGCCTGCCAACCTTCCCAGTGCGTTTTCAGTGCCGCTTGTACACCTTCTTCCGTCAGTACTACGATATCCTCTTCACCAACGGCTTGCTGCATCTGATGCGCCGCATCACTATTTAGCGCCTTGGTTAAAATATGCAACATACTGAGTATCCCACTAAAAATTAAGTATTTGCGCGTACTGCTGAAGAAACCCAGGCATTGCTTTAGCTTTCAAAAACTGCACATCGTTTCGCAGCATTGATGTGGGCACTCCAATAGCGGCCAGGGACTCTTCCGTGGTCCAAAGATGCTCGATATCGTACATCTCCAGCATATCTATTGTGGGGAGGCTGGCTTTCTGCCCTGGCGCCCCGCTGCCTTGCTCTTTTAATAACGCCATAGCGCCCTGCCCAAGGAACAGCAGGTCTACAGGCTGTCCAAATGCGGCCGCTACCAGCGCTGTATCCACCCCTTCTCGAAGCAGGTTGGAGCCGTAAGGAGCATGACGAATGATAACCAGCAAGCTGTTTGACTCAGCCATTAGCTCTCCTGTTAGGCAAACGTAATAAAACGATCACAGCGCTGCTGCAAAGTTAACAGCTGCCCTAGCCCGGTTAACTCAAAGGGCGCATCTATATTAAACGATGCTTTACCATGACGCAGCGCTTCCGCCTCACTTGCCAAGCCACGCCTTAGTGCCGCCGCTATGCATACGTCTAGGGGAATGTTATGCGCGCGGTGTAATTCGATCCAGGCATCGTGCAGGTTAAGTTCATCTTGGGGCGGAGCCATGAGTGAAGACGCGTTGTGCACACCTTCATGATAAAAGAATACGCCTGACAAGTGGTGTCCCTGTGCCAACAGCGTATGAGCAAACCTTAAAGCAGAGTGTGGTGCGGGGCTGGTATACGGCGCACCCATCACCAATAAACCATACTCCATTGTCGTCTCTCGAATCGGATAGCCAAAAAAAGACAGACCCTACGAGTAGGGTCTGTCCGGTTACCAACTGACAACGCTATTGGTTAGTCGTTGCTCATAATACCTAAAATTGATAGCAGGCTGATAAACAGATTGTAGATAGAAACATACAGCGTAACGGTTGCCAGAATATAGTTCGTTTCACCTGCGCGATGAATGATCTCGCTGGTTTGATACAGAATGGCAGCTGAGGCAAACAGAACAAAGCCTGCTGACACCATCAGTGACAGGGCAGGAATGTTAAAGATCAAGCCCGCGACCATCGCAAGCACTAGAACAATAGCGCCAGCCAGCAGGAAGTTGCTTAAGAAGCTAAAATCCTTCTTGGTCGTTAACGCGACCGCTGAAAGGCCAAAGAAGGTAAGGCCCGTCATTGCCAGCGCATTCATAATCAGCGCGCCACCGTTAGGGAGCGTTAAATAGGCTGAAATGATGGGTCCCAGTGTGAACCCCATAAAACCGGTAAAAGCGAAAGTGGCCAGCAAACCAGCCGCTGAATTCGCCGTTTTATGTACCAAGAACATCAAGCCGTAGGCCCCAATAAAGAACACAAAGATGTTCATTTGTTGGATACCCATAGCCACTGATGCGCCAGCGGCCACTGCTGAGAAAAGCAGTGTCATTGCCAATAATGCGTAGGTATTGCGCAGTACCTTATTGGTGCTGACGCTGTTGGCAACACCACTGGATCGTGTTTGTGTCGTGTTCAGATCGTTATAAGCCATCTATATATGCTCCCCAAATAATAGTGCTAACAATAGACCAGCATGCCGCTACCAAGTTCCAGACGCAAGTCCTTATCGCTTCGTTCACGTAAAGTACTCAACCTTTTACTAACGAAAGAATAGTCGACTATGCTTAATATAGAGGCGCATCGCAGAAAAAAGCACGACTGACGAATATCCTCATCACCAGTCGTGCTTTTTAACACTTGATTACTAACACTCTATTTCTAGCTCTCTATTTCTTCATCTTTTTTCGGCGGAGTAACCGCGCTGCTGGCGGTGTGGCGAACATCCTGCGAGGCATATAGCCGGGCATCAACCACATGCAGTACCGCAAGCTGTACGAAAAGCATTGCAAAACAGATGATTAAAGCTTTGATCATGGTGGCTTCCTGAACCAGGCTGGCGATAGCCAGCCTTTTGCTGAATGCTAGCTTAAAGTAGGCTGAAAATAATAGTGGTATTAGACAAAAAAACATGTCATGACAAATCGCGCCCCATCCCTTTTCTATTGATTAAATTCTTCCGTATCAATGTCCGCTTGCTGCGCTGAACTATACCGTTCACCGGCTATCTGCTCAGGCGTCATCATTGAGTTGAGGTCACTGAGATAGTTTTTATCGAGCACCAAACTATCGGCTGCCAAGTTTTCACGCATATGAGCGATTGAGCAAGTCCCAGGAATGGGCACTATATGGCTACCTTGCGCATTTACCCAGGCCAGTGCCAATTGGGCGGTAGTCACGTCAAGCGACTGGGCTAGCGCCTGAAAGCGTGAAAGCACCGCTAGATTTTTAGGCAGATTGTCAGCGTTAAAACGTGGCATGTTAGCCCGCATATCACCCTCGCTAAACACTGTATCGACCTGAATCGCACCTGCCAAAAACCCACGACCCAAGGGGCTAAATGCAACCATCGCCACATCAAGTGTTTGGCAGGCTTTAATGAGCGCAATTTCGGGGTTGCGCGTCCAGAGGGAATACTCTGACTGCACTGCTGCTATGGAATACTCCTTATGCGCTTTGGAAAGCGTTTTCGCTGAAACCTCCGACAGCCCCACACCGCCTATCTTGCCTTCATCGACCAATTTACCCAGTGCGCCGACACTCTCCTCGACGGGTACGCCGGGATCAAGCCGGTGCAGGTAATAGATATCGATATGATCGGTCTTTAAACGTGTCAGGCTTGCCTCACACTGTTGACGTAGTATGTCTGGCCGACCATTGATAACCCGCTTTCCCGTCTCAACGTCAATCGCCATACCGCATTTACTGGCCAACAACAGCGCTTGACGCTTGTCTTTTAAGGCATTGCCCAGCAAGCGCTCATTCGCCGTGGCCCCATACAGTGTCGCGGTGTCAAAGTGTCGATATCCCATTTCAAACGCTTCATGCAATGCTCGCAGGGCGTCTTTTTCAGACACCTGCTGACCATAACCATGAGATAAGTTCATACAGCCAAGGCCAACAGCAGGCGAAGACACTTCTTTAAGACGCTGGAAAAACATCGACATAGGCATTCCCTGAAAGAAAATTTCTGCAGTACCGTTATGCCGTATAATGATTAACAACTCAACGCACTACACCGTTAAGCCTGCTGTTTATGTCTGGTATCACAAATGAAGGCACTCAATGAACGAAAGCCCCACGGCAAACCATGGAGCTTCGGTATCAAAGCATCAATTTCAGGCGGCAGGTTTTCAAACCCTATTAACCGGTATGACGGCTGAACATCCACCAGCCTGACAGGCTGGTGGACGATAATAATGTAGCAAGCAAAAAGAGGCGGCTATTTTTTACCAGTTAACGATCTAAGTAGCGTCTCAACCTGGTGGTCGCCCTCGCCTTCATCATCCAACTCCTCTTTCGCCAGCTCTTTTTTATTTCCCACGACGGCATTGCAGGCACTGCAGTAGATATTGTCATCTTCGTCTGTGTTTTCAGGGAAACGGTAGTTTTCGCTGCCACATTGGGTGCATCGTTTCGGAAATGCCATTTAAACTTACTCCTTGTGTTGTGTGCGACATACCTCTACAGCTTAGCCGAAAGTGAGTTAACTGCGTATGTGCGCCCTAATAGCGTATTCGACGACTAGCTCTCTTGTGGAAGCTTTAAGCGTACAGTTGATAGCCAAGGCTTTTAAAGACATGGGATTTGCCTTTTACGCGATTTGTCATGAGATGTCAGTGCTTGCGAAGTTTGGGGGTTACCTGCCTTGCAAACTGACGAAGCGACACCAAGCCTTGCTGAACATCCTTGTCCAGTGGGTTTAGATTGCCACACTAAAACTGGCCTGTAAGCAGGCATAGTATAATTGATAGTGAAAAACACACTTATTTATCAACCTTTAGCAACTCTATTAGTTAGCCAACTAGCCAAACAATGAGACCACTTGCTAATCTACTTCGGGTTAAGTAGTAGAAAATTAACCATAAATAGTTATAAATATAGCCGTATTTATCATGCTTATTGAGGATGCCGCATGCAATAATATAAATTAATAATAAGAAACGTTCTTTTGATTTAAAAATAGTATGAAACATCAGATAAAAAAAGGCCTATAGTCTTTTATCACCTGTATTCGGGATTGATACATAACTCAAGGAGGAGAAAGTGATGATCGCTATTCATCAGGGTACCAAAATTGCGTTTTCAGCCATTTATCGGCGTTTGGTTATCAACCAGCTTATCAACCGTGTCGACAGTCTTGAATCTGAAAAATATGGGCTTATTGCCGAAAACAAGGTATTGGCTACTGAAAACGCCAAGCTACGCAGGGCGTTAGCAGAGCAGCATAACGATGTAGCGTGATAATCTGGTTAAATGATTGCACATTCAGCTGCGTCGTAGGCAGCATTATCAGTTGAAGTCAGAAACCGGCGCTTCAGAAGCAATTTCAGAAGCGCGTGCTGCGACCCTTGGCTAGCCGTAACGACGTCTAGGCCAAGGGTGACGGAGTCTATGAGAGTTTCAGCCACAAGCGGTTCAATCAAATTTTCTTTTTATCTCCGGTAAGTTCATCGGTGACTTTTCGCAACCCCCTTTCAATCGGATGCTCATCATCATTATCACCTGTCACGCTAAACTCTGAGTTCGCCCCCCTTCTGTATATTTCTGCACCACAAGTGCCACACGTTGGGAGGGCATTTTCCGTATCGTTTGCGTCGGCGATATATTCCTTACCACATTTCTGACACTTATCGACGTGTTCCATGGCCGTTCTCCTTTTTCCTATATCACTTCAACCTTAGAAGAAAGAAATGGTTCCATAAAGTCCGGGCAAGCAGATAACCATGCAGAGTGGCCCTATTGCATCAGACTACCGCCTGCGTCGTCGTCAAGCGCGATTCCTTGGACGCCTATCTCCGCCTCTAATGACAGCAGGTAGTGGCGCAATGCACGTCGCGTTGCCTGTTCTTCCAAGTGATGGCGAACACGTTCGGTAACGGCTTCGTAAGGCAGCAACTGCCCTTCCTCACGGGCATCAACCACCACCAAGTGCCAACCATAGCGGGAGGCAATGGGCCGCTCATGAAGGCCGTTGGGTAAGTGATGCAGCACTCGGTCAAGTTCAGCAACCGTTTGCCCTTGGGCCAACCAGCCGAGTTCCCCACCTTGGGTGTTGGAGGGACATGCTGAGTGGCGCTGAGCAAACTCCGTAAAGCGCGCAGGATCTTCCTTCAATGTTTCCAGCAGTGTTACGCCTTGCTGATAGTGTGCATCCCGAGCCACAGCATCTTCAGGCGCCGCAGCCAGCAAAATATGACGCACCTTTAAGCGTGTGGGCTCACTAAAACGCTCTGGGTGATGCGCATAAAAGCGCTGGCAATCCTCGGTGCTGGGCTCCGGCACGTTCAGCGCCTGCTCAAGAAGCTGAGCAATCACCTTGTCATCTGCTATTTCATCGTCAGCCACTAACCCTTGCGCCTGGGCCTGCTGACACAGCAGTTCGCGGACAACTAACGCCCGCGCAGCTTTAAGCTGGGCACTCCCCGCACTGTCTGAGGGGTGATACTGCATTTCATGAGCAATGTCGCTTTCTTCAATAGCGCGGCTGCCCACCTGTATCAAGGGTAGCGTGGCTTCACTTGGCAGCGCTTCGATATCAATCATTTGCATAACAACTCTCCTGATAAATTAGCGCTTAGCCGCGTTTACGCACTAATTGATAGCGCCGGGTCAGATAACCGAAAGGCGCGCTCCATACATGCACTAGCCGAGTGAAAGGGAACAACAGGATAATGGTTAGCCCCAAAAAGATATGCAGCTTGAATATCCAGGAAACATCCTGCAGATAGTTCGCTGCGCCGCCGTTAAAGAACACAATGGCCTGTGCCCAACTTGCCAATGTCAGCATCATTTCACCATCCATATGGCCCAGCGTGAAGAAAATGGTAGTGAGCCCAAGGCATGCCTGAATAAGCAAAATAGCCAGAATCAGCGTATCCATTTTACTCGATGAGGCACGCACACGTGGATTGAACATCCGCCGATAAAGCAGCATCGCCCCGCCGATCACACACAACACGCCGGCAATACCACCAATCACCACGGCAAGCAGTTGTTTAGTGCTAGGGAGAAGAAAGTGCTCATACATCCAGTGTGGGGTAAGCAGACCGACCAAGTGACCAAAAAAGATGGTAATGATGCCGATATGGAAGAGGTTGCTGGCCAGGCGCATGTTTTTGGTCGACAGCATCTGGCTGGAGCCGGTCTTCCAGGTGTACTGCCCGTAGTCAAAACGCACCAAGCTCCCAAACAGAAACACGGTACCGGCGAGATAGGGATAGTAGCCGTAGATAAAATACTCGAGGTAAGTCGTAATGGCGGACATTGAGATTCTCCTGTTAACGACCCATTGCCGGAGGCTGGGCTCCGGGAGAGAGAATGCGAACGGCATCGTGTTGAACGCCCTGCTTGCGTTCAGCCAAGCGACGCCCTTCGGCAGATTGCAACGCACAGTCCTCGTCGGATGCCGCAGAAAAACGTACGGCTTCCTCTTCCCAGACGGCATCCAGCGCTTCGGGGGTATTGTCAGGCTTTTCCGCCTTCACAACGGAGCGATGCGCGTTTATGTCCGCTTCGGCGCCGATGAGCGCCAGCAGCGCATGGGTCACCAGGGCATAGTCGCTATCACGCTCTTCCAGGCGAGCGGCAAGTAGCGCCAGAATATGGCGGATATTGCCAATCCAGCGGGCCATTTCCGCATCGCTTCGCGTTGAGAGATACTCCAGGAACAGCGGTAAATAGTCAGGAAGCTCCCGGGCGTCTAGCTCAAACCCCGCCTTTCGGTACTCATCCATGAGATCCACCATGGCCTGGCCACGCTCTCGTGATTCTCCGTGTACGTGTTCAAACAGCAGCATCGATGTAGCCCGGCCCTGTTCGAAAAGCGCGACATACTCGGCTTGAAGGCTTAAAAGCTCACTATCGGCAATTTGCTGACACCAACTCATCAAACGTTGGCGTAACGAAGCGGGCCAACGATTCTCCGCGGCCACGATCTCGACAAGTTCCCCTACGGCCTGCTGCAATTCAGCTGTTGGGTAGTCAAGCAACCGCGATAGTACGCGCAGGCTGCGCATGGTCTGTTGCTCTGGGGTCAAGAGCGGTTCTGCGAGGTTACTCATGACGAGTCTCCTCGGGTTGCGCCTGCGGATCAAAAACATTGACCGGTTTCACCATCGTGCTCTCAATAGGCCGACCGTTGAACAGGTTCGCCGTGCTCTCGCCGTTGCAGCCATCACCAAAGGTGAATCCACACCCACCCCGTTCCGGGAAGGCATCGCGCGCCATCTCCCGGTGGCTGGTTGGAATCACGAACCGATCTTCATAGTTGGCGATTGCCAGATAGCGGTACATATCTTCTACCTGGGCGACGCTTAAACCCACATCCTCCAGCACGCTGATATCCGCTTCTCCTTCAACATGCTTACCGCGCATATAAAGGCGCATCGCCATCAAACGCTTAAGCGCGAGCACAACGGGGGCTTCTTCCCCGGCGGTCAGCATATTGGCCAAGTACTTCACCGGGATGCGCAGCGACTCAATTTTTGGCATCACGCCATTGAACTCGACCTTACCCGCTTCGGCTGCAGACTGAATGGGCGACAGCGGCGGTACGTACCAGACCATGGGCAGCGTGCGGTATTCAGGGTGCAGCGGAAGCGCCAGCTCCCAATCAATGGCCAGTTTGTAGACAGGCGATGCCTGAGCGGCCTGAATGACGTTGTCGGGAATACCGTCTTTCTTGGCTTGGGCAATGACCTCAGGGTCATGAGGGTCCAGGAAGATATCGCGCTGGCGGTGGTAAAGATCCTGCTCGTCGGCGGAGCTTGCGACTTCCTCAATGCGGTCGGCGTCATAAAGCAGGACACCTAAATAGCGAATACGCCCCACGCAAGTTTCTGAGCAGATGGTTGGCTGGCCCGACTCAATACGCGGATAGCAGAAAATGCACTTCTCGGATTTGCCGCTTTTCCAGTTGTAGTAGATCTTCTTGTAGGGGCAACCGGAAATACACATCCGCCAGCCGCGGCACTTATCCTGGTCAATCAGTACGATGCCGTCTTCTTCACGTTTATAAATGGCGCCACTGGGGCAGCTTGCCACGCAGGTAGGGTTAAGGCAGTGCTCACACAGGCGTGGCAGATACATCATGAAGGTGTTTTCGAACTGGCCGTAGATATCTGCCTGCACCTGTTCAAAGTTGATGTCCTTGCGACGCTTGGCAAACTCGGTGCCCAGAATTTCCTCCCAGTTAGGGCCCCATTCAATTTTCTTCATACGCTCGCCAGAGATCAGTGAACGCGGGCGGGCTACCGGCTGGTGCTGGCCAGGTTTAGCAGTGTGCAGGTGCTGGTAGTCAAAGGTGTAAGGTTCGTAGTAGTCATCAATAGCGGGTAAGTCGGGGTTGGCGAAGATATTGGCCAATACGCGCCATTTACCGCCAATGCGCGGTTCGATCTTGCCATCACGGCTGCGCATCCAGCCGCCCTTCCACTTGGCCTGGTTTTCCCACTCCTTGGGATAACCGATACCCGGCTTGGTCTCAACGTTGTTGAACCATGCATACTCGACACCTTCGCGGCTAGTCCAGACGTTTTTGCACGTTACCGAGCAGGTGTGACAACCAATGCACTTATCAAGGTTGAGGACCATGCCTACCTGAGAGCGAATTTTCATTTCACCGCCTCCTGAACGTCATCCTGGCCTTCACCATCCAGCCATTCGATATGCTTCATCTTGCGTACCAGCACGAACTCATCGCGGTTCGAGCCTACGGTGCCGTAGTAGTTGAAGCTGTAAGCGAGCTGGGCGTAGCCGCCGATCATATGGGTGGGTTTTGGGCAAACACGGGTCACGGAGTTATGAATACCGCCACGCGTGCCGGTAATTTCCGAACCGGGGACGTTCACCTGTCGCTCTTGGGCGTGGTACATCATCACCATGCCATCCTTGACACGCTGGCTGACCACTGCACGGGCAGCAATCGAGCCGTTGGCGTTATAAACCTCTATCCAGTCGTTGTCCTGAATATCGATATCGGCGGCGTCACCTTCGGAAAGCCACACCACAGGACCGCCGCGATTCAGCGTCAACATCAGCAAGTTGTCGGAGTAGGTGGAGTGAATCCCCCACTTTTGATGCGGTGTCAGGAAATTCAGTGCCTTGCTTTTGAAGCCATTATCCTCGGGCAGCTTGAAATTTTCGGCGGCGCGAGTATTGATCGGTGGGCGATACACCAACAGGCTTTCGCCAAAGTCACGCATCCAGGCATGATCCTGATAGAGCTGCTGACGCCCACTGACGGTGCGCCACGGAATCAGCTCATGAACGTTGGTATACCCGGCGGTATAGGAGACGTGTTCATCCTCCAGGCCCGACCACGTGGGGCTGGAAATGATCTTGCGCGGTTGGGCCACGATATCGCTAAAGCGGATTTTTTCATCCTCTTTGGGTCGTGCCAGATGCGAGTGATCGCGCCCGGTAATTTTGGAGAGCGCCTCCCACGCCTTGAGTGCTACCTGGCCATTGGTTTCTGGCGCCAGCGTCAGTACGGTTTCAGCAGCATCAATAGCGCTTTCGATGTTCGGGCGCCCTTTTGCCGGGCCTTCTCGCTTAACGTGATTCAGCTTGCCGAGCAGTTCTATTTCGCTATCCGTGTTCCAACTAATGCCTTTGCCACCATTGCCGAGTTTTTCAAGCGCCGGGCCAAGTGAGGTAAAACGCTCGTACGTGGCAGGGTAATCGCGCTGTACTTCCATCAATGCAGGCATGGTCTTGCCGGGGATGGGCGCGCACTCTCCCTTCTTCCAATCCTTTACATCTATCTGCGCAAGCTCGCCGGGAGAGTCGTGCTGCATGGGTAGCGTGACTAAATCCGTCTCTTCACCCAAGTGGCCCACACACGCTTTGGAGAATGCCTTGGCGATGCCTTTATAAATATCCCAATCGCTGCGCGACTCCCAGGCAGGATCAGTGGCAGCCGTTAGCGGATGGATAAACGGGTGCATGTCAGAGGTATTAAGGTCGTTCTTTTCATACCAGGTCGCCGTGGGTAACACGATGTCCGAGTAGAGGCAGGTCGTCGACATACGAAAATCGAGCGTGACTAATAGATCAAGCTTGCCTTCAGGCGCCTCGTCGTGCCATTTAACCTCTTCAGGCTTCTGTCCGCCAAAATCGCCCAGGTCTTTCCCCTGAATGCCGTGCCGAGTCCCCAGCAGGTACTTGAGCATGTACTCGTGCCCTTTACCGGAGCTACCCAGCAGGTTGGAGCGCCAGATAAACATGTTACGCGGGAAGTTCTGGGGGTTATCCGGGTCTTCGGCAGCAAAGGAAAGCTCACCGGCTTTTAATTGCTGAACGACATAATCCTTGGTGGCCATACCAGCGTCTTTGGCCTTGCCCGCTAAATGCAGCGGATTCGTGGTTAGCTGAGGAGCAGAAGGCAGCCAGCCCATACGCTCGGCGCGTACGTTGTAGTCGATCAGGCTGCCGGTGTGACGACGTGGGTCAGCCAGTGGCGAAAGAATCTCTTTTATCTCAAGCTTCTCATAGCGCCACTGCGAAGAGTGGTTATAGAAGAACGACGTAGAGTTCATATGGCGCGGTGGGCGCGTCCAATCAAGCCCAAATGCCAAGGGCAGCCAGCCCGTTTGGGGGCGCAATTTTTCCTGACCCACATAGTGTGCCCAGCCGCCGCCACTCTGACCGATACACCCGCACATGATCAGCATATTGATCAAACCGCGGTAGTTCATGTCCATGTGGTACCAGTGGTTCATACCGGCACCCACGATAATCATGGAGCGCCCACGTGTCTTGTGGGCATTATCGGCAAATTCTCGAGCGATGCGGGTACACTGCTCTGCCGAGACGCCGGTAATTTTTTCCTGCCAAGCGGGGGTGTAGGGTTTTATCTGAGCATAGTCGGTAGCCCCATCATCCTCGCCCGCTTGGCCGAATCCTCGGTCGATACCGTAGTTGGCACACATCAGGTCAAAGACAGTCACTACCAGCACGCTGCTGCCATCGGCTTTTTGCAGCCGTTTAGCGGGCAGGCTGTGGAACAAGCGGTCGCCACTTTCGCCTTCTACATGCGCAAAGTGCTTATGCTCGATACCGCCGAAATAGGGAAAGGCCACGCGCGCGACATCGTCATGGCGCTCGGCAAGGCTCAAGAGAGGTGAAATCTCAACGCCGTCGGCATCCAAAGGTTCCAGGTTCCATTTACCCTGGTGAGCCTCTTCTTCTCCCCAACGGAAACCAATAGAGCCCAGCGGCACCACCAACTGATCACGTGCATCATCCCAAACCAGTGTTTTCCACTCAGGATTATTGTCCTGCCCCAGGTGATCAGCAATGTCACTGGCACGCAGTTGGCGCCCGGGCACAAGAGAGCCATCATCGCGTGGCTCCAGCTCGACCAGGCAGGGCATATCGGTATACCGGCGCACGTAATCGGTAAAGTAGGCGCTGGGGTTTTCAAGATGAAACTCTTTGAGAATGACGTGGCCCATGGCCATGGCGAGTGCTGCGTCGGTGCCCTGCTTAGCAGAGAGCCACTCGTCTGTGAGTTTGGAAACCTCAGCGTAATCAGGGGTAATGGAAACGGTTTTGGTGCCCTTATAGCGAACCTCGGTGAAGAAGTGGGCATCTGGTGTGCGGGTCTGAGGCACATTCGACCCCCAGGCAATGATATAGCCTGAGTTGTACCAGTCGGCAGATTCGGGAACATCGGTTTGTTCGCCCCAGGTCATCGGCGAGGCGGGTGGCAAATCGCAGTACCAGTCGTAAAAGCTCATGCATACGCCGCCGATTAACGATAGGTAGCGGCTACCGGCGGCGTAACTGACCATCGACATGGCAGGGATAGGCGAAAAGCCAATGATGCGATCAGGCCCGTACTGTTTGGCGGTATAAACGTTGGAAGCCGCAATTAACTCATTAAGCTCATCCCAGTTGCCACGAACAAAGCCGCCCATGCCGCGGGCGCGTTTGTACTCTTTTGTTTTGGCCGGGTCTTCAACAATTGAAGCCCAGGCCTCTACCGGGTCGCCTTTTTCACTTAACGCCGCACGCCAAAGCGCCAACAGCGGTTTACGGATAAGGGGATACTTGAGGCGGTTAGCACTGTAAAGATACCACGAGTAGCTCGCCCCTCGAGGGCAGCCGCGAGGCTCATGATTAGGCAGGTCGGGGCGTGTACGCGGGTAATCAGTCTGCTGAGTTTCCCATGTCACCAGGCCGTTTTTGACGTAAATTTTCCAGCTACACGAACCGGTACAGTTAACCCCGTGGGTAGAGCGGACGACCTTGTCGTGTTGCCATCGGCGGCGGTAACTGTCTTCCCACTGGCGGTCTTCCTGGCGAACTTCGCCGTGGTCATTGGCAAAAGGCTCGCGCGTTTTGCGGAAAAAATTTAGCCGGTCAATGAAATGACTCATGGTCGATCTCCCTGGCGCCAAAAAGAAAGCAATGCCTAAACAGGCGTCTTGGAAATCGATTCTGAGCGATTAAAACGGCAATATCTGCCTGGTTACCTCCATATAACCCCACCCTACCTCTTAAGGGATACGCGGCTAAAGACCACAGGCGACGACGTTTCATTCATGGCAGGAAATCAGACAATATAGCGATGAAATCCCGTATAATCCCCTAGCGGAAAAGAGGCGATTCTTGTTCACAAGATACTGTTTTCACCCAGAGATAAACCCATGATTGAGCACTATTTTGCGGTTAAGCATCTACATATGACGGCCGCCTATGCGAGCCTCGTCTTCTTTATAATACGTGCTTATTGGTCAGTAACTGGGCGACCAATCCTTAAGGCGCGCTGGGTCAAGATACTTCCCCATATCATCGATACGGCGCTTCTAACCTTCGGCGTGCTATTGGCCATCATGCTGAGCTTCTGGCCACTTCCGCCATGGCTCAGCGCCAAAATCACCGCGCTGATTGTTTATATTCTGCTGGGTACAATGGCGATTAAACGCGGTAAAACGCCAGCCATTCGGGCCGGTACCGCCGTGGCAGCGGTGCTTGTATTTATCTATATACTGGGCGTTGCGATGCATCGGACTCCGCTTTCATGGCTAAGCTGATAAGGTGACGCCATTAGCGCGCATTACTCACTAGGCGGAAATAACATACCGGCGTGAAGTTGGTAGAGGTCTGGCTGATGCGCTTCAGCAATTCGGGTGACGCGTTCGATTCCCTCCTCCAACAAGTGCACCTCTATTTGGCGGCGGTCTTCACGTCCTTGACGGCGCTCAACGAGTGATAACTGCTCACAGCGGTCAACCAATGCCACAGTGCCGTGATGCTTGGCTTGCAGCCGCTCGGCAAGCTCACCTACCGTTGCCCAGTCACGTTCAGCAAAACCGCGTAGGTGCAGCAACAGCTGGTATTGCAACGCGGTGAGCCCATGCTTGCGGCAGATATCTTCACTGCGACGTAAAAAACAGCGTAACTGATAGCGAAACTGGGATAGACGCTCGAAATCTTCCTTATCAAGCTCGTCTTTTTGCACTGCTGTTTTTTCTGCCATGGATGCTCCTTAATGTGCTCGTGACGACTTCCCCCCGCTTGACAATACCGCAGGCGTCCTCTAAAAATAAAATATCATTATATGATATATAGCCGTTTAATTTTAAGACACCAAGAGGTAGTTGAGATGAATGTACTTACATTTTTCAAAATGCCCTTTAGTCATCGCTCTGGATGGCAATCGCTTAAATCGAACTCGCCTTCCATTCCGACGTTAGCATGGTGCGTGGTTCTTCCCATGTCGTTATTGCCCCCTTTAATGCTCTATTATGCAGGAACGCATTATGGCGATACCTTTATGACTGGTTTTGCTGAAAGGGAGTGGCGGTTTATTACGACGATTCTTTTTTTGGCTGAGCTACTGACTTTTTTTATAATGGGCTGGGTTATTCACGCAGTCGTCAATGGTGTCGATCAGCTTTCAATTAGCTATAAAAATGCCTATTTGCTTGCCACACTCGCTCCTCTTCCCTTATGGATATCAGCCCTTGCGCTATGGGTGCCCTCGTTATTTTTCAATATGATCGTCGTATTGGCCGCCCTAGGTGTTTCATGCAGTCTGATTTATCAAGGCTTGCAAGCGCTCTGCACTCGTAACGAGCTGGATGTTGCCACCATATCAGCCACTTATACTATTATGTCAGCCGGTATTCTTGGATGGGGTGTTTTGCTGGCGGTTGTTTGGGCTTACTAAACGCCGTTGAACGCCATGGTAGCTCTAGCGCATTTTCAATGTGCGAAGACGTCGCTTGTGAGCACTAAAAATAACGCTCATCAGAAATACCCGAATCTAAAAAAACACACGGTCTTACTTTTTTTAAGTTTTACGTGATAGGCCTCTTAACCAACCGTTATATTGACGAGAGACAAAGAAGATTACATGATTCATCAGGATACGATGTATCTGCTTTTCATATCTTTCGATAAGTCATATAGTCATTTATCGTTAGCCATGCCGTCGGCTACAGCAGCTTTTACTTATCTTTTTAAGACCCCTTATTTTTTTAAATCCATGGGAGTCGCATGAATCTCTTACGCCACTCTCTTGTAGCTCGTATTACTGCTTACCTCTTGGCCATCACGGGGATGACCGTTCTCAGCATCGGCTTCACCATGATGATTGCCCAAAATAGCCAAGGCGATGCAGCGGCGATTAATGTCGCGGGCTCATTACGCTTGAACAGTGCTCAGCTTTCTGAAGCTTTAGGCTCATTGACCCAAACGCAAAACGGGTCTCAACAAAACGTTAACCGACTGACTGATCAGCTTACCGCGAAACTGGAAGGCCCAGCGCTCGCCGTTGGGTATCACTACACCCATGATGAAGTGGTTCAAGAGCAGCTTGCTGGGCTACAAGCTCTGTGGCATAACACCTTACCCCCCCTGCTTGATGATGCTATTCATGGTAGTAGCAACGATGTAGCACAAGCCAGAGTAGCGCTGAATAATCTTATTCATCATATTGACCAGTATGTCTCGACACTGGAAAGCAGCACTAAATCCAAGATGCATTTACTGGGTTCTCTGCAGTTGCTTTTTTTCTTTTTGATTGGTGTGCTGCTTTTCATTGCGCTCTACGATATTCGACATAATCTGGTGACGCCACTCCGCCAGCTTAGAGTCCTGAGCCGAGAAGCGGGCCATGGCAACTTCCAATATCGCTCTAATTTTTCCAGCCACGATGAGCTAGGCCAGCTTGGGCGCGCTTTTGATCAGATGGCAGCGCGGCTGGATACGCGTTACCAGGCGTTGGAAGCGCGTGTATCTCACAAGCAGGCAGAGCTTAAACGCCACAATCGTGCCCTCCAGATCATTCACAATGGAAGCCGTACGCTTTATGGGGGCGGTAATGATCTTTGCGCCAGCACGGCACCTATCTTACGCGAGCTTGAAGACCTACTGGATATCGGCCCTATCGTGCTTTCGCTGCGCAGCGAGCATGACGATACTGATATGGCAATTTTGGCAACCCACTCATCCGAGCGGCCTCTCTATTGTCGCGACTTAAACTGCCTTGCCTGCCTGGAGCCGCAACGGGCCAATGCGATTGCTCGAAATACTGAAGCGATCGTGCTGCCCGTTGCGGTTGGCGAGGAGATTCTTGGCTCTCTTACCGTGGGCTACTCTGCACCCATCAACGCATCGAAGCAGCAGCTACTCAATACGCTTACCGACAACCTGGCTACGGCTATCTTTTTGCAGAAGCGTATTGAAGAAGAGCAACAACTTTCTCTTGTCAACGAGCGCACGATTATTGCCCGTGAGCTTCACGATTCACTCGCGCAGTCGCTGTCTTATTTAAAAATGCAGGTAACACGCCTGGAACGTATGCAGGAGAAACAGTTTTCCGCTGAGCAACAAAGTGGCGTAACCAGCGATTTACGTGAAGGGCTGAATAGTGCCTATCGCCAGCTCCGTGAGCTATTAAGCACGTTCCGGCTTAGCTTGGATAAGCCAGGTCTTCAGCCCGCACTTCAGCAAACCATCAAAGAGTTTAGCCAGCGGCTTGGATTCCCGGTCGAGCTAACCTACCGCCTGCCGCCCCACTTACTTAGCGCAAGTGAAGAAATACACCTGCTGCAAATCACGCGTGAAGCACTCGCCAATACACATAAACATGCCAAAGCTCACTGGGCACACGTTAGCCTAGTATTTGACCAGGCAGCACTGCGCTTGGCGATTGAAGATGACGGTATAGGCCTAAAGGATGATCAGTCCCCCCCCATGCACTACGGGCTAGTGATCATGCGTGAACGAGCCAATAACATTAATGCCGACCTTCATTTCACAAATCGACCCGAAGGAGGCACAGGCGTTTATCTGTGCTTTACCCCGTTGACCGAACGTCTTATCAAGGAAGGAAGTACTTGAATATGGCTAGCGAAATTTACGACGAGCCCGCCACACTTATCGTAATTGATGATCATCCATTGCTACGACGAGGAGTACGTCAATTACTGGAAATGGAAGATGATCTGGCGTTGGTGTTTGAAACAGGAAGCCCCCGTGAAGGCATCAATCAAGCCATCACGCTTGACCCAGACATGGTACTGCTGGATCTCAATATGCCCGAGATGGATGGCCTGGAAACACTTAAACATTTGCGCGAAGAAGGTTATGCAGGCCGTGTCATTATGTATACCGTGTCAGATCAGGAAGGCGACGTTGTAGATGCGCTGCGTGACGGGGCCGATGGCTACTTGTTAAAGGACATGGAGCCAGAGGATATGATTCATCAGCTGCGCCAGGCTGCCAAAGGCCGCATGGCCATTAGCGAAACTTTAACAGCGCTACTTGCCCAAGCACTGCGCAACCAGCGTTCACACCCTACGAAACCGTCTATTAATGCGCTTACTCAGCGCGAAAAAGAGATTCTTGCCGAATTAGCCGCGGGCATGTCGAACAAACTCATTGCTCGCAAGCTTGATATTACCGAAGGCACCGTCAAGGTACATGTTAAGCACCTGCTCAAGAAGCTAAGCCTGCGCTCGCGCGTTGAAGCTGCTGTTTGGGCCGTACAAGAAGGCCTCAATAAGTAGCTGCAAGCCTGCCATGAGTGGATACCCCTTAAAATCCAACTTTCGCTTATTGCCATTTATTACACCACCAGGCGCATCATTAAAACTTTTAAAAACAATACATTAGATACTTAACATACATACCTCGTAAGAGGTACTTGAGAGCTCCCATCCATTGACCTGCCTCATTCCCCCTCTGCTTGCTAGCGCGTATCTTTCGTATAAGCAGTGCTATGCGGCACTTTTCTACAAGGGGGTACATGATGGCCAGAAAAAATGCTGACATTGAACGCTGGGATGTCGAAGACTCCGGCTTCTGGGAAAACGAAGGAAAGCACATTGCAAACCGCAATTTATGGATTTCTATTCCTAGCCTTCTGGTAGGCTTTGCGGTCTGGATGATGTGGGGCATGATCACAACTCAGATGCAAAACCTGGGCTTTCCTTTCACCACTGACCAGCTTTTCACCCTTACGGCTACTGCGGGGCTGGCAGGCGCAACATTACGTATTCCAGCGGCATTTATGCTTAGTTTAGCGGGGGGACGTAATACGGTCTTTCTCACTACAGCATTGCTGATCATACCCGCAGCGGGCACTGGGTTCGCGCTTATGAATCCGAACACGCCTTTCTGGATTTTTCAGGCACTGGCCCTGTTATCAGGTATTGGTGGAGGAAACTTTGCCTGTTCCATGAGTAATATTTCCAGCTTCTATCCCAAAAAACAGCAAGGCTACGCACTGGGAATGAATGCAGGCCTTGGCAATTTTGGTGTCACCACCATGCAAATCCTTGTTCCCCTGGTGATGACTGTCGGTCTTTTTGGTGTTCTTGCGGGCGGCCCCATGGAGCTTCAAAACGCAAGCGGAACCTTGATTGGCCGAATTGAGGCGGGCACCCATACCTGGATACAAAATGCGGCATTTATCTGGGTGCTCTTTCTCATCCCTTTAGCCTTTGCTGGTTGGTTTGGCATGAACAACTTGCGCCCTATTAGCCCCGACCCAGGCACACCGCTACAGGCATTTGGCAAAATACTGGGGCTTTATGGTGTAGGTATTATTGCGACGTTCCTTGGCCTTGTGGCGCTGTCTTGGCTAAATATGTGGCTGGCTCTGCCCTGCACCGTCATTGTCACTCTGATCATGCTGCGCCTTATACCTGGCGAACAAATTAAACCTAATATCCAAAAACAGTTTACGATTTTCCGTGATAAACACACGTGGGCAATGACGCTACTTTACATCGTCACGTTTGGCTCATTTATTGGCTTTTCAGCGGCTCTTCCCCTTTCAATCACGATTATATTCGGCAATATGGCCGAAATAGCCGCCGATGGAAGCATTAATCGAATCGCCAACCCGGATGCGCCCAGCGCGCTTACGTGGTCATGGATAGGTCCTTTTATAGGTGCGCTGGTACGCCCTATCGGTGGCTGGGTAGCTGATAAATTCGGTGGCTCACTGGTCACACAAATCATCACGGTGGTAATGGTCTTTGCATCAGTTGGGGCGGGGTACGTCATGATGCTGGCGTACAACGCCACCGATCCTAACCAATACTTCTGGTTATTCATGCTGCTGTTTATGGTGCTTTTCACCGCCAGCGGCATCGGCAACGGCTCTACATTTCGCAGTATTGGCTTTATTTTTGATGCGCAGAAAAAGGGGCCGGTACTGGGTTGGACAGCGGCTATTGCTGGTTACGGCTCGTTTATTGCCCCCGTTGTGCTGGGGGATCAAATTCGTGCAGGCTCGCCTGAAGTAGCCATGTATGGTTTTGCCGTTTTTTACCTGGTTTGCCTGCTGATCAACTGGTGGTTCTACCTGCGCAAAAATGCCTATGTGCGTAATCCATAGCGATTTGATGCCTTATTAAATTGGGAACCTGGATATCAGTGCTATCCATCCTATTGACGCGAAAACTCAGGGGGCGCCATGGCTACCCATCGTTTTAAGCAGAATGCGGTACTCATTGCCAACACCTTTGCGTTCACCATGTGCTTTATGGTCTGGACCATGTTTGGTGAAATTGGCGTTCCTATTGCCGAGGAATTAGCACTTAACGGAACACAGTTTGGCATTTTAACGGCCATTCCTATTCTTACCGGTGCCCTCTCCCGCTTGCCCCTGGGCTCAATGACAGACCGTTACGGCGGGCGCCCGGTTTTCTTTATTGTGCTGTTGGTTATTGTGCCCGCTATCTGGTTGGTGCAGTTCGCCACCGCTTATTGGCAGCTATTAATACTAGGCGCTTTTATCGGCCTATCCGGGGGAGCTTTTTCGGTTGGTATCACTTATACGGCAAAGTGGTTTGAAAAAGATCGCCAAGGCTTGGCAATGGGGGTGTTTGGGGCGGGCAATGCGGGTGCTGCTGTTACCAAATACATAGCCCCTACCGTTATCGTTATGCTTGGCTGGCAAGCGGTACCCAATCTGTATGCGATTATCATGCTCGCAACTGCCGCTTTCTTTTGGTTCTTCTCGTTTACTGACCCGAGCCATCGCAATACACAACGTAGCTCCTTGCGTGAGCAGCTCAACGTTATCAACGACCCAAAAGTCTGGAAGTATTGTCAATACTACTCGGTAGTGTTCGGCGGCTATGTCGGCGTCTCACTATGGCTTACCCGTTACTACATGAATGAATATGGCTTTGGCATTCAATTAGCTGCCGTGATTGCCACTATTTTCGTCTTGCCTTCCGGCATTATTCGCGCATTCGGCGGTTGGTTATCGGACCGTTTCGGCGCCCACACCGTAACCTGGACATGCTTATGGGCGAGTTTAATTGCGCTCTTTATCATGTCCTATCCAGAGACCTACTATAGCGTTCAGGGCGCTGCCAATGGGGCTCGCGTGGAGTTTGGGTTTGGCATTCCCGTGTGGCTTTTCACTACCGCGCTATTTGTAGTGGGCATTGCATGGGGAATTGGTAAAGCGTCCGTCTTTAAGTATCTTGCCAATGACTACCAGGAAAACCTTGGTTTGGTGTCCGGCATTGTCGGCCTTGCAGGCGGCCTAGGAGGTTTTCTACTACCTATCATGTTTGGCGCCCTCGTCGACCTGACAGGCATCGCCACCACCGTATGGATGCTGTGCTTCGCGGTAACGCTTATTTCGATTATCTGGATGTGGTGGACAGAAAGGCGTGTCAAAACGTTTACAAAAGAGATGGGGAATTAAGCAAATCATATTTCCCCTCTTCTGAAAGCCGTTGCTTACAGTTTTAAGTAATGATCTTTAGTAATTTGCGATGATGGAGTGTTGTCTACCACAGTGATCAGCGAGATTATATGCTGCTTATCTGCCGGTTCTTGGCGTGGTTTCAGCCACTCACTGCATCGCCAACCTGGTCCTTGGCTTGGGTCAGGTTGTTTTTGATTACCTTGATGGCACTTCCAACACTTAAAAGGAGTATACCATGGCGCGTTTTGACAACAGAATTGGTCTTATTACTGGGTCTGCCAGCGGCATCGGCAAGGAAATTGCCATTCGTTTTGCTGCCGAGGGTGGTACTCCTATCATTGCTGATCTCAACCTGGATGCCGCCAAGACCACTGCCGAAGAGATCAGGGCGGCTGGCGCCGATGCGTTTGCGGTGGCAATGAACGTCACCGATGAAGCGCAAGTCGAAAAGGCGGTGAATGAGGTCATTGCCAAGTACGGCAAGATTGACGTCCTGGTCAGTAACGCAGGCATCCAGACCGTACATCCGCTGGTCGACTTTCCATTTGAAGACTGGAAAAAGCTGCTGTCCATCCATCTTGACGGTGCATTCCTTACTACGCGAGCCTGCTTGAAGCACATGTATGCCGCTAATTATGGCCGTGTAATTTACATGGGCTCGGTCCACTCTAAAGAGGCCTCTAAGCTCAAGGCGCCCTATGTCACCGCCAAGCATGGCCTGATCGGCCTCAGCAAGGTACTAGCCAAGGAAGGCGCAGAGTACAACGTGACCTCCAACGTGGTATGTCCGGGTTTTGTGCGCACACCATTGGTAGACAAACAGATCCCTGAGCAAGCAAAAGAGCTGGGTATCACTGAAGATGAAGTGATCAAGAACGTCATGCTAAAAGACACGGTGGATGGGCAATTCACTACCACTGACGATGTGACCGATGCCGTGCTGTTCTTTGCGGGTGCAAAGAGCAATGTGATGACCGGGCAGTCGTTGGTAGTAAGCCACGGCTGGTTTATGCAGTAACTGCTAGTCTGCTGAAATCGACCTTGTGGTTTGACAGCGTGAAGGCAATATCTTCTTGGCTGTCAGGCCACCAGGTATTTAGTTGGGGTAAGCAATATTCGAAAAATGCCAAGCAACGAAAACACGCCATCGCATGGGTTTGTCGCAGGGTGAGTTTGCCAAGCTATTGGGCGTGAGCCCCAGCCCTTCGCTGCTGGGAGCAAGGCCGCCGAGTCCCTACAGGTACTGCGCGTACACTACTGCGAGCAGTTGAGAAGCATCCTGTGGTGTTGACTGATCCTTCCTAGAAGACTACCAGTTGGGCCTGGATAGAAGATGATATGAATTGCCCAGTGCGCCATGTAGCATGCCTACTGGTACTTTGTTTTCTTCGACACAGGTAAATCCCATGCAAGACATAAAGCGCCTTGAAGTTGGCATGACTACACAAATTGGCACACACCAGGTAGAGAGCCCTGAGGTAGGTAAAGAATATGTGCGGGGCCTGGATTCCAATAGCTGGCTATTATTTACAGAAGACCCGGCTGAAGACCGCCCTGTTGTTGTTCGCATTGATAGCATTAAGGACGAAGTGTGTCACTGCACTGTGACGAGAAAGCTAAGTTAAAACCGTTCGTCGCAGATAACCAAGCTACAACCCGCCTAGACAGCGCTTTTCACTGAGCATCGTCATCGCATCAGAAGTGCCGGGCGTCTCACGACATGCCGACGGTAAGGTTGCGATCTATTGGTAACGGGTTACCTGTTCATCTAATGAATAGTCTACGCTGTAACCCTGCATCCTCATTGGAGAAGGTTATGAAAGTACGATATGAGACACGCGACTCAGATGGATCAATAGCCGTTGATGCGCTGCCCGGGCGCGGTGAAACAATTGAGGTTGATGGTAAGCCCTGCAAAGTAGCGTACGTGCTAGAAAAAAATGACGGTGATATAGAGGCTGTCTTAATGCTTGAGGAAAAGGGCCTCTCGACCACTAGTACGAACTGGGTCCGACGGCTACACGCTGGAGAGCGCCCTAACGTACCTATCGGGAACGCTCGCTGATACGCTCTCTGCGACGCTATAGTTACCCTGCCGAAATTGTGTTAAGCATACGCTCTCTGCGACGCTATAGTTACCCTGCCGAAATTGTGTTAAGCGGTAGGTGCTCGTAAAATTGCGCTCAACGCCGCGCTAATTGCTCTTGTGCGGGAACTGCATCTGAAGATATGACATAAGTGCTATCTATCCACAGTGCAACACCTAGGCGCTAGCAAAGCTGTTAATACAGGCTGTAAGTAGCCGCCTTTATTAGCGTTATTAAGGCCTACAACAGTATTTCATCAAAAGCGCTACAGTTTTTAGTACTTACTGCCACACGTACCTCAGAGGTATTAAATGCACAGTGGCACGAAGTCGACATTGAGAAAACTACTTAGCAAATTCCAGCAGAGCGCATGAAGACGAACCGGGAGCACCGAGTGCCCCTATCCAAGCAGGCAATGAATTTGTTGCTGAGCCTCCCCCGTGTAAAAGGCAATAGACACATTTTCCCTAGGATGAAGCCTTGTCGGCCGCTATCGAATATGTCACTTCTACAGTTTATGCGAGGGCTAGGTTACGGCCCTAGCGGAGAGAAAGGCAACTATGTCCCTTATGGCTTTCGTCCAAGCTTCCGTGATTGGACAGGAGAGGTGACCAGTTATCCGAGGGATGTCGCTGAAATGGCGTTGGCGCATGCCATCGAAAACAAGGTGGAAGCTGCATACCGGCGGGGAGACCTCTTCGAAAAACGCCATACCATGATGCAAGAGTGGGCCAACTATATTGACCCCACCCGGTAAACCGATATTACGCTCAACTTCCAAAGACAACGAATAGTGTCTTCGGCGATGTTATTGAATACTTGCAGAGCTCTATACTCATGGATAAATACGAAAAGGATACTACTTTGTTGAATAGCGCTCTGCCGTCTTCAACATTTCCGGTAGACCTATCGCTTTATTTAGCTCATCAAAGGCAGCCATTCGATCTCGAAATGGCTCGGTAGATCCGTAGGTTTTTAGGCTCTCGAAGTAGGCAGTGGCCTGACGAAAAACGGCGCGGGCTAAGCCACCTGGAAAAATAACCAACTTGAAACCCAATTCAGCGAGCTCATCTGCGCTACTAGCAGGAGTTACTCCTCCTTCGACCATATTGGCCAGCAGTGGTACCCGATGCTGAAAGCGCTCAGTGATCATCAACTGCTGCTGCCGACTCTGCGGTGCCTCTATGAATAACACATCCGCACCAGCCTCCAGGTAGCGCTCGCCACGCTCAATTGCTGCATTGCCCCCCTCAACCGCAATACTATCAGTACGCGCAATGATCTGTGTTGCCTTACCAACGCGCGCATCGCAAGCTGCCTGGATCTTACCTACCATTTCATCGACGCTGATCAAGGTCTTGCCACTGAGGTGGCCACAACGTTTGGGAAATGTTTGATCTTCGAGCTGAATTCCGGAAGCACCGCTGCGCTCGAATACACGAACAGTGCGCTGTACATTGAGTGCATTGCCATAGCCCGTATCAGCGTCAACAATCAAAGCAATATCGGTCCGATCGCGAATTGCTGCGATGCTATTAGCAACCTCGGTCATAGTGACAAGACCCAGGTCAGGACGCCCCAATTGGGTGTAGGCGAGACTGGCCCCAGATAGATACAAGCACTTGAAGCCAGCTTGCGCTGCCAAGTTAGCTGTAAAGGGGTCATAAACGCCTGGAGCAACCACGGCCCCTTGGGTTTGCTGGATCAAACTGTCTAGCGGAATCATGGCATTTACCTCAATGGTGTAGGTCACGCATCCCAGACGCGCTTGTTGTTATAGGTCTTGCGCCCAAGTGACATCTGATGCTCATAGGTGTCTGGGCAATAAAACCCTTCAATGTATTCCACAGGCTGATCGTTTTCATCGAGTACCGTGCGGCGAATGCACAACAATGCATCGCCCGGCTCCATATTGAGCAAGCCAGACTGATTAGGCGTTGCCAACTTGGCTGTAATCGACTGTTCAGCCCGGGCAACCTTGGCTCCGGCGCGCTCAAGCAATAGCAACAGCGGTCGGCTAGCCATATCATTCTCAGAAAAGGTACGGCCTATTTTCTCGGGTACATAGGTAGTCAGCAGCGAAAACGGCGTGCCGCGATGGCTACGAATGCGTATGGCCTTCTGAACTTGCATCCCAGGCTCTACCCCAAGCGCTAGAGCAACCTCAGCAGAAGCTGCTACATAGCCAAAATCAAGCACTTTGACCTCAGTTTTAAGCCCCATGGCTATCAGGTTTTCTATAACACCTGAAATACTGGCCTCAACTGGTGAATTCTCATTAGAGGCTATAGGGAAAGTGCCCTTACCGCGATAGCGCACCACCAGGCCTTCTCGGTCCAGACGCTCCATTGCCTTACGAATGGTTATTCGCGAGACCCGAAACTGTTCAGTTAGCAGAATTTCGTTGGGGAGTGGTTGTTCGGGGGTGTAACGCCCTTCGAGAATCTCCTGACGCAAAACCAAATAGACACGATGATGCTTCGGCCATGGGTTACTAGAGTCCCCGCTAGCCTGACGTATTGAGAGATCTGTCACTGCGTCTCCTGCTTTACTCGGTAGCCTAATTAGATGAGCGATAAACTCACGATTACCGACCACATGTCCTATTGACATAACAAAGATACCATGTGTCAATGGATGTTGCCAAGGGACGAAATTTCATCAAACGCCAGCAGATTCACCGAGCTAGATTCTCTATAACAAAGACAGTCGGAGACGCCCTATGAAATATCATCATCATGCCATTTCGCTTGCTTCCTCCATCAAGGACGACTTACCCAAGCTTGCCACTGGCATATCGTGTTTAGTTCTCAGCGTTGGCCTAGTTAGCACCGCCCAAGCAGATTGGCCGGACAGCCCCATTGAGATAGTAGTGCCCTTCGATGCCGGCGGAAGCGCCGACCGCATGGCGCGCGGACTAGCAGAGCATATGTCTCCTCGTCTTGGGGTACCGGTCAGCATCATTAACCGCCCCGGCGGTGCCGGAGCGCTTGGTGCCACCTATTTTCAGCAGCAGGTCGCCAATGGCCAAACACTACTTGTGATGCAGGCCTCCCCCTACCTGGCCAGTGCCATTGAGATCGGCGGTGCACCGGTGAAATGGGAAGACTTTCAGCTGCTCAGCGCTCAGTGGAATGACTACGGGATCGTTGCGGTACATAATGATAGTCCTTATCAAGACTTAGAGTCGCTAGTCGAGGCGATGCGCGAACCCGGTGAAGTCAGTTCTGGCATCATCGTCGGCAATGGCGGTCATCTACAGACACTAGTGATGATGGACGCCCTTGACATTGAGCATGACAACGTACGTTTCGTGACTTACAGCGGCGGCGCCCCGCTGCGATCGGCTCTGGCGGGTAATCAAATCGATTTTGAGATCCTTGCTGCTGAAGCAGCTCTAAGCATTAGTGATGAAGTACGAGCTCTAGCGGTGGTCAATGATCAACCCAGCGACAATTGGGACGCACCGCTCTTCAACGACGTCATGACGAGCCTAGGCAGTGATGCTCTACCGCTGATTGGTGGAAACGTCACTGGATTAATGGCCCACGCATCGCTGCAGGAAGAGTATCCGGAGCGCTACCAGCGACTAATGCTGGCTTATCAGAATACCCTCGAAAGCGATGAATTCCAGACTTGGGCTACTCAAGCAGGCATTGGGGCCGACTGGGTTTCACCGGAAGAAAGCCAGGCACTGGTCGACGAAGCCTACCGCGTCGTTCAACAGTACGCTCCGCTCTTGCAGTAAGCGCAGCGTCTAGATTCGGCTCTCAAGCCATCATTCAACGAATTTACATCGCGGGAGGCGCGGTATGGAAACCTCAAAACGGTGGCACACCTTTCCATGGGGGAATGTACTGTTCTCAATGAGCTTGGCAGCTGTATTCGGCTACTACGCCCATGGTGTCCATGCCGCTGCTCGAGGTGTCACTGATTGGCTGCTGATTCTTCCAGCAGCAGGCATCGGTATTACTGCGTTATTAGCAATCACCGGGGCCAAAGTAATTGACTGGTACCGCCAAGTAGCTCCCGTTAGTCATCACGCCTCCGACGACTCGGCGCGACCTGCGTTGTTGTTCATGGGGCTACTGGCTCTCTACGTACTTTCAATATTGATCATTGGCTTCGATCTGGGCAGCTTTTTATTTTTATGCCTTGCTCTGTATTTACAGGGTGAAAGACGCTGGTGGGTAATTATCTGTTTTGGACTGTTGGTCTCGGTTCCCATTGTAGTGTTGTTCATCAAGCTGCTCGGCGTCCGCCTGCCCACGCTGCTGCTCTAATATCTACTGTTACATTTCCACTGCTACCTTCGCCAGGAGGCACAAGACGACATGATTAATGCCGAGGCCTTCAACGCCGCTCTCAGCCTATTGGGAAATACTCCAATTGCCTGGCTGGTGGTGCCCCCAGGGCTAATCATCGGGCTATTCTTTGGCTCTATACCTGGCCTATCCATTTCAATTGCTATGGCAGTATTCCTGCCTGCAACAATGTACATGGATTTTTTGCCAGCCATTTTATTCTTAACCGCCATTTTTACTGGTGGTGGCTTCGGTGGAGCAATCCCCGCCATCATGATGAACATTCCAGGCACATCCTCTTCGGTAGCTACTTCTTTCGATGGCTACCCTATGGCGCGCCGTGGGGAGCATGCCCAAGCGCTGGGAATAGGCCTAGTGGCTTCGGTACTGGGAACATTGATTGGCTATCTACTGCTGCTGTTCACGGTGCAATCCATCTCACAATGGGTCCTTCGTCTGGGGCCCACCGAAATGCTGGTAGTGGCAATATGGGGGGTCACTTTAATTGCGGTGCTTAATGATGCCAGCATCTCCAAAGGCATCGCCGCAGGCATATTGGGTATTCTCATCAGCACCATCGGTTATAGCGACGCGGGGCAGATGCGCGGAACCTTTGGCAGCATGTATCTATTAGACGGTATACCGGTGATTCCCGCCTTGATCGGTTTCTTCGCTGCTTCGGAGCTTTTCAATTTAGTCGGTAAGCAATATATCGTTGACGATAGCGCTCTGCGCGTGGTTCGTTTCCGCAATATCCTTCTGGGCATGGGTCTTGCGCTCAGCAAACCTTTTCAGTTATTGCGTGGTGGTAGCATGGGCGCCTTGATTGGTGCCATTCCAGGAGTTGGGGCAAGCATTGCCAACCTAGCTGCCTACGCGACCGCCAAGCAGCGATCCAAGGACCCGGACTCTTTTGGAAAGGGTAACCCCTCAGGTCTAATCGCTGCCGAGTCGGCCAATAGCAGCTCCGAAGGGGGCTCAATGATCACTTTACTCGCACTCGGGCTGCCAGGTGGTGCTGGAACTGCAGTGCTGCTTGGCGCCTTCGCCATGCACAATGTTACTGGTGGCCCACGGTTTATTCGAGAAAACCCCGATATCGTTTATGCCCTTATCATCGGCAATATGGCCCAGGCGGTACTGCTCCTGATAGTAGGGCTCGGTTTCATCTTTCTCGCTGGCTATATCGTTAAGTTGTCGCTCAAATTAATGATTCCTATTGTGATGGTTCTTTCAGTAGTCGGTTCATATGCCATCACTGGCAATATGGTTGGACCTATCACAGTGGTGACTACCGGCATCCTTGGTTGGTTGATGCGTCGCTATGGCTATCCTGTAGCAGCGACTGTTGTAGGCCTGCTGGTTGGAGGCATGGCCGAGGGCGAGCTGGCGCGCAGCATGCAGATTAGCAGTGGCAATCTTGGTTTCATCGTCGACCGTCCTATCACCTTGGTGCTACTTGCTCTCCTACTGCTTTCGGTGCTGCCGCGTGTGGTAGGTAGCGTAATCAAACGCCGCCGCACTGCTACGAATACTTAAGAGGACGACACAATGACTCAGCCCTCCTTGACCCTGTTCGAGAAAATATGGAAGCAACATGTGATTGCAAGCGACGGAGAATTCGACCTGCTCTGGGTTGATCGCCACTTCGTTCATGAGGGTTCATTTCATGCCTTCGACAAACTCGATAGCAGCGGTCGGCCACTGGCCCATCCTGAGTTAACGTTCGGCATCGCCGACCACTACGTACCCTCAGATTTAAAGCGTCTCAACGATGACGCAGAAGTCGCTGGCATGATTCGGTTACTAGAAGACAACACCACCAAGCACCAGTTGACGTATTTAGGACTCGGTCACAGCGACCGTGGCATCGTTCACGTTGCTGCGCCTGAACTTGGGCTAACCCTACCAGGGTTAATTATAGTCTGTGGTGACTCCCATACCACTACTCATGGTGCCTTCGGGGCTTTGGCTATGGGCATCGGCGCTAGCGAAGTCGCCCATGTGCTCGCCACACAGGCGCTGTGGCAACGTCGTCCCAAAACCATGCGCATTCATGTTGAGGGTGAGCTCGCACAAGGCGTAACCGCAAAGGACCTTGCTCTACATATCATCCATGAGATCGGTTCTGGTGGCGCCACTGGTCACGCTGTTGAGTACACTGGTTTAGCCGTCAGCGCGTTTTCCATGGATGCTCGTATGACACTATGCAACATGACCATTGAGGCTGGAGCTCGAGTAGGTATGATCGCCCCTGACGCGATCACTTTCACTTGGTTACGTAATACCCCTCAGGCACCACAAGGCGCCGACTTCGCGCGGGCTGAGCGCCACTGGCGCGAACTTTACAGCGATAACGGCGCCTTCTACGACAAACAGGTAATAATAAATGCTAATGAAGTGGCTCCTCGCATCACTTGGGGTACCAGTCCCGAACAATCCGTGGCCGTGAATGAGTCTTTCTCCCCTGCAGACAATAACGCTACCCACACTTCGCTAGCGTACATGGGGCTTAAAATGGGCGACCCCATCATCGGACTGAAAGTCGATCAGGTATTCATTGGCTCATGCACCAATTCGCGGCTGAGCGATCTACGAGACGCGGCTGCAGTGTTGGTCAATGGTACGGTCAAGGTGCCGACACTTATCGTCGCTGGCTCCAACCGTGTTAAGGCTCAGGCCGAGGCAGAAGGCCTCGCAGATATCTTCCGTCAGGCTGGCGCAAGTTGGGGTGAAAGCGGCTGTTCGATGTGTGTAGCTATGAACGGCGATAGCGTCGCTCCAGGAAAGCGCTGTGCTTCCACGAGTAACCGTAACTTCCCTGGCAGGCAAGGCCCCGACGCGCGCACCCATCTGATGAGCCCAGCCATGGCCGCCGCGGCAGCCCTTAACGGTAAGATCGTAGATGTTCGACAGTTTGCTATAGGAGCCAACACATGACTCCCGTCACCCGAGTTGAAAGCCCGGCCCTGCTATTGCTTAATAATAATATTGATACCGATCAGATCATTCCAGCACGCTTCCTTCGCAAGCCTCGCAGCAGTGGGTATCATCATTATCTGCTTTACGATGCTTGTTACGATATGGATGGCAAACCTCGTCCAAATGCACCACTCCCAGAAGCGACTAATCGTGAAATAGACAGCGCAGTAGAAATTGTTCTGGCTGGGCACAACTTTGGTTGTGGTTCATCGCGGGAAGGCGCGGTCTATGCCTTTGTCGATTACGGCGTCAAAGTCATTATCTCAACCAAAGTTGCTGACATTTTTAGTAACAACGCTATTCGCAATGGCCTATTGCCGATAATGCTTGATCAAGCATCATTCGATACCCTTGTTACATACTGTCAAGCCAATCCATATGCTTCTCTCGTAGTCGATCTTGAAGCTTGCGAAATACGCTGGGGGGACGGTCAGTGTTTGATTTTCAACATTGACGACGGTAACCGAGAACGCTTGTTGAAAGGAATTGACGACATTCGAGCTACCCAAACCTGGGGACGAGAGATCAATGAATTTGCTAAGCACTATTTGGCAGAGCGGCCATGGGTAATGCCAGCTGATGATCGACTTGATTAGGTTACCTCTGCTTAACCTTACCCCTGGCCATTGGCATGCTGGCCATCATCTGATTTTCGATACTGCTATTGATTACTGATTGCCAATGGCTAATTTGGAATTTTGCACTGTCGCAGCGGAAGGCTCACAACCCCTCCTTGACACTTTTACTTCGACTTTACCTAGCTGAATCTCTATTGCCTGGCAAATGGCGAGCAGTTTCCCCTCTTCGCGTGGTGGGCACATCAACTGCAATCCCACTGGCAAAAACTGGTCACCGACCAGTAACGGAAGGCTGGCAGCGCAGAGTTCTAGATAATTTGCAGGCTGAGTATTTCGGGTCATGTTTAGCGCCTGGCGATAGCCTTCCTGATAGTTATCAAGGCTTGCAAGACTGGGTGCAGTACTTGCAGTGGTGGGACTGATCCATGCATCCACCCCTTGAAATTGCTCCAGAGCGTTAACAATGTTGCGGCTGCGGCGTGTTTCAACTTCAAGGAAGTGAGTCGCTTTGATGTCGAGCCCCAATGAAGTTCTGTCACCGATAACCGGATCCATCAAATGCCGGCCTGATTCGAATCGCTCGCGCCCCAAGGTGTTAAGTAACTGTACGGGCATACTGACTGGAAAGTACTTTTCCCGCTCGTTAGCTTCGGGAATCGATACATTTTGAAAATGCACGCCAGCGCCAGCCAGCTCATCCTTCGCCCAAGACATGGCTTTCGCTACATCGGAGGAAAGGTCTTCCCAGAAATATTCCGTCGGTAAGCCAAGAGATGTACCCGGCAAAGTTTCAAGCGCCACTGGATGACGAGATACCCCATGTAAGTGATGCATGATCTCCGCATAAGCTAGCGCTGCATCACGTGCGCTGCGGGTCAGCAGGCCAATCGTATCCAGATTGGGGGCTAGTGGAAACACTCCTTGGGTCGACCACAGCCCAAACGTTGTCTTCAGACCGAACACGCCGCACAGAGCAGCAGGAACCCTCACCGATCCTCCTGTGTCCGTTCCAATCGACATGGCACAAAGGCCTGCAGCGGTGGCTACCCCCGCGCCCGAACTGGAGCCACCAGGAATACGATGTATCTTTTCATCGCAGGGGTTGCGCGGGGTCCCCCGTGGCTGCGAAACACCTGTAATGCCAAAAGCAAACTCCACCATGCGGGTCTTGCCAAGTATTACACAGCCTGCCTGGCGCAATGCTTGAATAAAAGGCCCTTCATTCGGGTCGGTAATATCCGAGACATCTACGCGGGAACCTGCAGTCATTGGCATGCCTTTGACTGTGAACAGATCCTTAACGCTGATCGGTATCCCCATCAACGGTCCCAGGTCCGTACCCGCTGCCAAAAGGCAATCCATGGCCCTGGCAGTAGCTAGTGCCTGTTTGGCCTCTACATGTTCAAAGGCGTTCAGAAACGAATCTAATTTGTTAATCCTAGTGAGATAATCCTGGGTCATCTGCTCGGAAGAGAGAGTCCCCGCACGCAGCATTTCACCAGCATTGCGTAGACCACCGACACTAGCGACAGGATCATTAGGAATTGATGTCATTGCGCGACACCTTATAGGCATGTGAACAGGCTCGTACCAAGCAGCTAGTAAGCAACATGACACGCTTAAAAAGTTAGAACAAGCTGCTCACTTATTTGACGTAGATTGTTCAACAATCTATACCAAGTAGAGGCAAATTTGTTATACACATGAATAAAATACAAAAAAAGGAATAAAAAATGTCTAAAAAACAATTTTTTAAAAAAATCATCATCGGTTCTAGCATTCTGACTGCTGTTTGCTTTGCTCAACAATCTTTTGTTTATGCCGCCGATATTCCCACCATTGAGCCAGGTACCCTGCTGATCGGCTCCGACATGACCTACCCGCCCTATATCTACCTGGAAGATGGCACACCTAGCGGGTTTGAAGTCGATTTTATGAATGCTGTGGCAGAGCATATGGGCCTTGAAGCCGAGTATGTAGATACGCGCTTCGCTCAGCTGATTGTGGGACTGCGATCGAACCGGTATGACGTCATAGCTTCACTGCTTTATATCACACCAGAGCGGGCAGAAGTCATTGATTATGTTCCACATACACAGACTGGTTCATCAATTTTGACTGCCAGCAACTACGCCGAGTCTCCCCAAGAACCGCGTGATCTCTGTGGCATGCGTGTCAGCTCAATCCAAGGCGCGTCCTGGGTTCCAAAGCTTACGAAAGTATCGGACGAACACTGCACGCCTAATGGGCTAGACGAAATCGATATCCGTGAGTTTGCCACCGCTCCTGAGGCTACCCAGGCTATCTTGGCTGGCGCTGTAGAGGCACAGTTTGCTGATGCGGCCGTAGCACAGCTCGCCGTGGAAAATACCGGTGATGCCCTGAAGATTACCTCGGAAGAGCTGATCTACCCGATTCCGGTGGGTCTTGGGGTCAACTCAAGCAACTCTGAAATTAAGGAGGCAATCACCTCTGCGATTGAAAATATGAAGGAGACTGGGGAGTACGATGAGATCCTATCTGCCTACAACCTGAGCGCACCAGACCCTGATGAAGTTGAAGCTGCGCTTTCCAATAACTGAGCCACTCACCTCTCCGACACCGAGAAGTTGCTTTCAGGACTATACGTGCCATAAAAGAGAGAAAGTGCATGAACTTCGATTGGGAATACGCATTCAGCCTTTTTTGGTACCCTCCGCTGTGGCAAGCCTCTCTGGTGGTGATAGCCCTCAGCTTACTCTCATGGAGCATTGCGGCCTCACTGGGCTTTATCCTTGCACTTGCCAAACTCTCAAAGTACCGGATCTTAAGACTACCGGTTGCTGCTTACATTTGGTTCTTCCGTAGCCTGCCCCTTTTGGTGCTACTCATCTTCGTCTACAACCTCCCCCAGGTCATTCCCTGGACTCGTAGCTATCTAGGTAGCCCCTTCATTGCAGGATTACTGGGCCTGGTATTGAGTGAGACGGCCTATATGGCCGAGATCCATCGTGGCGGTCTGCTCGCGGTGGCCAACGGGCAACGCGAAGCGGGAAGAGCGTTGGGAATTAACTACACGGGCATCCAGCGGCTAATCGTTGTTCCTCAGGCTATTCGTATTGCCTTGCCGACCCTCTCCAACCAGTTCATAACCATCGTCAAGCTCACCTCGCTGGTGTCGGTGATTTCCCTGGCTGAGATCCTCATGGTGGGCCAGCGGCTCTACACACAGAACTTCAAGGTTCTGGAAACCATGCTGATGGTCGCCCTTTTCTACGTAATGATCGTCACCGTCTTCGATAACTTGCTCAAGCTGGCCGAGCGAAAGCTGGATGTCACGCGTCGCAAGCGCCCAAGTAGACAGAGTGCTATGCAAGCCTCTAGTAGCTCATCCGACAGCAGTCCAGCTCCAGCGCCGCATCTCTCTAGCCGGAGCATCGAGCAGAGTGAGATTGTGGTCGATGCCAGAAGCATCAATAAGAGCTTTGATGGTGTGCCAGTGTTGAAGGATGTTTCCCTGGAAGTCAGAAAAGGCGAAACTGTTTCGATCATCGGCCCCTCGGGATCAGGCAAGACAACGTTTATTCGCACCTTGAACGGTCTGGAAACACCTGATGGTGGATGCATTACGTTGAACGGTGATGTGACGTTCATCAAAAACCCGAATAAGCCAGACCGAAAAACACAACTGCCCCGAACCGATCAGATTAAAAACATTGGGATGGTGTTTCAGCAGTTTAATCTGTTTCCTCATCGCACCGTCCTGCAGAACGTTACTTTAGGGCCCCGCTACCATCGTTTCGGCAATGCCAATCTGATTGAGCAAGAGGCTTTGGCTGTGTTGGAAAAAGTGGGTATGCGCGAGTACGCCAATAAGTACCCTCACCAGCTCTCCGGCGGCCAGCAGCAGCGAATAGCGATTGCTAGAGCGCTTGCGATGAGGCCTTCTATTATGCTGTTCGATGAACCGACTTCAGCGCTAGATCCTGAACTGGTGGGAGAGGTGCTCAAAAATATTGAGAATCTTGCACGCGAAGGCATGACCATGATCATCGTCACCCACGAGATGGCCTTCGCCAAAAAAATCTCCGACCGTGTGGTGTTTATGGAAGATGGCGCAATAGTGCATACCGGCACGCCAGCCGAGATATTCGAGAATAGCAACGAACCACGCGTAACGCGGTTCCTCAAGGACTTTAATGTCAGCTAATTACTTAACGCAGTTGTCAAATTATAAAGGAAGGAAATAACAGCGTGGAAGCAAGTGACGAAACTTCGTTATCGGATATGATCGCGATTAAGTTAAGAAATGCCATTATCTTAGGCGAGATTGCCCCCGGCACGGCGTTAGTGGAATCGGGGCTATGCAAACAGTATCAGGCTTCACGCAATACCATTCGCGAAGCCCTCCGCCAGCTGCGTTATGAGGGTTTGATACACTACATACTGAATAAGGGTGCCCAGGTTAGGGTTCTGACGCTATCGGATATACGAGATATCTACAAAGTACGGCATACCCTTGAACTTTCTGCTATCCAACATAGCTCTTTAGCCAGCGACAGGCACTTTGAATCTATCGACAGAATACTGACTGAAGGTGAAGAAGCAGCAATTGAGAACCGCTGGAACGCAGTGGGAACCAGCAGCCTGTTCTTTCACCATGCCATTGTGGGTTTGCTAGAAAGCGAAAGACTAAGCACTTACTTCAGCACCATACTCGCTCAACTGCGGCTAATCTTTGCGATGTCTAGCAGCGAAAAACGATTTCAGGGTGGCTGGCTCGAGAGGGATCGCCGGATTTACGCGCTCCTTGCAGCAGGCCAGCGGGCAGAAGCTGCAGAGCAGATGCAGCTCTATCTCTATGAGTCGGAGTCCTATGTTAGCGATATCGTGCTTGCCTATAAGACTCGCTAAACAAGGCCCATCTTCATTCCTCATACCACACATACATACACAATGGAGGTTTTCCATGGCAAGTAAAGTTCCTGCCGCCTACCAAGCCACCAAAGAGTCAGCCCTCAATGTCGATAAGGCTTTTTATGACCGTCTAACGGAGCGCTACGCCCCGCGCCAGCTGGTGGAAACGCATACCGTGCCCATTAGGGACGGTCTTGCATGGAGTGTACCGGCTGGGCATGTGTTTCGGGTCAAGATTACCGAAGGCTCTCAGGTAGGAGACTTCAACATGTGGAACCTGAATAATCCGAGAGAGCGAATGTGGGCCTCACGTACCCGCCAGTTGCAGCGTGCACATGTCAGCACCTACGACAGACTGTGGTCCACCCTTCCCTATTTGCGCCCCATGGCGACTATCATTGATGACACACTGGCCAACTATGGGGAAGACAGCGAGGGGGGACGTGTTCACGACCTGCTGGGTACCCGTTGCGATCCGTACGTCAATCGGCTGCTGACTGGCGAGGACTTCGATTTCCACTGTCACTCCAACCTAGTCCGGGCAGTGGAACCTTGGGGGCTGACCGAATTCGATGTACACGATGTTCTAAACATTTTCCAATGCACAGGGCTCAACGATGATGACCAGTACTTTATGAAGGCCTGTCCAGCACGCCAGGGCGACCATCTCGAATTCTTTGCTGAAATCGATCTGCTGTGTGCACTCTCTTGCTGCCCTGGCGGCGACCTTTCAGTAGATCTATGGGGGCCGGAGGCACGTGACCCGTTAGAGACATGCCATCCGCTCGGCGTGGAGGTTTACTCACTGGAAAAGGAACGCTTGGCAGGCTGGCAGTCTCCGCAGCCTGCTCCCTATAAGGGGCGCCATGGCCGTCAGTTATCTGAGGTCAATTGGGTCGAGATAAAGAAGAACAAATAATAGACTGTCTTAAACTTTGAACCCTAATTTCAAACAATTTGAATTAAACACCCGCAAATCCTTAAAAAGGCAGCAAAGTTACTGAATGCAAGGGGCGATTGATAAGGCTACAGGTTGGGTGTACCTAGAGGTGAGACACAGTTGGCTTGGCTACAGCGCTTGTGTGTTCATAATACGTAGGTAAGACGGGGCGAGTGACCAGCTACCCGAGGGACGTCGCCGAAATGGCGTTAGCCCACGCCATTAAAATAAAGTGTCACCTGCTTATCAGCATGGAGATATGTTTGAGAAACGATACAGGAGCAGCCGCTGTGCTAAAGCTCAGCGGCTGCTCCTGTATCGAATGCTAGCCAGACGATTAACTCAAATCTCCTCAAAAGCATCGAAACCTAGACATTGGTCTTAATCCCATTGATTCGTATTTGAATAAAGAATAGCCTCATAAATGTTGACGTCAACATATCATGCCGTCAATTTTATCTACGTGTACTTTTGAGACGGATCAAGAGCGAGGAAGTAAAAAAGCTGATTCGGCTTGTTAGATACACTTCTAAATCTCTTGCATACATCATTCTAGAAACAAAATGGCCTCGCCAAGCGAGGAACTTGAAGATATAGGAGATTATAAGATGGCTAATAAACTCACTGGTAAGGTTGCTGCCGTTACTGGCGCAGCATCAGGTATCGGACTGGCCACCACAAAGGCCATGATTGACGCCGGCGCCAGAGTGGTCATGATTGATCGAGATGATGCTGCGCTGAAAGCCATCTGTGAAGAACTTGGCGAAGCCGCGCTTCCTTTAGTTATTGACCTGCTTGACCCACAGGACTGCGACACTCTCCTCTCGCAAATTCTAGAGAAAGCAGGCCAGTTGGATATTCTCCACGCTAATGCTGGTAGTTATATCGGCGGCGATTTACTCGATACTTCCCCTGCTGCCATCGACAGAATGCTGAACTTGAACGTCAATGTAGTGATGAAAAATGTCCATAACGTCTTGCCCTATATGATCGAACGTCGCACGGGTGACATTATGGTGACAAGCTCCGTTGCGGGGCACTTCCCCGTGCCCTGGGAACCAGTCTACGCTTCCTCCAAGTGGGCCATCAACAGCTTTGTCCAGACTACTCGTCGCCAGGTCAACAAGCACGGCATTCGCATGGCTTCTGTGTCTCCCGGCCCTGTCAATAGCGCATTGCTTGCCGATTGGCCAGAGGAAAACCTGCGCAAAGCAAAAGAATCCGGCAGTATCATCGAGCCGACGGATGTATCTGATGCGATTATGTTCATGCTTACTCGCCCCCGGAACGTAACCATCCGAGACATGGTTGTTTTGCCTAGCAACTTTGATATGTAGAAAGTATTCAATCCAGCAACTATTAAGGTATTTTTTTAGCTTAATGAGATCAAGCAACCTTACAACCTCTTACAGTTTTGAATGAACACTTCGCATGAACGCTTTGACCACTTGTAAAATTTTTATAGGAATAGACATTGGTCGAATGACCGTTGACCAGCCTCTAAAGGACACATAGTCTTCAAATTGTTGACGTTAACATTAATAGTCTTGTCAACATTGAAAACCTTTCAGAGAAACAATAACAATCACGGAGTTAACAATGAAAATTAATAAGAACACGGCAAACTTTCGCAAGGCGGCTCTTGCCTCTGCCTGCGCAGCCGTCTTTGTAGCAGGAACCGCAGCAGCCGATGAGCATACCCTGACAATCGGCATGTCCTTCCAAGAGCTTAACAACGAGTACTTTGTGACCATGCAGGAGGCGCTCAAGACCGCCGCAGAGAGCCTAGGGGCTGAGGTGATTGTCACCGATGCGCGCCACGATGTCTCCAAGCAGGTCAGCGACGTAGAGGACATGATCCAGCGAGGCATCGATATTCTGCTACTCAACCCCGCCGACTCCGTTGGGGTTGAAACGGCGGTATTGTCTGCCCAAGAGGCAGGCGTCACCACGGTCGCGATCGATGCCCAGGCAGAGGGCCCCGTGGATGGCTTTGTGGGTTCCAAAAACTATGACGCCGGCTACTTAGCCTGCGAATACCTAGCCCAACAACTAAATGGTGAAGGTCAGGTAGCCCTACTGGATGGCATTCCGGTTGTGCCGATCCTGCAGCGTATCGAAGGCTGCACCGACGCACTTGATGAGTACGATGGCATCGAGATAGTAACCAAACAGAATGGCCGTCAGGAGCGTACCCATGCTATGACGGTCACCGAGAACATCATCCAGGCAAACCCTGATCTTAATGGTTTCTTCAGCGTCAACGATATCGGCTCGCTGGGCGCTCTAATCGCTATTGAGGCCAGTGGCAAGGACATCAAGCTGGTCAGCGTCGACGGTCATCCCGAGGCAGTTGCAGAGATCCAGAAGGCTGATTCCGCGTTCATCGCCACCTCAGCGCAATATCCCGCGGACATGGTGCGTGTGGGGCTCGGCTTAGCGCTGGCTAAGCACTGGGGTGCAGAAACTGCGCCCGCGGAAATTCCCATCGACGTACAACTGATCGACCGCGACAAGGCCGCTGATTTTAGCTGGTAACCCCTCCCACCGATGATGACGTGTGCTGCCCCTGCGGGCGGCACACGAGGGTATCCCTATGACTCCATTACTTTCCCTGAGGCACATCTCGAAGTCATTTCCCGGGGTGAGGGCTCTCAAGGATGTATCGCTCGATGTCCATGCTGGCGAGGTGCATGCTCTGCTCGGCGAAAACGGGGCCGGCAAGTCGACTCTGATGAAAATTCTCTGCGGCATCTACCGACAGGATGAAGGTGAGATCAACATCAATGGCGAGGTATGCCATTTCCATGGCTATCAAGACGCCCTCAACGCGGGCATCGGTATCATTTTCCAGGAATTCAGCCTGATCCCTGATCTGGACGCCGTGGATAATATCTTCCTTGGGCGCGAATTGCGTAACAGGTTCGGGCTGCGAGACCGGCGCAGCATGATCGCCGAGGCGCAGCACCTGTTAGACCGCCTCAAGGTCTCGATCCCCCTCGACCGGCCCATCGTCGACTTGAGTGTCGCCGACCAGCAGTTCATCGAGATCGCCAAGGCCCTGTCGCTGAAAGCGCGAATCCTGATCCTCGACGAGCCGACAGCAACCCTCACGCCTAGCGAAGCCGATCATCTGTTCACCATCATGCGAAAACTGCGCGAACAACAGGTCGGCATGGTATTCATATCACACCATATGGAAGAGATATTCACCATCTGCGATCGTGTCACCGTGATGCGTGATGGTGAGAAGGTCGACGACTGCGACGTCGTCTCTACCACGCCCGACGACCTGATCGAGAAAATGGTTGGCCGCCGCGTTGAGAACCTTTACCCCGAACACCGTAGCGATGCCGACTATAACGATGTGGTATTAGACATTGAATCCCTGCGCCTTGATGTCAATGGCCCCGAGCATTCATTGAAGCTTCACCGCGGCGAGATCCTCGGCTTTGCTGGCTTAGTGGGTTCGGGCCGCACAGAACTGGCTATGGGGCTGATCGGTGCGACGCGACCCGTGCATGCCAAGATCCTTATGGAGGGCAAGCCAACTAAGCTCTTACACCCCGCCACCGCCCTGAAGCAGGGGATCGGCCTTCTACCGGAAAGCCGCAAGATCCAAGGACTGATCCTGCCATTCTCGTGTCGCGAAAACATCTCCCTGAACAATCTGACACAATTTCAGGGTGTCTTACCACTGATCAAGCGCCGCCATGAGACTAGTACTGCCGCCGATCTGATGAAGGCAGTCCGCGTCAAGGCTCCCAGCCCTGAAACCCCAGTAGGCAATCTCAGCGGCGGCAACCAGCAGAAGGTTGTCATCGCCCGCTGGCTTGGCCACCAGTGTAAGGTGCTGATCTTCGATGAGCCCACCCGCGGCATTGACGTCGGCGCCAAGTCAGAGATCTACGCCTTGATGAAAGAGCTCACCGCCCGTGGCGTGTCGATCATCATGATTTCGTCCGAACTCCCCGAAATCCTTGGCCTATGCGATCGCGTAGCGGTCTTCTACCAGGGACAGGTCGCCGCCGAACTGCAAGGCAACGATCTCAATTCACAATCCATCATGCATCACGCCACGGGGGGACTCAGCTCATGAGCCAGCTCGACTCAATACCCGGCAACACCCACCAGTCCCACAAGATGCGGCTGGCCAGTTGGCGCCGTACTCCGATCTTCTACCCAATGATTGGTTTCATCGTCGTTTTCATTGCTATGTCTGTCATCAACGACAACTTTCTAACCATAAGCAACCAAGCCAATCTGGTGCGTCAGACCTCGATCATTGCCATCATAGCGGTGGGGATGAGCCTAGCCATTCTCACCGGCGGCATCGACCTCTCGGTGGGCCCGGTAATGGCCTTGTCGGGAACGGTAATGGCTGGGCTGATGGTGGCGGGGGTTCCTCCGTCGCTAGCCATCCTGCTAGGCGTATTGGTAGGTGCAGGCTTCGGGGCTTTCAATGGTTTTTTTGTTGCTTTTGCCGGCATGCCACCCATCATCGTCACCTTGGCCACAATGGGTATTGCCCGCGGGCTTGGCTTGATATACACCGGAGGCTACCCGATTTCCGGCCTCCCCCCGGAATTTGCCTTCTTCGGTCGCGGCAGCCTGGCCGGTATCGAAACCCCTATACTGATCATGATCAGCGTCTACGCACTCGGCTTTTTGCTACTCCACCATACTGCGACCGGACGCTACCTGTATGCCATTGGCGGCAATGAGGAGGCGACTCGGCTGTCCGGTATCCGAGTGTCCCGCTATAAGTTGCTGGTCTACACCTTGAGTGGCACGACTGCGGCCATTGCCGGGTTGATCTTGACCTCACGGTTGATGAGCGGCCAGCCCAACGCCGGGGTCGGCTTCGAGCTCGACGCCATCGCCGCCGTGGTGCTGGGCGGCGCTGCTATTACCGGTGGGCGAGGAATGATTCTCGGCACGCTGGTAGGCGCCATGCTGCTTGGCGTGCTCAACAACGGTCTTAACCTGATGGGCGTTTCGCCCTACCTCCAAAACGTCATCAAGGGCCTGATTATCCTGTTGGCGATCTACATTAGCCGCAAGCGGACTCCTTGAGCCCCTGCACGTGCTTCGGCACGGGTTAGTCTCGCGCCGAAAAAAGGAGAACCGTATGGAAACCGTCATTGGTATCGACATTGGCACCCAGAGTACCAAGGCCGTAGTGATCGATTCCCAAGGCCGGATCCTGACTGAGTATAGTCAGGGCTACCGGGTCGACACCCCTCGCCCATTATGGGCTGAGCAGTGGCCGGATACATGGTGGCAGGCCGTGCTTGTCTGCCTCCGTCGCTGCCTTGACCATCCTGGGGTCAATCCAGCGAGTGTCAAAGGACTGTGCGTTAGTAGTCTATACGGTGGCTCTGGTATACCAGTCGACTCCGAGATAACCCCCCTGCACCCCTGCTTGATCTGGATGGACCGCCGAGCAGAGACCCAAGTTCAATGGGTGAAGGAGCATATCGACCTGGATCAACTTGGTGATATCACCGGCAACGGGGTGGACAGCTACTACGGCTTCACTAAGATGATGTGGCTCAAGGCCGAACAACCTGAAGTCTGGGAGCAAACTCGTTACTTACTGCCGCCCAATAGCTACATCAACTATCTCCTGTGCGGAGAGATCGCCATCGACCACTGCTCCGCGGGCAACATCGGCGGCATCTACGACCTGGTAGCACGTGCCTGGTCGCAGGAAATGCTCGACGCTCTGGGTCTCGACCGCAACAAGCTTCCGGCTCAGCTGGTGGACTCGGGATCAGTCGTCGGTGGACTGCTGCCCTCTCTGGCCGAGTCACTGGGACTACGCAGCAGCATCCCTATCGTCGCCGGGGGGGTAGATGCAGCAATGGCGACGCTAGCGGCGGGGGCGACACGACCCGGCAACCATGTCGCCATGATCGGCACCAGTATGTGCTGGGGGGTAATCAACAAGCGTGTCGATGCAAGGCACGGGTTGATCAGCATGCCGCATGTGTTGAACAGCGACCGAGACCTCTACACCTTCGGTGGCGCTTTGACTGCTGGCGCCTCGGTCAGCTGGTACGTCGATACCTTCTGCGGCGAGGATAAGGCGGCCGCCAGCGAGGTCGGCAGCGCCTTCGAACAGCTTGAGCCACCTGCTCGCGAGCTTCCCCCCGGTGCTAATGGCCTGTTATTCCTGCCCTACCTGATGGGCGAGCGAAGTCCTGTATGGGACGCAAAAGCCAGCGCTTGCTTCATCGGCCTCAGTCTCTATCACCGGCGCCATCACCTGTATCGCGCCGTGCTTGAAGGCGTCACCTTCGCTCTACGACACAATATTGAAGCAGGTACCCAACAAGGCGTGACACTGGATGACCATCTAATTGTGGTTGGCGGAGCTACCCAGTCAGATCTTTGGATGCAGATTATCGCCGACGTGACCCGCATGCCCGTTTACACCTACCAAGAAAATGTCGAGGCGGCCCTAGGGGCCGGACTACTCGCCGGGCAGGCCACCGGTCTTATCAACCTGGCCAAACCCCTGCAGCATGGCAACTTAGTTGAGCGTTCCGTTCCGTCTGAAGACGCTGCGCGACATTACGACAAGCTCTTCACTCTGTATTGCCAACTTTACCCAACGCTCAAGCCGATCATGCATCGGCTAAATTCCAATCACAAATCGAGCGAGTGACGCCACATCATGAACTTCGAACTCCACAACCAACGCATCCTCGTTACGGGGGCGACCAGCGGCATCGGTCTCGATATCGCGCGGTCTCTAGCTGAACTCGGTGCCGAACTAGTGCTGTTTGGTCGCAATCGGGACAAGCTAGCCAAACTCGAGAAAGAGATAGGGGCACGCACCCTGGCCGTCGATATCACCGATGAGGCCGCGGTTATCGCGGCCTTCTTAGAAATGCCCGCCCTTGATGGCTTGGTCAATTGTGCTGGCATCTCGATCCTCAACGATGTCTTGGATTTCAAAGCGAAGGATCTCGAGGACATCATGACCACGAACGTCACTGCCAGTGCCGTGGTGTCACGGGAAGCGGCCCGCCACATGATCGCGCACGGCCGCCAGGGCAGCATCGTCAACGTCTCAAGCCAAGCATCTATGGCTGCTCTGCCCGGCCACCTCGGCTATTGCGCGTCCAAGGCAGCCATGGATGCCATGACACGTGTGCTATGCCTCGAGCTGGGCCCCAAGGGCATCCGCGTCAACAGTGTCAACCCGACCGTGACCCTGACCCCCATGGCCGAACGTGCCTGGGCCGATCCCGCCAAGCGCAACCCAATGCTGGCCGCCATTCCCTTAGGTCGCTTTGCCACCCCTCGGGAAGTCGCCCTGCCGGTAGCCTTCCTCCTCAGCCCGGCCGCTTCGATGATCAGCGGTGCCTGCCTGCCGATCGATGGTGGCTTCACGTCTCACTAGCCCCTTGCGTTAAAAGGAACCTGACATGTATATCGGTGTTGACTGTGGTACCCAGAGTACCAAGGTTGTGGTGGTTGATGTCGACGCTGGACGAATTCTCGGCGAAGCGAGCCGTCCTCACGCTCTGAGCGAAGGCACCCACGCCCGCCGAGAGCAGGATCCGACTGGGTGGCGGCCTTCCGCGGCGCCTTTGCTGGCGCCGTGACCGACGCTTGTATCGAACCACGGGCAATTCGTGCCATCGGCGTTTCTGGCCAGCAGCATGGTCTGGTAGCGCTGGACGCAGCGGGAGAGCCGGTGCATCCGGCCAAGCTGTGGTGCGATACCGAAACCGCAAACCACAACACTGCATTGGTTGATCGATTAGGCGGCGAGACTGGTTGCCTAGACAAGCCGGGGCTAGTTCTACAGACCGGCTATACCGCCTCCAAGTTAGCATGGCTGCGCGACAGCCGGCCTGATGCCTACCGGCGCATAGACAGCCTGCTACTGCCGCACGACTACCTCAATTTCTGGCTGACCGGCGAACGGGTCTCCGAGGTAGGCGACGCCTCCGGTACTGGCTACTTCGATAGCCGCACCCGGCGCTGGCGCGAGGACATCTTAGCAGAAATCGCCCCAACTCGCGTACTGCCACGGCTGATCGAATCTCACAAACAGGCCGGGGTGGTGCGATACGCCTTGGCCCGCGAGCCAGGACTGGCAGAGGGCGTGGTGGTATCGAGTGGCGGCGACGACAACATGCTGGGGACCATCGGAACCGGGAATATCGCCCATGGGCTGGTGACTCTTAGCCTAGGCACCTCGGGAACGGTGCGCGCCTATTCCGAGGCCCCAGTGATCGCCAACAACGCCATGGTTGCTAACTTCTGCGCCAGTAGCGGCGGATGGCTGCCGCTGATCTGTACTATGAACATGACCTCTGCCACTACCCGGGTGCGTAAACTGTTAGGGCTCGACCTATCAACCTTTAACGAGCGCTTGGCCAATGCGCTCATCGGGGCCGAAGGGGTAACCGTGCTCCCCTTCTTCAATGGAGAGCGGGCTCCGGCGCTGCCCCAAGCCACCGCCAATTTTTTTGGGGCTGACCAGCATCAACTCCACGCAAGCCAATTTGTGTCGGGCAGTCGTCGAGAGCGCCACTTTCGGTCTGCGCTACGGCCTCGAGCTGCTTGGCGACCTAGCCGAGGGTGCGAGCCAAATACATCTGATAGGCGGCGGTGCCAAGAGCCCTGCATGGCGCCAGATGGTGGCCGATATCACTGGCACCTAGGTGATCTGCCCTATGGCCACCGATGCCGCAGCGCTAGGTGCAGCACTGCAGGCTGCCTGGTGCGAGCGTTACCCCAGCACCTCGCTCGAAGACCTCTGTGCGCGACTGGTGCATCTCGACGAGAGATCCCGAACCAACCCCAAACCCGACCGCGTCGCTGCCTATGACCAAGCCTATGCCCGTTACTGTCAGGCCCAGGAAAATCATTACAGCTGAACACCACCCCCTATGCCTTACATAACCGACCACTTATTCGAGGAAGATACTCCATGACCCAACGACTCGACGCCCTTCGCCAGCACTCCTTGGTGGTCGCGGACACTGGCGACCTTGACGCCATCAAACGCTATCAACCCCATGATGCCACCACCAATCCCTCGCTAATCCTCAAGGCTTTCGATCTGCCAAGCTATCAAGCACTGATCGATCAAGAGCTCGAGGCGGTCAAGTCCAAGGACAACGGCTGGCGAGAAGAGCATGCCGTGGATCGCCTTGCCGTGGCCATGGGCAGCGAGATCGCCAAGCTGGTGCCCGGCCGTGTGTCCACCGAGGTCGCCGCCAAGCTGTCCTTCGACAGCCAGGCCAGCATACGCAAGGCCCACGAGCTGGTCGAGCTCTACGAGCAACGCGGCGTGTCTAAGGATCGAGTGCTGATCAAGCTGGCATCGACCTGGGAAGGCATCTGCGCAGCCGAGGTGCTGGAGAAAGAGGGAATCAACTGCAACCTGACGCTGCTGTTCAGCGACGCCCAGGCCCAAGCTTGTTTCGATGCTGGCGTCTTTCTCGTCTCACCGTTTGTCGGCCGTGTCACCGACTGGTACAAAAAGGAGACTGGCCAGGATTTCCCCCCCGAGAACGACCCTGGAGTGCAATTCGTGCGCGGCGTCTGCGAACGGGTCAACCAAGGTGGCTTCGATACTGTGGTGATGGGCGCGAGCTTCCGCACTGTCGACCAGGTACTGGCACTCGCCGGCTGCCCCCGATTAACTATCTCACCTGCGCTGCTTGAGGAACTCGCTACTACAACAGGCGAGGTGGAACCCAAGGTGTTAATGACACGCAACGGTGGCCCTCGTCCTACTCCACTCTCCGAGTCCGCCTTCCGCTGGGATCACAACAAGGATGCCATGGCCAATGACAAACTGGCCGAGGGTATTCGTCGCTTCGCCGATGATCAGGAACGCCTGGAGGAACTGATCGCCGACCGTTTGGCGATTCTCTGATCTCGTAACCTGAACTGCCAACTAGCCACCGTTTGGGAATCCTTATGCCGTTACGTTTCGAACTGGCCAATGCCATTCGAGCGCTCTCCATGGATGCCGTGCAGAAGGCAAAGTCCAGCCATCCCGGCGCTCCAATGCCAATGGGCATGACCGATATCGCCGAAGTGCTGTGGAACGATCACCTGAGTCACAACCCGGCCAACCCGCACGCTTCGTACTCTCTAATGGCCACAGCTTAATGCTGCTCTACTCGCTGCTGCACCTGTCCGGCTATGCGCTGAGCCTCGAGGGTCTGCAGAACTTTCGCCAACTGCACTCCAAGACCCCGGGCCACTCAGAACTGGGCTACACCGCTGGTGTCGAGGCCACTACCGGCCCGCTGGACCAAGGACTGGCCAACGCTGTGGGCATGGCCATTGCCGAGTGCACCCTGGCGGGGCAGTTCAATTGCCCCGACCGATCACCGCACCTGGTGTTTCCTAGGCGACGGCTGCCTGATGGAGGGCATCTCTCACGAGGTGGCGCCATTGGCTGGCACCCAGGGCTTGGGCAAGCTAGTGGCTTTCTATGACGACAACGGCATCTCCATTGATGGCGAAGTCGAGGGCTGGCATGTTGTGCCCAACGTCGACGGCCACAATTCCGAAGCGATTCAGGCCGCCATTGAGCGGGCCAAGCAGCACAACAACAAGCCGAGTCTGATCATCTGCAAGACCATCACCGGCTTCGGCGCACCTAACAAGCAGGGCAAGGAGTCGTGTCACAGCGATGCACTGGGCAACGAAGAAGTGGCCGCGGCGCGCAAGCAGCCCGGCTGGCCGCATGCGCCCTTCCATGTGCCTGAGGAGATTTATAAGGGCCTAGATGCCACTGCCCGCGGCGCCAAGTGGGAGCAGGATTTGGAGGCACGCCTAGTGCGCTACGCCGAGGCCGACGCGCTCAAGCGTCGTCTCAACGGCTTCGCTGCCCAGTAACCTGGGCAGCGAAGCCTTGATCGAGCAGGCCCAGGAGCATCGCCTCGCGCAAAGCGTCGTTGGCCTGCCTCAATGCATTGGGCCTGCAGCTCCCCGAGCTGCTCGGCGGCAGCGCCGACCTAGCGACCTCCAACCTGACTTTCTGGAGCGGCGCTCAGGCGATCTCTAAGGACGCCCGGGGCGGTAATTACCTGCACTATGGGGTGCGCGAGTTCGGCATGGGCTCGATCATGAACGGGATCGCCGTACACGGCGGCTTTGTGCCCTACGGTGTGACCTTCTTGACCTTTATGGAGTATATGCACAACGCCGTGCGCATGGCGGCGATCATGCATCAGCGGGCGATTTATGTGTTTACTCACGATTCCATCGGCCTAGGCGAGGATGGCCCCACTCACCAGCCCATCGAGCAGTTGGTAGCACTGTGCTCGACGCCCAACCTGACCACTTGCGACCAGCCGGCCTAGGATGCCGCCCTCAAGCGGCAAGCGGGCCCCACCGCTGGTGCTGTCGCGTCAGAACTTGCCCCATCAGCAGCGCGACAAGGCGCAGCTGGCCAATATTCAGCGTGGTGGGTATGGCCTGAAAAAGTGTGCCCCTAAAGGGCGCGTGGTGTCACTTGATCTTATCCTGATCGCCACCGGCTCAGAGGTGGGTCTGGCCATGGACGCCGCCGCCGAGATGGAGGCCAAGAGCCACGGTACGTGTGGTCTCGCTGCCCTCTACCAGCACCTTCGACGCCCAGGATGCTGAGTACCGCGAGAGCGTGCTGCCGCGCAGCGTGACTAAACGCATCACCATTGAGGCCAGCCACTACTCCTACTGGTGCAAGTATGTCGGCCTGGATGGCCGTGTCATCGGCATGCGCCCCTTTGGGGAATCCGGCAAGGCAGAAGGCCTCTTTGCCCACTTTGGTTTCACCGTCGATCAAGTGGTCACCGAGGGCGCGGGTATGTTGCACGACGAAAGCTGATGACTATCAGTTACCGCCGGAGGATATAAGTGTGGCGGAGATCACGACCTCACGGCCAGCAGCCATGGGGTCCTCAATCTGTTCAAAGAGTATGCGAAATGCCTCGTGCCCTAACCGGTAGGTGTCATGCGCAGCACAAGGCACTGACACCTCGAAGATATCAGCATACGGCAAACGGTCGACGCCCAATACCATCACATCGCTCCTGGACACACGTGCATCATGCAGGGCACGCATGGCGCCCAATGTAATCAGCTGATTGAACCCAAACACTGCTTCGGGGAGATTGCCCTGGCGTAGGTAATCGGCCATATCACGATAGGCCGGTTGCAGGGTGTAGTCCCCAGGGCGCTGTTCCACCGCCAAAGAGACGCCCGCCACGTCAAAGGCTGTCTTTAGGCCGATCAGCCGGTCTTGGGTAATCCGCGAGTCACGCGGCCCCGTCAAAGCAAGCACCCGACGGATATTCCTCTTCACAAGCAGTTCACCAAGCAGACTCCCCGCAAGACGGTTGTCTAGTACCACACGACTGAAGTCGGATACGTTCAAGGTGCGATCCAGCATAACCACTGGTAAACGGGTAGCACGCAAGCGCTCAAGGTAAGCTGGGCGATAGGCGGCAGCGTCGGAGACGGGCGAAAGAATAATGCCAGCCACCTGATAGCTGAGCAGAGTTTCGATCGCCACTTCCTCGCGCTGCGGCGATCCATCTGTATCAATCAGAATGATGGTGTAGTCACGCTCCTCGGCCGCACGGGAAACCGCCTTAATCACCTCGCTATAAAAGGGATTATCCACGCTTGCCGTGATCAGGCCAATCAGCCGGTTCTTGCGACTCCGAAGATGGCTAGCGAAAGCATTAGGGACATACCCTAGTTCCTTCGCAGCAGCGAGGATCCTCTCCCGGGTCGCTACTTTTACCTTGCCAGGATTGTTCAAGGCACGCGACACCGTCATATTGGTCATGCCCACCCGTTCGGCGATGTCAGTGATAGTAACCTTGTGGCGACTTACCATACTTTACTCTGTTGTGAATTTTGTCGTTTTGATATGACTGTCGCTGTACCCAACGAAGTAGCACCAGCGCCGTAAGGATACTACGCAAGGTCTGCTCACGAAAATGGGGAGTGATTTATAGGTATAACCTGCCCTGCTAAAAAACCTATAATTTGATCATGCTTTTGTCATACCTCATCTAGTCCACTTTCAACTGCATAATGCATTTCAGCCAAGCATCGAAGCAAGGGCAACCCGCCCTCGCCTCCTGTACACTACTTTCCAACGTTACTGGCCCATGGAATTTTTATCATAACGTGGGGCAATAGCTCTGATACGCCGAGAAGGACAGGTGTCATAACCATCATTGACGAGTTCAGCACCGCCACTTTGCTCAACTATTTTATGGATTTGTTCACCCAGACCATCAATGCCAATGACTTCCTCTGCATGATCAGGTACTGCTAGCACGAGGGCTTCAAATTCGTACTGCTGAACATAGGGGTAAATCGATGACGTTTATCCTCGAGCACAAGATTGATAGTACCCTCTAGAGCGTAAACGTCACCCGGCGGGCGTTTATGGAAACCATAAAAGTCATAAAACGTTGTTACATGGTCAAACATAGCCATCAACTTGCTAAGCTCTTTATTGATGCGCTCAAGTGACACACGCCCGCGCATATCAATAGAGGCTAGCAAACACTTGATTCTGGGCTAATACCGGAGCCAAAACACGTGTTACAAACACTCGATCAGTCGCTCCTTCAACGCTAATGTCTAGTCGAATCACGCGGGGGTTCCTTCCAGCAGATTTTTCTCCCATAAGTCACCCAAACGATAGTCCTCCAGCCATGCTTCCAGGGAGTCCGTATCTAGACGCTTAAAAGTAGAGCGATTTTTCCGGTGCTCGACAACGACCATATCCTCGGCACTGAACTCATTGGCAAGCGAGACAGATTGAGTAGAAATGATGATCTGTGTAGATTGGCTAACCAGCCGGAGCATCGAGCCTAGTAGCTGTATGGCATAGGGATGCAGGCCCAGTTCGGGTTCATCCAGCAATATCAGAACTGTGAAGATGACAGAGAAGTACACGCACCTAGCGCCGCACCGTGCAAGGGATGCAGTCAACCAGCTAGGAAATCGCACAGTAGGCAGTACGCCAGCAGAGACTGTGCAGGCACCTCTAGCACAATCCCAGCACAATGAAAGTGTGGGTTAGCAGTAGATATGGCACAACGGAACAATGTGGGACTATAAACAATAAGGTGGGATAAACAGGGATGCGAGGCGAAATTTAAAGCCACAAATTCAGAAGGTTATGAACATGGCGTCAGTATACAGCGCCAGTAAATTAGACACTATCTATGCCAAATACCCCACAAATAGAAAAACGCCGTTTCCTTTGGGAAGCGGCGTTTTTTTGTGGGGTGTTTGGCACTACCTAAAATGGCATATAAAAGTCGTTAAAGCCGCTGCCAGCGGGGTTTCACTTACAGTTAAACGTTCTTATTGAAGCTCAACTTCCACCTATGAAAACGAACCCAACTTGAAAATGACCTGTTAAATGTAACCCTATGATTGGAAATGAAATAGCTGATTGTTATAGAACATAACTTTTGCGAGAAAAGGAACCCAAAACGTGAGGAAGTACTGCTGATTCATTCCTCACTTGTTATGGTTAAAAACAGGTTAGCGAAACCTCAAAGCCACCCTGCAGACCACACAGCACGCCCGACGATCTCTAGCTCATGTAAGCGATCACGCGGCACCGTCACTTTATCGTAAGCGTTATTGGCGCTAATAATCGCCACCCCGTCGAAATTGCGTTGCAACCGCTTAGCGTAGAGATGTCCATCCAGCCGCAAGATATAGATACCCTCACCCTCAATCGCTGTCCTGGTATGGTCAATAAGCACGGTGTCGCCGCTGTGCAGCACGGGCTCCATGCTATCGCCGTCGATACGAATCGCCGAAAGGTGATCCGGCGTTAACCCCTGCTTGCGCAATGAGTATCGAGTAAAGCTTATATGCGTGAGTACACGGCAGTTCTCGTTCCAGGCACCATCGCCCGCACTGCACTGCGCGTCATAAAGCGGCACAAAGGCATAGTCATCCATCCCTTGTACTTCAAACGACTGAGCCTTCTCCTCACCAAAAGCCAACCACTGCATATCTTTCCCGAGCGTTTGGGAGATCTGATCCAATCGATCAAGCGTGGGATACGTATCCCCGCTCAGATAACTGCGTATCGCCCCTTCGGATAAACCACATCTACGCGAAAATGCGCGCGGACTCTCCCCGCCCAGCGCATCTTTTAAGCGTGCTGGGAAGCATCCGATTCTTTTATCAGGAATCGGATGCACTGCTGCATCTTTTTTAACAACATCCGTTTCGTTGTAAGCCACTGATTTTCAACCTTTCACGCATAAAAAAGAGCACTTTGCACAATAAAAAGAAACGGATGCTCATTTATCCGCTTGATACACGCTTTTATCCGCGCTATGTTTACTCACATGTGAGGGTTAGACAGCCAGAAAAAACGCCACGGAGTGACGCTATGAAACTGGATATACCTACCAACCCAACGGCGCGATGGGAGTGGATCAAATATCAGATCCGTACTCGCGGTTTAACGTTGGCCGAATTGGCACGCCGCCTTGGCGTTGAGCTGGGCACACTTGTCGCCGTGAAGCGCACACCCTACCCACGGATGGAACGCGCGATTGCCGATGCTCTAGATCTTCAGCCAGCCACTATTTGGCCGGAACGTTGGAACCACGATGGTACCCCCTGCCGTCAACGCCCTAATCGCGCAGAAAAGAGCGTGTTCACTATGTGTGAACAGGATAGCGTTTCTAACGTTAGAGCGCATCGTCTAATGGCAGCGGAGGCATAGCCATGAGACGTGTCAAAGATGACTTAACCCTAGACATCTTCGAAGTACCAGTGCCTGTGGTACCTGCTCCAGGTAGCGGCAACTACGCAAGCCAAGTGAGCGAGCTAGTGGGCATCGTGTTAAAGGACTGCACAGTAGACCGCTACGAAGTTGCCGCACAAATGAGCCGCTACTCAGGCGATGACGTTTCCAAGCACATGCTGGATGCCTGGTCGAGTCCAGCGCGCAGTGACCACAACATCCCTTTCTATCGTATTCCGCTATTAGAAGAGGTTTGTCAGAGCCACGCCTTTACCGACTGGCTAGTACATCTGCGCGGTGGACGTGTGGCCTATGGCCGAGAAGCACTTGCTGCCGAATACGGCAAACGCCAGCAAATGATGGAAAAGCTCAAAAGCGATATGAAAGAGCTAAAGCGTTTGATGGGAGAAGACGAATGAACTGGTACACCGCCAAAGAATTGGCCGGGTTACCAGGACTCCCCGGCACAGAACGCAATGTACGTGAACATGCCAAGCGCCATGGCTGGGAAGGCCAGCAACGCCTGGGCAGCAAGGCGGTTGAATACGCCTTCGCCGTCCTGCCCACCGAAACCCAAAACGCCTTGCTATTGGCTCAAGCCGATAGTGCTACGTCAACGCCTACCAGTACGGTAATACCGCAGGCTGAAGAAACGCGCCCCGGCCAGCAACAGCTAACCGATGCACAGCGCCAAGTGATGACAGCCCGCGTTGCCTTTGTGCGCGAAGTTGAGCGCATGGCAAAGATGGTCAGCCAGCAACGCGCTATTGAAACGTTAGTCGAGCATGCCAAGGCCGGGGATCTAACGCCTTATCTCAATGAACGTGTGGTGTTGGCCAACGACCGTAAAACGGAAACCCGCACTCTCAGCGAGCGCACGTTAAAGCGCTGGATCAGTGACTTTAAAAAGCACGGTGAGCGAGGTCTTGCCCCCAAACGCCGCGCCGCAGATATGAGCATGCCCGTTTGGGCCGGTGATTTTCTCAAGCGCTATCAGAAGCCGCAGAAGCCCAGCGTTGAAGCGGCCTTCCAAATGCTGAAAGAGCAGACACCGCCACCGCACCCTTCTATACACCAGGTGCGCCGCTGGCTGGCGAAGCTATCACCAGAAGCGCGGGAGCGTGGCCGCCTGGGCTCGCATGAGCTTAAAGCCCTTCAGCCCTTTAAGCGGCGCAAAACGGATGACCTATGGCCCAATGATGTGTGGGTCGCGGATGGCCATACCTTCGATGCTGAAGTCATCAACCCGCTGACGGGGCAAGCTTTCCGTCCTGAGATCACAATGATCATCGACTGGGGCACTCGCCGCATCGTTGGCTTTGCCTTGAACCTGGCCGAATCAACGCTTGCAACATTAGACGCCCTACGCGATGCCGTCAGCCGCGTGGGCATGTTCAACCTGTTCTACGTCGACAACGGTTCAGGCTTTGACAACGCCACGGTTTATGAAGTGGTCGACCGCCTGGGCGGCACCATTACCCACTCGCTGCCCTATAACTCACAGGCACGAGGCGTCATTGAGCGCCCGCACAAATCCATTCTGGTACGGCTGGCTAAAACCATGGACAGCTATATCGGCACGGATATGGATAAAGAAGCCGCCACAAAAGCGCACAAGTTATCTCGCCGCGATATTAAAAACGGTTTAAAGCCCGTATCGATTCCTACGTTTCAAGAATTCTTTGATCGTTTAAACGACGCTTTAGACGCCTATAACCACCGCTCCCATAAAGGGCTGCCTAAAGTCCGCGACCTGGACACCGGCAAGCTTCGCCACCAAAGTCCTATGGAAGCCTGGAAAAATGCCGAAGGCTTTGAAGCTCTAACGGCACCTTCCGATGTCGTGACTTCGTTGATGCGCCCCCAAGAAGTGCGCAAAACCAATCGCGGCGAAGTGCGCATTAATAGTGGCATTTACTTTCTGGACGCCTTACGCGACTTCCACGGCGAAGAGATCCGCGTGGCATGGGATTACCGCGATACCGGCAGCGTTGGCGTTTACACACTGGAAGGCGAGCACATTGGTGATGCCCTGTTAGACGGCAACGCCACACCCGCCATGCCCGCAACGATGATCCAGCGCGCCGCAGAGAAGCGTGAAAAAGGCCAGCTCAGCCGCTTGGCTCAAAAAGCCAAAACCATTACCGGCCAGGACGTCGAGATCCGGTCCATTACGCCCGCCGCCAGCTACTCCGATGAAAAGCAGGCCGCCGCAGGCCGCGCCTACGCCAAGCAACTGGCGGATCAAGGCACACGTTTCCAGATACCTCAGAACAAGGTCGAGCGTTATCGGCTTTGGCAAAAAATAGATGCCCAGCTTCAGCAGAAAGAAGACATGCCCGAACAGGCACGCCAGTGGCACGAAAGCTACCAGCACCACAACGATTTCCGCGCCATCGCGAAAGTAATGGATGCGGACGGGCTGCAACCCGTCCGCAACCGCCGGGCCGTCTGAACCACGGCCCATGACACCCGCAGTAATTAAGGAACTGATATGAGCGTCAACACCATTGTACCACTCACTAACGTAGGCCTTTTAGCCGCTGCCGTAGAAAGCGCCGCTAACCGACCGCCCGAGCTACCGGGCTTGGTCGTGATGTACGGCCCCAGCGGCTATGGGAAAAGTTTGGCAGCGGCGTACTCCGCCAACATGCACCGCGCCTACTACGTCGAGTGCCGCGAGACCTGGACCAAAAAAGCGTTCATTCAGGCGGTACTACGTGAGATGGGCATTATCCCGATGAAGACCATCAGTGAGATGGTCGATCAGGTCGCCGAGCAGCTTTCCCGCTCCGGCCGCCCGTTGATCATCGACGACGTTCAGTACGTGATCGATAAAGCCGCCGCCAACGTGTTGACAGATATCTATAACGCCAGCCAGGGCACTCTGATCCTGATCGGTGAAGAGCGTGTGCCCGCTTCAATGGCGCGCCTTGAGCGTCTGCACAACCGCGTCTTGGAGTGGGTGCCCGCCCAGGCTGCGACCCTAGACGACGTGCGCGCCCTCGCCGATAAAAGCTACCCCGATATCGAGATCTATGACGACCTGCTTGAAACCATTAATGACCGGGTTAAGGGCTGCCTTCGTCGAGTGGCAGTCAACCTTTACCAAATCCACAGTGAAGCCACTGCCAATGGCTGGACCACCGTTAGCCTACGGGAATGGGGCGAGCGTGAGATCCACACTGGCCAGCCACCGGCGCGGAGGGGTTAAACCATGGCTAAGGGTAAACCTGTACTTACCGCTCAAGGCCTTAAAGGCGACCGTCAAGCAATGTGGGAGGCCATTCGACATTTCCACACTCAAGGCCAAGCTTTTTGTATCCACGATATTTGGGAACAGATTGCTATCGGCGTTTCGCACAACCGCGTACGTGATTATTTCACTGGCTTAAGAAAGGCCGGTTTCATCGAATGCGATAGTTCTCCGAAAGGCGGCTCTCGGTATTACAAGTTAATTAAGGACGTAGGGGTCGAAGCACCTCGGGTGCGTCGTGATGGCACCACCCCGCCCCCACAAGGCCGCGAACAGATGTGGCGCACGCTGAAAATAATTGGTGAATGCACTGCTGCTGAATTAGCGCAAGCAGCAACGACGCCCGAAGTACCTGTCAGTCATGAAACCACGATTGAGTACCTTCGCCTTCTTACCTATGCCGGTTACGTAACCATTACTCGGCCTGCCACCAGTGGCACAGGCGCTGTCAATGCACGTTATCGCTTGAACGTTAGCCGCTGGACCGGCCCCATGGCGCCGATGATCCGCCGCACCAAAGAGCTTTACGACCCCAACACTGGCGAGGTGGTGTACAGCCGGGTCACCAAAACCGAAGGAGGCGAGCCATGAGCGACGCCATCCGTCGTACCCGCGCTGTGGATACGTCCAATTGGGGCGAAGAGCCGCCCCGTTGGATTGCCCTGCTGGCTGACGAAGTACGCGCCACCAACCGCAAGCTGGCCGGTGAACGCATCGGCGTCTCGCGTAGCGCGGTCTCTTTGGCACTGGCCAACCGCTACCCAAGCCCCTCAACGGAAAGCATCGAAAAAAAGGTGCTGCTCGCGCTGGATGGCCTTAATTGTCTAGCCCAACAGCTCACCATCAGCGTGGAGCAGTGCCGCGACTATCGCACCCGCCCTGCACCCACTCATAACCCGATGGCCATGCGTATGTGGCGCCATTGCCAAACCTGCCCGCACAACCCCAATCGCCAGGGAGACGACCAATGACGCTGAAAGCCACCTGCCCCGAGTGCGGCATGACCGGCGACATGGCCGCCTTCGTGACCCAAGGCGAACACAACCAGGCGCTGGCCGTTGCGCTTGAAATGCCTGCCGTCTTGAGCAGCCGTATCGTGCGCTACCTCGGCATGTTTCGGCCCAAGTCGCGGGCGCTGGCCAGCGCCAAAAGCGCCCGCCTGCTGACAGAGCTAAAGGAGGTCATCACCAGCGGCGTGATTGAGCGCAAAGGCATTACGCGGGAAGCGCCGCTAAAGGTCTGGATTGCCGCGCTTGACCAGCTGCTTGAACGCCCACCCAGCAACCTACCGCTAAGCGGCCACGGCTACCTGTTTGAAGTAGTGGCCAACGTGGCCGACCGCCACGCAGGGGAAGCGGAACGCCAGCGCGAAGAAGCCGCACGCAACGGTGCCAAACAGCCCGCAAACCGCGCCCCTGCCGCACCGCTGCGCGAACGTTCCACCGATGACGTACTGGCCGAACACCAGCGCATGGCCACCCGCCAAGCACACGTTTCAAACCACGGCAAAGAGCAATACAAGAATAAATCCACTGAGAAAGCCAACGCGCCCAAGCGCCTATCGGAGCTGCTGAAAGGTGCCGCCAGCCAGGGAGATACGCCATGAGAACCTACAGCGATGCTCATATTGAGCACTACGCCAACCGCTTCATTGC
>NZ_FUKM01000021.1 GCF_900163645.1 Halomonas citrativorans | reverse complement strand
TTTTCAGGTTACAAAATTCCACTTATCAACGCGATTATTTTTCGGGGGGATTACCCCCTGAGCTCATTATGGAGTATCACCCATGACAAATCGTGGGAAGGCGCCGCCGGACGTTCGTAAACTCGTGCCGCTGTGCTTTGCGTTATGCGTATAAACGAGAAAGGAGGAACAGATGAAATCCATTAGAACCTCGCTCATGTTTGTCGGGGAACAAGCCGGGAAAGCCGAGGAAGCAACCAGGTTCTATACCTCACTATTTCCTGGTTCAAAGATCACTGATATTCAGCGCTACGAAGCTGGCGAGCATGAACCAGAAGGTTCTGCCAAGGTGGTTAAGTTTACGATAAAAGGCACCGAGTTCATGGCGCTGGACAGCCATCTTGACCACCCATTTACCTTTACACCCTCTATGTCATTGCACGTTGAGTGTGAATCAATGAGCGAAATAGAGAAAGTATTTCGGGCCCTCGCCGAAGGTGGCTCAGAGCTAATGCCTTTGGATAACTACGGTTTTAGCCAAAAATTTGGGTGGTTGAATGATAGATATGGTGTGTCTTGGCAGCTCAATCTATCGAATTAGAGTGGTGGCATGTAACCCCCGAGAAGTTGAAGTGGCTGTAAGTAGAAAATTCCGATAATCGAACTCGGTAACCAATCCCCGAATGTCGATCAGAAATTGTGCCTGCCTATGCAGTATCTTCACCGCCACCGAAGGTGGTTAGTTAGGTATCGCGTCACGAGTGGTAAACCTGGCTGCGGCCGCCATCCATCAGAATATCGGTGGCATTGATAAAACGTGCTTCGTCGCTGGCTAGAAACAGCGCCGTGTTGGCGACCTCATCGGGCTCACCGATGCGCTGGCACGGCAGCAGATCCACTTGGTGCTGGCGTTCGGCTTCGCTCAGGCTGTCCAGCCAGGTTTGAGCAGGCGGCGTGCGAATCAGGCCGGGTGAGATAGAGTTGACGCGGATGCCGCGCGCCGCATATTCGATGCCCAGTGACCGGGTCAGGCCGATCAGGCCGTGCTTGGCGACCGGGTACGGGAAGGCACCGGGAATGATCTTGTGCCCGTGGACTGAAGCGATGTTGACGATATGGCCATACTCGCGGGCCAGCATACCAGGTAGCGCAGCCTGAATGACCCGCCACGCGCCTTCCAGATTGACCGACAGGCAACGCCGCCAAGTGGCTTCATCGGTTTCGAGCGGGTCTGAGAAAACGTTGACGCCAGCGGCATTGATCACAATGTCGATTCGCCCCAAGGCATTGCCAACCTCCGCAACTGCGCGATTTATCGCGGTCGTCTCGGCGACATCGGCTTCCACGCCCAGGACAGGGCGGCCAGTTTCGCGCTCAAGCCGGGCGCACTCCCTGGCGAGCGCATGGCTATCCCGGTCTAGCAGTGCCACGCTCGCGCCTTCGGAAAGAAAACGCTCAGCCGTTGCCAGCCCGATGCCGCTGGCCCCGCCGGTAATGAGTGCTGTACGTTGCTTGAGTCTCATGCGTGGTAATCCCGCTATTTATAGTTGAGCTGATAGGTAGAGTGCGTCAGGAAGTTATGGCTTCCTGTTTTTTAATAGTTATTCCGTCCAACGCCATGTTCGGTCGTTCATGGTGTTAAGTCCATGATTGAAGCGGGATAGGTTTCAGCTTCGCCCTGGGGTCATCCGTGGGTATCCGTCGGGGCACGGCAAGCGCGCCATCTATTGGCGTAGGAACCTTTATGCTGTGAGCTTGCCCCCTGCCTGGCTAAATCTTATTGTCGGAACGTCAACAGAGCCCTGGAAACAAAAGGAATGACCCTTAACCAAGGCAGCTGCATCATCGCTGTTATGTGTAAACATGGAGACATTAATGGCACAAAGACTATTTTTTCCGGTGATTGAAACCGAGCGATTGACCATTAAACCGTTAGTAACAGATGACGCGGATAGCTTGCTGGAAATTTTTTCTGATCCTGAGGTCATGCGGTATTGGAACACTGCTCCCTGGGCAACGATTCAGGATTCACTTGAATTCATTAATGACAGCCACGATTCGATGCAGCGTCAAGAGTCACTTGTACTTGGTGTGTATCTGAAGTCTACAGGCGAGTTGGCTGGAAAATGCATGCTATTTAGCTACGACAAGGAATCCAAGCGAGCCGAGATCGGTTTTGGATTAGGCCGTTCTTGTTGGGGTAAAGGCTATGTATACGAGGCGGGAGAGGCGTTGATTCAGTACGGGTTCAACTCATTGGGACTTCGGAGAATTGAAGCAGAGATCGACCCAGACAATCAATCTTCTGCGAAAGCGCTAGAGAATCTTGGATTTTCTCAAGAAGGGCTTCTAAGGCAGCGTTGGGAGGTCAATGGCGTCGTCTCTGACTCTGCAATGTATGGGCGGCTGATAAGCGATCACCCTGCATAGCCAGGCGCCTGTTGTGGACGTGAGATTAAGAGTAGATTCTGGATATGACAATCCCAGAGATAACAAACGAAGCAATACAGGCACAGTTAGTCGTAGAAGACGTCCTGGGTGATTCGATCATCGGTATTTATCTCTTCGGCTCTGCCGTCGTTGGCGGTTTAAGGCACGAAAGTGATGTAGATATTTTGGTCGCCGTCTCAAGGCCTCCTGGCTTATGGCAAAGAAAATCCCTGGTTGCTCGGTTGATGGACGTCTCTGGTGCGATTGGGAATTCTCAAACCATCAGGCCGTTAGAGCTGACGGTGGTGACAATTTCTGATGTTGTTCCTTGGCAATTTCCGCCTCGGGCTGAGTTTGTTTACGGGGAGTGGTTGCGAGCGCAATTCGAGGCCGGCAATGTTCCGGAACCCGCCCGTGATCCTGATCTTGCCATTGTTCTGAAGAAGGTAAGGGATAACAGTCTTTCACTGTACGGAAGAAGCGCCGCTGAGGTTTTTGAGCCTGTGCCTATGGCTGATATTCAAAAAGCTATACGTGATTCGTTACCCAGCCTTCTGAATCACATTGAGGGAGACGAACGCAATGTAATATTGACCTTGTCGCGGATGTGGCTAACCGCTGCAACGGGTAATATAGCGCCGAAGGATGTTGCCACGATGTGGGCTGAACAACAGGCACCTGCTGCGCATGCGGCCTTGTTGAAGTACGCCCGTGAAGGCTACCTTGGACGTGGGAATGATTGGTGGGAAGACAAGTACGAGGCCATGAAAGCGCTGGTAGCTTATATGAAAAACAATATTGAGCGGACTCTTGGCGTTTGAAAACTCCTCTGTCGAAGCAATGGGTAATATGGTTGCTGTTGATGTTAACACTGAGCGGATACGCTTCACGTGAGATCCGGTAGATGCACCCAAACCCTCGGAAGCACTGTTGCTGCAAGCATCTAGGGACTTGCGCGATTTTCACGTATATAACGATTCGAGCGATGAAGAAAGTGGGTTGTTAAGCAGTGAAGGGGCTGCCCGTGTGCTAGAAGGTAACAGCTTGATTAATCAGGACACTCCCAGCTTCGCCTTCGTCATGTTCAGTGGTAAAAGATCAGTGTTATTGATTATAGCCAATACTATCGCACCCATGATGAGGCTGCATAAAGCCCGATGATCTACCACTATAGCGGGGAGTTGAAACGCGCCGATTATACGCTTCCTCATATGGCACCAAACGTTGGTGGGTTGGCGGTTATCTCCAAGCCGATTGAATATCTGCGCTTATGGCTTATCAAAGAGGAAAAATCAGTCAGTCCCGGTTTTGATGGAATACTCAAGTTTAATGCGTGGTCAGGGAGTTATACAAAAGTGAGCGCGTTTACCAAAAAAAGTTGGAAAGGAATTTTTTAGTATTTTAAATACACATAATCCCTATGTTTTATATTGTTTCATAAGTTTATCACTGGGCGTGGGATCGGATGATTACGCCTGTTATCCAACCGCCTAAGCGTCAGGGGCTATAGCATCTAACCGTAGTACTAGGGCGCAGGTGTTCCTGTCATTGGCCATCACCTTGACGGATCAATCGAGGTTTAGCCCACAGTAGCGAAGGGTGGGATAGTAAAAAATGCGTATCCACTTGGTTTCGGTGATTTTTTATAAGCCTGTATTGTTAGCGTTTCTCAATAAGAATATGCTAAGCCGCAAAAATGCTGAATTAGGAATACTATGTTTTTAGGTACTCAACTTCAAAAGTGGATATGTTTATTTGTTTTAGCCGGACTCGGTTCAGTAATGGCTTATATGTATCCATATCCAGCTGACCCTTCGCGTCGATGGCCTTTGCTATTATTGAGCCTTATGTTTGTAAAGCACTGGCTGGAATATCTTCTTTTCTTACCCATCAGCGGATTAAAAGGTCTCTATATATCCACACGGGAGAGAACAAAGAGAAAACGATTCTTAATACTCTCTGTGCTTGGCTATATGGCTCTCATGGGCTGGTTATTGATTTTTAATTGACCAAGATAAACCGCGCAAAGCCATGGCGACTGACTCATCCCAACACTTGCGGGTTAAGCTGCCACACGCTCCAGGTAAGCGCGCAGGCCAGGCTCACCCAAGCGAGGTAAGGCACCAGCAGTACACCCGCCAACGGCTTGAGTCGCCAGAACATCACCAGCGTCATCAAAATCAGTACCCAAAGCGCGGCCACGCCGATAAAGGCGATAGCGCCCAACTGCCACGCGAAGAAGAGCCAGCTCCATAAGGCGTTGAGCGCCAGCTGTATGGCGAACACGACAAGCGCGGGCTGGGCGCCGGGTTCACGCCAGGCAAGCCAAGCGGCAATGCCCATAAGGCCGTAAAGTGTCGTCCACATCGGTCCGAATAGCCAGGCGGGCGGTGCCCAAGGTGGTTGCACAAGCTCTGCGTAGAAAGAGGCCGCGTTGATGGAGGCCACCGATCCGATGGCGGCGGCAATATAGGCCAGTGCCAGCCAGCCAATCAGGCCCAGGATTTGTTTTTTGCGGGAAAGTGCACGCACGTGAGCCTCTGCTGTAAAGTATGAAAATCACTTCAAGCGTAGTGTAACGCAATGGGATCGGCCACGGCGGCGGTTGCGAAAGAATGAAGCATGGTTGAAGCGTGACAGGCGAGCTAGATAAGGCGGCATTGAACAAGGGGAGTACAACGTGACTGAATCGCTACAAACGCTGTTACTTGAACTCGAACAGTTTGGTGTAAGCAACGATAGGGCCATCACCGACCGGCCTCGCCGCATGTTGAACATCACCCGTGACACGGGAGAATTCCTTTCCGTGATGGTTCGGGCCACGAATGCTCAACGCGTGCTTGAAATCGGAACGTCTAACGGTTACTCAACACTCTGGCTGGCTTGGGCTGCAGTGGCAATAAACGGCCATGTGACGACCGTTGAACAAGCCGATTTCAAACTTTCGCTTGCGGCGAAGAGCTTCGAGCGTTCAGGCCTTGCTCCGTTCATTACCCAGGTTCATGGTGAGGCGGGTGCCGTACTTGGTCGCAGCCCCAGATCAAGCATCGATCTTCTCTTTCTCGATTCTGAGCGTTCTGAATATCTGGCATGGTGGCCCGACATTAAGCGGGTTCTTCGTGTAGGAGGGCTTCTGGTGGTTGATAATGCCACGTCTCATGCTGAAGAGATGTTATCTTTTGTGGTATTGGTTTCCGCAGACCCTGATTTTGCCACATGCACGGTGCCTGTCGGAAACGGCGAGTTTTTGGCTACAAGGAGCCGATAACATGAAAGATTTACCCGTCAATGTTTCTCCCTATAAAAGAACACCAGAATTCACCGAAGAGAGCGTTCCCACAGGGTTGTTGAATGACCACACGACCAAAGAGGGGGTGTGGGGAAAAATAGTGGTACTTGAAGGCTTGTTGGAGTACACCATTCAAGAGCCAGCACTGGATATCATCGAGTTAAGCCCAGAGCGGTATGGCGTTGTAGAGCCAACGATAAAACATCACATCAAGCCGTTGGGCCCAGTAAGATTTTTTGTTGAGTTTTATCGTTAATATGCAAGCTGTTGTAAACCGGTTGCTTGATAGTCCTTCTTCACCCACGTAGTGGAAGTCGACGTACCTGCAAGGTGCCTTAGATGCATGGAATATGAATAGCATTAACGAATACGTCTTTCTATTTTGCGTGGTTTTTTTCACCGCTCTTTTGGTGAGCGCAGTGTTGCACAGGCTCATGGGCAAGACGTTGCTATGGTCTCAAGTCTGCGTCATCTCATTGGGAGTATCCATCGGTGTAACGCTGCCGGGCATTATGGGCGTATCTGGCGTGGCAGCGTTCATCCTTCTGGGCATTGCCGTCGCCTCCTCAAGTGCATTCGCTACCATTGTGATTGGCCGTAGAAAGACTCGGGCATAACGCTGAGGTAGAAACGCCAAACTAAATTGCTCATCTAGTGGCTTTTCCTTCTTGCTGACTACGGCTGGCCTTATTGTCAATCAAGGCCTAGCTTATTAATCCAGCCAAGGCCTTTAAGAGTCTCACCGGCTGGCCGATATTCGCAACCAATCCACCCTTGATAGCCAAGTTCTTCTAGTCGCTTGAATAGCGCTATAAAATTTACTTCACCCATGTCAGGTTCATGGCGGTCGGGCACTCCAGCAATCTGGACATGACCGATAGATGAAAATTGTCGTTCCATATGGCGAGTCAGGTCACCGTCCATAATTTGACAGTGATAAAGATCGAATTGCAGAGATAAATTGTCGGCCCCAACGGCTGTTAGCACTTCCATGGCGTGAGCCTGATGGGAGAGGAAATAGTTGGGCATGTCCCGGGTATTGATTGGCTCTATCAGCACCTTACAACCAAATTTAGCGGCCTCGGCTGCTGCAAATTCAAGATTTCTAATGTACGTTTCCTGGTGAGCTTTAAACGCCTCGCTATTGTCACTCTCGGGTAATAACCCAGCCATGGCATGTATCCGTTGGCAATTGAGCGCCTCAGCATAACGTAGCGCTTCGATGACGGAATCGCGAAACTCGGCCTCACGCCCCGGTAGGCTCGCCAAGCCGCGCTCACCGGCTTCCCAATCTCCAGGAGGCAAGTTGAATAGCACCTGCTCCAGGCCCGTATCATCCAGCTTTTCTCGTAATGTTTTGGGTGCATAAGCGTAGGGGAATAGATACTCAACGCCTTTGAAGCCCGCTTCGCTTGCAGCAGCAAAACGATCCAGAAATTCATACTCGTTGAATAACATGCTGAGGTTAGCGGCTAGTCGGGTCATTGTGGTCCCTGAATAAAGTCGTTGACGGTATATCAATCTCGCGGAAACTTGGCTTCGAGTTCAGCGATCTGCTCTGGGGTTAGCGTGCGAGGGTTTGTACCCCGCAAAAGCAAATAGAGTTTGGCGGTTTCTTCTAGTTCTTCGGTGGCGTAAACTGCCGCTTCCAGGTTTTTTCCCGCCACTACCGGACCGTGGTTAGCCAGTAAAACTGCACTATGTTTGCCTGCCAGGCTTCGCACAGCATCCCCTAGTTTTGGGTCGCCAGGTATGTGGTACGGTACGAGTGGTAGTTTGCCTACTCGCATAACATAGTAAGCGGTAAGTGACGGAATACAGTCACAATGATCAACTTCTGGAAGACACGAAACGGCAACAGAGTGCGTAGAGTGAAGATGCACGATAGCGCCAGATTGTGGACGCTCGTCGTACATGGCCATATGCAAAAAGTGTTCTTTGGTAGGTGTGTCGCCGCCAAGGAGGCGCCCGTTTTTATCCAAGTGAGATATTCTGGCGGGATCTAGCCGTCCTAAACAGGCGTTGGTGGGCGTCATCAGCCAACCACCATCATCCAAGCGTACGCTGATATTTCCGCTAGAGCCCATAGTGAGGCCTCGGTCAAACAGTGATTGGCCTAGAGTGCTTATCTGTTCTCGTAGACAGTTCTGACTATGAATACTCAAAGTAGCACCTCAAATGCCTTGGTGAAAAAGTTAACTTCTCCGAAGTTGCCTGACTTTAGAGCGAGCGATAAAGGGGCTTCGCTATTTTCCAACTCTGTTTGGGTCCATGGCACGCCGGGGTCAATCTGTTCACCTATGTGTAAAGCGGTAATACCTAGCGCTGAAGTTACGGCACCTGAAGTTTCCCCTCCGGCCACCACTAATCGACCAACACCTTTATCTACTAGAATAATGGCCAACTGGCTCAGCGCTTCTTCAACTAATGCTCCCGCACGCTCTCTTCCTAATGTTCGCTGTGCGATATCAACCTTTGTAGGTTCGGCCGACGCATAAATCAGTGTGGGAGCATTGCGTGATACGTTTTCCAATGCAAAAGCGAGCGCCTGCTTCCATTGCTTATCATCTTTGGAGAGCGATAAGGGATCCAGTGCGAAGCCGCTATCAGGATAACGCTCTAAAAAATCTGCTATTTGAGCCAACGTGGCGCGAGAGCAACTGCCAGATAGGATCAATGCATGTCCTGAAGCAGGCATTAGGCGGCCCGGTTCATTGATTGTGTCTAACCAGCCTTGAGCACGATACTGGGCAGGTAATGCTTGACCCAAGCCTGAACCGCCAGTGACCAAGGGAAATTGCACGGTCGCTTCTGCTAATATTTCCAGGTTTTGTTCATTAAGGGTATCGCAAACGACATGGCGAACGCTTTGTTCCTCCAGTGACGCTAGGTGGGTACGAGTTGCTTCAGCCCCTAGAGCAAGCACTATGTGGTTTGTTAAGCCAACTTTGTGTGCTGTTTGATGTGATAGTACACGTACTAAATCTGCATCATTCATAGGTGTTAGCGGATGATGCTGCATCCCACTATCGTTAAGTAAGCGGTCGCCTACAAATAAATGCCCTTGGTAAACTGTCCGGCCATTTACTGGAAAAGCAGGTACCATTATCGTTTGAGACGCTTCCAGCTCATCTAATAACGCATCCGCGACTGGCCCTATATTTCCTTTGTCAGTGGAGTCAAAGGTAGAGCAGTACTTAAAAAATAGTTGTTTGGCCCCTTGAGCACGAAGCCATGCTGCAGCTTTCAGAGAGTCGGCGATAGCTTCATTGACTGGACAAGAACGGGTTTTTAACGCGATTACCACAGCATCAATCTCGTTGAGATTAATATCTTCTTTTGGAACACCAATGACTTGTAGGCAGCGCATTCCACCGCGTACCAAATTATTGGCAAGGTCGGTGGCCCCTGTGAAATCGTCTGCGATGGCGCCTAGCGTAATAGCCATACTCACCTTCTTCCGTTGTCGTTAGCGGCCTCAGGCAAAATTCTGCCGGAGAGCCTATGATAAATGCATGTTTTGGAACAGCATGTTCCGATAGCTAAACGTTAAGCCTCTGATTAAATGTCTGCTTAAAAAAATGTTCATAAGTTATGTATCAAGCAGTCAACTTATTTGCGTTGGTTCCACTATAAGTAATTGGCACTCAAGCGATGCGATCAAGAATGTAAATATCGTTTGAAACCAGCCACTCTTTTGTACGTTCTTGATGGGCTAATAGGTGCTCAGATATGGAATGCTTATCAAGTGAGCTTTGGTTATCCCATATCTCGTAAAATATGAAATGCGATGCGTTTTCCTTGTCTTGATGTAGATCGTAGAGCAGACATCCTTTTTCCTTTCTTGTTGGCGTAACTAGCGATATAAGAGATTCTCGGTAAAGATCCTGGAATCCCTCTTTGGCAATAGAAGTGGCGACAACGTAAATCATGAAATTCCTCTCATATATAAGAGGGGGCTCCCTCCCTCTTATACTTTGCAACGTTATGTAGGGTTACTTTCGAAACATGGCTTCCATTTCGCGACGAACTTTTACTGCCTGCGAGTCCGTGACATTTACATCTGCCCATGTAACAACCTGCCTCTTGGGTACACCACGTTTAAGTGACATGCCATGAGCCAAGCCGATAGGTAGCCCACCCATAGCTAAAGAATCCTCTGCACGAGCAATACGTCCCCAAACGGTGTATCCACCTTCTCCGTCAAGCTTTTCCCCAGGAGAAAGATCTTTCTTGGCCACTGCCACTACATCGGAACTCAGTCCCGAAGGAGTGCCTGTAGGCTCACCACGAATAGCGGCATTAGCGACGCTTACTCCAAGTTCCAATCCAATAAGGTGTGAAGGCCGGAACAACGTGGCATAGCGTCCTGTCGAGTCAGTCATCACCTGGTATTCTCGGAAGCAACGGCGTACATACTCTGCTCCCCGGCCATCATCTTCCATAGCTTCAAACGTGATGTAGACGCCCCAGCGTAAATCACCAAAAACGTGACGGCCGTCGCGCTCTTGACTGGAAACTACCTCGACCATCCCGGCTTGCTCCAGGATTCCACCTTGGGATTTTGGTTTTAGTATCTGGGGGAGATCATGAACACCAACAGGAGGAAAACTTAGCCCATCTTTTGGAGCGATAAGCCCTGAAGCGTTAGAGATAGCGGCCATCTCAATGGAAGACTTGGTACCATCGAGGAAAGAGTTAAACATCTGTGGGTTCATCCCACCCTTGGCTGCTTCTTCCGGAGATAGACCATAGTGCTCCCACACCGTGTCCGGGGTTGATGAGGCATAGCTAGGAAGGTACTTGGTTCCTTTGCCGGCTGCTACCACACGGAAGCCACACGTTCGGGCCCAGTCGATCATCTCGCAAACGAGAGCAGGCTGATCACCATAAGCCATAGAGTAGACTAAACCTGCTTGCCTGAACTGTTCTACCAAGTAGGCACCCGCCAGTACGTCGGCTTCGACGTTTACCATCACAATATGCTTGCCGTTTTCAGCGGCAAGCAATGCATGGCGAATGCCCGCTGCAGGGTTCCCGGTAGCATCAATCACAACATCAAGCTGCTGGTAGCGAATTAATGCTTCGGAATCCTCAGTGAGACATGTTTTTCCAGATTTATAGGCATCATCCAGGGAGTTAGTGGTTCTTGTTGCCGTATCCCAGCCGGTATTATCCAGAGCAGCCATGGCTCGGTTTCGGTCAAGGTCGGCAATGCCCAAGAGATGCATGCCGGGAATGTGCCTCACTTGGGAAAGAAACATTGAGCCAAATTTTCCAGAGCCGATAAGGCCCACGCGGATAGGCTTGTCGTCGGAAGATAACTGCTGAAGTTTGGAGTAGAGGTTCATAATTATTCTCTCTTAAAACGTTGTGATTGGAGGGAAGAAGGCCACCAAAAGAAGCACCGCGGCAGCCACGAGATAAAAAGGCCACATTTCGCGAGCAACGGCGCCGACGTTAACTTTGGCAATCGCCGAAGAAATAAATAGAGTGGTGCCTACAGGTGGCGTAAAGAGGCCGATGGCGAGGTTGATCGTCATCATTACACCGAGCTGGGTTAGGTTGAGTCCTATGGCATTCGCCATGGCGACGAACAGTGGGGCCAGAAGTAGGATGGCGGCGGATAAGTCAATAAACATGCCGACGACAAGCATCGCCAGATTCATCATCAGAATGATCTGCCAAGGGTCCGAGAATACCGTCAAAGCCCACTCTGAAGCGCGGTTAGGTATGTTTTCAAATGCCAAAACATAACCTACCAGGTTTGAGGCGGAAATGACGATCATCACCACTCCTGTCGTGACTAAGGTTGCGAGCAGATTTACGACTAATGACTTCATGGTCAGGTCGCGATAGATAACAGTGCGAAGCATAAGAGCGTATCCCACCGCTAGTACGCTGACTTCCGTTGGTGTAGCGATCCCCATACGCAGCAGAACAACTATTAATAAGGGAAGCGAGATGGCTGGGGCTGCGGTCAATAGTGCCCGACCAATTGATGGAGCATCAGGGCTATTACTAAACAATGGGAGGTCACGAAGATAGCCCATTAGCCAGCAAACCATGGATAGTCCCACAACCAGTAAAACCCCTGGAATGATGCCTGCCATAAAGAGGTCAGCAACCGATTGATTGGATACAGTGGCGTAGAGAATCAGTGGTATGGAGGGTGGAATCAGGACCGATATAATGGAAGAGGATGCGGTAATAGCTGCCGAGAGTGACGGCGGATAACCTTCTCGCGTCATCCAGGGGATGAGCATACCGCCTATTGCCGAAGCATCAGCTACTGCAGAGCCTGAGACGCCTCCGAACAGAGCCGAGCCAGCAACGTTGACTTGTCCGAGTCCACCTCGAAAGCGCCCCACTAGCCGGGTAGCGAAGCCTATTAGCTGCTTTCCAAGAGAGCCATTCATCATCAGCGCTCCTGAAAGAATAAAAAAAGGAATGGCGATGAGTACCGAGTTCTGCAGTGGTTGAAAAACCTTGAGCAGAATTACGGTACCTGGCATGTCACCCACCCCAACCAATGCAATAGTTGCGCTGAGGATGAGTGCATAACCAATAGGTAAGCCAATGACCATCAGTATGGCGAAGCCAATGAGCATGATCAGTGTCATTGCATTTCCTCCGAAGCAGTTTCCGACTTGCGAAGTTTTTCGGGAGCTTGCTGGCTAAAAAGGGCAAGCAGGAGTGTGGTGAAAGCCGTCAGCGCGAGTAGAGAACACGCGACTACTAAGGCGCTATAGCCATAAGAAGTGGGCAGGCCAAGAGACGGATAACGTTGGATAGACGTCATTTCAACAATGGCTAGCCCTTGCCAAGTCAGGAAAGAGAAAAGGCCGACTGTCATCATTTGAGTGATAATAATGAGCGCGCGCGCGCCTCGTCGCGGCAGTAGATGAAGCAAAAATTCTACCAGGATATGCGCGCCCATCTGAGCGGCTATGACGATGCCACTGGCACACAACCAAGGGAAAAGAAGATAGGGCAGCTCGTTAACCCAAGCGGCACCTTGATCGCTGACATAGCGCAACAAAACCCCTGCGAAGACCGCAAGGAAAAGCACTACGATGACAATAAGTCCCAAGCCTTGAGAGAAGAGAAGAATACCTTGGTCGATTCGCTTGGCTAGAGCCAAGGCGGGAGAGAACTCCCGCTGAGTGGCGTTGTTAGCTGGCATATTACTCACCAGCTTCTTTGGCTGCGGTAATTAGCTGGTCGACAAGATCTGGATACTTTTCACGCCATTTGTCGTATACAGGAGTCACCGCTTCTTGGAATGCCTCGGTATTAATTTCAGTTATCTGAGTGCCCGAAGCTTCAATTTCCTCAAGCCTCTCCTGATTTGCCTGATAGGCGTCATTACGCTGGAATTCGGTTGACTCTTGACCCGCTTGAAGAAGGACATCTTGCTGATCCGGTGTCAGAGAACTCCACGCTATTTGACTAACAAGTAGTGGTAAAAACTCGTATTTATGATGGGAGAGTGACAGGTAATCCTGCACTTCATGAAACTTCTGAGAGTGGATATTGACGGCTGGATTTTCTTGGCCATCAGCCACGCCTTGTTGGAGCGCTACATAAGTTTCGGCGAAAGGAATCGGGACAGGATTTGCTCCAAGTACGGAGAAAATATCTGTAGCCATAGGATCTTGTGGGATACGAATCTTCAAGCCCTTCATATCTGAAGGTTCGGTTACAGGCCTAACGTTATTAGATATTAGCCGGATACCGTTGTCCCAAAAGCCAAGAACGACGGCGCCGTTATCAGCCATTTTTTCTCGGAGCGTATCGCCAACTTCACCATCCAGCACCTCCCATGCGGCGGGAGAGTCGCTAAAGAGGAAAGGCAAACCTATGAGAGTAGCCTCCTCAACGATGCTCGACATGGCGCCTTGGCTACTGATTGAAAGGTCGATAGTGCCTAAGCGAAGACCCGTTATCATTTCAACATCGTCGCCCAACTGGGCGTTACTGCTGACTGACACCGTCATATCACCACCGGATAATTCTTCAACGCGATCAGCAAAATAAAGCGCTGCCTCATGGCGGGGATTGCTCTCGCTAGAACTATGACCAAGTCGCAGTTCCCTTGCTTCGGCGCTGGTTATCAGAGCTGCAGAAATCGCAACGGCAAGTGGAATCATTGAAGCTTTCATGGTTGTGGCTCCTGTCAGGCTTTTGCCTGGTTGTTATTGTGTTAGAAGGTCGAGACGTTGAGCTAAGTAGTCCTTTAGCTATCTGATATAAACGAAGATTCGATATTGACGAGGGAATATTTAGACCTCGAGATCTAGCCTAGCTAGACTGAATGTGAAGCACAATTTACTTTTTAGGGCAATTAGATTAGGAAATCTTAACGATGGCGCTTCCTCTCCGTGCAATTATGGCGTTCCACGCTACGGCCAGAACAGGCAGTATGATACAAGCTTCCCAAGCTATTGGAGTAACTCCGTCAGCTATAAGTCAGCAAATTCAGATACTTGAGAATCATGTGGGCACTCGGCTTTTTAGTCGTGAAAGCCGAAATGTGGTGCTGACGGAAGCCGGAGCACGTTATTTTGATATGATTCATGACGAGGTCGAAAAAATCGAGCTAGCCACCGAGCATTTGCGTGGCCACAATTCCATTTCGGTATTAAATGTTAGAATTTCACCAAGTTTTGCCACTAAGTGTGTCATACCGAGAATAACGGAATTCTTGGCATCTTATCCCAATATAGAGCTTCGAATTAACGCTACGAACGAACTTCCTGACTATTCTAGAGAAAATATAGATCTTGAAATTCGTCATGGGGAGGGGTATTGGTCCGGTGTTTATTCTGAAAAATTAATTGACGAAAGAATGATTCCTCTTTGCTCGCCGGGTTTTCTTGATGAGTGTTCCTTGTCCAGGTTCGAAGTAAAAGATTACGCATTAATTTATTCGGTAAAGAATGTAAAACAGTGGAAGGATTGGTTTAAGGTGGCGGGCATTGATATAGATAAACCTCTTAAAAGAACTCTCTTTGATAGAGCATATATGTCTATAGAAACAGCAGTTAACGGTGGTGGGTTAGCATTTGAAAGTCACGTGATAGCGGCAAGAGAAATATCTGAAGGTACTTTGATTTGCCCTGTTAAAGATAATCCGGAGATATGGCAATCCTCACTTTGGATTGCGTGTCCAGAATCTCATTTAAGTAGACATAAAGTTCAAAGTTTTATTGTTTGGATTAAGTCGCTGTTAAAAGATTTGTAATGTCTTTCGATTTGATTGCTATAAAAATACATGTTTGATAAAGATTGAATTATAAGCTATCTCTCCAGTGTCACTTATCCCATGGAAGAGAGGAGAGACATAATGGATCATCGCAGGTTTTCTCAGAGACACTTTACCCCGACACTGCTGGCTAGCGGTATTAGCAGCATCGTGGCCGTTGGTGCTATCGGCAGCGCTATCGCTGAAGACGCGCCTGAATACGATGGCGAGCTTTCCAGCTTCGAATACGCTTACCCGGTCGAGCGGTTTAATTTCAGCTCTCAGGGGCAGGACATGCAGATGGCCTTCCTGGACGTTAAGCCTGAAGAGGGAAGCGCCAACGGTAGAACCGTGGTGCTGATGCACGGTAAGAATTTCTGCGCGGGTACGTGGGAAGGCACCATTGAAGCGCTGCATGATGCGGGCTATCGGGTGGTTGCGCCAGACCAAGTGGGGTTCTGTAAGTCGACCAAGCCGGAGCATTATCAGTTCAGCTTCCATCAACTAGCCGCCAACACCCAAGCGCTACTGGAAGATCTGGAGCTAGAGGAAGTGACTGTAATGGGCCACTCCATGGGCGGTATGTTGGCCACGCGCTTTGCGCTGATGTACCCGGAACAGACTGAGCAGTTGGTGATGGTTAACCCGATTGGCCTGGAAGACTGGAAAGCCCTTGGCGTGCCTTACCAGAGCATCGATGAAGGCTACCAGGCTGAACTTGAGAAAACCGCTGAGGGCATCCGCGCCTATCAGGAGTCTACCTACTACGTGGATACTTGGGAGCCGGAATATGATCGTTGGGTAGAAATGCTGGCGGGCATGTATGCCGGTGAGGACGGGGATTTGGTCGCCTGGAACCAGGCGTTGACGTCGGATATGGTCTTTACCCAACCAGTGGTTCATGAATTCGATCAGCTACAGATGCCTACGCTGCTACTGATTGGCGAGAAGGATAACACCGCCATCGGCAAGGAGCGGGCGCCGGAAGAGGTTCAGAAAAACCTGGGCCGTTACGATGTGCTGGGTGAGCAGGCTGTCGAGGCCATCCCCCAGGCAACGCTCGTTGAATTTCCAGAGCTTGGCCATTCACCGCAAATTCAGGAACCTGAGCGTTTTCACGAAGCGCTGCTGAAAGGCCTGGAAAGCCAGTAACATCGGAATACACATTGGAAGACAGCGTCACTGCATGAGTGACCTGTAATAGGCAGGCGCGGGGAGCTTTAAGCTGCTTGCGCCTGCCTGTTTCTCCCCCGGTATCTCCTCACCTTAAGCGGTCGCTGAGGCCATCGCAATGCCCTTTAACTGGCTAACATCGGCACGCGGCGGGGCACCGAACATACGACTGTACTCGCGGCTAAAGTGAGATGGGCTTTCATAACCCACTCGGTAACTGGCGGTAGCCGCTTCCAGCCCCTCGGCCAGCATTAATCGACGGGCTTCTAGTAGGCGCAACTTCTTCTGGTATTGCAGGGGCGACATTCGTGTGACTTGTCGGAAGCTGTGGTAAAGCGTCGATTCGCTCATATTAGCAGTCGCTGCCAGCTCACTGATCTTAAGTGGCTGAGCATAGTGCTCTTTAAGGGCATAGATAACCCGTGCAATCCGATTAGCCTGTGAGTCCGAGGCAGTAAACCGGCGCATGTGAGGCCCCATGCCACCCATTAGGGCTCGATAGATTAGCTCCCGCCGGGCCAAGGGGGAAAGTACCTTAATATCTTCTGGTGAGTCGAGCAGGCTTAATAATCGATAGAGTGCACCCTGCATACGGGCATCCATGGGGGCCGATTTTAAACCGCAGTCCATCTCGGGGCATATGGCATTACCTCCCGCGTGCGGTGCCTTGTCACCCACCTCCAGTATCAACCCAGCTACTTCCTGAGGCTCCACCGACACCTTTACCGCCAAGTAGGGGGTCTCCGGGGTAGCATGGTCAATCCTGCCTACCATCGGCAGGTGAACGGCACTACCCATATAGCTAGGTCCGGTGTAGACGATCTCCTTGTCACCCAATAGCACAGTCTTGCTGCCTTGAATGACAAAGCACAGGCACGGTTCATAGACGGCGCAGTGAAAACTGGTAGGGGCGTCAGCGCGTACCAGTTGAACCTCGGCAATCGCCGTATCCTGCAGTTCTTCCAGGGGCGCCCAGCGGCGGGCGACTTGGCTTAATTGTTGCAGCAGGCTGTCGCCAAGATGGGGAATCTGTTCAGGCACGAGAACGGTCAATGGCTTTCCTCCTTAACAAATTGCAGTGTACGCCTACGTTTTATAAATCCGATGCTTTTTTATCTGTTTTGCAGGATCAGGCAAGTACCTCGTAGAAATTGGCAACCACGCTGAGTGTCATCAAACAGACACGATGCATAGACGCGAAAACCCTTTGCCTCTTGATCCACCAGCCTTGCTCAACTGCTTACGACCCACGACAGAATTAGGCAATCATGGCGCAGGAACGCGCTACCTTGAACGCGCTCGCCCCGCCTATGGTGAGTGGCGTTTGTTGGGCGCGCGACGGTGCCCGCTTGTTTAGCCCCTCTATGCCAACACCATCGACTGTCGATTCTGACGCCGCTATCGGTTTTCGATAGCCATTGGAGCAAGTAATCATGGGAAGTCTGTTTCAACGAACTCCGTTTGCAAACAGCAGAGGGGCAGTGATCCTGCTCCTGCTGATAACGGTTTTACTCACCGGGTGCGAGGCCCAGAGCGAGGAGTCCGTAGCATCTTCATTACCTCCACCGCCGGAAGTCGACGTAGCGGAAATCGTCGCTCAGCCGGTGGTGTTAAGTGAGTCATTCACCGGACGCGTGGAGGCCGCCGAAACGGTCGAATTAAGGGCCCGGGTTAGCGGCTATATCCAAGAGGTGGCGTTTGATGAGGGCGAGCTGGTGGAGCAGGGAGAGCTACTGTTCCTGATCGACCCGCGGCCTTACCAAGCGCGTATCGGAGCCGCCCAGGCTGATCTTTCCCAGGCCAAGAGCCAACTGGCCCAAGCGGGCAGCGAAGCCGAACGCGCCCGAGTGTTATTGGGGCGCCAAGCCATTTCTCAGGAAGTGCATGACCAGCGTCAAACGGCCTTGAACAATACCCGGGCCATGGTGGATGCCGCGCAAGCAGCGCTAGATACCGCCGAGCTTGACCTTGAGTATACCCGCATCACGGCACCGATCAGTGGTCGTATCGGTCGGGCCATGGTGACTCGCGGCAATCTGGCCAACGCCGATCAGAGCCTGCTGACTACGCTAGTGAGCATCGATCCGGTCCACGTCTACTTCGAGGCGGATGAACAAGCTGCGTTTGCCAGCCAGACCATGCTGGTCGGTGACGCGCCGAACCGCCTGACGATTGAGCTGGGAGGCGACCCGCAGCGTCAGTTCACCGGCGCTCTGGATTTTATCGATAACCGTTTAAACCCCAATACGGGCACTCTGCAATTCCGGGCAGTGTTAGCCAACCCGGATGGGCATATTCGGCCTGGGGAGTTTGCACGGGTTGAAATGCCGGTCGCTCGTTTAGAACAGGCGTTGCTAGTAGATCAAAAGGCGGTATTGACCAACCAGGATCGCCGCTACGTCTATGTCATTGATGAGAGCAACCTAGCAGAGCGGCGCCAGGTAACCACCGGGCGTCAAGTGGCAGAACAAACGGTTATCACCGAAGGGCTTAACGCCGGTGACAGGGTGATTGTTAACGGCGTGCAAAAAGTATTCATGCCGGGGATGGAAGTCTCCCCACAACAGGTAGTGGATGCCCCGCCGGTTAATGCCCAGCCCACCATTGCTGCCAGGGAAGATTAATCCACCATGAACTTCTCCCGTTTCTTCGTGGACAGACCGATTTTTGCGGCGGTGCTGTCGATTATTATCCTAGCGGTGGGGTTGATATCCATCCCCAACCTGCCGATCAGCGAGTACCCGGACGTGGTGCCGCCCTCAGTGGTTGTCCGCACGGTTTACCCGGGGGCTAATCCAAAAGAAATCGCCGATACAGTGGCCACCCCGCTGGAAGAAGCTATCAATGGCGTCGAGGACATGATGTATCTCAAGTCCGTCGCGGGTTCTGATGGCGTGCTGCAGATGACCGTTACCTTCCGCCCAGGGACTGATGCCGAAGAGGCTGCCGTTCGGGTGCAGAACCGCGTCAGCCAAGCTGAAGCGCGGCTACCTGAGGCGGTACGTCGTCAAGGGGTCACCACCCAGAAGCAGTCACCTACTTTTCTGATGGTGGTTCACTTGACTTCGCCTAGCGGCGAATACGACACCCTTTACCTGCGCAACTATGTGCGGCTGAATGTTCGCGATCGTCTGGCCCGGCTCGAAGGAATAGGGGATGCCCAGCTCTTTGGTGGGGGGGATTACGCCATGCGGGCTTGGCTGGACCCCGCTCACATAGCCGCTCGCGGCCTGACGGCCAGCGATGTGGTTGGTGCTATGCGGGAGCAGAATGTTCAGGTCTCCGCCGGACAACTGGGTGCTGAACCCATTGAGGAGAGTGATTTCCTGACGCTGATCAATGCCCGCGGGCGACTGGAAACAGTGGAGGAGTTCGGCGACATCGTGCTGAAACGTGGCGAGAACGGCGAAATACTCAGGCTTTCAGACGTGGCCCGGCTGGAAATGGGCGCCGGAAACTATACCCTGCGTTCGCAGTTGGACGGCCAGAACGCGGTGGCGATTGGTATCTTTCAGGCACCGGGCGCCAATGCGCTGGAGATCCGTGAGCAGGTGGTGGCCACCATGGATGAACTGTCCGAGCAGTTCCCTGAAGGTGTGGAATATGAGGCAGTCTATGACACCACCATTTTTGTGAACGACTCTATAAAGTCGGTAATAGCAACGCTGCTGGAAGCTGTGTTGTTGGTGGTGTTAGTGGTCACGCTTTTCTTACAAACCTGGCGTGCCTCTATTATCCCTTTGCTTGCTGTGCCGGTATCGGTTATCGGTACTTTTGGGGCGCTCTATCTATTGGGTTACTCCATCAATACGCTCACTTTATTTGGTCTGGTGCTGGCCATCGGCATCGTGGTGGATGATGCCATCGTAGTGGTGGAAAACGTGGAGCGGAACATTGAGGAGGGTTTACCGCCGCAGGCAGCCGCTCATCAGGCAATGAGAGAGGTCTCCGGGCCTATTATTGCCGTCGGCCTAGTGCTGTGCGCGGTGTTTATCCCCATGGCTTTCCTTTCTGGTGTGACCGGTCAATTCTACCGCCAGTTCGCAGTGACAATTGCTATCTCCACGGTGATCTCCACCATTAACTCCCTTACCCTGTCACCCGCGCTGGCAGCAATGCTACTCAAGCCTCATGACGCGCCTAAAGATCGCCTTACCCGAGTGATTGACAAGCTGTTCGGCTGGATTTTTCGTCCCTTCAATCGCTTTTTCAATGCCAGCTCAACTAAGTATCAGGGAGGGGTCGCTAGGTCTCTGAAGCATCGTGGTGCGGTGTTTATGGTCTATGCGCTGTTGCTGCTGGGTACCGGCGTGATGTTCAAGGCGGTGCCATCCGGCTTTATTCCGGTGCAGGACAAACTTTATCTGATTGCGGGCGTTATTCTGCCGGAAGGAGCATCCCTGGAGAGAACTGATCAGATGCTCCAGGAGGTGGTGGATATTGCCATGGAGACTGAAGGCGTGGAGCACGCTATTGCCTTTCCTGGTTTGAACGCGCTGCAGTTCACCAATACCTCCAATACCGGGGTAGCATTTCTCACCCTCAGCGCTTTTGATGAGCGCACCATTAGCGCCGCGGAGATCAATGCCCGCATCAACCAGCGCATTGGTGGCTTGAAAGAGGGCTTTGCGTTCTCCTTTATGCCGCCGCCGATTCTGGGGCTTGGCAATGGTTCTGGCTTTCAGCTGTTCATAGAAGATCGCGGTAATCTTGGCTATGGAGCATTGCAGGAGGCGGTTAATCAATTCCAGGGCGCGGTTGCGCAAACGCCGGGCATGGGCTTCCCAATCAGCAGCTATCAATCCAACGTGCCACAGTTGGATGCCGAGGTGGATCGGTTAAGAGCCAAGGCCCAAGGGGTGCCGTTGACTGAACTGTTCGACACCCTGCAGACCTATCTTGGCTCGACCTATGTGAATGACTTCAACCGCTTTGGTCGCACCTGGCAGGTCATCGCCCAAGCGGACGCCCCGTATCGGGCAAGCGTAGAAGACATCGCCCGGCTGCGCACCCGCAATGACCAAGGGGAAATGGTGCCGATCGGCACGATGGTGGATATCCGGCAAACCTTTGGCCCAGACCCGGTACTGCGTTACAACGGTTACCCGGCAGCGGATCTAGCCGGGGAGATAGATCCTAGGTTCTGTACGAAAAGTCGGCTCGCAAGCAGAGGCCTATGCACGCCACGCAT
>NZ_FUKM01000038.1 GCF_900163645.1 Halomonas citrativorans | reverse complement strand
CCGATGGTAGTGTGGGGTCTCCCCATGCGAGAGTAGGTCATCGTCAGGCACTTATTGTGAAAAATCCTCCCGGGCTTGCGCCCGGGGGGATTTTTTTATGCGTGAAATCAAAAACTATGCCTACAAAAAAGCCCTGTCGCGCCTCTCGCGACAGGGCTTTTGGCTTTATGGCGAGCGAACTAGCCGCAGATCGCCTCCAGCGCTTCGATCAGGCTATCCATCTCATCGTCAGTGCCGATGGTAATGCGCAGGAAGTTGTTAAGCTCCTGCGTATTAAAGTGGCGCACTAAAACGCCGCGTTCGCGAAGGCCCGCAAATAGCTGAGCGCCTGCATGCTCAGGATGCTGGGCAAGCACAAAATTGGCCTTGGAGGGTAATACCTCAAATCCTAATGCTTCAAGACGCTGACGGGTGCGTTCACGGGTTGTAACCACGCGCTCCCGGCTTGCGTTAAAGTGCGCTTTATCATCAAGTGCAGCAATACCCACTAGGCTTGCCAGGCTATCTACCGGATAGGAGTTAAACGAGTCCTTAACGCGGTGCAGGCCATCAATCAATTCTGCTGAGCCAACAGCGTAGCCCAAGCGTAAGCCGGCCAGGCTGCGCGATTTGGAGAACGTGCCCGTCACCAGTAAATTCGGATAGCGATCAATTAATCCAATCGCGCTTTCGGCGCCAAAGTCGACATACGCTTCATCAACTAATACAACGCGATCCATTACCCGCTTGAGTAGTGTTTCAATATCCTCAAGCGAATGCGCATGCCCGGTAGGCGCATTAGGATTGGCAAAAATCACTCCGCTACGCGCCGACGCGGTTCCCAGCGCCTCCAGATCAACTTCCCACTGCTCATTGAGTGGATGAGTGCGTAGCTCAACGTTATACAGGTTGGCGTAGACCGGATAAAAACTGTAGGTAATCGACGGGGCATCAAGCGGTGCGCCGTGACAGAAGAAGGCTTGAAAAGCCAGCGCTAGCACCTCATCTGAACCATTGCCCACAAATACCTGTTGGTTTTCAACGCCGTACGTTTCAGCAAGTTTTGCACGCAGTGCGGCAGACGTTGGGTCGGGATAGAGACGCAAATGGTCGGTCGCGTAGTCACGTAGTGCCTGGCCGACGCCCGGCGCTGGCGGGTAAGGGTTTTCATTGGTATTGAGCTTGATAATACGCTCACGCGGCTGCTCCCCAGGTATATAAGGGGTTAGCGCCTTAACAGCGGGACTCCAGTATTGGCTCATGAGGGTAACCTGATTATCCTTGCATAATAGGCCATGGTCGCTTGATGCTCGCTTAAGCGCAAGCATTCCCCTTACAATCAGGGGTGTGCGTTGCACCTTGTAACGGTTATGCTGTCATAATCGCGCGAAAGAAATGTATGACCAACACGATAAGGAGACACCCCATGCAATTCAGGAGTTTGCTAGCCGGTTCGGCTATGTTGGCATTGTTGGCAGGCTGTGCGACCGGCGGCCCTTCGGCCCAGGAAAGTGACGCAGGCGTTAGCGCGTCACAACAGCGCTATCAAGGCACACTGCCTTGCCGTAACTGTGATGGTATTGATCTGGACGTTACCATGGTGGGCGAAGAAATAAGCACACCTGATGAGCGTACTTTCACACTGGATGCGACGTATCGCAATCACCCTCAAACACCTCCCCCGGAAAACTACGCAGGTAACTGGGAAGTGCTGAGCGGCACGCCGTCTGATCCCGATGCCTCTGTTTACGAGTTGACGCCCAATGGCGACGGCCAAATTTACTACTTTCAGCGTATTGATGAGCGTACGCTGGAGCTAATTGATCCAGAGCGTCGTCGCTTTGAAAATGGCGAAATGTTGCAGTTACAGCGTCAGTAAGTGAGCAGTAACATCCTAAGGCGGCCATTGGCCGCCTTTTGTATTTTATAGCCTGGTAATAGTGACAAAGAGTTAACAGCAACGGGAGTATCAGTGCGGTGGCTAAAGCCAAAAGTGCCTTTGTATGTACAGAGTGTGGCGCGGAGTATCGCAAGTGGCAGGGCCAGTGCTCCAGTTGTAACGAGTGGAATACGCTGAGCGAAATTCGCCTGGCCAGTGCGCGGCCCGGAAGCGGAAGCAGTGGGTCAGGCCGGGGAGGCTATGCGGGAGACCTCTCCCGAGATGTGGTTGATTTAAGCAATGTCGATTTAAGTGAAGTGCCGCGACTGAGCTCCACCTTTAACGAGTTTGACCGTGTATTAGGCGGTGGCTTGGTACCGGGTTCTGCGGTACTGCTTGGGGGCAACCCAGGTGCGGGCAAGTCCACGCTATTGCTGCAAACGGCCTGTAAGCTGGCCCAGCAACGGCGCATCCTGTATGTCACGGGTGAAGAGTCGTTGTCTCAGGTTGCCATGCGTGCCCATCGACTACAGCTGCCTACCAACGGCTTGAAAATGCTTGCGGAAACCAGCGTTGAGACCATCTTGGCCGTGGCTGAGCGTGAGAAGCCTGAAATATTGGTGATCGACTCTATCCAAACCATGCATCTGGAGGACATTAGCTCGGCACCGGGCGGGGTAGCCCAAGTACGTGAGTCCGCCGCGGCGCTTACCCGCTTTGCCAAGCAAACCAATACGGTGCTGTTACTGGTGGGCCATGTCACCAAAGATGGCACGCTGGCAGGCCCCAAGGTGCTTGAGCATATGATCGATGCGTCGCTTTTGCTGGAAGGTAGCGCCGACTCCCGCTTTAGAACCCTGCGCGGTCAGAAGAACCGCTTTGGTGCGGTTAATGAGCTGGGCGTCTTCGCCATGCTGGAGCAAGGCTTAAAAGAGGTTAAAAACCCCAGTGCCATTTTTCTCTCGCGCCAGGAAGAGCAAGCACCAGGCAGTCTTGTCATGGTGGTGTGGGAAGGTACTCGCCCTATTCTTGTCGAAGTACAGGCGTTGGTAGATGAATCCGCCTTGGGAAACCCACGCCGTGTGGCCGTTGGGGTAGACCAAAACCGTTTAGCCATGCTGCTGGCCGTGCTCAATCGCCATGGCGGCCTTTTTACCGGTGACCAGGATGTTTTCCTGAACGTGGTGGGCGGGGTGAAAGTATTGGAGACCAGTGCAGACCTGGCCGTACTGCTAGCTGTCGTCTCCAGTTTACAAAACCGCGCGTTACCCAAGGAGCTGGTAGTGTTTGGCGAAGTGGGGCTTTCTGGTGAAATACGCCCGGTACCCAGTGGGCAGGAGCGTATTGCCGAGGCCGCCAAACACGGTTTTTTACGTGCGATTGTACCTCGTGCGAATGCACCCAAGCAGTCACCCAAGGGAATGGAAGTCATTGCCGTCGATAAGCTTAGCGACGCGCTAGAGGCGCTTTAAGTAGGCTACGCTATAAGAATTGTTATTAAGACTGTTATAACAACTGTTCTAAAGACATGCGGTGCCAAGGAGAGACACAATGAGTTCAATTCGCCTAACCCAATACAGTCATGGCGCAGGCTGTGGCTGTAAAATAGCCCCGGATGTACTGGACAGCATTCTCGCCAAAGCGGGGCCGTTAGCCGGGCATAAGCAGCTCATTGTGGGCAATCAAGGACGCGAAGATGCCGCTGTCTATGACCTGGGCGATGGGCGAGGCATGATTGCCACTACGGACTTCTTCATGCCGATTGTCGATGACCCGTTTGATTTTGGGCGAATTGCTGCCACGAACGCTATTAGTGATATTTACGCTATGGGCGGTACGCCGGTCATGGCGCTAAGCATTCTTGGCTGGCCATTAGACAAACTGAGCGCGGAGATTGCAGGCGATGTCATTGCCGGCGCCCAGGGCGTTTGCCGTGAGCTGGGTGTCGCCTTGGCGGGTGGTCACTCGATTGATGCGCCCGAGCCCATTTTTGGCTTGGCAGTGAATGGGCTGATCGACCTGGACAAGTTAAAGCTCAATAGCCGCGCTAAGCCGGGTGATCTGCTGTTTTTGACCAAGCCGTTAGGCGTTGGGCTGCTGACCACCGCAGAGAAGCAAGGCCTGCTGGAAGCGGGGCATCATGGGTTGGCTCGGGAAACCATGCTTAAATCCAACCGTATCGGCGTCAAGCTTGCCGATGTAAAAGGCCTTAATGCCATGACCGACGTTACCGGGTTTGGCTTGGCGGGGCATTTGTCGGAAATATGCAGCGCAAGCAACGTCATGGCCCAGATAGATTTTCGCCGCCTACCTCGGCTGGCTCAGGCAGAAACCTATCGTCGTCAAGGGGCCGTTCCCGGCGGTACGCGGCGCAACCGCGATGCCTTAGGTAAAAGCTTGCCTGATATGGATGAAGCTCACTGGCAGTGGCTATGCGACCCGCAAACGTCAGGCGGTTTACTGCTAAGTGTCGACCCTGCTTGGGAAGATGATGTTGAACGAATCGGCCGAGAGTTCGGCTTATCGCTTCAGCCGTTTGGCGTCATGAAAGCCCGTGAGGGCGAGGCGCTGATTGAGGTGGTGGGATAGTGCTTGAGAATGAGCTTGAAACGATACCTGCATCATTACATTTGATCAGCGAAGCGCGACCCCTGATTGATGTGCGTGCCCCGGTAGAGTTCGCCCAGGGCGCGCTGCCGGGGGCGGTGAACCTCCCTTTAATGGTCGATGAGGAGCGCCGTCAGGTTGGTATCGCGTATAAGCAGCAAGGTCAACATGCCGCTATTGCATTGGGCGAGCGGTTGGTTAGTGGTGATATCAAGCAGGCTCGGGTAGCCGCATGGCAGGCTTATTTGGCCGAGCACCCGGATGCGATTATTTATTGCTTTCGCGGTGGGTTACGCTCGCAAATTGCCCAGCAGTGGCTTAACGAGGCGGGCATTGCTAAACCGCGTATTCGCGGCGGCTGGAAAGCCATGCGCCACGCGCTTTGCCAGCGCATAGACGTAGCGGTCGAACAGCCCATGCTGGTAGTTGCCGGGTTAACTGGATGCGCTAAAACCACGCTGATCAATCGGCTGGATAACGGGGTTGATCTTGAGGCTTGCGCTCATCATAAAGGTTCTGCCTTTGGTCGCAGGCCTGAAGCCCCTGCCACGCAGATTGATTTTGAACATGCGCTGGCAGCGCGGCTACTGGCCCTGCCGGGCAAGCTGGTCATTGAAGACGAGTCTCGCCAGATCGGTAGCGCCAATATACCGCTCACCTTCTGGTATGCCCTACAAAAGGCACCGCGTGTGCGCATTGAAATGCCGCTCGATTGGCGACTTGATCAACTCCTGAACGACTACATTATTGAGCTTGAAAGGGAGTACACCGCACACTTCGGGGCGCAGCAGGGCTGGGAGTTAATGCAACGCCAGTTGGGCAATGCATTAATCCGCCTTGAAAAACGCTTGGGCAATGCGCGCCTGCAGCGTATGCAACGCTTACAGGCACTGGCTTTTAAGGCCCATGGCGAAGGCAATCCACAGGCGCATGAAGCATGGCTTGCACCACTTCTCACTGAATATTACGACCCGCTTTACCGCTACCATCTCGAAAAACAGCGAGCGACAGCGGCGCCAGAACTTCATGTGGGGGATTGGGACAGCTGTTGGGAGGCCGCTAAGCAGTGGAGCGCCTAGTGGCTATCTTTCGGCGTGGTTAGCTCACTCTAAGCCATTGCGTCATGATGCGATCAAGCAGGGGGGCCAGCCGATGAAAGCGCGTCGCGTCTTCCAGGATCTGGCTACTTTCCTGGCGAAAGCGGTCTGCCGCGGAAGAGGTAGGCGTAGTGGGCTCGGCATGCTCAAGTCGCTTTTTCACATTGGCAAGCGTTACCTCAAAAAGGCAAAGCAAACCGATGACGCGGCCGCTGTCCCAGCTAAAGCCTTGCAGCGGTGCCGCCGCACTGCCGCCCAACGGCAATGCATTATCGGGCAAGCTAAATACATAACGATGCCACATAAAGGCTTCAAACTTCTCGGGTAAGTCAAACGGGCTTTCTGGGGCCAGCGATACGGTATGCCAACCTCTTTCGGGATACGTACCTGGAGCGATGATTGCCTCAAGTGCCTGAGCGATCCACAGGGCCCCCAGGCCAATGCCCATCATGGGCTTTTGACCATCAAGATAACGGTTAATCAATTTGTTTTCGGCTTTAAACCAGGCAGGCGGCTGATCTATAAACGTTTCAGGGCCATCCAGCACGATTAACGCATCGCTTTCTGCCGGACGAGGCGTTAACTCGCCTGCATAAAGGTGAAAAATGGTGTAACTATGTCCCATACTGCTTAACCAGTCCGTTAAGCGGGCAGGAGCATGATCAGCGCCGTGCTGTAGCAAATGAATATGCATGGTAATCTCCTCGCCGGCCGTACACAGTAAAGGCTGTAAGTGTTAATGACAGCGCGAGTTCGACCATAACGTATTGACCCCATTTCACCAATATTACGTGTTAGGAAATCAGTATGGCGTCCAAGCCCCCAGGATTTTATCAGCAGTTGCAACTGCTTCCGCTACCGGCTCAGCAAGCGTTTATGGCCGCATTATGTGAGCGCCTGCTGCCTAATTACGCCCTGTACGAGCAGACCACTGGCCAAGGGGATATTCATACGCTGCGTACTGTAATTAGCCTGGTTTGGGAGCGCTTAAGCGTGCCCAGCGCGAGCATTGATTTTGCGCGTCAGGCGGAAAAGTTGGCGGAGTGCGAGCCGCCTGCTGACGATGAAAGTTTTGGTGCGCGTCGTGCGCTGGACGCGGTGGTTTCCCTGTCGGCGTTGTTGGACACACTGCAGGGTGACTCTCCCGAAGCCGTGCTGGATGTGAGCCGTACGTCACGTGCCGGAGTGCGTGCCTTTATCGAACTTACTGAAGGCGAAGAGGATGCCCAAAAGCTTGCCTTGCTGATTCGTGACCATCCGTTAATGGCCGACGAAAATGATTTTCAGGACGCGGTCTTGGAAGCGGTCAGTGAACCGCTAAACAAAGCCGCGCTTAAGGAAATACGCAAGCTAGGGCGTAACGACGGTATCAGTAATCTGGGCCTTAGCCTTGAGGAAGATGATGAGTGAGGTCAGGCTTGCCTAAAAGCGCAGGCCCGCAGTTACCATCATGCCAGCGGTGCCGAAAATGATGAGGTCAGACTCAAGCCGCCCCCACTGCATACCTATGCTGGGAAGCAGGATTGGCGCGGTTTCAAGATGGTTGAGGGGGATTTTGTCCCGGTACTCACCTTTATAACCATGCAGCAGCCCACCGGTGAGTTTGGCCCTGACGTTAATATCTTTGAACTGCCAAAGGGGGAATTCACGCCCGGCATAAACGTACCAGGTGGGCTGATTATACGAGTTTTTAAACCACGCCGTACCTGCAAGCCAGCGGTCCGGGTTATGTAACTCAATGCCGATCAAATTCTGCTGATTGTTATGATCCGGCTGTGGATCAAAGTGGCGGGTTAACAGGCTGGTTTGCACTAGCGTATGGTCCAGCTCAAGCGTCGGAGGCCAGTCCGGCAAGGTGAAGGCTGAGGCAGATGCGCTCAGCCATAAACCAGTTAGCCCTCCCAACCATGGGAAACAACGGGGCATGTAATACTCCTAAAAAGGGACTGGGCAACAAAAATGTTACAGACGCATCTCGATACCGCGTTCTGCCATATAGCGCTTTGCTTCAGGGATCGTATGTTCTCCAAAGTGGAAAATACTGGCGGCTAGCACAGCATCCGCACCACCTTTCAATACGCCGTCCACCAGGTGATCCAGATTGCCCACGCCGCCAGATGCAATCACCGGCACGCTCACGGCTTCTGAAATCGCGTGGGTCACGCCAAGATCAAAGCCGATTTTGGTGCCATCACGGTCCATGCTAGTGAGCAGCAGCTCGCCCGCGCCAAACTCGACCATTTTTTTGGCCCACTCCACCGCATCAAGCCCGGTTGGGCGGCGGCCGCCATGCGTGAAAATCTCCCAGCGCGGCGGCTCGCCTTCACTGGAGACGCGCTTGGCATCAATCGCCACCACGATGCACTGGCTGCCAAAGCGTTCCGCAGCTTCGCGAACAAATTCAGGATTCGTAACGGCGGCGGTGTTGATCGACACTTTATCCGCGCCTGCATTCAGCATTGTACGAATATCGTCACAGCTGCGAATACCGCCACCCACCGTCAGCGGAATAAACACTTCCCCTGCGATGCGTTCGACCATTTCGACAGTAGTGTCGCGGCCTTCGTGGCTAGCGGTAATATCCAGAAAGGTAATTTCATCGGCGCCCTGCTGGTTATAGCGCTGGGCAATCTCGACCGGGTCGCCTGCGTCACGAATGCCGACAAAGTTGACGCCTTTCACCACTCGCCCAGCATCAACGTCCAGGCAGGGAATTATACGCTTGGATAAGCTCACGCTCCGCCTCCTGTCAGTTGGTCGCTAAGACGTTGTGCTTCAGCCACATCCAGGCTGCCTTCGTAAATGGCACGACCGGTAATGGCGCCTAAAATACCGCTATCGGCGACATCGCACAGCGCTTTAATGTCATCCAGGTTGGTCACGCCCCCAGAGGCGATGACCGGCAGGCCGCCTTCGCGAGCCAACTGAGCCGTTGCTTCAACGTTAACGCCTTGCATCATGCCGTCACGGGCAATGTCGGTATAGACGATGCTGGAGACGCCGTCATCAGCAAACCGCTTCGCCAAGTCGACGGCTTTAACGCTTGAAACTTCTGCCCAGCCGTCGGTGGCCACGAAGCCGTCTTTAGCGTCCAAGCCAACAATCACGCGACCTGGGAAAGCGCGGCACATTTCACCCACAAACGCGGGCTCTTTAACCGCCTTGGTGCCGATAATCACGTAAGATACGCCTGCATTCAGGTAGTGCTCAATGGTTTCAGCAGTACGAATGCCGCCGCCAATTTGAATGGGCAGGTTGGGATAGGCACGTGCGATGGCCGTCACGGCATCGCCATTGACCGGCTTGCCTTCAAACGCGCCATTCAAATCGACCAGATGAAGGCGGCGCGCGCCAGCTTCTACCCAGCGCGCGGCCATAGCGACGGGATCATCGCCGTAAGAGGTCGCATCATCCATACGCCCCTGTTTCAACCGCACACACTGGCCGTCTTTGAGATCAATCGCAGGAATTACCAACATAACTAAACCTCTTAGGGCGTCCAGGTGACAAAGTTTTCGAGTAAGCGTAGGCCTGCTCGGGAGCTTTTTTCCGGGTGGAACTGTACGGCAAAGGTGGCGTCGCGGCCAATCGCCACGTGGGCACTGACATCGCCATAATGCGTGGTGCCAAAAACCTGGGCATCGTCGGTAGCATTCACGTAATAACTGTGTACAAAGTAGAAGTGCTCGTTGTTATCAATGCCTGCCCATAGCGGATGGTCATGGCTTTGTTCCACCAGGTTCCAACCCATGTGCGGCACTTTTAAACGCTGTTCGTGCGCGTCGCGCATCGTGGTCGGAAAGCGATCCACGCTGCCCTTGAAGAAGCCCAGACAGTCGACGCCGCCGTTCTCTTCGCTTCGCTCCATTAACATTTGCTGACCCACGCAAATGCCCAGCAACGGTTTCGCCTGACGTGTTAGCACATCATCAACCAAACCACGCAGCTCCGTGCGTTCAAGCTCACACACACAGTCGCGAATAGCGCCCTGGCCTGGCAGTACCAGGCGGGTGGCGCCTAAAATGCGCCGCGGGTCACGGGTGATAATGACGTTCTCGTGCGTTACATGTTCAAGCGCCTTCGCGACAGAATGTAGATTACCCATCCCGTAGTCGATTACCGCAATAGTCATGAAGCGCTCCTTGATCGAGTGAACGAACGGTTACCTGAGCTGTTTACTGTACTGATATATGTACTGATATATGTACGACAGCCCGCCATTACAGGCTCCCTTTGGTGGAAGGCATCTGCCCCGCCATGCGTGGATCTTCTGCCACCGCCATGCGTAGAGCGCGTCCAAAGGCTTTAAAAATTGTTTCGGCCTGGTGGTGAGCGTTAAAGCCTTTAATGTTGTCAATATGCAACGTGACGCGCGCATGATTAACGAACCCTTGAAAAAACTCCCAGAACAGCTGGGTGTCAAGACGGCCTATGGTGGCGCGCGTAAACTCGACATCCATATAGAGGCCGGGCCGACCAGAGAAGTCGATCACCACGCGGGAGAGTGCTTCATCCAGCGGCACATACGCATGGCCATAGCGATAAATGCCGCGCTTGTCGCCAATCGCTTCATTAAATGCCTGGCCCAGAGTAATGCCCAGGTCTTCAACGGTATGGTGTTCATCAATATGCAAATCGCCTTTGGCGAGGATATCAAGGTCTATCATCCCGTGGCGTGCAACCTGATCAAGCATATGATCCAGAAAGGGAACGCCCGTCTCGCAGCGAAGGTGGCCTTCGCCATCCAGATTGACGCTGACGGTGATCTGGGTTTCATTGGTATCACGGCTAACCGTGGCAATACGCGCTGCCATGTTGCATCTCCTGCGCTCTAGCGCATTCTGAAGGGAAGGCGATGGGTCGCACTGTTTCATCGCTCTGTTATTAGGACATATATCTGCGGCAAAGCGATCATTATAGAGAATCGGCGCCCCCATCCGCTACAATGCGCGCAATGTAGCCGCCCTTTTAGGCATTAAAAATAGCAGTTTTGCTGCTTTGGCGAAGAGGAGTTCATCATGCCGGTGACACTGGAGCGCGTCGACCAAGCCTGTTGGGAGAACGATGAGCAAGTGCGTCTCGATTTGACGCGTATTTATGAGGATGCACCGAAAGAGCGTGTGCCTGCTCAGGCGGTCCTGCCTTTTATAGAGCAGCATTTAAAAGCGAAGCACTTTTTTGCCTGCGCGCACTTTAATGATCGTTTGTTGGGGGCGGCGGCTATTCAAGAAGGGCAAGACCGGGCATGGTGGCTTTCAGAGCTATGTGTACGCAAAACCACACGCCGCCGAGGCGTTGGCTCGCGGCTAATGGCGCTGCTGGGTGAACAGGCCAAGCAAGAGGGGCGTAAACTGCGTATTGACATCTCATCGCTACCGTTGGCCGACCAGGTGTTGCTCTCCAAGCTTGGCTATCGTCCCAGCACCAGTGCTGAAAGGCCCACACCGGATCAACCTCTTACCAGCAATTTTGTTGAGTTAGACCCACAAGGGAAAGGGTAATGAAACAGTTATTACGTATTTTGCTGGCTGCTGTCGGCATTCTCGCCATTGTAGGGGTGGCGGCGGTGGTTTATGTGACCACCTTTCTTGACCCGGAAGATTTCAAGCCACGCCTGACGTCCGTTGTGGAAGAGCATACGGGGCTGCATTTGGCGCTTGATGGGCCAATTACATGGTCTTTCTATCCACGTATTGGGGTAAGCGTTGAGCAAGCGCGTGCTTGGCTGCCCGAGCAATCGGAAGAAGATACGTCGTTTGCTTCTATACAGCGCGCCGAGGTCAGCGTCGCTTTTGCGCCATTATTGCGCGGTGAAATTGCAGTTGACGGCTTAACGCTGGACGGCATGCGCCTAAACCTTGAGCGGAACGAGGCAGGCGAAGGCAACTGGAAGTCGCTGGTCGAGCGCTTGGCTGAAGGTAGCGATGAAAAAGCGCAAACCGTGCTGGCGCCAGCAAGTGCAGGGCCGAATGCCGATGCAGGTAATCTTTCCGTTGTATTGAACATCGCCAGTGTTGAAGTAAAAGACGCCGATATTCGTTTTCGTGATGCGCAAAGCCAAGCGCTGTGGCGCCTGCAGTCGCTGAATGTTTCCGGCAGCAACGTCAATCCGGTAAGCCCTTTCCCTTTAAAAGCCATGTTTACGCTGACCAAACATAATCGTTTGGATGCCGAAGTGCTGGAGCGCACGCCGGATTTAACCAGTGATATTGACCTTGATACACGCATGCGCCTTAAGCTCGCAGAAGACAGCGTGGTACTGGAAAATACCCGTTTAAGTACCAACACACGCCTGCACCCGGACAGTGAACCTCAGCGGCTTGGCTTAAGGGCGGCTGAAATCGTTGCGCGGATGGAAGAGAAACAGTTAAGTATCACCGAAGGTGTATTAGAAGCCGGCCTGCAGGACTCTGAAAAATGGCAGGGCAGTCTAGCGCTGGCGCTAGCCTTTGGTTTGGAAAGTGACTGGCAGGCGCAAACCGCACAGCTAAAAGAGCTACAGCTGACCGGGCCTGATGGGCTGCGCGTGAGTGGCCACCTGAATGTCGAGCAGATGTTTGATGCGCCTCAATACCGTGGCCAGATTACCGCCGCGCCTTTTACGCTGCGTCCGTGGTTGACTCGTGCAGGCGTTGAATTGAATACCACCAGCGAGGCAGCGCTTAGCGATATCGCCATGACCAGTCCCATTGAAGGGGATGAGCTGCACGTATCGCTACCCAGGCTATCGCTGGTTGTCGATGACAGCACCTTTACAGGGCAAGTTGCCGCCGCACTGGATGGGTCGCAGTTAACGTTTGATTTGGAAGGCGATAACCTGAATGTTGATCATTATCTTCCAGGTCCCGCAACGTCTCAGCAGGCAAGTTTAGGCTTATTGCGCAGGGCGTTTGCCCAGAGTGCAGAGACGTTGCTGCCGCAAGCATGGCTCAGTGAATTGTCAATGGAGGGTGATCTACGTGTCGATACACTTCTGCTGGGAGGTCTTACCTTTAATGACACGCGCTTGCAGCTACAAGGTGAGGAAGGTCTTCAGCAACTAACCGCCTTTGACGCACGCTTTTATGGCGGAGAGCTTAGCGCTTCAGGCCAACTGGATGCCCGCGAGCGGGTAATGGCGTGGGCGCTGGCCCCGACCATTAATAATGTGCAAATGGCATCGCTGATTGAAGCACTCAGTGATGAGGACGAGCCTTCTCCGCTGAGAGGGCGCTTGCATCTGGATGGCGAGCTAATGTCCCGTGGCAATACCCGTGAAGCGTTGGTCAGTAATCTAAATGGACAGCTGAACGGGCGTCTTAATGAAGGTGCGATTTTAGATATTAATATTTCTCAGCAGATGTGTGAGCTGGCAGCCCAGGTAGAAGGCGAAGGAACCGTCCGCGACTGGCATAACGATACGCGCTTCGAGCGTTTTGATGCGACGTTCCAGATACGTAATGGCGTCATGAGCAGTGACAACCTGAACATCACCCTGCCGGGGATCGAAGTTAACGGAAAGGGCGAGCTGAATTTCAACAGCCTGAACTTTGATACGCGAGCAGATGCACGGTTAGCGAATACCGCCGATGCTGCCTGTGAAGTGAATCCTCGCCTGGAGCAGTTGCCACTGCCCGTTCGCTGTGAAGGCCACATTGGCGATGCAACCAGCGAATGGTGCCGCATTGATCGAGAGGCTTTTCAGACCGCCGTGGTTAACCTGCTGCGTAACGAAGCTGGAAACCGTGTGACTACGGAACTTGAGGAGCGCGTAGGCGGTTCGTTGGATCAGTTGGATGAGCGCTTGGGTGAAGGTGCCGGCCAAAACCTTCGCGAAGGTATTCGCCGCCTCTTCAACTGAGCATCCCTGTAAGTCAGTCTGCGCCGGCTAAATGCCGGCGCTTTTTTATTGGTATACGCTGATTGGCTCATTCAGCCAAATACGTTACGAACACGCTAGCGAAGGAGTCCCAATGGCTGATATGCCAACCCCAAGGCTTGAAGCAAGCGAGTTTTATCGCCGTCTGTTGGCCTGGTTTGACCAGCATGGTCGGCACGACTTGCCTTGGCAGTCGCCCCGTAGCGCTTACCGAGTGTGGGTTTCGGAAATTATGCTTCAGCAGACCCAAGTGGCGACAGTGATCCCTTACTTCGAGCGCTTTATGGCTCGCTTCCCAACGCTTGAGTCGCTCGCTCTCGCTCCTCAGGATGAGGTGTTGCACTTATGGACCGGGCTTGGTTATTACGCCCGGGCGCGCAACCTGCATAAGGCCGCTCAGCTGACGCTGGAAGCGTACAACGGCGAACTGCCCACTGAAAGTGTCGATGCACTAGTAGCTTTGCCTGGCATTGGGCGATCAACGGCAGGCGCGATTATCGCCCAGAGCACCGGCAACCGAGCGGCCATTTTAGATGGCAACGTAAAGCGCTCGCTAACGCGATTACACGCTATTCCTGGCTGGCCAGGTAAGCCTACTGTCGAACGAAAGTTGTGGGCGCTGGCCGACTACTACACGCCGTCCACACGCTTGGCGGATTTCACGCAGGCGATGATGGATTTTGGCGCCACCTTATGTAAGCGCAGCAAGCCTGATTGCACGTGCTGCCCGTTTAACGATGTATGTCTGGGGTACGCTCAGGGTGAGCCACAGCGCTATCCTGAATCCAAACCCAAAAAAGCGTTGCCCACTCGCTGTACGATTATGCTCCTGCTACGAGACTTCCAAGGGCGCGTCTGGTTGGAGCAGCGCCCGCCTAGCGGTTTGTGGGGTGGGCTATGGAGCTTGCCGCAATTCGACACGCACAGTGAACTGAACGACTGGCTTGAACAGCACGTCGTATCGCCTAAACGTGAGACGGCCATGCCAGGCTTCCAGCATACCTTTAGCCATTTTCGTCTTGAGATTACCCCTCAGCCGGTTTCCTGCGATAGGCTGAGTGAAGTAAGAGAGCACGGAGTGTGGTTTGATGTTAACCACCCCCGGGCGCTTGGCTTAGCGGCGCCTGTCAAAGCGCTGCTGGGTCAACTGACACCTTTTGTCCTTAACTTAACGCCCGGGCGTGTATAAGGCCTTGGGCGTCGCTATCCACCAAGGAGTTATCAATGAGTAATACGGTTTTTTGTCGTAAGTATCAAAAAGAGCTGCCAGCTCTCCCATTTCCACCGCTACCCGGCAAGCAGGGCCAGGAGATCCAGGCTTCTGTATCCAAGCAGGCGTGGGAAGAGTGGCAGGCGCTGCAGACCCGTTTAATCAACGAAAAGCACCTGAATATGCTCGACCCGGAAGCGCGCGCCTACCTGATGGATCAAATGCAACGCTTCCTGAATAACGAAACCACCGACCAGGCCGAGGGCTATGTGCCGCCTACGCAGGTGTAGTCGAATGCTCAGACAGGCGGCAATCGCAGGAATTACGGGTGTTTCAGTCCTACGCCGTTAGTCGTAGAGTTACCCTAAGCGACGGTTAGAAAAGAAAGTTTCACAAAGGTGTTGACGAAAAGCTGAGTTTTTAGTTTAATACGCACCGTTGGCAGCGGCCAGATAGCTCAGTTGGTAGAGCAGGGGATTGAAAATCCCCGTGTCGGCGGTTCGATTCCGTCTCTGGCCACCAAACGTTGGGGTATCGCCAAGTGGTAAGGCACCGCTTTTTGGTAGCGGCATTCCCAGGTTCGAATCCTGGTACCCCAGCCATTGCCAACAAGATTTCTTGTTGATTGCGAAGCCTAACAGCGAAGCAATCATGTTCTCAAGAAAATGTGAAGCGCCGACATAGCTCAGTTGGTAGAGCAACTGACTTGTAATCAGTAGGTCCCGGGTTCGACTCCTGGTGTCGGCACCATCGAAAGATGGTTAAAAGCAACACATTAGAGAATTAGATTAAGCCGTCCGAAAGGGCGGCTTTTTTGTGCGTGCTATAAAAATAAACATAAAGAAGTAACTATAAAGGCAGGCATAACGCTTATTAGTTGGCGCGATGAGAACTGGTAAAAAAGATGAGTAAAGTGGGTGCTGAAAATGGCGGGATACTAATGTAGCAGAGATTATCTAACATGGGTGATAAGGCCGTCCATGGCCTGTCGCGCGTCCTTGATCCTTTCGCATATTGCTTTCCGAACCCTTCCATGGGCTGGCGCGACTCAAGTGAGCTACTGCGATCCGTAGCAGGTACGATTCTAACGGCTTTGGTAGGAAATGATGTAGTCAATCGCTGATATTTTTGTAAGCATTCTCTTACATTGATTCTGTATAGTGTTTTGTTTCAATGGCTTATGGTCGTTATGCTGGGTTTTTGATAAATAAAAAAATAGGCTTTCTGGTGGCTGCTTGACCATCATTTCCGACTTGGGCAGCGCTGGTATTCATTTTTCCTACCTTGGCACCCCACAGCTGCAAAAATAGTAGTAGCGAAGCACCGTGGTCCAACTAATTTTCGTGAGTATGCAAGAAGGTTGTTTTAACCATCGCTTTATTCATTTTCAATGATTTGAATCGCTTTCACGCTATTACTTTCATATTTATTTAAAAAATAGTTATACGAAAAAATTACGTAAATTAAATAATAAGGGAGATACGTTCTCTTTATGTCTTTGCTTACGGTAGAAATAAGCGTTGTTAACCCTATATTGTGTTACCTTAGCGCCGTATTTTAATAACAACAAAACAACGTGGAGACAAAAATTAAAGATTTCCATTATCTATCATATCTCTTGAAATGGCTTTGGGGTTAGCTACGCTCAAATTACTCGATTGGTTAATCGAGTTAATGATTGATATGTTTTTGCCGAAAGCATGAAAAGGAGATGAATCATGGCTAATGATCGCAAAGATAATGGAATGAGCCGCGAACAGGCAGGACAGAAAGGTGGTGAAGCCACCTCAAAAACCCATGGTAAAGAATTTTATGAAGATATTGGCCATAAAGGTGGCCAAAAGAGCGGAGGTAACTTCGCTAATGATCCGGAGCGAGCTTCCGAAGCCGGCCAGAAAGGTGGGGAGAACAGCCACGGTGGTAATTCCTGATGGCGGCCGACCAGGTTGATTAGGTTTTACATAACCACTTAGCTTAAACGTTGTCCCTTTGTAAATATGGCAGTAATAGTATACGAGATATTTACTGCTTAAAGGGGAGTGTACAGAGGCCTTCTATACTTAACTAAACGCGATCAGATATTTCATTTGATGGACTCGCAAGGAAGCGCTTTGTTTAGAAGGACCCGTTAGTAATGAGGCTGATGCTGCGTAACGTTTAAGTCTACTGCCAGGAAATTTTCTTCCTGGCAGTTAATGTAGGGGAAGCAAAATGTTTCACCATTCAGCGAAACTGCAGTATCCAGTTAAAGTTGATAAACCTAACCCTGAGTTTGCCATGCTATTGCAGCAAGCTATTGGCGGCATTGAGGGTGAAATTCGGGTGGCGATGCAGTATTTCTTTCAGGCGATGAAGTCATGAAAGGGAGTATCGCCTGTTACGCTTTTGAGCACTTTGAAATCGCCAACTACAAGGCTTTAATTCAAACGGCGGAAAGTGCGGGCCATACGGGCGTCGCTCAAGTATGCAAAGAGATCCTTCAGGAAGAAATTGCCATGGCGGATTGGCTGGCGGATCATCTGGAGTCTACGGCCACACAATTTTTGCATCGTGCTGATGACGATGACCAGCGCGCTAAACGTTAAGCGTTATCTATCGAAATTCGTCTAACCTGCTACTTTTTAATGCACAAAAGAGCCGCCTAATGAGTGTAGGCGGCTTTGCTCGATTGGGGAAGGTGGTTTGTTAATCCCCGCCTTCTTTCCATGCCAGCTTTTCTACAGCAGGTCGCGTGGAATTGTAGACTCCCAGTTTTTGGAAAATACTCGATACTGCCCTTCATAAGCATCCATCTGGGCATGAATAATGAAGTCCGTTTCAGTGCAGCTCAGCACGGTCCGGGTATACACTTCTGTATGCCAGTCATCCCGCTGAAACGAGCTTTCCGTCATCGTCTCGCCACGTGCTGACGTAAAATCATTACCTACCGTGGTGTAATATTCGCGGGCGCACCGGTGAATCTCGGTACCAGTATCGTTAATGCGAAAGCACCCTTGGTCATTGATGACTTCCAACGTTGAACCCTTGGCCGCCAGATCTTGATGCAACAACCAATTATGTTTGCTGGGTGCCAAGTGAGTGATCTCAAGAGGCGGTGCCGACTGGGACGCTCCAAAATGCGTTAAGCCATCCCCATGATGGTCTGCGGTACGCACAGGTAGTTTAAGCACGCACTGGTTAAAGGTCATATTCACTTGGGCAGGCTTGGGAGGGAGCCAGGCAAGAGGCCAGTAAGAGGTTGAAATAGAAAGCCGTAATTGGTGTCCTGCGGGGAATTTCTGGGCAATACCGTTCATCTCTATCGTCACCCGGTAGGTGCGATGCGGTTCAAGCGGCGTTGGCTCTGCATTGCTATCACGGTGGGTAAGGTTTAACAGACCATAGGTGACGCGAGTTGCTTTCCCATCCGGCGCGACATCAGAAAGCCTGACTGCCAACATGGCCTGTGGCTGATTGCTGGAAACTTCCAACTCTAAAGAAGGCGTGCCAAAGATATTTAACGACTCGGTTAATGCATCTGTACTAAAAACAAGGGAGCCGCCGTCTTCTTCGCGCTGGTCGCCGGGTAAGTCAGGTGTCGCGGCGTAGGAGCACCATTTGCCGGCTGACAAGCCAACGCTTAACGGCGACTGTAGTCCCATCGTGGCAGGCTCAACGTTAGGTTCAGACGTACCGATTGAGCAGGTTTGGGGAGTAAGCCGGTAAGGCGACAAGACGAAACACTGCTCTTGCAAATTACTCGATGGCCACTCGGACTCTGTCAACCAGCGGCCGGGTCTGTCTTCATAAGCGTTGTCAGGTGGTACGCTATCCTGCTCCCAGGCACGCAGCATGGGTTCATCCATAATGCCGTTGTCATCACCTTTCAGCCAATAATCCCACCAGCGCAGTGCTTCTTGTAAAAAACCAATGGCGGGCCCGGGTATTCCCTGGTGAGGGTACTTATGACCCCAGGGGCCAATTAAACCTTTACGCGGAACATCTAGATGCTCCATTAATCTGAAGACGGTATTGGTAAAACCATCGGCCCACCCACCAATCGCATAAACCGGGCACCGAATAGCATCATAATTTTCACACACTGAGCTGGTGATCCAGTACGCATCCCTGCGCTGGTGGCGAAGCCACTTGTCAATCCAAAGGCCGCTGTCTTCCATGCGTTCATGCCACATGCCCCGCCAGCGGTCGCCCACTATCAAAGGATCCGGGGGTAGGGCGTTAAACGCCAGCATTACGGTCGCTTCCGATAAATTGTCTCCCAGTAGGCAGCCACCCATATAGTGCATATTGTCGGCATACAGGTCGTCGCTTGAACAGAGGCTGATAATGGCTTTGAGAGCAGGCGGCTGTTTAGCAGCGACTTGCAGGCTATTAAAGCCGCCCCAGGAAATACCCATCATGCCGACATTGCCGTCGCACCAGGCCTGGCGGGCAATCCACTCGATCGCATCCACCGCATCAAGCTGCTCTTGCTGCGTGTACTCATCCGTTAATACGCCATCAGAGTCACCGCTACCGCGCATATCCACACGAACACACACATAGCCATGACCAGCAAGGTAAGGGTGATTGGATGCATCGCGGCCTCGCGTAATATCGCGCTTGCGGTAAGGGATGTACTCCATAAGCGCGGGAAGAGGCGACTCCGGGCTTGTCTCGGGGAGCCAGATGCGCGCGGCTAACTGCTTGCCATCACGCATAGGAATAAAGACGTTTTCTATCTCGCGGACGTTATAAGGAAAGTCGTTGATCACTTCCATGCTACCTCCTTTTAAAGATCCACTTTTTTGATCTCAAAATCTAAAAAATCCAAACAAAATTTATAATTCTCTTCGATCTCCTCGTGGTTGTTGCCGGTGATGTAAAGCGTGCCTAGTCGATAACAAAAACTGTCCTGATGCAGTAAATCGCCAAGGCGTTGGCCTGGAGCAACATCAAGGCATACATCGGTGTGCGGTAGGCGCTGTTGAAGCGCCTGAATGTTCTCTTGGCTGGGCACCCGCGTCACGATGCCATCTTCATGGGCGTAGGGAATAAAGCATTTTGCCGCCACAGGTGCCACGCCCTGACGATTTAATAGTGAGGGGCGTTGGTCCAAAGCGATATCGATGGCCACCTCATGGTTGGACATCCCGTCAACCAAAACAAATATTTCGCTATGCGACTGAGAAATACGCGTATTGACTTCGATCAGCCAGAGTTTGTCAGTCGCTTCGTCCCACATAAATTCAACATTAAAGCAGCCATTGTCGTAGCCAATATGGGTAAGAAACGCTTTAGCGGTTTCCACCATTCTGTGGTGGATGTGTTCTGGCAGATTGCTTGGGTACTCCAAGCGATCAAAAAGTGTTTGAGAGCCATCCGATTTCGGTTGGGAGATAATGCCGTGCACGTTGAACTCGCCCTTAAAAACCGTACCTTCAGGGGCGGCTTGTACGCCCTTTGCGATCTCTTCAACAATGCAGGAATTACCATCCAGCGCTTGAATCTCCTCTGGCAGGTCAGCATACGCAAGCGCTTCGTTAAAAGGGTCGCCCAATTGGCGAATGCCCATGCGTATTTCTTCAATTGCATGGTCGAACTGCACCTGATTCTCCACCTTAAACCCCAGATGAGAAGAGAAGGCCTTTACTGGTTTTATCCAAAAGGGGAAGTCGAGGGTTACCTGGTCAATCGGATTATCTTTGAAAGGATCGACACCACAGAAGGCAGGCACCACATCAGGAATCACCTTTTGCTGCTCCAGGCGGCTCCAGAGCTTATGTTCACACGTTAAAACGCTCTTAATGGAAGGAGAAGGAAGGTCATAATGCTGGCAGAGGAGAGGAACTAAGTGGTTACGCAAAAGTTATTGAGTAATCAGTGCCGTAACCATTGCATACGTT
>NZ_FUKM01000013.1 GCF_900163645.1 Halomonas citrativorans | reverse complement strand
AGTTGACGATAGCCGTATTATCGCTGATGGCAGTGACTTTTTCAGAGCTTCCCTAACTTTTGCAATGGTGGAGCGCGGCCAACTGCTGACCGTGGTGTTGTTCTTTCTGGTGGCACTGGTGGTAGGCCAGCTTGCCGGGCGAGGCCGTCAGCGTCTGATGGCGCTACGGGCAAGCCGTGACCAGACCCAGCTGCTGCTACGCTATGCCGAGCAGCTCTCCATGGCGGCGGATAGTGGCAGCGTTGCAAAAGTGGGTGTTGATACCCTTGTGGGTTGCTTTGCGGTGCCCACTGCCTTTATCGAAAGTGCCGAAAGTGCCAGCGAAGTGCGCGTGATGCATGCGCTTCCGGCTTCTGAGTACTTGGATATCACCGCTCGACAGGCAGCAGTATGGAGTTGGCAGCATCAGAAACCCAGCGGGCGAGACACGCAGACGCTTAGCCAGCAGGCCTGGCGTTTGATACCGTTGACGGTACAGGGGCAGCGTGTAGGAATGTTGGCGCTCAAACTGTCGGCAAGCCCAACAACGCTTGGCCACGAGCAGGAGGCGTTGATGGGTACGCTGTTGCGTCAGCTGAGCATGGCGCTGGAGCGTACCCGCTTGGTGGCTGAGCTGAACGTCACACGAGTGTCGGAAGAGAACGAGCGCTTGCGCTCTGCGCTGCTCTCGTCGGTTTCCCACGATCTACGTACGCCACTTGCCTCCATTATCGGGGCGACCAGCTCGCTGATTGAACTCAGGCCCCAGCTAAGCGACGGCGACCAGCGCGAGCTGCTCGATGGTATTCTATCCGAGAGCGAACGGCTCAACCGCTACATCCAGAACCTTCTGGACATGACGCGCCTTGGGCACGGTACGCTCAAGATCGAGCGCGACTGGGTGACGTTCGATGACTTGATCAACTCGGCGGTAAAGCGTTTGGGGCACTCCCTGAAGCACGTAACGATGCGCCGCACGTGGCCCGCGTCATTGCCGCTTCTGTACGTTCATCCGGCGCTGGTCGAGCAGGCCCTGGTCAACGTGCTGGATAACGCCCAGCGATTTTCACCGCCGGGTGGGGAGCTTTATATCAAGGCGCATCTGCGTGAAGGCGAGACCGCGACGCTGGTGATCACTATCGAGGATCAGGGGCCGGGTATTTCTTCTGAGCTGCGCGAGCAGGTATTCGATATGTTTTACAGTGGTGGCGATGGAGACCGCAGTGCCCATGGCAGCGGCTTAGGCCTTGCGATTTGTCGCGGCATGATCGGCGCGCACGGCGGTACGATCAGTGCCGATACTGGAGAAAACGGGCGGGGTACCGCCATCATTATTACCCTGCCACTGGAAGGCAGCGATGCGAGGAGAGCCGATGAAGAGTGAAAGCTGCGGACGTATTCTGATAGTTGACGACGAGCCTCAGATCCGGCGCTTTCTACGTATCAGCTTGGCTTCACAAGGATATGCCGTATTGGAGGCAGAGAATGGCGAGCAGGCACTGGGCGCGGTGTATACCCAGTCGCCAGACGTGGTGTTGCTTGATCTAGGGCTGTCCGATATAGATGGTCAGGACGTATTGCGCAGTATTCGCGAACACAGTAGCGTGCCGGTGATTGTGGTATCCGTGCGTGATCGTGAGGAGGAGAAGGTAAATTCGTTGGATAATGGCGCCAACGATTATGTCACCAAGCCCTTCGGTATTCAGGAACTGCTCGCGCGGATTCGTGCTGTGCAGCGCCAAGCATACAGAGCCAAGGGGGAAGCCGTTGCCAGCCGATACGCAAGCCAAGGGCTTGATATAGACCTTGATCTGCGCCAGGTAACGTTGAACCAGTCACCGGTACATCTGACTCGTAAGGAGTTTGACGTACTGGCGCGCCTGTGCCGGTATGCAGGTAGGGTTATTACCCAAACTCAACTGCTAAAGGAAATATGGGGACCCTCACACGTGGACAATACACACTACCTGCGTATTGTGGTAAGTCGCTTGCGCCAGAAACTGGGCGACGATCCGCAAGCACCGACGCTTCTACAGACCGAGGCGGGAGTGGGCTATCGTCTACTTGTGGAGCCTGAACGCCTTATTACCCATTAGCGGCGCCAGAACATCGGTGTAAGCAGCACCACGACCGTCAGAATTTCCAAACGTCCCATCAGCATGCCAATACATAACAACCATTTGGCAGTATCCGGCAAGGGCGCAAAATTCCCAGCAGGTCCGATTACATCTCCAAGCCCCGGCCCCACGTTAGTCACCGCGGTAACGGCGCCCGACAGGGCGGTGATGAAATCCAGCCCAAGTGCCGCCAAGCTTAATGCCAGCAGAGCAATGGTAATAAAGAAGAAAAACGAGAAGGCCACGACCCCACGGGAGATATCGTTGGTCACTGGCTGCTGGTTATAGCGCGTGGTGAACACGCCGTTGGCATGAATCAGATAGCGGAGCTGGTTGCGCAACATCAGAGTGGCGATCTGTAGCCGGAAAATTTTCATACCGCCACTGGTAGAGCCACTGCAGCCGCCTATGAAAGTCAGGTAGAAAAAAGCGACGACAGGAAGCGCACCCCACAAGCTGTAGTCCTGCGAAGCGTAGCCCGTCGTGGTGACGACTGATATGACATTAAACGTTACATGGGTAAAGGCTTCAAACACAGGCGTACCGTGAAAAATGCGCCATACGCTAAGCATCATGATAGCGGCTAGCAACAATTTTAATAGGCCCTGCACTTGCTGGTCTTTCCATGGTGCACTTTTAAAACCACGCAAAAACCGGATATAGAGCACAAAGGGCAGCGCCCCACTCAGCATAAACAGGCTGCCCATCCATAAAAGCCAAGGCTTGTCGGCATAAATGCCAAAGGAGGCGTCCGAGTTGGCAAAGCCGCCGGTGGCTATGGAGGTCATTCCATACACGGTGGCATCAATCGGCGTCATACCCGCCAGCCCGTAGCTCACGATGGCAAAAAGCGTAAAGCCGATATAGATTCCCAGCGTTGCTTTGGCAATGCCGCCGGTGCGCGGCATCACTTTGTCCGACCAGTCGGATGATTCAGTATGGAACAGGCGCATGCCGCCTACTTTTAAGAAGGGCAGAATAGCAATACCCGTTACGATAATGCCAATGCCTCCCATCCATTGCATTAAGCCGCGCCATAGCTTTAAACCGTCGGACAGTGAGTCGAGATCTACCATTACTGTTGAGCCGGTCGTGGTGATCGCGGACACAGACTCAAATACTGCATTGGTAAAGCTTAATTGTGGCGCGCCTAGCACTAAAGGCAGGCTTGCAAAGCCGCTGATACTGGTCCAGCTAGTAACGGTGAGAATGAACATTTGCCAGGGTTTTAGCTCCAACGGCACTCGGTAGGTAAGCAACCATATCAGCGCGACCATGGACAAAATCACCAGGATGGAGACTCCGAATGCTTGTGTATCAGGCTCGCGCTCAAGTAATAGCACGGCGCAGGGCACCAGCATAAACAACGCGAGTACCATCCAAAGCATCGAAAGAATTTTCAGAATAGGTGCCCAGTGCCGATAAAGCTCATTGTTACGATATAACGCTAGTGCCGAAAGGTGCATGGAGAGCCTGCTTATTAAACGCGTCAGTGCCTGCATATCACACCATATCGACGTATAAAAAGTACGTAAAAACAAACTAAAATGTGATTCTTTTGCTCGGCTAGTGTAGGGCAGCAGTACGTTTATTGTCTCGCTATCCAAGCGTAGAGCGTAGAGGTGTTAGCAAGTGGTAGCAGCAGGTGCTATCAAGCACGTAGAGTGTGGTTATAGCGAAATAAAAGCGCGTCGAACCGCTCCAAAAATATTTTATTGTAGTAAAATTACATTAAATATTGCGCATGATGCCTTTTTTTAGATAGATTTTAGGTAATCTAACCACGTAGATGGTCGTGGATAATAAATAGGAGCAGAGATGAGCCAGTCATATGCCTCCCCAGGCGCCCCATTAGGTGAACGTGACCATGCCATTGATCTAGCGCTTTTCGGGGCGTTGGGCGACCTCGCCATGCGCAAGCTGTTTCCTGCTTTATATCATCTTGACCGTGAAGGCCTGATGCCGGAAAGCACACGCATTATGGGGCTGGCGCGTCAGGAGCACGATGTGGCGTCCTTCAGGCAACAGGTTGGCGGCGCATTGCGTAAACGGCTCAAAAGCAGCGAGCTAGAGGACTCAAGTTTTGAGCGCTTTCTAAATCGTCTGGATTATCGTCAGCTCGACTTTTCCACAGAAGAGGGCTTTGAAGCCATTCGCGAATGGCGAGAAGGCTCAAAACAACCGATGGTGGTGTACCTTTCTGTTGCCGCGCGTATTTATGGCGATATTTGTCACCATCTTCAAGCCAGTGGAAGCCTGGATGAGGACTCCCGGGTCGTCGTTGAAAAACCAATTGGCTACGATCTGACATCGTCTGAACAGATCAACGATGCCATTGGCGCCGTATTTCCTGAGTCGCGTGTATACCGAATTGACCACTATCTGGGTAAAGAAACGGTTCAGAACCTGATTGCACTGCGCTTTGCCAATCCGCTCTTCGGTACTCAGTGGAACCAGAACCATATTTCCCACGTTGAGATTACCGTGGCCGAAAAGGTCGGTATTGAGGGGCGTTGGGGCTATTTTGATGATGCAGGCCAGCTGCGTGACATGGTGCAGAACCACCTGCTGCAGCTGTTATGTCTGATCGCCATGGACCCACCCTCCAACCTGGACGCGGATGCCATTCGGGATGAAAAGGTAAAAGTGTTGAAAGCGCTGAAACCTTTTAAAGGGGAGGCGTTAGGGCGCGATGTAGTACGTGGACAATATATTGCCGGCACCAGCGATGGCCAAGCGGTGCCTGGTTACCTGGAGGAAGAGGGCGCTAATACCCAGAGTCAGACGGAAACCTTTGTTGCGATGAAAACCGAGGTGTCTAACTGGCGTTGGGCGGGCGTGCCTTTTTATCTTCGCACCGGTAAGCGGATGCCCGAAAAGCTTTCGCAAATTGTGATCCATTTCCGCCAGCAGCCGCACTATATCTTTGATCCGGACCAGCGCGATATTGCTTCCAACAAGTTAATTATTCGCCTTCAGCCGGAAGAGGGGATTGCCCTACAAGTACTTACCAAAGACAGTGGCCTGGATAAAGGCATGCGTTTGCGCCCAGGGCCCTTACATCTTGATTTTAATAGTGCCTTCCCTAAATCACGTATTCCCGATGCTTATGAGCGCCTCTTGCTTGAAGTCATGAAAGGCCAACAGTATCTGTTTGTACGCCGTGATGAGGTGGAGCACGCTTGGCGCTGGTGCGATCAGTTAATTGCCGGTTGGCAGAGTCGTGAAACGCCACCGCGGCGTTATCCGGCGGGCTCTTGGGGGCCGGTTGCCTCCATTGCGATGATTACCCAGGATGGCCGCAGCTGGTACGAGGATTATTAACATGAGCCAACAACGTCAAAAACTGGCGGAACAGCTAGCCGAAGCGGTCGCGCAGGCCTTGAGTGAAGATCTAGACCGCCAGGAGCGCGTGCTTCTGGTCGTGTCCGGTGGCTCGACCCCGGTGCCTTTTTTTAAAGCCTTGGCCGCCAAGCCGCTAGCCTGGTCGCGTATCGATATCACTCTGGCGGACGAGCGCTGGGTAGATGAACAAAGCAGCGACAGCAACGCCAAACTGGTGCGTGAAAACCTGCTGCAAGGCGATGCCGCAGCGGCGCGTTTCGTGCCGCTAACCGCAGAAGCATCGACGCCTGAAGAGGGCGTCGCGGCGGTAGCCGAACAGACCGCATCGCTTAGCTGGCCAGCCAGCGTGGTGATACTTGGTATGGGTGGGGATGGCCATACAGCCTCGCTGTTCCCGGATAGCCAGGAACTGGGGTTAGCGCTTTCTACTGACGAGCCGCTGGTAGCGGTGCGAACCCCTAGTCAGCCACAGCCGCGGATCACCTTTTCAGCTTCCCGGCTACACCAGGCACACCGGCATATTTTACATATTACCGGTGACGATAAGCGTGCCGTACTGGCCAATGCCTTGAACGGCGATGATGTGCGGCAATTGCCAATACGTGCCTTTTTGTCATGCCCCTTGGCTATTTACTGGGCACCTTAACAATCAATTAATAATAGATCTCCGGAGACTTACGATGTCTATAGATAAACAGTTACCTTCAACGCGTACCGCCGAACTTGACAGTATTTGCCTTAAAGCGGAAGTGATTCCGGTGATCACCATTGACCGCCTTGAAGATGCCGTGCCGCTTGGAAAGGCCCTGGTAGAGGGCGGTTTAACGGTTCTCGAAATCACTCTGCGTACCGACTGTGCGCTGGAAGCCATTAAGCGCATGCGTGAAGCGTTACCCGGTGCAAGCATCGGTGTGGGTACCGTACTAACTCCCGCTCAGTATCGCCAGGCCGAAGAGGTAGGTGCTGATTTTGTAGTAACGCCGGGCACGACCGAAGCACTTTATCGTTACGGTATCGAAAGCTCGGTACCCATGCTGCCGGGTGTTTCGACCATATCAGAGCTGATGACCGGCTGGCAGTTCGGTTATCGCCGCTTCAAGTTCTTCCCGGCGGAGTCCAGCGGTGGCGTTAAAGCACTCAAGGCCTTTGGTGCTCCGATCCCAGGCGCGAAGTTTTGCCCCACGGGCGGCATCACGGTCGAGAATGCGGCATCCTACCTGTCACTGCCCAACGTCATGTGCGTAGGTGGCTCTTGGCTCACGCCCGCCAGGTTGGTTGAAGCCGAAGATTGGGAAGGCATTCGCAAATTGGCTCAGGAAGCCGCCGAACGTTTTCATCATTAATGGAGCGCCTGGATTTGTACGCCCAAAGCTATTTTAAGGACTATTCCAAAGGCTATTTCAAGGGCTATCCACAGGTTTAGGCGATTTCTGAAGGTCTTCCTGTCTTATCACCGGGCAACGTCATGTTGCCCGGTTTTTTTATGCAAAATAACACGTTAGGTAAGACCAAAGGGGGATAAACGTTAATCCACCGCTCCGTTAGAATCTCCTCGGAGATATGTCAGACATTTATTCGCACTGCGCATGTACAACACGATGACTAAATAATGGAGCAAGCCAACATGCATATGCTGACCCTGGCGTCTTTCCTGTTTTTTACAGGGCTGGTCGCTTTTATTACGTGGCGTATTACACGCCGGGATGATCACTCCAGTACCACTGGTTACTTCCTGGCAGGGCGCTCGCTGACCTTCCCGCTGATTGCGGGTTCGTTGCTAATGACCAACCTCTCCACTGAGCAGATGGTAGGCCTAAACGGGGCTGCGTTTGCCGATGGGCTAAGCGTTATGGCATGGGAAGTCGTTGCAGTTATCGCGTTGGTCGCGCTGGCGCTGTTTTTCCTGCCGCGCTTTTTAAAAAGCGGTATTACTACACTGCCGCAATTGCTGGAAATCCGCTTTGATAAAGGCACCCAGCTGATCACCAACGTCATTTTCCTTATTGCCTATGCCGTTATTTTGCTGCCGATCATTCTCTATTCTGGTGCGATTGGCTTGCAGGGGATGCTGGATCTGCAAGGGCTAACCGGTATTCAGTCATCAAGCACACTGCTTTGGCTAACCGTATGGATCGTGGGCATTATCGGTGCGATCTATGCCCTATTTGGCGGGCTACGTACGGTTGCCGTTTCCGACACGCTGAACGGTATTGGGCTGTTAGTGGGCGGTTTTGTGGTCGTCTATTTTGGCCTTCAAGCGGTGAGTGGCGGTACGGGCATCATGGAAGGCTGGAGCATTCTTAAGCAGAGCGACCCGGATAAGCTCAACTCGATTGGTGGCTCAGAGCAGCAGGTGCCGTTCTTCACGCTGTTTACCGGGGTCTTTCTGATTAACTTGTTTTATTGGAGCACGAATCAACAGATTATCCAGCGAACGCTTGCCGCCAAAAACCTGGCCGAAGGCCAAAAGGGTGTGCTGCTGACAGGGCTTTTTAAACTGCTTGGCCCGCTGTATCTCGTGCTGCCAGGTATTATTGCCTATAACCTGTATGCTGATCAGGGGGTGCAGGCTGATGAAGCCTACGGGCATTTGGTGTTTAACGTTCTACCGCCTTATTTAACGGGTTTCTTTGCGGCGGTTATGGTCGGGGCGATCCTGTCCTCGTTTAACTCCGCGCTTAATAGCACCACCACCATTTTCAGCCTGGGTATTTATAAAGGCGTGCTGAATAAAGACGCTACTGAGCAGGAGATTGTTAAATCGGGCAAGATCTTTGGCTGGTTCATGGCGATTATTACCATGATTATCGCGCCACTTCTGGCCGGGCAGGATAGTCTATTCGGCTACCTGCAGAAGATGAACGCCATTTACTTTATTCCTATTCTGGCTGTTGTGCTGGTGGGGCTACTGACCAAACGGGTACCTCCCATGGCCGCCAAAATAGCGCTGGTGGGCGGCTGTTTATTGATCGCGGCTGGTTACTTTGTGCCGCCATTTAATCTCTTGCCTGAGATTATGAATGAGTTCCACTTCGTCGCATTGGTGTTTGCCTTGTTAGTGGTGATGATGCTGATTGTTGGTAAGCTACGTCCGCGCGAAACGGACTGGGTACAGGAGCATGTCGGCGGTGTTGATTTAACGCCCTGGAAAGGTGCACTACCCTCAGGTGTCGCGCTGATCATTTTAGTGATCATTATTTATATAAGCTTTGCTGGATAATTGCCGATAGGGCGCTGAAAGATAGCCCTGTTAGCAATAGCGCTGTCATCAATAGCCCAGTAACAGAAAGGCCCCGTTAGTATCAACTAGCGGGGCCTTATCGTTTTAGCGGCTGTTGTTGGATTTATGCAAGCCGTAGCGGCGGTTCGGCGAGCCCGGCTATGTCGATTTGCACAGAAAATAGCGCGCCAGCGTTCGGCTCTTTAGCAAGCTGCTCTGAAGTGAAACCCTCTTGAGCCGTCGTGATATACAGCGTTTTAAGCTCTGGGCCTGCAAACACCGGGCAAGAGGGCTGACTGGCTGATAGGTGCACTCGGCCAATAATCTCGCCGTCAGCGTTTAAGCGCACAACCTCACCAGCACCCCAAAGCGCTAGCCATAGGCAGCCTTGGTTATCCATCACGGCGCCGTCGGGGTTGCCAATGTGGCCGGAAAAATCCGCAAAAGGCTCGGGTTCTCCGAGTGGCCAGCCCTGGTCATCCAGCGCCCAGCGCATCACTACGCCGGTTGGCGTATCCGTAAAGTAAGCGGCGGTGCCATCGGGTGAAAAACACAGCGCATTAGGAATGCTAAGCCCGGTACGCAGCTGGCTAAGCTTGCCGCGATGCAGTCGGTAGAGGCTGCCCGCCTGTTGCTCAGCCTGTTTTCCCATGCTTGAAAACCACAGGCTGCCATGCCTGTCCACACGTGCGTCATTGCTGCGCGTAACAGGGTTATCGGCTTCAACGTCGGCAAAGTGGGTAATGCTGTCGTTTTCAGGGTCGAAGTAGCTCAATGAGCGCTCACCCACTAGTAGCAGGCGGCCATCCTCAAGCGGCGCGGCCAAGGAAACCATCTCGTCTAGCGCTACATGGTCATGCCGCTGGCTGGCGTGAGAGAGCCAGTGCAAGCGCTTGCCAAGAATATCGCACCAGTAAAGCCGTCCGCTGCTGGCTTGCCATTGCGGGCCTTCTCCAAGCAGGCAGCCGCTATCTACTGCGACAGTTGCCTGCCATGTGGGTAATGACATTATTCTTCTCCGGCTTTTTTCCAAGCGTTAACTAACGCAATCGCCTGTTGGGCAACCGCCTTGGCGCTTTGCCCGGGTTTATAAAGTGCGCTGCCCAGGCCAGCACCATCTACACCGGCTGCTCGCCAAGCGGCGAAGTTATCGATTCCAACACCGCCTACGGCGTACAAACGAGTGCCTTCAGGCAGTACGGCGCGCACGGCTTTCATACCTTCCAGCCCGACCTGGATGGCAGGAAAAAGCTTAAGCCCTGTCGCTCCAGCGTCAAGTGCATCGAATGCTTCGGAAGGGGTAACAATGCCTGGCCAGCTCGCCATCTCAAGACGATGCGTTTCTTCAATCACATTGGGACGACAATTAGGCGAGACAATTAAACGCCCACCAGCGGCATGAACGTCTCGCACTTGTGAGGGTGTAAGCACGGTGCCCGCGCCAATGACCGCCTGCTCGCCAAAGGCGTTGACTAAGCGGCGAATGCTCTCTAGTGGCTCCGGCGAGTTAAGCGGCACTTCAATTTGGGTGATGCCTGCGTTAAGCACCGCATCAGCAACGTCGATAACGTCATCGGGCGTTACGCCTCGCAAAATTCCGATCAGGGGTAACGTCATAGAGTTCTCTCTGTATTATTTGTTAGTGCCTGGTGGGCGAGACGAAGACCTGCCAGTACGGCGGTGTCGCCCTCAACGTGATGGGTCTGAAAGCCGAGCGCATTAAGGGCCAAATGGTAACGATGACAAAGCGCTGGATTACCAATCAAGGTAACCGTTTCATCGGTGGGTAATGATTGGCAGGCGCCCGCTAGCTCAAGGCCAATCGCAAGGCCAGAAAGCCGTGCCGAGAGCACGCTCGCCCGGGTGTTACCCATGGGCAGGCGGCTATCAAGTAAATCCTGCGCCCGCAGGCCGAACAGGCGGCTGCTAAACGTCTCTGGGGCTGCGTTTATCTCGCTGACGGCGGCGATGAACGCATCGCGGCAGGCGGGCTCGTTTAGCGCATCGCTGCCAATGGAGTGTTTTAGAACCGACTGATTCGCCAGCAGCTGATAAAGCTCGCCTGTTAGATAGGTGGTGAACTGTGTTACCGCGCCTGACTCAATGCTCGCCCATTTGGAATGGGTGCCCGGCAGGCAGACCCGGCCTGAAAAATCGGGCGCTTCGGCCGCGAGGCCAGCAAGCTGAGTCTCTTCTCCGCGCATGACATCAAAATGCTGAGCTGCGCTGTGGGTTTGGCTCAGGCCGGGTAGTAGATGCACCCGCAGCTGGCCACCTACCAGCCGAGGTATCACCGCGCCATGGCTAAGCTGGTCAAGCGAGATAGGCACTGGCAGGTAAGCGGCTTCCAGCCAGCCTTGTCGAGCGCCTGCCATGCCGCACACCATTACCGCTATTTGGCTATTTGCAGGTAGCCAATCGCCCACCAGACGTAGCAGTTCAGCCTCGTATTCATCAGGCGTGAGCGAAAGCATGCCCTTATCGCTGCTGGCGTTGGCGATCACCTGGTTTTGCTTATCGAGCCCCCAGGCACGCAGATTGCTGGAGCCCCAGTCCACCGCGATCCAGGCGAGCGTTTGCGGTAACGCATCAGAATCGGTACGCATGTGACGATATCTCCACGAATAAGGTTCTCCACGATTAAGAAAGCATGGCTTACCACTCAGCGATAGAACCGTCGTCGTGCGTCCATACCGGGTTGCGCCAGCGGTGGCCTGTTTTTGCGCGCTCTTCAACATAGGCTTCATCAATTTCTACGCCCAGGCCGGGGCCTTGGGGAATAGCGCAAAAACCGTCGGTGATACTTAGGGCTGTTTTGTCTACCAGGTAGTCCAGCACGTCATTGCCCTGGTTGTAGTGAATCCCCATGCTTTGTTCTTGAATGAAGGCGTTATGGCAGACAGCATCCAGCTGAAGTGAGGCGGCCAGGGTTAACGGCCCAAGCGGGCAGTGGGGCGCCAGCGCCACATCGTAGGCAGAGGCGAGGGTGGCGATTTTCAGCCCTTCGCTAATGCCGCCACAGTGGGAAATATCGGGCTGGATAATGTCGATCATGCCATCGGCCAGCAGGTCGCGGAACTGAAAGCGGGTATGCAAGCGTTCGCCGGTCGCCAAGGGGTAGCTCAACCCGCCCGCAATATCTTTCAAGCAAGGCAAGTGTTCCGGTGCAACGGGCTCTTCAACAAACATGGGATGGTAAGGCTCAAGCTCACGCAGTAATGCTTTGGCCATGGGGCGATGGACGCGGCCATGAAAGTCGATACCGATACCCACATCCGGCCCAACGGCATCGCGCGCCTCACGAACTCGGGCCACGGCTTCATCGACCTTGCGATGAGAGTCGACGATTTGCATTTCGGGCGTGCCGTTCATCTTGAACGCGGTAAAGCCTTTTTCGACCAGCGCCTTGGCACCAGCGCCCACATCGCTTGGGCGGTCGCCCCCGGTCCAGGCATACATGCGCATTTTATCGCGCACCGCTCCCCCCAAGAGTTGGTGAACGGGAACACCTAAATCACGCCCTTTAAGGTCCCACAGTGCCTGGTCAATACCCGCAATGGCGCTCATCAAAATGGGGCCGCCGCGATAGAACCCGGCACGATAGAGCGTGTTCCAAAGGTGTTCGATCCGATGAGGGTCCTGGCCAATCAGGTAGTCGGAAAGTTCATGAACGGCCGCTTCCACCGTTGCGGCGCGGCCTTCGATGACCGGCTCGCCCCAGCCATAACAGCCTTCATCGGTTTCGATTTTCAGAAACAGCCAGCGGGGAGGGACTTGCCATGTTTTAAGACGAGTAATTTTCATACGGTGCAATCCTCATGGTTAGCCGAGTGGGTACGGCAAGCGTTAATGCAGGAATTTGTTTCAGCCCAGCTAGACGATGCCCAGGTCGATAGCGGTTCGCCGCAATACCTCGCGTGCAGCATTGTCGGCCGCGTTAACGTCGCCGGCTTTAATCGCATCCAATACGTGGCGGTGCCGGGTCAAGCTGTCGTCGAGCGTTTTAATATCGTGTTGCGAGCGATATACCAGCGCCATGATTGAAGGGCGTAATAAATGGCCCATTTGCCGCCACACCAGGTTATGCGTCGCTTGGTAGATCACATCGTGAAAGGCAACATCGAACTCAATGTGCTGGGCGCGCGCGTCAGGATTGCCTGCCGAACAGCGCATGCCTTCAAACGCCGCTTCCAGCTGTGTAATGTCATCACCGGTGGCCGCCTGGGCTGCTAATCTCGCAACCGTGGGCTCTGCTGAGAATCGAAAAGCGTAAATTGCGCGCACGAGCTGAGGGTCCAGGTTGACGAGCCCCGTCATCCATTCGCTCATCAATGGGTCAAGCAGGTGCCATTCACCCATCTCACGAACCAGCGTGCCCCGGCCCGCCGTGCGCTCTATAAGCCCGGCAGCCGTTAGGCTTGCCAATGCATTGCGTACCTGATTGCGGCTGACGGCAAAGTGCTTGCCGATATCCAGCTCCTTGGGAAAGACGTCACCGGGCTGCCAGTGGCCGGTTAATAGCGCCCTGGCCAGTAAGCGTGCCAAGTGTTCAGCGCCACCGTGGTGGGCGGGCAGGGTATCCAGCGTCATGGGATGTCTCTATAAATGACGGTAATAGCGTGAGCTTATTAAATGTCAGACATTTTAACAACCAGACGAAAGTTGGTTTTAGGTGGGCCTTTTTTAAAAGGACTGTTTTTAAAGTGCAGTTTTTAAAAGGACGGGTCTTAAAAGAAATCGCTTTTAACGCGCCCGTAGTGCGGCAATATCATCCTGAGTGGGTAGCGCGGCGTACGCGCCAGGGCGAGTAACGGCATGAGCCCCACTGCGGCAGGCAGTATCCACCGCAGCGCTTAAGAAAGCGTTATCCTCGTGCCAACCTGGGGCAATGCCGTGGCGAGAAAGCTCTGCCAGCAGGCCACCAATAAACGCATCGCCACCCGCTGTCGTATCCACTGCTTGTACACTGGGCGGAGCAATACGCTGTGTTATGGCAGCACTTTTAAGCACCACATCGTTAGGGCCGTCAGTAATCAAAATGACGTTGACGCCTGCGGCTAAACGCTGGTTAAGCCAGGTGTCCTGAGACTGCTCGCCGCGCAGGTAATCCAGCTCCTCAAGCGATATCTTGAGCAGTTCGGCAGTGTCTAAAAGCTGCATCACCAGGCCAATATCGGCGGCGGCATCTGCCCACAAATTATGTCGCAGGTTGGCGTCAACGCTCACCAGGCAGCCAGACTGCTTGGCCATGTTTGCCAAGGCTAGGGTGGTTTCGGCAATGTCAGGGTCGGTTAGGCTATTGCTGCACAGGTGCACGATGGCTGGCGTTTCAAATACTCCTTGGGGCAAATGATGAATGCGATAGAGCAGGTCAGCGGCCGGTGGGCGGTAGAAGTCAAAGGTGCGTTCGCCGAGGGAGTCTCGGGAGACAAACGCGAGTGCCGTACGGGCCATGTTAGTCAGCATAACGCCATCGGTATTAACCCCATGGCTGTTGAGTTCCCGAATCAAAAAATGGCCAAATGTGTCATCGCCGACCATACCTAAAAAGTGACTAGGCACCCCAAGCCGAGCACAAGCGACGGCAACATTAGCAGGCGCGCCGCCAGCGTAGGGAGTAAAGGTTTCTTGGCGGTCGTTAGCATCGCCTAAGCGACTTGAAAGCATATCCACCAGCGCTTCGCCAAACGCAATAACAGAAATCATGGGTTGTCCTTGTTGTTTTGAGGTTGCTGCCCTGCGCGTTAAAACACTTCTTCGTTATGTAGCGCTTCGGCAGCGCCTAGCAGGCCTGTCCATGGGTGAGTAACGACCCAGATAGGAATATCCGCATTATAGGTGTGCATACGCCCTTTATTGATAAAGGCCGTATGTAGCTCGCTTTTGGGCAGCCAGTCCAGCAGGCGTGGAACAATGCCGCCACACAGATAAACGCCCCCGCGAGCGCCCATCGTCAGTGTTGCATCGCCACACACATCCCCCAGGATTTTTAGAAACCGCAGCAGCGTACGACTGGCTAATTCATCACCCTGCTGGGCAGCTTGAGTCACCTCAGCGGCAGTGGTAAACGCTGGCGCTATGCCTTCAAGGGCGCAGTCAGCTGTATACAGGTCAACAATGCCTTGGCCACACAATAGGCGCTCCACGCTGACGCGTGGGTAGTGCTTGTATAGCTCATCCAGCAGTTCGCGCTCTCGAATATCGGTGGGAGCAAACGTAACATGGCCGCCTTCTGTGGGCAGCGGAATCCATGCGTGCAGGCCAGGAAAAACGCCCGCCACACCCAGCCCCGTGCCTGGGCCAATTACCAGGCGCGCTGCATGTGCTTGAGGCACGCCTGGCTTTACTTCCACCAGGTCGTGATCTGGCACGTGGGGAATGCCCAATGCCTGAGCCGTGAAGTCATTAATGACTTTAAACAGCGAAAGGCTCAGCGTCTGCTGAACCTCGCTTTTTAAAAACTGCCAGTGGTTGTTGGTCATTTTGACCTGCTCGGCATGCACCGGGCAGGCAAACGCTAGGCAGGCCTCAGTAGGCGCGTTACCGCCGGTCGCGCCCACTTGGCTCAAATAGTCTTGGGCTGCTTCCACTACCCCCGGGTAGTCGGCGCAGGGCAGGTTGAGAATGTGCTGGGGCGTTTTCTCCCCTGGGGTGACCAGCGCAAAGCGGGCGTTGGTTCCCCCGATGTCACCAATGAGAGCAGGTCGGCTCATTGGTCCTCCTGCTCGATTTTTTCCAGTTCTCGGGAAAGAGCGTCAGCTTCAAAGCCGCCAAACACGCCTGCGCCTTCTTCCGCTTTGGTAGCCAAGTGGCGGAAGCCGCCAAATAGCTCGCGACCCATGCCAAAGTGGTTCTGCTCAAGATTGGCCTGCGCGCACGGTCTGGCATCAAACGTAGCGGCATCCATCAGCACGTTAAGTTCGCCGGTTTCGGCATCCAAGCGCACAATGTCACCATCCTGCAACTTGGATAGAGGGCCGCGGTCAACGGCTTCAGGCGTTACATGGATAGCGGCAGGCACTTTGCCTGAAGCGCCCGACATACGGCCATCGGTCACTAGGGCCACTTTAAAGCCACGGTCTTGTAGCACGCCTAAAAACGGCGTGAGCTTGTGCAGTTCGGGCATGCCATTGGCTTTAGGGCCCTGGAAGCGCACAACCACGATGACATCACGGTCCAACCGACCCGATTCAAACGCCGCTTTTACCTGGTTTTGGTCATCAAATAGCTGAACAGGCGCCTCAACAATGCGGTGTGCCTGTTTCACCGCGGAAATTTTAATCACGCCACGGCCCAGGTTGCCGTCGAGTACGGTAAGCCCGCCAGTTGGCGAGAAGGGATTGCTGACCGGGCGGAGTACCTCTGAATCGAGGCTGGATTCAGGGCCTTCGCGCCAAGTGAGCTTGCCATCTTCAAGGAAAGGCTCTTGCGTGTAGGCGGTCATGTCCGTACCAAAGACGGTAGGAATGTCGCCATGCATAAGACCCGCTTGGAGCAGTTCGCGAATCAGCAGGCTCATACCGCCCGCCGCCTGGAAGTGATTAACATCCGCCTGGCCGTTGGGGTAAATGCGGGTCATGCTGGGCACTACTGCTGAAAGCTCGGTGAAATCGTCCCAGTTAATGGTAATGCCCGCCGCGGCTGCCATGGCTACCAGGTGTAGCGTGTGGTTGGTTGAGCCGCCCGAGGCTAGCAGGCCGACAATTGCGTTAACAATCGCTCGCTCATCAATTTGCTTATAGAACGGGCGGTAGTTGCCGCTTTGTTCGGTATTGCGAATGGCCTGTTCAGTGGCATAGCGGGTGAGCGCTTCACGCAGCGGAGTGCCTGGGTTAACAAACGAGGCGCCGGGCAGGTGGAGGCCCATCATTTCCATCATTAGCTGGTTGGAATTGGCGGTGCCGTAAAACGTGCAGGTGCCGGGGCTATGATAGGACTGGGATTCGGCTTCCAGCAGCTCGTCTCGGCCAACCTTGCCTTCAGCATAAAGCTGGCGAACGCGGGCTTTTTCATCATTGGGAAGGCCAGTGGTCATGGGGCCACCAGGCACAAACATGGCCGGTAGATGGCCAAAGCGTGCAGCGCCAATAAATAGCCCAGGCACAATTTTATCGCAGATACCCAAGTACAGCGTTGCATCAAACATGTTGTGAGAAAGTGCGACCGCCGTTGCCATGGCGATCACGTCGCGGGAAAACAGTGACAGCTCCATGCCGGGCTGCCCTTGGGTCACGCCGTCGCACATGGCGGGTACGCCACCTGCAAACTGGGCGGTTGAACCCATGCCCCGCGCGGCTTCTTTAATAACCGCAGGGTAGTCTTCAAAAGGCCGGTGAGCGGAAAGCATATCGTTATAGGACGATACGATGCCCACGTTGGCGCTATTGGTTAACTTGAGTCGGCCCTTATCGACAGGAACATCGCAGCCGGCAAAGCCGTGCGCCAGGTTCCCGCAGGAAAGCTCGCCACGATGGACGCCTTGCTTATGTTGGTCCGCCATATGCGCTTCGTAGAGCGCGCGCCGCTGCCGAGAACGTTCACGGATACGTTGGGTAACCTTGGCAACGGTAGGATTTAACGTAGCAGGTGTTGGGCTCGGCATAATGACCTCTGCATGATAGAAACGGCACGATTTGTGTAGTTATTTTACATATTTTTATGCTGTTTTAAGTAAATAAAAAATAAAACAGGTTATTCGTTTGGTTTTATTACTATATCCAAGGCCTTGCGGCTTATATTCTCTTTAGATTCAGGCAATGGCACAGTCTCTTGGCGGCTCGCTTAAGCAAGTCTAGTATAATCCAATTGCCTCTATCGAGTTCCGCCTGCCATGCTTGATGGGCGGCTCCATCATTATTGAGCTGGCGCACAACCCTTCCTGGATGACTGGCTGCTCATCGCTACTGTTAGCGGCTAAAAAGCCGGATACTCGGCGATGAAAGAGCAACGTTAAAGCCCCAACGTTTGTTACTATTTGAGGCTTAACTGTCTGTTTTCTTTTACGCTACCGGAGCTCGCTATGCATTCCCTAATTGCCCAGATACAACCTGTTGATTGCGCTGCTGGTGATAGGGCAAGGGCGTATCTGGACACGCTTACCAAGCCGCCTGGAAGCCTTGGAATGCTAGAGCAGTTGGCGATTCAGCTTAGCGAAATTAGCGGTGAACGTGCGCCTACCATTACGCCGCCTGGGGTCGTGGTGTTTGCCGCGGACCATGGCGTTGCCGCCGAAGGCGTTTCTGCCTTTCCCCAAGCGGTTACGGCACAGATGGTCGCCAACTTCGCCAGCGGAGGCGCAGCAATCAACGTGTTTGCCCGGCAGGTGAACGCCAGGCTTGAGATCGTCGATGTGGGTGTCGTAAGCGATGTTGATATGCCGGGCGTGGTCGTCAATAAGATACGTCGCGCCTCGGGAAATATTGCTATCGAAAATGCCATGCTCCCTGAGCAAGCTCAGCTGGCAATTGAGGCAGGCATTAATGCCGTGAGGCGCGCTCACCAGGCGGGTTGCCGTAGTGTGGTAGTGGGTGAGATGGGCATTGCCAACACCACCGCAAGTAGCGCCATGCTAGCGGCCTTGACCGGTACGCCGGTTGCTCAGGTAGTGGGCGCAGGCACAGGGCTTAACAGCCAGCAGCAAATACATAAGGTGAATGTTATTGAGCGAGCGCTTGCGGCGCGGCATTTTGAGGCGAGTCAACCGTTAAGCGTGCTGACCGCCTTGGGTGGGCTTGAAATAGCCGCGATGACCGGCGCCTATTTGGCTGCGGCCGCTTATCGCCTGCCCGTCATTGTCGATGGTTTTATTGCTAGCGTGGCCGCACTGACTGCCTGCCGAATTTGCCCCGCTGTAAGCGGCTATCTTGTATTCGGTCATCGCTCTGAAGAGCCGGGCCACGGGGTAGCGCTGGAAGCGCTTGAGGCAACACCGTTACTCGCGCTGGGCATGCGTCTGGGCGAGGGAAGTGGCGCTGCGCTGGCTTTCCCTTTGCTCCAGGCGGCTACCGCCATGATGGCTGAAATGGCGACGTTTACCTCAGCCGGTATCGCGGACAAAACAGCGTGACCCTGCTACTGCTTATTACCCTCGCTATCGGGTTGGATTTACTAATAGGCGACCCTCGCTCATTGCCGCACCCGGTCGTTTTCATTGGCCGCATGATCAGCTTTTTGGAAAAGAGCTGGAATCGAGGCACTGATTCACAGCGAAAGCGCCGAGGATTTCTACTCACCGCAACCGTCGTCATTGGCGTATGGGGTGTTAGCTGGTCAGTGCTTGCGCTGTTAACGGCGATTAACGTTTGGCTTGGGTTAGTTGCAGAGCTCTGGCTGCTGGCTACAACGCTTGCCATTAAAGGGTTGGCGGATGCAGGCCGGGCCGTCGCGGTACCGCTTGCTAACGGTGATTTGCCGGGCGCACGCCAAGCGCTTTCCATGATTGTAGGGCGCGATACGGCAGCGCTCGATGAGGCTGAAATCACTCGGGCGACGGTGGAAACCGTGGCTGAAAATACCGTGGATGGTATTACCGCACCGCTGTTTTTTGCCGTGATAGGTGGGGCGCCGTTAGCTCTGGCGTATAAGGCGATTAATACGCTGGACTCCATGGTAGGGTACCGTAACGAGCGCTTTGAAAAGTTTGGCTTTGCCTCGGCCAAACTGGACGATATAGCCAACTGGTTGCCAGCCCGAATCACCGCGTGTTGCCTTTGGTTAGGCGGCATTTTATTGGCCTTGATGGCCAGCAAACCGCTACGCTGGAAAGGCGCGCTACGTGCCACTTGCCAAGAGGCCCCGCGTCACCCAAGCCCCAATGCCGGTTGGCCAGAAGCCATGGTTGCCAGGCTATTGGGTGTGCAACTGGGTGGGCTTAATACCTATCAAGGCGCTATCTCTCGGCGCGCAACGCTTGGCGAGCCTCTGGCGCCACTAAACGTGACGCACATTGGGGCAACCATTCAACTAATGCATGTAGGGTGGCTGTTGTTTATGGGGCTGATGGGATTGCTATGGGTGGGGGTAAGGTGAGCCATAAAGCAGAGCAGTGCGTCTCTCACTGGCCAAGCCATGGTGGCCAGCCAGCCGCACTTTTAAAGCGCTTTGGGCTACCCGATGCGCATCCGATAGAAGACTTTAGCGCCAACCTTAATCCGCTTGGCCCGCCTGAGTGGGTGGCAAACGCGCTCACTACGTCGATTGCGTCGCTTGCCCATTACCCGGCACCTGATTATCGCGTGGCTCGGGAAGCGATAGCCGCCTACCACGGCGTTACGCCCGAGCAGGTACTGCTGACCAACGGGGGCGCCGAGGCGATTTTTTTAGCGGCAGCCCGGTATGCAGGCAAACGCGCCGCCATCGTGACGCCTGGCTTTGGAGAGTATGCGCGCGCCTGCCGCGCACATCGTTTGCCAATTACTTATATTGCGTTATCCGCTCCAACGTTTGAGCTTGATCTCGACGCATTAATGGCATCACTAAAAGGCATCAGCGTACTGTTTTTATGCCGCCCCAATAACCCTACCGCTACGTTGATTCCACTGAGTACCATGCAGGCGTTATTGGCCCGCACGGCAGCGATAGGTTGCGATGTGGTGGTTGATGAAGCGTTTGTCGATATGACCGTGGAGGAGGGGGAAAGAGCATCGTTAACTCCCTTGTTGGCCGAGTACCCGCATCTACTACTGCTACGCTCGATGACCAAGTTTTATACGTTGCCGGGGTTACGCGTAGGCTACGTGCTGGCGCCTTCGGTGGCCATTCAAACGTTGGCTGTGCACCAACCTCCCTGGAGCGTAAATCAGATGGCGGCTGCGTTGGTGGCGCCGCTCCTTCGGGATGCGGCGTTTGCTGAGCAAACTCGCAGCTGGCTAAACCAGCAACACCCGCTGATGGCGGCATCTCTGCTTACAAAAGGGCTTGATGTCGTCACCAGCACGACTAATTTTTTTCTGGCAAGGCCTAATAACACTTTGCGTGAAAGGGGGCTTACCAGTAACGTACTTTTTGAGCGCCTGTTGCGAAACGGCATATTGGTTCGTCATACGCATAACTTTGCAGGTCTGGACGGCGATTGGGTGCGCATTGCCCTGCGTGGCGCAACAGCGAACCAGCGACTATTAAAGGTACTGAATGATTGTCTTTGTTAGTGGCGGCGCTCGCTCGGGGAAAAGCGCAGTGGCCGAGCAGCAGGTAATAAAAGCCGCCAATGGGAGTAGTTGCTACTACATTGCTACTGCGGAGGTTTATGACGCGGAGATGGCGGCGCGAGTGGCACGCCATCAAAGCGCGCGGGATATGCGTTGGATCACGATGGAGGCACCCGTTGCCATCGATCAGGCGATAGCACAAGTGCCCGATGGCGCTGCTGTATTGTTGGACTGCCTGACACTCTGGGCCAGTCAGGTGCGTTACGCGGGTGGTTTAACTGACTCCCAAGGCAAGGCGCTGTTAGCTAAGAGCGTACAAGATGCGCGCTCGCGAGGCATTCACCTGGTGCTGGTGTCCAACGACCTCAATGAGGACCTGCCTTCACCTGATAAAGAACTCGGGAGTTTCCTGGCATTTTTACAGTCACTGCATTGCTGGCTGGCGGCTGAGGCAAACTCGGTGCTTGAAGTGGTGGCTGGGCATGCCATTGAGTGGAAACCCAAGAGTGACCCTTCATGAAAAATGCTTTTTATGGTGGTGCGCTTGCCCTGCAGTTTTTAACCCGCTTACCGGTACCGATTGCTTGCCCCTGGACACCTAAAACCCGCCGTTGGGCTATTCGTGCCTATCCCCTGGTGGGGCTATTGTTGGGTAGTTTGTTAGCGCTGCTGGCGCTGTTGCTTCAAAACGCGCCCACGCCAATTGCCGCACTTGCGCTGCTCAGCCTATGGGTGAGCTTGAGCGGAGGCTTGCACCTGGATGGAGTAATGGATTTAGCCGATGCGCTGGGCAGCAATCAACCGCTGGCGCGCCGCTGGGAAATCATGAAAGACCCCCAAATTGGCAGTTTCGGCATATTGGCGCTGCTTTTTTTGCTTGCCTGGAAAGGCGTTCTGCTTTGGGTATTGCTGCAACACGGCGCTCCACTCTGGTGGTTGGTGGTACTCCCCGCGTTGGGGCGATGGGGGGGCGCGATGCTACTGGTATTCACGCCATGTGCTCAACAAACAGGGCTGGCCTGGGCTTGGAAGCAGTCGCTTGGCCTGCGTGATGTACTGCTGGCGCTGGTACCTTTGCTGCTGCTCGCGCTTTTTTGGCCGGACATTATAGCAATGTGCCTTGCGACAGGCTTATTTGTAGTAGCCAGCCGATGGGCGCTGATGACACTGTTCCAGGGTATTAATGGTGATATGGTGGGCGCGACGATAGAAGGAGGTGAGTTGTGGCTGATGGGGTTAATGTTGAGCTGGTGGTGGTACGCCATGGCATTACCGCCTGGAATGTAGAGCGCCGCTATCAGGGGCAGCGCGATATTCCGCTGTTATTTCCTGATGCTGAAGAGGGGCTTTTAGCACTTCGCGAAGCGCTAGCAAGCGAGTGTTTTGACGCGATCTATTCAAGTGACCTTCACCGCTGTCAACAAACGCTTGAGTGGATTCAAGCGGCCAAGCCGGGTGTGCCACTACATTTGGAGTCTCGCCTACAAGAACTCAATTTTGGCGATTATGAAGGCAAGATTTACGATGAACTTAAGGACTTGCCGCATTATCGTGCCTGGGTGGATAGCGTCGGCGAGCTACAGATCCCAGGTGGCGAGTCCGCGGCTCAGCTACGTGAGCGCTTGGCGCTTTGGCTTGCCGATGTAGCGAAAGATGCCTTGGCGCATGGGTATCAAAAGATTCTGGTCGTAACGCATGGCGGCGTTATCCGCGAGCTTCGCCGCCGCTTTGAAACGATTGAGTTTTGGGATGGCGTGGTGACTCAGGCCCAAGGAAGACGCTGGCAATTGACGTATCACCCCGGCGATTGTGGAAAAGGAGAGTGGCTATGCAACTGTTCATCGGCGGTGCCTGTGCCGGTAAGCGAAGCCTTGTAAAAACACGTTTTCCAAGTGCTGTCTGGTGGCGGTTAGCGCCTGGGCAGCGCTTACGTGAGTGCGCCGGGGTAATGCTGCCCAGCACACCATTAATACTGCATGGCGTACTGGAGTGGCTCTCAGCCTCCATGGACTCAGATGCAGGAAGCGATGGTTGGCGGTCACAATGGTGCGATGATTTAAATGAGCTTCTGCAGTCTGCCAAGGCGCAGCAAACAGCGCTGGTTATTATCGCCAGCGATATCGGCCGAGGCATTGTGCCCATCGAGCGCCATCAACGCCGCCTGCGTGATTTAAACGGCTGGTTTAGCCAAGACGTAGCGGAACGTGCCGAGCACGTTTGGTATGTGCGCCATGGGTTGGTTATGCCGATGTCGCCACATCATTGATACTATTTCTCCTAGGTTTGTCCTGATTTCTTCGCCATTGATCTTTTTTTTACGCAATTGACGATGATCGTCACCTACTGCGCAGCCCACCTGAGGCCGCGCAGTAAGCAGAAATTAACCGACTATTGTCACTAAAAACAAAGCAGGCTATGCCGCTGGCGCTTTTCCTTCGAATTAAACAATGCCTGAGCCACTCCGATTTGCATCGGCTGGGCGTTGCTCGCCGCAGGTTTGGCGATAGCCTGAGGCGCGGTAGCTGGCGATGGGGTTGATAGCCCCCTCATCCAAGCGCCGCGCTTGTTGGAGAATGGGCTCAACATCCTGGTTGAACGCGGCTTTAAGCGTTGCCTGAGCCATCAGTGCATCGTTGTTCTGTTGGTGGTGTGCCAAGGCTTCGCGGTCGACCAGCAGTGACTTGACGAAGGCGCGTCGTACTTCCCCGGCGCTGTAGATAAGGCTTTCAATGGGGTCGGTAACATTGTGCGATTGATCCAGCATGTGGAAAGGCGCGAACAGCGAGTTTCTACGCTGGACATCAACCAACTCGTTAAACACCAGAAATAGCTGATAAGGGTCGATGGAACCCGCGTCCAGGTCATCATCGCCATACTTGCTGTCGTTGAAGTGGAACCCACCCAGCTTTCCGAATTGGGCTAGACGAGCAACGATCATCTCAATGTTGACGTTGGGTGCGTGATGCCCCAAATCGACCAGGCAGAGACAGCGCTCGCCGGTTTCCTTGGCGGCCAGGTAGTTCGAGCCCCAGTCCTGAATCACAGTCGAGTAGAAGGCGGGCTCAAAGACCTTGTGCTCGATTAGCATGTTCCAATCGTTGGGGAGCGCTGAATAGATCGTTTTGGCGCTGTCCAGGTAGCGTGCGAAGCTGTCGGAAAAATGCTGCTGACCGGGAAAGTTGGAGCCATCGCCAATCCAGACTGAAAGCGCTTTCGAGCCTAGCTGCTTACCTAGCTCGATCACTTCAATGTTGTGCTCGATGGCCTGGCGGCGCGTTGCTTCATCGGTATGCGTAAGGCTGCCGTATTTATAGGAGAGCTTCTGACCCGCCTCATCCTGAAAGGTATTAGAGTTCATGGCATCAAAGCCTAGCCCACGCTCAAAAGCGTAGTCTCGAAGCTCGCTGGGATCAGAAGGTCTGTCCCAGGGGATATGCAGCGAGACGCGCGGCGTCATGGTGGCCAGCTGCTGGATGACGGCGCAGTCGTCCAGTTTTTCGAAAATATTGCGCGGCTCGCCTTCACCGGGAAAGCGAGCGAAACGCGTGCCACCGGTGCCCACGCCCCAAGAGGGTAGGGCGACTTCCAGACCGCGCGCCTGTTCGGTTAATGTATCGATGTTAATGTCGGTGCGGGCAAGTCTTTCGCCCAGGTACTGATAGTCACGGTCAAGGTCGACCGCTCGCTGCTCGTTATCACTGTGGATGCGGTCAGCATTGATCATTGTTTTTGTCATACATTCACCAGTTATGCGTTGGTTAAAGCGGGCTCAGCGTGTAAAGGAAGGGGCGTGTCCCGCATCCACATTAATAATATTACCGGTTGATTTGGCTGAGGCGTCGCTAACAAAAAAGTAGATAGCCTCGGCGATATCTTCAGGCAGTACGCTGAGCTTTAGCAGGCTGCGCTGGCGGTAATGATCCTCAAGCTCATCCGTGTCCAGGTCGTAGGCGCTGGCCCGCTCTTCTTTCCATTTGCCGGTCCAGATTTTAGAGCCGCGTAGCACGGCGTCCGGGTTAACCACATTGGCTCGAATGCCCAGCGGGGCACCTTCCAGCGCAACACTGCGTGCCAAATGAATTTCTGCCGCTTTGGCGGTGCAGTAAGCGCTTGCATTAGCAGAAGCCACCAAGCCATTTTTACTGGCAACGAAGACAATATTACCGCCCGTTTTTTGCTGCTTGAGCACTTTGAATGTTTCACGCGTGACCAAAAAGTAGCCTGTCGAAAGAATCGCCTGGTTACGGTTCCAGAGCTCCAGGCTTGTCTCATCAATGGGTGCTGAGGAGGCGATGCCTGCGTTAGAGACTAAAATGTCGACCCCGCCGAAGGCAACGCAGGCCTGAGCGATAGCCGCCTCAACCTGACGCTCGTCGGTAACATCCATCAGGCAGGTGGAAACCATGTCGGCACTGAACGTGTCAGCGAGCGCCTGTTGCGCCGTTTCCAAGCCTTCTGCGTCAATATCGAGCAGCATCACGCAGGCACCTTCGTTGGCCATTCTGGCCGCGGTGGCTTGGCCGATGCCGCCGGCACCTCCGGTCACTAACGCGATGCGTCCAGCCAGTGCCTTTGGTTTAGGCATCCGTTGAAGCTTGGCCTCTTCAAGTAGCCAGTACTCAATATCAAAGGCTTCCTGGTCGGGTAGGCCCATGTATTCACTTACCCCGGACGCACCTCGCATAACGTTAATAGCGTTGAGATAAAACTCACTGGCGATGCGTGCGGTCGCTTTGTCCTTGGCGAAAGTGAGCATACCCACGCCCGGTAGCAGATAAACCACGGGGTTGGAGTCTCGCATTGCGGGGCTATCCGGCCGCTTGCAACGCTCATAGTAGGCTGCATAGTCGCGGTTGTAGTGGCCTAGCTGTTCATCCAGGCCAGCGATGACAGCGTCAAGGTTGTCGGTTTCGGGGTCGTAGCCAACGACCAGTGGCTTAATTTTGGTGCGCAGGAAATGATCAGGGCAGGAAGTGCCTAGCTCCGCCAAGGCTTCAAGAGCGTTGGAATTGACGAATTCGAGAACCTCAGGGGCGTCGTTAAAATGGCCGACTTGACGCTGATGGTCGCTGGTCTTGCCGCGAATAATCGGCATCAGTTTAGCGGCGATGGCCTTGCGTTTATCGGCGCTTAGGCTGGTAACGCGAGGGCCGGAAAAGGCTGCCTTGTCCTTGAGCTGTTCGTCCAGCCAGCTCTGGGCCTTGTTAATAATATCCAGCGAGGTTTGGTAGCACTCTTTGGCTGTTTCACCCCAAGTGAACAGGCCGTGCGCTTCAAGCAGCACACCCTTTAGGTTTGGCTGCTCTCGGGCAATCTTTTCAAGCTCAAGGCCCAGTTGGAAGCCTGGCCTGCGCCAGGGTAGCCAGCCAATATCGCCGCCATAGATAACCTGGGTTAGCTCACGGCTATTCTTTGACGCAGCAATGGCGATAACGGCGTCTGGGTGTAGGTGGTCAACATGGGGATAGGGCAAGTAGGCGTGTAGCGGGGTATCGATACTGGCTGCGCGGCTGTTCAGGTTAAAGGTGCAGTGGAGAAGTGCGCCCACCATCTCATCTTCATGCGCCTCACCTTTATAAAATTGTTTAAGCGTTTCAAGCTTGTCCTGATAAAGGGTCGCAAAGCCATCAAGCCCCATACTGCCGATGTCACCACCTGAGCCTTTAACCCAAAGCACCCGAACATTTTCACCGGTTAGCGGGTCTGCCTGGATGATTTTGGCAGAGGTATTGCCGCCGCCATAGTTGGTGACACGCTTGTCGGCACCGAGCAGATTGGAGCGGTAATGCAGCTGTTCGGCTTCGCTCATGGAGGCTGCCAGGCGGTCATCCCAGCGATTATTGATCTGGTTGGCGGGCTGTTGGGGCATGAGATACCTCGGGTATTGTTATGGTGTGATTGGGCAGCGGCAGCCGGACTGATAGTGTTGTGTGCTTATTATTGTGAAAGCTATTGTGTTGAAAGGTCTGGCTGCGACCTTTTTTGATCGATTTTGACGAGTTATGAGTATAATCTGTAGAAAAGTATCGATCCGAGATTTTTATCTGTCAATAGCAATCATAAATATTCAAAATTGGCTTGCAGATGATCGATTATGAAATATAGTGATGAGTGAGGATAACGAATGCATGAAGTTGAACGTCATCGAATCATCTTGGCGGAAGTTGAAGAAAAGCCCATTGCTACCCTCGGGTACTTGGTAAATTTATTGGGCGCTTCGGAAGCGACCGTTCGGCGAGACATCAACGAACTGCAACGACAGGGGAAATTGAAAAAGGTACGTGGCGGAGCGGAAGCCTTGCATCCACCTGCTAACACCTCCCTGGTAGGGCGGCCTTACTCGGTTAATCAATTGATTAACGCCAAGGCCAAGCGCGCCATCGCAAAGGAAGCGGTGGGTCTGTTGGGAGATGGGATGTCAGTCACCATTAGTGGCGGGACGACAACCTACTTCATGGCGGAGTTCATGCGCTCATGCAAATTGCAGGTGCTGACGAATTCGTTCGTGATTGCCGAGCAGTTATTAAAACGCAGCAAGTGCATGGTGATGCTACCAGGCGGTAACGTATATCGGGAACAGAACATTATCTTGAGTCCGTTTCCGAATGATATTTCCAGTCAATTTTATGCCTCGATGCTGTTCATCGGGGCGCAGGGAGTTGGTCCTCAGGGGGTGATGGAGGCAGATCCTCAGATTGTGCAGGCGGTAATGAAACTGCTGGACCAGGCCGATCAGAGAGTATTGCTGGTCGATTCCAGTAAGTTTGAAAATCGCAGTAATCTCATCGTCTGCCCATTATCTCATGTCGATATCGTCATTACCGACGATGGTATTGACCCCTCAAGGCGACAAATGATCGAAGATGCGGGTTGTCAACTGATTATCGTCAATCAAGGCCTTGAAACGACCGCCCCCGGCTGATGCTCAAAGCAGGGTCGGGGCATAACAAAAAAATTGGAGCGCACGATGTTCAAAAAACTCTTCCCAGCCCTAACGGCAATGATGTCGATTGCTTACTTAGCACCCGCCCATGCTGAAGATGATGTACGCATCGCCCTGGTGGTCAAGGCAATGGGTATCGGTTTCTTTGAGGCCGCCAATGAAGGTGCCCAGGAAGCAGCCGAAGAGCTGGGTAATGTAGAAATCATTTACACCGGCCCAACCACGACAACCGCTGAAGGCCAGATTGAGGTAATCAGCTCGCTGATTGCCCAGCGTGTCGATGCTATCGCGGTTTCCGCCAATGACCAGGACGCGCTGGTACCTATCCTGAGTCGCGCCCAGCAGCGCGGTATCAAAGTGATTTCCTGGGACTCTGGGGTCGCACCCGAGGGCCGCAGCGTGCACTTAAGTCCCTCCAGTGATGATTTGATTGGCCGAATGAATGTACAGCTAGCGGCCGATGCGTTAGAAGCCAAAGGCGTTAGCTCGGGTCAGATGGCTATTCTCAGTGCGACACCTACCTCGACTAACCAGAATGTCTGGATTGAAGAGATGAAAAAGGTGCTACCGGAATTTCCCCAGCTTGAGTTTGTAGACACCGTTTATGGCGACGACTTGGCAGACAAGAGTTATCGCGAAGCGGTAGCGCTAATGCGTAACCATCCTGATCTGGACGTTATCGTCGCCCCAACCACGGTCGGTATTTTGGCCGCGGCGCAAGCGGTGAGCGATGAAGGCCGTGTTGGTGAGGTTTATGTCACCGGTTTGGGCCTGCCATCGGAGCTTGCTGGCCACGTGGAGAGCGGCGCCATGCATAACTTTGCCATTTGGAATCCCATTGATTTGGGCTACGCCGCGACGACCATCGCTTATAACCTGGTGATGGATAATGCGACGGAAACCAGTGTAGACATGGGCCGTATGGGCACCGCGCAACTCGATGAGAACGGCAGTGCCGCCATGGCGGAACCTTTTATCTACGACGCAACCAATGTTGAGGATTTCGCCGATATTTTTTAATCGCGAAATCGGGCTGGCGCTGTCACGGCAGCGCCTGACCAAACAATAAATACATCCAATAACAAAGATAATAGCCATGACACAAAGTACAGCAGTGTTCGCGCTGAGAAACGTCACCAAAACGTTTCCCGGCGTGACGGCTCTCGACAGGGTTAAGCTTGATCTCTATCCCGGTCAGGTGACTGCCTTGGTCGGTGAGAACGGCGCCGGAAAATCCACGTTGGTCAAAACCATGACCGGCATCTATCAGCCCGATGGCGGGGAAACCCAGGTCGCTGGCGAAGTGGTACGCATTGACGATCCTGAAGCGGCGCGCCAGTTGGGCATTACGGCTATTCATCAAGAAACGGTGCTGTTCGACGAGCTGACCGTTACTGAGAACATCTTCGCAGGTAACTACCTGACGCGCGGCCGTTTAGGGCGGCTCGATTGGCCCGCGATGCATGAGCGCACTCGCGGAATCCTCGCCGATATTGATGCCCCCTTGGACCCCAAAGCACGTTTGAGAGGGCTAAGTATTGGCCAGAAGCACATGGTGGCAATTGCCCGTGCGCTCTCGGTGGATGCCCGTGTAGTCGTTCTTGATGAACCTACGGCTGCACTATCGCATCACGAGATCAAAGAGCTATGCGGCATCGTTGAGCGTCTCAAAAAGGCTGGTAAGGCCATCCTTTTCATTACACACAAGTTTGATGAGATTTTTACCATCGCCGACCGCTATGTCGTTTATCGCGATGGCACTTTTGCTGGCGAAGGCATGATCAGCGATGTCACTGAAGCAGAGCTGGTTGAGATGATGGTAGCGCGCAGTGTTAGCGAAACCTTTCCCAAGCAGACCGTGGCTATCGGTGAACCGATGATGACGGTAGAAAATTTGAACCACCCGACCGAGTTTGCCGACATTAATTTTGAAGTGCGTGCGGGTGAGATTCTGTGTTTTTACGGCCTGGTAGGGTCTGGCCGTACTGAAATTATGCAGGCGCTTTTTGGCCTGTCGAAGGCAGTAACCGGCAATGTGCACATTAATGGTGAACCGGTGACTATCCGCTCGCCAGCCGACGCAATCAAGGCTGGCTTGGTCTACGTGCCGGAAGAGCGCCAGCAGCAGGGCGTTATTTTGGATTTACCCATCTTTCAAAACATTAGCTTGCCACAGCTTGGGCGGCTTAATCGCTGGGGCTTATTAAATGAGGCGCGTGAATATGACGTGGCACGGACTTATGGCGAGCGCCTTAACGTCAAGACCTCAAGCTGGGATCAAAAAGTAGGCAACCTGTCTGGCGGTAACCAGCAAAAGGTCGTTATCGGCAAATGGCTCGCGACACGGCCAAAGATCATTGTCCTTGATGAGCCCACCAAAGGGATTGATATCGGTGCCAAAGCGGCGGTGCATCATTTTATGTCAGAGCTGGTTAACGATGGTTTGGCGGTCATTATGGTTAGCTCAGAATTGCCTGAAGTGCTCGGCATGGCTGACCGCATTATCGTGATGCACGAAGGCCTGATGGTGCGTGAATTTACTCGCGCAACTGCCACGCCTGAAGCTGTCGTGGGTGCTGCTACTGGAGGGATGGCCGCATGATGTCCGCGCTACTTAAACATCGTGAGCGTTTTCTGGCGCTGGTCATCCTGGCGTTGATATTAGTGGTGGGCGCTATCACGCCCTCGTTTCTTAGCCCGAACAGCCTGGTCAGCGCCTTCAACGATACCTCTATCCTGATGATACTGGCGATGGGGCAGATGCTGGTTATCCTGACCCGTTGTATCGACTTGTCGGTAGCCGCCAACCTGGCCTTAACGGGGATGGTGGTGGGCATGATCAATGCCGCCTATCCCGGCGTGCCGGTGCCGTTATTGATACTTTTTGCCATGGCAATGGGTGCTTGTCTTGGTGCCATTAATGGGTTCTTTGTTTGGGTTGTTGGTGTGCCCGCCATTGTCGTAACACTGGGTACGATGAGTATCTATCGCGGTACTATTTTTCTGCTCTCGGATGGTGCCTGGGTGAATGCCCACCAGATGAGCGCGGGCTTTATCAGCTTGCCACGCACAGTGGTGTTGGGCATGCCGGTGATGAGTTGGATCGGAATCATCGTTGTAGCCGCCTTCTATTTCGCTACTCGCCATCTGCGCCTCGGGCGGGACTTCTTTACGTCTGGCGGCAATCCTACCGCTGCTTTCTACACCGGTGTGAGCGTTGGCAAAGTGCAATTCAAAGCCTTTGTGGTGTCCGGAATGCTGGCGGGGCTGTGCGGTTACCTTTGGGTGTCGCGCTACGCGGTTGCCTATGTGGATGTCGCTAATGGCTTCGAACTACAGGTGATTGCGGCATGTGTGATCGGCGGTATCAGCATTATGGGTGGGGTAGGCACCGTGCTCGGCTGCGCGCTGGGTGCTCTGTTTCTGGGTGTCATCAACAATGCTTTGCCGGTGCTGGGTGTTTCACCGTTTTGGCAGATGGCCATTTCTGGCGCCGTTATCATCATCGCCGTCATTGCCAACTCGACGGCTGAGCGAAGCAAAGGACGTATTATTTTGCGCCGGGCTGTGAGTAAACGCGCCACCCCCTCTCAGCATCAGGAGGCCTGACCAATGGCAAATACCATGACTCAAACGGCTGTGCCTAATCGCTTGTCCAACCATTGGCTGCATCATCTGTTGCGCTGGGAAACCTTTTTATTACTGGTAACGGTATTGGTGTTTCTGTTTAACAGCCTTGCCACGCCCTATTTTCTTGATCCATGGAATCTCTCGGACGCTACTTTCAACTTTACTGAAAAAGCCATCATCGCCTTGCCCATGGCCATGTTGATTATCTGCCGGGAGATAGACCTGTCTGTCGCCTCTATCATTGCGCTCTCTTCGGTGAGCATGGGGCTGGCGGCTGAGGCGGGCATGGGGCCAGGCGGCCTGGTGTTTGTGGCCGTTTCAGTGGGCATTGTCTGCGGGTTGTTCAATGGTTTAGTAGTCACCCACTTCGGCATACCCTCCATTGTCGTCACCATTGGTACCATGAGCCTCTATCGAGGTATTGCTTACGTAATTCTGGGCGATGGGGCATTCACTAACTACCCCAGTGGCTTTGAATTTTTCGGTCAGGGCTACGTTTACTGGGTGTTCTCCTTTGAATTCACCCTTTTCATGGGGATGGCGCTGATATTCTATGGGTTGCTACATCACACAAACTTTGGCCGCCGTACCTACGCCATCGGCAATAATCCAACAGCGGCTCTCTATTCCGGCATTAAGGTCAACAAGCACAAGCTGATTCTGTTTGTCATGGTAGGGGCTATATCGGGGCTTGCCTCGGTGTTGCTGACGTCGCGTTTAGGAAGTACGCGACCCTCTATCGCCTTTGGCTGGGAGCTGAGCGTCATCACGATGGTCGTGCTTGGTGGGGTAAGTATTCTAGGTGGCTCTGGCAGCATGGTGGGCGTCGTCATTGCCGTCTTCTTGATGGGCCTAGTGACCTTCGGGCTTGGTCTGCTCAATGTGCCGGGAATTGTGATGACGATTATTATCGGCGCCATGTTGATTAGCGTGATCAGCATTCCGCTGGTGGCGGGGCGGTTACGCGCAGCGCGGGAGCAACGCAAATGATCCACGCCTCTGTTATGCAGTTACATCAAGGTTGCGAAGCCGAATATCGCGCCCGCCACGATGCCCTCTGGCCTGAACTTCAAGCACATCTGAAAGCCTGCGGTATCTTCAATTACCACATCTTTCTAGATCCCCAAACACTGCAACTGTTTGCCAGCTTTGAAACGGAAGGCCCGCTAGATGAAGCAGCGCTAAAAGCGCACCCGGTGATGCAGCGGTGGTGGACATACATGGCGGACATTATGGAAACCCAAAGCGACTCTTTTGAGCCGAAAGCACAGCCGCTAACCGAGGTTTTCTACCTGCCATGACTCAACAACAGCATCAATCGGTACTGGCGGTACTTGATATCGGCAAGACCAACATCAAACTCTGCGCGCTCAGCCTTGGCGAAAATGGCGGTAAAGTGTTGGTGGAAAAACGCCGGGGCAATGAGGTTTGTCGGAACGGCCGCTATCCACATATCGACACGGAGGCTATCTGGGACTGGCTGAAAGCAGCCTTGGCTGACTTGGCTCATGACTATCATGTCGTTTCCATCGGGGTGACCACTCATGGCGCTACGGCGGCGTGTATGGCGGGCAACGAGCTGGCGCTACCGATTCCTGATTATGAGAGCGACCTGTGCTCGGCGCTGAATAATAACTACCGCGGCGTGCGGCCACCTTTCGCGGAGACAGGCAGCCCTGATTTGGCGGGTGGGCTCAACCTGGGGCGTCAGTTGTACTGGCTTTCACAAGCCTGGCCCGAAGACTTTGAGCAGGTCACTGATATCTTGATGTATCCCCAATACTGGGGGTGGCGGTTAACCGGTATAAAAGCTGGGGAGGCCACGTCGCTCGGCTGTCATACTGATCTTTGGAACCCCCATAAAAGTGACTACTCGTCGCTGGTAGAGCGGCTTGGCTGGCGAGCATTGCTGCCAACGATTTTACCGACAGGAGCATCGCTCGGCCCGGTTCGGCCTGAGCTGGCCGAGTCACTCGGCCTGCCGAATAGCTGCCAGGTGTTAAACGGTATTCACGATAGCAACGCTTCGCTGGTACCCCATCTTCTGAAACGTACGGCGCCTTTTGCCGTTGTTTCAAGTGGCACCTGGACCGTTATCTGCGGGGTTGGTGCCGCCATTAATGGGCTGGATGAAGCCCGAGACATGCTGATTAACGTAAGCGCTTACGGTGCCCCTGTGCCCACCATTCGCTTTATGGGAGGGCGCGAGTGGGAGACGTTACGGGGAGATGCTAACGGTGAGCTGATCGATCTGAAACGTGTCATGGACCAGGAGGTATTTGCGTTGCCTGCGTTCGTTGATCAGGGCGGGCCTTTTCGCCACCGCACCGGCCGGATCGTTGGGCCGGTCGAACGGCTGAATGGCGCGGGTAAAACAGCCTTGGCCTCGGTCTACTGCGCGTTGATGACAGACTACTGTCTGAGTTTGTTAGGCCAAGTAGGTGACGTCATCGTGGAGGGCGCTTTTGCAGGCAACAAAATCTACATGCACGTATTAGCGACACTGCGAAGCGAACATGCTCAGAACGTTTATGGCAGTACCGACAGCACGGGGACAACGCAAGGCACGGCGACTCTTGGCCAGCACAGTCGCCAGTGGTCGTTCGTAGAGCCAGCGTTTATACACCCTGCGGGGCAGAGCGAAGAAGTTCTCGCCTACGCGAATACCTGGCGGCGTTTAGTCGCTTAACGGTAGGCGCTCCAGCTTGGCTAAATCTGGGCACTTTTTAGCAAAGTACCCATTAGCAAAGTGCCCATTTTTTGCGCCAGCTCCACTCTTTGCTTATTCCTTTAACTCATTCCCCCAGCTCATCCCTCCAGGAATGGCACGGTGAGAAACCGACCAGGCGGCGGGCTTTTGCATTGCTGTAAAAAGTCTCAAATTCACCCATTGCCTGCTTGATGGGCACGCCTGGGTAGAAGCGTTCCACTACTTGAGCGTTGCTCAATCCTACTGACAGATCATTATTGGCGACGTTAAACACTTCGTAACCCAGGCCGTCTGTTTTCAGGCAGCAGTCGACCATCTGCCCCAGGTCGCGAGCGTCAATGTAAGCGAAAATATTGCGGCGACGCAGTGCCGGGTTGTCCATATAAGCCGGGAAGTTCTGGCGATATTCGTGAGGCTCGATCACGTTATTAATGCGCAGGGCATAAATATCGATGCCCGAGCGCTCCTGGAAAGAGCGTGCGGTTACTTCGTTAACCACCTTGCTCATCGCGTAGCTGTCTTGCGGTACTGTTGGGTGCTCTTCATCTACCGGCAGGTAATCAGGTTGCTTCACTCCGTCGGCAAAGCAAATGCCGTAAGTGGTCTCGCTGGAAGCAAAAATGACTTTGGGAATATCCAGTCGAGTCGCCGCATCCAACACATGGTAGGTACTTAACGTGTTAATGCGGTAGGTTTCGTTGTCCGGCCGGTGGAGAATGGCGGGTATGGCGGCAAAGTGGACGATGGCATCGTAGCGTGGCATGCCGGTACCAGGTTCTAGCTCATCGAAATTGGCATAGGCTTGGCACGCATTAAATACCTGGCCCGAGTCGGTCAAATCGACCTTTAGCGTAGTGATGCCCGGCACGTCGGAAGCTACCCAGTCCAGATTGGTGACGCTGTGGCCCTGGTCGCGAAGGTACGCCGTTACATGACGACCCGCCTTGCCGCTACCACCGGTAAACAAAATGCGCATGTGGATTTTCCGTTTATTGTAAGAGTCCGTTATAAGGACCCACACCTTAGCAAAGAAAGCGTTACACCGCCGAGTTGGTTTTACCACCACACTATGTGCGACGAAGCAGAGCAATTGATGAATTGCAATCGATGGCAAATAGCCTTATCACAGCATAATCATTGTGCTCCATAAATAAGCCTTGTGATCTACACTCAGTTTAAGCTTGGGTATTTGATCGGCGCCTGAGCCTGATGCTTGATCCCAACAGCAGTGCATTTGCATAAACGGGAGGTCGTTATGATCCACCATGTTTGGGGGCTCCTTCATCATCCTGACGCAGAGTGGCATAAGATTAGTGGCGAGCATGAGTCCGTTAGCCATCTCTATGTCCATCATGTCCTTGTTTTGGCGGTTATTCCTGTGGTCTGTGCGCTGATAGGCACGACCCAGATTGGCTGGACCTATGGCGGTAGTGATACCTATAAAGTCTCTATTACAGATGGCCTGGCGCTAGGCGTTGCGTTTTATGCGCTGATGTTAATGGCCGTTGGTGTGGTTGGCAGTGTGGTCCACTGGTTAGCCCGCAAGCTGGAGAGTCGCCCTAGCCGCCGCAACTGTATTATTTTCGCTGGGTACATTGGCACACCGATGTTTCTGAGCGGTGTTTTCGCTCTTTATCCGGCTTTCTGGTTTTGCATGCTGGGCTTGGTGATAGGGCTACTTTATAGCGCTTACCTACTCTACAAGGGAACGCCCAGTTTCCTGGGTATTAGCCATAAGCGTGGTTTTATTATATCCACTGCAACGCTATGTATCGGAGTGCTAGTGTTAGAGGTGCTGCTTGCGGTGATTGTTCTGCTGTGGAGTATGGGATCGGAGTACAGTGTGGTGTGGTGGTTTTTTGGATAGAGAGTGCCTGTGGGGCAGTTATGACGGCTTAGCCCCAGATTTTAGCGTTTACTGCACGGCTAGTAAGAAAATCTACTAAATAGCGCTTCTAAAACGCATGATCCGTTTGCCGTCAATGGGATCATCCAGCACGTGGGCATACACCCCGAACGTCTCTTGTAAGCACTGGGTGGTTAGCACGTCATGTGGTTGGCCGCTGGCAATTAGTCGTCCGCCGTCCATCACGCCAATGCGGTCGCACTCCATGGCCTGGTTAAGGTCGTGCAGGGTGATCACAACGGTAATCGGCAATTGCCTGACCAGCTCAAGAATGGAGAGCTGGTGGCGGATATCCAAATGGTTGGTGGGCTCGTCCAGCAGTAGGATTTTTGGTTGCTGGGCCAGTGCCCGGGCAATATGAACGCGCTGGCGCTCACCGCCCGAAAGGGTATGCCAGAGGCGGTCCGCCATGTGCGCCATATCCACGTCATCTAGTGCCTGGCCGACAATCGCATCATCCTCGGCGGACCAGGGGCGCAGCGCGGTGAGAAACGGCGTACGACCCAGTGCAACCACCTGACGTACATGAATTCTATCGGTGGTTTCCGCTTGCTGTTCAACCATCGCGATAGACTGCGCAATATGGCGTTGGCGCATTTTGGCGATCGGCTGGCCGTCCATGTGCACATGGCCCGTTTTGGGTTTGTTTAAACCTGCCAGCAGGCGAAGCAGCGTGGTTTTTCCGGAGCCGTTGGGGCCAATTAAGCCAAAGGTTTGGCCGGGCGCAACGTCCAGGAAAACATCCTTTAAAAGCGTGCGCCCATGCACGCTCCAGCCTAGCTGTTCAGCGGTTAGTTTCATCGGTTCCTCGTGCCGCGAACAAGAATCATCGCAAAGGCCGGCGCGCCGATCAGCGAGGTAATAACCCCAATGGGCAGTACCTGGCCGGGCACCAGGATGCGCGAAAGAATATCCGAGCCAATCAAAAACACGGCGCCAGCAAGTGCTGAAGCGGGCACCAGTCGCGTGTGTTGGGTGCCCACGATAAAACGCATGGCATGGGGAATGACCAAACCGACAAAACCAATAGCGCCCACCATCGACACCATAATGGCTGTCACTAGCGCTACCGCAATAATTAAAAGCCCTCGGATTGGGCGAACGGCGATGCCCATGGACGCCGCGCTGTCGGCGCCGAAGGTAAAGGCATCCAGTGCGCGGCGGTGCCAAAGGCAAATCAGCAAGCCGCCCAGGGCCGCAGGGAAAGCGATAACGACATCACCCCAGCGCACACCGGAAAGATTGCCCAGTAGCCAGAACAGGATGCCGCGGGCCTGCTCGGCGCTGGCCGACTTGGTAATGATGAAGGCGGTCAGCGCGTTAAACAGTTGAGAGCCTGCAATGCCCGCCAGAATAATGGCCCCGGCCGCTTGGGTGCTGCGCCCACCGCCAGTCCCGCTGCTGGCTGCATGGGCAAGCAGTACCACCAGGCCAAAGGCAAGTACTGCCCCGGCAAACGCCCCAGCAGATAAAGTGAAAGCACCCGCACCAAGCCCCGCTACGGTAACGGCTACGGCACCGGTTGAGGCCCCGGCAGAAATACCCATCAAGTACGGGTCCGCCAAGGGGTTACGCAGTAGCGCCTGGAGCACAACCCCGGCCAGCGCCAGCGCGGCGCCGCAACATGCAGCCACAATGGCGCGGCTTAAGCGATAGTTCCAGATAATACCGGCATCAATACGATCAACGGCGTAGTTAGCACCCAGAAGATGATTGGCCAATACCTTGAGAATCGTATTCAAAGGAATCGAGGTTTCACCAATCGCCGTACCGGCGAGCAGTGCTACCAGCAATACCAGGGGGGCAAGCCAAAACCAGTACGCCTGAGAGCGCGGCGCTTGGGTACTTTGCATCGCAACCGCTTTCATAGCGTAAAAGAGGTAGCAGGTAGGGCGGGGAAGGGCTTCATGGGATGGTGTTCCGGGTGCCGATGGATATAAAACTCGACAGACTGCCGAAGACGTGACGATAAAGCACGAAAAACCTTTGCGATTGATGACTTGCTTAAGCGGGGAGGTGGCTACATCCTGGTGCCATCCTCTATAATGCGCGGTTATTGTAGTCATTTTATCGGCGTTTGGCTCTATCGTTATTCTCTTGTCAGTGATGAATAACTTTCACGTGTGTTGCAGTGTCCATGCGTCACTTAATGTATTAGGTTTACCCGCTTGTAAAGTAGGCGCTTTACTCGCTTGTTAGGGCGCTGAGTAGCTCAATATCTTCTTGTTAAATCAAGTTAATGTTCCTTCTGCCCATGGTGATGCCTGTGGTTGAGTTTCCCTTTACCGCCGTCGTCGGCCAGGCATCGCTTAAAAAAGCGTTGCTTCTGAACGTGATCAACCCGCGCATTGGCGGGGTGCTGGTTAGCGGCCCGCGAGGCAGCGCAAAATCGACCCTCGCCCGCGCGTTGGCCGCACTGCTTCCAGAATCAGGTCAGGGCGACAAGTCGCCGTTTGTCACGCTACCGCTGGGCGCCAGCGAAGACCGCCTGACCGGCAGTCTGGACCTGCAAAAGATATTGAACGAGCGTGAAGCTACCTTTCACGAAGGGCTGTTGGCCAAAGCCCATGGCGGCGTTTTGTACGTCGATGAGGTCAATTTGCTCGCCGACATGCTGGTTGATCTGCTGCTGGATGTGGCCGCAAGTGGGGTCAATATCGTCGAGCGCGACGGTATCAGTCACTCCCACGCGGCACATTTTAGCCTGATTGGCACCATGAACCCGGATGAAGGCGAATTACGCCCGCAGTTGCTTGACCGCTTTGGGCTCTGCCTTGAGCAGCCAGCCTCCGTCAGTATTGAAGAACGCATCGCCATCGTGCAGCAACGCGACGCTTTTGATCGTGACCCCGAACGCTTTATCGCCGACTACGCTGATGAGCAGTCAGCCCTGCGTGAACGTATCGAGCAGGCGCGCCGCACGCTTGCTGCCGTTACCGCACCTGACTGGGTTTACGCGCACATCGCCAAGCGCTGTGAAGAGGCAGGCGTTGAAGGCCTGCGTGCCGATGTTACCTGGCACCGCGCCGCCCAGGCCCATGCCGCCTGGCGGGGAAGCGATACGATCACCCAGGACGATGTCGATACCGTTGAGCCTTGGGTACTGGCCCATCGGCGTACGCGTGAAGCACCAACACCGCCGTCTTCTCCACCGCCTTCGTCCACGCCAAATGAAAAGCCTTCTGGCGGTCAGTCGTCTGCTAATGGCTCAGGCGAGCAAGGGCAGTGGGGCGCCATGCCGCCCGTGGCGCAGAATATGCGGGATAGCCAGCCGCTTGATCTCCCTACGCTACGCTTGGCTCCTTCCCTCCACCGGCCTGTGGCTAAGCAGCCGCACTCACTGGGTGGTAGGCGCAAGGGCGATGACTTGGGCCAAGGGCGAACCAGGGCTGCGCTGAGCTCTCGGCCAGACTGGTTTGCTACGCTGATCGCCAATCGCGGCCAATGGCCATGGCGGCAGTTGCGTTATCAAAAAGCGCGCACTGGGCAGCCGGTGCTGCATTTGGTACTGCTGGATACCTCCGGCTCAACGTTGGGTAAGCGCCTGTTGGGCCAGGCCAAGGGTTGGGTCGATAGCCTGACCCGCCAGGCGTACAGCGCTCGCGAGCAGATGGCCGTATTGGGCTTTGGCAACGATACGGTGACACCGTTATTCACCCGCCAACGCGCCCCCAAAAGCCTGGAGGCGACGCTGAATAGTGCCGATGGTGGGGGCGGCACGCCGCTGCGTAAAGTGGTTGAGGAGGCAGGAACGTTGATTCGCCAGTGGCAGCGCCGCGAACCCGGACTGCACATCCGTACCTACTTGATCACCGACGGGCGCACTCGCGAATCCGTTGCAGACCTGCCGAAACTCGGCGACTGCGTGGTGATGGATACTGAATACTCATTTGTAAAACGTGGCCAGGCCGCACGCCTTGCCCAGCAGCTGGGCGCCCACTATTGGGCCATGCCCACCCAGGAGTCAGCATGAGCGATAGCAATCACCAAAACCGCATGCAGCGCAAAAAAGAGGTGGTCGATGAGCGCATCAGCCGCGCCACCGAAGAGCGCGGGGTGCTCATCCTGCTCAAAGGCAACGGCAAGGGTAAAAGCAGCTCGGCGCTCGGCACATTGGCGCGCTCGCTGGGGCATGGTCAGAAAGGCGCGGTCATTCAGTTCATTAAAGGGCGGCGAGAAACCGGTGAATACCTGTTCTTTCGTGACCACCCAAGGCTTGATTGGCACATTATGGGCCAGGGCTTTACCTGGGAAACCCAGGACCGCGAGCGCGATATACAAGCCGCCGAAGCTGCCTGGGAAATCGCCAAGGGGCTGCTGGAAGACCCGGCCTACAACATCATCGTGCTGGACGAAATGAGCTACATGTTCAAGTACGGCTACCTGGACCCGGTGCCGGTGGTCGAGGCTTTAAAACGTCGCCCGGCGCATCAAAACGTGATTATTACCGGGCGCACCATGGCGCAGCCGCTTCAGGAAATCGCCGACACTATCAGCACCGTGCAGGATGAGCGTCACGCGTTTCGCGGCGGCGTTAAAGCCCAGCCGGGGATAGAGTACTGATGAGCACACCTTCCGCCCGCTGCCCTGCGCTGTTTATCTCGGCACCTGCCTCAGGCCAGGGTAAAACCACGGTAACCGCTGGGCTTGCGCGGCTGCTGCGTAATCAGGGCAAGGTGGTGCGGGTATTTAAAACTGGCCCGGACTACCTGGACCCGCAAATACTCGCTCAGGCCTCGGGCCAGCCGGTTGACCAGCTCGATTTATGGATGGCAGGCGAAGCCTACTGCCGCCAGCGCTTTTATGAAGCCGCTGTTGAAGCCGATTTGATTCTGGTGGAAGGCGCCATGGGCCTGTTTGACGGCGAGCCTTCCAGTGCCGATTTAGCCGCGCTGTTCGGCATTCCCATGGCCATTGTGATGGATGTTAAAGGCATGGCCCAAACCGCCGCTGCGCTGGTTACAGGGCTGGCTGGCTTTCGTGACGATATCCATTTTGCCGGGCTGATTGCCAATAACTGTGGCTCGCAGCGCCATCGCGAGCTGATTGAGGGCGCGCTGCCTGAAGCCATATCATTTTTGGCCGCTGTACCACGTGACCCTGAACTGGCACTTCCCGAGCGTCATCTGGGCCTGGTGCAGGCGGAAGAGATTCGCGACGATCTGGAAATTCGCTTTGAAGCCGCCGCGCAGGCGCTGGAAGCCGCAGGGCTGCTGGAGGCGCTCGCCACGCTTTCGCCGGTCAGCTTTAGTGCTTCTACTGAGGCGCTTCCCGCTGTGCCGCAGGCACTGGCTGGGCAGACGATAGGCGTAGCCCGCGATGCGGCGTTCAGCTTTATTTATCAGGCCAACCTGGATCTGCTGGCGCAGATGGGCGCGCAGGTGCGCTTTTTCTCGCCGCTGAGCGATGCCGAACTGCCCGAATGCGATGCCCTTTGGCTACCCGGTGGCTACCCGGAGCTTCATGCGCAGGCGCTTGCGGCGAACACCGCCATGCGCGATGCCATTAAAGGCTTCTTTAGCGCGGGCAAACCCATCCTCGCCGAGTGTGGTGGCATGCTGTATAGCCTGGAAACGCTAACCGACTATGCTGAGAACTCTCACTCTATGCTCGGCTTACTGCCGGGGCACGGTGCCATGCGCGGGCGTCGCGGCTGCCAAGGCATGCAGACTGCCGAGCTGCCCGAAGGGCCGGTTCGCGGCCATGCGCACCATCGCTCAATGGCCGAGCAAACGCCTGAGCCGATTGCTTACGGGCGCCGCCAGCGCCACCCAGCGCCGGGTGAGCCGATCTACCGGGCCGGGCGCCTGACGGCGACCTACTTACATCTGTTTTTCCCGAATAATCCTGCGGCGGTAGCGCGTCTGTTTAGCCACACTTTTGGCAACGATTCAGCGCAGGCCACGGCCGCAAGCTCCCAAATTAAGGAATCCTCGCATGCAGTTAAATAAAATTCCCGCCACGGTTGTGACCGGTTTTCTGGGCAGCGGCAAGACCACCTTGCTGGCCAATATTCTGCGCCAGATTACCGGCAAGCGGATTGCCGTTATCGTCAATGAGTTTGGCGAGCAGGATATCGACTCAAGCCTGCTGCGTAGCTGTGCGCTGGATTGTGACGCAGAAAGTGACGAGGGTGAGCAAATCGCCTCCGGTGAAGACGGCAGCATTTACGAGCTGGCCAATGGCTGCATCTGCTGCACGGTGGAAGAAGAGTTTTTGCCGGTGATGAAACAACTGGTGGCGCGGCGTGATGATATCGACCACATCCTGATCGAAACCAGTGGGCTGGCCTTGCCCAAGCCGCTGGTGCAGGCGTTTAACTGGCCGGAAGTCCGCCAGCACTGCACCGTGGATGCGATTATCACGGTGATCGACGGGCCTGCCGTCGCTGCGGGCCGGTTTGCCAACGACGAAGAAAAAGTTGCCGCCCAGCGCCTGGCTGATGACAGCCTTGATCACGACCCCAGCCTGCGCGAACTGCTGGATGACCAGCTAAGCGCGGCGGATTTAGTGCTGGTCAGTAAAACCGACCTGCTGAACGCCGACGAAAAAGCCCGCGTTGAAGCGCTGGTGCAGGCGCGGGTGCCCGCATCGGTCAAAACGCTGTTTATCGACCAAACGCTAGCGACTGACACGGCCCAGCTGGAAGCCCTGATGGGCATTGGCGCGGCTAGTGAAGAGCATATCGACAAGATTACCAACCATCACGACAAACACCATGCCGAAGGCGCCCATCACGATCACGCCCACGATAACTTTGATTCCTGCGTCATTACGCTGGGCGAAGTCGATGGCGATGAGCTGGCGGCTAAGCTTCAGCATCTGCTGAAAACCCAGGAAATCTATCGCGCCAAGGGCTTTGCGGCAATTCCGGGTAAGCCTATGCGCCGAGTCATCCAGGCCGTTGGTGAGCGGTTGGACGGTTATTTTGACCGCTTATGGCGCCAGGACGAGCCGCGCCAGACCCAACTGGTGATTATTGGCAAAACGCTGAACAGCGATGAAATTCATAAGGCGCTTGCCAGCGCTGAGACGTCGGTAAGCGCCTAATGCATCTTTTCGCCGCCAAACCGGGAGGCTTTGTTGATGATGAAGGCATCATCGACCTACAGCAAAGCCCTGCCGAGGTTGTGATTATGTCCGCCGCTGACAGTAACTTGTCGGCGTTGGCCCAAGCGGTTGATCGCCTGGGCGATGACTACCCCTCGGTGCGGCTGGCGAACTGGATGAACTTGGTGAAACCGGCGGCGTTTGATCTTTACGAAGACCGCGTGCTGGAAAAAGCCCGCTTGGTGGTGGTGTCACTGCTGGGCGGCAAAGGGTACTGGCAATACGGTTACGAGCGGCTTCTGGCCTGGGCGGCTGCCAAGCCCGGGCGCCAACTGATTCTGGTGCCCGGCTGCGATGCCCCGGACGATGCCCTGCTGGAAGACTCCAGTATTGCCTTTGACGATGCCTACCGCGTATGGCGCTACTTGCGCGAAGGTGGCGTGGATAACGCCGAGCAGCTGCTTCGGTTTATCGGAAGCGAATGCCTAGCGCATGAGTACCTGGCGAATGAGTACTCGTGGCAAGAGCCAAAAGTGATCCCGGCGGCGGTAATTTACGCGCCCCAGTCCAACGGCCAGCAGGCGGTCAGCCTAAGCGAGTGGCACAAACAGCGTATTGCAGAGCGCCCGGTGTGCCTGCTGCTGTTTTATCGCAGCCACCTGCAGGGCGCGAATACCGCTGTGCTCGACGGCATGATCGACGCGCTGAAAGCCGAAGGGCTTGAGCCGTTAGCCGTCGCGGTGGCCTCTTTAAAAGAAGGTCCCTGCATCGCGTTTGCCAATCACCTCACTGAGCAAACCGGCGCTATGCTGGTGGTCAATACCACCAGCTTTTCGGTAAACCGTGCCGCCGATGACGCCAATGCAGCAGATGAGCTGGGCAGCAATCTTCATGAGAGCCTTTTTGTCGGGCGGCCGGTGGTGCTTCAGGCGATACTCGCCAGCAGTACGGCGGATGACTGGCAGGGCATGGCCGCAGGCCTGCATAGTCGCGATGTCGCCATGCAGGTAGTGCTACCCGAAATGGACGGGCGAATTATCACCCGCGCCGTTGGGTTTAAAGCCGAAGCGCACTATAACGCTCGCGCCCAGCTCTCAGTCACGCACCACACGCTGCACCCGGAACGCGCTGCCTTTGTCGCCAAACTGGCCCGGCGATTTTGCGCGCTACGCCAAACGCCCAATAGCCAAAAGCGCGTCGCACTGATTATGGCCAACTACCCCAACCGCGATGGGCGTATCGGTAACGGGGTAGGGCTGGATACACCGGCCTCTACGCTGCAAATTCTAAACGCCCTGCAGGATGCTGGTTATCCGCTAAGCGAGCTACCCGAAAGCGGCGATGCGCTGATTCGCCTACTCCAGGGCGCAATCACCAACGATCATGACAGCCTGGATCAGCGCGCCTGCTGGCAAAGTATCAGTGTTGAGGATTATCTGGCCTGGTTTCAAACCCTGCCCGCCGCGCTTCAAAAAACGATATGGACCCGCTGGGGCGCGCCACAAGACGACCCCAAATGCCGCCAGGGGCGGCTAATGATTTCAGGCATCCGCTTGGGCGAAACCTTTGTGGGTATTCAGCCGGAGCGCGACTTTATTGATGACCTGACCCAGTCCTACCACGATATGGAGCTGGCGCCGCCGCATAGCTACCTGGCGTTTTATCTCTGGCTGCGCGAGCACTATCAGGTCGAGGCGGTTATTCATGTGGGCAAGCACGGCAATCTGGAATGGTTGCCGGGTAAAAGCACCGCGCTAAGCGCCGAATGCTGGCCGGATATTGCGCTCGGGCCGATGCCGCATTTCTACCCGTTTATTGTTAATGACCCCGGCGAAGGCGCTCAGGCCAAGCGCAGAAGCCAAGCGGTAATTATCGACCACTTGATGCCGCCGCTGGCGCGCGCCGAACTTTACGGCCCCATGGCTGAGCTTGAAGCGCTTACCGATGAGTATTATCAGGCGCTGGATATGGACCCGCGTCGCGAAGCGCTGATTCGAGAACAGATATTGGCCCACTTGCGGGCAACCGGCATCGATCAGGAACTTGCCCACGCGGTGAATAGCAGCTGCGACAGCGAAATTCTCAATGAGCTGGACACGTTTCTGTGCGATATCAAGGAAGCTCAGATTCGCCACGGCCTGCACATACTGGGCACGCTGCCGCCCGAGGAAAAACGCGCGGCCACGCTGGTAGCACTGCTAAGGCTGCCGCGTGGTGAAGCGGTGGCAAGCCGCGGTTTGCTGCACAATCTGGCCGCTGACTTGGTGCTGGATGAGGACTTCGACCCGCTGGCGGCGGGCAGCGAGCCTTGGCTTGGCCCTAAACCGGCTGTGCTGGCAGGCAAGCTAACCGCTGCCTGGCGAACCGGCGCCGATACCCGCGAGCGGCTGGAACTGCTCGGTGAAGAGCTGGTGGCCGACTATGTGTTGGCCCAAGGTTGCCTTACAACGCTCTCGCAACATTATCCGGCCACGGCAGAGCAGCTTCTATTTGCCCGCGAGCAGCTGTGGTCCGCCATGCAGCAGGGCGTAAAGATGGAGATTGGCTCGCTGTTGGATGGGCTTGAGGGGATTTTCGTGCCCGCCGGGCCGAGCGGTGCGCCGAGCCGGGGGCGGTTGGATACGCTGCCCACCGGGCGCAACTTTTTCAGCGTGGATAACCGCTCGATCCCATCGCCTGCTGCCTGGACGCTGGGTGAAAAGTCCGCCCAGGCGTTTGTCGAACGCTACCTGCAGGATCACGGTGACTACCCGCGCCGCTTGGGGCTCTCCATTTGGGGGACCGCGACCATGCGCACCGGTGGCGACGATATCGCCCAGGCGTTTGCGCTGATGGGCGTGCGGCCCAAATGGTCGTTGGGCTCTCAGCGGGTGATCGATTTTGAAGTGATCCCATCGATGCTACTTAACCGCCCACGGGTGGATGTCACGCTGCGCGTATCTGGCTTCTTTCGCGATGCCTTCCCCAATGTGCTTCGCCTGTTTGATGCCGCCGTGCAAGCGGTTGCCAACTATGCAGAACCAGGCGATAGCAACACCATTCGCGCCGCCGTGCTTGAGCGTCAGCGCACCCTTGAAGCCCAGGGGCTGAGTGCCGAAATGGCCGCCCAGGAAGCGAGCTACCGTATTTTTGGCAGCAAGCCCGGCGAGTATGGCGCAGGCCTGAACCGGCTGATTGAAAACCGTAGCTGGGGTGATGCCGATGACTTGGCCGAGGCCTACCTGGGCACCGGTGCCTACGCTTACGGGCAGTTTGCGGATTCCGGCACCGCTGCACGCGGCGCCTTTGAGCAGCAGATCAAAGGGCTGGATGCGGTGATGCAGAATCAGGATAACCGCGAGCACGATATTCTCGATTCCAACAGCTACTACGCCTTTCAGGGCGGCATGGCCAACGCTACGCGCGCGCTGAGCGGTCAGGCGCCGGAGATTTATCACGCCGACCACGCCAACCCCGCCGTACCCAAAATTCGTACGCTCAAAGAGGAGCTTGCCCGGGTCATTCGCTCGCGCGTGTTGAACCCCAAGTGGATCAACGCCATGCGCGAACACGGCTACAAGGGCGCGTTTGAAATGGCCGCCACGGTCGACTACCTGTTTGCTTACGACGCCACCACGGACCTGGTTGCGGATTACCAGTACGCCCAGGTGAGCGAAGCGCTGGTGCTGGATGAGGCTAATCAGCAGTTTTTACGTGAGCATAATCCGGCAGCGCTTGAAGAGATGGCCGAGCGACTGTTGGAAGCTGCCCAGCGCGGCATGTGGCAGGAACCCGGCGAGCACGGTAACGCGCTGCAAGACCTGCTGCTGGAAATGGACGAAGCCAGGGAAACCGCCAGTTTATGAGCACTAGTCCGCTGATCAAAGGCTGGTGCCCAGGCGCTTGGCGGCCCATGGAAACTGGCGACGGTTGGTTAGTACGCGTGCGCCCGCCACTCGGCCAGCTTTCCAAAGCGCAGATGCTCGCACTGTGCGATGCAGCGGAAACCTATGGCAACGGGCTGATTGAGTTAACCAGCCGCGCCAATATTCAGCTGCGCGGCGTTACGGAAGCCACATGGCCGCCGCTAATGGATTTTTTGGTCGCGCACGAATTGGTCAGCGCGGACCCTACCATTGAGCAGCACCCCCAGTGCCTGCTGGCGCCCGGCTGGCAGGCGGGCGATGACACGCATCAACTTGCCTGCTTATTACAGGCGAGAGGCAGCGAACTGGCCGCGATGCCCAGCAAAGTCGGTATTGCGATTGATGCAGGTGAATTAGCGGTATTGGGAGATACCGCCGCTGATTTTCGAGTTGAGCGGGCAATCGACGGCGGGCTGATAGTGCGCGCCGAAGGCCATGCCTGCGGTACCCCGGTGGGCTCTATTGAGGCGGCCTTTGAGCATTTAATACGCCTGACGCACTGGTTTGTAGAAAGCGGCGGAAATGACGCCGGGCGGATGCAGCGGCATAAAGTGCCGCTTCCCGCGTGGTCACCTGCTAAAATGCGCCCCGCGAGCGCTTGTGCCATGGTGAATGCAACGCAGGGCGCGGTACTGGCGCTTGGCAAGTATCAAGCGGGCATGGTTTACGGGCTGCCGTTTGGGCGCGCAACCGCTGCTGCATTGCGAGCGTCCGTAACGCCCGCGGCGGTGAGTCATGTACGCGTAACGCCGTGGAGACGTTTATGGGTCAAGGGCGCAAGCGGGCCGGTTGAAGGCTTAATCAGCGATAACCAGGATACGCGCTTATTGATGGATGCCTGCCCCGGCGCGCCTTACTGCGCTCAGGCAAGCGTTGCTACCCAGCCGCTGGCTAAACGTGTAGCGCCCGACGTTAAAAGACACAGCGTTCATATATCCGGCTGCGCCAAGGGGTGCGCCCGCCGTTCACCGGCCGACGTGTGCCTGGTCGGTCAGGCAGGCCGATTTAATCTTATTGTTAAGGGTGATGCCCAGAGCACGCCCGTTAAGATAGGCCTCACCGAGACTGAGGTCGTCGAATATTTGGAGAGTTTGGGTGCCCTATACGTATGAAACAAGCGGCCCGGCGATTTACCGGGAATCCTTCGCGATTATCCGTAGCGAGGCCGACCTTGCGCGCTTTTCTGCTGAGGAAGAGACCGTTGCCGTGCGCATGATTCACGCCGCCGGGCTTGTCGAGTTGGCCGCGCATATTCACTTTCAAAATGACGCGGTCAATAAAGCGCGTTCAGCACTCGAACGCGGCGCGCCGATTCTTTGTGATGCACGGATGGTTTCTGAAGGCATCACCCGCAAGCGGCTGCCGGCCAATAACGAGATTATTTGCACACTGAACGATGAGCGCACGCCACACCTCGCCCAGGAAATGGCTAACACCCGTTCGGCCGCAGCACTAGAACTATGGCGCCCGCATTTGGAAGGCGCCGTGGTGGCAATTGGCAACGCGCCCACCGCGCTGTTTCATCTTTTGAACATGCTGGAAGACCCAAGCTGCCCGCGCCCGGCGGCAGTAATCGGCTGCCCGGTAGGCTTTGTAGGCGCCGCTGAATCCAAGGAAGCGCTTTGGGCGACGCCCGTCATTCCCAGCTGCATCGTACGCGGCCGTTTGGGCGGCAGTGCGGTAACGGTCGCGGCCATTAACGCCATGGCGGATCGCGTCGAATGACTCAGGCATCCACACAGGGCACGGTATACGGCGTTGGCCTAGGGCCGGGCAGCCAGGACTTGATGAGTGTACGTTCGGATCGTCTGATTCGCGGCGCCACACATATCGCCTATTTTCGTAAAAAGGGCCGCAAGGGCCATGCGCGAAGCATTGTTGAAGGGCTGTTAGCCCCTGGCACCATTGAGCTGCCGATGGAGTACCCGGTCACCACAGAGATCCCTTTCGACGACCCGCAGTACAACGCGCTGCTCTCGCAGTTTTACTCGCGGTGCGTGGCCCAACTGATCGAGATAGCCAACGCCGGTTACAACGTGGTGGTGCTCTGCGAAGGCGACCCGTTCTTCTATGGCTCGTTTATGCACCTGTATACGCGCCTGCTGAACCAGGTGCCGGTGTCGGTAGTGCCGGGGATTACCGGTATGTCCGCCGCCTGGACGGCGACCGGGCAGCCCATCACCTGGGGCGACGATATTCTGACCGTGCTGATGGGCACGCTGCCGGAAGAAGTGCTCGTTAAACATATCGCCGATACCGACGCGCTGGTGGTCATGAAAATTGGGCGCAACCTGAACAAGTTGCGTCGGGCGCTTAAACAGGCGGGCCGGGAAGACCAGGCGTGGTTGATTGAGTACGCCGCCATGGAACAGCAGCGCGTGCTGCCGTTGGTAGACGTTGGCGAGAGCGTGCCTTACTTCTCGATTGTGCTGATTCACGGTAACGGGAGGCGCCCATGAGCGGCTGGCTAAAAATTGTCGGCCTGGGCCCAGGTGCGGAGGCGATGATTACCCCCGAAGTGTCCGCCGCGCTTCTGGATGCCACCGACGTTGTCGGCTATGTGCCTTACGTTAACCGCGTAGCACCGAGGGAAGGGCTTACGCGCCACGGCTCGGATAACCGCGAAGAGATTCGTCGTGCCGAGCAGGCTTTGCAGCTGGCGTTAGAAGGGCACCGAGTTGTGGTGGTTTCCTCTGGTGACCCTGGCGTATTCGCCATGGCCTCGGCGGTATTTGAAGCGCTGGAAGCGGGCGATGCCGCGTGGCGCGCACTGGATATTCAGGTGCTGCCGGGTATTTCTGCGATGCTGGCGGCCAGCGCCCGTGCGGGTGCGCCGCTGGGGCACGATTTCTGCTGCATCAATTTATCCGACAACTTGAAGCCTTGGGCGCTGATCGAAAAGCGCCTGCGTTTGGCTGTTGAAGCCGATTTTGCGATGGCGTTTTATAACCCGTGCTCAAAATCGCGCCCAGTAGGTTTCGAGCGCACCCTGAAAGTGCTGCGCGAGGCCTGCGAACCCGAACGGTTGGTCATCTTCGCCCGCGCGGTTTCAACGCCTGACGAGTCGATCCGCGTAACGGCATTAAAAGATGCCACCCCGGACATGGCCGATATGCGTACGCTGGTGATTGTCGGTTCAAAACAGACACGGCTGATTGAGCGAGATGGTGAGCCGTTGGTGTATACGCCGCGCTCAGCGCTTTGATCAAGAGCGACCATTAAGCCAGGCAAGCACCTCATCAACGCTATGCACTTCATGGCGAGCGGGCAGCGCCGGGCGATCAATCATGATGACCGGCACGCCGAGCGCGCGGGCGGCGTCAAGTTTGGATACAGCGCCTTCGCCACCAGCGTTTTTGCACACGATGCGCTCGATACGTTGGGTTTTAAGTAGCGCTAAATCGCCTTCCAGCGTGAAAGGGCCTCTATCCACCGTGGTGGTGAAGCGGGCAAGCGGCGGCGGAGCGGTTGGCTGGTCGACCAAACGCAGCACATAGTGGTGTTGAGGCTGCGCGGAAAACGCGGCCAGGTGCATGCGGCCAATGGCAAGCAGCACGCGGTGGGGCGGGCCTTCGAGGGCGTTAACTGCCTCTTCGACACTTGCCACGTGTTGCCAGTTATCGTGAGTGGTGGGCACCCAGGCGGGGCGGGTCAGAGCAATCGCCGGTACGCCGGTTTGCTGGGCAGCGGCCAACACGTTACGGCTCATCTGTGTGGCAAACGGGTGGGTTGCATCAATAATATGGGTGATGCGCTGTTGGGTAATAAAAGCCGCCAAACCGTCGGCGCCGCCGAAACCGCCCACGCGGGTGGGCAATGGCTGCGCTTTAGGCGCGTTAACGCGGCCCGCATAGCTGAACATGGCTGAAAAGCCGCGCTGGCTAACGGCGCTGGCCAAGGCGCTTGCTTCACTCGTACCCCCAAGAATCAGGACGTTTATCATGGCTGAGGTTAACAAGGCTCCGTGGCTCACACTGTTAGGTTGGGGGGAGAGTGGCACAGCGGGCCTGACAGCGGCAAGCCGCGAGCAACTTGAACGTGCCGAAATCGTGTTTGGTGCGCATCGCCATTTGCGCCTTCTTCCCCCGCTAAATGCGGATATTCGCGAATGGCCGGTGCCGTTTCTTGATGGCATCCCCGCACTTCTCAACGAGCGTGGCCACCGTGTAGTCATGCTGGTTTCCGGCGACCCGTTTTGGTTTGGAGCAGGCACCAGCCTGGCGCGCCACCTGGAGGCCGGCGAATGGGTCGCTGTGCCATCGCCCTCGACCTTTAGCCTAGCGGCGGCTCGGTTGGGCTGGGGGCTTGAGCACTGCACCTGCCTGGGCCTTCACGCCAAACCGCTTACCCGCCTTCGGCCTTACCTGCAAAGCGGCAGGCGCTTACTAGTGCTGTTGCGCGATGGCGCCGCCGTGGCTGAATTGGCCGCGCTGGTGAAAACGTTCGGCTTTGGGGATTCCCGGCTCAACGTGCTGGAAGCTCTGGGCGGTGAAGATGAGCGCATCCGCACGCTGCGCATGGGTGACACGCTACCCGAGGATATCGCCCACCCGGTGGCGGTGGGCATTGAAGTCGCCGGTAACGGCCCCGCGCTTCCCTTAACGCCTGGCTTGGCCGATAGCTTTTTTGAGCATGATGGGCAGATCACCAAGCAGGCCGTGCGTAGCTTAACGCTTTCGGCACTTGCCCCCAGGTTTGGGGAGCGGCTGTGGGATATTGGTACTGGCTCTGGCTCCATCGCCATTGAGTGGTTGCTGGCCCACCCGGATAATCAGGCCATCGGCTTCGAGCAACACCCGGAGCGCGCCGCGCGGGCACGACGTAATGCAGAAAACCTCGGCGTTGATTGGCTGGAGGTAAACGAAGGCCGCGCCCCGGAGGTGTTTGAGAATGCGCCGCTGCCTGATGCGGTGTTTATCGGCGGCGGGCTTTCTCAGAAACTGCTGGACGCTTTATGGCAGGTGTTGCCTAGTGGCACGCGCGTAGTGGCCAATGCGGTCACGCTGGAATCCGAAGCGCTGCTGGTGCACTGGCAGCAACAGGCGGGCGGCGAACTGCTGCGCCTAGAGCTGGCCCACGCCGCACCCATGGGCACACGTCGGGGCTGGAAATCCAGCTACCCAATTGTGCAGTGGCGTGGCGTTCGATGACCAAGCAAACAGTGGCTAGGCAGGCGCTTAAAGTCGCAGGGTTCGGCTTTCGCCAGCAGGCAACGCTTGAATCACTGGAACAGGCGCTGGATCAATTGATTGCCGAGTACGGCCCTATCGACCAGTTGGCGGCAGCGCACAGTATGCTGCCACTGGTTGAAGCGCTGGGCAGTGCCCGCCACATCCCGGTAGTAGGCGTAGCGGACGAAGCGCTGGCAAGCGTTACCACGCTGACCCACTCCGCCTACAGCCTGCGCGAAAAAGGCACCGGCAGCGTGGCGGAGGCCGTAGCGCTGTTGGCCGCAGGCAGCGGGGCGCGGCTTTTAGGCCCACGCACAGTTTCAAACGATAGAAAGGCCACGGCCGCGGTGGCAACCACAGCGGCGCAAGGAGTTGGATTATGACGGTTCATTTTATTGGCGCAGGTCCCGGCGCGCCGGATCTATTGACGCTGCGCGGGCGCGATTTAATTGCCGCCTGCCCGGTGTGCCTGTATGCGGGTTCACTGGTGCCCGAGCAAATTCTTGGGCACTGCCCAGAAGGCGCCCGCATCATCAACACCGCGCCGCTGTCACTCGATGAGATTATGCAGGAAATTCAAACCGCCCACGCCGCAGGCCAGGATATCGCCCGGCTGCACTCCGGCGATTTATCGGTGTGGTCCGCGATGGGCGAACAGCTGCGCCGCCTGCGCGAGCTTGATATTCCCTACAGTGTTACCCCCGGCGTGCCTTCCTTTGCGGCGGCGGCGGCAACGCTCGGCCAAGAGCTTACACTTCCCGGCGTAGCGCAATCCGTAGTGCTGACCCGCACGCCGGGCCGGGCCAGTGCCATGCCGGAAAACGAGACGCTGGCCAACTTCGCCCGCACAGGCGCCACGCTTGCCATTCATCTCTCCATTCACAACCTGACCCAGGTGGTGGAAAGCCTGGCGCCCCATTACGGCGAAGAGTGCCCGGTAGCGATTGTATGGCGGGCCAGCTGGCCGGATGAGCATGTGGTGCGCGGGCGCTTATCGACGGTGGAAGCCCTGATCGATAACACGCTCACGCGCACGGCGCTGATTCTGGTAGGGCCGGTACTTGAATCCCAGGACTTTCAGGAAAGCAGCCTGTACGCGGTAGGCTACGACCGCCGCTTTCGCCCGCAGTCCGCCGACTCGCCGTTTGCCAGCAGCACCGAGGGTGAAGGGGACGGCGCATGATTACGCTCTCGCTGATCGGCATTGGTACCGGCAACGTTGACCACGTAACGCTCGCGGCGGTTCGCGCCCTCAACGAGGCCGAAGTGATTCTGCTGCCGCGCAAGGGCGAGGCGAAATCGGACCTTATCGACCTGCGCCGCGTGCTGTGTGAACAGCTCCTTAATGAAGCGGCCAGTACCCGCATCGTCGAGTTCGATTTACCCACCCGCGATCCCGAACGCCAGTACCTAAGCGCAGTAGACGAGTGGCATAACGCCATTGCCAGCGTATGGGCCGAGCTGATGGATAAGCACCTGCCCGGCGGCGGGCGCGTCGGCATGCTGGTATGGGGTGACCCTTCGCTCTATGACAGCAGCCTGCGCATCGCCAAGCGCCTGACGGACAGCGGCCGCGCCGTTGAGGTCAAGGTAGTGCCGGGCATTACCAGCCTGCAAGTGCTCACCGCCGAGCACAAAATCCCCCTGAATGCGCTCGCCGAACCCATCCAAATCACCACCGGCCGCCGCCTGCGCGAACGTGGCTGGCCTAATGATGCCGCCACAGTAGCAGTAATGCTCGACAGCGGCGGGGCGTTTACTACGTTGCCACAAGCTGATACTTACATTTGGTGGGGCGCCTACTTAGGGATGGATAAACAGTGCCTCATCAACGGCCCGCTAAGCGAGGTAAGCGACGAGATTGTCGAGCGCCGCGCCGCGCTGCGTGAAGCGCATGGCTGGATTATGGATATCTACATACTCGCCAAACAGCCACTGCTGTAACGCCGGTATGAAATTGGAATGTTTTTCCATAAAATGGCTCTATACACTTAACACGTGATTATCAGGAGAGCGATATGAGCTTTTACGTTTATTTATCTGGCGAGATCCACACCGACTGGCGCGAAGAAATCCAACGCGGCGCAGAAGCCGCGGGCCTGGATATCGTATTTACCGCCCCCGTCACCGACCACGATGCCAGTGATGCCGCCGGTGATCACTTGGGCGAGCAAAGCAACCAGTTCTGGCGTGACCACCAATCCTCCAAAGTCAACGCTATCCGCACCCGCACGCTGATCGAACAAAGCGATTTAGTCGTGGTGCGCTTCGGCGACAAATACAAGCAGTGGAACGCCGCGTTTGATGCAGGCTACTGCTCCGCACTCGCTAAGCCCTATATCACTTTGCACTCTGAGGATATCGTTCACCCGCTGAAAGAAGTGGATGCCGGTGCGCAAGCCTGGTGCACCACCACCGACCAGGTCGTCGAAACCCTCAAGTACGTGTTGAAAGCATAACGCAAGCCATCCTACTGCAGGCCAACTTGGCCTGCAGCCCTCTTTATTGGGGCTGCTAAAGACTGGTTTTGTGGGAGCCCGCTTCAGCGCGCGAAAGGCCCCGCCCCAAGAATCATCACAAGTAGCGTGGCGTAACGTTTGGCGAGGCACGAGCCAATAAGGCACCCGCGAAGGGCAGCGCTAGCTGCCCCGATGTCATTGCTAATGCAGCCCTTCTATCTCAAAAACTGACATCAGATTTTCCTCACCGCGCCCGATTCTTCCCAGTGACCTCGCTGCACTACGACCTATTGCTGAGCGCTGTCATGAAATTACCACGTGACCGAAGGTAAATTTGTGAATAGAGTATGATTGAAATAAGCAAAACGAGCGGGCACGCGAATGATGAATATGCTGTCTGGTAGCTTTGAGAAACTATATGAAACAGTGAGTTATGGCTTTTGTGTAGGCAGTATAACATCAAGGAATGTGCTGGCGCGTTTATTGGTGTCATGTGGCTGGGTGTATAATCACTGTTATACGCAAATCAAGGGGGCAAAGTTGTTTAAAATGGTTCTTTTGAGAAATCAGTTAAACTGACACACCTTGATCCGTGGTGCAGCTAAATTTAAGGATTATTTATGGGGATTGTCGTAAGAGTCCTTGAAGCAAATCATGGGGACTGTATTTTAGTCAGTCATCAGGGGGCTTCGGGTACCTTCAATATTTTAATTGATGGAGGGACATCAACGACTTTTAAGCATGGACCAAGGCAGCGTTATGACGGGGCACTATGCAAAGTATTAGATGAACTCAAAAATAAAGGACAACACATAGATCTAGCGGTATTGACCCATGTTGATGACGATCACATTCATGGTTTGATAAAGGCATTCGAAACACCTGATTATCTAAGTGAACTCGTTAAATCTATTTGGTTCAACTCATCTCGTTTAATTACACAACATTTTAATGCACCTGAAATTCCGGAAAATAATATTCTATTGACCGACGATTCTCCTCAAACAAGTGTTCAGCAGGGGAAAGAGCTTGAAACAATGCTTGATGAAATTGGATGTGAGCGAGCTCCTCTCATTAAGGCTGGGCAAGTTCATGAAGTCGGTCCGTTCAAATTGACAGTACTGTCCCCTAGTCACAATCAGCTAGAGCGTTTATTACACAAATGGCCTTCTGAAGATGAGTCAGGTGCAACAGCAGCCCACGATAATGATTACCAGCTTTCTCTAAAAGAAATTTGGGAAGCTGATAAGTTTGAGTCAGACTCATCCGTTTACAATGGCAGTTCAATCGCATTTTTAATGGAAGTAGACAGTACAAAAATGCTCTTTCTTGGAGATGCACATGACCAAGTTGTAGTTGAGAGCATAAAGGTATTAGGTTTTAGTAAGGCTAATAAGCTTCAAATTGATCTCGTGAAGATTTCACATCACGGTAGCCAATATAATACTAGTTCTGAATTTCTTTCTCTACTCCAATCATCTCGTTACGTAATTTCGACCAATGGTTCGAGGCATGGTCTGCCAAACAAGAGAGTCATCGCTAGAATTATTAAGGAAACAAATGGCCAGATTTGTTTCAATTATAGCGATGTCATTAAGCCACTGCTCTTAGTGCATGAAGTTGAAGATTATGCCTCTCGTTTAGAAGTGCTAGATAAGGAGATCCGACTTTAATATGACGGCCTCCGAAATTATGCAGTCGTACTGCGTTAAAGTGAATGGTGGAAGTGGAGTATTAGTAAATGCTATGACGCATGAGTACTCTTATGTATTGACTGCTGCTCATGTAATTCTTGAAAAACAGGATGATATTGTTGTCCATGATTACCAAGATAACCCACTGACCGTTTTAGCTGTACTCCCCCAAAATCTGCCTACACAACATATGATAAAGGAAGAGTCTCAGCGTTATGACTTTGCAATTTTAAAGGTTGATTATCAGGAATGAGTAGCACAAAAATGTCTTCCTGCTTTAGACTTGATCGAGCGTGCCGCACTTACTCTTGTAGGGTTCCCTGAAACAGAGAGAAATTCCTCGAACCCGATTAAAGAACATACAGGTAATAAGGCCAGTGTTGCTAATGAACTAGTTGTTATGAACTTAGATGGCATTCCAGGAACTGGAACGATCAAAGGTATGTCTGGTGGTGGCGTTTACCATGTTCAAGATGGGAAACCATTACTTATAGGTATTGAATTTAAAATGGATGGCACCGGGCAGGAGCAACAATATGGTCGCGTTCAGTGCCACAGTCTTGCAAAGTTTGAAGAAATCATAACTACACATTCAAGTGCGCCAATGATCCCAGCCTATTTGGAGTGTTTTTCAAATATGCGGGACAAGATATTCTCATTTAATGTTGCTGACCAAAATAATGTATCTGACCTTAAAGTAGAGCTTAAAAAGGCGGCCGACTATTTAATCGCGAATGGTTTGCTACCACCTTATAAAATAATGGAACAATATCATTCAGAACTGTTGGTCGACCCTAAGAACCTAGGAGAGCTTAAAACATATAAATTGTGGGTGGCATATTTAGAATTTTTAGTGATTAGCGTTTTGATTGACCAATCGGAAGGGGCAGATGATGCCTACCTCAAAGGTTTAGAGCGGAAGCGTCGATTAATTTATACAAGCGATGGTACTAATTGGATTAGTCGTTTGGAAGACTTGCTTAAGACGGCTCGCAGGCTTTTAGATAAAAATGGAACTTTGATAGTTGCTTCTCCTGAACCAGCAGCACACGTTTTACCTAAAACTTTTAAGCTAGAGAAGGTTATAGGAAACATATCTGTTGTGCCCAATCAAGGACCGTTCCCCTCAATAGATTCAATCGATTCATTTGAAAATGCAATCTTGAAAAGTTTCAAATTGATCCATTTAGAAGGACTTCGCCGCGAGTGCGTGGTCGAAATTGAAGATGAATATACTAGTGTACAACCGGGCAAGCCGAAATCGGGTCTTTTGAGGGAAAAGCTAATTGAATTTATTAATTAAAGAAACCGACTTGGGATTTTTGTCTTCTCAATACGAAAATATCCAGTTTCATATGTTTCGTTCTGATGATCATCTTTCTTTCATATCCTGCTTGGCATGCGTATGTAAAACTTCAAGTGATATTGTCGAAAATTGGCGAACTATCCAAAATCTGGTGGCTGTATATTATCAAAGATCTGGTGGCTTTGATGCTTGGAATATGTATTTAGCATTTGTTTCTGCTGAAAACGTTCCTACATGGGAAAAATACGAAATCGAAAACAATAAGTTTTTAGCTCGGAAAATAGTACTGGATGGGCTTCAAGAAATCCCAAACATAAATCAGTTAATTATTGAACTAGAGAAACAGTTGTTAGGTTCAGATCTTACACTCGAAACTCGATCTAGCCATGTAAAAGAAAACTTTACGCACTTAGAAAATTATTATCGTGGTGCCCCTTTAGATTCTAAAAGTGAGTCTAGAGAAAAGCGAGCATCGATAATTAATAACATAATTGAAAGCTTGAGCAAAAATGAAAATTAAAAAAGTTGAGATTGAAGCCTTTCGAGCTTACCAATCAAAATTAGATAGCACTTTTGATTTTACAAACGATAGGGATGAAGCAGCAAACTTTGTCGCGATCTATGCTCCAAATGGCTTTGGAAAAAGCTCTTTTTATGATGCAGTAGAATGGGCTGTTACCAATCGTATAAAAAGGCTACAAGGTTATCAAAACGAAGCTAAATCGACTAAAAATCCCGATGAAGGACTTAAAGTTTTACGTAACACATGCGTAGATAAAAACACTCCGACGTCTGTCATACTAACCACCAATGATCAGAAAGTCTTTGAACGTAATCTTCCTAAGATACGTAAGACTCAGAACGACATATCTCTAGGTGAGAGAGAAAATGACTTCTTTCGGCATGCCATACTAAGTCAAGACGAAATAGAGGGATTTCTTAGAGAAGATAATCCGCAAGATCGCTATACCAAGTTCATGGAAAGCTTCGGTGGCGATATAGAGACTGCTCGCAAGGAGTTGTCTGCACTCATAAATGATAATAAATATGAGTTAAATATTATCAAGAAGAAACGTAAATCTTTGCAAGAGGAATTGAAGCAACCAATTGATGTTTCGATATTTAAGAAGTTTAATTCAGTTGCGACTGAACTCAACTCTTTGGGTGAGAATATTGTATTGCCTAACGAAGCCATTTCACCTCAAGAGCTTCATCAACTTGATGAAAGCCTTGTATCACGACAACACGAACTGAACACGTCATTCAACGAAAATAATGAAATACTTGAATCATTGTCTGGGCGTTTAAGCCAAATACCTGAGGTGAAAATTCATCTTGGCTATCAAGCAAAGCAAAAGGATAGACTTGCATGGCTTTTGAAAGGTATTGCTGACGCTAACAAATATCAAGGATTACTAGATTCTCACGAGAAGTGTGTAGAAGATCAGAAGCAGGCGAATGTCCGCCTTAAAAAATTAATTGAGCTGGTTAAAAGTGCTGGTTATTTTTTAAAAACGGAATCTCGCATTAAGGAAATAACTAAAAACAAAAGCGCTTTAACTGAAGAGTGCTCAAAGCTAACTGCTGATTTGGCGGGATTTCAGGAGAGTCTAAAGGGGTTAGACCAAGAGCTAAAGATATATGACGAAAAAGCTTCACTTCTCAAAGGAACGTTGGAAGGCTCTGATATAGCTTATGCCGAGCTCTCGCAAAATAAACCGCAGCGTGATGTTTTAAGTCAAAAAATTGCCAATAAGCAAACTGAAATTCAGGAAAACAAGATTCGACTAGAAAAATTAAGTGGTGAGCTGGGCGAACTATCCGAGGTAAAGGTGACATCTAGTTCGTTACTAGCTGGAAATGTTGGAGTCTTTATTTTTGAGCAAGAAAAAATCGAACGTATCGCCAAATGCCATACTGAACTTGACTTGCTGCGAGTCCATGAGAAGACTTTGCGGGCTACTCAGAAGGCCTTAATTGAGCAGATGGACTTTCATCAAAAGTTGATTTCAATAGGCTTGGACTACCTTGGTATTGAGCCCTCCAATACTTGTCCTTTGTGTACTGCTCCACATTTATCGCCCGACGAACTAATTGGTAAAGTTAAAAGCCAAAATCTGGAGTCTGAACTTAGTCGAGAGAACTCCAATAGGATTAGGGAGTCTTCATCACGGCAGAAAGAACTTAGTGACGAAATTCAAAAAATCATTCAGCAAGCTTTAGAAGCGCAGGGTTATCAACTCTCAAGTCTTCGTAATAAATTAAATGAAGTAAAAGTAAAACTTACTAAAGCTGAGCAAGAAAAGGCTGTCTTTGAAGATGAGTTTAAGAAATTAGAGAATAGAAACTCTGAACTTAAAAAGTTAGTTCGGGGGCTGCCGAAGCAAGAGCTTTTAACTAGAGTGGAGGCCGAACTTGGTCAGTTATCTGAGAAGAGACTAAACCTGATAAAGCAACAAAAAAAACTCACTGCGGAAATGCAGGAAACAACTGAGTCGCTTAAATCAAAGCGAGTAGAGTTGAGTCAGCTAGAGTCTGAAATGACGACTAAAAAAATTGATCATGTTTATGTGTCAGTGTTAGCGTATTTAAATGAAAACTCTATTGCTGTTAAAGATATTAAGTTGCATTTAGGAGTAAAAAGGAGTGAACTTGAATCGATCGTAGAAGAATACAAAACTTTATGCGAATCCCTAGTGAGTCAGTGCCACGACTTACAGCAAAAAATGATAGCTGATGGGACCTGGGTGGAAATTTCACACTTGAAGAAAGAAAAGGAAACCCTAGATGTAGCTCTTTCTAAGTCTCAAACAGCGGTTAATGCATATTATGATAGCTTAAAAAATATTGCTAGTATTAGCTCTGAGATCACACTGGAACAAGTACAAGTTATAATTACAACTAAAGCTGAAGAGTGTCGGGTTCGTTCTCAGAAGCTTAAAGAGTTGATGAATGGTTTTAAGTTGCTATTGGAGCTTATGGTTTCATTCAAGCCTTACATAAAACATATGTCTACTCAGAAAGAACTCGACGCCTTGGTCTGTCAACTTGAACGAAGAAATAAAGTTGACGAAAAATTAGAAAAAGAAAAATCAATAATAGTAAGTGATCATGCATAAATTATAGTGTATAAAGAACAAAGACCCAACAGAGTAAA
>NZ_FUKM01000011.1 GCF_900163645.1 Halomonas citrativorans | reverse complement strand
CTCGCGACCTCCGGCGTGACAGGCCGGCATTCTAACCAACTGAACTACCGGTCCGAATAGCGATAACTGCTACAAAGTAAAACGTATGATGATGGCGGACCGGACGAGACTCGAACTCGCGACCTCCGGCGTGACAGGCCGGCATTCTAACCAACTGAACTACCGGTCCGCATTACATCATGCTGATATTACTTTGGTACTGCTTTACGTTTCCAGACCATCTTTCGATGGTGGGTGGTACTGGGTTCGAACCAGTGACCCCCAGCTTGTAAGGCTGGTGCTCTCCCAACTGAGCTAACCACCCGCTGGTCACGTGGCGCTGCATTCTACAGAAGCCCTGCTGAATGTCAACACGTTATGTTTAAACTTTATGATTTAAACCAGCGCGTTGCTCACATTCACGAAGGCGTTCCATGAGCGCGGACGAAGGATGCCGCAAGTGAGGCTGCCTCGTCAATCAAAAACTCATGTTTTAATCCAGAAGCACGCCTTGGCTTAAAGTCATGGTCACCATCAGTTAGCCAGTCAAGCCTGGTTTGAGGCGTTAATGGATAGCCAATTACTTCTTCACGCGTACCAAACGGGTCACGCTCGCCTTGTAGTACCAGTACCGGACAGTGAATATCAGGCCAGTGACTTAACCGACGTTTTTCAGGTGCTTTCGGCGGATGAAACGGATAGCCCGCGGCGATAACACCAGGGCAAGCCTGCTGGCTGGCCAACATCGTCGCAACCCGTCCGCCCATCGACTTTCCGCCCACCCACAGTGGCGATGCCGCCAATGGCGCAAGCAGACGATACCAGGCAGTAAAATGCGCTACCGTGTGAGCAACCGGCGGTGGCGGGCGGCGTTTCCCCTGTTGATTAATCTGCTGCATATAGGGAAAGTCAATCGCAAACACCTGAAGCCCCTGGGCTGCCAGCCCATTGATCATGCGCTGCATAAAAGACGACTGATGCCCAGCGCCTGCGCCATGCGTCCATAAAATACGCCCGATATGCGCCCGCCCCACCACTGCCAGCGGCCCAAGCCCCTCCACTAAAAAGAATCTGGGCGCTTCAATTTTCGTCAAGGCATCCTCTAGCGCGTCTGGTGGAAGGGGCAAATATCCTGCATAAGCGTCTGGCATCACTGTTTTCTTTCTCCTGGCATTTTAATCCGTTAAACCTTCACTATTCATTCAAGAGTTTTCAGATGGCTGCTACCTTAAGGAAACACTCTTGCCTGATAAAGCGTTGATGATACGGTTATTTAAAGAACGGGCAACGAGGCCATGACAACGTTATCGGCCTCCTCTTGTTACCACTGTGGCAGCCCTGTTCCGAGCAATGCGCCTTGGCATATAACGCTGGACGCCACCACGTACCCGTTGTGCTGCCCAGGCTGCGAGGCCGTTGCCCATGCCATTGTACAGGGCGGCCTGGAGCGCTATTACCAGCAGCGCACTGAGCTGCCCGAAACGCCCGCCGGAGAGTCACTCGATAGCGATGCCTGGGCGTATTTCGACAGCCCTGAATTTGAGACAAAATTCCGGAAAACGTTACCCCCTGGCGTCGACAGTGACCAGTTAAGCGCTACGTTCGCGGTAGAAGGTATTACCTGCAATGCCTGTGGCTGGTTAATTGAACATCGCTTAAATGCGCTGAAGGGCATCATTTCAAGTGCCGTCGATTTATCACGGCATCGCCTTCACGTTAGCTGGCAACCCAGCAAGCTTAAGCTTTCCCAGCTACTGGCCGAGCTTGCCGGTATTGGCTACAGCGCCCTGCCTTTTGAGCCAGACCCTGCACAGGAACGCGTGCGCTATAAAAAGCGCCTGGGTGCTTGGCGGCTGGGAGCATCGGGGGCGTGCCTTCTCGGTATCGCGCTGCTCATGCTTTTTTTGCAAGGCGAAGCACGGGGGGATCTCAATACGCGTACTACTACGCTGCTTCACTGGCTTCCCATGGTACTGGCAACGCTTGTCATGCTGTTTGCCACACCGCCTTTTTTTCGACAGGCGCTTGCCGATATAAAGCGTGGTTTGTTGGGTCCGGCCGTGCCTATTGCCCTGGCCTTGGGCAGCGCTTACCTGGCCAGCGGCTACGCATCTTTTTTTCACCCAGGGGAGCACTACGTTGGCATGTACGTTGGCATGATTGCGCTGCTCACAACGCTGTTACTGCTGCTTGGCTGCGCTCGATCACTACCCATTTTAAGAAGCCCTCAAGACACATTTAAAGGAGCCCTACCCGCCACGACCATTCGGCGCTATCCCGACGAAAGCGAACGAATTTTACCCGTGTGCGAGCTTTGCCCAGGTGATCGTATCGTTGTGAATGCGGGACAGCGGGTACCTATTGACGGCATTATCGAGCAAGGCGCATCAAGCCTGAACACCTCACAGCTCACCGGCGAACCGCTCCCGGTGAGTTACGCTAAAGGAGATAGCGTGCTGGCAGGCTGCCAAAACCTCGAAAACCCGCTGGTGATTAACGTAGTCCAACCGCCTGCCCATACCCGTATCGCAGCGCTAGGCGCCTTGGTTGGCGCTGCTTTTACTGGAAAGCACCTGGCCAGTATTAATGCGCGCGGCGTGCACAAATGGGCCGTTGGCCTGCTTATCATAACGCTGGGCGTGACAGCGATCTGGTGGTGGTTTAAACCGCTAATGGCATTGGATGTACTGCTTTCTCTGCTGATAGCAGGCAGCCCTTGCGCCCTGGCGTTGGCAACCCCAGCGGCGCTGACGGTCGCTTACCAGCAGTTACGCACACGAGGCGTGGTGATGACGAATCCTTGCGCCCTGCTTTCATTGGCCAAAACAACGCAGGCAGCAGATGAGGCGATAGCGTCTTGCTCAGACGTAGTCATACTCAGCCCACGAAGCGGGCGCGCAGTAGAAACCCTTGGCATTGCGCGCGCCACGCAGCGCTGCATACAACACTCAATGGGTATGGCGGCCTCCATCAGCGTGATAGCGCTTTTCCTGGCGGCAGTGGGCGTTCTATCGCCGTTTGGCGCCATCACGGGCGCTGGCGTCAGTGTGCTTGCCGTCATTGCTAATACGCTACGCTTTTCACGCAGGCTATCTACTTCAAACGTATCCACCTCCCATTTATCCACTTCAGTAGTCAAAGGCGTGCCATGAACCCGACCGGGCTTGATCTTCCTCCGCTTATCGCCGCGTTTGTGTTTGGGTTGATGGGCGGGGCCCACTGCATCGGCATGTGCGGAGGCGTCATGAGCGCATTAACCTTTGCCATCCCGCCCAGTATGCGTAGCTCGGCACGTATGGGCGGCCTACTGCTAAGCTACAATCTGGGCCGAATATTAAGCTACATGACGGCAGGCGCGCTGGTAGCCGCGTTGGGCACCGTGCTTTCGCCCTCACTGCTGGCGCGCCAACTGCTGCAAGGCGTTGCAGCACTCATGCTGATTCTTATGGCGCTGTATATTGCTAACTGGTGGAAAGGGCTTTTGCGCGTGGAAGCCGTGGGCAGACGATTATGGCGTCACCTTGAGCCCTTGGGACGACGTTTGATGCCGGTGGTTCATTTCCCCCAGGCATTCGCGCTAGGCGCCCTTTGGGGCTGGCTGCCCTGTGGGCTGGTTTATTCAATGCTGGCCTGGAGCCTGGCGACGGCCCAACCGCTTCTGGGGGCTTTATTAATGGGCGCTTTTGGCCTGGGCACCCTGCCTGCGCTACTGGCCACAGGACTTGCCGCACGTAAGCTTAATCATCTTATTCGTCACCCCGCGACAAGAACCATCGCCGCGCTCGTCATTATCGGTTTTGCCGTATGGCAGCTTTGGTCACTCAGCATGCACTCAGGTGGGCATTCACACGCCAATCATTGACCTGGCGCAACGCGCTACAGCGCTATGTTCTTTAGCCTATCGGTAGCTTTTTAAAACGTATTTTCAGCTACCGGAGCGCCTCTTCATGCCTGTATGTGCCACGGCTGTCCCCTCATCCGTTACTGCTACCGCGTCATCCAGCACCCGCTGGGATGAAGCATTGCTGCGCCGTTATGATAAAAGCGGCCCACGCTACACCTCCTACCCGACGGCGCTGGCCTTTCACGAGGAATTTACCGCCAAAGATGCGACCCAAGCCATTGAGCGCAGCAACGCAAGCCAGCGCCCGCTCTCCATCTACGTCCACATCCCGTTTTGTCGCAAAATCTGCTTTTATTGCGCGTGCAATAAAATTGCGACAAAAAATACCGCCCTGGCCGAGTCGTATCTCTATCGGCTAGATCGTGAGATGGTCCTGACGGCCCGCCACCTGGATGCCAAGCGCCCTGTCAATCAGTTGCACTGGGGCGGGGGAACTCCCACGTTTCTTTCACTCGAACAGATGGGGGACTTGATTGATCGCTTGGACGCCCGCTTTGGCCTTTCAAGCGCACCAGACCGCGACTACGCCATTGAGATCGACCCGCGCGAAGCCGATGTTTTAACCCTGCGCCACCTGCAGTCTTTGGGCTTCAACCGCTTGAGCCTTGGCGTACAGGACCTGGACCCACGTGTTCAGAAGGCGATTAACCGCCATCAGCCCCGCGTGCTCACCGAAACACTAATGGATGAAGCACACCGTTTGGGCTTTCGTTCGCTGAATCTGGATTTAATCTACGGTCTTCCCTTTCAAACGGAAAGGAGCTTTGCCAAGACGCTTGAACAGGTTATCGCGTTAAATCCGGCGCGTTTATCCGTGTTTAATTACGCGCATTTGCCTGAACGCTTCAAGCCTCAGCGGCGCATCAACGTGGATGATCTGCCAAGCGCGGATGAAAAGCTTTCGATTCTGCGTACGACCATCGACATGCTGACCGCTGCGGGCTATCGGCATATTGGGATGGATCACTTTGCCAAACCCAATGACAGCCTAGCGGTTGCCCAAGCCAACGGCACGCTACAGCGCAATTTTCAGGGCTACTCCAGCCATGCCAGGTGCGATCTTATCGGTCTGGGCGTGTCAGCTATTTCGCGAATAGGCGACAGTTATGCGCAAAATCCTACTGACCTGACTAGCTACGAAGAAAGCCTGGATCAAGGTCGACTGGCTATCGTGAAAGGCGTACGATTAAATCAGGATGACCTAATAAGAGCCGACGTTATCGAACGTTTAATGTGCGATATGCGTCTGGATTTAGCAACGCTTAGCCAGCAATGGCAGATAAACGCCAACGTCTACTTTGCCAGTGCGCTGGAAAGCCTACGCCCTGCTGAGCAGGATGGGCTAATCGTTCGCTTGGGTGATACGCTTGAGGCGACGCCAATGGGCCGTTTACTGATTCGCCAACTGGCCATGGCATTTGATGCGTACCTACCGGGGCATTCAAGCCAATGCTACTCAAGAATTGTTTAACCGGCAGCATTAACGCGTGCGGTAGATAACATTTAGGCAAAAGAGAAACAGGGAGATAGTCATGCCACCCTCAACAAGCCAACGACGCTCTCTTCTTCAAGAAGCACGCTGCCAGACCTGCAGCCTAAGCTCGCTTTGCCTGCCGCTAGCGCTTGAGCTTGAAGACATGGGGCAGTTTGATGCCATCATCAGGCGCCGGGCACCGCTGAAAAAGGGCGAAACACTGTTTCGTCAAGGCGACCGTTTTACCAGCGTGTATGCCGTTCGCTCAGGCAGCCTAAAACAGGTAACCAGCGAAGGTAATGGCAACGACCAGCTCACTAACTTCTTTTTGCCCAGCGAGCTTGTCGGATTGGACGGCATTGATGAAGAACACTACCCAGGCAGCGTGATTGCCTTGGAAACCACCACTATCTGCGAAATCCCCTTTGACCGGCTGGACCTGCTTTCAGAGGAGCTGCCAGAGCTTCGTGGCCAGCTATATCGCAGTATGAGCAAGGAGCTTCGCGATGACCGACGCATGATGCGCCTGTTGTCGCGCAAAACCGCCGACCAGCGGCTGGCCAGTTTCCTGCTGACGCTTTCAGAGCGTTTTCGGCGTCGGGGTTACTCCCCGTACAGCTTTAGGCTTTCAATGGCGCGTGCGGATATCGGCAATTATTTGGGGCTGGCGGTTGAGACGGTCAGCCGTATCTTGAGCCGTTTTCAACAGCAAGACGTGGTGGCCGTCTCAGGGCGGGAGGTTAACATCCTCGATATGCAGCGGCTTATAGCGCTTGCCGAAGAGGAAGAGCCAGTGATTAGCTCACGCTAAATGCTTCAATACGCCCCGCCATGAGCGCTTCCTGTTTGGCTTCCAGCCCCGCAAAGTCAAACAGGTCGCGGTCAGCTAGCTGCGAAGGCGCGACGTTAGTGACCGCTTTAAACATACTTTCCAAACGCCCCGGATGCTTTTTATCCCACTCGGCCAGCATTTCCTTAACAACCTGACGCTGCATATTCGGCTGCGAACCGCACAGGTTGCAGGGAATAATCGGGAACTCCATCAGGCGCGAAAACTCTGCGATATCCGCCTCTTTACAGTAGGCCAGCGGACGAATCACGATATTCTTGCCGTCATCGGAAAGCAGCTTGGGTGGCATTGCCTTCAGGCTGCCGCCAAAGAACATATTCAGAAACAGCGTTTCCAGAATATCTTCACGATGATGGCCAAGGGCGATCTTGTTGGCGCCAATTTCTTCGGCAAACCCGTAGAGCGACCCGCGCCTTAACCGCGAGCAAAGCGCGCAGGTCGTTTTGCCTTCCGGCGTTTTTTCCTTCACTACCGAGTATGTGTCGCGCTCCAGAATGCGGTACTCCACGCCGAGTTTTTCCAGATACCGGGGCAGTATATGCTCAGGGAAACCAGGCTGTTTTTGATCCATATTGACCGCCACCAGTGAAAAATTCACCGGCGCATTGCGCTGAAGATTGCGTAAAATCTCAAGCATGGTGTAGCTGTCCTTACCACCCGACAGGCACACCATGATCCGATCACCTTCATTGATCATTTGGTAATCGATAATCGCATTACCTACCTCGCGCCGCAGTCGCTTTTGCAACTTGTTGAATTCGCGCTTTTGTTTGGCATCCTCAAGCGCCGACTGGTCCTGTAGGTCAGGCGTCGGTGCAACGGTTGCTGCGGCGGGGTCAAAATGATCAAGGTGTTGCATGGTATAAGCACTGCCAATGGTAGAAGGAGCAGCCGCTATTCTAACAATACTCCCGTCGTTCACCCAACTGGCAAAATCACGTCGTCACTATGGTCATTACTACGGCTATCACTCTGGTTATCACTCTGGTTATCACTACGGTTATCACTACGGCCATCTGTATGGACGCCACTACGCTAGAAGCTAGCCCGATTGCGTCATATCACGCTGTAAGCGCATATACAGTAAGGCGCTTGCGGTGGCTTTGCCTAACAACCCTTGGGTCGAGATAGCAGGCACTTGCCAACAATCCAACGCCTCGGAAAACGGTTGGGAAGACTCCACTAGCGGATGTAAACGGCGTAATTGGCGCTGATGTAGTTTGGCCACATCGACCTGAACATTGGGCAGCCCAAACCCCAGGTGCGTTCTAAAGGCACTATTAAGCATGCAAAACTGCTGGTCCAGTTGCCACCCGACCAGCGGCCGGTTGCCAATAAAATCGGTAAACGCATGCAGTGTCTCGGCACAGGGGAGTACCGCCGTAGCGGTATTATAAAGCTGCTGATGCTGGCGCAGCGCCGCCTGGTCAACCGTTTGTGGGTCGGCAAACGTTGCCACCCACGGCTGGCTTGTGTGCACTTGCTGTTGATTAAGTACTACGGCAGCCACACTTAATACCGACGTTTCACCGGGTATTGATTCACAAGCCAGCGCCACTAGCTCTTCCCCCATATAGGGCTGAAAAAGCCAAGCGTAAGGCGAATTCGCATAGCGGCGCCGATCTCGCTCACGCTTAAATATTCTGCGCAGCGTTTGCCCCAGCAGTGCCATGCCTTTTTTACCGCCTTGCATAGCGCTGCTCATGAATACTCTAAATGGTAACGATAGGAGAGGCGCTGTTTAAAGTCTTTAACGATATGTAGCGACTCGCGCAATAAATCTCGCTCAAGCGACGAGAGCTCTTGCACCACCACGTGATTGGAGCGTGCATCGTCCATATCCTGCCCGCTAAGTTGCTGCTTGAGACGCAGCTCGGTCAACAGTGAAAGTGCCTCTCCTAAATCATCAGCTGTGCGTCGTTCAAGGCGGCCGTCATCAACCAGTGCCGTCAACCTGCCCAGCGTCGAGGTTACGCTGATGCGCCGCTCAAGCGCCATGGTACGTACACCGTGGACAATCGGGAAAATGCCGCCTTTTTTGATATCAATACCGTGCTGAGGCTTTTTAAGCGAGCCAAAAAGCGTCAGCGGTGTCGAAAAACGCAGAGCCGCACGTGCAAAGTAGGAAAGCAGAATTTCATCACGGGCACAGCGCTCAAATAGCGCCTCGCGCACGCTTTCAAGTAAACATGGATTACCTGCCATTGAGTGGGCATCCAGCATAATGGCAAGCCTCATTAAACTATCGCCATCGCGCACATTGGCCCATTGAGCAATACGCTTCTTCCACTGAGAAACGCTGGCAACCCACTCGGGATTAGAGACCATAATATTACCAGGGCACGGCGGGTAGCCCAGTTTTATGAGCGTCTCGGTTAAGGCCTGCATATCGTCGGCGACACTTGGCCACTGGGCGTCGTCGTCTAAAATCAGACCATTATCCTGATCCGTTTTCAAAATTTGCTCGCCGCGCCCTTCACTACCCATCACCATCAGGCAGCTATGCTGATGATGCTCCTCATTGATAACAAAATCCCAGGCCTTGCTCATAATCCGGCCATTCAAGGCCGCTAGCAGATCCATGGCAAAATTAAGCTTAACGCCTTGTGCCATAAGGGCTGTGACGAGTTCAGGGGTACGATGACTAGCAACCGCCAGCGTTTCCAGGTCATCAGCCTGCTCCACCTGCAGACTAACAACATAACTTCGGCTGGAAAAATAACTCAGCACATCCGTCAGCTCGACCACGCCTTTTAGCGCAGCCTGCTCCATCACCACAACGCGGGTAACCTTGTGCTGGGTCATTAATACCAAGGCTTCAAACAGGTACTGCTCAGGCGTTACCGTGACAAGGGAGAAGTGCGCTACCTGATCCACCAGAGTGGCTGGCGTGAAGCCGCTCACAACCAAGCCATTGAGCAAATCGGTTTTCGTCACCATTCCAAGCTTGCCCTGGGTTTCCACCAGCAGACTGTCGGCATGGCTTTCGTTAAGCTTTTCAACCGCCCCGGCAATAGTGGTAGAAGCATCCATCAGCAGGGGCGCTCGCATACATTCACTGATGCGGGCCAGCATAAAGCCTGCCATGGTGACACCACCGTCGGCGCGTTTTTCTGTCAACAAGCGCGCCTTGTGAGCAAGTGACTGCCTAAAGAACTGCTCAAAAGGAGGGTACTGGCGACAAAGCTGGCTAAACAGAAGGCTGGGCATGATGTAGCAAAGGCACTCCTGCTCAGCCTGAAAACGGTAGCGGCTTTTTCCGTTCAAGATGCTAATGGCGCCAAACAAGTCCCCTGCCGTGTAGTGCCCAATGTGAGCACTTGCCGCAGGCAAGGAGGGGTCTATCTCAGCGACGTCCCCCTTATGAATAAGAAAAACGTAAGCACCCTGCTCGCCCATTTCCAGGATAATGTCATCGCGGTCAAAATAGGCAAGGTCCATGCCTCGACGAACATGCTCGCGCCCCGTGTCATCAAGCAACGTAAATGGCAGTTGGGACAGATCAACATCAACCATGGGGCATGTCCTTACACTACAAAAGAAAAAAGCGACGTCCGTAAAATTGGAAGTACGTCAATCAACGGGTGAGGTACTTCTTTCTGGTTTACGGTGTTTAAGAGCCAGCCTACTACTTTTTATTAGTAACGGTAGAGTCAGACTACTGCCTAGCATAAGCCCTTCTCAATAAAGTAAACCAATTAACCCAAATAAGCCTGTACAAAACCTGCCACTAAGAAACACATACTACTCTATATACCTTTATCTATTATTCCAACGTCGCCCCGACGTTGGTTTAAACGACTAAAGTAGCACCTCCCCAGCAACTAACCGTTAGCATTGAACGCTATTTTAAAGTAGCAAATATTATCTTTTAACCAAACCCTAGACCATCGTTCAACTAACGAGTAGTCTGCTGAAAAAATGTACGTAAAAACGCTAATATTCAGCCATTTGAAACTCTTTATTTAGTCTATAATAGATAGTGATACCAAAGTCTGGGATTATTTTTTAGCGATTATTGTCCAGTATTGACAATGCATCATTCAGGGTAATTGCACAGTGCTAACCAAAACTTACCAAAATCTCATAGAACGCTTGTATCAACGGCAATAATCAATAACCAACCAAGAGACAAAACCAAGCGGTAGGTAGTTTTAGCGTGCAATTACCCTGACATGCTAAACGCTATTCCTGGTGAACTTTCCAAACCTAAAAACACAAGTGGAGAGCAACACAATGGCAGATGACAAATCCAATGCTGCGGAATACTGGAAAGCCAACGTTCGTTTAATTACCGGATGCCTTATTGTGTGGGCCTTCGTGTCTTACGGATGCGCGATTTTGTTTAGACCGCTTCTAGCAAGCATTCAAATAGGGGGAACAGACCTGGGCTTCTGGTTTGCTCAGCAGGGCTCGATCCTTACCTTTATTGCTCTGATCTTCTTCTACGCCTGGAGAATGAATCAGCTCGATAAGAAATTTGGCCTTGAGGAGTAAGTCAGAATGAGCCAATTTGCAATTAACCTGCTTTTTGTAGGCGCTTCCTTTGCGCTCTATATCGGTATCGCGATATGGGCGCGTGCGGGCTCCACAAAAGAGTTCTATGTGGCTGGCGGTGGTGTTCACCCGATCACTAACGGTATGGCCACAGCGGCCGACTGGATGTCAGCGGCCTCGTTTATTTCCATGGCGGGCCTGATCGCCTCTGGCGGTTACGCCAACTCAACCTACCTGATGGGCTGGACCGGCGGCTTCGTTATTCTGGCCATGCTGCTCGCTCCCTACCTGCGTAAATTCGGCAAGTTTACCGTTCCAGACTTTATCGGTGAGCGCTTCTATAGCCGTACCGCTCGGGTAGTTGCGGTTATCTGCCTGATTATCGCATCGGTTACTTATGTTATCGGGCAAATGACCGGGGCTGGCGTTGCCTTCTCACGCTTTCTGGAAGTACCCAGCACTTGGGGCATCTGGATCGCTGCGGGAATTGTTTTCCTGTACGCCGTCTTCGGCGGCATGAAGGGCATCACCTATACCCAGGTCGCCCAGTACATCGTACTGATTGTGGCCTACACCATCCCGGCTGTGTTCATTTCCATGCAGTTGACGGGCAACCCCATCCCAATGTTCGGTATGTTCAGCTCCCACACGGAATCTGGCCTGCCGTTGCTGCAAAAGCTTGATGATGTCGTCATGGCACTTGGGTTTCAGGATTACACCGCCGACGTCGACAACAAGCTGAATATGGTGCTGTTCACGCTCTCGCTAATGATCGGTACCGCTGGCCTTCCCCACGTTATCATTCGCTTCTTCACGGTTCCCAAGGTGGCTGACGCACGCTGGTCTGCGGGCTGGGCGCTGGTCTTCATCGCGCTGTTGTACCTAACAGCGCCAGCCGTCGCCTCCATGGCACGTCTGAACCTGATGACCACCATTTATCCGGAGCTAACCGGCCAGGTTGACAATTATGAGGAGGCCGGTGCCGAGCCAATCCTCTACGAAGATCGTCCTGAGTGGTTCCGCACCTGGGAAGAGACTGGCCTGATCACGTTCTTTGACTTTAACGATGACGGCCGCATCCAGTTCTATAACGATGCCAACGCTGAGTTTGACGTTATCGCTGATAGTCGCGGCTGGGAAGGCAATGAGCTGACGGTCAACAATGACATTCTGGTTCTGGCTAACCCAGAAATCGCCAACCTACCCGGCTGGGTAATTGGCTTGATCGCAGCGGGCGGTATTGCGGCTGCCCTCTCGACAGCGGCGGGTCTGCTTCTCGCTATCTCGTCGGCGATCAGTCATGACTTAATCAAGAACACGATCAATCCGAATATCAGTGAGAAGAAAGAGATGTTAGCAGCACGCATCTCAATGGGCGGGGCTATCTTGCTGGCCACCTATCTTGGCTTGAACCCGCCAGGGTTTGCGGCACAGACCGTCGCCTTGGCCTTCGGTATTGCCGGCGCCTCGCTGTTCCCGGTACTGATGATGGGTATTTTCTCAACTCGCATGAACAGCGCCGGAGCCGTGGCCGGTATGCTGTCAGGCTTGGTGTGTACCCTGCTGTATATCTTTACCTACCTCGGTTGGCTCTTTATCCCGGGCACCAACATGCTGCCCAATACGCCGGATAACTGGCTGTTCGGTATCTCCCCGCTCTCCTTCGGTGCGGTGGGTGCCATGATCAACTTTGCCGTTGCCTTCCTTGTCTCTAGCATGACGGCGCCGCCGCCTAAAGAGATCCAGGAGCTAGTGCAAAGCGTACGCTATCCAAAAGGTGCTGGTGCCGCAGTTGATCACTAAGCCATAATCGTTCCTGAATGCGCTCGCCAGAGCGCATTTCACGGAATCCATGTCGAACCGGGCTTCCTTTGGGAAGCCCGTTCTCTTTCAGGAAATCGCTTTATGATATGGCACTTGATTGCCGCTATTTTTGCTGCACTGGCCGCTGCGGGCATTGGTTTGATTCTGCGCAATCTATCTCGCAATCGGCTTCCTAAATGGATAGTGCCGGTGTTTGCGGGGCTGGGTATGCTCGGTTATCAGATTCACGTGGAGTACTCGTGGTTTGAGCACAAACAACAGCAGTTACCTGAATCATCCGTCGTCGTCAGTAGTGCCACCGGAACAGAAGTATGGCGCCCATGGACGTTTGTTTTCCCCATCACGACCCAGTTTAGCGTGGTGGATAGCGACAACATTATTACCCGCGATATTGAAGGCGACCAGGTGGTGGAGTTTATTCTTTACCAGTTCATTCGCCGTCATACCGACTTTGTGTCTACTCAACCCTATTTGCTGAACTGCGAAAGCCGTGAACTGGTGCCGCTAAGCAACGAGGCTGGCGAAGCGCAGTTGAGCGAACTTCGTCTCTTGCGCGAAACATCCACGCTGTTAGCCACCGTGTGCGGGAATGCCGGCGCATAGGAGAGACGCAAGCGTTGCTCTTCGCCTAGAATGGGCCTCTTTACACGCGCCGCTCGCTGGGCGAGATAAACGTTGGTGGGGGAAATAGGCATGTTTCACGGTGGGCTGCTGGTCGCGGTATCCTTTATTTATATCGCGATTCTCTTCGGTATTGCCTGGCACGGCGACCGCCGTGCCCGTACCCACGGCGCCAGCCGCCGACGCCCCCTCATGTATAGCCTGGCGCTGGCCATTTACTGCACCTCCTGGACATTTTACGGCGCAGTAGGCCAGGCAGCCACGGCAGGCTGGTCCTTTGCGAGTATTTTTGTTGGTCCTATCCTGACATTTTTACTGTTTTGGCCGGTTCTGGCCAAAATGATCCGCGTTGCCAAACACCAAAACGTCACCTCTATCGCGGACTTTATCGCCTCGCGCTACGGAAAGACTCAGTCGCTTGCCGCGTTTGCAAGCCTGGTCGCGCTGATCGGAACGCTTCCCTATATCGCGCTACAGCTAAAGGCCGTCTCGACCACGTTTAGCGTACTAACCGATGCCAGCGATAGCGTGGGAAGCCCGCTCTTTGGCGACACCGCCTTTTATGTAGCCGTTATTATGGCAGTCTTTGCCATTTTGTTTGGTACCCGTCATACCGATGCGACCGAGCACCATGAAGGCTTGATTCATGCCGTCGCGTTTGAATCCATCGTCAAACTTGTCGCATTTATTGTGCTAGGCGCGTTTGTTACCTGGGGTATGTTCGGTGGCTTGGGCGAGTTAATGGGGCACGCAGAGAGCCAGCTTGGCCTTCAGCGTCAACTCGCCAACCAGGACTTCGGCCAAAGCTTTTGGGCACAAACGCTGCTCGCGATGCTGGCGATCCTCTGCCTGCCACGTCAATTTCATGTGGCCGTGGTTGAAAATATTCACCCAGATGACGCCACCAAAGCCCGTTGGCTGTTTCCGCTTTATCTGTTGGCTATCGCTTTTTTCGTTGTGCCCTTGGCAGCAGCCGGATTACTGCTCTTTTCAGAGAGCGGCGTAGAGCCTGATACCTATGTGTTGGCACTTTCCATGGCCTCGGGCCATGAGTGGCTAACGCTGCTGACCTTCATTGGCGGGTTCTCAGCCGCCACCGGCATGGTGATTGTTGCAGCGGTCGCGGTTTCCATCATGATTTCCAATGAAATTGTTATCCCGGCCCTGTTTCGGTTGCGCTGGTTTGATACCAAAGCCCGCGACTACGGACGCTTGGTCCTGCGAGCCCGTCGCATCACCATTGCTGTCGTGTTGGCGATGTCCTACGGCTTTTACCGACTAATCGCCGAGCTCACTTCGCTTGCGTCTATCGGCATGCTCTCCTTTGCGGCCGCCGCGCAGTTTGCCCCTGCCGTCATTGGCGGGCTTTACTGGAAACGCGGTAACCGGCTGGGCGTTATCGTGGGGATGAACGCAGGCTTTGCCATCTGGGTTTACAGTCTCTTGATGCCCGCCATGACTAATGCCGGCGTGCTGCCCTTGGCATGGCTCTCTGACGGCCCTATGGGAATTGCCTGGCTCTCTCCCACCGGCCTTTTTGGCCTGAATCTGGGCGATAGCTTTACCCATGGTGTCATGCTATCGCTGGGCATTAACCTGTTTTGCTATATCTTCATCTCTCAGGTGACCTCGCAGCGAGTGGTTGAGCGTATCCAGGCCTCGCTATTTGTCGATAGTGTTGAAACTCGCCAGACCTCGGTGAACCGCCCGTGGACAGGCGCCACTACGGTGGGTGACCTAAAGGTATTATGTGAGCGCTTTTTGGGCGCAAGCCAGGTGGAACGGGCATTTGAGGATTATGCGCGCCGCCTGGGCAAGCCACTGGACTACAGCACACGTGCATCCATTGATGTTATTCAATTTACCGAGCGATTTCTTGCCTCGGTACTCGGCGCATCATCGGCACGCATTGTCGTTAACTCAGCGCTGCAAGGACGCGGAATCGGCATTTCCGATGTTATCTCTATTGTTGATGAAGCGTCACAGGTGCTGGAGTTCAACCGGGCGCTGCTACAGGCCACTATCGAAAACATTAACCAGGGGATTAGCGTTGTTGACCAAAATCTGTGCCTGGTCGTCTGGAACCAACGCTATCTTGAGCTGTTCCGCTTTCCCGACCATTTAATTCGCGTCGGCGCACCGATTGATCGCATCTTCCGCTATAACGCTCATAACAGCGAATATGGCCCGGGCGACCCCGAAGAGCATGTCCAGCTACTGCTGGATAATATCCGCGACGGTCATCCTCATCGCTACGTGCGCTATCGTCAGGATGGCAGCGTGCTGGAAGTTCAGGGTAATCCGATGCCCGGCGGTGGATTTGTTTACACGTACCAGGATATTACCCAGCAAAAGCGGATTGAAGAGGCACTGATTCGTTCCGAAAACAATATCCGTATTTACACCGATAATGTCCCTGCGCTCATTGCCTACTTTGATAAAGAGTGCCGCTACCTGTTTACCAACCGCGCCTATGAGCAAGCGTTTAGCATTGATCGTAATGCGGTGATTGGCCGACGCTTTGAGGATGTGTTGTCACTTAAGCAGTCAGAAGAGCGTGGCCCTTGGGTCGCCCGAGCACTGAACGGAGAGCGGGTAAGTTTTGAAGTCTCCATGCACGTCAACGATGTCATGCGCCATATGCTGGTGACCTATACCCCTCACTTTGGCGACAGCCAGTCGATTCTTGGCTTTTTCTCGCTTTATCAAGATATTACCGAGCGCCGTCAAGCTGAAATAGCGCTTGAAGAGACCAATGAAACACTAGAAGAGCGCGTTCGCGAGCGCACCCAAGCGCTTTCTGAAGCCAACGCCGCCCTGCGTCAGGAGAACCGTGTTCGCGCCGAGGCCGAGCAGGCCCTGCGTCAAGCCAAGCAACTGGCGGAAGATGCCAATGCCTCCAAGACACGCTTTTTGGCGGCAGCAAGCCACGATTTATTGCAGCCGCTGAATGCTGCTCGACTGTTTACGTCAGCGCTTATGCAAAACGTAACCACTCCAGATACGCAGCGTACCATCGGACATATTGATAACTCGCTACAGGCCGCTGAAGAGCTGTTGAGCACGTTGCTGGATATCTCCAAACTGGACGCCGGCGCGCTGACACCGCGCCGCAGCCACTTTGCACTCGCCGATATATTCCGCCCGCTGCGCGCTGAATTTGAAGTCATGGCCGATAACCGCGGCCTGGATCTCAACGTTGTGCCAACCCAGCTATGGGTTGATTCGGACCCGCAGATGCTGCGTCGAATCGTGCAAAACTTCCTCTCCAACGCGGTGCGTTATACGCAGGATGGGCATGTGCTGCTGGGCTGTCGTCGCCAAGGGCAACGGCTTTTAATAGAAGTCTGGGACAGCGGCCCCGGCATCCCCGAGTCCAAGCTCACGGAAATCTTCCAGGAGTTCCGCCGTCTGGATCAGGTATCGCGCCACAAGGAGAGTGAAAAAGGCCTGGGGCTTGGGCTCTCAATTGCCGACCGCATGAGCCGAGTGCTTGACCATCCGATTAAGGTTCGCTCCTGGGAAGGGACGGGCACGGTGTTCTCAGTCAGCGTGCCCATCGTAGCGGCCAGGGAAATCACCGCTGCCGAGCAAGAGCCTACCAACCGGCGCAGCGGCAATAAGCTAGCCGGTGTGCGCATTGTGTGTATCGACAATGAAACCCTGATTTTGGAAGGCATGACCGCCATGCTCAGCGGCTGGGGGTGTGAAGTCTTTACCGCCACCAGCATTGGGGGCGCTAAATCCATCCTGCGCAACATGGATGGCGACCCGGATGCGATCCTCGCTGACTATCACCTGGATAATGAAGTGACCGGTTTGATGGCTCTGGACGCACTGAGCGAGCGTTTATCGGGCGCGGTGCCCGGCATTGTGATTACCGCTGACCGTACCGAAGCCGTTGCGGATAAGGTCAAACGCGACGGCTATCAACTGCTGCTGAAACCGGTAAAACCTGCCGCCCTTCGTGCGCTATTGACCCGCACGTTACAGGCCAGCCGGGCCAATACATAGCCTATATGTACCGCAGAAAAAAAACCGCTTACGTTGCGCGTAAGCGGTTTTTTTTAATCACGCCACGAGAGCGTTTATGACTCGACTTTAGGCGGCTCAACTTCCAGTTTTTGAGCCGCAATGACCGCTTGTGTGCGCGAATGAACGCCCAGCTTGCGTAAAATCGCCGTCACATGGGCTTTAATCGTTGCTTCAGAAACGTTGAGCTCGTAGGCAATCTGCTTATTGAGCAACCCTTCGGTTAGCATATTCAACACACGAAACTGTTGGGGCGTTAACGAAGCAATCGCTTCGGCAAAGCGCGATTCCTCTTCACTGGTCTCTTCCAACACGTTAGCCAACGCTTCTGGCAGCCAGACTTCACCCTGAAGAATTTCGCCTACCGCTTCAGCAATCAGCTGCAACGACGATGATTTAGGAATAAAGCCCGAAGCACCATAGTCAATTGCCCGCCGCACGACGTAAGGTTCATCACTGCCCGATACCACCGCCACCGGAATATCCGGCATTTGGCCGCGCAACTGAATGAGCCCTGAAAAGCCATGCGCACCAGGCATGTGCAAGTCCAGCAAGATCAGGTCGGCATCAGGATGGCGATTGACCACTTCCGTTGTGGCTTCCATGGTGTCGGCTTCGACAATCTCAGCCTGCGGGGCTAATTGGCGCAAGGCCTGAGTGAGCGCTGCACGAAACAGCGGATGGTCGTCTGCAACGATAAACTTATGGGCTACTGCCATGGATATTCCTCCGGTTCCTCGTGCAGCGGAAATACGTGCCGCTACGACGCTAGGCTCAAACGGTCAACGCATGGTACCCCAAGGTTTCTTCATGCCCAAGCATACCTGCATATTTTGTCATCATTATGTCACCCTTTTAAACGCAACAGTGCCGGCCCTCTGGCCGGCACTACAACGCATAAGCGCAGTATGCTGCTATTTGCACTCTTTTTGGCTGACACTCATCAACTTACGTAGCATTCATCATGTTTAAGACACTGAGTAGTAAGCTACTATTGATTGGCTCGATGCTCAATCAATTCGTCAACCACTGAGGGGTCAGCCAGTGTACTTGTGTCCCCCAGGCCGTCACATTCGTTGGCCGCAATCTTGCGCAAGATACGCCGCATAATCTTGCCCGAGCGCGTTTTAGGCAGCCCCGGCGCCCACTGGATCACATCGGGGGAGGCAATAGGCCCAATATCTTTACGTACCCACTGGGTCAGCTCTTTCTTAAGCTCATCAGATGGCTCAATACTATCGTTCAGTGTTACATAGATATAGATGCCCTGTCCCTTGATATCGTGGGGGAAACCTACCACCGCCGCTTCAGCCACCGCCGAGTGCGCAACCAGCGAGGATTCTATTTCTGCGGTGCCCATGCGATGGCCCGACACATTAAGCACGTCATCCACACGTCCGGTAATCCAGTAATAGCCATCTTCATCACGACGGCAGCCGTCCCCGGTGAAGTACATGCCATCGTAGGTGGCGAAGTAGGTCTGCACAAAGCGTTCGTGATCGCCCCAGATAGAGCGCGCCTGCCCCGGCCAGGAATCAAGGATCACCAGATTGCCTTCAGCGACGCCTTCAAGCTGGTGGCCTTCGTTATCCACCAGTGCTGGCTGTACGCCAAAGAAGGGCAACGTGGCAGAGCCAGGTTTTAGATCCATTGCGCCTGGCAGCGGAGAAATCATGATGCCGCCGGTTTCCGTTTGCCACCAGGTATCCACAATGGGGCAATTTTCGTTGCCAATCACCCGATAAAACCACTCCCAGGCTTCCGGGTTAATCGGCTCACCTACCGAACCCAGCAGGCGCAGGCTATCGCGTGAGCTGGTGCTCATCACGTTGTCACCGTGGGCCATCAGGGCACGCACGGCAGTGGGCGCGGTGTACAGAATGTTGACCTTATGCTTATCAACAATTTCACCCAAGCGACCGTGAGTCGGATAGCTGGGCACGCCTTCAAACATCAACGTGGTCGCACCGTTGGCAAGCGGCCCGTAGACGATATAGCTGTGTCCGGTCACCCAGCCCACATCAGCGCTGCACCAATAGACCTCACCCTCTTGGTAATCAAACACATACTGGTGGGTCATGGCGGCGTAGGTAAGGTAGCCACCCGTCGTGTGCTTAAGTCCTTTAGGCGCACCTGTTGAGCCGGACGTATACAGGATAAACAGCGGATCTTCGGCGCCCATCGGCTCGGCGTCGCACACGGCTTGCTGTCGATCAACCAATTCATCAAACCAGAGATCGCGGCCTTCTTTCCAGTCGATGTCACCGCCGGTACGTTTTACGACCAGCACGTTCTTGCAGACGTCGGTGCCTTCGCGGGTAAGTGCTGAATCGACGTTCTCCTTGAGCGGCACGTGTTTGCCACCGCGCACTGACTCGTCGGCGGTAATAATCAGTTTGGAATCGGCACCAATAATCCGCTGGGCTACCGCATCGGGCGAGAAGCCACCAAAGACGACCGAGTGGACCGCACCAATCCGCGCGCAGGCAAGCATCGCCATGGCCGCTTCAGGGATCATGGGCATGTACATCGTCACCGTATCGCCTTTCTCAACACCCAGCGATTTCAGGGCATTGGCCAATTGGCAGGTGCGCTCATGCAGTTCACGGTAGGTAATATGCTTGGATTCATCAGGATTATCGCCTTCCCAGATAATCGCCGTTTGATCGCCGCGCTGTTCAAGGTGCCGGTCAAGGCAGTTGGCACTCACGTTGAGTACCCCATCCTCAAACCACCGAATATCCACATTATCCCGTTTAAATGAGGTGTTCTTGATGATGGTTGGCACTTTAATCCAATCAAGACGCTTGGCCTGCTCTGCCCAGAAACCTTCGGGGTCATCCTTGGACTGCTGGTACATGGCCGTGAACTTTTCTTTATCGGCCCAGGCGTTGGCGGCGATAGCATCGCGCACCGGATAGACGTTTTGATGTTCGCTCATAGTTGCCTCATGTCCGTGGAAACGCACTCTCAATAGGAATGTAGTCGGTATTATTCTTTGTTGCCCCGACACCACTGAATGTTCCCCTAGCATAAACCTCCCTTAGGCGGCTTCCTCTTAGACATTGGTATTAACATTTTTTATTTAAAAAACAGCAACCTGGATGACTTTCAACAATTATCGTAAGCGCTATAGACCAACGTCTCCTGGCAATGACGACAGCGATAGCGGCGCCCTTTGTTAACTAGCGCATGACGCCTGGCCGTCAACGGGTGTTCACGGCAGGCGCACTGATAGCGGTAAGGGGTGGGCTGAGCCTTATGAACGTCGAAGCGGTGGGTAACGTGAGGGGCTAGCCCAAACAAGTCCCGCATCACGGTTTTCCACTCTTGCCCATGCGGTTTTAAGCGTCGCCCATCACGTAGATGAAACACCAGCCAATGCGCCATCTCATGCGGAATCACATCGTTAAAGAACGCAGTACGATTGTCACTAAGCAAAATAAAATTAAACCGCAGGCCACCGCGCCCCAAATGGGCTTGCCCCGCTGAAGCGCCCTTTAAATCAAACCATACGCGGGGCCGCGGCAACTGCGGATACACTTCCAGGCAGCGCTGCCACGCTTGCTCGACCCGGCTTAATGCCGCTTTTTGTAGCGCCTCGGGTGACAGCGCCGCCAATTCATCTTCCGGCCAGGGCGGCAGCGGCAATGTGCCCGTTAGCGATGCACCTATTAGTGATAAACTTGTCATTAATGAATGCCTAGATGATGGTTACCCATTAGTATCATTTTTTAAACGACCCAACCCATGAGGCTTGCTATGGCAGAGCGCCCCGACGATGCAAACGCGCCAGAGACTGTCCCTCCGCAGCCACTGCTGACCGATGAGCAGCTCGACAGGCTGGATGATTTCCTCGACTCAGACCAGGTCGATGAAGACGCGCTGGACTTGATCTCCGCCCACGGCTTTCTCGTGGCACTCGCGGTAGCCCCCAGCGAAGTATCACCGGCACAGTGGCTCGTTGAGCTGTTTCAAGGCGAACCGCGCTATGCCGATGATAACGAGCGCAATGAAATTGTTAATCTGTTAACCCTGCTGCGCAACAACGCAATGGCCGTGCTGGAGCAAGGCGGACTTCCTGAACTGCCTTTTGATTTAACCCTGGATGGGCTGCCTGCGGAAGAAACACCGATTGGCGACTGGTGTGCGGGCTTTATGGAAGGCGTCTTCAGCGATGAAAGCGCCTGGTTCCAGGAGGATGAAGAAGCCGCGGCAACACTGCTTTTGCCCTTTATGCTGCTTTCCGGGCTATTTGATGATGAGCCCGACATGGCCGAGATGGCAAGCGACACTGCACACCAGGAAACCCTGGTAGCGCAATTGCCAGAGCTCGTGCTTGATTTGTATTTACATTACCGCGTTCCACCGGAAACGCCCAAACCCAAGCCGCGCAAAAAAACGCCTGCCAAGAGCCGCAAGCGCCGCTAAGTCAGTGTTAATTCAACCCAGTATCGTTACTTAAGCCGGGTAATCACTGAATCCAGCGTACCAAATATCCATTCAAAGGCGCGCTGCTTCCAGGAGCGCGCGGCCCACTCCTCGGCCAGCACTTCCTTGCTGGCCGAAAAATTACGCTCAAACATAGCGCACACATCCTGAGCAAGCCGCTCGTCCATAACTTCCTGATTGGCCTCCAGGTTCCAGTGCAGATTCCAGTGATCGAAGTTACACGAGCCAATACTCACCCAGTCATCCGCGAGTACAAATTTGGCATGAATAAACGTCGGCTGGAATTCGTAAATGCGTACGCCCGCTTTAAGCATCGACTGATAAAAACGTTGTCCTGCGTAACGCACGCTGGGGTGGTCATGCTTCGCACCGGGCAGCAAAAGGCGTACGTCCACGCCCCGCTTTGCGGCACGTGCCAAGCGGCGGCGCAGCGTAAACGTAGGCACAAAATAGGGCGTACAGAGCCAAAGGCGCTCCTGAACGCCGTGTACTTGCCGATAAAGCGAGTGACGAATCGCCTGATACCGGTAGCCCCGGCCCTGTATGGCGCGGCCAGTTGCTCCACCATCGAACGCTTCTGTCTGGCGCTGTTTGGGAAGCGACTCAGCAGGGCGCTTGTCCTCTGCGCGCGTTAAACGCGAGCGCCAAAGGCTGCGAAAAAGCATCTCCCAGTCGGCAATGACCGGACCTTCAATACGCACGGCAATGTCGTACCATGCCTCTAAAAATTCATCGACGGCGCCAAACCCACCGGTAAAAGCTATTTGCCCATCGACCACTATAATTTTGCGGTGGTCACGACTAAGGTTCCGGGCCAATGAGTGTAGTCCCACCGGATTGAAAAAGCGCAGCGCCACGCCCGCGTCAAGAAGTCGCTCGCGGTCGCTGCTAGCAAGCCCCTTGGAACCAAAGCCATCCAACAGCAGATACACCCTTACACCCCGCTGGGTTGCCGTTGTAAGTGCTTGTATAACCTGGTCAGCAAGCGCTCCCGACTCCATCAAGTAAAGCTCAACCAAGACATAGTGATTGGCGTGGTTGATGGCTTCAAGCATGGCGGGTAGAAAGCGAGACGCCTCGGGCAGCAGGGTAAACCGATTGCCCGCATGCCATGTCAGGGGCTGATACTTCATAGCGCTCTGCTCCTGATTAAATACGTCGTGAATGAGTAATGCGCATCGACTCAACGATGAAGCGACTGCTTAACATAGAGATCATAGCGGCTGGTCTTTCCCTCCAGCACATGCTGAGGCGCGGGGCCAGCAATCGGAGGGGCTTTACGGGGACGTTTGACCACCACTCGGTGTGTCGCTACCTCCAGGGCGACCTCCAACAAACGAGGCGCATCATCGTCATCGCCCGCCAGCTCGCGAAACAGACGCATCTCTTTTTTGACCAGCGCCGATTTTTCTCGATGTGGAAACATCGGGTCCAGGTGCACGACCTGTGGATCAAACGCGGCATCGACGACCAATGCTTCAAGCGACTGAGCCGCGTCGCCATGGCGCAAGGTCATGCGAGCGATGATATCAGCGATATCATACTCTTTAGCGGCTCTCAGCAGACCGTCTTCCAGCAGCGCGGCAATCGCGTCGACACGCTCAACCAGCAGCACATGAGCGCCCAGTGCGGCCAGTACAAAGGCATCCCGCCCAAGCCCTGCCGTCGCATCGACAACGCTTGGCGTCACGCCTTTAGCAAGCCCACACGCTTTGGCAACCAGTTGGCCTCGCCCACCGCCAAACTGACGCCGATGGGCTGCTTTACCCGCCACAAAATCAACGCTTAGCGGTTTACCATAGCGTTTTTCATCCCCTGCCAGTACTAAACGCCCCTCGCAATACGTAAGCGCCAGTCCTTCTGGGAGTACGGCCTTTTCAGGCAGGCTCATGCCGGCTTTTTCCAGGCAACGTTATTGCGCAAATACACCGGCTGAGCCAGGTGAGCCGGCTGACCTAACCCTGCTGCTAAATCATCGGCACCCAACCAGGCCATTTCTTCAGCGCGAGGTTCCATATCAACCAGGTGCTGGCTCATGCGCACTTGCACCGTGGCTGCAAAGCGCTCCCAAAGCGTAAAACCTGAGCCTACGCCGACCCAGTCAGTTTCATCTTCAGGTAGCGAAAACGCTTCCGGGGCCAACACGGCTTCAGCTTGCTCCAGACTCACGCTATCGTTCAAACAGTGCCATGTGGCCGCGTAGATCTCGCCCATACGCGCATCCAGAGCAGTGACGATATAGCGAAAGTGAAAGCGCCGATGGGCCTGGAGAGCCAACGCCTTGAGCGTTGAGACACCGAGTAATGGGCGGTCCAAACCAAAGGCCAGGCCTTGTGCCGTTCCGGTAGCGATTCTCAGCCCGGTAAATGAGCCCGGCCCTTGTCCAAAGGCAATGGCGTCGAGCGCCGCCGGTGTAATCTGCGCTTCAGCTAACAGCTCGTCCACCATCGGCATTAACCGCCGAGTATGCGCACGCGGCGTCATCTCGTAGCGCGCTAGACATTCGCGGTCAGCGCCGTTCTGACGTAGCAGTGCTACCGAGCAGGCGCTGGATGAGGCATCTAGCGCAAGAAGGTGTAACGACATAGCAATTCCGCACTCGTGATAAGTATTCGAACATTATACCTTTAGTGCACCCATACGACGATGGCCCGCGCTTGGCGGGCCATCGGCTTAGCGAACACCTTTTAATTAGCCAAGGGCTTCTTTTACCTGGCGCGTAATATCGGCAACGCTGCCTACGCCTTCAACACGGTGGTACTGGGGCGCTGCTTCAGCGTCCTTGTCTGCCCACTGCTGGTAGTAATCGACCAGCGGTGCCGTTTGATCGTGATAAACCGATAAGCGGTTACGCACGGTTGATTCCTGGTCATCTTCACGCTGAATAAGCTGCTCGCCCGTTACATCGTCTTTGCCTGGCTCTTTAGGCGGATTATGATCGACGTGGTAAACACGCCCGGATGCCGGGTGAACGCGGCGACCTGCCAGGCGGTTGACAATTTCTTCATCCGGGACAGCGATTTCAAGCACGTGGTCAATCTTCACGCCACCCTCTTTCATGGCATCGGCCTGAGGGATGGTGCGCGGGAACCCGTCAAACAGAAACCCGTTCTCGCAGTCTGGCTGGCTGATACGTTCTTTCACCAGGTCAATAATGATCTGATCGGACACCAGGCCACCACTGTTCATTATCTCTTTAACTTTTAGCCCCAGCTCGGTGCCGTCTTTGATGGCCGCGCGTAGCATATCCCCGGTGGAAATCTGAGGAATCTTGAACTGCTCGCAAATATATTGAGCTTGAGTCCCTTTCCCCGCGCCGGGGGCACCCAACAAGATTAAACGCATGGCCACTGCTCCTTGAATGTAAAACGCAATAAAATGAATTAACCGACAATAACCGGGCCACTCATGCGGCACAACTCCCCAAAAGCCTGAGAAGGGTATTTTTGTAAGATTTTTTAAATAAAACAGCCAAGTGATGCAAGCCTCGCGCACTAGCTGCCTCGTTTGAAGTGCTAAACGCAAACGGCGCCCATCACTGGGCGCCGTTGACTAAACCTTATTGCAGCTACTTTCTCATATACTTCTTCGTGGATTGCCGTGATACCGCATCAAACAGCGCCACGACAATCCACATCATGCCGACAACCTGATTACAGCAACAAGCGGCGAATATCGGTCAACACATCCGCCAGGAATGCCGTGAAACGCGCAGCATCCGCACCGTTAATTGCTCGGTGATCATAGGAAAGCGACAGCGGCATCATTAAGCGCGGCTGGAAGGCACTGCCATCCCAAACCGGCTTCATTTGGGCTTTGGAAACACCCAAAATAGCCACCTCAGGCGCATTCACGATCGGCGTAAACGCTGTGCCACCAATCGAACCCAGGCTCGAAATAGTGAAGCAGCCACCGGTCATCTCTTCCCGCTTGAGCTTCTTGGTTTGTGCCTTTTTACCCAGCTCTGCCATGTCCCTGGCAATCTCGATCAAGGACTTCTTATCGGCATCACGTAGTACCGGCACCATCAAGCCATCAGGGGTATCAACAGCAATACCGATATGAACGTAGTTCTTCCATACCAGCGTTTCGCCATCGCCTTTTAAGCTGACGTTAAACTGCGGGAATTTACGCAGTGCAAAGGCACACGCTTTCACCAGGAAGGGCAGCGGGGTTAACTTGGCCCCCTGTGCTTCGGCTTCGGCTTTCATCGACTTACGGAAGTTCTCAAGCTCGGTAATATCCGCTTCGTCAAACTGGGTCACGTGTGGCACGTTGAGCCAGCTACGATGCAGATTGGTCGCGCCCATTTTCAACAGGCGACCCATCGGCTTCTCTTCCACCTCACCGAACTGGCTGAAGTCGACTTCCGGAATCGGCGGAATACCGGCGCCACCCGTGGCGGCAGCTGCTCCGCCCGATGCTTGCGCCTTGCCCTGGTTCGCAATGACCTGCTTCACATAGGCCTGAACGTCCTCTTTGAGCACGCGCTCTTTGGGGCCGCTGGGCTTAACCAGGCCAATGTCGACGCCAAGCTCGCGGGCCAGCATACGCACAGCTGGGCCTGCGTGTACCAACTTGCCATCACGCGGCTTGTGCGCGGCCATTTGCGCTTCAGGGCTGGGCGTACCGCCCGCGGCTGATGCACTCTGCTTGGCAGTGCTCTTCTCAGCGGTTTTCTGAGCAGTCTCCTTCTTCGGCGCTGGCTTGGAAGCGGCTTTCTTCGCGCCCGCTACTTCCATATAACCAATGACATCGCCTTCAGAAACGGTATCACCCTCTTTAACGGTCAGCTCAAGGAGCTTGCCTTTATAGGGGCTGGGGACGTCCATGGAGGCTTTATCAGATTCCAGCGTGATCAACGGATCTTCTTCGCTGATCTCATCGCCTACTGCCACACCGATTTCAATAATCGGTACGTCGGTAGAGCCGGAAATATCCGGAACGCGAATCTCCTTGCGCTCTGGCTCGCCGCTGGCCGCGTCGTCTTCGCTGTCGTCGCTGCTGGCATCTTCAGGCTCGCTGTCGGATGCGCTCGCCTCTTCTTCAGCAGGCGATTCATCGTCAGCCTCGTCGCCACCTTCACCTTCGATTTCCATCTGGCCGATAACATCGCCTTCAGAAACCGTGTCGCCTTCTTTTACGGTAAACGCGACAATTTTACCGGTATGCGGGCTCGGCACGTCCATGGAGGCTTTATCAGACTCCAGGGTGATCAGCGTATCTTCAGCATCGATACTATCGCCTTCACTCACGGCGACTTCGATGATCTCAACGTTGTCAGAGCCGCCCAGATCGGGGACTTTGATATCCACGGTTTGCTTACCGCCCGCGGCTTTTTTAGGCGCAGGCTTGGAAACTTCCTGAGCCTGCTCTTTTGCCGGTGCTGCGTCTTCTTTCGAGCTGTCTTCTTTGGCCCTCTCATCAGACTGGCTTTCAGACGATGTGTCGTCGCTGCCTTCCGCTTCCAGCTCAACGATATCGTCGCCTTCGGAAACGGTATCGCCTTCTTTAACCAGCACTTTAACGACTTTACCGCCCTTCGGGGCCGGGATATCCATGCTGGCTTTATCAGATTCCAGCGTGATCAGGGTGTCTTCCGCTGCAATGACGTCGCCTTCCGACACCGCGATCTCGATGATTTCGACACCTTCGCTACCGCCGATGTCGGGCACTTTGATGATTTCGCTACTCAAGGTCGCGCTCCTTTCAAATCGGATCGAGCCGGCGGGTACTTAACCCGCCGGGCAGCGGTTTAGCTGGTCAGCGGGTTCGGCTTGTTAGCGTCGATGCCATATTTGTTCATGGCTTCGCCAACCTGCTTACGTTCAATCTCGCCACGCTCAGCCAGTGCACGCAGGGCCGCTACAACAACGAAGTAACGATCTACCTCGAAGAAGTAACGCAGCTTCTTACGCGTGTCAGAACGACCATAGCCATCGGTACCCAGAACAGTATAGTCACCTGGCACCCATGCACGGACCTGATCCGCATAGAGCTTCATATAGTCCGTCGAAGCAATGACCGGACCGTCACGGCCTTCCAGACATTTCGTAACGTGCGGCTTGTTGGCCTCAACGTCCGGATTCAGGAAGGATTCACGCTCAAGCAGCAGCGCTTCACGACGCAGTTCGTTAAAGCTGGTCACGCTCCAGATGTCAGCGCCAATACCCCAGTCTTTTTCGAGCAGCTCAGCGGCAGCCTCCACTTCACGCAGAATGGTGCCAGACCCCATCAGTTGAACGCGGCCCTTGTCGCCCTTCGTCTCACGCAGCAGGTACATGCCTTTGACGATATCGTCGACCGGTACGTTTTCAAGCTCCGGATGCTCATAGTTTTCGTTCATCACAGTCAGATAGTAGAAGCAGTTCTCTTTATCAGTGAACATGCGCTTCAAGCCATCCTGAACGATGACGGCGACTTCGTGACCGTACGTGGGGTCGTAGCTACGGCAGTTAGGAATGGTCGACGCTTGGATTAAGCTGTGGCCATCCTGGTGCTGCAAACCCTCGCCGTTAAGCGTCGTACGCCCAGCGGTACCACCGACCATAAAGCCACGTGCCTGTAGGTCGCCTGCGGCCCATGCCAAGTCGCCAATACGCTGGAAGCCAAACATCGAGTAGTAGATGTAGAACGGCAGCAGCGTAAGGTGGTTATTGCTATAAGACGTAGCAGCCGCCATCCACGCTGACATCGCGCCGGCTTCAGTAATACCTTCTTCGAGAACCTGACCTTTCTGGTCCTCGCGGTAGTACATGATTTGGCCTTTATCCATCGGCTCATACTTCTGGCCTTCGGCGGTATAAATGCCGAGCTGACGGAACATACCTTCCATACCAAAGGTACGCGCTTCATCAGGGATAATCGGAACGACCAGCTTGCCAAGCTTCTTGTCTTTAACCAAGCCATTGAGCACGCGCACAAAGGACATGGTGGTCGATACTTCACGACCTTTTGAACCCGCCATTTGCGTGGCAAAGGTTTTATCTTCAAGCGTGGGGATTTCCAACGCTTCAAAATCGCTTTTTCGGCTGGGCAGGTAGCCGTTTAAGCGCTCGCGTTGCAGGTGCATATACTTAAGCTCGGGCGAATCATCTTCCGGCTTGTAGTACGGCACTTCTTTGAGCTGCTCATCGGAAAGCGGAATACCGAAGCGGTCGCGGAAGGTCCGCAGTGCTTCGTACTCCATGCTTTTCACTTGGTGCGCTTCGTTGGCTGCTTCGCCATCGCCGCTGCCCATACCGTAACCTTTTACCGTATGCGCTAGGATAACCGTCGGCTTACCGTTAGAGGTATTGACGGCTTCATGATAGGCCGCGTAAACCTTGAACGGGTCGTGGCCACCGCGGTTGAGCTTCCAGATATCATCATCGGAAAGATCTTTAACCATCTCTTCGGTTTCAGGATACTTACCAAAGAAGTGCTCACGGGTATAAGCGCCGCCGTTAGCCTTGTAGTTCTGGTACTCACCGTCGACCGCTTCATCCATGCGCTTTTGAAGGATACCTTTGTTATCCTTCTCAAACAGCGGATCCCAGTGGCGACCCCAAACCACCTTGATGACGTTCCAACCAGCACCGCGGAAAACGCCTTCAAACTCGTCCATTACGCGGGAGTTACCGCGTACAGGGCCGTCCAGACGCTGCAAGTTACAGTTGATAACGAAGATCAGGTTATCCAGGTTCTCACGGCCTGCCAGTGAGATGGCACCCAAGGATTCCGGCTCATCACACTCGCCATCGCCCATGAAACACCAGATCTTGCGATCGTACATGTCTTTCATTTCGCGATGATGCAGGTACTTCATCACGTGGGCTTGGTAGATCGCCTGGATTGGGCCAAGGCCCATGGAGACGGTCGGGAACTGCCAGTAATCCGGCATCAGCCAAGGGTGCGGATACGACGACAAACCATCGCCATCTACTTCCTGACGGAATCTATCCATCTGATCTTCAGACAGACGGCCTTCCAGGAAGGAGCGTGCGTAAATGCCCGGCGCTACGTGGCCCTGGATGTAGATCAGGTCGCCAGCGAAGTCATCTTTAGGCGCACGGAAGAAGTGGTTAAAGCCCACATCATAAAGGGTTGCCGATGACATAAAGCTGGCAATGTGGCCGCCAAGCCCGGGGTTGGCCCGGTTATTACGAATGACCTGGGCAATCGCGTTGTAGCGAATCAAGGAGCGAATGCGACGCTCCATGAATAGATCACCAGGCATCCGCGCTTCACGATGAAGCGGGATCGTGTTGCGGTGCGGGGTTGTCACCGAGAAGGGTACCTTCATCCCGTCCCGGCGCAATCGATCCGCCAGGCGGGTCATCAGGTAACGGGCGCGATCTTCGCCCTCACGATCCAGCACCGATTCCAAGGATTCCAGCCACTCCGTGGTTTCGACCGGATCGAGATCTTCTCTTGTCTCCAGACTCATAGAGGTCTCTCCGAATGACGATAAATGACATGAGCCCCGCCAACCCGTACGGGCTTGGGGCAGCTGCGGTGATTGATGGCCACCGCAGAAAAGCATTTGCGCGGTAACGCTAATGTTTTTTTAGCTCTATATTCAATGAGCTACAGACATCTGAATGTAGTAAAGCTACATAAATGTCGTAAAAGTTAGCCTTTTGTATATAGGAAGATACCGCAAAGTCGCCACGCTGCCAATTCCGGAGCAGTGGAAAAGCGTATCGAAAACAAACTATTGCGCTGCAACATAGACGTTTCGACAGTGCGACCTATTACCATTTATGCGTAGGCAGTGTAGCTAAACTACCGTTTTATTTTCTTGTCGCTGAACAACTTAATCGTCCTTTTTAAAGCGTATCAAGGTGAATTTTCGCCAAACGCTGGTAAAAATAGGCCCAATCAAAGGCGGGTCCTGGGTCCGTTTTACGCAGCGGCGCGATATGAGCATGGCCAGTAATTCGTGACGCATCAAGCGCTGGGTAACGAACCATTAACCACTGAGTGACTTCTGCCAGCGCGTGGTACTGAGCCTTGGTAAAGGGCGTTATGTCATCACCTTCCAACTCAATGCCCAGTGAAAAGTCATTCAACGTCTGCCGCCACTGCATGGCGTGGCCATCCCACCAGCGTGAACGCCCAGCGTGCCAAGCGCGCTGACCCGTATTCACGAACTGCACGCACTCACCATCACGCCGGATAAGCAGGTGCGCTGAAACGCGCAAATGGGCAATCGCGGCAAAAAAAGGGTGCTGCTCCATTGCCAGTTGATTAGTGAACAGCGCCTCTATCGCATCACCACTAAATTGCCCAGGAGGTAAGCTGATCGCATGCAGTACCAATAAAGATACTTCGTCAGTAGGTCGCGCATCATAATTGGGCGAGTCAACCCTGCGCGCCCTGCCCCACCAGCCGTCGTGTGTCTGGTCATTAATCACCCACAAAGTCTCCTTTACGTCGCGCTCTTTTCACTGCTCTCATTAGCGGCTCTCTTTTACTATAATGCCGGTCTCATTTGATCATGCCCAGAGAGCTCACCGCCATGAATAACCAAAATGCGCTAGCTGAAGAGATCAGCACCTGCGTGACTCGCCTGATTAACGAAGATATAGGTTCAGGCGATATTACCGCCCAGCTAATTCCCGAGGACCAGTGGGCAACGGCGACGGTGATTACCCGCGAGTCTGCAGTGCTGTGTGGAGCTGCGTGGGTCGATGAAATTTTTCAGCAGTTGGATGAGCGCGTCACGCTTCGCTGGCTAGCCGCTGACGGTGACTTGCTGGATGAAGGCCAAGGCTTTTTGGAACTGGAAGGCCCGGCACGTAGTTTGTTAACCGGGGAGCGCGCGGCGCTCAACATGTTACAAACGCTGTCTGCCACGGCAACCACAACGCGCCGCTACGTCAACTTGATTGAGGGTACCGGCGTTCGCCTGCTCGATACCCGCAAAACGCTTCCCGGCCTGCGTTTGGCGCAGAAATACGCCGTTACGTGCGGCGGAGGCCACAATCATCGAATAGGTCTTTGGGATGCATTCTTAATCAAGGAGAACCACATTTCGGCATGCGGCGGCATCAAGGCCGCGGTGAGTCAGGCAAGGGCACTTGCCAGGGATGTGCTGGTAGAGGTGGAAGTGGAGACCTTTGAAGAGCTTGACCAGGCATTGGCGGCCGGAGCTGACATCATCATGCTGGATAATTTCGCACTTGAAGATTTGTACGTAGCAGTCGAACTGAACGGCGGGCGCGCCACGCTTGAGGCCTCAGGCAATGTCGATGCGGCTACACTCAAAGCGATTGCCGATACGGGGATCGACTGTATTTCCAGCGGCGCGCTGACCAAAGATATCCAATCAATTGATCTTTCCATGCGAATTACCCGCAGCTATAGCGTATAGCCAGGCTCAACTTCAGAGTTAGTCTCAGGCTCAGGTTTCAATCGCGCTCAAGCGCTTTTCCATCCGATAGCGCTGAAGTGACTCACCGCTTCGTTCAACCCACTGCTCGCCCAGGTTTTCCCAGCCTCGGCGCAGCAGGCGGTCATAAAGCATCAGGCTCGCTTCAATCTCTATGCGATCAACTCCCTGCTCCAACAGCATACGCTCAGCATGAATCAACAGTGTGGTGCCAATGCCACGCCCGGTCAGCGAAGGCCACACATACAGCGTTTCGATACGCCCTTCCTTAGCATCAAGCTCAAGGAAGCCGACACAGCGGCCGTCGCACACCGCCACCAGTGTGGTGTAAAGCGCGTGGCGAACCGCCCAGGCGCTGGCTTCTCGGGGCAACGCATTGGCCCAGGCGCGCCGCTGGCTCAGCTCATAGTGGCTGGCTGCGCCTTGCATGACCGCATGGTAAAACACTTCTGCCTGGTCGGCGGCGTCGCGCGCTAGAGCGGCGCGGTAGGTCACCCTGGCCGCCGGGGCTTTTGGCGCAGAAAGCTCCTCGGTCGTTGGCATGCATCACCTCTAAGCAGTTATCGAAATGGGGATCAAGCAAACATTCGGCGTATAACGTCAGGCTGCCTTATACTTGGCCGCCTATCTCAGCATAAGGCAGTAGCATGCACAATGCCCCTGACAATGCGTCCTTTACGCTGACGCCTATCGGTTACGTTGTCAGCGACTACCCGGACAAGTTTGGCATACCCCGCCAACCGGGCCTGGCGCAGGCGGCCAACGCCAGTCTCGTGCTAACGGCACCCTATAACGACCCATTAACGGTGCGTGGGTTGGAGGATTTTAGCCATCTTTGGGTGTCATTTATTTTTCATCAAAGCCCAGAGCGTTGGACGCCATTAGTACGCCCACCACGGCTTGGGGGCAACCGCAAGGTAGGCGTATTTGCCAGCCGCAGTACCCATCGACCTAATCGGCTGGGCCTCTCGCTGGTAACGCTTGCCGGTATCGACACACACCAAGGGGTTCGTTTAAGACTCGAAGGCTGCGATTTAGTGAGCGGCACCCCGGTGGTCGATATCAAGCCCTACCTGCCCTGGGCCGAAGCACGCCCTGAAGCTGTCGCCGGTTTTGCGCCGCAAGCCCCCGCGTTGCTGCCAGTCACACTCAGCCACGATGCACTGGATACGTTGGCACGCCGCGTTGATAGCGCAAGCTTGCATGCATTGATCGAACAAGTGCTTGGACAAGACCCACGCCCCGCTTACAAGCAAAGCGAGGAGTCTGGGCGTGTCTATGGCGTTAGGCTGCGCGATGTCGATGTGAAGTTTCGAGCCCTACACAACGACGAAGCCACCACGTTAGAGGTGGTGGCTATCGACATCATGACTGGCTAGTGCGGGCGATCAGGCAGGAAAGGTGATTCCCAAGCGTCGGCCTACTTCTTCGTAGGCTTCGATCACGCCGCCCAGGCCTTGGCGGAAGCGGTCTTTATCCAGCTTCTCTCGGGTATTGGCATCCCACAAACGACAGCCATCCGGTGAAAACTCATCGCCCAATACCACTTCCCCCTTGAAAACGCCAAACTCAAGCTTGTAGTCCACCAGCAGCATGTCGCCTTCGGCAAACAGTTGCTTTAATACATGGTTAACCTTGAAGGTCAGCGTTTTCATCTTGCCCAGCTGCTCGGGCGTTGCCCAACCAAAGGTTTCTGCCAACGACTCGTTGATCATCGGGTCGCCTTTTTCGTCGTTCTTCAAGAACAGCTCAAAGGTAGGCGGCGTAAGTGCAACACCTTCTTCAACGCCCAAGCGTTTTACCAGCCCACCCGCAGCGATGTTGCGTACCACGCACTCGACCGGAATCATCTGCATTTTTTTAACAAGGCTCTCGGTATCAGAGAGTTGTTTTTCAAAATGCGTAGGGATACCGGCCTCTTGCAAACGCTCCATAATAAACGCGTTGAAGATGTTATTGACCATCCCTTTACGGGCCAGCGCTTCTTTCTTCTTACCATCAAAAGCGCTGGTGTCATCACGAAACTGCAGCACCAGCAGATCCGGATCATCGGTGTGATATACAGATTTTGCCTTACCGGCATAAAGTTCTTGGCGCTTTTCCATGACAGCTCCGAAAGGGATCAAATAAACAGATTAACGTAAATAGCCAGCAACACGTTCTAACAGCTCACGCTGGTCATCGGCATTAAACTCACGCTCACTGGCATTCACCGCGCGTAAAATGGTCTGATTGCCATCGGGCTGCAGAACAATACGTATTTCCTGGGGCATCTTGCGCACATCGGCACTAAATACAATTTGCAGCGGGTTGCGACCGCGTTCAGTCTCGGTCATGTATTCCACCAGGAATTCATGACGCTCCGGGTTGGTAGCTAGCAGATTACGCTGACCTTGCAGGGTGAAATCCAACGCGAGATAGTGATTGAGTTCAGCCCAAACACGATCAAGCGGCTGGGGAATGACAGCCTCCCACTCATCACCCTGCTGACGGAGCTGTAGCGTTTGCTGGGTATTCAAGCGCTGGGCATTCCAGGAGGAAGCCACGCTCTGTGACGCACTACGCGCCCCCAGGAACTCTTCCAACGCGTCGAGGCAGCTCGTCATGGTCTGGCCACCACGTTCACAGCGCACTTCGCTGCTGCCAGAACGCATGGCACTTTGCAGACGTAAATCGGCCTGCGACGTTACGATAACGCCCTGCGACGCATCGCTTTGCTCCACACCTAGTTGACGGCTACGCGCAAAGGATTCCAGCTGCGGCCAGACGGCGCCCGTATCGGCTGCCACCACTAGCCAACTTTGGCTACCTGCCTCCCGGCGCTCCACGTATTCGGGCTCTAGACCACTGCCAATCGACAGCGACTGAGGAGCGCGTATTTCCGCAGCTTCTTCGATGCGGGCACCCTGCATGGCTGCTTGAGGAACGGGCAGTGCATCCTGATAGCGCTGAGCATTGCGGGTCTCTGGCAGCACCAGAGGGGGCGCCGGAGCGGCTTCCGTGTAATCCAGGTTACGGTCGTGGTAATAACCATCGCGCGCGCAACCTGCCAGAGCGACAGCCGTTACGAGTGCCAGCGGTATCCATTTAAGCGCACGTTTTTCAAGCACAAAGCTCATCAAGCCACCTTAACAGTCAACAAATCAGTTAACCGACAGCACATCACTGTGCTCCCGGTAACAAAGGGTATCGCGCTGGGTGTAATGAAAGAGCATTACTCCTCAATCACGTCCGCCAGTTGCAGCGCTTCACTAACAGTGGCGTGGTACTTCTCGGATAACCATGTCAATGGCAAACGAATACCTGCATCCATATACCCCATCCGGTTAAGCGCCCATTTTACCGGTATAGGATTGGATTCGATGCCCAGATTAGTATGCAGCGGCATTAAACGGGTATTAATTTGATGCGCTTTATCTGCATCGCCAGCGACAGCGGCCGCACATAGCTCATGCATTGCCTTAGGGGCAACGTTCGCTGTCACCGAAATATCCCCATGTCCACCCATCAGCATAAACTCGCAGGCCGTCGCGTCATCACCGGAATACAGCATAAAGTCACTGCCCTTTAAGCGCGAAATTAGATCTTCTGCGCGTTCAAGGTTTCCAGTGGCATCTTTCAAACCGATGATGTTATCAACGCCTGCCAAGCGTACAACCGTTTCATTGTACAGGTCAGAGCAGGTACGCCCCGGCACGTTATACATGATAACCGGTAGTTTGCTGCCTTCTGCCACCGCCTTAAAGTGCTGGTACAAGCCTTCCTGTGTCGGCTTATTATAATAGGGGCAAACGGACAAACAGTAATCAGCCCCTACTTCACTGGCGTACCGAGCAAGCTCAACGGCTTCAGACGTCGCATTGGCGCCCGTACCGGCGATCACCGGAATGCGCCCATTGACCTCCTCCACCACACTACGGATCACATCAAAGTGCTCTGCAAACGTCATGGTCGTGGGCTCGCCAGTGGTGCCTGCGGCAACGATGCCGTCTGTTCCGTTATCAAGGTGGAAATTCACCAGACGACGAAGCGCCTCCCAGTCGATGTCGCCATTGACTTTCATCGGCGTCGCCAGGGCGACGATGCTGCCTGTGATCATCCGTTTATTCCTCACCTGCAAAATTATGAGACCAAGCCCAACGTGGACATCCAGACAAGGCGCCGAACCGCTCTTTTGCGCATCATGGCGACTGCCCGTTTGGGCCTACAGAGGGTAAATGGTACTCAGGCGATTCGAGCCTGTACAGCGCAAACCGCTGTGAGTTTGTGATGCACACCTATCCTGCCTTTGACATGCCGCCTCAGGTTGCGTGTAATCACCCTTATAAGTCGTCAACGATTAGGAGTCTGTATGCATATCGAAGTAGGCCAACCTGTCCCCGATTTCTCTGCAAGTGCGACGGGCGATACGACAATTACGCTGTCGGAACTACGTGGAAAACAGGTCGTTATCTATTTTTACCCCAAGGCCAGCACACCCGGTTGCACCACCGAAGGCGGCGATTTCCGCGACCATAAAAAAGCGTTCGATAACGCGAATACGGTTATTTTAGGAGTGTCTCGGGATGGTTTGCGTGCCCAGGAAAATTTTAAAGCCAAGCAGGATTTTAACTTCCCGCTCATTTCCGACAAGGATGAAACCGTCTGTACGATATTTGATGTTATCAAACTGAAAAAAATGTACGGCAAGGAGCATCTGGGCATTGAGCGCAGTACTTTCTTAATTGATGCAACAGGCAACCTTGCCAACGAATGGCGTGGCGTTAAAGTGCCAGGCCACGTAGAGGAAGTGCTTGCTGCCGCTGAAGCACTAAACGCGAGTCGTTAACAAAAACGCCCGTCCGGTGTCGTCACCGAGCGGGCGTTAACTTTTCAAAAGACTCAGCGTGTTAAGCCAAGGGTATTGTTAACCCTTGGGCAGTGGCCATGCGGTCTTATGACTCCGCCTGGATAATACCCTCTTCCGTATTCTGCTCACGAACACCCCGCGGCCAAGCGTAGACCAACGCTTTTAGGAGCGTGGCCAACGGAATGGCGAAAAACACGCCCCAGAAGCCCCAAATACCGCCAAAGAAAAGCACCGCGACAATAATGGAAACTGGGTGAATATTATTGGTTTCAGAAAACAGCACTGGCGACAGAACGTTTCCATCCAGCGCCTGAATCACGCCATAGGCAACCAGCACGTAAATAAACTGATCGCTTAATCCAAAATGAAAACCTGCTACCGCCATGACCGGCAGTGTAGCCACCGCAGCGCCGATAAAAGGCACCAGCACCGAAAAGCCCACCAGAACGGCCAGCAGCGCTGTATACGGCAAGCCAAAAAAGGTAAAGGTGCAAAACGCTACCGTACCCACAATGATGATTTCGATGAACTTGCCTCGAATATAGTTCGCAATCTGATGATCCATTTCCTGCCAGATGCGCGTTAACAGCGCACGCTTTTGTGGCAACAGCGAAACCGCGAATCCAACCAGTGCCTCGCGGTCCTTCAGCATAAAGAAGACCAGAATGGGCACAAGGACGAGGTAAATAATCAGCGACATGACATTACCCAAAGAGGCCAATGAGAGCGTCAGCGCACGCTGGCCTAGCTGGCTAATTTCACGGCTTGCTACACCGATCCAGCTTTGCATTTGATCAGGCGTAATCAAGTTAGGGTAGCGCGCCTGCATCTCATCCAACCACCCCTGGCCGCTGGCAAACATTCGCGGCGTTTCATGTACAAACCCTACCAATTGATTCCAAATCAGCGGCATTAAAATGAACGCAAGGGTTAACAGGACACTGATAAAGGCTAGAAAAATAAGAATAACGGCTAAAAGATGCGGTATCCCTCTTCTCGTTAAAGCGCTCACCACCCCTTGCAGCAGAAAAGCCAGAACCAGCGCGGTAAAGAACGGCGCCAGCATGTGGCCAAACCAGATAATGGCCGTAAAGCCAGCCACCAATACCAGCAATAAGACGAGCGCTTCTTCATCAGAGAAATAGCGTTCAATCCAGCTTTTAAGAATAGTACGCATGGTCATTAGTGTGCCTCTCCCGCCTTACGTATCCAAAAAAAGTACGTACCTTCATGCTGCTCTCGCGCCTCCATCTCATGGTTGCCTTGATCAGTAAACGACGCGATATCGCGCCATGAGCCTGCATCAGTGGCACGCACTTCAAGCAACTGCCCAGCCGCCAAACCGGCTAGCGCCTGTTTCGTCTTGAGTAACGGCATCGGACACGGCAGCCCACACGCATCAAGCACCACGTCTGGATGAAAACGTACGAATAATTCAGACATACCTGCTCCCTAAAAATGCCTGCATGATCTCGCCATTGTTGCATAAACGGTTTATGTTGCGATGATCACTGTTCACTTGATTTAACGGCACTTCACAGCATCAATCAATGTCACAGCGGTAATCGCTGCGCTTTACCCTTATCAATGAGGATGCCATGCCGCACTTACGGACTGCTTATCCCCGCGGGCTCTGCGCGCTAATTGTTGCTTGCAGCATTAGCGTCTCAAGCCCGCCAAGCTACGCACTTAATGACTATCATCTGCCCACGCTTGGCGGTGCCTCGTCATCAGCCAGCAGTGAAGAGTTCCGTTTGGGCCGAGCATGGCTACGTCAGTTCCGGGCCCAGGCGCCTCAATGGCAAGACCCTATCGTAAGCGATTACCTAGAAAGCCTTGTGGCGCGCCTGGTGCCATACAGCCAATTGGGAGACCTGCAAACGACGATGGTGATGGTCGATAACCGATCACTGAATGCCTTTGCCGTTCCCGGTGGCGTGGTAGGGATCAATTCCGGGCTTTTTGCCTTTGCTGAGGATGAAGGTGCTTTCGTCTCGGTGATTGCTCATGAGCTTGGCCACTTATCACAGCGCCACTACGCCCGAGGCAGCGCGCGAGCAGAACAGACGCAGCTTCCTGCCATGGCCGCCATGCTGGCGGGCATGCTGGTAGCGGCCAGCGGAGGTGGCGAAGCGGGTCTTGCCGCCGCCATGGGCTCACAGGCTGCCCTGATCCAGGACCAGCTCAGTTACTCAAGACGTTTTGAGCAAGAGGCTGACCGTATCGGCTTACAGGCGATGGCCGATGCTGGCTACGACCCTCATGCCATGGTCCGCATGTTTTCTGCCATGCAACGCTTGGCGCGACTACAAGGCGGCAACCCTCCTGAGTTTCTATTGACCCACCCTGTTTCAGATAGCCGCTTAAGCGATGCACAAGGGCGTGCCTCGCAGCTCAGCGTGGCCAACACATATACCAGCAATACGCTTTACGACATGATGCGCGCTCGCGCCCTATTGAGCATTTACCAAAACTCCCCGCAACAAGCCTCTTCCCGCCTTGCCCAGGATGACGCAGAAGAGCCGGCGCGACGCTATCTAGATGCGTTAATTACTGCGCGTAATGGTCAAACGGATCAAGCCTTACAAATGCTCGATCAACTGGCCACTGAGCTACCGGATTACGGCATGCTGCCTGCGTCTGCGGCAAGCGTCGCGCTGGATGCCCAACGCTACGATGAAGCCATTACCCGCAGCCAGCGCCTTTTGAGGCTGATGCCGTCTTATCTGCCCGCCCAACTGATTTTGGCAGAGGCACAACTGCAGCGAGACCCAGAAGCCGCTTATCAGCTCCTGCGTAACATAACAGCGCAAAACCCTGAATACCCTCCAGGCTTTAACCTGCTGGCAGAGGCCGCAGGGCGAAGCGGGCACAACGGCTGGGGGCATTTGGCGCGCGCCGAGCATTTACAGCTGACAGGGCGAGTCGACCGAGGCATTCAGCAACTCTCACTGGCTCGCAACGCGGCCGAGCAAGAGAACGACCAGCAAGCGCTTGCACGTATTGAACAGCGCCGAGAAGCCTTTATTGAATACCGTAAAGCGCTGGATGACTTTTAACGACTTAACGCTTTGAAATTAATAGCACGCACGTATAAAGCTCCTGGCCTGCGAAGGGCCAGGAGCCTGATTGGCTGATCACAGCGTGAAGCTGTCCTATTTAACGTTGAAATTCAGCATACGCTCAAGCGGCTTTAGCGCTTTCTGGCGTAGCGACTCATCAACATGAATTTCCCCACTGCCGTAGCGCAGCGCATCCGCCAGATTATCCAATGCATTCATGGCCATCCACGGGCAATGTGCGCAGCTTCGGCAAGTAGCGCCATTACCGGCTGTCGGCGCTTCAAACAATGTCTTGTCCGGCACCGCTTGCTGCATCTTAAAGAAAATGCCGCGATCTGTTGCCACAATAAGCTGGTTATTGGGCAAGGTTTGAGCGGCCTTGATTAACTGGGACGTCGACCCCGCCACATCCGCCATATTGACCACCGAGTCCGGCGATTCAGGATGCACCAGCACCGCCGCATCAGGATAAAGGCGTTTTAAGTCTTCAATACCTTTCGCCTTGAACTCTTCATGCACAATACAGGCGCCGTCCCACATCAGCATATCAGCACCGGTTTTTTTCTGAATATACCCCCCCAGATGCTTATCCGGCGCCCAAAGGATTTTTTCACCTTTTGCCTGCAAATGCTCAATGACGTCAACTGCAATGGATGACGTCACCACCCAGTCAGCACGCGCTTTTACAGCTGCTGATGTATTGGCATACACCACCACGGTTCGGTCGGGGTTCGCATCGCAAAAGGCGCTGAACTCATCTACCGGGCAGCCAATATCCAGCGAACAGGTTGCCTCCAGCGTGGGCATCAATACGCGTTTTTCAGGCGAAAGGATTTTGGCTGTTTCTCCCATAAAACGCACACCTGCCACAATCAACGTAGTAGCATCATGCCGGGCACCAAAGCGCGCCATTTCAAGGGAGTCTGCCACGCAGCCACCGGTTTCTTCCGCTAACTGTTGGATAGCGTCATCGGTGTAGTAGTGCGCGACCAAGACCGCATTGTGCGTGTGCAGCAGTTGCTTTATCTCTTCGACACGCGCCTGGTCTTCTGCGGGAATACGAGTAGGGCAATACGGGCTAGGGAGCGGAGCATCAAGCTCAGCTTGAGAAGTCATAATAGTCATCGTGTCTACCACTGTGACGAACAGGGAATCCCCCTGTTAAACACTAGTCGCGACCTGTGTCATCCACACATGCCGCTCGCGATTGCAACAGGCCGCTGCGTCTCTCGCGGTGACCTACTGCGCTACTAACTATTTCTCTAAACTGTTTTCTCTTAACAGCTTTCTCTAATGAACTTTTCTTAATCACATTGCATGAAGCCATTGTGGTGGCAAATTGTTGTCTTCTGCAAGTGGTATATTGCGCGGCTGTGCACATCAGGCACACAGCAAAACGCCCCTGGCAGCAAGCTACCAAGGGCGTTGAATTTGGTGGGTCGTGTAGGATTCGAACCTACGACCAATTGATTAAAAGTCAACTGCTCTACCAACTGAGCTAACGACCCAAATTTTTGCTTACCGTGCTGACATAGCGGTATGTCTAATTACGCTGTTCGATGGTGGGTCGTGTAGGATTCGAACCTACGACCAATTGATTAAAAGTCAACTGCTCTACCAACTGAGCTAACGACCCCTTCGAACGGATGCATATAGTACAGACCATGCTCAGCCATGGCAAGAAGTTTTTAACTTTCCCCCGCACTGCACCCACAGGATTAGCCTTTGATCCCGCAGTGTAATTAAAGCGGGTTTCATGGCCCATGCGAGTCTCTGCCGCCACGATCATGCCTGGTACAACAACGATCGTTTTAAGGTACCCAGATACTTAAAAGCCAGCCATCAAGCGATTGATGGCTGGCCAGTGCGAACCAATTTTCCACCCCTGGTTTGGGTAGTTATAAAATTAGCGGCGTTTAGGCTTGCGCATTGTCTGTACCGGACGACGCTTATTTTTGTCGCGGCTCCAACGGTTCTTCTCGTCAGGCGTCAGCTCAGGCACCTTACGTGCTTCAAGGTTAGCGATCGTGGCGAGATCATCGACTTCGTCTTGCGAAAGCTCGACCCACTCTCCCGCTTTAGCACGCTTATCAATAAAGATGTTGCCGTAACGCACACGCTTCAGGCGGCTAACCGTAAGCTCCTGGGATTCCCACAGGCGGCGCACTTCGCGGTTACGTCCCTCAAGAATGACGACGTGGAACCAGGTATTGATACCTTCACCACCAAACTCTTGCACATCGGTAAAGCGCGCGGGGCCATCTTCCAGCATAACGCCATCCACCATCGCTACGATGTGTTCGCGCTTTACTTCGCCCATTACGCGCACGGCGTATTCACGCTCAACCTGGGTTGAGGGGTGCATTAACCGGTTGGCAAGCTCGCCATCGGTCGTGAAAAGCAGCAGACCGCTGGTATTGATATCCAGTCGGCCAATGGCAATCCAGCGCTCGCCTTTTAGCCGTGGCAAACGCTCAAATACGGTGCGACGGCCTTCCGGGTCTTTACGGGTGCACAGCTCGCCTTCTGGCTTGTTGTACATGATGACGCGACGCGGCGCTTCATTCTCGGGTCGCAGCGTAACGGGGCGGTCATCGAAACTTACTTTATCGCGAATTTCAACGCGGTCACCCAACTTGGCGACCTGGCTGTTGACCTTTACTCGGCCATCAGAAATAGCGGTTTCCATTTCGCGCCGCGAACCCAGCCCCGCTCGGGCAAGCACTTTCTGGAGTTTTTCACTAACGGGAGGGGTGTTGTTACTCTGAGTCATGATCGTCTGACCTCATATCATTGGTCTGCGTGCGTGCGCTGTCATCATGTGAGCGCTGCGCACGTGCCGCAAGTCGAGCTTCTAAATCAGCAAAACTTAGCGGCTGGGTTAACGCCGTCTCGGCGTGGTCGTCGGCTCTCTCAGCCGTCTTGGGTGGCGCATCCTGCACGCTTTCTGGCGCTTCGTCCAGTGTTTCTTTGGGCTTCGCTTCCTCACTCCCCTCTTCGAGGAGAGCCTCTTGTGAAGCCGGTAACTCAGCCTCTTCTCTCTCCTCCCAATTAACCAATTCATGCATGGGGGGAAGTGCATCCAGTGTTTTCAGGCCAAAATCGTCCAGAAAGCTTCGTGTAGTGGCGTAGACGGCTGGCCGCCCGGGCACATCGCGGTGGCCAACAACACGAACCCATCCACGCTCCATTAAGGTGCGCATGATCGAACTGCTCACGCTGACCCCGCGTACTTCTTCGATATCACCACGGGTAACAGGCTGCCGATAGGCAATCAACGACAGCGTTTCAAGCAGCGCACGCGAATAGCGCTGGGGGCGTTCGTCCCAGAGGCGTGACACCCAATGCGCAAGGCGTGGCTGAATACGCAGCTGAAAACCTGATGCGGTTTCCACTAACTCTAACGCGCCCTCTTTATGGCGCAGAGCAAGGCGCGCTAATGCGTCACGCAACTCTCGTCTCGGCGGGCACTCATCGTCGATAAATAACGTTTCGAGCCGCTCGACATCCAACGGTTCGCCTGCGGCGAGCAGCGCGGCTTCTATAATGTTGTCTAAGGTGGTGTCCTTCATGGTGCCTCCTCATCAGGCTCAAAGGCAGGCTCAAAGGCGCCGTCTGCTTCCTCAACAGCAAGCGTTTCAAAAGCGGCTTCTTCATCCACTATCGCGCCGCTGCGCGCCCGTACATGGATAGGAGAAAGTGGTGCGTTCTGGACAATTTCGATCATTGCCTCTTTCGCTAGCTCCAAAATAGCCATAAAGGTGACGACCACGCCTGCCCGCCCCTCTTCCATGGTAAACAGGGCTTCAAAAGGTGTGTAGCGTTGGTGTGCGCTGTCTTCGCTGAGCTGCTCCATGATCTTGAGCATACGCTCACGGGTAGACAGTACCTCACGGCTAATCTGATGGGACTGCGTTAATTCGGCACGTTTAAGGATATCGGAAAGAGCACTCAGCAGTTCGTCCAGTTCTACATCCGGGTGAATCACCCGCGACTCAAGCGGGGGTAAACCAGCCTGTACGCTAAACCAATCACGCCCTACGCGAGGCAATGTATCCAGCGTTTCAGCAGCGGCTTTTAAACGCTCATACTCTTGCAGGCGACGAATCAGCTCTGCCCGAGGGTCCTCTTCATCTTCGCCCTCCGCTTTGGGCGGCCGAGGCAGTAGCGAGCGCGATTTAATTTCCGCCAACATCGCGGCCATCAGCAAGTACTCACCGGCAAGCTCGATCTCCATCGCCTGCATCAGCTCTACGTACTCAATGTACTGGTGGGTAATCGCGGCCACGTTGATCGTCAAGATGTCTAAATTTTGCCGACGAATAAGGTAAAGCAAGAGATCCAGCGGTCCTTCAAAGGTTTCCAAAAAAACGCGCAGCGCCTCGGGAGGAATATACAAATCCTCCGGCAGTTGAGTAATGGGCTCATCGAACAGCCGCCCAAGCACCTCGACGATTGGCTCTTGTGCCAACATAGCCATGCGTTCAGGATCAGCGGTGGCGTTTTGTGTGTCGCTCACTCAGTCGGTATCTCTTGGTCAGTGGGCATTAGGCTCTGTCTGAAAAGTGTCTGCGCTCGACAATACGGCGTTAAAAATTGGCTCAAAATACTCATTTACACATGTAAACTCCGTTTTTTCGCCAATTTTTGCCTTGTCTTGTCTTCGCTCGTCGACTTTTCAGACAGACCCTAGAAAGCAGTGTAACAAAGTCAGCACCTGACGTTGCGCCTGGCGCACGGTGCGTTAGCCTGCTTCGGCAGCTTTACGATAGCGTCCTTCGTAGTCGAAGAGCTTGTCGCGAATCTGGAAATGTCGGCCCACCTTGCGCCCGACCACAAAATCCGGATAGCGCAAGCGGCGCTGCTCGCTAATAACGTCCTCTGGCTTGAGGGGTTGCCAGGGCGTACCCGGAGCGCGCACATGCCGACGTAAAAAGGCGGCATAAAAGGCGCGGCGCTGGGCGGGGGTTTCCAAAGCAAACCACTCAGAGAGTGTTGTGCCATCCTCATCGTAATAGGTCACTTTCAGACGCGGCAGGCCACGGCCATTAAGGGTTGCGTCCAATTGCATGCCACTTACCCGCAATACTCGGGCATCTTTTAATTTGAGTGCATCTTTAAGCTTGTCATCAGCATCCACCAACAGCTGTTCGCAGCCGTGGCAGCGACGCGCCGCAATATCATTCTCAGCGCCACAGCTATCGCACACCTTGAAGCGAAAGCGAAAATCACACTGGTGGCGCTTGCCTTTATCATCTTCAAGCAGCCCTTGGCAGCGGCGTCCAAAATGCTCAATGACCAGTTCGCCATCGAGCTTGCCCCAAAACAGATTAGCGTGGCCACAGGCCGGGCATTCAACCTGCACCGGCTCGTTGTCGCCCGGCGGTTTTGGCTCGCCCACTTCCGGTGCGTAAAGGTCCCAGGGATTGCCCGCGTAATCCAAAATAAGGCAATCCTGCTTACCTGGCGAGAGTCGAAGCCCCCGGCCCGCAATCTGCTGATAAAGGCTGACTGACTCCGTAGGCCGAAGCATCGCTATCAAATCTACATGCGGCGCATCAAAGCCGGTCGTCAGTACCGAGACATTCACCAGGTATTTAAGCTCACGCGCCTTAAAGGCATCGATCAGCTTAGTACGCTCCACCGACGGGGTCGCTCCGGTAATCAGTGCTGCCTGGCCGGCAGGCAAATACCCCATGATCTCTTCAGCGTGGGCGACAGTTGCCGCAAATATCATCACCCCATGCCGCTCAGTGGCGCGCTCAATAATCTGGCTGATAATCATGGGGGTGGCGCGGTTGCCTGCCACGACGCGATTCAGCTCCGCTTCACGGTAATGGCCGTTTTCTGCAGGCGCCAGCATGGAAAAATCATACCCTTCAATCGCCATATCCAGGCGTTTAGGTTCGGCAAGATAGCCCTGCTTGACCATCAAGCGCAGCGGCTGTTCGAACACGCAGTCACGAAAAAAGCTCGCGTCGCTGCCACGCACCATGCCGTGGTAATGGCGATGGTAGATAAAGCCTTGGCCTAGCCGGTAAGGCGTCGCGGTCAGCCCTAACACTTTCAAATTCGTGTTCTGTGCCCGCAGGTGATCAATCACTTGGCGGTAGCTTGCGTCTTTATCAAGCGACACCCGGTGGCACTCATCAATGACCAGCAGAGTGAAGCCTTCGTCATTGAACGCCTCCAGATTACGCACTACCGACTGCACCGAGCCAAACACGACCTGGCGCGACGCTTCCTTGCGCTTTAAACCCGCGCTGAAGATATCGGCTTTAAGCCCATAGGCCTGATACTTGGCGTGATTCTGCTCCACCAGCTCGCGTACATGCGCCAATACCAGTACGCGACCTCTCGCCAAGCGGGCCAGTTCGGCAATCACCAACGACTTCCCGCTTCCCGTAGGTAATACCACCACCGCGGGTTCGCTGGACGCACGGAAATGCGTAACAACACGTTTCACCGCGTCCGTTTGGTAAGGGCGTAAAGCAGGTGGTGGCATACAACTCCAACAGCCAGAAAATTACTTTGCTGGCTCAAGCGGGCAAGAGCAGCCAAGAACAGCGTTAGCCATAACGGCGGCCCAAGGGCCGCCGTTATGTGTTACGCATGGCTTAACGGCGTGAGATATTAACCGACCCAAACACGCGCGTTGCGGAACATGCGCAGCCAGGCACCATCTTCTGTCCACTCTGCCGGACGCCAGGAGTTGGTTACCGCGCGGGTAACGCGCTCCGGATGAGGCATCATGATCGTGACGCGGCCATCGGAGGTGGTTAACCCGGTGATACCTGACGGCGAACCGTTAGGGTTAGCCGGATAGCGCGTGGTCACCTGCCCATAGTTATCAATGTAACGAAGCGCAATCTGATTGCTGGATTGCATGCTACGCAGGTGCGCAGTATCGCGGAACTCAGCACGCCCTTCCCCATGGGCCACCGCAATAGGCAGCAGGGAACCTTCCATGCCGGCCAGTAGAACCGAGGGCGTTTTTTCAACGCGCAGCATGGCTACCCGCGCCTCAAACTGCTCGGACTCGTTACGCACAAAGCCTGGCCAGTTTTCAGCACCTGGAATCAATGACTTCAACTGCGAAAGCATCTGGCATCCGTTACACACGCCCAGCGAGAAGCTGTCTTCGCGGGTAAAGAAGGCGGCAAACTGATCGCGTGCCCGCTCGTTAAACAGCACGGATTTCGCCCAACCACCACCCGCACCTAGCACATCGCCGTAAGAGAAACCGCCACAGGCAACGAGCCCTTTGAACTCATCAAGAGCAACACGGCCTTCCAGAATGTCACTCATGTGAACATCAATGGCTTCAAAGCCGGCTTTATCAAACGCCCAGCCCATCTCGACCTGGCCATTAACGCCCTGCTCACGCAGTACCGCAACAGCGGGCTTGGCCATATTGATAAACGGCGCGCTGACATCCTCATTAATATCAAACGTGGGCGTCGCCGAGAGGCCAGGGTCACGCGTATCGAGCAGGTTGTCGAACTCGTTTTTAGCGCACTCGGGATTATCACGCAGTGCCTGCAGGCGATAGCTGGTTTCAGACCAGGTACGCTGTGTCAGTTGGCGCGTGGTTTCCAGCAGCGGCTCTTCAAACAGAGTTACTCGCACCTGGTCGTCGTAACGCGGCCGGGCGATAACGCCACAGGTTTCAATACCCGCTACTGCAAATTGCGCTAACACCTCTTCGGTGTGTTCGCGGTTGACCTGAATCACCGCACCCAACTCTTCCGAGAACAGCGCATTAAGCGCCTCAACGGGCTCGTCGATCATCCAGTCAAGCTTGATCTCAAGGCCGGCGTGCGCCGCAAAGGCCATTTCCAACAGCGTGACCAACAAGCCGCCATCGCTACGGTCATGGTACGCCAGCAGCTTACCGTCACGATTAAGCCCCTGAATCACCTCAAAGAAGGCTTTGATATCTTCTGGGTCGTCGACATCCGGGCAGGTATCGCCTACCTGACCATATACCTGCGCCAGCGCAGAGCCGCCCAAGCGGTTTTGACCGTTCCCCAGGTCGATCAGAATAAGATCCGACTCATCTTGATCCAGGTTGATCTGTGGCGTCAGGGTTGCCATCGCGTCAGTCACAGGCGCGAAGCCGGTAATCACCACTGACAGCGGTGATGTAACGCTTTTCTCTTCGCTATCCCCTTGGTCACTCACATCCTGCCAGGACGTACGCATCGACATGGAGTCTTTGCCGACCGGCACCGCAATACCTAACGCCGGGCAAAGCTCCATCCCCACCGCGTGAACCGCATCATAAAGCGCCTGGTTTTCGCCAGGGTGATCAGCGGCGCTCATCCAGTTAGCAGAAAGCTTGATATCGCTTAGCTTGGCAATGGGCGCTGCCGCGAGATTCGTAATCGCCTCGGCAACCGCCAGGCGTGCGCTGGCGGCGGGGTTAATCAAGGCAACCGGCGGACGCTCCCCCATCGCCATCGCTTCACCGGCATGGGTGTCATAACTGGCCGTTGTGACCGCTACATCTGCAACCGGCACCTGCCAAGGGCCGACCATTTGGTCACGCGCCACCTGGCCTGTAATTGAGCGGTCGCCAATGGTAATCAAGAAGCTCTTGGAGGCCACGGCGGGCAGGCGTAGGACGCGATCAAGCGCCTCACGCAGGTCGAGATTATCCAGCATTACACCGGAAAGCTCTGGCGCATGGCGCTCAAAGCTGCGCTGCATTTTCGGCGCTTTACCGAACAGCACGCTCATGGGCAGGTCAATCGGCTTGCTGTTGAAGTGGCCATCGCGCACTTCAAGGTGGTGGTCAGCCTGCGCTTCACCCACCACCGCATAGGGGCAACGCTCGCGCTTACACAGCGCATCAAACGTTGCCAGGTCCTCAGCCGCAACGGCCAGCACGTAGCGCTCCTGCGCTTCGTTACACCAGATTTCAAGCGGGCTCATACCCGGCTCAGCATTAGGCACCGCACGTAAATCGAACAGCCCACCCCGGTTGCCGTCTTTAACAAGCTCCGGCAGCGCGTTGGAAAGACCACCCGCCCCCACATCGTGGATAAAGCAGATCGGGTTTTTGTCCCCCATCGCCCAGCAGCGGTCAATCACTTCCTGAGCGCGTCGCTCGATTTCCGGGTTTTCACGCTGTACCGAAGCAAAGTCCAGGTCGGCACTTGAGGTGCCAGAAGACATGCTGGAGGCCGCGCCGCCGCCCAGGCCGATCAACATCGCTGGGCCACCCATCACAATCAGCTTACCGCCGACAGGAATATCGCCCTTTTGAACGTGCTGGGCGCGAATATTGCCGTAACCACCCGCCAGCATGATCGGCTTGTGGAAACCTCGACGCTCAATACCGCCCTCGTTGAGGGTGTCCTGCTCATAGGTACGGAAGTAACCGGTAAGGTTTGGGCGGCCAAACTCGTTATTAAACGCCGCGCCGCCAATCGGGCCTTCCAGCATGATGGCAAGGGCGGACTGCATGCGCTCGGGCTTGCCATAATCAAACGCTTCCCAAGGCTGTACAAACTCGGGGATACGCAGGTTGGAAACGGTAAAACCGGAAAGGCCCGCTTTGGGCTTACCGCCGATACCGGTGGCACCTTCATCGCGAATCTCACCACCCGAGCCTGTCGCCGCACCGGGGAACGGTGCTATCGCGGTGGGATGGTTATGGGTTTCCACCTTCATCAGAATGTGAATCGGCTCCTGATGCGTCCCGTACAGCGCACGCTCTCCCTCAGCACCGGTCAGCGGCGTGGGATAAAAACGACCCGCCTGGCTGCCTTTGATAACGGCGGCGTTATCGCTATAGGCTGACAAGACGTTTTCAGGAGAGGTTGCAAAGGTGTTCTTGATCATCTTGAACAGCGAATGGGTTTGCGGCTCGCCGTCAATGATCCAGTCCGCGTTGAAGATTTTATGTCGGCAGTGCTCAGAGTTCGCCTGGGCGAACATCATTAGCTCAATGTCGGTGGGGTTGCGCTGAAGCTCGTTAAAGGCATCAACCAGGTAGTCGACTTCGTCATCGGCAAGCGCCAAACCCAACTCACGGTTAGCGGTTACCAGCGCATCGCGTCCGCTGTTTAAAATATCCACGCTACCCAGCGGTGCCGGGTCGTGGTGAGCAAATAGCGCCGCCGCTTCAGCCGCGTCATTAAGCACGGTTTCGGTCATTCGGTCGTGCAGCAGCGCCATCAGCGCAGCCAAGCTCTCTTCGCTGGGCGCACGGCTAAACCCTACCCGATAATCAACGCCACGCTCTATGCGGCGAATGCCCGACAGCCCACAGTTATGCGCAATATCCGTCGCTTTTGATGACCAGGGCGACTGGGTACCCAACCGCGGTACGACCAGAAAACGTTTAGCGTCGGCAGGTATCTCGGCATGGGTAGGGGTGCCGTAATCCAACAGTTGCGCCAAACGCTCGTGAGAGGCATCACTGAGTTCTTCACGGTGGTCAATCAAATGAACATAGTGGGCAGACAGCGCCTCCACCTCGGGAACACGTTCACGCAGCACCGTTAGCAACCGTGTATGACGGAAGGTAGAAAGGGCGGGCGCGCCTCGCAATTCGAGCATATCCTGAAGCCTCTAGAGCAGGGAGAATTCGTGCAGGGAAATAGCAGGCCGCTAGGCGACCCCTTAAATGACACTCATTGAGCCCTATGATACTGGAAAGCGGCGGCCACACGAAATCAACAAGGTGACAGCATGGCGATGGCTGGGTATTGTGGCTGCCTGTTTCATGCCGACAAGACCTTATGCCGACATTGATTTATGCCCATTTTTTAGCGCACACTCGCCTTTATTTAACCTTATTTATCATCACCTTATTGGTGCTTGCGCCCACGTTGCCCAAGGTGCCACATGGTGAGCATTTAACGCATATCCAGGCAAAAGATTTTATCACGGCTCAAACGCGCAACACGCCCACGACCTACTACGAAGGCCGCCAAGGACCCACTGGGTTTGAGTATGAGCTGATGCATCAGTTTGCCGAGTATTTGGGAGTAAGCCTCAACCTCAACGCCAAACATCACCCTGAAAGCGTATTGTCGGCCGTGCGTGAACAGGGCGATTTTGGCGCTGCCGCCCTGCCTCTACTCCCTGACGCATCCGATGTGCACTACACCCGCCCCATCATTCAAATGCAACCACTGCTGGTGTACCGGCGCGGTTTACACGGCATAAAGGCACCCAGCGACCTGGTAGGCCTTGAGATTGGCACGCTAAGCCAGGCAGGTACCAGCGAAGCGCTGCGTGAGTTGCAGCGCGACTACGCTGACTTAAGCTGGAAAGAGTCTCACGAGCTGGATGTCGATGAACTGCTTGTCCAGGTCGAGAGCGGCGTGCTGGACGCAGCGGTTATTTTTGATCATCAGTTCCGGCTTAACCGACTCTTTTTCCCCAATGTAGAGCGCGGCTTTTTAATGGGCGACCCGCTTTCCATGGTATGGGCGCTTCCTCGCGGCCGCGGTTTAGGACTACTAGAAGCCGCCAATGACTTCCTACAAACCCTTCAGGAAAATGGCACGCTCGACCACCTGGTTAACCGCTACTTTGGCCATGACGATTATTTAGAGTACGTGGGTACACGCACCTTTTTAACGCACCTGGATGCACGTTTACCCCAGTTTGCCGACCTGTTTAAACAGGCGGCACGTGACACAGGTTTTGACTGGAAACTGCTGGCGGCAGTGGGTTATCAGGAATCCCACTGGGACGCGGAAGCGGTGTCACCCACCGGCGTGCGAGGCGTTATGATGCTCACCCACCCTACCGCCAGCGAAATGGGTGTGGATAACCGCCGAGACGCGGCGCAAAGCATTGATGGCGGCGCCCGCTACCTGCGCAGCCTAAAAGACCGCCTGCCTGAAAGCATTACCGGAGATGATCGTCTTTATATGGCCATGGCGGCCTACAATGTTGGCCTTGGTCACCTTTACGATGCACGTAAAATTACCGAAGAGCTCGGTGGGGACCCCAACCGTTGGCAAGATGTTCGCGAGGCGCTTCCCCTGTTACAGCAACAGGAGTGGCATAGCCAAACGCGCCACGGCTATGCGCGTGGTGGTGAGCCGGTCATTTATGTGCGCAACATCCGGCGCTACTATGAGATGCTTGAGTACGTTGAGCACAGCCGTCAGCAATTTTTCCAGTTAGGTCAAACCGCAACCGGCGGTTCTCTCCTACTGCCATTTGAGTTAATTCCGCCGTTGAATCAATAGCCTCACTACAGAGCCTTCCAGCTCGAGCCCACGTTGCCCTTCGTGGTTAAAGAAAATTTCTGGTGTTTGGATTACGCTTTTCAAATAGCAGGTAAAAACGTACTGGCGATTACAAGCGTTTATCCTGCGCCTGCGACCAAGGCATTGTACCTCAGTACTTTATGCCAACCTGGTTGGATAAGCAGTTGGCCATGTCTGGTTAAACCAATAGAAACGGGGTAGATAGATAAGAGTTGGTTACATCAAAAACCATTAATGACTTCGCCGGAAGGCATGCACAGCCATCAGCTAACCGACCACGTACTGTTTCCTACTTGGCAGGCGGCTTCCGCCAGATTCAGGTTCAAGGGAGTGACGATGAAAGACACTGAACTGACGCAGCGTAAGAACGACCATCTGGATATCGTGCTACACCCACGCCAGGCCGTCGGTACCCTTCGTCCAGGTTTTGAACACTGGCGCTTTGAGCATTGTGCGCTGCCGGAATTAAACCTGGATGATATTGATCTGGGGACTTACCTGTTCGGGCAACCTCTAAAAGCGCCCATCCTCATCAGTTCGATGACCGGCGGAGCGAATCGAGCCAAGGATATCAACCGGCACTTGGCAGAGGCCGCTCAAACGCTGGGCCTTGCCATGGGCGTGGGTTCACAACGCGTGGCCATTGAAGGCGAAGCCAACTGGGGCCTCACGAGCGAACTGCGCCGAATTGCTCCCGACATCCCATTGCTGGCCAACCTGGGAGCCGCCCAAATTAAAGGCGAACGCGGGCTTGATTATGCCCGACGCGCGGTCGATATGATCGAAGCTAACGCACTCATTATTCATCTCAACCCGCTACAGGAAGCGCTACAAACAGGTGGAGATCGCGATTGGCGAGGCATACTCACCGCCATTGAGCGCACCGTTGCCGCACTGGAAGTGCCTGTGGTGGTCAAGGAAGTTGGGGCTGGGCTTTCTGTTTCTGTGGGTCGCCAACTTGCCGAAGCAGGCGTGGCGATGCTGGACGTTGCGGGTGCGGGTGGCACCAGTTGGGCGGCAGTTGAAGGCGAGCGCGCCAGCACACCTCAAGCGCGTGCCATCGCCATGGCCTTCGCCGACTGGGGAATCCCCACCTCACAAGCACTACACGATTTGCGCCAGGCACTGCCCGGTATGCCGCTGATCGCTTCAGGTGGGGTTGCCAGCGGTATTGATGCGGCTAAAGCGCTCGGTTTAGGCGCTCATCTGGTAGGTCAAGCCGCGGCGGTGCTGAGCAGTGCCACCACCTCAAGCGATGCCGTTATTGAGCACTTTCAAACGCTCATTGAGCAGCTGCGCGTTGCCTGTTTTTGTACCGGCAGCGCTGACCTGGTCGCATTAAAGCACGCGACGCTTACGCAGGCTGAGGCGGGGGCATGAGCCACTACGCAGTCATATCACCACTATGATATAACCACGTTAACGCACTCCAAGCCTTTGCTCTGCCACTCATTGTGCGTGGCCGTTTATCCCGCGGTTTCTTGACACGCCAGAGAGCTATAAAACACGCTAGCGCCTTGCTGCAAAAAACGCTTTTAATAACTTGCTGGCCGATGGCGCCAGCACGCCCGCCGTCACCTCCACATGGTGATTAAACCACGGTTGGGCCAGCAGGTTAGCCTTGGACTCCACCATACCGGTACGAGGCTCAGCAGCGCCATAAACCAAACGCTTTAGGCGTGCATGCACAATGGCGCCCGCGCACATCATGCACGGCTCCAACGTGACATACAGCGTACACCCTTCCAGCCGGTAGTTGGCACTCTGCTGCCCGGCTTCACGCAGGGCACGAATTTCCGCATGGCCGCTAGGGTCACAGCTAAGCACCGGCGCATTGTGGGCAGCGGCGAGAATCTCTCCTTCGCTATTCACCACTACGGCCCCTACCGGCACTTCACCCGCCTCAGCCGCCAAATGCGCCTGTTCAAGGGCGCGGTGCATGTAAAATTCATCGCTGCGTATCAAGGCAAACTCCGCTAAGGTAGCAAAATGATGGTAGCAACGGCGGCCTCGCCGTATGTGATATCCGCCACTATGGGCAACAATAGATAGCACCAAGGATACCTGGAATGACCGACGCGCTGAATACGTTAGTAAACCTGCTTGAGCTTGAAGTCCTCGAAGAGACACTCTTTCGAGGGCAAAGCCAGGACCTGGGCTTTCCTCAGCTTTATGGTGGACAGGTGCTTGGTCAAGCGCTCGCGGCGGCCTCACGTACAGTACCTGCTGAGCGTCATCCGCACTCTCAACACGGTTACTTTCTTCGCCCTGGCGACCCGCACCGCCCAGTGGTCTATCAGGTGGATAACGTACGCGATGGCGGGAGCTTTACCACGCGCCGCGTTACGGCGATTCAAAAAGGCCGACCGATCTTCTTCTGTAGCGCGTCGTTTCACAGCCCTGAAGAAGGTTTTCATCACCAGCGCGCCATGCCCCATGTCGAGTCGCCGGAAGCCTTGATTGAGAGCGGCGCCGCCAAGCACTCACGTTTTCCGGGCCACCCTATCGAGTTTTTACATATTAAAGGCAATCCGGATAGCGGCGACCCGGCCGGGCAGTGTTTATGGTTTCGCTTTGCAGGCACGCTGCCTGATGCCCCCGCCCTGCACCGGCACTTGCTCTCCTACGCCTCTGATTTCAATCTACTGACCACCAGCCTACTGCCCCACGGCATTCAGTTCACTGACCCAAAACTGCGTATCGCAAGCCTTGACCACGCGCTATGGCTCCATGAGGACGCACGGCTGGATGAGTGGCTTTTATACGTGATTGATTCCCCTTGGGCAGGCAACTCGCGAGGCCTGGCACGCGGTCATATCTATCGCCGTGATGGCCGCTTAATTGCCTCTACCGCCCAAGAAGGGCTGACACGCATGCATGACGCGCCGATTCGCTAAGCTTCGTACAAAAGCCTTTAGAAACCGCCCCTTAAAAGCACAACGCCCGCAGCAAGTGCGGGCGTTGAAAGAAGCCATCAAACCGGCGTGTTAAACACCCGAAACATCACTGGCCATAAGCCTCATTGATCGTTTTGAGGGGGTAGTGAGCCGGGTACGGTTTGCGCGCCACGCCTGAATCTACTGCCGCCTGAGCCACTGCGGAAGAAACGCGCTCCAGCAAGCGAATATCGACCGGCGTGGGGATAATGTACTCACGACCAAAGCTCATTTCCGTACGCTCATAGGCATTTAGCACTTCCTCGGGAACCGGCTCGCGGGCCAGATCCTTAAGTGCATGCACAGCGGCAAGCTTCATGGCTTCGTTAATCCGTGTAGCGCGCACATCCAACGCCCCACGGAAAATAAACGGGAAGCCCAACACGTTGTTTACCTGGTTAGGGAAGTCTGAACGGCCGGTCGCCATAATCACATCCGGGCGCGCTTCACGGGCAACGTCAGGATGAATTTCTGGGTCCGGGTTGGTGCAGGCGAAAATCACCGGGTCAGCGGCCATCTTTTTAACCTGCTCAGCCGACAGCAAGCCCGGGCCGGAAAGACCGATAAACACATCGGCGCCGTCGATAGCATCATCCAGAGTGCGCATTTCGGTATCCAGCGCAAACTCTGCCTTGTACTCATTGATACCATCACGGCCGGTATGGATAACGCCACGGCGATCCAGCATCACCAGGTTCTCTTTTTTGGCGCCACAAGAAACCAGTAGGCGCATGCAGGCAATAGCAGCCGCACCGGCCCCCATGCAAACGATCTTCACGCTATCTATCGTTTTACCAGCGATTTCCAACGCGTTCAGCATACCCGCGGCCGTTACAATAGCCGTGCCGTGCTGGTCATCGTGAAAGACGGGGATATTGCAGCGCTCAACCAGCGCTTTTTCAATCTCAAAGCACTCGGGCGCTTTGATATCTTCAAGATTAATGCCGCCCCAGGTATCGGCAATGCGGGCAACGGTGTCGATAAACGCCTGCGGGCTTTCTGCGTCTACCTCAATATCTACCGAGTTGATCCCGGCAAAACACTTGAACAGCACGCCCTTGCCTTCCATCACCGGCTTACTGGCCAGCGGGCCAAGATTCCCCAAGCCTAAAATGGCGCTGCCATCGGTAATAACGGCGACCAAATTACCCTTGCCCGTATAACGGTAAGCATTTTCAGGATCGCGGGCAATTTCGCGAACCGGCTCAGCAACGCCAGGGCTATATGCCAGTGCCAAGTCCCGGGCTGTTGCGGTGGGCTTGGTTAACTCCACCGATAGCTTGCCGGGAATCGGTTTCGCATGATAGTCCAGTGCTGCCTGCTTATTTGCATCCGTCATAATGAGGGTCCAATTAGCCTAAAGTAGATATAAGTGCTTCCAGAATATAGAAAAACTCAAGACGCCTCAAGCGCGTCGTCAACTCAAAAAGAAAACGCTTTTTTTAGCGATTTTTCCTTCACGTTAATTACTTTTACCATCTATTTGCTGAATCTTATGTAAAAGCACTTTAGCTATAACGCATTGCTTATTGCTGTATGGCAGCATTTATGAAAACCCCTTCCACCTAGCCATTTGTCCATTAAAATATGCGTTTATAGAAAATTAGCCCATAAAAAAACCCACGCCGTAGCGTGGGTTCTTCTCACAAGCACTTAGTACAACGTACGTAACAAAAAGTACGCAACGTACTTGCGGTGTGGCTGACCCGTCAGGATTAGCCGCGCTTAACAGCAGCGCCGAAACGCTTGTTAAAGCGCTCTACACGGCCACCGGTGGTCGCTTGCTTCTGCTTGCCCGTGTAGAACGGGTGGCAGTTGGAGCATACGTCTAGCGAGAAATCCTGGCCAGAAGTAGAGCCCACCTGGAAGCTTGCACCGCAAGAGCAGTTAGCGGTGACCGTGTTGTAATTCGGGTGAATACCTTGTCTCATCGTGATGATCTCTCAAGCGGTATGCCGCCACCTGATCCGTTGCCAGGCACCGCATACGGGTTTGGAAAAACTACTAACCGGTTAACCGTCTGATCGTTTAGATTCAGAGCGGCCGCATATTTTAGCAAAACTTATCGCCGGAGGCCAATTGCCTGACACTGTTTCTTTGCAGGTGCTAAAAGTCGCCTTGCCGTCCCCACTCCGACGCCTGTTTGATTACCTGCCCGCCAGCCGCACTCCCCCTTGCGGCTGGCAGCCAGGGCTTCGTGTACGCGTACCCTTTGGGCGTCGCGAAGTGGTAGGCGTGGTAGTTGAACTGGCTGCCACCAGTGAACTACCACGCAGCCAGTTACGTGCTGTCAGCGAAGCGCTGGACGATGCGCCACTTCCCAATGACTGGCTGTGGCTATGCCGGTTTGCCGCACGCTACTACCAACACAGCATGGGCGATACGCTCCACCATGCACTGCCTGCACGGCTGCGCCAAGGCCACCCGATGGCTGGGCGCACGCAAACGCTGTGGTTTGCCGTAACGCATACCCAGCCGGATTTAAGCCGAGCGCCCAAACAAGCCGAGCTGTATGCGCTTTTATGCCAACATCCGCACGGCCTGCCTTCGCGGGCCGTCAGCGCCCACGGCTTTAGCCGCGACCAGCTGCTAGCACTGGGCAAGAAGGGGCTGGTCACCCACCAGGAAATCACCCTGACCGCCCCCGAGACGCCGAGTGGCAGTTTGCTTGCCACACCGGCACTGCCGCTCAATCGTGAGCAGGCCACCGCCCTTGCGGCGCTACACGAAAAGCTTGAAAGCTACCACCCTTGCCTGCTTGAAGGCGTTACCGGCAGCGGCAAGACAGAAGTGTATCTTCAGCTGATTGAAGCGATTGCCGCCAAAGGCAAGCAGTCGCTGGTACTGGTGCCGGAAATCGGCCTGACGCCGCAAACCCTGGCGCGCTTTAGAAGCCGTTTTCGAGTACCCGTGGTGGCACTCCACTCCGGCTTAACCGACCCCGAACGGCTGGACGTTTGGGAAGCCGCAGCAAACGGGCGGGCGCTGATTATCATCGGAACGCGCTCGGCGATCTTTACCCCGCTTGCGAACCCAGGCGCGATCATTGTCGATGAAGAGCACGACGGCTCTTACAAGCAGCACGACGGGCTGCGTTACCACGCCCGCGACCTGGCCGTTGCACGCGCTCATTATCACGGCATTCCACTACTGCTGGGCAGCGCCACGCCTTCGCTTGAGAGCCTACAGCAGGCGCTTTCCGGTAGTTATCGCCACCTGCGCCTTACTCAGCGGCCCAGCCGTCATCAGCCCGCCAAGCTGGAGCTTCTTGATTTACGCCACCAGCGCCGCCAGGGGGGCCTGCTACCGGGTGCTATTAAAGCGATCAAAAGCACCCTGAGTGCGGGCAAGCAGGTGCTGATTTTCATCAACCGGCGCGGCTTTGCGCCGACGCTTGCCTGCCACGCCTGCGGCTGGATGGCGGAATGCGGCCAGTGCGATTCACGCATGACGCTGCACCGCCAGCCGCCGCTACTTGCCTGCCACCACTGCGATAGCCGTCGCGCCCTGCCGGATGCCTGCCCCGAGTGCGGCAGTGGTGACTTACGTGCGCAGGGAAGCGGCACCGAGCGTACCGAAGAGACGCTCCAGGGCCTTTTCCCCAAGGTAACCGTGCACCGTATTGATCGCGACAGCACCCGCAAGAAAGACAGCTTTGAGCAGATTCTAAAAGAGATTCAGCGTGGCGAGCCTTGCCTGCTGGTGGGTACGCAGATGCTTGCCAAGGGGCACCATCTGCCCCACGTCACGTTGGTGGTTGTGGTGAATGCTGACGGCGGCCTTTACGCCGCCGACTTCCGTGCCCTGGAGCATAGCGCGCAGTTGCTGGAACAGGTGGCCGGGCGCGCAGGACGTGCAGCCGACCAGGGGCGGGTACTGGTGCAAACACTGCATCCGGATGACCCTCACTTAGGGCTGCTGGCCGAACAGGGCTACGGAGCATTGGCGAGAAACTTGCTGGAAGAGCGCCGCCAGGCACACCTGCCGCCATTCACGTTTATGGCGCTACTACGGATCGAAAGCCCCCAGGAACCGGCTGCCCTTGCCTTAGCGCAACAGGCGGGCCAAGCGCTGCGCGAGTGGCTGAAAACGTCAGGCCTTACCACTTACTGCTTGGGCCCCGTGCCTGCGCCCATGGAGCGACGTCAAAATCGCTACCACATGCACTTGATGCTGACCGCCAATAAGCGCAGTCAATTGCACGTGGCGGCCAGTTGGCTGGTGCAATGGCTTGAGGCCAACCGCGAGGCGCGCAAGGTGCGCTGGTCGATTGATATCGACCCTCAAACGCTTGCCTAGCCTGCGTCGCCGCCGTTGAAAATAGCCAGGATTGCCAAGGGCACTTATGCAAGGATCGCATCAACACCTTTGAAACTGCGCGCCAAATGCTGATAATGGCCGCTTTGCTGATGCACTTCGTAAGTGCGCACTTGCACACGCCGCCACCGACGTTACCCGGATACCTAAATGAAAGACACGATTGTTTCCCTGCTCAACGGCGCCATTGATGCGCTTAAGCACCAAGGCGTGCTGCCTGATGACCTTCAGCCCAACATCAAAGTTGACCCCACCAAAGACAAGGCGCACGGCGATTACGCCACGAACCTGGCACTCATGCTGGCCAAGCCTGCCGGTAAAAACCCTCGTGAGCTGGCCGAGACGTTGATTGCCGCGCTGCCAGAAAGCGATGCAATTCAAAAAACCGAAATTGCTGGGCCCGGGTTTATCAACTTTTTTGCCGCCCCTGATGCCGCCGCCCAAATTGTGGCGCAAGTGCTGGATAGCGGCGACGCCTTTGGCCGCAGCATGATGGGCAAGGCGGAAAAAGTGCAGGTCGAATTTGTATCGGCCAACCCAACAGGCCCGTTACATGTAGGCCACGGCCGAGGTGCCGCGATTGGCGACTGCTTGTGCCGCCTGCTGGAAGCAACCGGTTACGATGTCACGCGTGAGTTTTACTACAACGATGCAGGCGCGCAGATTGCCAACCTGGCCCGCTCGGTACAGGCGCGCGCCAAAAACCTGGGCCCTGATGATGAAAGCTGGCCGGAAGACGGCTATCGCGGCGAATACATTACCGATGTCGCCAACGACTACCTGGCGGGCAAAACGGTTACCGCTGATGATCGCGAAGTAACCGCCAAGGCAGACGCTGATGACCTGGACGCCATTCAGGAGTTTGCCGTTGCTTGGCTGCGCCGCGAACAGGATCTGGACCTCAAGGCCTTCGGCGTTGAATTTGACGTGTACTTCCTGGAGTCATCGCTTTATCAGGACGGCAAGGTCAACGAAGCGGTTGCAAAACTCGTCGCCAACGGCCACACCTATGAAGAAGATGGCGCCATGTGGCTGCGTACCACTGACTTTGGCGATGACAAAGACCGCGTCATGCGCAAGCGTGAAGGCGGCTATACCTACTTCCTGCCCGACGTTGCTTACCACCTGGATAAATGGCAGCGCGGCTTTACCACCGTCATTAACGAGCAGGGGGCCGACCACCATTCGACCGTTACCCGTGTGCGAGCGGGCCTTCAAGCGCTGGAAGTGGGCATCCCCAAAGGCTGGCCCGACTACGTACTGCACCAGATGGTGATGGTCACGCGCTCTGGCGTTGAAGTAAAACTCTCCAAACGGGCAGGCAGCTACGTTACGGTGCGCGACCTAATTGATGAAGTGGGCCGTGATGCCACGCGCTTCTTCCTCGCTGCACGCCGCGCCGACTCACAGCTAACTTTCGATATTGACCTGGCGCGCTCACAGTCCAACGACAACCCGGTGTACTACATTCAGTACGCCCACGCGCGCGTAAGCAGCATGCTGCGTAAAACTGAGGCAGCGGGCCAGCCTTTTGATCATGCCTTGGCGCTTGCCAACCTCGCGCTGCTGGACAGCGATCAGGAAAAAGCCGTGCTTAACCGCCTGGCGCGCTACCCAGAAGTGGTTCAAAACGCGGCGAAAAACCGCGAACCGCAGCAAGTGGCGCAGTATCTACTGGACCTGGCGGGGGATTTCCATACCTGCTACAACGCGGTCAAAGTCATGGTCGAAGACGATACGCTGCGTAACGTGCGTCTCTCGCTGGGTCTGGCAACCCGTCAGGTACTGCGTAATGGCCTGGACTTGATGGGCGTTAGCGCCCCCGAGGAGATGTAAGCCATGGCCAGCCCGCGCAAAAAGCCTGCCCGCTCTCGCCAGGGCGCTACCTCGCAGCGTAAAGCCCCTCGCTCTTCCAAAGGCAGAGGATTTCGCCTGCCGGGGTGGCTATGGGGTCTTGCCGGTTTGGCCGCAGGCTTTTTCCTTGCTCAGCACCAGCACGGCACGGCGCCCTGGCAGAACACGCCAAGTGACCAGCCGCAGGCAACGGTACTCTCCAAACCCGAAAGTGCCGAGCGTGCAGCCGCCAGGGAAAACGAAACCGCAAGCGAACCCTCGATGCCCACGTTCGAGTTCTATACCTTGCTGCCTGAAACCGAGGTCATAGCCCCAGGTGTAACGCTTCCTTCAAGCGTTACCCGCCCAGAAGTTGCCGAGCAAGTTGATGTACAAGACGCCGAGAGCGCCTCGACACAAACATCATCAACTGACGACCCTATCGCTCAGGTGATTGCGGCCAACACGCGACCAGAAGAGCAGACAAGTACCGCGCAGCCGGCAGCCCCCGCCAGCACCAGCGCGCCTAATCGCTACGTATTGCAGGCCGCTTCGTTTCGTGAGCTAAGCGATGCCGAGCAACTACGCAGCCGGTTACGCAACTTAAGCCTACTGGCGCAAATCAGCGAAGTGCAAGCGGGCGGCGATACGTGGCACCGTGTCCAGGTAGGCCCTTACGAAGACACACGCGAGTTGAACCGCGCTCAGGATTTAATGACCACGCAAGGCATTGAACCCTTGTTGATACAGCTGCAAAACTGATTTTAAGAACCGGGTCTCAAACGAATAAAGCGGTAGGCGTTACCCAGCGGGCGGTTGATTTTTTATCAGCCGCCCGCACTTTATTGTTCATCGTCTTTTATAGGCGGTCGCTCTATCATCGTTTAAGCGGCCGTTCAGTTATCGGGAGCACGCCTCCCCCAAGGAGTTATCTCCATGACCACTATCGTATCCGTACGTCGCGGTAATCAGGTTGCCCTGGCAGGCGACGGCCAGGTATCACTTGGCAACACCGTGATGAAAGGCAACGCCAGCAAGGTGCGTCGCCTCTACCGTGGCAAAGTGCTCGCCGGTTTTGCGGGCGGCACCGCTGACGCATTTACGCTGTTTGAGCGCTTTGAAGCCCAGCTTGAAAAGTATCAGGGTCACTTGACCAAGGCGGCCGTTGAGCTAGCCAAAGACTGGCGCACCGACCGTGCCCTGCGCCGGCTGGAAGCGTTGCTTGCCGTCGCTGACCACAGCGCCTCGCTGATCATTACCGGCAACGGCGATGTAGTTGAGCCTGAACGCGGCATTATCGCGATTGGCTCAGGCGGCAACTTTGCCCAGGCAAGCGCCCGAGCGCTACTTGAGAATACCGAGCTTTCCGCGCGTGAAATCACCGAAAAATCGCTCCAAATTGCCGGTGACATCTGTGTATTCACCAACCATCACGTGACGCTCGAAGAGCTGAATATCAACGAACGTTGAGGCTGACTTAATGACTCAGATGACACCCCGCGAAATCGTCCACGCACTTGATCAATACATCATCGGCCAGCAAGACGCCAAGCGCGCCGTTGCCATTGCACTGCGCAATCGCTGGCGCCGCATGCAGCTTGACGACGACCTGCGTCCTGAAGTAACCCCGAAAAACATTTTGATGATCGGGCCGACCGGCGTGGGTAAAACCGAGATTGCGCGTCGCTTAGCGAAACTCGCCCGTGCACCGTTTATCAAAATAGAAGCCACTAAATTTACCGAGGTAGGCTACGTTGGCCGCGATGTGGAATCCATCATTCGCGATTTGATGGAATCGGCCATGAAAATGGTACGCGAGCATGCCAAAGAGGAAGTCGGCCATCGTGCGGACGATGCCGCTGAAGATCGCGTGCTTGATGCGCTTCTGCCGCCGCCCCGCGGCCAGGAAGACAAGCCTCGTGAAGACTCCAGCACGCGTCAAAGCTTTCGCAAAAAACTGCGCGAAGGCCAGCTGGACGATAAAGAGATCGATATAGAGGTATCTTCCCAGAGCACAGGTGTCGACATCATGACGCCGCCTGGCATGGAAGAGATGACCAATCAACTGCAGAGCCTGTTTTCCAACATGGGCCAGCAGAAACGCGAGCAGCGCCGAGTAACGGTCAAAGAAGCGCTGGTACTACTACGCGATGAAGAAGCCAGCAAGCTGGTGAATGAAGATGAAATCAAAGCGCGTGCCGTTGAGGCCGTAGAGCAGCACGGCATCGTATTCCTGGATGAGATCGACAAAGTTGCCAAGGGCAGCGGACAGTCCAGCGGTGGTGAAGTATCTCGTGAAGGCGTTCAGCGTGACCTGCTACCGCTGATCGAAGGCTCTACGGTTTCCACCAAGTACGGCATGGTGAAAACTGACCATATCCTGTTCATCGCATCCGGCGCTTTCCACTTGGCGCGTCCGTCTGACTTGATCCCCGAGTTACAGGGTCGTCTGCCGATCCGCGTGGAGCTTGATGCGCTAACGCCGGGCGACTTCAAGCGCATTCTGACCGAGCCATCCGCATCATTGACCAGACAGTACCAGGCGCTGCTGGCAACCGAAGGGCTGGATATTGAGTTCACCCCTGACGGGATTGAGCGTATCGCCGAGATCTCCTGGCAGGTTAACGAAGGCACCGAGAATATCGGCGCTCGCCGCTTGCACACCGTGATGGAGCGCTTGCTGGAAGAAGCCTCGTTCAAGGGCGGCGATATGGACAGCCCGCTGGTCATTGATGCCAATTATGTGAACGCCCAACTAGGTGAACTGGCTGTCGACGAAGACCTGTCGCGCTATATCCTGTAATGATCGCTTAAATCGCTTGCCCACTGATGCCTGTTTCAATGGGGCGCAGAAGGTGGGCAAGCTATCTCGGCAATGAGCCAAGAGGTTTGTGCATGAACGCTCCCGCCCCCAACCGGGTCCACTACCATAAAAAGGCCCGCGAACTTGAACTTGGCTATGCCAGCGGTGAGAGCTTCCGGCTGTCGATAGAGTTTTTGCGGGTTTACTCGCCCTCTGCGGAGGTACGTGGTCATGGCGGTGATACCGCTGTACTTCAAGTCGGTAAAAAGGAGGTTGGGCTACAAAACATCGTCCAGACAGGCAACTATGCGCTACAGATTTACTTTGATGACGGGCATAGCAGCGGCATTTATAGCTGGGAATATCTGTTTGAACTCGCCACGCATCAAAAAGCCTATTGGGAGAACTACCTGCAGCGGCTAAAAGAAGCCGGTGCATCGCGCGAGCCGGCAGGTATTCAATTCAAGCAGCTGTGATTCGAGAATCGAGAAGCATGATTCAAGAACCATGCTTCAAGAACCATAACCCAAGAACCAAACTCAAAAACCATGACCCAGCGCATCCGACCAGGCGCAGACAAATTGGGGCAGACAAGGCTACAATATCGCCAACCTTTTTATACGACGGCCATTTGGTCGATTGTTACCGCCTCAAACTCGGGAGCTAAAGCCCCATGAGCCCCACGGAAAAGCGCACCACCGATTTTGGTTATCAAGAAGTCCCGGTCGACGAGAAAGCATCGCGTGTAGCGGATGTATTCCACTCTGTCGCCGCCCGTTACGACGTTATGAACGACTTAATGTCGATGGGCATCCACCGTGTATGGAAACGCTTCACCATTGAGCGTGCGGGCGTTCGCCCCGGCCACCACGTTTTAGATATCGCGGGTGGTACCGGTGATTTAACCCTTAAGTTCTCACGTATTGTCGGCCCGCGCGGCAAAGTCATTCTTGCCGACATCAACGCCTCCATGCTGAAGGTTGGCCGCGATAAGCTGATGGATAATGGCGTCGGTGGCAATGTTGAATACGTTCAGGCCAACGCTGAGTGCTTGCCCTTCCCTGACAATAGCTTTGACTGTATTACGATTGCGTTTGGCTTGCGGAATGTGACCAACAAAGACGCCGCACTACGCTCCATGGCCCGCGTGCTAAAGCCGGGTGGCCGCTTGCTGGTGCTGGAGTTCTCCAAGCCCAATAACCCGCTGCTTTCTAAAGCCTACGATGAGTACTCTTTCCGCCTGCTGCCTAAAATGGGCGAGCTTGTCGCCGGAGACGGCGAAAGCTACCGCTATTTGGCGGAGTCTATTCGCATGCACCCGAACCAGGAAACGCTTAAAGCGATGATGGAAGCAGCGGGCCTTGAGCGGGTGGAGTACTCCAATCTGACAGGCGGCATTGTGGCCTTGCACCGCGGCATTAAGTTATGACGTTATCGTCGATAGTGGTATCAACGATCACGAGGTCAGCATGCTGTTAACCCCGACACTTGTGTTGGCCGGTTGTGAACGTACGCTTAATGCCCTGCTCGCTCGCGACCCTGCCGCACCGGCTCGCTTAGCGGCCCTGGCGGGCAGTCGGCTTTTGGTGCGTTTGGAAAAGCCACATCTGCAGCTGGTACTGCATTACCATTTGGCGGGTATTGACCTACTCCGTGGCGATGACGTAGACGAAGCCGATGTCGACGCAGTGGTAGAACTCACGCCTGAAACCTTCTCTGAATGGATCAGCGGCGCCTCCATTGAGCGGCTCATGTTTGACGGAAAGCTCGCGGTGCGCGGACGCCTTCATCTGCTGGAGGCTACCCGCGACCTGCTGTTTGACCTGGATATCGACTGGGAAGCCGAGCTTGCCAATTGGTTGGGCGATATCCCCGCTCACTCGTTGGCCGAAGGCGTGCGCCGCCTGACGCGCTGGGGGCTGCGTACCAAGAATGAGCTTCTTCAGGATGTCTCAGAGTATGTATTTGAAGAAGCGCGTTTACTGCCAGGCCGCCAGCAGCGTGACGTGCTGCGTGACCACTTAACCGAACTTGAAGTGGCAACTGACCGTTTGGAAGCCCGCTTTAACCGACTCCATCGCCGTCTGGTGCGTGACTCATCGCTTGCCTCACAGGAGCCGTCGGCATGAGCCTGCGTCTGTTCAAAATTCTTTGGGTTATTGCGCGCCATCGGCTAGACACTCTGATTCCCATGGAGCGGCTGCCGTTTTGGCTGCGAGCGCTTTTATGGTTTTCGCCGCTGCAGCTTTTTTCGGTTGGTCATCGCAGTCGTGGCGAACGATTGCGCCTGGCACTGGAAGCACTGGGGCCTATTTTTATCAAATTTGGCCAGATGCTCTCCACGCGTCGCGACCTGTTGCCCGATGATGTCGCCAACGAACTTAGACGCCTACAGGATCAGGTGCCGCCCTTTCCGGCCGAACTTGCCGCCGCCCGGGTCGAAAAAGAGCTGGAGATGTCACTTGAGGTAGCGTTCGCTGAATTCGAGCAGGCGCCGCTTGCCTCGGCATCCATCGCTCAAGTACATGCGGCCAAGCTACACACCGGCGAAGAGGTGGTGGTTAAAATCATCCGCCCCGGTATCGACCGCATCATGCGCCAGGACATGGCGCTGATGTATCAGGTTGCCAAACTGTTTGCCAAGGTGCCCGAAGCCCGCAGACTACGCCCGGTAGAAGTGATTCGCGACTATGAGGCCACGCTATTCGACGAACTGGACCTTTATAAAGAAGCGGCCAACACCTCACAGCTCAAGCGTAACTTCAAGGATTCACCGCTGCTGTTTGTACCGACTATTTATTGGCCTTTCACACGTCGATACGTGATGGTTCAGGAGCGCATTCGCGGTGTGCCCGTCGCGGATATGGAGACGCTGACTGCCCGCGGGGTCAACTTAAAGAAACTCGCTGAGCGCGGCGTAGAGCTCTTTTTTACCCAGGTATTTCGCGACAACTTCTTCCATGCGGATATGCACCCGGGTAATATTTTTGTTAATTGCGATAATCCCGAAGATCCTCAATACATTGCGATCGACTGTGGGATTGTGGGCAGTTTGACCCGCGAGGATCAGGACTATCTCGCGCGTAACCTTTTGGCGTTTTTCCATCAAGACTATTATGAAGTCGCCGCGCTGCACATCGAGTCTGGCTGGGTGGGCGAAGATACTCGAGCGAATGAGTTTGCCGCGGCAATCCGCACCGTTTGCGAGCCGATCCTTGAAAAGCCTTTAAAAGACATTTCCTTTGGCCAAGTACTGTTAGGGCTTTTTCAAACAGCTCGGCGCTTTAATATGGAAGTCCAGCCTCAGTTGGTACTGCTGCAAAAGACGCTGCTCAATATTGAAGGCCTTGGCCGCCAGCTCTATCCGGAGCTTGATCTGTGGAGCACTGCCAAGCCCTATCTTGAACAGTGGATGAAAGACCGCGCGGGCATTAGCGGGCTGTGGGAGTCGCTAAAGCGCCAAGCGCCTGAGCTTTCTCATCAGTTGCCTGAACTGCCAGTGCTTGCCCACCAGGCGCTGACCCGGATGGAAGTTGAGCATCGCCAGCGCCACCAACAGGTCGACTCGATTCATCACATGCAGCGCCAAATGGCGGATCAAGGAAAACGCCATCACCGCTTACGGATTGGCCTGCTCTTGGTAGCGATTGCACTGGCCTGGCAGCCGCTTGCCAGTTGGGCCGCTACTCAGGATTGGCCGATTTTAGGCGCAGCCGCCATTGGCTTGCTGCTACTGTTATGGCAATAGCGTTGTTATAAACGTGGTTGGACGTTCACACGTGGTGGGACTTTCACTAACGAATGATGATGCTCACTGTTGTAAAGGAGACTCATGAATACCCCTTTAACGTCTAATCACGCCCCCGTGCTGGACACCCTCGCCGAGGTACTAAAGCAGCGGCGCAGCGCCTCTTCTGAAGATTCTTATGTTGCCTCCTTGCATCATAAGGGTTTGAACAAGATACTCGAAAAAGTGGGTGAAGAAGCCACCGAGACGCTGCTTGCCGCAAAGGATGCAGAACACGGCAGTCCCGAGCAGCGCCAGGCATTGGTCTCGGAAACCGCCGACCTCTGGTTCCATACACTGGTCATGCTCTCTCACCTGGAGCTGGATCATCAGGATGTGTTAAACGAGTTGGCGCGGCGCTTTGGCATTTCCGGTCATGACGAGAAAGCCGCACGTACGCCATAATCAATAACACGCATTTGAATTAACGAGGATACGCATATGTTAGGTGGCATCAGTATTTGGCAGCTGCTAATTGTCTTAGGCATCATTATTTTAATCTTCGGCACCAAGAAGCTACGCAATGTGGGCACCGACCTGGGCGGCGCGATTAAAGGCTTTAAAAAAGCGGTGCATGAAGACGATAAAGACGACGAAAAGAAAGACGTCGAGCCCCCGCACGCCAAGGTTAGCCACGAAGAACCTGGCAACACTTATGACGTTCAGGCCGAAGAAAATCGCAAGGCCCGTAACGAAGAGCCCAAATAATTTATGTTGGATATCGGCTTTCTTGAACTGATGCTTGTCGGTGTCGTGGGACTACTGGTACTTGGCCCTGAGCGCCTCCCTCGGGCGGCGCGTACGGCAGGCCTTTGGGTTGGTAAAATCAAGCGCACGATATCCGGAATGCAGCGCGAAATTAGCGCGCAGCTTGAAGCAGAAGAGCTGCGCCAAACGCTGAACGAACAGCAAAAGACCATTAACGATAGTCTGAAGAATGCTAAAAAAGACGTTGAGAGTATTCTCGACGCTCCCTCCTCGCGCAGCACTTCTTCATCGGCAAGCCAGAGCGAAACGGAGCAACGTGTAGCCCAGGCAAGCGCCCAATTGGATGAAGCGCAGCGGGAAGTGAACGAAGCGGCGTCCCATACCTCCAACGAGCCCTTAAAGGCGACCTCTAAAAAGGATAGTCAGAATCCATGAGTACCCCTGGCGACGCTCGGGAACCCCAGAACGATCATCAGCAGACCCCATTGATTGAGCATTTGATTGAGCTTCGCATGCGCCTTGTCCGCGCGGTGGTGGTCATTTTAGTGGTTTTTCTGGGCCTTTATGCTTTTGCCAATGATATCTATGGCTTTGTGGCCGAGCCGCTGATGGCTCTGCTACCGCCGGGTTCGCAGATGATTGCGACCGAAGTAGCCTCGCCCTTTCTGGCGCCCTTTAAGCTAACTTTGGTGGTCGCCGTTTTTATCGCTATACCCTTTGTACTGCATCAGGCATGGGCGTTTATCGCGCCAGGGCTATACGACAATGAAAAAGCCTTGGCCATCCCTATTCTGGTCTCAAGCATTGGGCTTTTTTACGCGGGAGCGGCTTTTGCCTACTATGTGGTATTTCCGCTGTTGTTTGCCTTTTTCACCCAGGCCGGGCCTGAAAACGTCACGGTCATGACCGATATTAACCAGTACCTGAACTTTGTACTGAAGCTCTTTTTCGCCTTTGGCGTGGCATTTGAAATCCCCATTGCGACATTTTTGTTAATCCTGTCGGGCGCCACCAGCGTAGAGAGCCTTTCCAAAAAGCGGCCCTATATTTTCCTGGGCTGCTTTGTCATAGGGATGCTGCTAACGCCGCCAGATGTGGTATCACAAAGCCTGTTGGCACTGCCCATGTATCTGCTTTACGAGGTAGGCTTGCTGTTTGGTCGCCTGGTGCGCAAGCGGCGTGATGAGCAAGCCACCGAAGAGCAGGAGCCGTAAACGGCGCTTCTACCACCAGAAAACCCACCGCATCGTTATTTACGCTATCAACGCGTTAAAAAGCCTCTGTCATTATTCATGACAGAGGCTTTTGTTATAACCGCCGCGTGTACCGCCTATTAGTCCATCATTTCGTCAATGCGATCCACCAGCTTGGAAATACCTGTAGCGGCTTCACTGATACGGGTTGCCAGCATATAGGCGGGCGTGGTGACCACTCGGTGTTCCAAGTCGATCACGATTTCATCCACTGCGCAGCTGCGATGCAGGCCACCCATGGCACTGATAGCCCCCGACACACTTGGGTCATGGCCCACGGTAACCGCAACACCCTCACCCAAAAGCCGTGGCACCAACACCGGCGCAATACACATTAAACCAATCGGCTTTTCCTCTTCCCGAAAGCCAGAAAGCGCGTCTTTTAGCGCCTCCAACACCTGCATGCCGTCCCCTGCGCTTGCAAAGTCAGACAAATTCTTCGCCACGCCAAACCCACCCGGCACAATGACCGCATCAAACTCATCGGCCTTTAGCTCAGTAATCGGCTGGATGTCGCCACGCGCAAGGCGCGCTGACTCCTGAAGCACGTTGCGTGACTCACCTTCTACGGCTTCCTGAGTGAGGTGGTTAACGACATGATGTTGCTCAATATCGGGCGCAAAGCAGCGATAACCAATGCCCAACTGGTCCAAACGCAACAGCGTTAACGTGGTTTCATAAATTTCAGAACCATCAAAAACGCCACAACCCGCTAATACCACTGCCACCTGTTTGGTCATGTCTATCTCCCTTATCGCAGTGTCTGCCGAATGCAATACAGCAAAGCAATCGCTCACTTTAGTCAGTGTGGCGGTTTGCCACAAGACGGCTTTCGCCGTAAGACATGCCTGATATACTCAATCCAAGCCTATGGGCATCTTTATTTATGACCCTTTATTACGGAGAGATCTCTTGAGCACACTCACTCCTCGCCAGTTTCCCAGCACTCGGCTGCGCCGCATGCGCCGCGATGACTTTTCCCGTAGGTTGATGCAGGAAGTGACCCTGACACCGTCTGATTTAATCTTGCCGGTGTTTGTTTTAGAGGGTGAAAATCAGCGTGAAGCCATTGCTTCCATGCCCGGCGTTGAGCGCCTGTCGATTGATTTATTGATTGAACAAGCCAAGGAAGCGTTTGCATTAGGTATTCCCGCGCTGGCGCTCTTCCCTGTGGTAGGTACCGAACAGAAAAGCGAGCTTGCCGAAGAGTCTTATAATGCCAACGGGCTGGTTCAGCGCAGCGTGCGCGCGCTTAAAGAGGCGCTGCCTGAGCTGGGCATTATTACCGATGTCGCCCTGGACCCTTACACCAGTCACGGCCAGGACGGTATTTTAGATGAGCAAGGCTACGTTCAGAACGACCGCACGGTAGAAACACTGCTTAAGCAGGCGCTTTCCCATGCTGAAGCCGGGGCGGACGTTGTCGCGCCTTCAGACATGATGGATGGTCGCATTGGCGCCATCCGCCAAGTACTGGAGCAAGAACTTCTGCACAATGTCCGGATCATGGCCTACAGCGCCAAATACGCGTCCAAATACTACGGCCCGTTTCGTGACGCGGTCGGCTCGGCGGCCAATCTAGGCAAGGCCGACAAGCGTACCTACCAGATGGACCCGGCCAATAGCGATGAAGCGCTGCACGAAGTGGCCATGGATATCAGTGAAGGGGCCGATATGGTCATGGTGAAACCCGGCATGCCCTATCTGGACGTGGTGCATCGGGTTAAAAACGAGCTTAAAGTGCCCACCTTTGCCTATCAGGTAAGTGGTGAATACGCCATGCACCGCGCCGCGTTCGATAACGGCTGGCTGGAAGCCGAGCCGGTGATTCTAGAATCACTAATGTGCTTTAAACGTGCCGGAGCCGACGGTATCTTGACCTATTTTGCCCTGGAAGCCGCTCGCCTATTGCAGAACCAACGCTAGAAGCCCGCGCTCAAGATGACAGATATATGACATTTATCTGTCATCTTTCTCCCGCATACTGCTTTGAACGGCAGGTATCACGCTATGCTAGTTTGAAGCCATTAATGCGGGGGAGCCTTATATGGACGATCACGTTACACCATCTACAGCGCTATCACTTAGCGAACCACCCAACGTCGAAATTGATGGTTTACCGTTACGCATTAATCGTACGCCCAACGGTGTGCATGCCAAGGATGCCATTAGTGAAACCGACCTGGACGACCCCCAACTCTATTTAAATCGCGAGCTTTCCCACCTTCAATTTAATATTCGCGTCCTGGAACAGGCACTGGACGATGCACATCCACTGCTTAATCGACTGATGTTCCTGCTTATTTTCTCATCCAACATGGATGAGTTTTTTGAAATTCGCGTGGCAGGTTTAAAACACCAGATGGCCATGGGCGATGATACGACAGCGGCCGATGGCCGTTTGCCCAAAGCGGTGCTTGCTGAAATTTCCGACATTGCCCATCAGCAGATCGCCCGTCAGTATAAAATTCTTAATGACACGCTGCTACCCGCCCTGGAGCAACAGGGCCTGCGTTTTCGGCGCCGCGCACAGTGGACTGAAGCGCAAAAGCAGTGGGTACATGAGAGGTTTAATAACGAGATCATGCCCGTCATCAGTCCGATTGGCCTTGATCCTTCGCACCCCTTCCCACGGCTGGTCAACAAGAGCCTTAACTTTATTGTTGAGTTGGAAGGTAAAGATGCCTTTGGCCGCGCGGGTGGCATGGCCATTCTTCCTGCCCCTCGCTCGCTCCCGCGTTTAATGGCGCTTCCCAAAGAGCTCTGCGCCGAAGGCTACTCTGAATATATCTTCCTCTCCTCCATGATTCACGCCCATGCTGAGGAGCTATTTCCCGGTATGCGCGTACGCGGCTGCTACCAGTTCCGATTGACGCGCAACGCCGACATGACCGTCGATCCGGAAGAGGTTTCTGACTTGGCCTCGGCGCTGCGAGGCGAGCTGCTGGCCCGCCGCTATGGCAGAGGCGTACGCTTGGAAGTCGCCGATAATTGCCCGGACGACTTGACCAACTTTTTAATGCGCCAGTACGAGCTTGATGCCGAGGATCTCTATCGCGTTGAAGGGCCCGTCAATTTGACCCGCATGATGTCGGTGCTGGGAGACGTTGATCGCCCTGAACTGGTGTATCGCCCTTATACGCCCAGTGTGCCCAAGACGCTTAAAATCGGCTCCATGTTTGACTCGATTGCCAGGAACGATATTTTGCTTCATCACCCCTTCCAGTCGTTCTCACCTATTGAGGAACTACTGCGTGAGGCGGCTCGCGACCCAAACGTTCTGGCCATTAAACAGACGCTTTACCGCACCGGCGCCGAATCGCCTATTGTGAGCGCGCTGGTGGATGCCGCGAGTCAAGGTAAGGAAGTAACCGTCGTTATCGAGCTACGCGCACGGTTTGATGAAGCGGATAACCTGCAGCTTGCCTCACGCCTACAGGAAGCCGGGGCCATCGTTATTTACGGCATTATGGCGTATAAAACCCACGCCAAGATGCTGCATATTGTCCGGCGTGAAAAGGGCGAGCTGCGCCACTACGCGCACATGGGCACGGGCAACTATCACTCTAAAACCGCCAAGCTTTACACCGACTACAGTCTGTTAACCGCCAACAAAGCGCTATGTGCCGATGTGCATAAGGTCTTCCAGCAGCTTTCAGGGATGGGCCGGGCGCGTAAAATTGATACGCTGCTGCACGCACCGTTTACGCTGCATGAGCGTTTGGTGGAGATGATTGACCGTGAAGCGCAGCTGGCACAAAAGGGCAAACGCGGGCATATCATTATCAAGTGTAATTCACTCACCGAGCCCAAGCTGATTAAAGCGCTTTACCGCGCCTCTCAAGCAGGTGTTGAGTGCGATTTGATTATTCGTGGCATGTGCTGCCTAAGACCCAATCTTCCGGGTATTTCTGAAAACATTCGTGTGCGCTCGATTATTGGCCGTTTTCTGGAGCACACCCGGGTATTCCACTTCCATAACGACGGTAAATCGGAAACCTGGTGTTCAAGCGCTGACTTTATGTCGCGCAACATGTTCCACCGGGTAGAAACCTGCTTTCCGCTGTTGGATAAAAAGCTCGCCACCCGAGTGCGTAAAGACCTGGAAACCTACCTGGTCGATAACTGCCAGAGCTGGCTGTTGCAAAGCGATGGCTCCTATCGCTTGCAGGACCCCGGCGATGGCGATGCGATCAGTGCTCAGGAAACTCTGCTTTACGCTTTCGCATCCAAAAGCTAGCACATATGTGCATGACCGGAAAAATCCAGTAAGCGCAGTAATGCCGTTAATAAGCGGCTTTACTGCTGGCAAGCACGCTTCTCACACTTTTAAACTCATGCAAAGACGCCTACGCCAATAGCCAAGTACATGAGAGACTGTCATGATAAATCCTTTCAAATTGAAAGATATTATCCATGATTGAGTTACGCCACCTACGCACACTGCTTGCCCTACGTGAAACGGGATCACTGGTGGAGGCCGCCGAACGGGTTCACCTTACCCAGTCGGCCCTTTCGCACCAGCTCAAAGACCTGGAAGGCCGGGTTAACAGCCCGCTTTTTGTGCGTAAAACACGGCCCGCCGAGTTTACTCGGGCAGGTTTACGGCTATTAGCCCTGGCCGACCAGATACTTCCGGAAGTGCGTAAAGCCGAACGCGACGTGGCCCGGCTGGCGGGGACCGAGCAGGGGCGGCTGCACATGGCCATTGAGTGCCACAGCTGCTTTCAATGGCTAATGCCTACCGTCGATTACTTCCGCGACCACTGGCCGGAAGTGGAAATTGATATTCCCAGCGGCCATCACTTTGACCCGCTACCTGCGCTGGCACGCGAGCAGCTGGATCTGGTCATTACCGCCGACCCTCAGGCACTGGAGGGTGTTCACTATGCGCCGCTGTTTCGCTATGAAGGGCTTTTGGCCGTAGCGCGTCAGCACGCTTATGCAGGGAAGCTCTTTATTGAGCCTCAAGCCCTGGCAGACCAAACGCTGATCACCTACCCCGTAGAGCAGGCGCGCCTGGATGTGTTTACTCAATTTTTAGACCCGGCGAACGTACGCCCTCAGGAAATTCGCACCGCCGAACTTACCATCATGATGATGCAGTTGGTTGCCAGCGGCCGAGGCGTATGTGCCCTGCCCAACTGGGCGCTAACGGAGTATCTGGAGCGCGATTACGTCAGTGCCGTTAAGCTGGGTGAAAACGGCATTTGGAGCACGCTGTATGCGGCCGTTCGGGAAGAGACGCTGGAAGCGCCTTGGATGCAGGATTTTCTACGTACCGCACGTGAAACCTCGTTTGCCGTACTCTCAGGCATTAAACCAGCGACTCACGACGAGGAACCAGCAACGTAAAGCGTGCGCCACCCAACGCAGGGCTGGTATCCACGGTTACGCTGCCGCCGTGGCCCGCCATAATCTTTTGCACGATGGAAAGGCCTAAGCCGTAGCCTCCCAGGCTGCGGGCCCGACTATCGTCCAGCCGAGTAAACGGCTTAAAAATATCCACGCGGGCATCTGCCGGAATACCTGGGCCGTCATCCTCAACATCAATACGCACCAGTTGATCTTCGCTCCAAAGCCGGATAATAAGGTGTTTTTTGCCATAGCGGCAGGCGTTACCCACTAGGTTTTGCAGCGCCCTCTGTAAATAGCGGGGCTCGGCTAAAAGTTCAATATCCGGCCCATCCGCCAGTTCAATAGTAAGCCCTTCATTGAGTGGCGCCAGCGTATCAATCACACGTTCGGCCATTGCCCGGCAGTCCACCAGCGCCATTTCAAGCTCGGCCCCGTTCACCGTTTCACCGCCCAGGCGAGCATAGGTAAGGATTTCATCCACCAGCTCGTCAAGCTCTGAAATATCGGCATCGATTCCCTGCAACTGGCGCCGAATAGCGGGCTGATCAGTCATATCCTCAACCATCTGTACGGCAAAACGAATACGTGCCACCGGCGTGCGAAGCTCATGGGAGACCGCACGAATCATCTCTTGCTGGCCACGCAGCAGCGTTTGCACTTGGCTTGCCATGCCGTTAAACGCCATGCCTAATCGGCCCAGAAAGTCGTCACTTTCTATTTTTACGCGCGTTTCAAGACGGCCGCTGGCAATGCGGGTAGCCGCCAGTTCAAGGCGCGCCATACGTGCTTCGATGCTGCGCATAATCAGATAGATAATTAAACCCAGCACAGCCATGACACCAATCAACAGCGGCAATTGTAAATTCATGGGCAGCGTATCACCGCGCGAGACAGGACCGGCCATTAACCAGACGTCTTCATCGGGCAGTTGATAAAGCAGGCTAACGGCCAGTTTTTCGGATACGAGCAGCGTTAATACGTTGCCTAACGCCAGTTGGCGTTGCTGTTGAGACGTTATGTTATCGGGCAGCGTATTAAGCAAAGTGAGCGGCCAGTTGCCGGAACGCAGCGACGTCAGGTTGGCTTCTCGCTCGTCACTCGGCAAGGCTTTTAGCCACTCGCCCAGCAACAGGATGCTGCCCTCCCATTGGCGGTCGCTCCAGGCAGGCAGGGTCGCTTCCAAAAACCATTGGCTTTCAGGCACTCGCTGACGGAGACGCCAAGGATCTTCAGTCACTAATACGCTACCACGCTCAATACGTTTACCAGCGAAGTAGCCAAGCTCTACCTCACTCATACGCCGCAAAGTAAGCTGCATACCCAGCCGCTCGGCAAAGTAATTAACCAACGAATTTCTTTCTTCTTCGGAGACATCGGCCAGTTGCTGAGTCATTAATGACATGGGCAGCGCTGCAAGCTGCTCGTGGTAATCCTCACGCCGTACTTGTTCAATAAAAGAGCGGCCGCCGAGCGCTATGAGCAGTACGACACAAAGCGCCAAGCCTAGCAGTAGATAGAATTTTAAAAACGCGCTATGGCTAAGCAGCCGCTGCATAAATCCTTTTCCTTCCCTGTGTTGATCAGCTGTCCTTCACGAAAAGGTAGCCTTTGCTGCGCACTGTCTTGATTCGATGAGGCTGGTTGGGGTCATCACCCACCTTGGGTCGAATACGCGATACGCGTACATCAATAGAACGATCCTGGCCATCGTACTTAATGCCGCGTAACTCATTGAAGATCTCTTCACGGGTCAATACCCGGCCCGCATTACGGGCAAGTAACCACAATAGGTCGAACTCGGCGCTGGTTAAATCAATACGTTCACCGGCAAGCCACGCTTCTCGGGTCGCATTATCAATTTCCAGATTTTCAAACCGTAGGCGCATTTCGCCATTGGGCGCAGGGCCATCTGCACGCCGTAACAAGGCACGCATACGGGCGAGCAACACGCGAGGCTGCACCGGTTTGGGCACATAGTCATCTGCCCCCATTTCCAACCCAAGGATTTGATCCACGTCGTCAGTACGTGCCGTCAACATCATGATGGGGCCCGCAAAATTGGGCCGCACTCGGCGACAAATCGCCAAACCATCCTCGCCGGGCAACATCAAATCCAAAATGACCAAGTCAGGCTGTAGCGTAAGAATGCGGTCCATCCCTTTCGCCCCATCTGCCTCTAGCGTGACCTGAAAACCGTTGGCTTCCAGATAGTCGCGAGTCAGCTCAGCCAAGCGCTGATCATCCTCTATGATCAGAATATGATCCTGAGCGGGATAGTCAGGCATAACGGTTTCTTGTGACCCAAGCGCCTGAAATTTCTGTTCCAAGTGATTATCCATCTTATCCTTCACTCCGCTTAGGCAGTTAGTCATTCATGTAGTCAGTCGTTCTCAAAAGGTAGGCGGTTACCTGTTCACAGGATACCTCAAAACCCAGCAAACACCCCTTCTGAGCAGCAGCCGCTTTTCTCTACTTGCCGTCGCGCACCGCTTGATTCTTCCAAAACAGAGGGCTAATGTAGACAGCGGACTGTCGACAATCTGGCTAGAGGAGTAAGCCATGAAAGATGGTAAAGCTAAAAGTGTTATCAAGCGTGTTTATGTTCCTACTCAGGTGCGCGATTTACCCAACGGGGAAAGAGTAACAATCCCTGGCCACTATAAAGCGCCGCCCAGTAATGGAAACAGTGCGTAACGGTACATACTTATAGAAAAGGCAGGCGCGATGCCTGCCTTTTTTAAAGCCGATATTTGCAGCGCCACCGCTAACCGGCAGCACAGCCTTTAGCCCGCTTGGCTATCCTTTGGGCCCTAATAGTAGCCATGCAATCAGGCCTACCAGTGGGAAGATCAGCAGCGCTAATATCCACAGTACTTTAGCCAGACCGCCTGCTGAACTTTTAGCAACTTTGACAATGGCCCAAACAATAATAATGAGCCAAATCAGACCGAGTAATCCACCGACTTCAATACCCATAGCAACTCCTTGCCTATTCGTTTCCGTGAGCTTTTAGCTAAGCACATCAATACACTATTCACAAGTATCGCTTATGAATCGGGTAGGCTCAGAACCATTTCGCCGCTGCGTATTTCAATATTCAGCAGATGCAAAAAGCTCATACCCAGCAGCACGACATGATTTTCCATGCCGGGGCTGATGGAGCCTTGTACATTACGGATATTGATACCACCCAGCGTTACTTCATCAAGCTGAGTAAGGTTTCCTTGTACGCGACCGTTGGCCGTATTAAACCAGGCACTGCGCCCACGTTCGAGCCCCAACCGATTGGCCAGCTCATCTGAAACGGCCACATAGGTAGCGCCGGTATCCAGTAAAAAAGTCACCGGCTCACCGTTAATTTCGCCCGGTGCTTCAAAGTGCCCCGAACGGTTACGCTTTAAAGTAACGGGGCCACCGTCAGTCGCAGTCTGCACGATATGGGCATTGGGGTTCAGTATTTTTTCCATCCCCCCATCCAGCCACCAGGTACCCAAACCGATTAACAGTACCCAGAAAAGCAGCATCATCACGATGCTGCCACGCTGTGCTGTCTGCATGATGTGCTCCCCGCTTGCGGTATATTAAGCGCTCTGCCACGCAATGGCGGCATCACGCCCTCGTCGCTCATTAACGTTTGCACAAATCAACATTGCGATAACAAACAGGCCTGCACATAAAAGGATAGATGCTTGTAGGCCAATGATCGTTTGCAGTACACCCAGCATCACGATGCCCAGCACGCCTGCCAATTTATTCGCCAGACCCCAAAAGCCAAAAAATTCAGCCGATTTTTCAAGCGGTGAAAACACCCCCACCAAGGCGCGGCTTGCCGACTGACTAGATCCTAAACTGAGCCCCGCCAGGCAACCAACCGCTAGAAAGACATGCTGTGCCTGCCACTGCCAATCAAAACGCATATTTGCCCAAGCGGTTATTTCGGGCGTTGCCCAAATGGCAATAATCGCAACTACCCACAGGCCAAGCGTTATTTGATAGGTGTGTTTCGCGCCTAACCGGTCCTGAAGCCAGCCAAACCCGAGCGCTCCGGCCGCCGCGGTTATCTGAACGATAATAAACATGATATTGCGTACGCTTTCATCCCAGCCAATCACCTGGGCGCCATAGATAAACGCAAACGCAATAATGATGTAGACCCCCGCCATGGAAAACAGCAGCGAGACAAGGAACACACTCAAGTCTTTGAAATAGCGCAACTCATGCAGGGTTGAACGTACGCGCTGTTGGGCAATATCCCAGTACGCCACCCCAGAAGGTTTGGGAGTGCCGCGCTCTTTAAGCCACAGGAAGGTGGGAATAGCGGTAATCAAGAAAAAACCGGCCGCGAAGGGCCCCACCCAACGGATACGTTCATAGTTTTCAACGGTTGCCTCCCCCAGTACGACGAGGGTAAAGCCCGCAGCAAACAGCCCGCCAATATATCCTAGTGACCAGCCAAACCCGGAAATCTTGCCAAGCTTTTCAGGCGGCCCAAGTTCCGGTAGAAAGGCCGCAATAAAGGACTCTCCCATGGAGTAGGCATAATTGGACAGCACAATCAGGACAAGCCCCAGCACGACATAGCCGGGAGATACAAAGTAAAGCATCGCGGTAGTGGCGACCGTGGCTAGGTAGCTAAAAAACAAAAAGCGTTTTTTCTCGGCCCGATAATCCATAATCGCACCGCAAAGTGGGGCCGTTACTACCACCATTAAATAACTGACCGCTAGCGCCAGGCTCCATAGAAAGTTGGCCAACCGAAAACCATCGCCTCGGTCCCCTACAATCACTGTGGTAAACAGCTCACCAAACACCACCGTAATGATCAGCAAGGTGTACGCCTGATTAGCGAAATCAAACATGGCCCAGCCGAATATTTCGCGGCGTGAAGCGTAGGAAGAAGCAGCCTTGGCAGCATCATTTAGCAACATCGGGAGTCTCTCTTTAGGGGCAGTGGCAAGCCTGCACATTAGCGCCTGTAAGGTATGACAAAACGCTTAAAGCTTACTGTATAAGCAAACGCCCGGCTTATCGCCGGGCGCTTTGACTGCATTTCAATCAGGACTGCGTTACACCAGGTTGGCCTACAAAAGCCAATGTGCCAAGACAGCCGACAGGCCAATCACCAGTGCCGTTACAACGGCGACCGTAACGACGCGGTCCAGCCAACGGTCCAACCAACGCTCAAGCGCCTGCCCCTTGGGCTGGCGTCGTGTTGCGCCGTGACGTCCCCGCCGAGCCATCAGCATCCTCGCTCCATGTGTTTGCTCCTGAAGACCTGATTAAGTTGACCTAGCTATTAATACGCCGATTGATAACATTAGGTGCACGGCGTAAGCGCTCCTCTTCGCCCATCTGCTCAGCTTCAAAGGCATCGGCGCCAACAGGCGTTTCACCGTGGCGACGATAGAGCTGGGTCAACATAGCCTTACGATCTGCGCGTAGCTCACGTACCAGCACAATGACCATCATATACAGAATAAAGGTAAACGGTAGTGCCGACAGCACTGCTGCTGACTGAAGCCCGGAAAGGCCTCCCGCCACAATCAGCGTTAAACAAATTGCCGCAATCAGCACACCCCAGATGATACGTTTATAAAGCGGGGGATTAATAGAGCCGTTGTCGGTCATCTGCGCCACGATATAAGAAGCAGAGTCAGCCGATGTTACCAAAAAGATAAAGATGAGCATCATGGCAACAACAGAAAGTACGTTAGAGAACGGCATCAGCTCGAACATTTTAAACAGCGCCACGGTGATATTTTCCTGAGTGGCGGCCGCTAACCCTACATTTGTGCCGTTAAGCTCCATGTTTAGTGCTGCTCCCCCAAATACGCCAATCCAGAGACAAGCCAACAGTGGCGGAACCAGCAATACGCCAAACACATACTCTTTAATCGTACGGCCGCGGGACACGCGCGCAATAAACGTACCTACAAACGGTGACCATGCAATGACCCAGGCCCAATAGAAAATCGTCCAGCTACTGGCCCACTCATTATCACTATATGGGGAGATACGTAGGCTCATCCCAATAAAGTTCTGAAGGTAGTCACCAATGCCTAGCGTAATCGTTTCAAGGATCGCAATGGTCGGGCCGGTCACCAACACATACACCATCAGCCCGATGCACAGCACCATGTTCAGGTTTGAAAGGCGCTTAATACCTTTATCAAGCCCGGACCAGGTCGACGCCATATAGGCGCAGAACATCACCAACAGAATAATAAACTGCCAAAACCCATTTTCAGGCAGGCCAAAAACAGCGTTCAAGCCGCCGTTCATCTGTAATACCCCAAGCCCTAGCGAGGTAGCCACCCCCATCACGGTCGCGACAACCGCAAATACATCCAGCCACGAGGCATAAGGACGAAGCCGCGGTCTTTTTGCGGTAACGGATGAAAGCACCGATGAAACAAGCCCCGCCTGACCTTTACGGAACTGGAAATAGGCAATGATCAGGCCCACCACCGAAAAGGCAGCCCATTGGTGAATGCCCCAGTTGAAGTAACTGTATTGAATGGCATAGCGGGCGGCGGCTTCCGTCTCGGCGGGCACATCGCCGTAGGGCGGCTCAATATAGTGCGTCATGGGCTCGGCCATGCCATAAAACACAAGCCCTACACCAAACCCGGCCGCCAGCAGCATGCTGATCCATGAGAAAAAAGTGTAGTTGGGCGTACTGTCCTGAGGTCCTAAACGTACCTTGCCATACTTGCTAAAGGCCAGTGAAAACAGGAATACAACAAACCCAAATACAGAGAAAAGATAAAACCAACCAAAAAGTCGCGTTACCGATGCGAGAGCCGACTCGGCTGCACTTCCGAACCCTTCGGGAAAGGCTGCTCCCACTACGACCAGGCTGAAAATGATGACAGCCGATGCAATAAACACCGACTTTCCTCCATGATTTGCCATACAACCACCTTGTTAGATAAGCAATTGAATGAAAGAAACTATACATAGACGTTGTAACCCTAGCGGGTTAACGATGTTTATGTACAGTCTTCGTTTATTCATGAAGGGCATGCTCATTTAACGCCATTATCTAAATGGGCAAACAGTTGTTTTCAGTCATCTTCTTTAGCGCGTTCATTGCACCAAAATAAAACATTAGATGCTCTTTTTTAGCCAAGTCGCATTATTTTGGCGCTAGCGATCCTATCCAGCAGGGTCTTCTATCGCGTGTTAATGGATACCGGTTGCCAACGGTATTTTGTTGCGTATCTGCAATGATGTGATTATTGGCGGCGAGCAACAGAACGCGGCTACAAGTTCACTCCTCTTCAGTTAACCCGCCCCCTTCAACAACCGCCTTTGCCTGAGGGGTCCAGTCAACAAATATGCCTAAAACGCCAATGGCGGCGCCATTACTCTTAATGTAGCAAGATATAGGCCAGCCTTCAGTGAACTTGGCTAACAAACTATGTTCCAATAAGGCACACGACGATGGAGGCTTTTATGCCACAGATGAATCGCGATCAACGTAACGCCGCTTGGCAAGCTGCTCAACAATGGCGTACACGCGCAGCGCAGTCGCAGCCCGGCGGGCTAATGGGTAGCTTAAAATTGCTGCTAACGTGGCTGGCGTTTGGCGTGCTAATGGTGGTTGGCGTCATACTAGGCCTGTTCTTTCTTTTAATTGGCTGGGCCATGATGCCTTTTGTGCGCCATAAAATGAAAAAGCGGATGGAACAGATGCGCGCCGAGCAAGCTCAGGATATTGGCGGCGGTTATGCAGAGCCTCACACGCGGTCAAGTCAGCAGGATGTTCTGGAAGGAAGTTACGAGGTAAAAACACACGAAGATAACAAGGCAACGCCGCGTGATTAACGGCGCTGTTCTTTTTAGCGAAGGGCCACTCCGAGATGTGCCGTTAAGCACACGCCGCTAATCATCGGCATGAGGCTTGTTTAGGGTTCAAGAAAGCGCTGCCAAAGGGCGTTGACGGCTGCGCGGTGCTCCTTAAAGTCATCGACCTCACCAATGGGTTTCTCACCTGTTAGTGCTGCGCGGTGTGTTCTGCTGCGGTAGGCTAGATAGGCTTCTTTTAACTGTTCAGCCTCCTCTGAAGGTAAGTGCCCACTCTCGGCAAGCATCTCTAAAATACGCATATTATCGCTGTAGGTAAGTAGCGTGGGGGTTTGGTTAGCCAGCGCTAACACCGCGTACTGGCAGAGAAATTCAATGTCCACCATACCGCCAGCATCATGCTTCAAATTAAAGCGCGTTTCCTGCGTTTTACTGCCCAAGTGGTCACGCATTTTGTGGCGCATGTTGACTACATCATCTCGCAGGGCTTGTTTATCACGCAGCCTGCCCAGGATGTCTCCACGAATCTGGTTAAACCGTTCGGCAAGCGCACTGCTTCCGGCGACGACCCGTGCGCGCACTAGCGCCTGATGCTCCCAGGTCCAGGCATTTTGCTGTTGATAGTCGGCAAAGGCATCAAGCGAGGTCACCAATAGCCCCGCATTGCCTGAGGGGCGCAAGCGCATATCGACGTCGTACAAGCTGCCTGCGGGCGTCACCGCGGTTAGAAGGTGAATAATGCGCTGGCCCAACCGGGTAAAAAACAGCGGCGTATCAATGGGTCGAGGACCGTCGGTAGCCCCTTTACCGTCGCTATCATGCAGAAAAACCAGGTCAAGATCAGAGCCATAACCCAGCTCGATACCGCCCAACTTTCCATAGCCAATAATCAGAAAAGCCGGTTCATGGTCGTTGAGCCCCTTGGGCACTCCGTGCTTACGGGTCACATGTTTCCAGGCCATCGCCAAAACGGCATCCAGAATCACTTCAGCAATATACGTTAAGTAATCACTTACTTTCATTAAATGACGCGTACCAGCGATATCAGAGGCGGCAACGTGAAGCATTTTGGCATGTTTAAACACCCGCAATGCTTCAAGCTGGGCTTCTTCATCATCTTCAGGCAGCCGGTTTAACGTTTGACGTAACTCATCGGCCAAGCGTGCTTTATCCGCTGGGGTGTAAAGAGTTTCTGGCGTTAACAGCTCATCCAACAGAATCGGATAGCGAGAAAGGCGCTCGGCAATCCATGGGCTGGCAACGCATAAGCGCATGAGATGCTCAAGCGCCTGAGGGTTTTCACGCAGCAGCGCTAAATAGGCGGTTCGCCTTAGTACCGCCTCAATCAAAGGCTGTACGCGGGCAAGCGCGATATCCGGTGTCTCATTTTCAGCCACGGCGGCCAGCAGTAGCGGCATTAGCGCATCAAGACGCTCAAAACCGATTCGCTGCATGCTTTGCACCTGACGCGATTGATAAAAACTCTGCAGACGCTTCAATACCTTATCGGGCTCGGCGAATCCTGCACTGTGTAAGTAAGCGATTGCTTCGTCCGCTTCCAGCTCGTTGCGCCAGATCAACCGCCACTGCGCAGGCGCCAAGCGGCTTGCGTCGTTGGTTTCTTCCGCATCCCCCTCGGGGTCAGCAATCACTGCATCAAAATGATGCCGAACACGCTCTCGAACATCATCAAGCGCCTCCATCAGTAGTGCCCAATCTTGATAGCCCATGGCAAAAGCAATCCGGGCCTGGTCGATCTCATCCGTCGGCAGCATTTGCGTCTGGCGGTCTTCAAGCGCTTGGATGACGTGCTCCAGGTCGCGCAGAAACGCGTAATCAGGCATGAGTTCATCGACCACCGTTTGAGGCAGTAGCCCCAGTTCGGGCAGGCGATTCAAGGCCGTTTTCAACGACGTTACCTGCAGCTCCGTATCCCGCCCGCCCCGAATCAGTTGGAACGCCTGCACCACAAATTCCACTTCGCGAATGCCGCCAGGGCCGAGCTTGATATTGCTCTGCATCCCTTTGCGCTTTACTTCACGGTTAATCATGGCTTTTAGCTCGCGTAGTGACTCAATGGCGCCAAAATCCAGGTAACGGCGATAAACAAACGGGCGCAGGCCAGCCAATAGTTCAATGCCCGCCTCTATATCTCCCGCCACCGGGCGCGCCTTGAGCAGGGCGTAACGCTCCCACTCGCGTCCCTGGTCCTGGTAGTAGCTTGAGAGCATGGCAAAACTGCCTACCAGCGGCCCGCCATCGCCTAGCGGCCGCAAGCGCATATCCACTCGAAAGACAAAGCCATCTGCGGTCATGGCATCCAGCGCGGCAATCAGCTTTTGGCCCAGCTTGGTAAAGTATTCCTGATGCTCCAGCGGCTTGCGCCCGCCCTGCGTCTCACCTTTTTCAGGGAAGGCAAAAATCAGGTCGATATCAGAGGAGAGATTCAGTTCGCCCGCGCCCAGCTTACCCATTCCAAGAACGACCAAGCGCTGGGCAGCGCCATCGGCACGGGGCGCTGGCATACCCCAGCGAGGCGCATAAAAACCTTCAAGCCAACGTAACGCGGCCTCAAGACACAGCTCAGCCAGTTGAGAAACCGCGTGAGCGGTATCCCACATGGTATAACCGTCAGGCCGATTTAGATCCCGCCAGATGATGCCCACCATTCGTGCACGCCGAAAACGCCGCAACACACGCTGCATGGCCGCTTCATCTTCTGCGCTTTCCAGTGCGTCGTGCAGCCACTGTTGTTGATCGTTCCGGGCCGGTGCCGCATCCAATTCGCCGTTGGCTTCAAGCGTTGCAAGCCAGCCCGGGTAGCGGGTGAACGTATCCAGCACAAAGGTGGATACGCTTAGCACCTTGGCCAGCGCCTCGCGGCGTGGTTGAGTAAGCGCTTGCCAACATCCCGAGGGCAGCGGCTGCTGGGTCATTGAGGCAGTATTATCCGCTTGGCCAAGCGCATCGTTCAGCCGCTGACCCACCTTTTGGCCCTCTTGCTGAAGCGCCTCAGGCAGCGCGTTTAAAGGTATAAACGAATTATCCAGTTGCATAGCTACCTCACCGCCAAGCGTTTACACGCTAGCCAAAGATTTTTTGCCCACCCAAAAGCCCCCAGGTAAGCCCGGCCATTATCAACGACAGCATGACGGCGGCGGACCCAATATCCTTGGCCCGCCCGGAAAGTTCGTGATGCTCTGTACCAATGCGATCGACCACGTTTTCAATCGCACTGTTTAACAGCTCAACAATGAGCACGAAAAACAAGCTGCCCACCAGCAGTAACCAGCTTAGCGAGTCATTACTGATCCACCAGGCAAAAGGCAACAACACGGCGGTGATACACACTTCCTGGCGAAAGGCCGTTTCGTTACGAAAGGCAGCCTTTAATCCTTTCCAGGAGTAGCGCGTTGAGTACACCAAATGGGTTAGACCGGTATGCTCTGGTTTCATGCAAGTCGTCTCACTTTAAGCGTCGAGGAAATTAATTAGCCAGAATCATTGCGTCCAAATCGAGCGACAACGGATCAAGCACCTCAGACCAGCTTATATAAGGAGTGTTACCACTTCCGTTCACCAATACACTAAAAACACCCCAACGCCCGGAGGCCGTACGAAAGTAACCTGCCACAGCGCGTACGGCAAAAGGCTGATTCAGCGTACCTGTTTTGAGCATTACGTTATTTTGAAACGTGGATGAGCCGCGTCGAATAAATCGCATGACGCCGTTGGCAGGCGACTGAAAGGCGGCCACGAAGCTTGGGAACAGCGAACTCTTCAGATACATGTCCTCCAGCATTACATTAACGCCGTGAGCCGATGTACGGTTTTCTGTCGTCAGTCCACTACCGCTATATAAGGTGACAGGGCCGTGGCCTGATAAGCTCTGGGCATAAACTTCCAGCGCTGAGCCCGCCTGACGCAGCTGGGCTTGCGGCGTTTCCACCAGGTTTAAGGCCAGCACATCAGCCATATAGTTATTGGAGTAGTTCATGGTGCGCAGCAGGAGCTCTTGTAGCGGTTGGCCATCCACCGCCGCCAAGCGCTTCGCACTGGCAAGAGGCTGTGTTGAAGTGACACGCCATGGGTCTCTGACAGAAATGCCCGCCTGGTTTAGCATGCCAAGCAGTATTTGCGCGGTCTCTTCAGCGGCGTCGCCTGCCCCTCGATAAATATCCCGAGCCATGGCGTTGGTCGAAATTTGCCCACTCAGGCGCATTACATCGCCACGCTCATCGGTTACTCGCTCGGCGCTAATTTCGGTTCCGCTATTGGCCGGACGTGTGATGACCTGGTTATCGATATCAATTAATGGTAACTGGCTATCGCAAAGCGTGGTACGAGCGGGCTCACCCGCCACTTGAGAAGGGGCCACGTTGACACACCAGCTGCCGAAATTAACCCCCGCGGAGGTAAGCGGCGCGCTATAAGCATTGGTCACACGGGTGCGGGCGTTGCAGCGGTCGTTGGTAATACAGTCGACAGGGCCAAAACGCCACTGGCTTACGACGAGCGCACCATCCACTTCATTAACACCGGCCATTTGTAAGCGCTGTACCAGGCGCCACAGATTTTCTGTCGTAAGCCCAGGGTCGCCGCCTCCTTCAAACACCAGGTCCCCACGCAAAATGCCGTTATCGATAGCGCCACTGCTTACCAACTGGCTGGTAAAGCGATGCTGAGGACCAAAGCGATTTAATAGAGCGGCTGCCATATAGGCTTTGGTAACAGAGGCGGGCGCCATCTGGCGCGCTGGGTTGATGCTTCCCAGCAGCACAGGCGCATCAGTATCAAGCAGGCGCGCCTCCGCGCTAATTGAAAACCCCTTATCCTGCAACTGCCCCAAACGGCTAAAATCGGCAAACAGCACGGGGCTCGCCAGTAGTGAAGCGGCGGCTACCCCGGCGGTCATCGTCGCACGCCATTTGTGCACCGTTGCTTTAAAGAAGTACGTCACTGTTATCAGCCTCAATGTATATTCATTTTGGAAACACGTGCATCACCACCACACCTACCACCATTAGGGTGATACCCATCCGCGCGGGCAGGCCAGGTTTTTCACCTAACACAAACGTTATAAGCGCTCGAGTTGAACCTGTAAGCGCCAAAGCGTTTGGCCGCTTTTATCGTATTTAGCTTCGAAGGGGGTTAAGTACTCACTATCGGGCGTCCATACGCCGATGTCTGCTTGCCTTCCCGTTACTTGCGTGACTGCCAAGGCAAACTCCTCAATATAAAGCGGCCAGTTGGAGCGCACCTCAAGCTGGCCACCCAGTGCCAACAGTGTGGGTAAAACCGGGTGCCCATGCCAGCGCATCTTTAAATGAGCGGCCTTGGGGTACGGATTGGGGTACAACAAATAGTGGCGTTCAGGTTGCCACCGCGCCTGATCCGCCAGGCGCCAAAAGTCAACCAGGTCCGCCCGGACCAGCAACGCATTATCCGGTAGCGCGCCATGATCACGCCCTAGCCTATCTTCACTGCGGTCGACCCCGATCACGGCATGGTCAGGGAACTGTGCAGCCAATTGGCGGGTCGAAATTCCAACACCGCACCCGGCATCGATTATCAACGGAGCAGGACGCGCTTGATACCAGCGGCTAGCCTGCTCAAATGCTGCCTGAGTATGAGCCGCAATGGGTTTACGTAGTGGCGTCGCCAACGCTCGATCGATCCGGCGCGCTAGATCATGGTGAGGGCCTGGCTGGTTGGATATAACGGGGCGAGAAGTGTTCTGCATGCCATCCCTCAGACTTAAAAGAGGTGATTCTATCAGTCTCCTGCGCTTGCAGCATGACGTCATAAGGTGCCCGGTGCTATGATCACGCCCGAGATATTTATTAAGCTCAATGGCAGCGTACTTTTTACCCTGCCATTGACAATAACTGTTATTAAAAACCACCGCACCACGAGGAACCCGGCTTGTCACACTTACCGGTGATTGTCGGCATGGGCGGCATCAATCCCGCCGGCAGGACCTCAGGCCATCAGGCCTTCCGTCGTACCGTGCTTGATGCCCTTCCCGCTGACCAGCAGCGCCAGACCCTGGAGGGCCTGGCGGCCCTTATGCAGCTTGTCGAGCACTCCGAAAAAGGGTGGCACGATCGCGCAGGCCAGCCCGTAAACTCGCCTGCTCAGTCGTTACGTGATCAGGTGCTTAACCACACATTGGTTCGCCGCAACGAGGACCCCAGGTTCCTGGAGCCGGGGCTGCCCGCCAATCGTCAGGCCAGCCTTCAGTTGAGCGAGCCGCTGCGCTTTACGCTGCGCCGTCGCCAGCTTCCGGAAAATTTACCGGAAAATTGGCAGGTACGCGAGCTGGGCGCCCGTGAGGTCGAGGTCACCGTGCCGGCAGGCGTTTTTGAGACGCTGCTGCCCGATGCTCAGCGCCCCAAAGTACGCGCAGCGGCGCAGCTTCCTCAAGGTTTTGAACCGGCAAGCCTGTACCGCAGTGTGCATCACCCTCGCGGACTTTCGATGGCGATTTTTGGCGCTAGTGACTGTTTGGGTGCCAGCGGTTTGTCTTGGGAAACGCTGCGCCAAACGCTTAATCCTGACCACATCGCCGTTTATGCAGGCAACTCCATTGGTCAGTTGGATGATGCTGGCTGGGGCGGCTTGATGAAGAGCCTGGTGAGCGGTCAACGCGCCACCTCAAAACAGATGCCGTTAGGGTACGGGCAGATGCCCGCCGACTTTTTAAATGCCTATGTTCTGGGTAGCGTTGGCAGTACCGGGGCGGTATTAGGCGCCTGCGCCAGTTTTCTCTATAACCTGCGCTTGGGTACTGAAGACATTCGTTCGGGGCGACGAAAAGTGGTCATGGTAGGCACCGCTGATGCGCCGATCACCCCGGAAATCATTGAAGGTTTTCGCGCGATGGGCGCCCTGGCAGACGACGCTAGCTTAAAAGCGCTTGATGCCCTGGAGCTATTAACAGATGCGGATTACCAGCGCGCCAGCCGACCGTTTGCGCTTAACTGTGGTTTTACCATGGCAGAAGCCAGCCAGTTTATCCTGTTGATGGATGACTCGCTGGCGCTTGAACTGGGCGCAGACATTATGGGCTCGGTACCGGATGTCTTTGTCAACGCTGACGGCTTCAAACGCTCGATTTCCGCGCCGGGTATTGGCAATTACATTACCCTGGGCAAGGCCGCGTCGCTGGTGCGTGACCTATTAGGGGAAAAAGCACTAAGAGAGCGCAGTTTTCTGCATGCCCACGGCACCAGCACGCCGAAAAATCGCACGACTGAGTCCCATGTGCTGGATGAAATTGCCCGTGCGAATGGCATTACCGACTGGCCAGTCGTCGCCATCAAGTCATTTATTGGCCACTCCCAAGGCTCGGCAGCGGGCGATCAGCTCGTAAGCGCGCTCGGCAGTTTTGCCCATGGCATATTGCCCGGCATCCCCACGCTTAATAAAGTGGCAGACGATGTCCACGCCGACCGGCTACGTTTTTTCCAAACCCCCATCGCCTTTAAGGCGGATGCTGCCTTTATTAACGCCAAGGGCTTTGGCGGCAATAACGCCACCGGCGTGGTGCTTTCACCCGATGTTACCGAGCGCCTGTTGCTCCAGCGCCATGGCGCCGATGCCATCAACGCCTGGAAAGCGCGTCGTGAAACTGTGCGCGCCCAGGCAGATACCTATCTGGTTCAAGCGGATAGAGGCCACTATGCGCCGCGCTATCAGTTTGGAGAAGAGGTGCTGGAAGGGCCGGAGTTGGATATTCACGCTGACCGCATTCATATTCCAGGCTATGCCCAGGCGGTATCGCTCACCAGTGATAACCCCTTTGGTCGCATCAACGAGGAGCCCTCGGAATGAACACGCCGCGCGTCAATATTGCCGTGTACCCAGGCACTTTTGATCCGATCACCAACGGTCACATGGACCTTATAGCGCGTGGCGCGAGGATGTTCGAGAAGGTCATCATTGCCGTGGCTGCAAGCCCCGGCAAGCGGCCAAGCCTTGATTTAGAGGCCCGCATGTCCTTGGCTAAAGACGTCTGCGCATCGCTTGCCAACGTTGAAGTCGTGGGTTTTTCCAGTCTACTGACGACCTTTATGCGCGAACAAGGCGCCACCATCATTCTACGTGGCCTGCGTGGCGCTTCCGATTTTGAGTACGAACTTCAGCTTGCCAACATGAATCGCGCCCAAAACCCGGAGCTGGAAAGCGTTTTTCTAACGCCTGGCGTAGAAAATTCGTATATTTCCTCCACTATCGTGCGTGAAATTGCCAAGTTGGGCGGCGATATTTCACCACTGGTACCTTCCCAGGTCGCAGAAGCCTTGCGTAAGCACTACACTACGTAACCACTAACATTGTTGAGTAAAACACTCGGGTATTTCTTGCCGTTATTCCCGTGTGTGCCAGCCATTTGCGAGGTATGCCCATGGCACTGATGATCACCGATGAATGCATTAATTGCGACGTCTGCGAGCCCGAGTGTCCGAACGATGCTATCTCGCCCGGCGAAGAGATTTACATCATCAACCCAAACCTGTGCACCGAGTGCGTTGGCCATTTCGATGAGCCACAGTGCCAGCAGGTTTGCCCGGTAGACTGCATTCCGCTTGACCCGGCACGCAAGGAAACGCAGCAGCAGCTGTTAGAGAAGTACCGCATTATTACCGCTGCCTAAGCGCGACGATTCGCATGCGTATATGGGCCATCGCATGGCCAATTATCCTTTCCAATATTACCGTCCCGCTTCTGGGCCTGGTCGATACCGCTGTGGTCGGGCACCTGCCCGATTCACGTTACCTGGCTGCAGTGACGCTGGGCGCCACTCTTTTCAGCTTTCTTTACTGGGGCTTTGGTTTCTTGCGCATGGGCACCACCGGGCTGGTCGCTCAGGCTATCGGCCGTGAAAGTGATAGCGATGTGCGCCTGTTACTGGGCCAATCGCTGATCATTGCTGGGGCGATTGGTGCACTGCTGATTCTTTTCTCGTCACCGCTTATTTCCCTGGGGCTTTGGTTGCTGGACGGTAGCGAGGTAGCTACACCGCTGGCCCGTGAATATGCCGAAATACGCCTATGGTCGGCGCCTGCCGTGTTGGCCAACTATGCAATATTGGGATGGTTTTTAGGCCAACAAAACTCTCGCGTTACGCTGATGATTCTGTTGCTGACCAACAGCGTCAATATCGTGCTCGACCTTTGGTTTGTGGTGGGCCTGGGTATGACCAGCAATGGCGTTGCCTGGGCAAGTGTTATTGCCGACTACAGTGCACTAGGGTTTGGCGGCTATTTGGTGACGCGCCAACTTAAAACGCTTTCTGGGCATTTATCGCGTGTACGCCTGCTGGCACTGTCGGCCTATACGGCCCTTTTCAATATTAACGCTAACCTGTTTGTGCGCACGCTTGGCTTGCTGTTCGTCATGGCCTTCTTTACTGCTCAAGGGGCGCGTCAAGGCGATACGGTGCTGGCCGCCAATGCGGTGCTGCTGCAATTTATTATGCTCACCAGCTACGCCCTGGATGGCTTTGCCCACGCGGCAGAATCGCTGGTGGGTCGCGCCTTTGGTCGCCGTGACTGGCAGGAGCTTTCACTCATTGTTCGCAGGGCAGCCCAGTTCTCCTTTTGGACAGCGGCCGGTGCCTCACTGGGGTTTGCCCTTGGCGGCAATCAGTTGGTTGCACTGCTAACCGGGCTTGAAGAAGTACGCACTGCCGCCGCGTTATACCTTCCGTGGATGGTGGTGATGCCGCTGATTGCCGTTTGGAGCTATCTTCTGGATGGCGTATTTATTGGTGCTACCGCCGTGCGTGAAATGCGCAATAGTATCTTTATCGCCATGCTGGTTTACCTGCCTACCTGGTGGCTGACCCAAGGGCTAGGCAATCATGGCTTATGGTTTGCTTTTACCCTGTTTATTACGGTGCGTTCGGGTGTATTGATTGGTTACTATCGACGCTACCGGCACTCGCGTTGGCAATAAGCGTTTAAACCCGCCCTCCCGTTATTGGCTAGCTGCGCTATCGTTCTAAAGTACGTCTTTAAATGTGAAAGCCATGGCGCATCGCCGTATATTAGCCATGGACTTCCTATAACAAACAAGAGAGCCCGCCATGCTAAAAATGATATCGAAACCAGCGGTTAAGCTGGTTGAGCGTTATCTACCCGACCCGTATATTTTTGTTTTGCTACTGACTATCGTGGCGGCCGTTGCCGCCATTGCCGTGGAGCGCCAAACGCCACTTGCGGTGATGCGCATGTGGGGAGACGGCTTTTGGGGCTTGTTAACCTTCTCGATGCAAATGCTGCTGGTCCTGGTAACCGGCTTTATGCTGGCAAGCTCACCGCCAGTGAAGCGTATCCTGCAAAAGCTTGCCGGAACGGCAAAAAGTGCCGGTGGCGCGATTATTCTGGTGACGCTGGTCTCGCTTGTGGCCAGCTGGATTAACTGGGGGTTTGGCCTGGTGGTGGGGGCACTGTTCGCCAAGGAGTTAGCTCGGTTGGTACGCGTGGATTACCGCTTGCTCGTGGCGAGTGCCTACTCGGGCTTCATCGTGTGGCACGGTGGCCTTGCGGGTTCCGTGCCATTGACTATCGCCACCGAAGGACACTTCACTGCCGATGCGATTGGCGTGATTGGCACCGGTTCAACGATCTTCGCCTTTTTTAACCTGGCGATTGTTGTGTGTCTGTTTATCGCGGTACCACTGGTTAATCGGTTAATGCTGCCCGACGAAAAAGACAGTGTGTATGTCGATAGCAAGCTGCTTGAAGATGACCCCGCGCCGCTGGGGCGCATTACCCGCCCGGCGGAAAAACTCGAAAACAGCCTGGTACTTTCGCTACTGGTGGGCGTGCCAGGGCTTTTGTATCTACTTGATCACTTTATTCTTCGGGGCGGCGGTTTAAACCTGAATATCGTGAACTTTCTGTTTCTGTTTTTAGCTATCGTACTTCATCGCACGCCACGCAGTTTGCTGATTAGCCTTAACGAAGCCATTAAGGGCGGCGCAGGCATCGTTATTCAGTTTCCGTTTTATGCCGGCATTATGGCCATCATGGTGCAGTCAGGCTTGGCTCAAAGCATGTCGGAGTGGCTAATTTCGTTTGCGACAGCAACCTCGCTGCCCTTTTGGTCGTTTATTAGCGCGGGCATTGTTAACCTGTTTGTGCCTTCCGGCGGCGGCCAATGGGCAGTGCAAGCGCCCGTGATGCTGCCAGCGGCCCAGGCGCTAGGTGCCGATATCTCACGGGTGGCCATGGCCGTTGCCTGGGGCGATGCCTGGACTAACTTGCTGCAACCTTTCTGGGCGCTGCCGGTGCTTGCCATTGCAGGCCTAAAAGCCAAAGATATTATGGGCTTCTGCCTGATTCAGCTGTTTGTCACCGGAGTGATTATCTCCATAGGCTTGGTCTGGTTCTAAGCTTTATCTGCCCGCCCTACAGGGCGGGCAGCGTTAACCAAGGACACGTTATGTCAGATGCCGCACACACGGCCTTACCAGGACAGCATGAGCTGTCAATGACCGTACTAATGACGCCCGATATGGCGAACTTCAGCGGTAAAGTACACGGGGGCGCTATTCTTAAAAAACTGGATGAAGTCGCTTACGCTTGTGCCAGTCGCTATTCGGGGCACTATGTCGTCACCCTTTCCGTCGACCAGGTGCTATTTAAACAGCCCATTCACGTGGGCGAACTCGTCACTTTTTTGGCCTGCGTTAACCATGTTGGTCGCTCCTCAATGGAGATCGGCATTAAGGTGGTCGCCGAAGATATCCGTAATAAGCTCATCCGCCATACCAATAGTTGCTACCTCACTATGGTCGCGGTGGACCCTGACGGAAAACCCGCCAGCGTTCCCCCTTTGATGCTTACCACCCCTGTTCAAAAGCTCCGTTTTGAAAAAGCAGCATTGCGAAAAAAGCATCGTAAACAGGCAGAGCAGGAAGAAAAACTTACCCAGCAGCACTATCAGGCGCATGCTTAATAGTCAGGCACAGGCTTAATAGGCTAATCCAGACATTACAAGGCGTCGCAGGCAGCGGCCGAATCAGGTGGGCTAAGCGCTTGATGCTGCTTTAATACCCATTCACAAGGAGGTTACATGCCCACCAGACGGCGCTACCCACAATTGCCTAAGCCCGTTGAGTACGCTCATATTGGCTGGGATTTGCTGATTCTCATCGCGGTGGTGCTTAATTTAGGGCTTTTGCTCTTTGATTCACTGTTTTTAATCGAGCCTGTTAACCAGGCCATTGCAGGCTTGGCACCCACCTTTCATACATTTTACGACACTCAAATCCATAGCCGCTTTTTTACGATTGATTTGTTCTTTGTGGCTTTTTTTGTTGCCGATGTTCTGCTGGGCTGGACCGTCGCCGTGGCCGAAAGGCGCTATCATCGCTGGTTTTTCTACCCCTTTGTGCACTGGTATGACGTTCTGGGCTGTATTCCATTAAGCGGTTTTCGCCTACTCAGAATACTGCGTGCGGTGTCATTACTTCATCGCTTACATCGTCTGCGGCTTATTAACATTACTCACTGGTCGATATATCAGTTTCTCTTTAAATATTACGATATCCTGCTTGAAGAGCTTTCTGATCGTATCGCGCTACGGCTTTTGGACAATGTTCAGCAGCAAATTCTGGCCAGCGACTCGCTAACTGAGCGAGTGGTCGACCGAGTCATCATGCCGCGTAAAAAACAGTTGATTAGTGAAATTGTGCAGCGTCTGGAAAGTACCGTGGGCGAGGCATACCAACAAAATCGCACTCACGCTATGAAAGCCATTGATGAACTTGTAAGCCGCACACTACGTGAAAGCCCTGAGATTCAGCGCTTGCACCGCCTGCCGATGGGCCAAACCGCCACAAATGCCATGCAGGCGTCTATTAGCGGCGTTGCCCAACGGTTAGTGGATGAGCTTGCGCTGGGTATCCACTCTCCCGAGTTTAGACAAGTGGTTGAACGCACCGCAGAGAGCGGCTTTAACAGCTGGCTGACCGTCGAGGAAGGCAGCCAGCGAATCACAGAATTGGTGCTTTACGATATGCTTGAAATGCTTAAAGAGCAGGTGAATCGCCAGCGTTGGAAGGATCGTTATGAATAGTCAGTGGGTTATTCTTGGGCCAGCCGCCCTTTACATGATGTCGATGACCCTGACGCCCGGCCCTAATAACATTATGTTAACCGCGTCAGGCGCCAACTTTGGCTTTAAGCGCACGCTGCCGCATATGGTGGGTATTGTCGGCGGCTGCTTTTTGCTGTTTTTCGGTATTGCTTTGGGGCTAGGCGTGCTGTTTGAGCGCTATCCTTCCCTACAATTAGCCCTGCGCTGGTTAGGCAGTGCTTACTTGCTCTACCTCGCATGGAAAATTGCCAGCGCGCCACCGCCTGATTTAAAGAGCAAGGCACACAGCGTACCCCTTACCTTCTGGCAGGCCGCCGCGTTTCAATTTGCCAATCCCAAGGCGTGGGTCATGGGGCTTGCGTTAATCGCGGGGTTTATTCCTGATCAAGGTTCAACCGTTGCAAACGCGTTAATCCTGGTGGGCTTTGTAGAGCTGGTTGCCTTCCCCTGTTTGGCGCTATGGGCGGGGTTTGGCATAGCGATCGGTCATTGGATTAAAAGCGACGGTGCCTGGCGAATATTTAACGTCACCATGGGAGTGCTCACCGCCGCTTGTGTAGTGCTGATATTGCGTTAACCGCAGCGTAAAGCTTCGACCGTTTCATTACTATCAACATGGATATTCAAGCGGTCCGGTCGGTGGTCCATAGTGGCCACATCGCCTGGACGTAGCACGCGTACCTGGCGCGACTGACTTTCGCTTTGCAACTGCGAAACGTTCGCTTCATCGAACGCCTCGCCTATAGCGTATCGAATTGAGGCGGTATCGCAGCTGTCCATGGGTATCGGCTGGCCATTTTGATCACCCGAACCCGACGTTCTAGCCGCGTCAGAACCGGTAGCGCATGCAGAAAGCAGAATAATGCCGCCGCTGGCGGCTAATAATTTCACGTACTGAAACCCAGAAATGGATCGCCACGTATTCATAAACCTACCCCAAATGATTATTAACATGCAGGCCAAACACAAAGCGGGCCAGGCAATTGCCTAGCCCGTTCGACATCGTCAAGGGTTCATGGACCTTAGCTTGCGGCGTCCTGAACGGCCTGGCCGCCTCTTTCTACATCCTGGCCTGCGCCAGCCACCGTGTTACAACCGGCCAACGCGCCTGCTGTCATAAGTAGAATAAAACCAGTCGCTAAAAGCTTTTTCATTTGAGTTCTCCTTAACGTGTCTAGCAACAGCCCCTCTGGTAGCGCCTACCATTTCCAAGGGGTACTTTCAGCGTAACAGTGTTTGGGTACTTTCGCCTGTTTTCCCGAAGGTTGCTCCCTACACCGCGTCATCTACCCAAAGCATCGGCTATCATATACACCACTGAAGACTACCTGGAGCGCGCCCTTTGAACGATTTCACTCTCGACCAACGTCTGGATACTGACACCTTCCCCATCGCCGACCTGCCGCTTTGTCGTGTGCTGTTAATGAATGATGCGCGCTATCCTTGGGTGATTCTGGTGCCCCGGCTGAATAATATCAGCGAAGTATTTGAGCTTTCCGAGACTGACCAGGCCCAGCTATGGCAGGAAGCAACCCAACTGGGCAGCGTGATGAAAACCCTCTTCGAAGGCGATAAACTGAATATCGCCACCTTAGGCAACGTCGTCAAGCAGCTGCATATCCATGTGGTCGTGCGCCACCAGGCTGATGCCACTTGGCCTGCGCCGGTATGGGGCAATGGCAGCGCCGAACCGTATGAGTTGGAGCCACTTGCCGACCTGCGCGATCAACTTATTGCGCATATTGACCGCTTAAACGCTTAGTTGCTGTCAGGGCCTTAAAAGCGGGCTGCTTTGCCTTGCGGGCGGCTCGCCAAGCAAGGGCGCCCCGGCGGGTTGAGAAACACTCGTTGTGACAAGCATAACGCCCAATAGAACAATCAACATGCCGCCGGCCAGCGCCGCCCAACCCACCGCTTTATGCGCCGACTGAGAAGCGTGCTGCTGCCTGGCTAAACGCCGCGTTGCCCAGCGGCGTGCAAACACGCTGGCAAGCGCCAGCGCCGACACCGTAATTCCTGTACCCAGCGACATGGCCAGTACCGATAAAACGCCAATATAAAATTGCCCCAATAGGCTGGCGGCGCCGAGTAAAAGTACCGCGCCACTGCAAGGACGCATACCAATCGCGCCGACCGTCATGATGGCTGTACGCCAATCCAACGCCTGCTCGGGTTCAATATGATGCGCGCCGCCACAGCAGTGGTGGTGGCCATGACTGTGGTCGTGATTGAGATGATGGCTATGGCCATTGCCGTGGTCGTGCTGAACCGGATAAAACGCAATAGGCTGATAAGCGCGGCGCAGCTGCTTGTAAGCCCGAACGCATAGCCAAATACCCAATAGCGTTATGAGTAAAAAACTGGCCTGCTCAACCCAAACAACACTGCCCATGGCCTGACGCGTTAGCCACCCCAGGCCGTGCACCAGAATGGCCACCATGACGATGGCAGTCACGCCTTGCAACAGAGACGCGGCAAACGAAAGCCCTAATGCTCGCCGCACGGCGCCACCATGAGAGGCCAGATACGTTGCCAGCACCGCTTTCCCGTGCCCTGGCCCTGCCGCGTGAAAAACGCCGTAACCAAAACTGACGCTCAATAATACCCACCAGGTGGCTTGAGAAGGTTCGCGGGCAAGCTCGGTAATCGCCAGCGTGAGCGAGCGGTTAAAGCTCCGCTGCCAAGCCAGCATCTGGTAGCTTGTGCTCTGTAATCCCCCTTCCCATAGAAATATCACTGCCCCGGCAGCAAGTGCTAATAGCGCAATCAGCATAATGGGCCTGCGCATAACGAGTGATCGCATAAAGCACTACCTTATTTCATACATTCATAGAATTCGTCGGGTCTGCGGCTTGTGATTAGCGGCAATCAACACGCCCTGTTTCGGCAAAAAATCGTCCAAGACCTGGTTCGGCTTCCTCATCTTGGTCCAGCAGAGCAGCTTGCAGGACCAGCTCAGGGTCAGGTTCGGCGATTAAGATGCTTAGCTCGCAGGCAGGTTCCCCGTGCAGCACCAAGGCGTCGTCTTTAGGCTGATTATTGTCTGACTCATGAACCATCTCGATATAATACGTTGGATCGTATATTTGATAATCAAGCACATGACCCGCCAAGGGTTGCGGCGTTTGTAGCGGGAGGATAAACGTAAAATTAAGCCGCCCGTCATGTTCCATGGCCGTGTATTCGGTTACCTCACCCAATGCCAGCGGCTCGCCATCCAGGCGAACGTCTGTAAAGTAGTGCTGACCCGCAAGATTATTGCGTATTTCAGTGCCTAATCGGTCAAGCCCAACTTCCAGGCTAACGCCATCCACATGCTGGAGCTCTTCAAACACCACCAGGCTATAAAAAGGGTCCATCCGCCATGCGTGATGCAACCCACGCACAACGCCCTCCTCGTCAGTCATGACCCGGATACTGAAATCAATCCAGCCATGCGGATGTGCGGTTGCAAGCGGGCTCATCAGCAAGCCGACCAATCCAGCGCCCAGCGTCCAACATTTGCCGCTATAAAAAGTACTTACTCTTTGATCACAACACTGCTTCACGGTGCTAATCCCAACGTTGCTTGTAAGTCCACTAGCCACGGATCCAATAAATAAGGTGCCAATGGTTGATTGCCACGCCAGGCCATGACACTCACTTGGCTACCACTCCCCGCTTCACTCACCTGCAGCTGCAAACGGTATTCAGGCCAGCGGGCTAGCGAGGCTTCTGCACGCCCCAGGGACAAATCGGCGTGGCGTATCACATATCCTTGCTTCATCATCAGCTCGACAGCGCTTCGAAACGTCGTATCGACAGAGGTTGGATAAACAAGCTCACGCGGGACAGAGGGCGACGTCGTTGCACAGCCGGTAAGCCATGCACCCAAAAGCATCACGCCTACCCACCTGATATCCCAACGGCCTCGCCTCATAACCCTCTCCCGGCTGGCACCCTGTATTGCTCAAGCGCCGTTTGAAAGCGCTGACAAAAATCATCGTTGCTCGCACTGTACGACTCCCGCATATCGCCCAGATGGTCGAAGCGGCGGATATCGCGCGAAATGCGAATATGGTCGTCGTGGATCAGTAACGAGACACGTTCGACCTCGACTGGCTGCTGTTGAAGCCCGCCCCCAAAGCCCATTCCAATGCCGATACCGCCACCACCTCCAATCCCGAACCCGCCGAAGGCACGTATGCCGCGACCATAACCGTAGGCGTTATCATAAGGATCGTAATAGCCACGCAGCGCTTGGGTGCGGCTAGCGCTGACCAGGCCTAACGCCGCATCCGTCGAATTCAGTTCAAATCCCGATTCGGTAAGCAGCGCAACGCTTTGGCGAAGCACTTCTTGGGAGTCTCTTTCAGCACTGTTAGAAAAATAGCAGGCCGCTGAGGGGGCAGGCTCAGCCTGGGGCAGACGGTCTGGCGTCACCTGGCAGCCAGCCAACGCCAGCAGGCAGGTTAAGCTAATCGGTATCGACTTCATGTTAGATCCTCGAGCGATGATCACAACGGGTCTATCAGCAACTGGTCTATCAGCAAGCAGCGCGTTAAGCTCCTCTCATCATTACAATAGATTAGAGACCGTCATTTGCGGAGATTGTGCGATGAATATCCTGCTTTGCCCCGATAGTTTTAAAGACGCCCTAAGCGCTGAATTAGCAGCCAAGGCGATGGCTAAAGGCGTACGTAGTGCGGTCCCCGACGCGCAAACACACTGCTGCCCGTTGGCTGATGGTGGCGAAGGAAGCCTGGATGCATTAATTGCCGCAACCGGTGCCAAGCGGTGCTATCAAACGGTTCACGATGCACTTGGTCGACCCCGTGATGCTGCCTGGGGTTGGCTTAGCGAACAGCGTACCGCGTTTATCGAACTGGCAGAAGCCAGCGGATTACAACACTTAAGCCCTCAAGAGCGCAACGCGCTACAAACCTCCACCTTTGGGGTAGGCGAGTTATTTCTCGCAGCGCTTAACCAGGGCGCCGAAAACGTACTGCTACTGCTGGGAGGAAGCGCCACCAACGATGGCGGCGCTGGCATGCTACAAGCCTTGGGCGCCAGGCTTCAGGATGCACATGGCAAGCCACTTGCGCCAGGCGGTGCTGCGCTTGCAGGCCTTGAATCGCTGGATATTTCCGGACTGGACCCACGTCTGGCATCACTCAACGTGGAAGCAGCGGTAGATGTGGATAACCCGCTGCTGGGTGAGCGGGGCGCCAGTGCGGTATTTGGCCCTCAAAAAGGCGCCTCCCCTGAAGAGGTAGCTCAGCTTGACCAAGCGCTGGGCCGCTTTGCCGATATTTGCGCCAGCACGTTGGCGCATGACTACCGAGACCTACCCGGCGCAGGTGCCGCAGGCGGAATGGGGTTTGCAGCCAGCGCGTTTCTTAACGCGACGCTAAAACCGGGCATCGAGCTGATTATGCAGCACGCGAAGATGCCCACCCTGCTCAATAACGCCGACCTGGTCATTACCGGTGAGGGGCGGCTGGATGGGCAAAGCATGTCGGGTAAAACACCTATTGGCGTTTCCCGTGCGGCCAAGCGCTTGGGTAAACCAGTGGTTATTTTAGCGGGCAGCCTGGGCGATGGCTGGCAAGCCTGTCTTGATGAAGGTGTAACCGCGGCCTTTGCCTTGGCCGATGGCCCCATGACGCTGGAACAGGCGTTACCCAGAACAGCCGAGTTGCTGGCGGCACGCTGTGAAACAATTATTCGTTTATGGTTAACCCCGGCGGCCCCTTGAAAAACATCTCGAACGGCAGCATTACTATTGGTAGGCAGCATTCGTGAAAACCACGTCGATACATGGTCCGTTTTAAGATCCAGTTATTAAAACCGGGCGGTGTTGCCGTCACGGTAATGTCATAACGCTATGAGTACGATGCAAAAAACCTGTTTTGCAATGTTCCAGCAGCGTTTTATGCTAATCAAACGATTTGATAGCCGTGCTACACGGCTCCAACAAGGAGAGACAGCATGACCGATACCAATAGCATCGGCCTTCATGAAGGCAGTGCCAGCCAGCTTGCCGAGAAACTCAACCACCTGCTGGCGAACTATCAGATTTTTTACATGAACGTGCGCGGCTACCACTGGAACGTGAAGGGTAGCGACTTTTTTGAACTGCACGCCAAGTTTGAAGAGTTTTACACGGACCTACTGACCAAGGTAGATGAAGTCGCCGAGCGTATCCTCACCCTGAGTCACAAGCCGGTACATGCCTACAGTGACTACGCCACGCTTTCGCATATTCAGGAAGATAAAGACGTACACGACGGTAAAGCCTGCGTTAACGGCATTATCAAGGGCTATCAAACTCTGATTGAGCTACAGCGTGACGTGCTCTCACTCGCCTCTGACGCTGATGATGAAGGGACAGCCTCACTAGCCAGCGACTACATTCGCGAGCAGGAAAAAACCATCTGGATGCTGAACGCCTATCTCGGTAAGTGATAAGCGCTCTTCTTAGCGATAGATGCAAAAACGGCACCCTCGCGGTGCCGTTTTTGTTTAGCTGAGACTAGCCTTTCTGAGCGAGGTCTTCCATCAACGCGCGCAGCATACGCCAGAACTCATCGACCGATGCAAGCTCCACCCGCTCATCCGGGGAGTGAGCCCCACGAATCAGCGGGCCAAACGAGATCATATCCAGGTGGGGATATTTACTGCCCAGAATGCCGCACTCAAGCCCCGCATGAATGACCTTAACAGCGGGTTCTTTCTCAAACAGCGCGGCATGGCGTTTGTTAAAAATCGCTAACAGCGCACTGCCAGGATTCGGCGCCCAACCGGGGTAGCTATTCTCGACACGGACACGTGCGCCCATCAACCCAAACAGTGCCTCAAAACGGTCGGCCAAAGCGATCATTGCGGTATCATGCAAGGAACGCACCAGCGCACATAGATGCAAACGCCCCTCTTTCAGGCTGAGTACGCCCAGATTATTGGACGTTTCAACAACACCGGGCACATCAGCGCTCATGCGCTCGACGCCGCAGGGCGCTGCGTGAAGCGCGGCCACCAACATGGCGCTGGCGTCCAGGGTTAGCGGGTCTACTGACGCGTTATTCACCGCACGCGTTGCCGTCAGCACCAAACCGCTATCGCCACTGCCAAGCTCGGCACGTAGGGTACTTTCCAGCGCTTTTAGCGCGTCGAAGGCGGCATCCACTTCGTCAGCGGGCAAGGCCAGCTGAGCAAACGCTTCACGAGGAATCGCATTACGCAGCGTACCGCCGTGGTAGCTAACCAGCCGCCCATCAAACCCTTCAAGGGTACGCAGCGCACGCACCAGCAGGCGATTGGCATTGCCCAGCGGCTTGTGGATATCCATGCCTGAATGGCCGCCTTTAAGGCCTGTCAGTGCAATCTCGACCAGTTGCTCATCGTCGCGCAGCTTGGCACTGGGTAGCTGGGCATCCACCACCACATCGCCACCGCCCGCGCAGCCGATATACACTTCACCACGGTCTTCACTATCCAGGTTAAGCAGCAATGAGCCTTTCAGCCAGTTCTCTGCCAGGTTCAGCGCGCCCCCCATTGAGGTCTCTTCTTCCAGAGTAAACAGCGCTTCCAGCGGGCCATGGGTAAGCTCAGCATCCTCAAGCACGGCAAGAATAGCCGCCACGCCCATTCCGTTGTCAGCCCCAAGCGTTGTGCCCTCAGCATGCAGCCAACCATCGGCGACGTAGGTGCTTATTGGATCACGCGAAAAATCATGGGCGCTGTCAGCATTGGCCTGGGCCACCATATCCAGATGGCCCTGCAAAATAACCCCTGGGGCGTGTTCGCAGCCAGGTGATGCCGGCTTACAAATGCGCAAATTGCCAAAACCATCGCGGTCGTGAGCAAGCCCTTGAGCATCGGCCCAGGCTTCTAATATCGCGACCAACGCAGCTTCCTGGCCAGAAGGGCGCGGCGTATTACACAGCGTACGAAAATGGCGCCAAACGATAGGCGGCGTTAACGCGTCTAAATGTGCGTTCATAAAAGCTCTTCATTATCGGTAACCGACCCACTTTACTCCTCAAGGCGACGAGGGAAAAGCATGCATTGATGCCACTTGCCCCACCGCTTGGCGTAGTGCACGAACGGACTCATTATGCGCGGCGGCTAAAGGCTGATTTTGAAAGGCCCACGCCGCCAGTTGGTGATGCGCGGTTGCCATGCCTGATGAGGGCACGTGGCTGGCTTCTCGCGCCAGCGCTTGTAGCGCAGGCCGCGCCAGCGCCGGGTCACGATGCGCATAGGCGACATCGTTGATGGCTTGGCGCTCCTTTGCGGTTAGCGGTGTAGAAGGCAGTCCGCGTAGTAATAGTGTGACTACCTCGGCGGGCAGCATGGTTAATTCAAACGCCAGCAAGCTGGGTAATGCAGCGCTGAACCCTGCCGTTAACGAACGCAGTACCGCGCGCCCCTCAACGTTCAGCGCCTTGGCAACCATCACCGCAAATTCCCCGGTAGCCGCTTCACGGGTGATGCCTAGCCGCACGGGCTGAAACCCTTGAGCAAGCCAGAAGCGCAGTAGCGACGCTTCGGCGCCGAAGGTGGCGCCATAAAGCGCAATGCCTTGCTGCGTGGCCTCCTGAACATCCTCGGCAATAAGCTGTTGCCCCAGGCCTTCCCGGCGGCGGTCTGGATGAGTGGCGATACGCACGACACGCCGCCAGCGGGCGGTCAGTGCTGTACGGCTGCCCATGTGGGCGGCCAGCGACTGCGCCATCAAATGCCCTTGCGGGCGGCGCTCGCCCCGTGCGACCTGCTCGGCAAGCGTGGCATCAAAGCCGCCCTCTTCTCGCACCACCAAAACCGCCTGAGGTACATTTTTTTGCCCCAGTAGACGCAGCGTGGTTCCTGGCCCGTCTAACAGCTGACGCACGTCACCTGGAGAGGTTCGGTAGTGAGACTGCACCAGCAGGCCAAACAGCGCTTCAAGAGCAGCTTCATCCTGGGCAAGGCAGGCACGCTCAAGTGTATATGATCGGCTGGCGAGATCATCACGTTTCCCTAAGGCTGGCAGCGGCGCTTTAAGTAGCAGCAACCGGTTTATTGCAGCTTCAAGAGGATCACCGGCATTCCAACGGATGGGGGTGTCCAGCGTCAAGGCTTTCCATTGCGGCGTCAGCCGGGTCAATACGTCTTTAAAGCGCAAGGCAAACCCTCGCCCCGAACCTTCGTAGCCATCAACGGTGGTCGCAAACGCAATACGTGGAAACGCCGCCAGCCACTGACCCAACAAGGCAGCAGGAATCGCCGCGGCTTCATCCACCATTAAATAGCTGCCATCACCTCCCAACTGTTTGGCCGCAACCTGCTCGGTAAGTACATCCGGGGGCAAAAAGCTCAGCTCGCGGTTATCTGCGAGTTGAAAACGTCCTGGGGCGATGCGCGCTCCGTCAGGGCACAGGGCTTCAAGCCGAGCGAACAGACTCTCCACGGCGCTTAACCTGGGAGCCGTCACAATGATATTCGAGGTTCCGTTTTCTAAAAGGCGTGCGCAAGCGATCCCAAGCGCGGCACTTTTTCCCCGCCCGCGATCAGCGGTAATCACCACCGGGCGGCGGCGCTTTAAACGTACAAGCTGGGCAACGATAGCCGATTGATCCGCCGTGAGGCACGCGCTATCGCTAACGCTCTGTGGACAATTCGTGCTGGCGGGTAAACGGGGAAGCGCTGGCATTCCGTAGGCATGCCAAGTGATGACATCTGTACGCTCATGAAGCAGGCGAGCCAATCGCGACAGATAGTGAGACGTTAACTGCTCCCAGTGCCAAGGGTGGTCAGCAAAGCGCGCGTAATCCGGATCCGGATGACGGCCCCAAGGCTTGGGAGTAATAAGCACCAGCAAGCCGCCCGCTATCAACGTGCCTGCCAGCGCGCCTAGCGCGTCAGGATCAAAGCCCGCCTCGCCACTGGCATCCAGCACGATGAGCTGATGCTCTGCACCTAAACGCGTGCGCGCCTTACGGGGCGTTATCCAAGGCTCAACGGGCACATCATCGGCCTGATGAGCAACCCATAAGGGAGCTATCCAGTTAGTAGCCTGCCACAGTCGATGCGCGTGGGCACGGCATTCGCACGGCCTACCGGTTAGCCATACCAGTTGACGCCAACGCCTCCTCTCCAGCCGCTTGGAATGGGCAACTAGCGTTTGAACTGGCCGCTCACTAGCCATGCCTAACGTTTCCGCCAGCCCGCTTGGTGGTGATAACCCTGGCATCAAGACTCCTGACACGCGTTATTGCTTAAAATACAGCTCGAAAAGTAGGTCTATTTTCGCCGTTTTTCCCCTTTGCACAACACTCATTGGCTAAACGGAGTGCTGAATCCCTTAACGAGCGGTTGGGCGCGGAGATAGCTGCAGCCACACTACCCAAGTGATACTATTTACAGCTGTTATTTTTTCGCATTGACGAGTCAGCCTGCCAGCCTCGTCTTAGGAGACAACGACGTGCCCATTCCCGCTCGCCGTTCACGATTGGCGCTACTCGCTGACGGTATATCCCGCTTTAGGCTATCACTCACACCCTGGTCATGTGCGCTGTTCTTGATTGCGCTGACGGTGGCACTGCCGATTCTGGTCGTCTTGAGCTATATCTTTGTGCCGACTGAAGGCGTCTGGCAGCACTTGGCGAGCACCGTCTTGAGCCGCTATCTGTCGAATACCTTTTGGCTTGTGCTCTGGGTGGGGCTGGGTACGTTAATCCTGGGCGCCGGTAGCGCTTGGCTGGTGGTGATGTGTCGCTTTCCAGGCAAACGAATCTTTGAATGGGCGCTTTTATTGCCGCTGGCGGTGCCGACCTATGTTATCGCCTACGCTTACACGGATTTTTTGCAGGTGGCAGGGCCGCTACAGAGTGCGCTTCGAGGATGGTTTAACTGGCAGTATGGCGACTACTACTTCCCCAATGTACGCTCGCTAGGCGGCGCCGCAACGCTGATTACGTTTGTGCTGTATCCCTACGTATATCTGCTTGCACGTGCCTCCTTTCTTGAGCAATCGGTATGCGTACTCGATGTAGGGCGTACTCTGGGTCGTGGCCCTTGGCATCTGTTTGCAAGCGTTGCCCTACCTCTGGCGCGCCCCGCCCTAGTGGGCGGCGTTTCGCTGGTGCTGATGGAAACCCTCAACGAATTTGGCGCGGTGCAGTTTTTTGGTGTGGATACCTTTACCACCGGCATCTATCGCACCTGGTTTGGGCTGGGCGAGCCCGTGGCAGCCGCTCAGCTAGCCGCCTGCCTGCTGACGTTTGTGATTGTGCTGGTGCTGCTGGAGCGCTTCTCGCGCGGGAAGCGGCGCTATTTTCATACCACCAACCGCTACCAGCAGTTGCCTGAGTATCGCCTGCACGGTTGGCGCGCCCTCGGCGCAACGCTCGCCTGTTTGTTGCCTATTGTGATTGGTTTTTTATTGCCGAGCGGTATTTTGCTGAACCTCGCCATCCATCAAGGCGACGCCCTTCTGGGCACGCGCTTTATCCGCTTCGCCACTAATAGCCTAAGCCTTGCCACGGTAGCAGCATTGATTGCCGTAGGTCTTGCCGTGCTGTTGAGCTATGGCGTCAGGCTGCATAACTCGCCCGGGGCCCGGCTATTTACCCGAATCGCCGCGATGGGCTATGCCATTCCCGGCTCGGTGGTCGCGGTAGGTATCTTGATTCCCTTTGCCTGGCTGGATAGCACGCTGAATACGTGGCTACACGCCCACTACGGAAAAATTATCGGCCTGGTGTTTAGCGGCTCGGCGTTTATTTTAATTTATGCCTATGTCGTGCGCTTTTTGGCCGTGTCATTTAATGCGGTTGAGGCAAGCCTGGGCAAAGTTACCCCCAATATGGACGCCGCCTCGCGCACTTTGGGCCAAACCGCAGGTGGCACGCTGCGCCGTATTCATACGCCGCTGATGCGTAGCAGCCTGCTGGCCGCCGGAATTCTCGTGTTTGTGGATGTAATGAAGGAGCTGCCCGCGACGATTATCCTACGGCCGTTCAACTTCGACACCCTGGCGGTGCGTGCTTATAGCCTGGCATCTGATGAGCGCTTGGCTGAGGCCTCCACCGCGTCGCTGGCTATTGTGGTGGTCGGCATCTTGCCGGTGATTCTGCTTAGCCTGGCCATGCGCCGGGCGCGGCCCGGCAGCCATGCTCAATAAGTCTACCTAGGCTTCATCCTGAAAAACAAACACCTGAGAGTGGTCCAGGTCGATATCAATCGGCTGGCCCTCCTGGGGTAGAAAAACGCCGGGCACACGGGCATGTAGATGCGCCTCTTGACCATCAGCCCCGTGGGCGCACAAATGAATGAGGCTGGAACGCCCCAGCAGCTTTGCCATGACGACATGGCTATGGCGGTGGGCGGCTGCGGGCAAGCCGCGTTCCTGAAGCCGCAACGCCTCAGGGCGAATCATAATCCGCGCCTTACTGCCTTCGGGCAGCCAGCTGGCATCTATTTCACCTACCGGAGTTTGTACACGGCCACCCTTTACCGTGCCACTGAGTTCATTTACTTCACCAAAAAAGGTCACCACAAACGGGTCGACTGGCGTGCAGTAAAGCTCACGCGGCGTGCCCGTTTGAATAATTCGGCCATCGCGCATGAGGGCAATTCGGTCAGCCATAAACATGGCTTCTTCCGGGTCGTGGGTTACCAATAACGTGGCCGACCCCAGTTTTTTCAGCACGTGCAGCGTATCGTCGCGAATACGATCACGCAGCCGTGCATCCAGGCTTGAAAAGGGTTCGTCGAGCAGCATCAGTTTGGGCGTGGGTGCCAGCGCGCGGGCCAAGGCGACGCGCTGCTGTTGCCCGCCAGACAGCATATGCGGGTAGGTATCGATGTAATCCGCCATCCCCAACTGAGTCAACAGCTCGACCGCGCGCTCACGACGCTGGCGCACAGGCATCTGTTTGAGCCCAAAGGTGACGTTTTCCAGCACACTTAAGTGAGGAAAAAGCGCCGAGTCCTGAAATGCTAGGCCGACGTTACGCTTTTCCGGCGGAAGATGACGCTGGCCAGGTAATGCGACGGCCTGCCCTTCCAGGCTAACGCTTCCTTGCTGAAGGACTTCCAGCCCTGCGGCAATACGTAATAGCGTGGTTTTACCGCATCCCGATGGCCCCAGCAGGCACACGACTTCTCCAGGGGAAATCTCTAACGAGACCCCCTTCACCACCTGGTTTGCCGCATACGTATGGTGGACATCGTGTAGCGAAAGAGCCTGTAGCGTGGCGTTATCGGGAACTGATACGGTTACTGCCATAATGTCACCATTACCTCATTTAACCAGCGTCTCACTTAGCCAGCACTTTTGGCGTGCTGCTCGGCAGGCTGCGTTGAATATCAACACCATTGTATTTTTCATTCGCTTGATATGCACGCAGGGTTGCACAACCACGAACACCTTGTTCTTTTTCCCTTGACGCAGGTACTGCGAAAGTATTCAATATTAAAACTTAATGCAACTTATTCTCATAATCATTTAGGACGCTAACTATATGAAAACAACACGTCTTTCAGTCTCTATCGCCGCCATTTTTGCGGGCGCTGCTGTATCAGGCACAGCACTTGCCGATGCGGTTAACATTTACTCTGCCCGCCACTACGATTCGGATGAAATCCTTTATAAAGCGTTCACCGACGAGACGGGCATCGAAGTGAACGTTCTGGAAGGCGACTCCGACCAACTGATGGAGCGCATGCAGCGTGAGGGCATTGCCAGCCCCGCCGACGTCATGCTGACTGTCGATGCGGGCCGTTTATGGCGCGCCGAGCAGGATGGCCTGTTCCAAAGCGTGGATTCTGAGGTACTGAGCGAGCGTCTGCCGGAGTCAATGCGCCACCCTGACAATTTATGGTTTGGCTTTAGCCAGCGCGCTCGGGTAATCCTCTATAACCGCGACAACGTTGACCCCAGCCAAATCGAAAGCTACGAAGATTTAGCCGATCCTCGGTTTGAAGGCCAGCTGTGCATTCGCTCCTCCAACAACATCTATAACCAGTCATTGTTAGCGTCCATGATTGAGCATCACGGTGAAGAGGGTGCAGAAGAGTGGGCCCAGGGCGTGGTTAACAACCTGGCGCGCAACCCGGAAGGTGGCGATACTGACCAGATTCTTGGGGTCGCCAGTGGCGAGTGTGACTTGGCCGTTGCCAACCACTACTACTATGTTCGTATGCTCCATTCCGACAGCGAGTCTGACCGTGAAGCAGCGCGCAAGGTGGGGGTAATTTTCCCCAACCAGAACGACCGTGGCACCCACGTTAACGTTGGCGGTGCTGGCCTGGTAGCCAATGCGCAAAACCCTGAAAACGGCATTAAATTCCTGGAGTTCTTATCGTCTGATGGCGCCCAGGAAATCTTCGCCGAGCGTAACTATGAGTTCCCGGTCGTCGACGGTGTCAAGAAAGACCCGGTATTAGAGTCATGGGGTGACTTCAAAAAGGATGAACTGAATATTAATGTGCTGGGTGAGAATAATCCCGAAGCCATTCGTATTTTTGACCGCGTCGGCTGGCGCTAAGCCCTCCCCACGCACACAAAACGGCCCGCCATTTGGCGGGCCGTTTTCATGTGAGCACTATTTACTTTTTAATGCGCTTCATCCCAATTAACCCCGCTTTCGGCTTCGACAATAAGCGGGACTTTAAGCTCGGCGGCGGCTTGCATACGCGTTTGCACTTCACCAATAAACGCTTCCACCTGTTCTTCTTTCACCTCGAATACCAGTTCATCGTGTACTTGCATGACCATCAGCGCATCGAATTCGCCCTCTGCAAGCCAGGCATCCACGTCGATCATAGCCTGTTTGATGATATCCGCGGCGGTGCCCTGCATGGGCGCGTTGATCGCGGTACGCTCGGCACCCTGACGGCGGTTGCGGTTTTGCGAGTGAATTTCCGGCAGGTACAGGCGGCGCCCCAGCACGGTTTCCACAAACCCATCTTCCGCTGCCTGGGTGCGAATCCGGTCCATATAGCGAGCCACGCCAGGGTAGCGGTCAAAGTAGCGGTCGATATAAGTTTGCGCCTGATTGCGCTCGATATGCAGCTGGCGCGCAAGGCCCCACGCGCTCATACCGTAAATCAGCCCGAAGTTAATCGCTTTAGCACTGCGCCGCTGATCACTGGACACTTTGTCCAGCGCGGTGCCGAAGACTTCCGCGGCGGTGGCCGTGTGAATATCGCGATTTTCGGCAAACGCGTCCAACAGGCCCTTGTCTTCTGAAAGGTGCGCCATAATGCGCAGCTCAATTTGCGAGTAGTCGGCGGCGACGATGCGATAGCCAGGCCGAGCAATAAATGCCTGGCGAATCTTGCGCCCCTCCTCGGTACGGATCGGAATGTTCTGCAAGTTCGGATCCGATGAAGAGAGACGACCGGTGGCGGTGACCGCCTGATGGTAACTGGTGTGTACCCGGTTATTTACCTTGTTAATCAAGCGCGGCAGCTTATCGGTGTAGGTAGACTTCAGCTTGGAAAGCCCGCGATGCTCCATGATTACCTTGGGCAGCGGGTAATCCAGTGCCAGCTCCTCAAGCACCGCTTCGGCCGTTGAAGGTGCGCCTTTAGGCGTTTTCTTAAGAACAGGAATCTTCAGCTCATTAAACAGAATTTCGCCTAATTGCTTGGGCGAACCCAGATTAAATTCACGCCCAGCCAAGTCAAATGCTTCAATTTCCAGTTCACGAATGCGCTTATCCAGCTGCTGGCTCTGCGCGTGTAGACGTTCGGCATCTATCGCCACGCCGTTACGCTCAATGCGGGAAATCACCTTGATCAGCGGCAGCTCCAGGTGATCCAGCACTTGGGCCAGGCGCCCCTCTTTGTCTACCTGCGGGCGCAACACATCGTACAAGCGCAGGGTGATATCGACGTCTTCACAGGCATAAGGTGCTGCCTGCTCTAACGCTATCTGGTTAAAGGTCAGTTGCTTGGCGCCTTTACCGGCGATCTCTTCAAACGAGGTGGTTTTCTCGCCCAAGTATTTAAGTGCCAGCGAATCCATGTCGTGGCGCGTAGCCGTGGAATTCAATACATAAGAGGCCAGCATGGTATCGGCCAGCGTTCCAGCAACGATAATGTCGTAGTTGGCCAATACGGAAATATCGTACTTGAGGTTCTGGCCAATTTTGATGGTCTTTTGATCTTCAAGCAGCGGCTTAAGCGCAGCTAAAACCTTGGCTCTATCCAACTGAGCGGGAGCATCCAAATAGTCGTGGGCCAGCGGAATATAGGCCGCTTCACCGGCATCAAGCGCCAAGCCAATTCCCACAATTTCGGCTTCCATGTAATTCAGGCTGGTCGTTTCCAGGTCAAAACAGAACCGCTTGGCGCTTTTTAAGCGCTGGAGCCAAGCGTCCAGTTCGCTTTGCTCAACGATGACATGGTCCTGGCGCTCTTGACGTCTGGCTGGCTGCGCATTACCGGCTTCCTCAGTATCTTCAGGTACCGGTTCGCCGCCTTTTACGTCATCCACGCCTTCATCTTTTCCCTCCAGCAGTTCAGCCAGCCACTGTCTAAATTCAAGCTCTTTATAAAGCGAAACCAGCTGTTCGCGATCCGGATGGGCGATGTCCAAATTATCCAGCCCAACCGGCAGGTCACAGTCGACTTTGATGGTGGCGAGCTGGTAGGAGAGATAGGCCTGTTCACGGTGCTCTTCAAGCTTTTGGGATAGCGTTTTGGCCCCACGAAACGAGAGCGTTTTAACCCGCTCTAAATCCCCGTAAATAGTGTCCAGCCCGCCGCCCATTCCTTGCAGCAGCCCCAAGGCGGTTTTCTCGCCCACGCCCGGCACGCCCGGGATGTTATCGACCTTGTCGCCCATCAAGGCGAGGTAATCGATAATGAGAGAAGGCGGCAGACCAAATTTGCCCTCCACGCCGGCCTCATCCAGGGTTTCATCTTTCATGGTATTGACCAGCGTGATATGCGCATTCACCAGCTGCGCCATATCTTTATCGCCGGTGGAGATCACTGCATCCCGACCCGCCTGCGTGGCACGGTGCGCCAGAGTACCTATCACGTCATCCGCCTCAACGCCGTCAATGCATAAAAGCGGCAAGCCAAGCGCCTTTACGCAGGCATGCAGTAGGGCGACCTGGCTGCGTAAATCATCCGGCATCGGTGGGCGATGCGCCTTGTAGTCTTCAAAGAGCTCATCACGGAAGGTTTTTCCCGGCGCATCAAACACCACCGCCATCGGGCTTTGCGGATAATCCTTTATGAGCCGTTTGAGCATGTTCAGCACGCCCTTAACGGCTCCCGTCGGTTGGCCATTAGAGGTTGTTAACGGCGGCAGCGCGTGGAAGGCACGATACAAGTACGAGGAACCATCGACGAGCACGATCGGGGCACGGGCCATAACCAATATCCATTGCAAAAAAAGTATAGGCTCATGATACGCGCTAAGCGCCAGCGGCTGAAATAAACTGGCGGATACAAATACGCCTAAGCGCTTAACAACGCTGCCAACTCAGCCAGCAAGCCGCTACAATAATCAGCTTAGCAACCTGGGCGAGACTTTCATGGCTGTATTCACCCCGCTTAGCGACGCACAGGTCGCTACGTTTCTAGACAACTTTGATGTTGGTGGCTTTGTGTCTCTGCAAGGAGTCGCGGGCGGCACCGAAAATTCAACTTTTTTTGTTACCACGCAGCGCCGTGAACTGGTGCTCACCCTGTTTGAACAAGGTGAACATGAAGAGCTGCCGTTCTTCGTCGACCTGTTGGACTACCTGGATGAGCACCGCTTGCCAGTGCCAGGCCCGGTTCACGACCGCGATGGCATCGCACTGCACAGCCTGGCAGATAAACCGGCTCTGCTATTTCCGCGTATGCCGGGCCGTCATCCCGTCGCCCCTAATCTGGCGCAATGCCAAGCGCTTGGCGATACGCTGGGCCGTTTGCATGTGATCTCACAGCACTTCTCCGGCCATCGCCCGAACCCCCGCGACTTGCACTGGCTACAGGCCATGCACCATAAAGTATTGGCGTACTTAAGTCCTGATGATCAGGCATTAATGAAAAACGAAGTCGAGGATTTTGAAAGCGCCTTCAGTCAATGCGCCCAGCTGCCCCAAGGGGCTATCCATGGTGACCTGTTTCGCGACAATACGCTGTTCGATGGCGACCAGCTTGGCGGCATCATTGATTTTTATAATGGCTGTACTGGTGATCTACTGTTTGATCTCGCCATCGTGATTAACGACTGGGCATCAAATGAAGACGGCACGCTCAATGCAGAGCGCTATAATGCCTTGCTGGGGGCTTACTTGGCACGCCGACCGCTCACCGTCGATGAGCGTGACGTATGGCCGATGATGCTGCGCATGACGGCGCTACGGTATTGGTTATCGCGTCTACTGGTCGTCTACGTTGACCCACCGGCTCACGATTTAACACCTCACGACCCCGAGCGTTTTCATACCATCTTAAACGCGCGCATTGCGTATGGTGCCTTACCACTTCCTGAGGCTGACTTATGAGTGCAACGCAAAGTGGGTCAGCACTAAGTGCTCGCCGCACATGGAATATCGACCAATGGGGCAGCGGCTACTTTGATGTAGACGACCACGGCCAAGCGCTGGTGCGTCCCTTGGGCAACGACGCCGAAGGCCCTACCCTGCCCCTGCGTGAGCTGGTTATTCAGTTGCAGGAGGCAGGCCTACGCTTGCCTGTTCTGGTTCGTTTTAGCGATATTCTGCACGACCGGGTTGAACAGTTGTGCGGCGCCTTTGATGCCGCCATGAGTGATATTGACTACCAGGGCGGCTACACCGCGGTTTACCCCATCAAGGTCAACCAACAGCGCCGCGTGGTCGAGGAAATTCTGGCGACTTCCGAGCGCGGTAATGGCCGAGTAGGCCTGGAAGCGGGCAGTAAGCCCGAGCTTCTTGCCGTGCTTGCTCTCTCGGGCGGTGGGTCATCGCTGATCGTGTGTAACGGTTACAAGGACCGTGAGTACGTGCGTCTTGCCCTGCTGGGCGAGAAGCTTGGCCACCGTGTTTACCTGGTAGTGGAAAAGCTCTCCGAGCTTGCGATGATCATGGAAGAAGCGCGGGAGCTGGAGGTTACACCGCGTATTGGCCTGCGTGCGCGCCTGGCCTCGGTGGGCAAGGGCAAGTGGCAAAATACTGGCGGCGAAAAGTCAAAATTCGGCCTGACCGCCAGCCAGATTCTTGAGGTCGTGGAAACACTGCGCGCCCAGGAAGCCTTGGCAAGCCTGCAACTGGTGCACTTCCACCTGGGTTCGCAGATCGCCAATATCCGCGACATTCAGCGCGGCCTGCGTGAGTGTGCCCGTTTTTATCAGAACCTGATTACCCTTGGCGCACCGATTGATACGGTCGATGTGGGCGGCGGCCTGGGTATTGACTACGAAGGCACCCGCTCGCGCAGTTACTGCTCAGCCAACTACTCCATGCGCGAATATGCCCGTAACGTCGTGAGCGCCTTTGCTCAGCTGTGCGAAGAGTCCAACCTACCTCAGCCCCATTTAATCAGCGAATCGGGCCGAGCGTTGACGGCCCATCACGCGGTGCTTATTACCAATGTGATTGGCGAAGAGCGCATTGATGATACGCCGCCCAAGAAGGTGCCTCAGGACGATATACAGGTTGATGCCCTGTGGCGCGTGTTCGACCAGCTTGCCACGCCTCAGGAGCCGCGCATGCTGGTCGAGGCTTGGCACGACCTCCTGCAGGCAGTAAGCGAGTTACAGGACAGGTTTGTGCTGGGCCTGAGCGATATCAATGCCCGTGCCGAAGGCGAGCGCCTGTATTTGGCAGCCTGTGCGCGTTTGCGCAGCCAGTTGGATACTCGCAATCGTGCACATCGCGAAATTATGGATGAGCTTGCCGAGAAGCTGGCTGACAAGCTGTTTGTTAACTTCTCGCTATTCCAGTCGGTGCCTGATGTGTGGGGCATTGAGCAGATCTTCCCGGTGCTGCCATTAAGCGGGTTGAATCAAACCCCAACGCGCCGTGCTGTCATTCAGGATATTACCTGCGATTCAGACGGACGTATCGACAGCTACGTTGATGGACAAGGTGTGGAAAGCACCCTGCCCCTGCCCGAATGGCCCTCGGAAGATGAGCGCTGGCTAGGCTTTTTCCTGGTGGGGGCTTATCAAGAAATTCTGGGTGACTTGCATAACCTGTTCGGCGATACCGACTCGGTTGACGCTGCATTAAACGAGCACGGAGAGTGGGTGCTTTCCAACCCACTGGCGGGTGATACCGTTGCCGATGTACTGGCCTACGTCAACTTTGACGCCAAGGTACTTATGCAAAAGCTGACCGAGCAGATCGTCAATAGCGGTTTCTCAGAGCAAGAGCAGGAAAGCTTTGCGGCAAGCCTGCATGAAGGGCTGGAAGGCTATACGTATTTAGAGTAACGCTACCGCCTTACTTTTTTTCCTTACTTTTCAGCACCAATAGAAAGCGTCCCCCCTGGAAGACCAAGGGGCGCTTTCACTATGCAACGCTGGCTTATTCAGCAACAGAGGTTGTCACTTCCAGGCCGCCGGTCAGCGTTAAGCGCAGTGATGTGCCTCGAGTTAACTCACCGACACCAGCGGGGGTGCCGGTTAAAATGACATCGCCCGGCTCAAGCGTGAAATGACGGCTCATTTCCGCAACCAGCGAGGGAATCGCAAAGATCATATCCGCACCTTCCCCATGCTGGCGCGCTTCACCATCAACCTCCAGCGTAAAGGCCAGTGCATTCCAGTTAGGTACTCGGCTTAGTGGCAGGAACTTGGATAGCGGGCACGACCCATCAAAACCCTTGGCGATTTCCCACGGGTGGCCTTTCTCTTTCAGCTTCGTTTGTACATCGCGTAGCGTTAAATCGAGCGCTAACCCAATACCCACAATCGCACGTTCAGCTTCATCCGGCGTCGCGTGGGTGAGGGTTTCCCCAACTAACAGGGCAAGTTCGGTTTCATAGTGCACATCGCCTTGAGAAAAAGGCGGGCTTAGCGGCTGCTCTATATCCACGACACTTGTCGCAGGCTTAATAAATAACAGTGGCTCGCTGGGAACGGGATTATCCAGCTCTTTCGCGTGATCAGCATAGTTGCGGCCAACACACACGACTTTGCCCAATGCATGGGGAAATGCCTGACCGTCGGTAAATTGTGGAACAAGACGCATGGCGGGTACTCTCCTTCTCATTATACGTGCCGCGTTCTTAACGACAGACGCAACAGTTTACCCTACCTATGTGTATGTTCCACAACCCAATACGAGGTTATCGTTCATCCTCCCAATCACTTATCGACTAGCCACTCCTGGCCTGGGTCATGGGCCAGAAAGTCCGGACGCTGCTGCGGGGCCGCATACGGCTCGCGGCAGCGATTATCGGGGCGGTTAAAGACGAAGAACACGTTACTGCGCGGGTCCGGCGACAAGTTAGCGTTTGAGGCATGCAGTGTATTGCAATCAAACAGCAATAGCCCACCCGCCTTACCTTTCGGCGCTTCAATACCGTGCTCAGCGACCAGTTCAGTGAGCGCCTCTGGGCTTGGTACGCCCACTTCCTGCGCTTTCAACGAACGCTTATGGTTATCCACTGGCGTCTCCCCCTGGCAGGGCACAAACTTCTTGTGCGAGCCAGGAATCAGCATCAGCGGGCCATTAAATTCGTGATTATCGGTCAGGATCAAGGACGCACTTACTGCATGCATACCGGGCATACCATCCTCAGCATGCCAGGTCTCAAAATCCGAGTGCCAGTTAAAGCCCTTACCGGCGAACCCCGGCTTGTAGTTAATGCGTGACTGATGCACATAAGGATCATCACCAATCAACTGCCGAGCGGCGCCTGCCACGCGCTCATCTCTGGCCAGCGCGCCCAAGCGTTCTGAAAGGTGGTGTACCGCAAACAGTGAACGAATTTCATTACTTTCAGGCTCGGTAATACTGAAGTCTTTATCACGGTAAGCATCCGTATTCATAAGTGCCTGCATCTCAGCACGCAGCTCATCAAGCTCACTACCGCTAATCAAATTCGGGATAAACAAAAAGCCTTTACGTTCAAATTCATCCAGTTGAGTTTCGCTTAAAGGCCCTGCCAGGTGATGCCCTTTTACAACGGCGTCCTGACGCGCCTGCCAAAGTGCTTGAGGAGGTTGTACCAAGCGCGATGGATAGGGATCATACAGTTTCGTATGTTGCGAAGAGGGCGAATCCGCTAACTCGCTGTAATGCTTATGGGCAGTCACATTATGAAAAGATAGATTGCTGACTGTCATCTAATCCACTCCTTGTATGATTAAATTTCAGATCAAGGTCATTGCCATAACAAGGTAGCTAACTTATACGTCTCTGCAAGGCAGAACATAGCCTTTATAACGTGGATTAAACCAACATCGCTTAAGCGATTATTAACGCTTCAACCTTCTTTAATGGGCTAAAATTTCATCAAACTCGCCAATTACTTATAACATACCTCCAAAGTTTACTGAAAACACCAACCCTATAGATAACAAGCTTTAAGTTTGTACGAATTCGAAACAAGATCTCTTCTTTCTCTATTAAAAACCATCTTTCGCCATTTGAATGCCTGACCATCTTCCATGCTTAGGCCGTGGCGATGGAAAACATTCTTGCCATCACATTGACGCTTTAAGGGATTGTCAGCACTGACTTGAACGCACTTTCCCAATTCAAATCAACCATGCGGTTTCATGCTATCCAAGCCATGCCAACAGTCCTCTCCAGTGGAGAAGGCTTTAGAAAGTGGCAATTTCATGCTAAACGACCAACATTCAAATAAAAAAGACCAACTACGACAACAATTTAACAAAACCAGCCAAAAGAAAATACGATTCACTGATCAGCTATCGTAACTCTTTCATTAAAAGCCCGTAATATACGGCTACTAAAGCACGAATATAACGTTACTCTATACGGACATGGCCATAAATAAACTCACTATCAAAACCTGTTGCTGCCGCCATTTCCTCCGGCTTAAGGAGCTTAATACTACTCCTCGTTTTACGAATAAACTTCTTTTGTTCCAGCGCCGTCATGCAGCGGCTAACATGGACACTAGTAATGCCTAATAGCTCACCTACTACATCTTGAGTAATAGGAAATGCGTAAATATTAGTTTTCAACATCCCTTTGAAGCAGAATCGTGCATAAATTTCTAATAAAAAATGAGCAACACGCTCTTCAGAACGGTGGTGCGTACAGCTTCTTAATCGTTCAATGGTAATATTGTCGTTGACCATGATATAAGACATTATTGCTTTTCTAACGCTCATATCGGTTTTGAAAAGCTCATGTATATCTTCCACCGATACTTTCTCCAGCTTACAGTTAGTAAGCGCTAATATAATAATGTCGTGATTTTCAAAGAAGCTGTCCCGAATGCCTATTATATCGCCCGGCATAAATACATTACATATGTCTTGACTTCGTTTATCAGAAGCATGACAAAGGCTCGCCCACCCTTCTTTCACTACAAATATATCTGCCCGACCATCACATAAAGAAAACATTTTTTGATTTCTCTTTAACTCGACCGGTTTTTTACGCATTGCGTATAAACTTTCTATAGATTTATGTTCCAACTCCCCATACAAGCCCAGAATATTTTCCAAGGTTATATCAAAATCTGGAACGTCGAAATCATCAGCGCCGCTGTTAAAGCTTTTTCTGTCCATAACATTATAGTTTCCAGCTATTACCTTATCCATTTCTACACTCCCTGTAGTTAGACGAAGGTTATGCATGATAACCAAAAGGTAAAATATTAATACAGCCAAAAAAGGTGAAAGGCGAAAAAAATATAGTCAACGTTAAAAACATAAACAAGAATTATTTATTTTTCCTACTTGGATAAAGAACATTACTAATTTCATTAGCCAAAAAAATTAACAATTGTTAATTTTTACATTGGCTTATATCACCGATCACCGATGTACGTTCTTTTCAGGCAACGTAGGTTTGAAAAGAATCGCTACGTTTATAAACAAACTGAATCCCACTAGGTCACAAAACAAAGATCAATTATCTTAAAGGCATCTAATAAGCATGTTAACTAATAAATACGGAATTGAACTTTATTAAATTAAACATATCAAGGATAAATACTACCAGCTGTCTTACGCTAATTATGCGGCATTAGGAGAACGACCTTATTCACGGAGAGAATAATGATGAAACGTAATATTTTTGTGGTTGCTTTAGAGGATAAGCAGCGTCATGCGATGGAAACCTTGCGTGAGGCAAAAGCATTAAACATTCATGAACTGCTTAGTGTGGATACGGCGGTTGAGGCTGAAGAGCTATCGTTTAATCAGCTTTTTGAAGAGACCAAGGCGCAACTAGACAGCTTCTCAGGGTCAATAGATGGCATTATCGCGCAGTGGGATTTTCCCACCAGTGTACTAAGTGATCATGCATAAATTATAGTGTATAAAGAACAAAGACCCAACAGAGTAAA
>NZ_FUKM01000010.1 GCF_900163645.1 Halomonas citrativorans | reverse complement strand
GGAAGGTCTGAATAACTGCCGATATTCATCACCGCTCACTTGAGCCGAGAAAAAATCGAAAATTCAGACATTCTTCTCCCGTTCTTTGTGTATTTTTGCCCGTTTCCCGCTCATTGAGCGGAAAACGGGCGCAATCGCCCTATTCCCATAGGTATTTCTCACTGATCAGCAGGTTGCTGAACGCCGCCAGCAAGTGCAGGCGCTGAGTGTTTTTGGCCAGTCCACGATAGCGAGCCTTGCCATAACCAAAAACTTGTTTGATGTACCGAAAGGGGTGCTCCACCTTGGCACGGATACTGGCTTTGATTTTTTCGACTTTCTGTCGCCTGGCATCTAGCTGCTTGCGGGTGCCAGGCCGTTTGGCAATATACCAAGAGACATCGTTGCGGTGCTTGTGCTCGTCTCGTTTTTGAATACCAAGGTAACCGGCATCACCGAAGACGCGTTGCTCTTCACCGTGAAGGAGCTTATCGGCAGGCACAATGTCATGGACATTGGCAGCCGTGGTCTCAATGCTGTGAATCAACCCAAGCTTATCGTCGACACCTATGTGCATTTTCATGCCAAAGTGCCAAGAGCTACCTTTTTTAGTTTGGTGCATTTGCGGATCGCGCTCGCCTTTTTTGTTTTTGGTGGAACTAGGCGCAGAAATGATAGTGGCATCGACAATGCTCCCTTCGCGCAGCATCAGGCCATTTTTCTCCAGGTGGTTGTTCACTTCCTGGAACAGCACCTTGCCAAGGCCGTGGCGTTCCAGAAAATGGCGAAACTTGAGAATCGTGGTTTCGTCCGGCAATCGGTCCAGTTTCAAACCGGCGAATTGGCGCATGGACTCGATCTCGTAGAGGGCGTCTTCCATGGCCGGATCGCTCAGGTTGTAAAACAATTGCATGCAATGGACGCGGAGCATGGCAGACAGTTGATACGGAGGCCGCCCGCTCTCGCCCTTGGGGTAATAACGGGCTACCTTCTTCTCCAACTGCGTCCAGGGGATCAGCTTGTCCATCCGCTCCAGAAAGAGTTCGCGGTGGGTCTTTCGCTTCTTGTTCTGGTACTCGGCTTCTGAGAAGGTGATTTGATCCATGGCAGCACTGAATCCTATGCAGTTGACGATAGCCGTATTATCGCTGATGGCAGTGACTTTTTCAGAGCTTCCCTA
>NZ_FUKM01000008.1 GCF_900163645.1 Halomonas citrativorans | reverse complement strand
ATACAGGCCGCACCTACAAGTTCCCCGTTGCCCTTACCGTGTATGACGAAAACGGCAAGGAAAACACCGGCAAATTCAAAGCCACGTTCAAAGTGAAGCCCCAGAACGAACTGCGCGACATGCCTGCCGATACGCTGCTTCTCGACGAAGTGCTAAAGGGCGTTGAAGACATTTGCCTAACGGATGACGAAGGCAAAGCACTGGAAGGTGACGACCTGCTGCATGCCGCCAAAAACGATCCGGCGATCTCAACGGCGCTGATCACCGCCTATCAGGAGAGCGTTTCAAAAAAGAACCGTGGGCGAATCTAGTCGACGCCGGTAAGCACTGGGCTGAGGCCAGCACGGCTCAGCCCAATCTGGTCAAGGATGACCTCGCCGCGCTAGGCATCACTCTGGGCGGCGAACTGGCCGAAGAAGTCGAGGCAGCCGATGCAGAGCCGGATCTCTTCGATGTGCTGCCGGAAAACTGGGACGCCGTTCAGATCTTCCTGCGCTGTTCCCGCCAGTGGCGCTTTGCAGGCATGGGCGGCCCCACTGGGCTGGATGTACAAGCGGTGATCAGCGTGATCAGCCTCTACAGATTGCCACCAGAGCAGCAGCTAGAACGGCTTGATCAGGTACAGCTCATTGAGCGCGGCGCGCTTAGCGTCATGAATGAACCCCGCAACTAACGTTAGAAGGCCTGGCTTTGAACAACAATCTAACGCTTAGCGTTACCCTAACTGGCGATGGTCGCCAGCTCTCAGGCACTCTCAAGGATGCCCAGGGTGACGTGCGGGAGTTTGGCGCTACGACAGAGCGGGAAAGTAAGCGGGCCGAAACCTCACTGGCGGCACCTGGTCGCCAGGCGGGTACCGTTTCCGAGCATTTACGCGATGCGGGGCAAGAAGCACGCACCTTCGGTACTGAAACCGATCAGGGTGGGCGTCAGGCATCACAGGCACTAGCGCAAACTGGCGCGCAGGCCCAGACCGTATCCTCACATTTAAACCGCCTGCGTTCTGTTGCACTCGGGGTGGTAATGGCGCTCGTCTCCATGGCGGGCGGCCTCAGTTTTGGCAGCATCATTTCTCAAACCGCCGACTTTGAAGACTCCATTTTGGGGCTTCAGGCAGTTTCCAGTGCCACAGTCGGTGAGATAGCTCAGCTTGAACAACAGGCGCGTAGCCTTGGCGCTACCAGCATGTTCTCTGCCAAGCAGTCGGCAGATGCCCAACGTTTCCTGGCCCAGGCAGGGTTTGACGTTAACGAAGTGCTGGCCGCAACGCCCAGCGTTTTAAGCCTGGCAACGGCTGGCCAGATGGATCTTGCCCAAGCGGCCGACATCGCATCCAACGTGCTCGGCGGCATGCGGATGGAAGTTGACCAGCTAAATCGCGTTAACGACGTGATGGCCGCGACCTCAGCACGTTCCAACACCAATATCATGCAGTTGGGTGAAGCGTTTTCCTACGCTGGGCCTTTCGCCGCCTCTGCTGGCATCAGCATTGAAACCACTTCTGCCGCTATCGGCGTGCTGTCTGATGCGGGCCTGCAAGCCAGCCGTGCTGGTACCGGCTTAATCGGCATTATCCGTCAGCTTTCCAACGTGACACCTCAAGCGGCTGGTGTGCTGGCTAATTACGGCCTCACGATAGAAGACGTCAATATCGAAGCTCACGGCCTGGAGACGGTGCTGGAGCGGATTCGTGACGCCAACATGTCCACAGCGGATGCCTTCGCCATCTTCGGCAGTGAGGCCGGTGCCGCCGCGCAGATCCTCGCAGCCGGCGCGGGCCGTGTGCGTGAGTTCAGTGGTGAGCTGAATAGTGTTGAAGGCGAAGTCGAACGGATGGCGCTGATCATCGGCTCGGGCCTGACAGGCTCCATCCGTGGCTTCAATTCAATGCTGAGCGAGTCGATTCTCCAGCTGGGTGAGAGCGGTGTAAGCGGCGCCTTCGGGCTGGTGGTTGATAACGCCACCGGCGTGCTGGCCGTTTACAACGACATGCTGCCAGCGCTGGCAGAAGCCAACGATCTGACCGATGAACAGGTAGCCCGCATTGAGGCGTTAGCGGGCGGCATCGACCTGCTGGGCGATGCGTTGATCATCACCGGCGGCATTATGGCTGGCCGTTATGTAGGTGCTATCGCGGCCAGCCAAGCAGCGCTCACCGCCAAAGCCGCCATTGCGGCCACGACGACCGGCACGCTTAATCTACTGACCGGTGCCACCACGCGCCAAGCAGCGGCAGCGACGGCAATGGCGGGTGCGACTCGTGCAGCCACAGGTGCGTTGATGCTGATGGGCGGCCCTCTGGGCTTGTTGGTTGGTG
>NZ_FUKM01000009.1 GCF_900163645.1 Halomonas citrativorans | reverse complement strand
TAAACCAGTTGATCGAATGGCGTGGCCGACCCAAGGCCATTCGATGCGACAACGGCCCGGAATACATCAGTGGCAAACTAACCCGTTGGGCGAAGCAGAACGGTATTGAGTTGCTGCACATTCAACCTGGCAAGCCGCAGCAGAATGCCTACATCGAACGTTACAACCGAACAGTCCGTTATGATTGGCTGAGCCATTATCTTTTCGACTCGATCGCTGAAGTACAGGATTTTGCCACACGCTGGCTCTGGACGTACAACCACGAGCGGCCGAACATGGCATTGGGTGGGATAACACCGAAACAGAAGGTAGCCATAACCAACTCTACTTATCGCTCCGGTTATAAATGGGGGGATTACCAGGGTGCCCGGTGTGCCCATCGATTTGCTCTCCAAGTAAAGTGAACTTGTGTTTCTCGTAGAACTTGATGCTCGAAGTATTTTCTTTGTAAACAGTGAGCTGTAACCGGTTTCGCCTATTCTTCGCATCATCCAGCAAGGCTGAGCCTACCCCCTTTCCCTGTGAGCTTGGGACCACAAAGATCGCAGCAAGATTGTTCTCATACAAGCTATAGAATCCAACGACTTTTCCCTCAGCTTCATATACAAGCGTTTCCGATGCAGGGATGTATACATCACGCATCTCGCTAACTTTTGATTCCCAAAACGCAGATTCAATGAAGGTATGGGCCTTAATAGAGGCAGATAGCCAAATTGCCAAGATTTGGTCGATATCGGCTGCCCGATAATCGCGAATTATTTGGTTGCTCCCTAAAGTACTTGAAACGCCCCGTTAAGGTATGAGGCGTGCAATACCAATGCAAGCGCATAGCACCTTAACCACTAAAACCAACGCATAGAAAAGTGCCAAACGTGCTAAATTACTCTTAAATGCTTTGTTATGTGCGCACTATTTGGCATTGCATTTCAATTAGCTGATGTTCGCCCACAACCTCTACTTCTTTAATGAACTCAAATCCAAACCTTTCGTAGTAACTTCTAAGGTAACTGTGAGCATGGATTTCAATAGAATTGACATCTATATTCTGCGCATATTGCATTATTGCTTGGATAACTTTTGAAGCAACTCCCATTCCTCGGCATTCCTCATTGACAGCTACCCTGGCCATAACAGAAGAGCCATCTTCTTTCACTGTCAGGCGAGCAGTAGCCATTGGCTCACCGTTTTCAGTTACTAACGCATGGAATGATTCCTCATCTAATCCATCAAGGTCTAACTCTACGGGGATCTGCTGTTCACGTGTAAACACCTGATAACGGATACCTTGAGCCAAATTAATCAGTTCAGAATCATTACCGATAGTTACTTCCATTGGTATTTTTCCTCAAAGTACATAATGCCGATAGCACGTGTAGCTCTGTAGTGGAGTCAAAGCCGCACGGAAAAACTGTCGCTGTGCATGACTTTGTTTTCCTCCGGAATCTCAGCCAGCAGATCAGTAACCCCAATATCCACGCCTGCCTGTGCTAGCAACGTAGACACTTGCCCACGATGATGAGTCTGATGGTTAAAGAAATGAAGAACCAGACTCGAATACCGTTTAGTGGCAGCAACCCCCTTGGTGTTGTGATATCTGAGAATAAACTTCAGATCACTTTCGGATAGCTCGGCTATCCAGTTGATAATCTTGTGATCCAACCAGATTCGGTGCTCAGATAAGCTACCAATGTCATTAAAAACTGTTTGATCCAGGCTCTTGGGATTTGGAAGTCCAACGACCTCGCGCAACGACTCTAAGCAGGCCGGATGAGTAGCAAACCGTTTCAGCCAGACAGTGTCACCGACGACAATGTGAGTGAGGGCTCACAGAATAGAGCCAAAAGGGCCACACGTCCTCAAGCCCCAAGCAATGGGAGATGCTTCAAACTATGATACTTTAATGCCATCTGTAGGCAATGGCTTAGCGGGCCGCTCACGACAGAGGCATTCAAGGGAACGACAATTGCTCTTTTCCCCTCATATTCAAATTCGTCACGATATATTTCTTTGAAGGTTTCGATCAAGCGAGTCTGACAGTGAAAATATACTTTAATGACATCTGGATCGTTTTGCTTCCAGTCCATTCGGATCGTGCTGCCGCCCTTCACAAGATAGCTGGGCTCGCCCCACTTAAGAGCCTCCTCAACCGTACCCAGATTATTTTCTTCTGCAACAGACAAAACCAGGCGGCGAATATCTGTAAGCTGCTTTCGTACTTCTAAAGGGTAGGTGGAAAATTTAGCTTCTATTTCAGGTTTCACGCAGCCTCCGGATTAGTCCAACGTAACGCGACCAGCACGCTAGTCTTTGTAGTGAAGGCGAAGCTGAAAGGAAAAGGATGTCGCCAATGTCTCGCCATTTCGCGCGCAAGCAAAGGGATAAATTCCAGAACATCTTCAAGACAACCAATTCGCATCATTGACTCCTTCACTTACGCCTAACGCCTAACGCCTGAAATCAGCCGTCGCCGAAGGGAGTCGGCTGGCTTGAATTGTTATGCCCGTGTGTCAACACCGACAGCCTGCCCTTGTTGTCTATTCATGATATCGATAGCCGCCTGCAATCTCTTGGCCAAATCCGAATCATTGCTCGACAGTGCCCCTTCAATTCCCAAACGAGCCTTTTCCATGAAGTTGATACGCGTGGTGTCTGTCACCATATCTATCGGTTGGCCGGTCGCCAAAGAGATTTTCATTGTCATTCCCAATGAAAGGTGAGCTTTCATCGAGCGACACGAACCTATTGCGCCACATACATTTAAATATAATTATAAAAAATACCGAGCGTTGCGAATCTTTCTTAACCGTTTTGTTATACGCAGCTTGTTCAACCGAACACAGGTCTAAAAAAGCTACGCTCATAGCTGATAATACAGTCCACTTTATCTGCAAATTCAAAAGCTTTAATACACTCAGGGTCATTTAGAGACTTAGTACGATAATCTTCGTAAGCTGACAAACTTTCAAACGTGAATAGCGCTAAAGCTATATTGCTTGCGTCTTCAGATGGTAGAAAGTAGCCATTATGTTGACCTCCAAACTTTTCAACGAGTGGAATCCACATTTCCGCGTATTCTTCAAACTCTTTGACCTTCTTTGGATCTATTGCATACCTGACATAGCAAGTAATCATAAACATTAACTCCTTCCAATTGTTTGATTTTGTCGGCTACGCATAACACCGCATTAAGGTGTGAGCAACGCCACCACTGAACCTAACCATACCACCGTAAACACAAAACCCAACGATGAAACGAAAAATACCAAGCGTTGGAAATCACTCTTAAATGCCTTATTAGTTACATACTTCATCTGACACTGTATCAACTTTTTTCTTGGCCTTTTCCTGCATTATTTTATTTAGAATTGAGTTTGATGGATAAAGAACTTTTGCGCTCGGAACCTCTGTTGACGCTGGGTCCAAGTGTGAATCTTGATCATCAAAAAAGATATGTGGCTTAAAGGCCTTTAGAAAGCGACTTTTCTCTAAACCTCCAAGAAAAAATGCTTGATCAATATAAACATTCCAACTTCGAAGGGTTTTTATAACTCTCATCTCCGCAGGGCTATTTCGCGCCGTCATAATAGCCAATTTTACAGGAGAATATTCAATACGACCCGGTAACCTTTCTTGTACTTTTGATAGCTTTTTCAGAAGGTTAGCATATGGTCCTTCTTGTAAAGGGATATCCTGTTTTTCATTTTCACTACGCCAGAATTCTTCTAACCCATCCGTTTGGTTAACAATTTCACTATCCTCGCTAAAAAGCACAGCATCCGCATCAAAAGCAAAGCGAACTTGCTCTTCGTTCAAACTCGCCTCTGACTGAGGAGGCTTTTTAACTAATGCCGAAGCACATACTCCACTATCGATGACCTCTTGAGCATCTTGCTCATTGGTTGTTAGAAACAAGTCGACATAAAAAGCGTCTAAATAGATCGAACTCGCTTCACCAGCTGTAAATGCCGAACGAGTAATAGGAAGTTCTCTCCTACGAATTTCATTTAATACTCTAAAGCCTGTTTCCGGACTATTCCTTGAAATAACAACCACCTCTACTATTGGCGCATTATCTTCCGGACTTTTGTGCGTATTGAGATTTAACAGTGACCGTACTAACGGCATAGCTGTACCATCATTTAGCGATTCATCTTCGTGCTCAAGCATATATGTTCGATATTCGTCTATCGCTGTGTTTGGATCTATTTTATTTTTTTCTCTAAAGATCTCATCAGCTTCAGATAAATCAAATAGTGCAGTAGCTGAAATCCCAACAACCAAAGTTTCTGTTAAATCTATTGGCATAATGCTTTCCCTTTCTGACGTATTAAAAAATTTCTATGGCGCAACTAACAGTTATTATGCAGCCGCCTAAACCAAATCTACCTCATTGATTCTATTGCTAGCAAAGCAAATTTTGGCTGTCTATCCAAAACTCGCATGCTGGCACGATTTACCATTCTCAATAATGCTGTATATAAATACAAATAGAGATAAATACAAAGGGATACCCCCATGAAGCTAATGGATAGGGTCCTAGCTACCTTACGGGTGAAACGCTATAGCCTTCATTGCTACCGGGTTCGCTTCTTCATTCGTTTTGACGGGCGCTGAAGTGAGGTAATGCCTGGAGTATTAAGCGCTCAAAACACTTGGCAGCCGCTATATTCAATAAGGTGATTCAATCAAACCATTGGCTTACGCAGTATCAGATCAAACCGGTGCCAGTGATGCGTTACCAGCCCACCCTCTCCTTCGCTTTCGCGAAAAAGCTCGACGCCTAAACCACTGCAGAGACCTTCAACCTCTGTTTTGGAATGAAAACTCATTGTTGAATGCTTGGCCCAATCGTGCCGGTTACCGAAAAGGTGCCCGACAAATAACCCTCCCGGCTCAAGCGCTGAAAGGATCATGTCCCACAGCATGGGAAAGTGCGTTGGCTCGCAGAACGGCAGGCTTAGCCCGGCGTGGATTAGGGCAGACGATGGCAGGCCTTTCAATTCCTCGAAGCGCGAAACCATCACCGTCAGATCAGCGCTGGGTAATTCAGCTTTTAGTGTTTCAACTCGCGCAATGGCGTTGGGCGCTTTGTCGATCGCCAAGACCTTCCACCCCGACGTCAGCAGTAGCGCGGTTTCGATGCCGCCTCCACATCCTAAATCGATAGCATGGCCGTTGCCTTTGGGTAAGCACTCAGCCCCCAAAGCGCGCCGTAACAGCGGCGAGGCGGCTCGCGTTTGATTGGCGCGATAGAAGGCTTCCCAACCCGTTTTGTTATCGGTGGTCAATGTCAGCACTTCCTGATCGCATCACGCTGTAATGATGAGTGTTAATAGTCATAATCGATTCAAATTAACACGTCGCACTGCCGTTCGCCCCCTTGCATCTCCCTCCACCGCCACCTAGACTCGCTGAGTTGAATGCTTGACGGGGTGCCGGTGAATCCGGCTGAGATGGCGCAGGGCGTAGCAATTTTGCCGCCAAGCGCTGGTCCCGCTGAACCTGATCCGGCTAATGCGCTGCTTTTGATGTAGCGCGGGTACCGGCGTAGGGATCAAGCGATGGCGCCGGCTAGCTCTCTCCCACAATCGCTCGCCACCCTTCCGTGCCATTTCCTCGATCTTTTCGCCTGCCCTTCGGATCACTACTCCCGGAGGATGTATGGGCTACCGCTTTACTGATTTAACCACTGCCTGCCATGACGATTGGCGCGCCTACATTGAGCACGACTTTGTGCGCCAGCTGGGCAACGCCACGCTGCCTGAAGCATCATTCCGCCACTACCTGAAGCAGGATTACCTGTTTCTGATTCACTTCGCTCGCGCCTATGCGTTGGCCGCCTACAAAAGCCCTACGCTTGCCGATTTGCGCCAGGCCCATGAAGGGTTGAAAACCATTGTGGATGTGGAGCTGGGCTTGCATGTGGGCTTTTGCAGCGAATGGGGTATTTCCGAGGAGGCGCTTGCCGAGCTACAAGAAGCTCGGGCGACCATGGCCTACACCCGCTATGTGTTGGATACCGGCAACCGTGGCGACCTGCTGGATTTACACGTAGCACTTGCCCCTTGCCTGGTGGGCTATGGCGAGATTGCCAACTGGTTGAACGCAAAATCCACAACCATACGCGGCACACACAACCCGTTTGATGCCTGGATTGCGATGTACGAAAGCGAGGAGTTTCAGGCCGCCATGCAGGCCGAGCTTGAATGGCTGGATGCTCGCCTCGCCGACGTAACCCCTGCCCGCTTTAATGAGCTCAGCAAAATTTTCCGCGATGCCACGCGTTTGGAAATCGACTTCTGGCAGATGGGCCTGGATCTTTCCCATTAATTCCAATAACAAGGATATAACCGTGAACAAAACCGTTACCCAGAAGACAGCCCGCTTTCTAGCCGAAACCGCCCAAGTGGATGCCGCCGCGATTTCTCCACTACCCGGTTCACGCAAGGTGTACCTTGAAGGCTCGCGCCCCGACATCCGCGTGCCGTTTCGGGAAATCAGCCTCTCGCCGACCAAAACGACCAGCGTGGATGAACAGAACCCGCCGCTGCTGGTGTACGACACCTCTGGCCCCTACACCGACCCCAACGCCCAGATTGATCTACGCCGTGGGCTTCCCGCGCTTCGCCGGGCGTGGATTGAGGAACGCGACGACACCGAGTTTTTAGAAGGCCATACGTCTGAGTACGGCAAACGCCGCGCCAACGACCCCATGCTGGCCCAACTGCGCTTTGATTTGAAACGCACGCCGCGGCGGGCAAAAGAAGGCAAGAACGTTACCCAGTTGCACTACGCCCGCCAAGGGATTATCACGCCGGAAATGGAGTTTATCGCCCTGCGCGAGAACCAGCGCCGCCAAGCGCTCTCTGCAAAGTACTCAGGCGATGCCGAGGTGGAGCGAATTTTGGGCCACCAGCATCGCGGCCAGAGCTTCGGCGCCAGCATCCCAGAAGAGATTACGCCGGAGTTTGTGCGCGATGAAGTTGCTCGTGGGCGGGCGATTATTCCCAATAACATCAACCATCCGGAAAGCGAGCCGATGATTATCGGGCGTAACTTTCTGGTTAAGATTAACGGCAATCTGGGCAACTCGGCCGTCACCTCGTCGATTGAAGAAGAAGTCGACAAAATGACCTGGGGGATTCGCTGGGGCGCGGATACCATCATGGATCTCTCCACCGGGCAGAACATTCATGAAACTCGCGAATGGATTTTGCGTAATTCGCCAGTGCCTATCGGTACAGTGCCCATCTATCAAGCGCTGGAGAAGGTGAACGGCGTGGCCGAAAACCTGACCTGGGAGGTGTTTCGCGATACGTTGATTGAGCAGGCCGAACAGGGCGTGGATTACTTCACCATTCACGCAGGCGTTTTGCTGCGCTATGTGCCGCTGACCGCCAACCGGGTGACGGGCATTGTCTCTCGCGGCGGTTCGATCATGGCAAAATGGTGTTTGTACCATCACCAGGAGAGCTTTCTGTATACCCACTTCGAGGAGATCTGCGAGATCTGCAAGCAGTACGATGTGGCATTTTCGCTGGGTGACGGCCTGCGCCCAGGCTCTATTGCCGATGCCAATGACGAAGCGCAGATGGCCGAGCTTAAAACCCTGGGCGAGCTGACCCACATTGCCTGGAAGCACGACGTGCAGGTAATGATTGAAGGGCCCGGCCACGTGCCCATGCACCTTGTGAAGGAGAACATGGACAAGCAGTTGGAGTACTGCGATGAAGCGCCCTTCTACACACTCGGCCCGTTGGTCACGGATATCGCACCAGGCTACGACCATATTACCTCGGGCATTGGGGCCGCGATGATCGGCTGGTTTGGATGTGCCATGCTCTGCTACGTCACGCCGAAGGAGCACCTGGGCCTGCCCAATAAAGATGACGTAAAGACCGGTATTATTACCTACAAAATTGCCGCCCACGCGGCGGATCTCGCCAAGGGCCACCCGGCAGCACAGCGGCGTGACAATGCGCTTTCCAAGGCGCGGTTTGAATTTCGCTGGGAAGATCAGTTCAACTTGGGGCTAGACCCAGACACCGCGCGGGAATTCCATGACGAAACTCTGCCCAAGGATTCCGCGAAGGTCGCCCATTTTTGCTCCATGTGCGGGCCCAAGTTCTGCTCAATGAAGATTAGCCAGGAAGTACGCGATACCTACCGCGACCGCACGCCAGAAAGCACTAACGACGCGGAGTCGGTTAAGCGCGGCATGGAAGAGCAGGCGGAGAAGTTTCGAAAAACGGGAAGCCAGCTGTATCAGGAAGTGTAAAACGGTTTGAAAACGAAAAACATAAACGCAAACAGGGGCCTAAGGGCCCCTGTTGTCGACGTGTTACGCTAACGTGCGTAGCAAGGCTATTTTTTCTTGAGGCTCTCTTTCACCTCGCCTTTACCTTTTTGAGCTTCGCCTTTAGCCTGCTGCATTTTGCCTTTGGCTTCCGTTTTTTCGCTGCCCGTTACTTTGCCAGCCGCTTCTTTCACTTTACCAGCGGCTTTGTTAGCGGCGCCTTTTACTTTATCGTCTTTTCCACTCATGACATACACCTCTAATCCGTTAGTAGGAAACACGCTGGAGGGAAGAACATATTGCCCTTCACATCACAGCTGCCTTATTAGAGTAGCCTTTGTTAAAAAAGTTACCTCACTTTCTTTCTGGTAGTCGCGTAGGCTCCCAAAGATTGAGCACATAATGCAGGCAAGCCATAAACAGCAGCGTTACTACCAGCGCCACGCTCATGGATGAAAAACGGTACAGGGCGCTATAGACAAGGTCCTGATTCGGGCCTAATGATTGACCAAACAGAATGCCCAAAGTGGTCATCCCGCCAAACCCGATGCCGGAACCGCCACCTTCAAGTATGTGTTCGCGCCCAAACAGCAATAGCCCCAACCAATAAAGCACAATCGCCAGCAGGAAGTGATTGCTTTGTGTGTAAAGCAGAAGCTGCATTATCAGCGCCAGATTACATCCCAATAGCGTGCCGATGGCGCGTTTGCGAGCGGATACGCGTGCACCGGCATAGCCCATCGCGAACAGTACCAGAATGGTCGCCATTTGTGCCGAGAGCGACCCCTGCAGGTCAAGCACCTGAAAAACGACAAAGGAAAGTGTCGCGGTAATGCCGCCCATCAGCGTTTCATGGCGCATCTGCGCTTTAGTCTTGGTGCTTTTGGGCGGCGGTTGGCGGGGCTCAACGTCGGGGAAAAGCGTGTACATCAGCATGGCGATGAACACAGCGAGCACACTGGCCACAAAATTGGAGGCCAACAAATCAGCTAGATCGACGCTGGGGTAGCTCGCAAAATGCAGCAGAATGCTTAAGGTTAATACGCCATTGGCTCCAAACAGAAACAGCGGGCCTTTTGCCATCAGGCTAAACCGAAACAGGAACATACCCAACACGACCAGCGTCATCACCACCGGCATATGTTTAAGCAGGCCGACCACCAGGCTGACTTCCAGCGCATTCACCGATACGTTACCTAAAAACTGGCGAATAATGCTGATATTCAGAATGGGCACCATGCCCAGCAAAAACATCGGAAAAACGGTAAAGAAAACGCCGTAGTTCCAACCCATTAACTGACTGATGATAAACCCGAGTGTGCCACCACCGGCCACCCGCAAACACTGGCGCAGGGCATTCTCACTCAAGCGATGATAGCCAGGCGCTTCAGGGCCAGCACCGCTACGGCGAGGCGTGCGTTTAAAAAAGCCGTGCAGCGCGCGATTGATTGACCACGCGCTGGCATCAGCCGGTTTTGTATCAGCGGGCCCTGCATTAGTAGACCCCGCACTAATAGACATAATGTAGCCAGCTGATCAGATGCGTTTGTAGCCATGCAAAGGGGTGCGCCAGCGCATGTTCCCCCGGTAGCAGTTGCACCGTTGCCCGGGCGCCGCTTGGCAGCAGCGCAGCAATGGGTTCGTTGAGGACAATATGAATACGCAAACGCTGCGCATCGCGCACCCAGCGGTCAGAGGTAGGAATATCCGCCAGTTGCCCATCAGCGGTCAGTTGCCCTTCCCGCACGCCAGCATCAAAAGCACTGACCTGCCCTTCAAAGATATGCCCTGGCATGGCATCGAAGATCACCGCAGCCGAGTCGCTGGGCAGTACGTGGCGTAGGCTTTTTTCACGGAAGTCGGCAACGATATCCATCTTCTGAGTCACCAGTGCGATCACTGGCTGCCCCGCCTGAACATAGTCGCCCACCTGAAGCTGCAAGTTCGTCACCTGGCCTGACTCTGCCGCCCGCACTTCGGTACGTTCGACGTCCAACTGCGCTTTCTCAAGTGCGTTGTCGGCTTGGCGCAAGCGCAGGTTGGTATTTCCGTTCTCGCCTAGCTGTACTTCCAGGCTCTGTATGTTCGCCTCGGCGGAAGCCACTTCTGCCAGGGCGGTATGCTCAGCCGCTACCTGCTGCTCGTACTGCTGGCGTGAAATATTCTGCCGCCCCACCAGGGCTTCGCCACGGCGCCGCTCGCTGCTGCGCTCCTCAGCCGTTGCCTGGGCAGAGGCCAGCACCGCCCGTGCGGCGGCAAGCTCCGCTTCAAGGCGCGTGTTTTCGCGCTCAGCCTGCTCACGGTTTAGCCGCGCTTGATCAAGGGCAAGCTGAAAGGGCTCGGGGTCCAGACGAAACAGCACATCGCCTTTGGCAACCTGCTGGTGGTCACGCACGGTCACTTCTTTCACTGGCGCGCTGAGCTCTGGTGCCACACGGGCAACCGGGCGCATTACCCTGGCCTCGGGCGTCATGGGCATGAAGCTGTCAGCTATCAAGAAATAGATAAACAGCAGTGCAAAGGCAGCCAGCGCCACCTTCACCCAGCGGGCGAATTTTTGATCAGGGGACATGGAGTTTTACTCTTTGTTTTGCGCGCCTTCTACGTACGCGCAGAGCGCTTGTGGCCAGCGGATGCTTAATGGAATAGCGCATTTTAGCAAATGATTAGCAAGCTAACAATGAGCCACCCTTCTGCTTTATTAGCGTTATTTAGTAGTGCCCTTGGCTACCCAGAAAAAATTCATAAAAAACCCCAGAGCCAAAAGGCCCTGGGGTTGGATAAACCACTAACGCGTTTTAAGCGTTAATCATTAAAAACGGTATTTTAAGCCCACGCTTGCCGCATCGAAATCGTAGGCAGACTTGTCCAGATAACGCATGTAATCAGCGCTGATGGCCAGATTGTTGGCGACATCAATTTCACCGCCCGCGCCATAGGAGAAACCGCTTTCACTGTCGTGGTCGAAATCCACTTCAGTGACACCGATCAGACCATACAGACGTGCATTGGGGGTAATAGGCGCGATGCCTTTTGCGTAAGCACCTACCAGGTAATCCAGCTTGGTATCACCATCGGAGCCACCGGTACCCAGATGCCCTTCGAGCGCGAAGTAATCATTGAACTGCGCACCACCGCGCAAACGCAGGCCTACGTCGTTACGTGAGGAACCGCGGTCAGGATCAAGGTTCCAAAACATGGCGTCGCCCGCCACGTAACCTTCAGGGTGACCAAATGATTGCTGTGCCTGGGCTGATGCAGCGAATGCACCCGCGCCGACCAAGAGTGCCGCAGAAGTGAGTGATAATACGGTCATCTTCATCGTCATGTACCTCCGTTAAAAAACAGTGTTTCCTTACACAACTTCATTGTGGTACATGTCCGAAAAGAACGCAACGTTTACCGCCCTTTGGATAGGCTAAGTGCGACAATACCACCCACCACGACCGCCCCACCCAATAACTGGCCAGGGCTTAGCGTTTGCCCTAATACGAAATAACCGATCACCAAAGAGGCGACAGGTTCGATATTCATGACCGGGGCGTTGCGGGCCATATCCAGGCGCGGCACAAAAATAAACAGTGTCGAGAACGCGGTGGCGTAAAGCAGCGCCAAAAGCCCCAACCCCACCC
>NZ_FUKM01000001.1 GCF_900163645.1 Halomonas citrativorans | reverse complement strand
GGGCGTGAAGCCAGATCTGCTCTTCGCCCGCTTCGTCTTCAAAGCGCAGTTCGTTAAAGCCCTCGGCCTTGTGGCTCTGGGTGCGCAACACCGTGCGCGTCTTGTGTTCGGGCAGCGGGTAGGGCGGGATGTTCACCGCGTGGTAGGTACGCCCGGTGACCAGCGGCTGGTCCGGGTCGCCTTCCAGGAAAGAAACGATGACCTCGTGGCCGATGCGCGGAATCGCAATGCTGCCGTAGCCGCCGCCTGCCCAGCCCTGAGCCACGCGTACCCAGCAGCTGGCGGTTTCGTTGGGTTCGGCGTAGCGGTCCCAGGGGAACTGAACCTTTACGCGGCCGTGCTCGTCGCAGTAAATCTCCTCGCCTTCCGGGCCGACCACAAACGCCACCTGGGGGCCATCCACGCGGGGTTTGGGGTTGGGCGTGGCACGCCAGGGGGCATCGCCGGGCATGAGGGTGACCTGATTGGCGTAGCGTGTCATGCCGCCCGATTCGCTACTGCTGATGCTGTCCTCTTCCAGCGCCTGGGGCTGCTCGCCCGTGTGGTGTACGGCCACCACCTGCCAGTCGCGGTTGAGGCTTTGCGTGTCGTGGTCGGTCAGGCTGAAGCGTGCGCCGGGGGCAAGTTCGGGCAGGTCACTTTCGGCGCTGGCGGTGATAGCGTCGCGGCGCAGTTCTTCCAGGCGGATGCGGGTAAACGGCTGGCCGGAGGCGTCCTGCTTGTAGCGGCCGGGGTAATCGAAGTGCTCGTAGTCGGTCTGCTGGCCGTGGGCTTCCACGTCGCGGCCCAGGTATTCGTGCAGTTGGGCGTAGGCCGGGTTCTTGAAGCTGTAGTCTTTCAGGGTGGCGGTGGCCGCCGCCACGCGGGCGGTGTGGCTGAGCTTGCGCACATGGCGGGTGGGGGCGGTGCCGCCGGCGCGGCTATGGTAGGTGCGCTCGCCCAGATTGGCGAGCACCTGCGGATCATCAGCAAAGATCAGCCGGTGGGCGCCCTCCTCAAATTCATGGAAGTAGAACAAGCCCTCTTCAGCGGCGAGGCGTTCGATAAATGCCAGGTCAGTCTCGCGGTACTGCACGCAGTATTCGCGCTCGGGCAGTTCACGGGTGACGGCGAAGGCCACGTCGGTAATGCCACGTTCGTCGCACAGGGTATTGATGATGGTCAGCGGATCGACTTTCTGGAAGATACGCGAGTTGTGACGCAGCGAAAGCCGCCAGAGTGCGGGACGCAGCACCAGGGAGTAGAAGGTACGCCGGTGGCCGCGGTCGCCGCGACCAAACTCGCTGACGACACCGTGCACGTGACGCAACGCTTCACCATCCTGCCAAACGGTCAGGGTGGCTTCGCGGTCCAGCAGCTCGGCGGCGTCCAGGCGGCCATCGCGGCTGGCCAGGTTAAGCACCAGTTCAAAGGGCTGGGAGAGCGCTTCGCGGTAGGTAAAGTCGATCACCGCGATATCATCAACGCCGGGTAACGTCAGGGTAAATTGCAATCCTGTGCTTGCCATCTTAACTGCCCTCTCCTGAACCTGAACCAATGACGACACCACCGCAATCGACCGCATGGCCTGTTAAAGCAGCTGGCTTGCCGTCAATAAGAATCGTGCCGGAACCCTGGGCAATCGCCCGTGGGTGCGGGGGGTGATTGGGCTTATCGTGAGGCTCTAACGGGTCACCTACTCGGGCCACCGGCTTGCCATCCATGATGACCGTGCCACTACCCGCAATGACGGGCGTAGGGGGAAAACCATCATGGTCGGTTCCTATATCACCTACGAGTACAAATTTCTGGCCCATTACCACTGCTCCTTTTCTGGTCCCGTATCTTCGTCCTGCCTGCCACTGTGCTGTCGTGCTGGCGGGCTACTCATCCCACTGAGCGGGGGCTTCGTAACTTGCAACTTCGAGGGCATCCACGTGCTGGCGGGTAAAGCCTGCCGCCTCCAGGCTGTCGATGGCCGAATGGCAGGCCAGCGGCAGGCGTGTTTGCAGTGGTACCCCACTTAAGCTGCGTCGTATCGCCATCAGTAGGCGGGTACCGTGGCCACTGCCCTTCCACTCCCGGCTGATATAGAAAAACTTGAGCTGCCAGGCGGCTTCGTCATCAGGCCGACAGACAAGCACCATGCCCAGCGGCGGGCCTTCACCATGACGAAGTGCCAGCAGGCGGCCCTGCCAGTGCACTACCTGACCATTTTCCCGCTGCATCCACACCTGGCGATTAACGGTGAATTCAAGCGCTCGGCGTAACGTATCGAGCACGCTTTTATCGCGCAGCACCCAAGGTGAGTGGCCTTTTGCATCGGCGTGATACACCGCCTCGATAAAGCTGTCGATATCCTCGTTGCGCGCATCCTCCAATGGGCGCGAGCGCTTTGCGCCATGACGCTGGCGTGTGGCGGGCTTTACCCCGCCCGAGGTAAACAGCTGCTTAAGTTTGGTCAGCATTGCTACCTCGCTCTGCGTAAAGGGCGGACGGTAGTTGGAAGCCTGCCGCCAGCGGACGCGTGAAGGGGTTAGGCGCGCCGTTGGCAAACAGGCGATAGCGCATGGTACCGCCGTCAACGTTGAACCTGAGTTCAAGTTCGCGCTCGCTTACACTGGTAATATCGGCCTGCTCCAGAAGCCGAAACCATGCCCAGGCGCCATCCTGAGTAACGCTGCGCGGTGAGCGGTTCACCTCGCTCGGCACCATGGTGATGCGGCTTTCGGTGCCGCCGCGCAGCGCGTTTGGCCAAATCATTGACACACGCTGGCTAGCACTGTGGGCATACTCGATCAGTTGCCCATCGACGCTGATCACGCTGCGCCGCTTGTCCGGTGAAAGACTGATGGGTTCAAGCGCAAACTCCACGTCCAGCGCGCCGTCGCGGCTGAAGTAGGCCCGGCGGATCTGCTCGGCCTGCTGAATGGCGGTGTACAGGCTGTCGCGCAGCAGCGAATTACCTTCGGCATCCACCAGGTACTCAGGCGCACCTTCGATAAAAGGCTGCAAGCTGTCCTGGTAGAAGGTATCCAGCGTGCCGCCCGGGGCGAAGAAGTCCTCGAAATCGCTCAGCGCCACTTCCTGGCTGGCATTGGGCGCCAGCGGGTAGCGCCCCGCCAGGCGCTCCTGATAGGGTGCGACTACGTCATCCAGCCACTGGCTTTCAAGATGACGCGTGGCGCTGGCCATCATCAGTTGCCAGCTCTGGTCGGCCAGGTTGTGCAGCATGCGGCCCACCGGCTCTGGCGTACTATCGGCAATGCGCTGCAAGTTATAGATGGGGTCGTTACCGCGCAGCGACAGGCGGTCACGCACGCTAACGAAGGCAGCACGCCCTGTGTTGCTCGACTCTTCAATCTCCATCAGATAATCACGCAGCGCGGTTACCGCCGTTTTAATCTCCTCAAGCGAGGAGGGATTATCGTTACGCGCCTGGCTTAGCTGATTGATGGGCGTGAACGGCTGCTCAATGGCAAACGCAAGCTGGTAACGCTGCGATTGGCGGAGCGCCTCACGGGCCTGCTCGTCATCGTCGGGGAGCTCGGGGTAGAGGCTGGTATTGCGTTCCACCGCAGCCAACAGCCTGTCAAGCGGACGCTGACTGCCCACCAGAGCGTCGGCCACCACAATGGCCTGATGAATATCGGGCAGTGGCACTAGCTGGGTATCACGCAGGGCATCACGCCAGCTGGCATGGTAATCCCCTACATAATGCTCACGCAGGGCCACCTGAAGCTGCTGCCGGTCGGCTTCGCTGAAATTGATGTTATCGCGCTGGCCCAGCACCCAGACATCAATCAGAGCAAGCTCCGTCGCCCGGTCAAGCTCTTGTAGGAAGTAGTTCTCAAAGCCATCGCGGGTGAGCAGATGCGGCAAGCGCACATTTTCAGGATCATCGTTACGCGACATAAACACGGTGTTGAACAGCGTGCCCACGCTGCGGCGTAGATCCAACGGCTCCCCTTGGCGGTTACCGGCGGCCTTAAGGGCAGCATATACCCGTTCGTCGATGGGCTGACGTGACAGCTCCTGCTGAGCGGCGGCAATGCTTCCCTGAAGCGGAGCCATAGCCTGCTCGGCGCTCGGGCTGCCTTCGGCAATACGGCCTTCAAGGTCGCTATGTTCCAGCGCGTAGTCCAAATGCATCAAGAGTCGCTGCTGAACCTCGCCCTGCTGGGGAAAGTTCCCCTGCCAGCGGTTGGCCATAAATCGCTCAACGCGCTCCGGCTGACGGCCACTGGCATCCGACATCATGCGCAGTACACGCAATAGAGAAAGCTTCGTGTTACTGCCCTCTTCGGCGCGGTTCATATCATCCATGATGCCGATCATCAGCGCGGGCAGGAACTGGCGCTCCAGCATGGCAAGGTAGGCACGTTCCACCTGGGCGCCAATGACACGCCCTTGGTACAGCCCCATATCCGCTAAATAAGGCGTATGTGTGCGGTATCCGTCGAACGTTTCCAGGGCATAGCGCAGCCGGTCAAGTGGGTCCAGTAGTTCAAAACCAGTGGGGTCATCACTCTGGAATGCTTCAGGCTGGGTGGCCAAAAAGGTTTCTGCTCGCTGTTCAACCGCCGCGAGCGATACGCTGTTTTTCTGATAGAAGTGCGTCCAACCGCCTACCAGAATAACCCCTAGCACCAGACATGCCGCCAGACTCGCCTTTCGCATGCGCCTGCGTCGCTGGGTAACACGGGCGTTGTCACCCGCCAGCCCCGCCTCCGGGTAAATAACCTTATCGAACAGCTCTTCGGTAAAGTAGAGCGCGCTGCGCGTGGCCCGATGAGCAGGCTGAACACTGTCATCCATTCCATAGCGCCGGGCGGCAGCATCCACGAACGGGTCTTCCGGTACGCCTTGCTGATAGACCGACGTAAAGTAGGCACCGCGCACCATGGCAGCGGTTGAAAAGCGGTCACTGGAAAGTGCCTCAGTCAAAAAGCCAAACAGCACCTCGCGCAGCCCTGCCAGTTGCCGCACAAAACGGAAAACGGATTCACGCTCTTCACGGTCGCGGCACTCGGAAAGCATGGAAGGCATCAGTTGGTTCAGGCGCGCCAGCATAGCGTCGTAGTCGGCCTCGAACTCCGCTTCCCACTTGCCAGGGGTGTCCATGGAAGCAGGGGTAAACGTAAAGCCCAGCGGCGCTCGGCGGGCAGCACGAGAGTAGTGACGAAAGAAATCATCAAAGCCGTGCAGTAAATCCATCTTGCTGAACGTGACGTAAACGGGCAGGCGAGTGCCGTGACGCTCCATCAGCTCGCGTAGCCGGCTGCGCAGAAGCGCGGCATAGGCTTTACGAACGGCGACCTGTGCATGGCTTAGTCGTGCAAGATCCAGCACCAGCACGACACCATCCAACGGGCGCTGGGGGCGATTATGCTCCAGCCAGCCAACAAAGTGGTCCCACAGCCTGCGCTGAAGCTCTTGAGGCTCGCCCCCTTCCATTGCCCCTTGGGTTAACAGCTCGCCATCAGGGTCAATCAGTACGGCCTTATCGCCAATCCACCAATCGAATCCCAGCTGGCCTTGTTTACTGCTCTGCCCCGAGGCTTTCATGACATGGGTGAGGGCAAAGTTCTGGCCGGAGCGGTTGATCAGGCTGGTTTTGCCGGCATTTTCCACCCCCATCACCAAATACCACGGCAAGCGATAACGGCTGTTGCTGCCTCCCAGGCTGTCGGAAATCTCGTTGAGCGCAAGGTTAAGAGAGGTTTCCTGACGCTCAACCTGAGACATGATCGGGTCTTGCAGGCGCGCTTCTTCTTGCTGGCGCTCGTCATCCAGGGTGCGTAGCCGCCGGGCAAGACGTATGCCCCATATAACAGCAACGAGCGTTACGACCGCCAGCGTTGCCAGCAGGCGGTTGGTCAACGGGGCAAGAGGCATCACGTCACCCACTTCCCAGCGTGGCCCCAACCACCAGATTGCGACCACCAGGACAACCAACAGTAGCGCCCATAGCAGCGTTGATAGACGCAGCAGCCCTTTGGCTTTATTGCCGTGAGCATTGGCTCGATTTTTTGCTGTTTGCGCCCGCGACAAGCCAGGCACCCAGCGGCTCAGCTTCGACGTTATGGTTGACCACATTAGCCTTATCCCTCGTCCCTTTAATGATGACCGTTATCAGTGCGTTTCTTGAACCGCAGCGTTCAAGCGTGATACCAACGCGGGTTCCCACTGCTCTAACGCAAGCGCCGTTACCGTTTGTTGCAACGTGCGATAGTGCTGCTGAGCCAGGCTTTCCAGCCCTGTCTCATGCAGCAAATCAGCACTGGCCAGTCGCCAGTACGCACTTTCCCTTGGTGTTCTGGCACTGCTTAGGCCCTGATCAAGCACCTTTAGCGCCTTGCCTATATCGCCGTTTGCCACGGCTTCGCGCGCCTCTTCAAGCCCGGCATGCCAAGCCTCGCCACCCCCAACCGCGCCGCCGCTGTTTTCGGTGCTGTATAGCCAGCGCTTCGTTTCTTCATCAACAAACAAAGCGCCGCTGTTAAAAGCAAGCGCCTCGATACCCGCTAAGCGCTCTACAAACCGCAGTGTTTCATCTCGGATCGCCTCCGCGCAGCGGGTGTGGCCAAGCTTCTTGGCAAGCCCGGCGCTCAGGCGATGCCCTTCCAACCAATAGGGGCTTAGCGCTAGGCTATTTTCGATACGCTGCCAAAGTTCGTTATCTCCCCCCTTGGCTAGCGCCTCACGATAATCAGCGACACGATCAGCCGACACCGGCGCAAGTTCAGTTTTGCCGTTCTCCTTGGCTGCAGGCAGCGCTTGAATCGTGCTCCATACCGCATAACGGCGCAGGCGGTAGGCTAAGGGCTCCCCTGGCGATTGCTCGCCTAAAAATTCCGCCATCTTGAGCAGAGCTTGACGGTTAGAACGCTCGTTCCCCGCCTCCAGGCGAAGTTCAGGCGCCTTGGCCGCTGAAGGCGTGGTGGTGGCCTGCTCCTGGCGGCCAGCAGGTTGTCCTGCCGTCTGCCCGGATGGCACTTGAGAAGCGGCTTGCGCAGGCTGTTGAGTGGGCCGCTTGGCGTTTAGCTGGCGGCTTAATTCGGCAACCGCCTCGTCCGGAAGCGACTTCTCGGCCACCTGATGCTCAAGCTCTTTCAGCGAGGATTGGCACGCTTCAAACTCATCATCAGCATTGTGAAAATCAAGCGTTGTTACGAGCTTGACGCTACGCTGGATTAACTGCTGGAACAGCCTGGGGCGCATCTTGGCGCCGCGTTTTCCTGCAAACGGGTAAGCGTGTTCCCACCAGGGCTGGGCAATACTCCGGGCAAGCAAGCGAAGCGAGAGTGCAAAGCGCACGCCGTTACTACCGTGCTGCATACAGTGCATCAAATGCCCCAGCACTTTTAGGTCCTTGCCTCGCTCGCTCAGCATACGGATAGCCAGTGCTTCGGCGACGTCCCACTCCACCGTTGCGTGCTGGAGCGAACCTATCTTCATCATTTCCTCATCCAGCGTCAGATAGTCATTGCTATCTTCAACGGGAACGCCCACCTGCGCCCCCTCGGCATTGGCGGCCAAGGGTGCCAGTAAGGGGGCTAGATGTGACTCGGCAGTAATGCGCATAAAACCTTCCTTACCAGCTGCACGCTTCGCGTAGCGGGGCAATTTCCTGGCGCAGCCCCGCCACGTTAAAACGCAGTCCATCCAGTTCTTTTATATCGCTGCGCAGCGTGACTTCATTGGCATCAAGCAATTGGCGCAGCGTGTCGATGGCAGGTAGCCCACGCCCACCACTAACGACCCGGCCACCGTCGCGTATGCGCCACTGCTGCTGCACCGCACGCCCGTTCCCCGTGATCTGCAGGTCCACTCGGGCACCGCTGATCGGCGTGGGAAGATGTAGCTGGAAACGAGTGATCAGCCTTTCGCAGGCCACCACCATGATGGGCCTGGGTGGTGTCGTTCCCAGTGCGGGCACGCTGATCAGCACGCTCTCGCCTGATCCATTCACTATCAGCCCAACGTTGTCATCAGGCCGGGCCGACTCCTGACGCTCAATGGCTCGCCAGAGCGCGGGCAGCTCGTTTTCATCAACACTGAGATTTGCCTCCAGAAAAAGCGCGTCATAGCAATTCAGTCGCTCCAGGCGCGAGGTCTCTTCCGCACAGGTTTGAGCGCTCTTAAGCAATGCGCTTTGTTCATCTGCCTTTGAAGGCGTACAGGCCAACAGGCAGAGCATCAGCAAGCCACCGATTGTCCACTGGCGTTTTAGCAGCATCGCGTTCATTTAATATCCAGTTCAAGTAGCTGACATTTATGAGCCAGAGTTCGCTTGGGCAGCCCAAGGCTTTGTGCCGTTTGCGCACGATTACCACCAAAGCGACTCAATCGCTGACGAATAATGATGGATTCGATATCGCGCATCGCTTGGCGAAGATCAACAATGTCGTTGGGCAGTGCCAGCGCGGCGTCTTCGCCAGGTGGCGGCGTTTCTTCCAAACCGCTGCCGGTTAAAAAGCCTCCTTGCTCGCCGGGCAACAGGTACGTGTCAATGTCTGCATCGTGAGGTGTCATCGCACAGGCGTAATCAATCACGTTTTTAAGCTCACGGACGTTGCCCGGATACTCCCGGCGATAAAGCAGGCGCAGGGCCGCTGGCGTAATTCCCATTTCGTCGCGCCCCTCGCGGGCGCAGAAATCGGTAATAAAGGATTGCGCTAGCTGGGCGATATCATCCCGGCGCTCGCTCAGGGGCGGCAGGGTGATCGGAAACTGACCTAGCCGGTAGTAAAGATCCGCACGAAATCGCTGTTCCTTGATCTGTTCACGCAGTGGCTGGTGCGTTGCAGCCACCACACGCAGGTCGGCGCAGCGCTCCTCGTTTTCTCCTAGCGGGCGGTAGCGACCGCTTTCGAGTACGCGTAACAACTTGGCTTGCAGCGCCAGCGGCATATCCCCGATCTCATCGAGAAACAACGTACCGCCATCGGCCTGACTGATAAGCCCTTCTCGAGCATGCTCAGCCCCCGAAAACGCGCCCTTACCATGCCCAAACAATTCAGACTCCAGCAGCGTTTCAGGGATGGCGGCGCAATTGATCGCCATAAAGGGGCCTTCAGCGCGCGCCGAAAGCTGGTGCATGGCGCGCGCCACGCGATCCTTGCCGGTACCGGTTTCACCTTGCAAAAGTACCGCCAGGTTTGTCTCTGCCGCTCGTACAATATGCCGACGCAGCGCCTGCATAGCGCTGGAGTGTCCTAGCAGATCCTCAGCTAGCCGATCAGCCAGCGCCTGACGCCGCGCGCCATCGTTCAGCTTGGCCAAGGAGTCTTGCAGACTCTGCGAGCGGTGGCGCTCGCCCTGCTCTCTGGAAAGCCGCGTCCATAGCCGACACAGAAGCCCTTCAAACGCTGCCATGCCGGGATCTTCAGCGAGTACCTTCAACCTTGCTTGCGTACCCGCCAGCACGATTACTCCCAACCATTCACGCCCGCTTTCCCCTCCACGCAGTGGCCGAATGTGAAGATGCAGTGAAGAGCCTAGCGATGCCACCTGGGATTGGAAGCCGGGATGATCCAAGCGAATACGTGCATCAGCAACGCTAAGCAGCAGCGGCTTGCCACTGCGAATAACATGCGCATAGGGATGATGAAAGTCGCCGCAGTCGAACTGGTCCTCGCCAACATCTCGACCCAACCAGCGCCCGCTCCCATCAATGTAAAGGCACTCCGCTAACGCAAGCCCAAGGTGGCGCTGCAAAAGCGTGGCCGAGCGCTGACGCAGAGCAGCAGCGCTGAGGCTCTCCACCAGGGTTAACGCCAATGGCATTGCCGAAAGCTCAGCCGATAGCGCCGAACCAGCGGTAGTCGGGGCAACAGGCTCCGTCATAGGCTAGGCAACCTCTGCCGTGAAGGTGCCGCTTTGCGCATCGACGCCCAGCACTACACTGGAAACCGTCTCGCGGCGCGCCATGCGCTCCAGCAGTGCCTTGGAAAGTGGCGGCAGCAGCTCACCATCGATCACTGATTCCAGCATACGAGCGCCGTTCTCGCTTCGCGTGGCACGTGCACATATTGCCTCGGCCAAGGCATCTTCCAGCACCACATCCGCCTGGCGATGACGCTCACGGATACGGGCTGACAGGGTATTGAGCTTGGCTTTAACAATGTCGCGCAGCGTATCGCTATCCAGCGGCAAGTAAGGCACCACTTCCATGCGCGCCAGCAGGGCCGGTTTGAAAAACTCGGCAAGCACGGGATAAAGCGCCGCATCCAGCGCCGCGGCATTCTGACCGTGGGTAACAATCGCCTCGTAACCCAGGTTAGAGGTGAGGAAGAACAGTACGTTTTTACAATCGATCAGTCGCCCTTCGCCATCGGCCAGCTCGCCTTTATCGAATGCCTGGTAGAAGAGGTTCAGCACATCAGGGTGGGCTTTCTCGACTTCATCCAACAGGACCACCGAGTAAGGGCGCTGACGTATCGCTTCGGTCAGTAACCCGCCCTCGCCAAACCCTACATAGCCAGGAGGAGAACCTATCAGCCGTGAAACCGTGTGCTTTTCCTGATACTCAGACATATTGATAGTGGTCAGGAACTGGCGACCGCCGTACAGCTGGTCGGCAATCTGTACCACGGTTTCCGTTTTGCCCACGCCACTCGGACCAACGAGTAGGAAAGCGCCTAACGGGCGCCCCGGACGACGCAAATCGGCACGCGCCGTCAGCAGATGGCGGTGAATGCGTTCGATCGCCGTGTTCTGGCCTTGAATCTGTTCGCCCAAGTGAGCGGGGAGTTCGGTCAAACGCGTCAGCTCATCGCTGGTCATCCGCTCAACCGGTACGCCCGTCCAGTCACCAATGACTTGAGCGATCTGGGCCTCTTCAACGCTTGGATTCACCAGTGCATGAGACTGCTGCAAACGCATCAGCTGTTGCTCGCGCTCGGCAAGTTCAGCGTGTAACTGCTCGGATGAACGCGGCTCAGCCTGTTGATCATCGCTTTGATCGCTGTCATAGACGCCATCGGCATCCAACAGCTGGCGGTGCAGGGTCACAATCGCATCAACGCATTCACGCTGCTCGTGCCAAGCGGCTTCAAGCGTGGCGAGCTCAGCTTCAAGCGACATCAAACGCTCGCTAAGCGCTTGGCTCATCGAGGCATCCGGCTCACGGCCCAGTAACTGTTCGCGAGCCAAGTGATCGCGCTCGCGCAGGGCGGCGGTGTGCTCGCTTTGCAAATGACTTAATTTGCGCGGCGGCGTATCCAGTGCTTGCGCCAACCGTGTACACGCCGTATCCAGTACATCAATGGCTTTATCAGGCAATTGACGACCGGCCAAATAGCGGGCAGAAAGAGACGCCGCCGCGCGCAGGCCGCTATCGCCGATCAGTACGCCGTGGGCACGCTCATAAACGTCTCGTAACCCGCGTAGAATCACCAAGGCCTGATCGACGCTGGGCTCGGAAAGCGCTACGGGCTGGAAGCGGCGTGAAAGCGCCGGGTCTTTCTCAAAGTACTTTTTGTACTCGCGCCAGGTCGTCGCAGCAATCGTGCGCAGCTCGCCGCGCGCCAGCGCCGGTTTCAATAAATTGGCCGCATCGCCACCACCTTCCTGATTACCGGCGCCAATTAGCGTATGCGCTTCGTCGATAAACAGTAGCGTGGGGCACGGGGCATTTTTGACTTCATCAATCACCGCTTTAAGGCGTTTTTCAAACTCGCCTTTTACCGCAGCGCCCGCTTGTAAAGCGCCGAGGTCCAGCGTCAATAGCTCTACACCTGCCAGCGCGGTAGGCACTTGGCCTGCCACAATACGTGCGGCTAGCCCTTCTACCACCGCACTTTTGCCGACCCCAGCATCGCCAATCACAATAGGGTTATTCTTACGCCGACGCCCGAGGATATCGAGCATCTGGTCAATTTCAGGGTCCCGGCCAAGTACGGGGTCAAGTTCACCCTTGCGTGCCTGCTCCGTAAGTGAGGTCGCAAAGCGAGCAAGCGCACTATCATCGCCAGAGCCATGTGCGCCTACACGCTGAGTGCTGGCACTCGCTTCCTGAGGCGCCTCTGCCGAATCAGCCGTCAAGCGGTTAAGGTGACGGCGCAGGTTTTCCCGGTTAATCTCGGCAAGCAAACGCACTGAACCCGTGCCAAGATAGCGCTCCGGGTTATGCAAAAGAGCAGTAAATACGGCGCCGCTGCGCAGCGTCTGATGCTGGTACTCGGTGGATGCCAGTAACCATGCATCCTGCAGCAGTTCAACCAGCAACGGTGAAAAGCTGGGAGTTGCCACCTCCAGATTGCGCGGCGGGCGCGTTTCTTCTGCCAACTGGGCACGCAAGGCAGCGGTATCGACCTCAAGGTCTTCACAGATACAGCGTACATCGCATAGGGGTTGATCAAGCATCGCCTGTAGCAAATGCCCGGCGGTAACCTCAGGCGCCTGCTGCTGCGCACACAGCACGGCCGCTTGCTCAAGCCCTTGGCGAGCAATTGTATTAAGGCGGTCAATAAGCGCCGGTAGCTCTACCCTGAGCATGGTATCTCCTAGCGATAAAGTTGGTTAAGAAGCGTCGTAATCTGTTCGGCCTGCTGATCAAGCGACCATGAGAACCCTAGATAAACGGCCACCATGGCGATGCCGAAGAGCGCAAAGATTCCCCAGGTCGGAAAACTACCCGTGCGCTGAGAGCGCCCCTGCACCACATTTTTAAGCGGCTGAGTCAGTGTGTCTTCAGCGGGTTGTTCCAGAGAAGAGAGCTGGTCGCCTAGCGCGCGAACAATCTGCTCATATTCATCGCGGCCATGGGACATGACGCGATAACGGCCTTCAAACCCAAGACACAGGCACAGGTAGATAAAGGCCAACATGTCGCGATAGCGCTGAGGCTCTTGCTGCAGGCGCGCCAGAATGGAGAACACTTTTTCACCTCCCCATGTTTCGTTATGAAACCGGGTTAACAACGAGTGTTCGGCCCACTTGCTTTGCCGCCCCCAAGGCATACCCATCACCGCTTCGTCGATAAAGGAGCAAAGCACATAGCGGTAGGCAAGCAGCGTGGCGCGATCATAGCCCTGTTCGGTCAGCTCAATCTCAATAGCCGCAATTTCATCCACCACTTGGCGGTAAAGACGCTCGACATCGCTCGCGCTATCAAGTTGGCGAACTCTAACCACCATGCCTAACAGGCTGCTGGCAGCATCTACCAAGGGATTCAGGTTATGCCCACGCAGCCGGAACCAGTAGTCCTCGTCAGCGTCCAGCTGCTCTGCATGACTATGAATGAGGTGCTCTAACCCACGCTCATTAATGAGGTCCTCGTGGCGCATTTTTTGCGGCGCTGCAACCCCACGCGTCGAGCGTTGCCCATCAGTGACAAGATGTTGCATGGTTTAACTCCTGATCGCCCAGAACTGCATTTCCAACCCCGGGAACTCCCCGGCCACGTGGAATGCAAAGCCGCTGGCACCGTTAAGCATTCCCCAAGCTTCGCTTTGGCGGTCCAACTGGAAGTAGGTGTAGCCTGCGTGATAAGGCAGCTCGCGAGGTGCCACCGGCAGCGGCTCAAGCGGTATGCCGGGCAGTTGCAGACTAATAAGGTCACGGATCCGCTCGACACTGGCGACTTTGGTTTGCTGAAGAAACAGCTTGCGTAGGCGCTCGTTGGGCATGTCAGCGCGCACGGCAAGGATAAACTCGGCAGATTCGATCAGGCTGAGATCAGAAAGCGGTGCGACCAGCAGGCCAAAGCGGCGTGACTGCAGCTGGATAGCCACTGCCCGTGGTTCAAGCACGGTAGAAAGCGCTTGGCGCAGCATTTTCATCAACGGCTTGAAGGCCCGTTCGGGATGATCATGGTCGTAGGCCGGGCATTCGGGCGGCAGCCGGGACTCATCCGTAAAGGTCACCAGCTCACAGGCGATTTCATGCATGGTGTCGTAGAGACGCTCAGGATGCAGCTGTCCCAAACGCGCCAGATGCTGGAAGCGAGGCTGAGCACGATTAAGCAGCTGAAGGAGCATAAAATCAGCCACATCCGCAACGCCTGCCTGGTGGGGCGTAGAAAGCCTTTGGGCGATATTACGAGCACGTTCGCGCATCAGGCCCGCCATTTCACCCACAAAGCGCTGTAACCCCGGCGCCGCTTGCACGTTTAGCAGGGTGGGCAGGAACTGTTCATCCAATACCAGGCTACCGTCCGGCCGGCGCTCAATGATGCGCGCCACGGCAAGGCAGGCATAGCCACTGCGGTCATCACGCTCAAGCAGTAAGCGCGGCGACACCCTGGCGACCTCAAGTTCGGCGGTGGCGCCATCCTGTGAGTGAAGGTCCCGTACGCTACGCGATGAGTGACGATAACGGGCAGGAAGATCATCGCCTGGCCAGCGCACCTCACCTACACCATCGGTTGCCAGCGGCAAGCCAAGATAGACGACCTGATTTGTGATGCTTGCATCATCAATTTCAAGCGGTGTTGGCTCAACATCATCTGCAGGTAAATGAAAAGCCACGCCATCAGGCATGACACCGCTGGCCCGACTGATCGCTACCCGTCCAAAGCTTAGAAACTCGTTATTCAACTCAAGGGACAAGAACCCGTAAAGGTAGTGGCTGACCCCTTTTAGACGCGTGTCCAAAAGTCCTTCAAGACTACGCTGCTGCTGCTGGAAGTGCTGAGGCTTGATAAACAGGCCTTCGCTCCATACCACTCGATTCCGGCTAGCCATTACTCCTCCTTCCTTAGCTCAACTTCATTGTCACGGAGGTGAACCAACAGGTGGTAGTGCTCTCCACTGCTGGTTACTTTCACGACTTTTTTCCATTCCGCCTCGTTAGGCGTGGCATAAAAAGCAATTAGCCCGATATAGCGTGTTTCTTCATCAACCGCGAACGGTTCATAGAACTTCCACTGGCCCGGCAGCAAGGTAAAGTCGTCATGGGTCAGGTAATTCGTTCCCAGCGCTCCCTCCAGGTCTTCATGCAGTTGGCTTAAGTCAGCAGCCATCAACATGGAGTCATCTTTCAGCTGTAGCACCTGAAAACGCAGCGGCGTGCCATCGCCTTCCACGTTGGGGTTCATGTTGGGCTCGGCCACCATGCTGATATCCACCGTCGTGGGGCGCTCTTCGGGGTAGCCGACGGGAATGGAGGGGTCGCGCATTACCTGCCACGTTTTACCCGCGGCCTCCCGAGTCGATGCACAACCGGCCAACAGAAGAAGCACGCAGAGCAGCCCGGCAAGGCGAATGACCGTCACGCTCAGGCCTGAGGCGCTCATGCCTCCTCCCGTTGCTGGCGGCGTACTGACTGGTCATAGCCTTGCTCAAACACTTCCCAGAAAAGCTTTTGAAAGCCCTGCTGACGGCCAGAGTTCAACTCGCGGTAATAGTGCTGATACATTTCCCAGGCCCAGCCATCCTCATTCTCAATGCGATTTCCAGCGCCTCGATAGGCGTGAAAGCGTTTGAGCAACGCCTCGGGAGAGAAAGCGTCCAAAATGGCACCCAGCGCTTGACCGATGGCCTCTTCAACCGCTGCCTGATGCTGCCCTTGATGACGCAAGCTTTCAGCAACCGCCTCAGGGGCTGACAGGTGAACGGGGCTGCGTTGTGCAGAGAACATGGTTTCTGCCGTTTCTTCGAATGACAGACCAAGCCGGAGAGGGTTATCTTCAATAGGCTGCAAACGGCGATCGCGAAGCGGGTACTTGCTATCGTTTTGGCTCTGTTGCAGTAACCGGAGGCCATCGATAGTAGCGCGTAGCGTATGGCCCGCCTCTTCCAGGAACGCCTGCTGTTCTTCGCTATTTCGAAAAGGCAGATCAAGCCCTAACCCTCTCAGCAACGGGTCGGCACCTATATGACCAAGCGCCTGAGTGGTTGGCTGCTGCCAGCGATCTTCTAACTGTTCGCCAACAGAGCGCTCCAAGTCGTTTAGCTGCCGTTCATCCATGCCACTGCTCCTCTGTTTTGTCGTGCCATTCAAGGGTTTGATATCGGGAAGGCGCACCGCGTCATCGCGATGCTCTTTCTGTGGCCACTCGTTGAAGTGGCTACGGTACGAGCCGGGACTCGCATCCAATGGCTCCAACGTGGAGGGTGGCGCTGCATCTTTATCAAGCGCGACCATGGGGTCATGCTGCATTGCCCCGGGTACAACACCGCCTAACGCTTCTATAGGGTCTTCCTGCTGAGCAGGGTGTTGCCGCTCCTGCCTACTTCCCATTGGCCAAGCGGCATGCTCATGCGCCGTGACGTCTTCTTGCTCTTCATCAATCAGCGTGGTGAGTGAATGGACACCAGGCTGCCAGGCGTGCCGGTCGCCTGAATGTACTTTCAGGCGATAGACGCCAATCGTCAGCTCATCGCCATCACGCAGGGCAACTTTACGGTTGCGCCCTACCGGCAGCGTGGCGCGATTGATATACGTGTGGCCGCTGCAGTCAATCAGACAAAACTTGCCATCAATCCTGGTAATCTCGGCATGCTGAGGGCGCACTTTTCCGGCGTGGTCCTGTAGCAGCCAGTCATCGTAATCACTGCTGCCAAGCGTTCCTCCCTCACCCTGGAAGACATAGCTACTGGACGAGCGGCCTTCCAGCTGTTCGCTGTTCACAACCACTAAAGTCACGGCGTCAAACGGATCAACTTGCATGCGTTAACTCATCATCTGAATGCGTACACGGCGACGCGTCGAGGTATCGTCACCATCAGGGTCTACAAACGTTGTCCAGCCCAACTGGCATGACCCACCATCGCCCAAGCGCATGGGCTTAACCTCACTTTCCAGTAGCTCAAGCTCCAGGTCATAGGCGAGCGGCTCTCGCAGTACAAAGCTGACCAGCGTTTTTAGCGGTTGATGCTCTTCCCCATCGGGCAGAAAGTCTCGGAAACGCTCAAGGGTCAAGCCACGAAGACACAGCGCAAATTTGCCTTTTACATCGGCCACACGCTCGCCTGCGACCATGTCCTCACCCAGCGTCATACCCGTCATTCCCATGCGGCTACGCTGGTTCAGCGGGATCTCCACCCAACGGTGAACCCACTCCTCGATGTCCACGTTGGCCAAGTCAAAGCAGTGGCTGACGATACCAGTGACCACATCCGGCGAGCGTGAGCGACCTGCCAGAAGCCCCGCATAGGCCAGCATCTTGCTCCAGTTGATGGGTGTCTCGCCGCGCAGGTCACTGTCGGCAAGCCCCACCAATGCAAAGACGGCTGCTGAAAATCCATCCCGCGCATTGTCCTGATAGCGCACGTAGTGACGATACTTCCGCCAGTTCTGATGCATCAGGGTCAACAGGCGATGATTGAAAAAATCCAAAAAGTCGCCTGCCGCACCCTCCTGATGCGCAGACTCATGCGCCAACGCCTCCAGGTAGTAGCTGGGTAACGGAGATTGCGCCCCCTGCAGCCCCAGAAAACTCACTTCCATTTCATACTGACCACGCTCACCGACACCCAGCGCCAACACATCGCTTCCCGGAAAACCGAGCGAGGATGAGGTCTTGTAGCGCACCCGTTGAAAAGAAGGCACGCCCTCACCATGGCGCTGCTCCTGATCATCTTCGTGATGACGGTGCAGCAGTTCTACCAGCTGAAAAAACTCGTAGCGGCGCGCCTTTTGAATCAGGGGTGCCAACGCTACATCTGTGGCTGTTGCCCTTCCTGTAGGCTCCATACGTAGCGTTCCTGGTTATGGCGATTAATGACCTGCAACTCGTGAAACGAATTAATGCTGGCGTAAAGCGATAAGAAACGGGCGAGCACGCTGCCAAACAGGTACAGACTGCCTTCATCACCGAACGCATCCTGATCAAGCGTCATGACGGAGCGCAAACCGCGCACCGGTAGGCCTTTACGAAGACGATCAACCGGCTGTGTGTCGATACTGATAATGCCCGTCAACCGCTTTTGGGCAATGCGCTCTGCCTGACGATCAACCAGGGCGCGGAAGTCATACGCTCTCAATACCGAACACAGCGCATCGCGATTGAGCAGCGAAAGATAGTTAAGCGACAGGTTTGAAATCAGTATCCATAACAACCCATCGTCAATGGCTGGCCGAAGCACGGGTGTGGGCCGGGTAATATTGGAAAACGTGGCAAACGAGGGGCTTTTTTCCGTGTCGACACATATATCACCAACGGTTAGCTGCTCTGGCAGTTCTCGATTGGAACAGGTCAGAGCAAGAGAAATGGTTTCCCGGCGCCCCAGGCACTCCTGCTCATCCTCACGTATAAACGCAATATCGTGATCAAACCCATCGCTGCGCAGGCTATTGCCAACACGCACACGAAAGTGAAGCGCTTGGCGCCCCCTATCCCGTTCAATCTGATGCTGAAAACTCTCAAAGGGAACATATCGCCGCGAAGCGGTCTGCGAGCTACTTTGCTCGCCTTCCAGCCGGCCTGACACATTATCCACGCTGAATATTTCATAATGCGAGGGCGCCTTGCTGCTGGGCCTAATGCGGTACTCACTACGCTCGCCCGTCAGGTCGATAGGCTCTGCATCATGTTCAAAAAGATTAATGGCAGGCGTACAGTAAAGCGCCAGGTGCTCGTTTTGGAGGCGAGCATCTGTAGGCAACGGCCGCGTAAAGACAAACCGAAGCGTGACCCGTTTTGCAGGCGCTGCCGGTAGCGCCTGATTCAACCCCAGCACATCAAAGAAGTGGAACGCCTCTGGAAAACAGAGATACTCCTGCAGTATGCGATACCCCTGGTGCACATTGCTCGGATAGGGTAGCAACGCCTGCTCACGCTCAAACCCCACGGCCTTCAGCGCACTGGCAGGAAGCGTTTGGCGGTTCCCATCAATGTCGAGTTCAAGACGTGAAAGGTAATGGCTCATCCACAGATAAAGCGTGCGCGCTGTGTAAGTATCGCCTCCCAAGTGCAAACGCAGTGACGTTATCCCCATTTCGTTCATGGGCTGGTCACTTCGTACATCCATCGCTAGCTCGACAAGTGAGGTTTCACGCGTGTGCCGTGCCTCTACACCTGCATGCTCCAGCGGATAAAGCCTAACGTCATGACAGGTACGAAACTGACAAGACGTGTTTTCAACAGCGTTACTGGCAAGCTCGGTTCCCCGGCTCACCTGCTGATGCTGGCTCAAGGAGTGCCACATGGGCATGAACTGCACAACGGTCATGCTTGGCACGGGCCGCAAGTAGTTCGGCCACAACATGCTGATCAATGAGTGAGTAAGCTCCGGGAACTCATCTTCCACTTTTTCTCGCATGCGCCCGGTCAGGAATGCAAAGCCCTCAAGCAACCGCTCAACGTCCGGGTCCGTGCTTCGTTCAGACAGAAACCGGCTCAGGCTCGGGTTTGCTTCAGCAAACTCGCGTCCCTGGCGTTTTAAAAAATTGAGTTCATCGCGATAATAACGGTTGAGCATGTGTGCCCCTTGGGTCCATCAATTGAGACACTGATAACGCTTGTTGTTTAACAGTAGATCTATAGTGGTGAGCGCACTGTCCCTGCCTAACGCTACCGTTGCATGAACCTGAAAACGCAGCTGCAACGGGTCGCCGGAATTGGGCAGCGACTCGACATCAACCCGCTTTACACGCGGTTCAAATTGTTCAATGCATTGGCGAATGGCCTGCTGGATGTTGAGTTCCAGGTCCAGCACACCAATGGTGGCATCATTGAAATCAAGCAGGCCCAGTTCAGGCGCGCAGGGGCTGTTGCCTGGATGGCTATTAAGCAATTCAACCAAGTGACGTTTGATCGACTCGACCACCTCCATCAACCGCTCCTCTTCTTTAAGAGACGCAGGTTGATGGGGTGCAGCAAGGCGTTCAAACAACCGACTACTTAACAAGCTACTACTGCCAGTTGCCATGACTTCGCCAGCCCTTTATTCCTTGTCGAGACGTCCGACCAGTGATAGCTCAAAATTTGCCCCCATATATTTGAAATGCGGGCGTACTGCCATTGAGACCTGGTACCAGCCTGGCTCGCCTTCAACATCGGATACTTGAATCGAGGCGGCACGAAGCGGACGGCGGCTGCGCACATCGGATGGCGGATTTTCCTGATCGGCTACGTATTGGCGAATCCATGCGTTAAGTTCACGTTCAAGATCCTGGCGCTCTTTCCAGGAACCAATCTGCTCACGCTGCAGCACTTTGATGTAATGCGCCAAGCGGTTAATGATGAACATGTAGGGAAGCTGTGTACCCAGCTTGAAGTTTGTTTCCGCCGCTTTACCTTCAGCGGTATTAGGAAACACCTTCGGCTTTTGCACTGAGTTAGCTGAGAAGAAAGCAGCATTGTCACTGCCTTTGCGCATGGTTAGTGAGATAAAGCCCTCTTCGGCCATCTCAAACTCGCGCCGGTCAGTAATCAATACTTCGGTCGGGATTTTGGCTTGTAGCTGGCCAAAGGCCTCATAGGTGTGCACCGGCAAATTTTCGACAGCACCGCCACTTTGCGGGCCAATAATATTGGGGCACCAGCGGTATTTAGCGAAGCTGTCCGTTAAGCGCTCGGCCAACAGGTAAGAGGTGTTGCCCCAGAGATAATGCTCGTGATCTTCACTAACCGTTTCGCGGTAGTTAAAGGTTTTAACAGGATTTTCAATAGGATCGTACGGCGTACGTAGCAAAAATCGTGGCGCTGTTAATCCCAGGTAGCGTGCATCGTCGGACTCACGCAGGCTGCGCCAGCGCGCGTATTTCGGGCCTTCAAAAATAGCTTTGAAATCCTTGATGTTAGGCAGTTCTTCAAAGCTATCAATACCGAAGAAGGAAGGCGCTACCGACGACATGAAGGGAGCGTGCGCCATTGCACCTACGGCTGCGGAGTGCTGCAGAAGCTTCATGTCCGGGGTGGAAGGCGTGAAATCGTAATGCCCTATGATTCCGGCAACAGGTTCACCACCAAATTGGCCATATCCCGCGTTATAAACGTGATGGTAGAGACCGCTTTGACTTATTTCAGGGGCGAATTCAAAGTCCTCAAGCAGTTCCTGCTTTGTTGCATGTAGAACGTCTAATTTTATATTTTCACGAAAATCAGTGCGATCAACGAGAAGCTTCAAACCACGCCAGGCGGATTCCAGCTGCTGGAAATCATGTTCATGCAGAATTTCGTCGACTTGATGGCTAATCTTGCGATCAAGCTCAACAATCATGCTATCAACAAGTGATTTATTGACGGTAGGTGCTTCATCGTTACTGTTCAAAAGCTCCGCTATAAAGGCGGCCACGCCCTGCTTGGCAACGTCGTAGCCTTCATCTGCTGGGGCCATCCGCGTTTGGGCCATGACCTGATCAAGAAGCGAACCTTCTGTTGTTTCTGTTACTGCTGCTTGTTGCTTAGCCGTTTTACTCATCGCTGTGCCTCGAATTCGTTTTACCGTTTGATAGGTGCGCTACTTGCGATAAACCGTTATTCGCTCTTGCTATCGGTATCCAGCAGTTCCAGTTCATTCAAAAGTTGCTGGCGAGCATCATCGTTCTCAAGGAGCTTCTGCAAACGGTCACGAAATGCCGGGACATTGCCCAACGGCCCTTTAAGAGCTACCAGGGCTTCGCGCAACTCGACCAGCTTGCGCAGTTCGGGAACTTGCTTGGCAATGGCATCTGGCGAGAAATCGTCGAGCGATTTGAAGGTGAGATCAACCGCCATATCCGACGGCTCTTCGCTGTCGTCCAAGCGATTAGGCACAGCGGCTTGAAGCGTCAGCCCGGCTTCACGCATAACAGACTGGAAGTTGTTTTTATCAACCGAAACAGCCTGACGTTCTTCGATAGGGGTTTCTTCTTCGCCGCCTTTAAAATCGCCAACAACCAGCAGTTTTAACGGAAGCTCAGTCTCAGCCTGCTGGCCATCGGTAGCTGGCACGTACTTAATGTTGATGCGCTCTTTAGGCGCAACGGTTCCTTGTTTAGCCATGTCACTCCGCCCTGGAAGAAGTTTCTTAATGTAACCGTGAACAATTCTCAATCAGGCAACGTTAGCGAAACAGGGATAAATTCTCTACCTGGCCCCAAAAAGTGGAGACAAAACGCTGGCAGTGAAAAACCGTCCATTTAACCGATTTATCGGCGAAGAACGCAGCATATTAGAGCAAGACTTAAATATTACGTTTCTAGAAAAGGCGTTTGTAAGAAATATCTTACAAAAACTATCAGCGATGGCTTACATGATTGCTCACTTTTAAGCGCAATCTTCATGGAAAGGTAACAGAATAAGGGGACGCCAAGGCGTTTTTAGGCGTAAAACAGATCAAGCCAATGACAAACATGAACAACATTACTTACTCAAAGATACAAAAAGAATCTTTTTACACACAAAGTTACGCACATGCCTATTTCTAGCGCCAAAACAAGCAACTTATTGCCAGGCAGGCAAGAAGCTGCCTGAAAACAAGCGAACCATTGCCTAACCATAACTAATAAAATACATAAACCCATGAATAATAAACAAAAAAAAATAATGGCATAGCACTTGCCATCTATATTCGTGTCCACTGGACATTATTCACTTTTTCGTCAAGGAGCAGACTATGCCAACACCATGTTATATCAGCATCGAAGGCCAAACTCAGGGCAACATCACTGCCGGTGCTTTTACTCCTGATTCCGTAGGCAACATCTACGTTGAGGGCCACGAAGACGAAATGCTGGTACAAGAGTTCAAGCACGTCGTCACCGTGCCAACTGACCCGCAGTCAGGCCAGCCTTCCGGTCAACGCGCCCACAAACCCTTTGTTTTCACGGTTGCTTTAAACAAGTCTGTGCCACTGATGTATAACGCTCTCGCCTCTGGTGAGATGCTGCCCAATGTGGCACTGAAATGGTACCGCACCTCTGTGGAAGGCAAGCAAGAGCACTTCTTCACCACGTCGCTGACGGATGCCACTATTGTTGATATCAACCTGCGCATGCCGCACGCTCAGGACATTAACAAGTCAGAATTCACCCAGTTGATGGACGTCTCTTTGGCGTACCGTAAAATTGACTGGGAACACACCGTTGCCGGCACCTCTGGCTCGGACGACTGGCGCGCACCTATCGAAGGCTAAACCTTTTCGATGCTCGCATTAAAAAACCCCTTCCAACTGGAAGGGGTTTTTAGTTACTCAGCCGCTAACAAGCTTAAATAAAACGCCCAAGGCCGACCACTGAACGCAGCTGCAGCTTATCCATGGTTATCGCAGCCTCCTACCGAGCGCGCTGAGCGCCTTTTTGCAGCACCGCTTCAATATGAGCTGGGTCATCCATTAGCGCATTGTAGCGCTCCCGGGGTTCGCTCAGGTGCGCATTGATATACTCAAATACCTGGTTTTTAGCATCGCCCCAGCCAATACCTGGCATCGCCAGCATTCAACCATGTCTTCCTGAGGTGGAAAACACGAATTTCAAGGACACTGGGAAGGCCATCTGATCAAGAGGGCAGTGCGCCAACAGTTTTTTCATAAAATTCAACATGCGTCCGTGAAGCGGTTTGACTTCCAGTGTTGAGATGATGAGCGAACTGATGGCGAAGCACCACGGGGCTCCGCCACCCACTCCATGATGATTGTTTTGTTGCTCACTTAGAAGCTGCATCCATCACTTGAAAAATAAATAAGCAATATTTTTCATAAAACAATATTAATATTAAAGGCTTATTTTTTTCTCTCATACCTATCCATAAAAAGCGTCAAATCACCCTAACTTTTATATTGTTTTTTTCATAAGCTAATCTACATTGGTAAGTATCATTAATGACCTCTTAAGCAGTTTAAAAAGAAGTTATTTATGAGCAACAACCATTACAAGAACTATCGCAAGAACTATCAAGATCAGATGATGGGTAACTAATAACGCCTGTACTACAGGCTTTTGGCGAAAAAAGCGACGATGGGTCGCAACGATTAAACGGAGAGTTATAATGTTTAGCAGGCAAGCCAACATATCGAAAGATAGCTCTGGTCGCACGCGCATTACAACAGCAGCACGTGGGTACGCAGTACTTCGCGACCCATCTTTAAATAAGGGAACATCGTTTAGTCAGAGTGAGCGTGACGCACTTGGTCTTAACGGGCTGCTTCCCCCAATCATTACTACTGAACTTGAACCGCAACTCATCCGCGCTTATGCGGCCTATAGTGCGGCACCTACTGATCTCGCAAAACATATATATATGTGGGATCTCCATGATGACAACGTGACAATATTTTATGCTCTCCTTCAACGTCATATGATGGAAATGCTTCCCATCGTCTATGACCCTATCGTTGGTGAGGCAATTGAGAACTTTAGTGAGATCATGCACCGGCCACGTGGGATCTTCCTTTCAATCAATGAGCCGGAAAAAATCGAGGAGAAACTTGCGGCCTTCGGTGCAGGCGCGAATGACATTGATTTGCTTGTGGCATCTGATGCCGAGGAAATCCTTGGTATCGGTGATTGGGGGGCCAACGGTATCGATATTTCTATTGGTAAGTTGGCTGTTTACACTGCAGCTGCTGGCGTAGATCCGCACCGAGTGGTACCTGTGATACTGGATGTAGGAACTGACAATGAGAGATTGTTGAATGACCCCCAGTATGTTGGGTACCGTCATGGTCGTATACGAGGCAAGCAGTATGATGATTTTGTGGACGCCTATGCGGCCGCAGCGCATAAGTTGTTCCCTAAAGCAATGTTGCACTGGGAGGACTTCGGTTCCACCAATGCGCGCCGCATTCTGGCGCGTCATCGAGATAAGCTGCCAACGTTCAATGATGACATGCAGGGTACGGGCGCAATTGTACTCGCAGGTCTACTAAACGCGGTAGAGCGCACAGGAAAACCCTGGAATGAACAACGCGTTGTAGTCGTAGGGTCTGGTACAGCAGGGTGTGGCATTGCAGATCAGATTCGGGACCAAATGGTTCGCCACGGAGTATCTAAAGAAGAGGCGACTCGTAAAGTTTGGTTGGTGGACCTTCCTGGCTTGCTTACTGACGACATGACGGACGGCCTACTTGATTTCCAGCGTCCATATGCGCGGCCCCTTGATGAAGTCACTAATTGGAAACGCACACCCTGTGAGCCAATTCCGGCCGACGAAAGCCGCTGGCCTGCAATGGAGGCTCTACGCGCAGCACGCGCTGCCGCTAGCGGAATTATCGACCTTGCGGCGGTAGTCTCCGAAGTGAAGCCAACTATCCTTATTGGAACGTCAACGACACCAGGCCGATTTACCGAAAGCATCGTCCGCGACATGGCGTCCAATGTTGAGAGGCCCATCATCTTTCCGCTTTCCAATCCCACCTTACTGCATGAAGCAACTCCTGCTCATCTCATAGAGTGGACAGACGGCAAGGTACTTGTCGCCACCGGCGCTCCCTTCGATGACGTGCAGTACAAGGGTGTCAACTATGTCATTGGCCAGGCTAATAATGCAGCTCTCTATCCAGGGTTGGGCTTTGGCGCCATTGTTGGACGCGTGGCCAAGATTACGGATGAAATGATTTTTGCTGCCGCGCAAGCGGTCGCGGGCCAAGGTCCTGAAGATAAGCCCGGCGCTTCGCTTCTACCATCGAATGCAGAGCTGCGCACCACATCCAGTGCAGTCGCTGTGGAAGTAATTCGGGTTGCTCAGAGTCAAGGGCTGGTGCGCGCCAAGGATCTTTCGGACCCTGTGGAAGCCGTACGTGAGGCTCAGTGGTGGCCCGTCTATAACCCTGTGGAAGCTGGTTAAAACAGTACGAACTGACAGTCTACCTTCACATAGGGGGCAGGCTGTCAGTTCATTGTCGCTGACTCTATTTCAATGACGCCATCAGCGTCTCCCCAATTCCAACGACAGCTACGCTTTTATATCTTTGTATACAGGATAATAAGCTATGACGACGAATAATCAAGCAGATGCCTTACGTGATCTCCCCATCGGTATTGAGGCCGACGGCACGCGTTCTGAATTCGATTCTATGGGAAGTGTCGACGTGCCGGCAGATCGTTACTGGGGTGCCCAGACCCAGCGCTCGCTGATTCACTTTAATATTGGTGATGATTTAATGCCAAAAGAGGTATATCACGCCTATGGATACGTGAAAAAGGCATGCGCTATGGTAAATGCGGCGGCTGGTCGATTGTCTGACACTAAGCGCGACGCAATCATTCATGCCGCTGATGAGGCGATCACCGGTAAGCTCGACGCCCACTTCCCGCTGTATGTCTGGCAGACAGGATCTGGTACTCAGTCGAACATGAATGTTAATGAGGTACTTTCGAACCGGGCAATTCAGCTTCTTGGCGGTAACATCGGTTCTCAGCAACCCGTTGCTCCAAACGACGACGTCAATATGGGCCAGTCGTCAAACGATACATTTCCTACCGCCATGCACATCGCCTCAGTATTCGCGATTGATGAGGTACTGTTGCCCCAAGTAACAAAGCTTGTTGAGACGATTGAGAGCAAAGCCAACCGTTGGATGGACGTAGTAAAAATTGGACGCACACACCTGGAAGATGCTGTCCCTTTAACGGTTGGCCAGGAATGGCACGGTTGGGCTGGGCAGATTAGAGCAGCAATTGCTGACATTGAGGCCAGCCGCTCGGGGCTCTACGAGCTGGCTGTCGGTGGAACGGCCGTTGGCACTGGCCTGAATGCGCCTAAAGGCTTTGCCGTCGACGTTGCCGCAAAAATCGCCGAACTGACTTTCAAGCCTTTCGTTACAGCACCTAACAAATTCACCGCACAAGGCTCGTTGGATGCAATGGTCCGAGCACATGCAGCACTTCGTGGGCTTGCAGTAGCGTTAATGAAGATTGCCAATGACATGCGCTGGCTGGCTTCTGGACCGCGTTGCGGCTTCGCCGAACTCATCTTGCCGTCCAACGAACCTGGCTCTTCTATCATGCCTGGAAAGGTTAATCCAACCCAGTGCGAAGCAATCGTCATGATTGCTATCCAGGTAATGGGCAACGATACAGCTGTTTCCGTCGCTGGCAGCCAAGGCAACTTCGAACTTAACGCCATGCGGCCTGTGATCATCAATAACTTTTTGCATTCTGCCCGGATTATCGCCGATGGATGCGGTAGATTTTGTGAGTTTTCTGTGGAGGGCACGGAACTGAACGAGAAGAAAATCAAGGAATACGTCGCAGGAAGCGTGATGCTAGTAACGGCTCTATCGCCCGTCATCGGTTATCAAAATGCAGCGCACATAGCCGAAAAGGCAATCGCGGACGGCACAAGCCTGCGTGATGCTGCCTTGGCTTCAGGCAAGGTTAGTGCCGAACTCTTCGACAAGACTATTAAGCCGCTAGATATGGTTGGCAGTGGACTTGCAGGTGCCTAAGAAAAATAGCACGCCACTTTATCTTTAAAGCTCAATGATAACTTTTCTAAAGCAGACATATCGAACTTGGAGTTTGGTGTTTTGGCCGTACGGTCATATAGCGAGGTGGAGAGCGAGGAGTCCGTTTAATTTAATTTCTGAATAGCATCACCCGGCTGTTATCCACTTCAACTGTAACAATAGCTACATTGACCCATACGTTGTAGGTAAATACAGGAGCAAAGCCATGACTGATAAAGACGCACCACAGCCTATTCGCGGAACCCAGGGCGCTGACGATCCTGGCCCACGTAATGTTGTTCTGGATAAAATGAATCCAGATATCTTCCTGCCTCCAGAAACCGACAATGCCGGGATCCCGAACCTGAAGTTTCCGTTCGCCATGGCCCATAACCGTCTTGAAGACGGCGGCTGGGCGCGGGAAGTGACGCTGCGCGAGTGCC
>NZ_FUKM01000032.1 GCF_900163645.1 Halomonas citrativorans | reverse complement strand
TCCACGTCCATACGGACACTAGCACCTGAAGCTAGCGCGTCTACCAATTCCGCCATCTGGGCAAGTGGCGCGTATGATACCGGGGTGCTGGTTAAATGCAAGACCTGAAAGATAATTTTATGGCGCAAATCGCACAATTGCTGCTTAAGGTGGTTGGGTCATGGAACATGCAGCGCTATACTGGCCCCATGACCAAACAAAATATGACGTTTTTCAGCTTACTGCCTATTAACGCAGTCGCTGACTATCCCTACCCGCAGCGACTATCCGCTGCTGTTTTTGTCCGCCTCCCGCAAATGCAATTAAGGATGTCGATCGCATGAAGTATTGGACGTTGAGTGATGATCCGCACGCCGAGCGCGAGGCGCAAAAATATGATAATCCGGCGCCTAGTCGTGAGTATCTGTTAGCGGCGTTGGAAACGTACGGCAAACCGATTACCCATGAAAATATGAGCCGCATGCTGGGCATCGAGGACGAAGATCACCTTGAAGCCGTTCGTCGCCGGATGGCGGCCATGGAGCGTGATGGTCAAGTGTTGCGTGACCGTCGCGGCGCTTATGCATTAATTGATAAACTTGATTTGATCAAGGGCAGCGTACTGGGGCACCGGGACGGTTTTGGCTTCTTGATTCGTGATGATGGTAAAAAACCGGATCTGTTGTTACCTCCTCGCCAGATGCGTCGCGTGTTCAGCGGTGACCATGTATTGGTCCGTATCAGCGGCACAGACCGCCGTGGCCGCGACGAAGCGACCATTGCCGATGTAATCGCCCGCAATACGCAAACAATGGTGGGTGTATATCGCAGCAATACGCCGGAATTTGGCATACTGATTCCTGAGAACCCACGTATTACTCAGGAAGTTATTATTCCTCACAGTGCCAGCGCTGGGGCGAAGGATGGCCAGGTGATTTCGGCCAGAATTGTTCAGCAGCCGGCTACCCGCGTGCAGCCTGTGGGTGAAGTGATTGAAGTGTTGGGGGAGCGTATGGACCCCGGCATGGAAATCGATATCGCGATTCGTAGCTACGATATTCCTGCTGAATTTCCGCCTGAGGTGCTGGATCAAACCAGCGGCATTTCAGCGGAAGTGCTGGAGGAAGATAAAAAGCATCGCGTTGACCTGCGAGATACACCGCTGGTTACGATTGATGATGAGTCTGCCAAGGACTTTGATGATGCCGTGTGCGCGTGGCAAACCAAATCAGGCAGTTGGAAGCTACTCGTCGCGATTGCGGATGTCTCTCACTATGTGCGTCCGGGGACGGCGCTGGACAATGAAGCCCGCACGCGGGGCAACTCGGTGTATTTCCCGGGGCAGGTGGTGCCCATGCTGCCGGAGCTTTTATCCAACGGTCTTTGCTCGCTCAATCCGAACGTGGATCGCCTGGTAATGGTCTGCGAGATGAATATTTCCAAGACCGGGGCGATTAGCCGCTACTCCTTCTATGAAGCCGTGATGAACTCTCATGCTCGCCTCACCTATAACACAGTGGCGGCGATGCTCGATAACGAGAGCGAAGAGGGCAATGCGCTGCGTGAGGAACACCGCGACCTGGTGAAGCCGCTGCAAAACCTGCATGAGCTTTATCACTTGCTACGCGGGGCTCGTGAAGAGCGTGGCGCGATTGATTTTGATACCACTGAAACGGCGATCATCTTCAACGACGAGCGCAAGATTGAAAAAATTGTGCCTCGTAAGCGTAACGATGCGCACAAGTTAATTGAAGAGTGCATGCTGGCCGCGAACGTTGCGACCGCACGTTTTCTTGATAAGCACGACCTGCCCGCGCTGTACCGTATTCATGAGCGGCCAACGCCTGAGCGATTGGATAAGCTGCGCTTGTTCCTGAACGAGTTGGGCCTTTCAGTGGGTGGAGGCGATATGCCTACGCCGCAGGATTATCAGGCGCTACGTGAGGCAATTATTGATCGCCCTGATGCCGATATTATCCAGACGGTTATGCTGCGCTCCATGAACCAGGCGGTGTACTCACCACAAAATGAAGGTCACTTCGGCTTGGCATATCAGGCGTATGCGCACTTTACGTCGCCGATTCGTCGCTACCCTGATCTGCTCGTGCACCGTGCCATTCGTTCGGTCATCCGGGGGCCGCGTCAAACCAATACCGTCGTGCGCGTTGACGGAGCGCCGGTCGATCCGCCGAGTAAATGGTGCCCTTATACGTTTGAGCAGATGCTTGAACTTGGCGAACACTGCTCAATGAGTGAGCGGCGCGCCGATGAAGCGACCCGTGATGTAGAAAGCTGGCTGAAGTGCGAGTTTATGTCCGACAAGCTGGGCGAAACCTTTGAAGGCACGATTGCATCGGTTACCCAGTTTGGCTTGTTTGTGCGTCTGGATGCGTTCTATGTCGAAGGCCTGGTGCATGTGACGTCGCTGCCGTCGGATTATTATCACTACGAGGCTGAGAAGCATCGCCTGAAAGGCGAGCGTACCGGAACCACCTATCGCTTGGGTGATGGCTTGACGGTGCAAGTGGCACGCGTCGATATGGACGACCGGAAAATTGATTTCAGTTTGACCGACGATAAGCCTCGCCCGCGCCGCCAGCCGCGTAAACGCCGCAGTGGCGACACTAATGAGGCGGCCGCTCCCCAGAGCGACGCTGCGCCCAAGAAAGATAAGCCATCTACGCGTCGTGGCCCGCGACGTACGCGTCAGTCAGCGCCCAGGAGAAGTTAAGTATGAAATCGGCGTCGTCTCGACGTGGTGCACGTGCTACGGTACGTACGCCGGATGGGCTGGACCAGGTCTATGGTATCCACGCCTTGCAAAGTTTGTTGGAGCGCGGTGAAACGCCGCGCGAGCTATGGGTTCAGCAAGGAGCCGGTAGCCGTTTGGCCGAAGTGGTTGCTCAGGCGCAAGCGCGTGGTGCGCGAATTAAAGAGCAGCCGCGTGACCTGCTGGACCAGTTGACCCAAGGGGCCGCGCATCAGGGGGTGGTAGCGTTCTGTCCGCCACTTACGCCTGAAGGCGAAGAGTCCTTGTGGTTAAAGCTGCGTGCCTGGCAGGCGCCAACGCCGCCGCTTTTGCTAGTGCTGGATGGCGTGACAGACGTGCATAACTTTGGTGCCTGCTTGCGCAGCGCCGATGCCGCGGGGGCACATGGCGTTATTGTGGCAAAAGACAAGGCCGCACCGCTAAATGCAACCGTGCGTAAAGTGGCTTGCGGTGCTGCCGAGGTAGTGCCGGTTTATCAGGTCACCAACATGGCGCGTACGCTTGCCAAGCTTAAAGATGCAGGCGTATGGATTACCGGTACAGCAGGTGAGGCCCAAACCAGCGTATTTGAGATTGATTTGACCGGCCCTACTGCGCTAGTAATGGGAGCAGAAGGGAAGGGCATGCGACGTTTAACGCGGGAAGCCTGCGATAATCTGGTCAAGCTACCCATGGCTGGGCAGGTTTCAAGCCTTAATGTCTCTGTGGCTACCGGGATTTGTTTGTTTGAGGCAGTACGACAACGCCAGCTTGCAAGTTAACCCTGTGCCCACTAGAATACCTGCGCCCGTTTGTCTACAGGCGGGCGCAGATGTTTACGTTGGTTAAATACCAATACGTTAGTTGAACACCAGTTCTGCTTAATGCCTTAATTGCCGTTTGGCGGTAAGTTGAGTGCATTTCAGTAACTCCTTGCTTCCCTGTCGTCGTTCTCGCTTGCGCGGGGCACACACCGGAAGCTGTCAAACCGCAAGGAGATCTCATGCGTCATTATGAAATCGTGTTTATGGTCCACCCGGATCAGAGCGAGCAAGTGCCGGCTATGGTCGAGCGCTACACCAGCATCGTTACCGAAAACGCTGGTACTGTACATCGTCTTGAAGATTGGGGCCGTCGTCACCTGGCTTACCCGATCAACAAGATTCACAAAGCCCACTACGTGCTGATGAACGTTGAATGTACTGGCGAGACGCTCGAAGAAATCGAGAACATCTTCCGCTTCAACGATGCCATCATCCGCAGCCTGGTTGTACGCTGCAAGGAAGCGGTTACTGAAGCTTCTCCGATGATGAAGCCGGCAGAAGAGAAGCGTCCGCGTCGCGAAGACAAGTCGCGCGCTGATGAGTCCGAGTCTGATTCAGACGTCGAAACTGCCTGATTCTATCCACTGCACGTTTTAAGGAGCTAATCCATGGCACGTTTTTTCCGTCGCCGTAAGTTTTGCCGCTTCACTGCTGAAGGCGTCAAGCAGATCGACTATAAAGATCTGGACACCCTGAAAGCCTACATCACCGAAACTGGCAAGATCGTTCCGAGCCGTATCACCGGCACTAAAGCACGCTACCAGCGTCAGCTGGCGACTGCTATCAAGCGTTCGCGCTACCTGGCGCTGCTGCCCTACTCCGATAGCCACCAGTAAGCGTTTAACGTGATGCTGGCACTGGCAAGATGGCTAATGCGAGGGCTGCCTTACGCCGTAGGCGGGGCAGCGCTGGCCACGTTAGTGCCGTGGCTGTTTTGGTTAGGTGCTGCTATTGCTGCTTTGGTAACCCTGCGTAAAGGTTTTGCACCTGCGCTACCGGTTATTATCGCAGCGGCGCTACCCGCCGGTTTTTGGTGGTCGCAAGGCGATGTTATTCCGCTGGCCAGCGTATTGCTGGTAACGCTGATGGCGGTTGTCCTGCGTGAACGGATGCGTTGGAGTGAAGCGTTGCTGGCGGGCACATTCGTGGCTGCAGCAATGGTACAGTTCGGCATCTTTAGCCTGCCAGGCGACATGGGGCCAATGCTTGAGCAACTACGACAAGGCTCTCCGGACGTTGATCGTATGCTCACAGAGTTGGCTAATCAGGGGTACGATACCCAAATGCTGGCTGCCATTGTGGTAGGGGGCGTTACGGGGCTTGTGGTTCTGATTGCGTCGATTGCATGTTTAGCCTTGGCGCGAAGCTGGCAAGCGGGGTTATATAACCCGGGCGGGTTTCGTGAAGAGTTTCATGCGTTACGACTCGCACCTAAAGAGCTTGCCGTGTTAGCGGTGCTTTGTGTGGTCGGCATGATGCTTGGGGGGCATGCGTTAGCAGTACTTGGCTGGATACCACTACTCGTTGCCGGCATTGCGTTAGTGCATGGTTATATTGGATTAAAGGGGATGAACGGGCTGTGGCTGGTGGCATTTTATGTGCTGCTGATCACGACCTGGCCCACGATTCTCATTGTGCTGCTGTTGGGGCTTATTGATACATTCGCGAACATTCGCGCACGCCTTGCCCGCGGCAATTGACAAGAGGTTTACGAGATGGAAGTCATTCTGCTCGACAACATTGGTAAGCTGGGCGGCCTGGGTGACAAGGTCACTGTTAAGCCTGGTTATGGTCGTAACTACTTGGTGCCTTACGGCTTAGCCGTACCGGCCACCAAAGAGAACGTTGAAGCGTTCCAGGCGCAGCGTGCTGAGCTTGAAGCTCAAGCGGCTGAGCGTAAAGCAGAAGCCGAAGCGCGCGCTGAGCAGCTGAACGACATTGAGCTTTCGCTTGTGTCTAAAGCTGGCGACGAAGGCAAGCTGTTTGGTTCTATCGGTCCGCGTGATCTGGCCGACGCTATTTCCTCTGCTGGCATCGATGTTGCCAAGAGCGAAGTGCGTATGCCGCAAGGCCCGATTCGTCAAACTGGCGAATACGACATCGACCTCCACCTGCATGCAGAAGTGGACGCCGTTGTTCGCGTGGTAGTTGTCGCAGAGTAAACTTTGCTGCTGCTATTAACGCCAAAAGGGCGCGGGATTTCCCGCGCCCTTTGCTATTTAAGCCCTTTGTTATTTAAGCCCTGTGCTATTTAAAGAAGGTCTATTTCCAAGCGGCTAGTGGTTTATTGAAAGCCCTGAGCGTTTAGAAATAACCCTTTATGCGATGACCTACCGGTGGTTGCTAACGGTTTGTCCGATTAAGATAGTGGTCTTTGTCGGCTATGCTGCACTATTGAAAGGAGCTCGCTATGGACCAGCCTTCTGCTGATCAGGAAACGGCAGCGCTGAAGCTGCCGCCGCATTCGCTGGAGGCGGAGCAGTCGGTGTTAGGCGGGCTAATGCTGGATAATCAGGCGTGGGATACGGTTTCCGAGCGCCTGGTAGCCGATGACTTTTATCGTTATGAGCACCGCTTGGTGTTTAACGTCATGATTCATCTGGCGGAATCTGGGCAACCCCTTGATGTCATCACCTTGTCAGAAGCGCTTGAAGAGCGAGATCACCTGGATACCGTGGGGGGCTTGGCTTTCCTGGCAGAGCTTGCCCGCAATACGCCTTCGGCGAGCAATATTCGCGCCTATTCGGATATTGTGCGTGAGCGGGCAACGCTTAGAAAGCTGATCCGGGCGGCGAATCAGATTGCAGAAGGCGCCTTTGCCCCCCAAGGACGGCCAGCCGATGAGCTGCTTAACGAAGCTGAGCGGTTGGTTTTTCAGATTGCTGAGGAGCGCCCTAAAACGGGTGGCCCGATTGGCATGAGCGAGCTTCTGACCAAAGCGGTTGATCGCATTGATGAGCTCTTCAACCTGAAAGGCGAAATGACGGGGCTATCAACCGGCTTTCGTGATTTGGATGAGATGACCTCGGGTCTGCAGCCATCGGACCTTGTCATCATCGCCGGACGCCCCTCTATGGGTAAAACCACGTTTGCGATGAACCTGGTAGAGCATGCGGTTATCGCCAGTGATAAGCCGGTGATGGTGTTTTCCATGGAGATGCCCGCTGAATCGCTGATGCTCAGGGTGCTGTCATCGCTTGGGCGCATTGATCAAACCCGCGTGCGCTCAGGGCAGTTGGAGGATGAGGATTGGCCGCGCCTAACGTCGGCGGTCAATCTGCTTAAAGACAAGCAGCTCTTCATTGATGACACCGCTGCGCTTTCACCTAATGAAATGCGCTCGCGTTTGCGCCGTGTCGTGCGTGAGCACGGCAATATGGCGCTGATCATGATCGACTACCTTCAGTTGATGCAGATCCCCGGTTTTTCTGAAAACCGCACGGGGGAAATATCGGAAATTTCGCGCTCGCTAAAAGGCTTGGCGAAAGAATTTAAATGTCCGGTAGTGGCGCTTTCTCAGCTTAACCGCTCGCTGGAGCAGCGCCCCAACAAGCGCCCGGTCATGTCAGACTTGCGGGAATCAGGCGCCATCGAGCAGGATGCGGACGTTATCGCCTTTGTCTATCGTGATGAGGTGTATAACCAGGATAATCCAGATAATCAGGGCTTGGCTGAACTCATTATCGGTAAGCAGCGTAACGGGCCTATCGGAACGGTGCATATGGCGTTTATCGGCAAATATACCCGTTTTGAAGATCTGGCTCCCGACAGCTATGGCGCAGCCTTTGGTGACTAGGGTTTGTACGAAAAGTCGCTGAGCGAAGGCCAGACAAGGCAAAAATCAGCGAAAAAACGGAGTTTACATGTGTAAATGAGTATTTTGAGCTGATTTTTAACGCCGTATGGCCGAGCGCAAGCAGTTTTCGTACAAAGCCTGGAGTGAGGGTGTGACCAGCATCACACCCTTGATATATTGAGCATACGGAAAAAGAACGAACGGGAGTAATTCATGGCAGGTGGTTTTCGGCGTGGTAATCGTCAGCGTCTTCCCAAGCTTCAAGGGCGCGGAGAACTTCAGGAATTAGAGCGCGAAGGGCCTTTTAAAGAGTGGCTGGGTATGCCAGACCTTTATCGCTATCAGCTGGTCGTTGATGGTGAGAAGTACAGCTACCAAACAGAAGATGCTGAGCTTCCGGTCGCTATCGGCGATAACGTGGTATTTCGCTACAAAGAGACCAAGGGCGGTAACTGGATTGATCGTAACTCGCTTGGTAAGGCGATTGATCCTTCTGAATATCAGTAGCTTGGCTGTGTTAATAGACTGATGGCCTGGAAACCTCCTGAAAAGTTGCCCTCTTGGTCAATAAGTGCCAATGTAAGGTAACAGGAATGTAATAGGACGCAGTCATACTGGGTCCTATTGTTGTATCCAATAACAGGAGGGAATCATGGAACTGAAAGCGCTCAAACAGTTCGTCGATAGCCACGATAATTTCGAAATTCGCGTTATTACGCATTCGGGTAGTGGTTTTTATCAGCTTGAACTTGAAGATGTAGAAGGCGCGCGGCATATGCTCACCCAACGTGGTAAGCCCATGCTGTTTCGCTCGTTAGATGATGTGTATTTGGAGCTAAAACGTGCGGGTATTCATCGCGCGTATCTGGTTCAACATGTGCCTCAGGACGAAGTCATTGGTCGTGACGCGCATTACAGCGAGCCGCTAGCCTCACGAATGCCACTGGTTTTTTAAAAAAGCGTTGATGAATCACTCTGTGCATTGACTGAATGCACACAACAGTTAGCGTAACGTTTTTCCCACCCTCGCCTAAACCCTAATACGGTGACAGGCAAAGAAACAGCAGCCTGCATTCATCACTTCTCGCAGGCTCGGTATGCAAAAGCCCTACCAGGCGCCGGTCGCCCAGCGCTTTATATCGTGGCTCGGCTGCATCCTGGTCAGCGCATTGCTTGAACCGCTTAACTTGCTTCTATTCGGCGTGCTTCCCAGGCGCTTTGCTTCTGACCACCTTGCCTCTATTTTTTTGAGTATTTTGCCGCTATGCGCTTAAAGCGTATTTGAAATATGGCGCGGGCGGCGGAGTGCCACTTTACCGGTGGTTATACAAATGGTGTTGATAGTATAACTTTATGCCGCGCCTTATCGAAAAGTGTTAAGATTTTTGATAATTAGAAGCTGTCTTTGGAGTAAGCGTAATGACCGATAGCATTGTGATGGACCAGCTGGGCGAAGGCCGCTTGGCCCATGCGTCCAGTGATCATCCGGCCGTGCCTCGGGCAAAAGTAGGTGTGGTACTGGCTAACCTGGGTACACCCGATGCCACCGATTATTGGTCGATGCGACGTTATTTAAGTGAGTTTCTCTCCGACAAGCGGGTCGTGGATTATCCCGATTGGAAGTGGCAGCCGATTCTTCAACTAATTATTTTATCCAAACGGCCTTTTTCGTCGGGTAAAGCGTATAAAAGCATTTGGAACACCGAGCAAAACGAAAGCCCGCTACTCACGATCACGCGGGCGCAAACCGAAAAACTCACGGAGCAACTTAAGGCCTTATACGGCGACAGCGTTGAAGTTGATTTCTGTATGCGCTACGGCAATCCTTCAACGCGCAGCGTATTAACGCGGATGAAAGAAAAGGGCTGTGAGAAGATTGTTTTCTTTCCGCTCTACCCGCAGTACGCCTCACCGACCACTGCGACCGCTAATGACGAGGCGTTTCGTGCCTTAATGAAGATGAAGTGGCAACCCTCTATTCGCACGGTGCCCGCCTATTTTGATCACCCTGCTTATCTACAGGCACTGGCGAATTCAGTAACAGATGTTTACGCCGAACTTGAAACGCGGCCCACCAGGTTAGTCGCCAGTTACCACGGCGTACCTGAGCGCTATTTGATGGAAGGCGACCCCTACTATTGCCAGTGCCAGAAAACCACACGGCTCCTGCGAGAAACGCTAGGCTTTAGCCAAGAGGAAGTGGATACCGCCTTTCAATCACAGTTTGGTCCTGAAAAGTGGGTGGGGCCTGCAACGGTCGAGCACGTAGCCGCGCTTGCCAAGCAGGGCCATAAACATATTGCGATTTTATCGCCTGCTTTCTCCTCCGACTGTGTAGAAACGTTAGAAGAAATCAAGGAGGAGATCCGCGATAGCTTTATGGAAGCAGGCGGCGAAACGTTTAGTTACATTCCCTGCTTAAACGATCGTAATGATCACATAAAGGCGCTGCTGAACATCGTAAATAACGAGCTTTTAGGTTGGCTTCAACAGGCGTAATGAACCGATAATCAAGGCGTTATAAGTGGCGATGAGGTAACGATAAGCACGCTATCTATTTGATTTTGAATGATTGCCTGGTAACACGCAGTGGCCTGTTATAGAGTCTACGACTTTATGATCACCTCGCGTGTTTAAAAGAAGCGCTGTTAGCTCTAAGGCTTTCAGCGTGCTCGTTAAAATCTGGTCAGAGCGCTTAAGACAGGGTTCTTAAGGCATGGGGCTTAAAACAGAGCAGTTAAGAGAGAGCAGTTAAAGAGCAGTGCACAGGGATGGTGACCACTACTCACCGCGAGAGGAATTGACGCTCAACGAACCCGCTTCATCATGGGGCAGATACACAGGAGATATCGCTAGATGCAATTCGCCGTTTTGATGGGGTTTGTATTAGCCGCGTTGGCACCACTTATGCAGCGCTGGTTTGCAGACCGTACGAGTTTGGTATTGGCCCTTTTTCCTGCGCTCATCGCTGCGTGGCTATTTTCTCAAGCACCCACGGTCATCAATGACGGCCCGCTGCTAATGGAGTGGCAATGGGTACCTTCGTTAGGTATCAGCCTCACCTTTATGCTGGATGGTTTGTCCTTACTGTTCGGCTTATTAATCAGCGTTATTGGTGCGTGTGTGTTGGTGTATGCGGGGAGCTACTTAAAAGGCCACCCGGATATCGCGCGGTTTCATATCGCGCTGATGGCTTTTATGGTGTCCATGCTGGGGCTAGTGTTGGCCGATGGGCTGATCACGCTGTTTATTTTTTGGGAGTTAACCAGCGTTACTTCGTACCTGCTGATCGGGTTTAACCATACCGATATGCAGGCCCGTAAGTCGGCTCGCCAAGGACTTTTTGTCACCTTTGCGGGTGGGCTTGCGTTAATGGCCGGGCTTATCTTGCTGGGCATCGCCAGCGACCAGTGGTCGTTAACCGATATTCGCGCAATGGAAACCGACCTGCGAGAGCATGCCCTTTATACGCCCATGCTCATCTGTTTGCTGCTGGGGGCTTTCACCAAGTCAGCTCAGTTTCCCTTTCATTTCTGGCTGCCCAACGCCATGGCAGCACCTACACCCGTCTCGGCTTATTTGCACTCCGCCACCATGGTTAAGGCCGGTATTTACCTTATGGCAAGGCTTCAACCTGAACTGGGCGGGACGGCACTTTGGATAAGCATTCTCTCTGTGGTGGGCGCTATCACGCTGCTGCTGGGCGCCTTCATGGCTATTCATCATACGAACATTAAAAAGCTGCTGGCTTACTCAACCATCATGGCGCTCGGCACGTTGACGATGCTGTTGGGCATTGGTACTGAGTACGCCATGACAGCATTCGTAACTTTTTTGCTCGCACACTCCCTCTACAAGGGGGCGTTGTTCATGGTGGCCGGTATTCTCGATCATGAAACGGGCACCAAGGATGTCACCGCAATGGGCGGGTTAAGGTCTTTGATGCCGGTGACGGCCACCATTGCATTGATAGCGGCGCTATCACTTGCTGGGGTGCCGCCGTTGCTTGGCTTTATTGGCAAAGAGCTTAAGTTTGAAGCGGTGCTGGGCGCAGGGGATTTTCAAGGCTTGCTAGTCGTGTTCGCATTTGTCAGCGCGATTATGACTATCGCCGTGGCGGCGATTGTTGCGCTACGGCCTTTCTACGGCAAGCGTCACGAAACCCCAAAAACGCCGCATGAAGCACCTTTCGGCATGTTAATGGGACCCGCACTGCTAAGCGTAGGCTCGCTGGTTTTTGGCCTGGCGCCCGCCATGTTTGGCGTTGATGCTCTTTTGACGTCAGCGGCAAGTGCGGTGGCTGGGCAGCCGAGAGAAGTGGCGCTGTCACTTTGGTACGGTGTTAATGCGGCGCTGATAATGTCCGTTGTTAGCCTGGGATTGGGCTTTTTGTTGTTCAAGTACTGGGACAGCGTACGAGGCAAGCTTACGCTGCTGGCCCCTCTTATGCGCTACGGCCCGGAAGCGGGCTATGAAGGCTTGTTAAATGGCCTGGTACGGTTTGCGGAATGGCAAACCCGAGTGCTGCAAAACGGCTATATGCGCAACTATATTTTGGTCATGCTGGTCGTGCTGATTACGCTGTTGGGTAACTCCATTCTGGTGCGTCACTCTCCGCTGTTAGCCTTTGAACTTGATGTACGGTTTCATGAGGCTATCGTCGTCGGCACAATGGTGATGGGTGCCCTGTATGCAACGATCACTCGCTCCCGGCTGGGCGCCGTCGTGTCAGTGGGTATTATGGGGTTCTCAATCGCGCTGGTCTTTATTCTTTTCAGCGCCCCTGACCTTGGGATCACCCAGCTTCTGGTTGAAACGCTCACGGTTATTTTACTGGTGCTGGTACTGTTCAGGCTGCCTCGCTTCTCGCATCTTTCGACCAGCCTGGAGCGTATTCGCGATGGTTCGGTAGCTGCGATGATGGGCATCTTGATTTTCCTTCTGATCATGACTGCCTGGAGTATTAACCAGTTCGAGTCCATTTCTACCTATATGGTTGAAAACAGCGCACCGCTCGCTTTTGGCCGCAACATCGTCAACGTAATTTTGGTGGATTACCGGGCGCTGGATACGTTGGGCGAGATGTTTGTACTGGCGCTAGCCGCCATTGGCGTTATCGCTATGCTGAAGCTGCGCCACGAGCCAGAAAGCGCTAAGCCCACCAATGACAGCGGGAATACTGATAGCAGGGAGCCGTACGATGGTTAAATCGGGAACGATTATTTTAAACACGGCGGCCCGCTTTCTAATGCCGCTACAGCTTATGTTTTCGATATTTTTGCTGCTTCGTGGACACGACGAGCCCGGCGGTGGGTTTATTGCAGGGTTAGTGGCGGCGGGGGCGTTTACCTTGTATCTGCTGGCGTTTGGCGTCAGTGCCACAAAAGAGGTATTACGGATGGTCGACCCTCGCGACTTGATTGGCGTGGGGCTGTTGTTAGGCATGATTTCTGTTGTACCTGCCTGGTTTATGGGTCAGCCGTTTTTAACCGCGCAGTGGTGGACCATTCCGGTTATTGATTTTAAAGCCTCAACCCCGCTGATTTTTGATATTGGCGTTTACTTGGCGGTGTTGGGGGCGGTGATTGGCATGGTGATGGCGTTGATGGAGGTGGATAAGGATGAGCCTTAACGTAACAGGAGGATACGCATGGAACCGGTAATGGCGCTAGCGATTGGGATTATGTACGCCACCGCTATTTTTATGATGCTGCGACGCTCCATTGTAAAGCTGGTTATTGGGCTACTGCTGCTTTCCAACGCTGCTAACTTATTGATCTTTACTACTGCCGGAATGACGCGGGGCGCGCCACCGCTGATTCCAGAAGGTATGGTTCAGCCTATGGGCGATGTCGCTGACCCGTTGCCCCAAGCCGTTGTACTGACGGCTATCGTTATCGCATTTGGTGTACTGGCCTTTGCTGTTGTATTGATTCGTCGTGCCTATGAAGTGGTGAAGGCTGATGACATGGATAAGATGAAGGATACTGATACGTGAGGCCTGAAGTTGCTCTTCCCGTCCTTTTACCCTTACTTTCAGGGGCTATTTCACTACTGTTTTGGCGTTCAAGGCCAATGCAGCGCTTTATCGCCGTTGCTGGAAATATAGCATTTCTGATAGTTAGTCTCTGGTTGTTTACGACAACCCTTTCCGAAGGCTATGTCACCATGCAAATGGGCAGCTGGCCTGCACCGTTTGGGATTACGCTCATCGCCGATATGTTAAGTGCGGTGATGGTGCTGATGACCGGTATCATCGGCCTCGCCATGGGGATTTATTCGCTAGCGACGACTGGCCGTGGCCATGAGAAATTTGGCTATTATCCGTTAATGCACTTGTTGCTAGCTGGGGTGGCAGGAGCCTTTTTAACCGGTGATATCTTCAACCTTTATGTTTGGTTTGAGGTCATGCTGGTGGCCTCTTTTGCGCTACTGATTTTGGGCGGCGAGCGGGCCCAGATGGAAGGGGCAATAAAGTACGTAACGCTTAACCTGCTGGCGTCGGTGATCTTTCTGACAGCGGTGGGGCTGCTGTACGGCACGGTCGGTACGCTTAACATGGCCGATATCGCACTGCGCATGAATGCTGTTGAGCATAACGGGATGGTCGAGGTGCTCGCGGTGATGTTTATGGTGGCCTTTGGGATCAAGGCGGCAGCCTTCCCGCTCTTTTTCTGGCTGCCTGCGTCTTACCATACGCCGCCTGTCGCCGTTTCAGCGCTTTTTGCAGGCCTTCTCACCAAGGTTGGCGTGTATTCACTGTTCCGTGTGTTTACCTTGATCTTTGACCAGTCGATGGGCTACCTACAGGAAATAATGTTGTGGGGAGCGGTGCTTACCATGGTGACCGGGGTGCTGGGTGCGGCCGCTCAATATGAGTTTCGGCGTATTTTGTCGTTTCATATTGTCAGCCAGATCGGCTATATGATTCTGGGTTTGGCGCTGTATACACCATTAGCGATTGCTGGCGGCGTGTTTGCCATCATGCACAATATTATTGTCAAGACGAACCTGTTTTTGATTAGCGGTATCACTCACCGCTTACAGGGCACGTACCAGCTAAAAAAGATGGGTGGGCTTTATAAAGAACGCCCTTGGCTTGCGGTTGCATTTTTTATCTCAGCATTTTCCCTCGCGGGGGTTCCTCCGTTATCCGGGTTCTTCGCCAAGTTCGTGATTGTGCGGGCCGGTATTGAAGCCGAGGCGTATGTGGTTACTGCCATTGCCTTGGGAGTAGGGTTATTAACGCTCTACTCCATGGTGAAGATATGGAACGAAGTCTTCTGGAAATCCTTGCCAGAAGATAACCAGGTGCCTGAATCGAATACACCCTCTGGGGATGATGGGCGGCTTATTAAACCCAGCCTGTGGATGATGTATTTGCCCGTGGTGGTGCTGGCTCTGTTTTCAGTGCTCATCGGGATTTTAGCGGAACCCATCATGCATGTGATGACCACCATTGGTGATCAATTGCTGGCCCCCAGAGGGTATATTGATGCGGTGTTGGGCGTATCCGCGAGTGCTGAGGATGCGCTACTTATACCAAGTGAGTTGCAGGTAGAAATAATAAGCGGGGGGGACGCGCCATGACCGGTGCTATTTGGAACCTGCTGTTAGGATTGGCATGGGTACTGCTGAGCGGCGACTTCACAGGCTTGAACCTGCTGGTAGGCATGATTTTCGGCTATATCGCGCTGGTGCTGATTGAGCCGCAAGTAAGCGCATTAAAAGGCTATCCGGCCAGAATTCCGCGCATTATTGGCTTTCTGGGTTTTTTTCTAAAGGAGCTTGTTCAAGCCAACCTGCGTGTTGCGTTTGATATAGTGACGCCGCCTTGGCACATGCAGCCAGGCGTCATTGCCATGCCGCTTTCCGCACGTACTGAAATGGAAATTACCCTGGTGGCTAATCTGATCTCTTTAACACCGGGAACGCTGAGCCTGGACGTCTCTGATGATCGCAAGGTGCTTTATATCCATGCCATGTTCCTGGATGACGAAGAAGAGCTAAGGCGCAACTTAAAAGAAATGGAGCATCGAGCTCTGGAGTTATTTCGCTAATGGATACGGTTCTCTTAATCAGCCAGATCATTATGGGGCTGGCGCTAATCTTGACGTTTGTGCGTGTGGTGCGCGGGCCAAGCCTGCCTGACCGAGTGGTGGCGCTTGAACTGTTCTCTACCACGGTGGTCGGGTTGGTAGGCGTTTACGCCATTCAATCCGGGGTAGCCAGCTTTCTGGATGCTGCTATCGTTATTGCGCTAATGGGCTTTCTGGCCGCGATTGGCTTTGCACGCTTTTTGGAACGGGGAGGGCCACGCGATGATTGAAGCGATTAAAGGTGCGCTATTGCTGACAGGCTCTTTATTTATGCTCTTGGCGGCTGTTGGCTTGTTACGTTTGCCGGATCTACTAACGCGTATGCATGCCACTACCAAAGCGGCGGCATTAGGCGTTATTTTGATCATGTTGGCATCGGCGATGCACTTTTCTGAGGTAGGCGTGGTCGCTCGTTCCTTTGCGATTATCGTGTTTATCCTGATGACAGCCCCCGTTGCGGCGCATGTGATAGGACGGGCGGGTTACTTTGTGGGCTCTCGACTTTGGAGTGGTACGGTCAAGGATGAGCTTCGCCCCAACTACGACCCGTTAACCCATGAATTAAAAAGCGGTATGGAAACGGATGAAAACGCTAAGCGTCAGCCACGAGCGACGGACCCTGATTGATTTATTTCACTAATTTACCGGTTAACAAATAATTAATCGTTAAGAAACCACCTGCACGGTGGTTTTTTTATATCACAATGTATCAGCAGGAAATGTCAGCGCCGTGACTTTACCTGGTAAAAGGTTGATAGGCCTGGGTTTGCACCAAAACTGCTAAGCACACGTTGTTTTCGTACAAATCCTGGTATCTGCCTGTTTTCCAGGCCATCATCAGGCATGCCAAGGACAGCCTAGGAATAGACACCATGTCGCTCAAGATTAATTTGCCATTACGTCGCGCTTTTTGTCATACATCACTTGTAGTTACCGCCGGGGTGCTAACGGTAATGTTTAGCGGAAGCCTCTACGCTAACCCGCAGTTGATGACAGAAGTGGATGCCCGTGGTGCCGAAGAACTACGCTATGCCAACTTTGAGCAGTGGCGAAACGAGTTCCGCCGTTATGCAGCTGCCCAAGGGATCAGTGAGTCAACGCTAGCCACCGCGCTGGATAACGTGCGCTACCGTAAACGGGTGATTGAGCTGGACCGCTACCAGCCGGAGTTCGTGCGGCCTATTTGGGAGTATCTCGATTCCGCCGCCTCCGATACGCGCGTCAATGCAGGCCGTGAGAAGCTTGACGCCCATCGCCAGACGGCATTAGAAATGCAGCAACGCTACGGCGTACCCTCAGAAATCATCGTGGCGATTTGGGGCATCGAGAGCAATTACGGAAGCAATTTTGGTGATTTCTCAACCCTTGAGGCGCTCGCCACCCTGGCATACGATGGGCGTCGCCGGGATTTCGCACGCGGTGAACTGCTTGCGGCGTTACGTATTATTGACCAGGGCGATATCGCCGCCGAGCAAATGAAAGGCTCCTGGGCGGGTGCTATGGGGCATACCCAGTTCATCCCCAGTAGCTTTGAAGCTTATGCCGTGGATGGTGATAACAATGGCCGCCGTGATATCTGGGGCAGTATCCCCGATGTGATGGCCTCCACCGCCAACTATCTGGCGCGGGCAGGCTGGCAAACAGGCGAACCTTGGGGGGTTGAGTTAGCGCTTCCTGCATCGTTTGATTATTCACAGACCGAGCGCCGCAGTAGCGCCGAGTGGGCGAGTCAAGGTGTACGCGCCCTGCAGGGTGAGCTGCCCAATTTCGAGAGCGCGGCCATCGTCATTCCGGCCGGGGCTGAAGGGCCTGCCTTTTTGGTAGGCGCTAATTTTCGAGCGATTTTGCGCTATAACAACGCCACCAGCTACGCCCTGGCCGTGGCGACGCTGGCTGATAAAATTGCCGGACGTGAGGGAATACGCCAGGCATGGCCACGAGGGCAGACACCTTTAACCCGCGACGATGTCAAAGAACTCCAGCGGCGCTTGAATGAAGCAGGCTATTCGGTAGGCGGGGCTGACGGTGTGATGGGGCCCAATACACGCCAAGGCGTGCGTGACTTTCAACGCAGCCAAGGCCTGACGCCGGATGGCTTCGCTACTCAGGCGCTGCTTGAAAGGCTGCGCTAGGTGCGTAGTTAACGATTAATCACTTATTTCACCAAGGATGATGCTATGGGATTTGTGGGAAAAACGCTGTTAAGTAGTGTACTGGTAAGTGCATTAGCCGCCAGCGCAGTGGCAAGCGCTGATGATAAAGTGTTTGGTTGGGTTGAAAATGCCACCATAGAGCCCTGGGGCATTATGGTGAAGGCCAAGCTTGATAGTGGTGCCCTGACGTCATCTCTGGATGCGCGTGATATCGAAGTGTTTGAGAAAGAGGGCGAGGAGTGGGTGCGCTTTCGCTTAAAGCTAAAAGACCAGCAGAACGACGAAGTGTTTAGCGACCGTCTTGAACGGCCGCTCTATCGTGAGTTGGCAGTGCGCGGTGCGGGCGGACGTGATGAGCGCCCCGTTGTATTAATGAATGTGTGCATGGGCGATACGGTTTACGAAGAGCAATTTAGCCTGCGTGATCGCGAAGAAATGCATTATCCGCTGTTGCTTGGCCGGCGAACCATCAGCCATTTAGGCTTGCTGGACGTGCGCGAAACATTCCAGCAGGAGCCATCCTGCAGTGAAGATGCTGAGGTAGTGCCTCACGACCCAGAAGACCAGCAATCCTAGGTATTGAGTTTTAGAACAGCCGTGACAGCAACGCTGTGACGGCTGTTTCAACGCGTAAAATGCGCGGCCCAAGATGCATCCCTTCACAGCCAGCTTCCAGCAGTTTCTCAACTTCCCATGGAATAAACCCACCTTCTGGGCCGACCAACAGCAGCGTATTGTCGCTGATGCCACGTGGGCAGGCCATCGGCATGCCCGGATGAGCCACAAGGCCACGGCGACCGCGAAGTAAAGCAGGCAGTTGCTCTTCAAGAAAGGGCCGGAAGCCTTTGGTCAGTGTCACGCTCGGTAGCTGGGTATCACGGGCTTGCTCCAGACCCAGCACCAGGTGCTGATGAATTTTCTCGGGAAGAAGCTCTGGTGATTGCCAATAGCTTTTCTCTACGCGCTTGGTATGCAGTAGCGTAATTTCCTTCACCCCTAACGCTGTCACATGCTCAAGCGTTCGCGCCAGCATGCGTGGCCGAGGTAGCGCGAGTACTAAATGCACGGGAAGAGCGGGGGGAGGCACGTCTGCTAACGGGTCAAGGGCAAATACGGCAAGCTCAGTGGTTAATTCGACCAGCTGTGCTTTTCCCATTAAGCCACCCTGAACACCCACCGTTAACCGGTCACTGAGGGCGGCGCGATGGATATCGCGTAAATGCGCTAATCTGCGTGCGTCTGTTATACGTGCATGGCCCTGGTGGTCGAGGTCGCTGGGGTGAAGCAAGATCAAATTCATAATCGGCATCTATTGGTCGAAGGGTGGGCACGCTGTTGCGCAATATTCTACTCACATGGCTTGCATGGGCGCGTGGTGCAGGCACAATAATAGCATTGGGGAACAACCCCTATCGCGTTTAAGGAGATGCGCTGTGCGCGTAATTCGTAAGTATGCCAATCGCCGGTTGTACGACACTCAGCAAAGCCGTTATGTCACGCTTGAAGATCTGCGCCATCTTATTATTGAAGAAGCGCCGTTTCGGGTTGAGGATGCCAAAAGCGGGGAAGACCTGACGCGTACCATTCTGCTCTCCATCATTATTGAGCAGGAGCAGTCGGATAACGAAGCCGAAGTATTCTCTAACGACCTGCTGGCGCAGCTCATCCGGGTTTACGATATGTCGTCACCTTTACCTCTGGCGCGTTATCTGGAGCAAGGCACGCAGCTTATGCTGGAGCAGCAAAAGCGTTTACAAAGCCAATGGCAGCAGGCCATGCGCCATACGCCGATGGAGTTTATGCGCGAGCTGGCCGAAGAAAATATGCGCTTTTGGCAAAACACCTTGAACCAGCCGCCCTCCACCAGCGACAAGGATGAGGATAAATCCTCCTAACGCCACGAGTGGTCACCTTGTGGCATAATGCGGCGCATAATCGCTCTCCCGTTCGAGAAGGAAGAACATGAAGGTTTTGATGATAGGTGGCGGCGGCCGCGAACATGCGTTGGCGTGGAAATTAGCGCAATCTGATAATGTTGAGCAGGTATTTGTAGCGCCCGGCAATGCCGGTACGGCTACTGAAGACAAGCTGACCAATATCGATATTGCGGCCACCGACTTGGCCGGGTTAGAAGCATTTGCGCTCAAAGAGCGTATTGGCTTGACCGTCGTCGGTCCAGAAGCGCCTCTGGTCGAAGGCGTCGTTGACCGCTTTCAAGCGGCTGGCCTGACCATCTTTGGCCCCACCCAAGCCGCAGCCCAGCTTGAAGGCTCCAAGTCATTTACCAAGGACTTCCTGGCGCGCCATGCTATTCCAACGGCGGCTTATCAGACGTTTACCACGGTAACGCCTGCGTTGGCATATTTACACAAGGTCGGTGCGCCTATCGTCATCAAGGCAGATGGCTTGGCGGCAGGTAAGGGCGTGATCGTTGCCATGAGTGAAGTGGAGGCCGAAGCCGCCATTCGCGATATGCTCGAAGCCAATGCCTTTGGCGATGCCGGTGCTCGCGTTGTCATTGAAGAGTTTCTTGAAGGCGAAGAAGCGAGCTTTATCGTCATGGTCGATGGCGAAAACATCGTTCCCATGGCCACAAGCCAAGACCATAAGCGCGCCTACGATGGCGACACAGGCCCAAATACAGGCGGCATGGGCGCTTACTCACCTGCACCGGTCGTGACGCCAGACGTTGATGCCCGCATCATGGAACAGGTCATCGTACCCACGGTTAAAGGGATGGCCGCTGAAGGCAATGCCTATACCGGATTTTTGTATGCCGGGTTGATGATCGACCAGACCGGGCAGCCCAAAGTGATTGAATATAACTGCCGCTTTGGTGACCCCGAAACTCAGCCCATCATGATGCGCCTGACGTCTGATCTTGCTGAGCTTTGCCTTGCCGGTGCCCAGGGGCAGTTGGCGGGTAAAACGTGCCATTGGGATTCACGTGCCGCGGTGGGGGTGGTCATGGCGGCGGGCGGTTATCCAGCCAGCTACCGTAAAGGCGATGTCATTGATGGTTTGGCAAAAGCCGAGCAGCACAGCAAGGTGTTTCATGCGGGCACCGCGCTGAACGCGAACAACGAGGTAACGACCTCCGGCGGTCGTGTACTGTGTGTGACGGCACTGGGCGAGAGTGTATTTAGCGCACAGCAGCAGGCTTATAAAGGTGTCAATGAGATTCGCTGGGAGGGCGCTGAATATCGCCGTGATATCGCTTACCGTGCTATTGCGAGAGAAAAAGCGTAATAAGCACGTTGGTACCATAGCGCAAGGGGCGGGCCACTTATCACCACCGAAAGGAAACAGGTATGGAACGTGTAACGCTGGATTTTCCCGCCAACGCGGTTATTCATCGTCACCCCTTAACGGTGCGGGTAACCGATATGAATTACGGCCGGCATTTGGGGCATGACACAGTGGTTTCGCTGCTACATGAAGCCCGCGTTCACGCTTTTTCCGTCCTGGCGCTACCGGAATGGGACATGCACGGCTATCCAAGCGTGGTGGCCGACCTGGCCGTGCAGTATCAACGTGAAGCGCGTTGGCCTGATGCGTTGATCATTGAAACGGCTGTGCCTGAGCCGCAGGGCAAGGCATTAACCGTTTACCAGCGTATTTTGCAGCGCGACGGCGAACATATCGTGGCGACCGCCCGCGTTAACCAGTTACTCATCGACGTCAATACTGGGCGGCCGGTGGCGATACCTGAGCCCATCAAGCAGGCCTTGGCCCAAGCGAGGAGTGCTTAATGTCGCGGGAATATCCCATTATCGCCGTGACGGGCTCTTCGGGTGCGGGCACAACGACCGTCAGACGAAGCTTTGAGCGCATGTTTCTACGCGAAGATGTACATGCGGCCATGGTGGATGGTGACGCTTTTCACCGCTATACACGTGATGATCTTCACCGCATGTTTCGTGAAGAGCCCGAGCGTAAGCATGAGCTTTCGCATTTTGCAGTAGAAGCCAACCTGCTTGACCGCCTTGAAGGGGTATTTGTCGAGTATGGCGAACACGGTACGGGCACGTTTCGGCACTATATCCACGCGGAAGACAAGCAGAAAATCGAAGCAGGGTGCCGCGTAGGCACCTTTACGGAGTGGCAGTCGCTCCCATGTGGTACCGACCTGTTGTTCTATGAAGGCTTACATGGTGGGTTGGTAACCCAGGAGTACGACATTGCTCGCCATGTGGATCTGTTGGTAGGCGTTGCGCCGACCATGAATCTTGAATGGATTCAGAAAATTGACCGTGATACCAAGCTGCGTGGCTACTCCCAGGAAGCGGTGATCGATACGATTCTGGGCCGCATGAACGATTACGTGCGCTATATTCAGCCGCAATTCTCCCGCACCCATATCAACTTTCAACGGGTGCCTACCGTCGATACGTCCAACCCCTTTGAAGTGCAGGATATCCCCACAGATGCCGAGTCGTTTGTGGTGATACGATTTCGTGATCCATCAACCGTTGATTTTCCTTGGCTTCTTGCAATGATCAAGGATGCCTTTATGACACGGCCACATACGCTGGTCGTGCCAGGCGCGCGCATGTCATTAGCCATGGAGCTGATTTTGGCACCCCTGGTGCGCCATTTATTATCCCAGCGCCGCTTTCGTTAACCGCGTTTGCAAATGCGGGGCGACAAGCTGCAACGATAACAAGGAGTGGGTATGGAGTGTTTATTCTGTAAAATCATCAATCGTGAGATCCCGGCTGATATCGTTTATGAAGACGAGCACGTTCTCGCCTTTAACGACATTAGCCCTATGGCGCCCACTCATCAGCTAATTATTCCCAAAAAGCACATCGCCACCTTAAACGACATTGAAGCAGATGATCTTGAACTGGTCGGCCGTTTGCAGTTCACTGCTGCCAGGCTTGCCAAGCAGCAGGGCTTTGCCGAAGACGGTTATCGTGTCGTGATGAATTGCAACGAAAAGGGCGGTCAGACGGTCTACCATATACATATGCATTTATTAGGTGGTCGTCAGTTTACGTGGCCTGCGGGCTAACAGACGGCCTTCGAAATATCTTCAAGCTACCTTTAAGGCAGACTTTAAGACAGTTTTTAAGACAGTTTGCTGTTAAGCGGAGTAAGCCATGAAGCGCCAGCTTAGTCGGTCTGATTGCTTAATTCATCAGTTTGATACAGCGTTACGGTCGCTGATGCCTCGCGCCGCTACATCACAGCGTAACCATCCCGCCAGTAAGCTTGAGGATAGGGCATTTGATGGCCACCAACGACGTCATGCCGCAGGCCTGATGCGTGTTAATCATGTGATTGGTGTATCGAATCAGGCGCTGTATCAGGGCCAGAGTATTACCGCAGCGCTCCCCCATGCGCGTGTGCAAATGGAGAAATCCGCTGCGGAGGCATTTGATCACTTGGCCTGGTGTGAAGAGCGGCTGGCGCAACTGAATAGTCGCACCAGCTACTTTACGCTCTTTTTTTATGCCGCTGCATTTGGGGTGGGGGCTGTCTCTGGGATCACCAGTGAGCGTCTAAGCCTGGGCATGATTGCCGCTACCTGTGAGCTTTCGGGCAAACACTTTGAAGAGCAACAGGCCAGACTGATGGCAGATGATCAGCGCTCGCTCGCGCTGCTTCGCCAAATGGCTGCCGATGAAGCGCACCAGGCGCATTTAGCGATAGAGTCGGGTGGCCTGCGTTTCCCCGCGCCGATTAAATGGGGGTTAAGGTTTGTCGCTCAAAGTGCCACTAAAGGTGCCTACTATTTCTGATGTGCTATTTCTGACGTGCTATTTCTGACGTGCTATTGCTGAATACCGGTATCGGGAATGAAAAGCGTCAGCAAGGAAAGCAAATTCTCCTTAATCTCTTGACGAATGGCGAGTTATCGCCAACGCTTAATCAGGTCAATGCTAATCGTACGTAAGGTAGCGTACGTTTTCTAAAGCAGAAAAGCGTTACCAGGGAAAAGGAGAAAGACGATGCTAGGCAATGCGATGCTATTCTTGATTATTGCGATTATCGCCGGTGTGCTTGGGTTTTCGGGAATCGCGGGGGTTGCATCAACCATCGCGCAAATTCTATTCGTTCTGTTTCTCATCCTGTTTGTGGTATCGCTATTTACAGGGCGACGCCGTTAGCATAAGGGCTGCTCATAGAGACCTTTCATAAAGACTTTTCATAAAGACTTTGGATAGAACCAGCTAAACAAAAAGCCCCGTTTGGGGCTTTTTGCATACGGGTCAGCCGTACTGTTACCGGGTCTGGAACGCTAAAAAATCAGGCATCAATACGCTTGTACTTCATGCGCTTGGGCGTATCGTTACCTACCCGCTTTTTATGATCTTCTTCATAGTCGGTATAGTTACCGTCGAAGAAGACGACTTCAGAATCACCTTCAAACGCCAGAATGTGCGTGGCAATACGGTCCAGGAACCAGCGATCATGAGAAATCACCATGGCGCAGCCTGGGAAGGCAAGAAGGGCTTCTTCAAGCGCACGCAGTGTCTCAATATCAAGGTCGTTAGAAGGTTCATCCAGCAGGAGTACGTTGGCGCCCTGTTTGAGCGTCTGGGCAAGCTGCAAGCGTCCACGCTCACCACCGGACAGCTCATCCAGGCGCTTCTGCTGGTCATTGCCTTTAAAGTTAAAGCGACCAACGTAGGCACGTGAAGACACTTCGTAGCCGTTGATGTTGAGAATGTCCTGCTCGCCAGACACCGCCTGCCAAACCGTCTGCTTGTCATCAAGCGCATCACGTAGCTGCTCAACATAAGCGATCTCAACCGTGTCCCCGATGACCGCTTCACCCGTGTCTGGCTGCTCTTTACCGGTGATGAGTTTAAACAGGGTCGATTTACCCGCACCGTTACCGCCGACGATGCCGACAATCGCACCTTGGGGAATAGTGAAGGAAAGATCTTCATAAAGCAGCTTGTCTTCAAAGCGCTTGGAGACATTATGAAACTCGATGACCTTATCACCCAAGCGCGGGCCAGGCGGAATATAGATCTCGTTGGTTTCATTGCGTTTCTGGAAGTCGCCGGACTGCATCTCTTCAAAGCGGTTAAGGCGCGCTTTGCTTTTGGCCTGACGACCTTTAGCGTTACTACGCACCCACTCAAGCTCTTGCTTGATGGCTTTTTGCCGCGATGCTTCCTGCTTGGCTTCCTGAGTCAGGCGGTGCTCTTTTTGCTCTAGCCACTGAGAGTAGTTGCCTTCAAACGGGATGCCTTGGCCACGGTCGAGCTCCAGAATCCAGCCCGCTACGTTGTCCAGGAAGTAACGGTCGTGGGTAATCGCCACAACGGTGCCGTTATAGTCATGAAGGAAGCGCTCCAGCCAGGCAACCGATTCGGCGTCCAGGTGGTTGGTTGGCTCATCCAGAAGCAGCATGTCCGGGCTTGAAAGTAGCAGTCGACACAGTGCGACACGGCGCCGCTCACCACCTGAAAGGTTGCCCACTTTGGCATCCCACGGCGGCAAGCGAAGCGCTTCGGCTGCGACTTCAAGCTTACGCTCAAGGTTGTGGGCATCGGCGGCTTCAATGATGTTTTCAAGGCGTGCTTGCTCGCTTGCCAGTGCATCGAAGTCGGCATCAGGCTCGGCGTAGGCCGCATAAACAGCGTCCAGCTTCTCCTGCGCTTCCTTGATAGCGCCTAGCGCTTCTTCAACGGTGTCGCGGACATTCTTCTCATCATCAAGCTGCGGCTCTTGGGGGAGATAACCCACATTGATACCCGGCATCGGACGAGCTTCACCCTCAAACTCTTTATCGACACCCGCCATAATGCGCAGCAGTGTGGATTTACCGGAACCGTTTAAACCCAAAACGCCGATTTTAGCGCCCGGGAAAAACGATAGCGAAATATCCTTGAGAATTTGTTTTTTGGGTGGCACAACTTTGCCAACCCGGTTCATGGTGAATACGTATTGCGCCATGGAAATCCGTTAGGTTGATGAATGAGACAGCAAAGTGCTGAGTAGCCTCAGATGATAGTGCTCTGTGCTTGGAAAGGCCAGAAGATGCCTCCGGGCAACATCCAATGGCTATAAAAAGAAAGCGTGGGTTTTGTGATGCGTTGGATGGTGACGAAGAGGGCAACTGGCTCGCTACCCACTTAAAGGAGCTATTTACGCATCCCAATCATCTTCAATGGCACGCTGTAAACGACGCTCTTCAAGCCATGCTTCTACCTGTCGGCGGGCGCGTAACGAGTCGGCTTTGCTTGGTTTATGCTTGCCGTATTGATCATCGTTTACGGCATCAAGATTATCGAATTCGTCAGCTTCAAGGTTTTCTGCTGAGTAGTTCTCACGATTTAAGGGGTCACGGCTCATGGTATGCCCTCCAACCCAAGCCGGCAGGCCGGCGTCACGATGGCTTCTTTTGAAAGAAGCGCCAAACGCTGTAGCAGCGCCTAGCCGCTATATAACGCTACATGGGCTTAAGGTCAAGAGCTAGCTGTTAATTAATGAGTCCTGTGCTTGATGAGCGGTGTTATCACTGCTTTGTCATTCAGCCAAAGCCAGTTGTGCCTCCACGCGCTCAGTAACATCTTTTTGTACGCCGATGAAATACACCAGGTGGCCTGTTTCATCAAAAACGGGCGTTGTGGAGAGCGTTGCATTGCAATTATGTTTGTTATTCCACTTCTGGAAGTTTCAGCGCACTAAGCACCGCCCCAGCCGCCGTAAGCGCCAAAAGCAACAGCAACGCCGCACTACCTAGCCATTGAGCCAGCCCGCCAATAACGCCGCCGACGACGAGCATGAGCAGGCCGGTTAAGGTATTGGAAAGAGCAACATACAGAGCCCTGTCATCCTGACTCGCCATATCTACAATATAGGTTTTGCGTCCCAGGCGGACACCGTGGTGGACGATCACCAGCAACGCATACACCAAGGCATATGGCCAAACACTCTGAGCCCAGGTGCCGGGCAGCCAGGCCAAGCCAGCGCCCAGTAAACAGCAAGTAACGGTGCCAATAGCCGCATTACGCATTACACGGCGGCTGGATTGGTCGGCTAATTTACCCCAGATAGGGCTTGCCACCATTGCTGCAAGACCCGATACCACAACAAGCAGGCTTAGCCCGCCTAAATTAGTACCGCTTTGCTGCTGGCCGAGTAGCGCAATGTAGGGTAGCGCTAGTGCGCTGGAGAGCAGCAATGCTCTGGCAACATTGAAATGTAGAAACGTACGATCCTTTTTTAAGAGCGATAAGCCAAGCTTAATGCTGTCCCAAGCGCTCTCTCCGCCTTCCACTGCTCCTGGCACTTCTTTAATACGTGCAACACAGAGCGCGTTTAGTAGCCAACTGAAGGCGGCAACACTTAAAAGTACAGCCAGAGCTAGGTTGCCTGGTTGATTACCCAGCAACATAAGCACGCCACCCGCCGCCAGGGTTGCGCCGCCCGCTATGCTACCGCTCCACCCCATCAAGGAGCCACGGCGGCGTTTGGCAATGGTTTTACCCATGACATCTTTGCTAGCAATCGACGAAAGCCCACGTGCTAATGAAAGCAGTATCAGTACGCCTAACACCGCAGCGCCGCCCATACTGCCACTGCCCGTTAGCGCTAATGCGGCCAGCGCAAGCGCAGCAATTGCCTGAAGGGCCGCGCCTAACACCCAGACGCCTTTACGTTTAGGTTTTAGACGAATAAAGCCCGCCACGAATATCTGAGGTAACAGGGCACCAGACTCACGAATAGGCACCAATAGCCCCACCATCCAGATGGGCGCGCCGATAATCCCCATTAGCCAGGGAAGCACCAAGCGTGCGCTGGATAGCTCGTCTGCAAGCTTATTCCCCAGGGAGGCCCATAGGTGCAGAAAAAAATTACGTGGTTGTTCGGCGCAGGCCTGCTCCGGAATATCAGCACAGAGTCGACTGTCCTCATCGCCCGTCAGCCACTCAAAAACACGCGCTTGAGAAATGTTGGGTCCAGCCATTACAGCTCCTTGGCGGTTATACTCCTGGAATGACAAAATGCAGCGACAGAATGCCACCATTATATGGGTAAGGAGACCGAAAGTGTCACGGATCCAGATTCGCTATTGCACGCAATGCCAATGGCTTTTACGCAGTGCCTGGTATGCTCAGGAACTACTCTCTACTTTTGGGGAGGATCTAGATGAGGTAGCCCTTGCGCCTGCGCATGGCGGTACCTTTGAAATTTGGTGTGATGACACATTAATTTGGGAGCGTAAGCGTGATAGCGGCTTCCCGGACAGCAAAATGCTGAAACAGCGCGTTCGCGACCAGATCGAGCCGCACCGTGACCTGGGGCATATCGACCGATGAACCAGGATCGTCAGGCTATTCTTTACGGGCTAGGTGCTGTGGCACTGTGGTCAACGGTGGCGACTGCTTTTAAAGTCGGCCTGGGTTTGATGGGGCCGGTTGAATTAATGTGGCTTGCTGCGTTGGTTTCCTGGCTTTTAATGGGCGCTCTGGTGCTTAAACAAGGCGCTATGAGGCAGGCGTTAACCAGCGGATGGAAAACCGCCTTATGGGCGGGGATCATGAATCCCGTAGCTTACTACCTGGTGCTGTTTGCTGCTTATGATCGCCTGCCTGGCCAGGAAGCGATGGCGCTTAATTATACGTGGGCGCTAGCGATGGCATTTCTGGCGGTTCCCATACTTGGGCAGCGGTTAACCCGGGTGGATATTTTGGCAGGTGTGGTGGCCTATGCGGGCGTATGGGTAATTGCTACGCGGGGCGCGGTACTCAATGTGTCGTTTGCGGACCCTATTGGCGTGCTGTTCGCGCTTTCATCGACCCTGTTATGGGCGCTTTACTGGTTACTTAATGCACGTGACCGTCGCAAGCCTATCGTCGGGCAGTGGCAGAACTTCACCGTTGGACTACCGGTGTTAACCGTTTTATTGCTTATGGGGCCTGGGCTTCAATGGCATGGCTGGAAAGGTGTTGGTGCGGGGGTCTATGTTGGGCTGTTCGAAATGGGGATCGCGTTTGTTCTGTGGCAAATGGCCGTTCATAAGGTTTCGCGCACAGCGAAAGTTTCGACCCTGATTTTTCTTTCGCCTCCGGTTTCGCTGATGCTGCTTTATTTAGTGGTTGATGAGCCTCTGCTTTTCTCTACGTTTATTGGATTGGGATTGATTTTATTTGGGTTGGCACTTCAGCAGCTGCAGGTGAAGCCTGTCGCCGTCGAGCAATAAGCCCCATTTTTTATCGCCCGCTGCGAATGGGTTGGGTGCAGGAAAATCATGATGCGCCATCGAGCCGCTCTGTGTGTCGGAGCCTCTGGGTCCAGCGTAGCTTTTCCTTGATCACCTGGGCATCGGTTCTGATCGGCCACCAGCGCTTGGAGCACCGCCATGGGTCGCTAGGAAAGCGCTGAAAGCCCTAATGGAGTTCTTGTCGCAACTTGAGACGGCGAAGACCATTTGTGATCAGTTGGCCGATGCCTGATAACCGCCGCCCAAAAGCGGTTCAAGCTCAGGCCACACGTTATCCAGAATCATTGGCTGTGCCTCGGCCGTGGGGTGGATGCCATCCTCCTGCATAAGCTGTTCGTTAAGCGCCACGCCCTCTAATAAAAACGGCAACAGCGGTACGTCATACTCTTCGGCCAGGGAGTGGTAAACGCCGGTAAAGGCATCCCGGTAGGCCTGGCCATAGTTGGGTGGGATATCGATACCTAACAGCAGTACCTGAGCATCAACCTCTTGGCTTTGCTCAATCATACTGGCCAGGTTAGAACGCATCTGATTGGGTGCCAGCCCACGCAAACCATCGTTGCCCCCCAACTCCAGTAGCACGATATCAGGCTGCTGCTTCTCCAAAATGGCGCTAAACCGCTGTAATCCACCTGAGGTGGTTTCGCCGCTAATACTGGCATTGACCACGTCTGCTTGGCCGCCCAGACGCTCTTCTAGCAGAGGAACCCAGCCTTGCTCGTGCTCAATACCATAAGCAGCACTCAGGCTATCACCCATAACGAGTATGGTGGGAGGCTCACTTGCGTTGAGCGCAGGAACGCTTAAGGTGACTATCAGAACCACCAGATAGCCGGTTACCATACGGTTACGTTTTTGCCATGTCACAGGGATGCCTCGCTTCATGCCTCACTCCTCAGATAAAGCTGCATACTCGTCCAGCGCTGATGCGTCGCCACAAGCAGACAGTCACTCTATCACTGACGGTATTGCGCAGAACAAGGTTCCCCATGCTGCGTTGGGTCGGCCTGTGCTGCATGCAGAAATGCTATCGAAGAAAGTGACCAGTGGCGAACGCACGCTAACTATTCTGGATCAACTGTCGTTAAGCGTAGCAGCCGGGGAAAGCGTCGCCATTTTAGGTAAAAGCGGGGCTGGAAAATCAACGCTGCTAGGCCTGCTCGCCGGGTTGGATACCCCCAGCGATGGCGAACTCATGCTGTTTGGGAAGGCGCTGAGCCGTTTGGATGAGGATGGCCGCGCGGCGTTAAGAGCTGGGCGAGTGGGCTTTGTGTTCCAGAATTTTCAGCTGCTACCCACCTTAAGCGCGCTAGAGAATGTGTTACTGCCTTTGGAGCTTTCACCGCGTGCGGGAGAAGACCATATTGCCCAAACATGGCTTGATAAAGTGGGGTTGGGTGAACGTGTAGACCATCTACCCAAGCAGCTTTCAGGCGGTGAGCAGCAGCGGGTAGCGATTGCCCGGGCGTTTGTCACCGACCCTGAACTGGTGTTTGCGGATGAGCCGACCGGCAACCTCGACCCTGATACCGGCGCTCAGGTGATCGACCTGCTGTTTACCTTAAATCACGAGGTTGGAACAACGCTTATCCTGGTCACCCACGACCACGCTTTGGCACGCCGCTGTGATCGATGCCTGCAGTTAACTCAAGGCAAGCTATTACCCTTTGTACCTGCTGAACCCGGTGTGGCAGGGGATGGGCAATGAGCGATATACCATGGCGGCTGGCCGCCAGAAGCTTAAGGCGTGACTTACGCTCGGCGGATGTTCGTGCGCTCTTTGTTGCCCTTGTGCTGGCGGTTGCCGCCTCCACTATGATCGCTTTTTTTCTCGACCGGTTAGAGCGCGGCCTTGAGCGTCAGGCTGGGCAAATGCTGGGAGGGGATATCGTATTGGAGCAGCGCTCCCCTTTTTCAGAAGAGCTACGCACGACGCTGGAAGAGGCAGGCTTTACGCTAAGCGACCAGGTCGGGCTGGTATCCATGATTAGCTTAGGGGACCGTTTTCAACCAGCTAGCCTTAAAGCCGTGGACGACGTGTACCCGCACTATGGCGTATCGCGTGTCGATTTAGGGGAGGGAGCCGAGCAGATAGCCTCCGGGCCACCAGCGGGAGAAGCATGGGCGGACCCACGCTTGGCGCAGCTCATTGAGATAGAGCTTGGCGACCGTGTAAAGGTAGGGCGAGCCGAGTTAACCATCAGCGGGATTATCGAACGGGAAGCGGATCAATCCGCGGGCTTTAGTAATTTTAATCCCCGTTTGATGCTCAATACGGCGGACCTGGAAGCAACCGGTCTTGTTCAGGAGGGCTCGCGTGTCGAGTTCGAATTATTGGCGGCTGGGCCTCCTCAAGCCCTCGACACTGTGCAGGGATTACTTAACGAGTTGCGCCAGCAAGGGGTCGAGGTGCGTGATGTTCGAGTGGACCGGCCGCAGCTAGGTAACGCATTGCAACGCGCAGACAGCTACCTGGGGCTGGCAGGGCTTGCCGCCGTACTGCTGGCCGGAGTCGCGGTCGCCATGTCAGCAAAGCGCTATGTTGAACGCCACTTGGACACGGCAGCGTTGCTCCGCTGCTTTGGCGCCAGCCAGCAACAGCTTGTCATGCTGTTTAGCCTACAGCTTATCGGGCTGGCGTTGGCGGCTTCTTTGCTTGGCGCACTGCTCGGCGTGGCGGGGCAGGCGCTGTTGCTGCACTTACTCGCCAGCTTTTTACCTATAACCTTACCGCCACCGGGCATTATGCCGCTATGGCTAGGCGTATTAACAGCGATGGCTGTGCTTGTAGGGTTTGCCGGACCAACGCTATTACGCATCAAACAGGTAAGTGCGCTGAAAGTGCTGCGTCGAGAGTTGGACCCTTTGCCTCCTGCCGCCTGGTGGGTAGCCGGTGTTGCCGCTACCGTATTTGGCGGCCTGCTATGGCTCTACTCCGGTAGTGTGCCTTTGGCGGTCGCCCTGCTTCTGGGGGGAGGTATCATGCTCAGTGCGCTCTGGGGCATCAGCGCGCTGCTACTCAATGGCATTCTTCATGGCATAAAAAAGCTAACAGGCACAAGCGAGTGGATGCAGGCGCTGCGCCTGGGCGGGCGCCAACTGGCGCGGCGCCGCCAGGCAGGCGTGGGCCAACTGCTGGCATTCTCTGTCACGTTCTTTGCCATGGCGATGATCGTACTGGTACGTGGTGACCTGCTTTCAACCTGGCAGGCCCAGTTGCCCGATGATATGCCCAACTACTTCGCCATTAATATCCAACCTGATGAGCGTGATCCTTTTGAGCAAGCCGTGGCGCCCCGTATTGATATCCAAAGCACGCTGTATCCCATGGTACGTGGCCGTATTACCGCTATTAATCAGCAGCCTCCCATGGAAGCGGTACCTGAGGATGCCAGAGGCGACGGCTCACTGCGCCGCGAATTGAACCTGACCTGGCAGGCCGAACTACCTGAAGATAACCAGATAGTGGCAGGGGAGTGGTTCTCAAGTGAAGCACCCGTTGATGAACTACCTGTTGATAAACCACAAGGCTGGCTAGGCGCGGTTGATGCGATACCGGCCGCTACCGTCCCTGTTTCCATTGAAGAAGGCTTGGCTGACCGGCTGGGACTATCACTCAATGATACGCTCACCTTTACTGTGGGCGGTGATGAGCTGATCACACGTATCACCAGCGTGCGCAGCCTCAATTGGGACACTTTTAAGCCCAACTTCTTTTTGATTTTCCCGCCGGGCGTGTTGGAGTCGTTTGGACATAGCTATATCACCGCGTTTCATCTGCCTGACGAGGAGCAAGGCCTAATTCGCCAACTGGTGAGCGACTTCCCTAGTGTATCGTTGATAAACGTTGATGCCATTTTAGGCCAGGTACGTGATGTGCTAACTCAGGTAACGCGTGCCATCGAGCTTGTACTGGTACTGGTGCTGCTGGCGGGTGTCAGCGTGCTCTATGCTGCCTTGACCGCAAGCCAGCCGGTACGCGCCCATGAAAGTGGCCTACTGCGTGTCTTTGGAGCAGGCCAGCGAATGATTTCCCACGTCCAAGGGGCAGAGTATGCCCTGTTGGGTTTTACCAGCGGTTTAATGGGCGCTGTACTGGCCGAAGTAGCGACCGCCGCACTCTATCTCTACTGGCTAGAGCTACCGCCGCGCTTTCACCTCACCTTATGGCTAGCGTTACCCCTTGGAGGCGCGCTACTGATCGGATTTATCGGCCATGCGTTATCGCGGGGGCTACGCCGTCAGGCACCCGCAGCGAGCCTGGGGTTGCTGGGTGAGGCATGATGTGACCTTGTAGAAACAGTGGAGAAGGCTGGAGACTCCTTAGGGTTGAACCACAACCCATCGCTGGCTAAAGCCTGCTCCCACAATGTTCGTCGGCTGCTGCAATTTTTATCTACTCTCAATGCTAGGTCATCCTTGTGGGAGCCCCGTTCCACTGGGCGAAGGGGCCTCCCCTGTGGTCTCATCACCCAATCCCATCGCTGGCTGAAACCTCCAGGATAGGGCAAGTCTTGAGATGTTCGCCACCATGGGAAATAAAGCGGTTTTGGCAGCTTTTTTTAAGATTAAAGTTAATTAGTGTTAAATTATAATTAATAACGAAATAAAAATTTCTAGCAGTGCCTTCGGGTGTTCGCCAAGCGTTTGCTGGGGAGGATGTGATGCCAATACCAGAAAAAGAAGCACTCATCCGTGAGCTTGTCGATGTGATGGAGCGCTTTCATGCAGAGATCGGTCAGAAACCTGATCAATATGAAGCCGTTGTGAGTTATCCAAACGACGGTCATTTACTGATTAGGCTGCAAGCTGTAGACCGAAATGCAAATAGCTAAATGCGCTAGCCATTATCATTTCTACCAAGCGCGTAATGCTTGTTGAAAGGAGGTATAGCCGAGACGCGCTTGGCTCTTACACAGCCTGTCCTGCCACCAACCGAATGATCCATTGAGCTATGCGATTCTAACTCTAAAACGCTCTTAAGGAAGCTCACGCTCTGAAAGCTTAAGAGAAGCACGGCTTTATTCAAGTGTTGGACATAGCCGCCTAAACCTGTGGGAGTTGAATGATGCCGGGCTTCATTCTTATCAAGACGTTCGTCATGAGCGGCATTCATACAGTGCCTGAAGCGGCAGCCGCTAAGCATTATCTCCGATCCATTAGCGAATACTCAACGTTTCTATATTTTTATTAGGATAGTAATGTTACCACTCGAGTATACGTCCGACGTTATTAAACCACTGCAGTGACTGCTTTTTACAGTGCTGAAGAGGAATTGCGCAAATTGAAAAGATCGTTTACTTTTAGCTAAATGTGAATTTTTTCTAATGTTTGTTAATGCTATGAGCTAGTAGCTGAAGCGTATTAAAAAAACAAGAACATAGTAATTTACGTATCAAAAAAAAAGACGGGTCTTGCTTGAAGGATCATAAAGTTCAGTAAGCGGTTGATAAGTTAGAGTAAAGTTTTTAGGTGACAGTGTTTGTCTTGTTTAAAGATTTCTTATTCTGACGGGTCACGGCTTTTCTAGTGCACCCAAGGCACGAAGCGTATCAATACCTCAAACAAAGCCAGTAAGGGGACTAGAAAATGCATACAGATGTTACATACTCAAATATTGATCAAATTTTTACACTGAGTGGGCTGCGATCAGACCACTGGCGCGAGTTACTCGCGGTAGCACGAAAGTGGTCATCAGAAAAAGCGAGTGTCGATCAAGTGAAACGTGTGTTTGATCAATTGCGCGCTATCGAAATGCTACATGCCTACCCTGGCGCGCAATTAATAGAAGCGCTGGCGGCTTATATAGAGACCGACCAAAAGGAAGCATTTAACGCGTTAGTCGGGCGGATCTCTTTTTCAATTTTAGCTCGATATTACAAAGAAGACCCCCACGAATGGGAGGTGTTACCTCACGCTGAGAAAGATATTGACCGGAATACATCGTCCACAACGACAGCGGATCGCCCCTATTTTGAAGTATTAGTGGTAGCGCCTGACAACGGCGATCTCATAAATCGTAATATCAGGCTGATGCGCAGCCAGCGCCAAAAAGAAGATGAATTTATTTACGAGCCACTCGTTGTCAATAATTTTCAAGACGCATTTTGTGCTATCGCGGTAAATAGTAATATCTGTGCAGTCGCTATTTTCGACGGGTTTGATTTCGCGAGCCACCAGCCTGTACCGCAGCTAGAAAGAATGATGTCAGACCTCAATATACATGAGGATGACGATCATTTGGCGCTACAGTTAGCAACAACGTTGTCAGCACATCGGCCAGAGCTTGATATTTATCTGATGTCGGATCAACGTCCCCAAAATATTGCAAGTGACCCTCGTTCAATCTGTATACGTCGCGTTCTTTATGCGGTCGAAGAGCCTATTGAGTTACATCTAGCCATTCTTGAAGGTGTGCGCGTTCGCTACGAAACGCCCTTTTTCGACAATTTAAAACGTTATGCCCAACGTCCTGTTAGCACCTTTCATGCGTTACCCATTGCACGAGGTAAATCGGTTTTTCACTCCGATTGGATTCGCGACATGGGGCAGTTTTATGGACGCAACTTATTTTTAGCTGAATCGTCGGCAACAACAGGCGGTTTAGATAGTTTGCTAGAGCCAACCGGTAATATTAAGCGCGCACAAGAAAAGGCAGCAAGGGCGTTTGGGGCGGATCACTGTTACTTCATCACGAATGGCACCAGCACCTCAAATAAAATAGTACTAATGGCCGTTGCCCAACCAAGTGACATCATTATTGTTGACCGCAATTGCCATAAGTCGCATCACTATGGCGCTGTGCTAGGCGGATTACTGCCCTATTATGTCGAAGCCTTTCCCATGAAAGAGTATTCGATGTATGGCGCTGTTCCGTTACGGACCATCAAACAAGCGCTGTTGTCATTAAAAGCAGAAGGGAAGTTAGACCGTGTTCGTGTCGTTGATTTGACTAACTGTACATTTGACGGTCACGTTTATAATACACGACGCGTGATGGAAGAGTGTCTCGCCATTAAGCCCGATCTTGTGTTCCTATGGGATGAAGCCTGGTTTGGTTTTGCTCACTGGTCGCCTTTCTTGCGCCCGCGCACGGCGATGGGAGCAGCCAGCAATATCGAAGCATGGCTGGACGATCCTGCTTCAATCACCGCCTACGAGCAACAGCAGGAGGCACTAGGAGAGCAACCTAATGATGAGGCGTTGCTCAATACGCGTTTAATACCTGATCCTCGTAAAGTGAAGCTGCGTGTTTATCAAACGAACTCTACGCATAAGTCGATGTCAGCGATCCGACAAGGATCCATGATTCTTGTTAAAGATGTTGATTTCTACGGAATTGAACCCCAGCTGCATGAAGCTGTGTTTACTCATTCGACAACAAGCCCCAACCAGCAGCTAATTGCATCAATGGACGTTGCGCGCAGGCAAATGGAGTTGGAGGGGTACGGGTTAGTCAGTAATTCGATTCAAATGGCGTTGGATATTCGCAATCAAATTAATAAACATCCGTTAATATCGAAGTACTTCCGCGTACTAGGTGCCGATGAAATGATTCCGAGCGAATTTCGCTCGAGCGGTTTTGAGGATTTTTTAGCCCAAGGCATCAATTGGAGCGATGCAGTACTCGCCATTCGCGACGATGAATTCTTTTTGGACCCTACACGTATCACTCTAATTTGTGGCACAGCTGGGTTCGATGGAACACAGTTCAAGAGTTTGCTGGCCGATAAATATGAAATTCAGGTTAACAAAACATCACGTAACTCGGTGCTTTTGCAAACCAATATCAATAATACGAGAAGCGATGTAGCTCAATTGGTACACGTATTACTTGAAATTGTAACTGAACTTGGGAAGAAGCTAAGTCATTTAGGGGAAGACGGTAAAAAAAGCTTTAACGAACGCGTCTATAGTTTGATGAGTGATGTGCCTGACCTGCCTAATTTTAGCTACTTTCACGAAACATACCGAAACGACGTTGCAGGTGTGGCGGTTGAGGGAAATATTCGTGATGCATTTTTCAAAAGCTGGAGCCCCGAGAATTGCGAATATGTCGGTTTATTCAGCGACGAATGTGACCGTCGTTTACAAGATGGCCCGCCCATGGTGTCAGCGAAATTGGTAATCCCTTATCCGCCTGGTTTCCCTATATTGGTTCCAGGGCAAGTTATTAGCAAAGAAACAATATCTTTCATGCGTAAGCTGGATGTTAAAGAGGTGCACGGCTATGAAGCCAACAGAGGTCTTCAGCTTTTAAAGCTTTCTTCATCTGATACCCCCTAATATTTCTTCTACGTATTTCTTTGACTACGCCCCTTTCATAATAGATGAAAGGGGCGAACTTTCGGAGCTTGTTTGATATGGCGACTTGGGAATGGGTAGTAGCTATTCTAAGAGGAAGTCCGGAGCTAGCAATATTTTTAGCCCTAGCAATCGGTTATTGGGTAGGTGGGATTAAGCTTGGTAATTTCAGCTTGGGCGCTGTCACGGGAACGCTGCTAGCGGGAGTGCTTATCGGGCAGTTAGGTATTGATATATCCCCACAAATTAAATCCATCTTTTTTATTATGTTTCTCTTTGCTGTCGGGTTTGGTGTTGGCCCTCAGTTTGTACGCGGTATTGCAAGTGATGGACTTCCCCAGGCAATTTTTGCCATTGTAATATCGATGCTGTGCTTAGCTTCTGTATATATAGCAGCTTCTATTTCGGGGTATGGCCCAGGCTTGGCAGCAGGCTTGCTTGCAGGAACACAAACTATCTCTGCCTCAATAGGTCTTGCGACTAATGCGATAAGTCAACTTGACCTTTCACCTGAGGAAATTCAGCAGCAATTAGATCTCATCCCCGTCGCCTATGCCGTTACGTATTTATTTGGAACAGTGGGTACCGGGTGGATCATCGCTTTTCTGGGTCCAAAGCTTTTACGTATTAACCTACAGGAAGAGTGTAAGCGCTACGAAAAAGAGATGTCAGTCGGCGCTTCCGAAGATGGTATGCATTCCGCATGGCATAAATACATCATTCGAGCTTATGAACTTACCACGCCCGGCTTGATTGCCGGTAAAACGGTATCAGAAGCAGAAGCCAGTGTTGATGGGCGCCTGTTCCTGGAAAACTTGCGCCGTGGAGAAAAGATTATTCCCTTTGATGGCGATACCGTTCTACAAGTAGGCGATATTGTTGCTGTCTCAGGTAATCATGAAGCGTTAGTTGAGTGGAGCAATCGGGCTAAGGAAGTCGCTGATCCAGAGCTTTTGAATATACCTGTTGAATCGGTTGATGTTTTTATTACCAATAAAAAAGCAAACGGGAAAAAACTCATTGAGCTTGCTCAGCAGCCTATGGCTCGAGGTGTTTACGTTACACGTGTTCGGCGAGGCTCAATGGGCGTAGATATCCCTTTATATGCGCAAACTAAAATACATCGTGGTGATATCGTAACTATTAACGGTACGAAGAAACATATTGACGACATAATTGGTGAATATGGCTTTGCTGATCGCCCTACCAGTATTACTGATATGGTGTTAGTGGGTGCAGGTATCGTTTTGGGCGGATTAATTGGTGCTATAACTGTTCCAATCGATGGAATTCCGATCACGCTTTCCGTTTCGGGCGGCGCGTTGATTGCGGGTATTCTTATTGGCTGGTTACGTAGTTTCATACCGAAGCTGGGTACAGTACCAAGTGCAACGCTTTGGTTTATGAACTCGGTAGGTTTGAATATATTTATTGCTGTGGTGGGGATTACGGCGGGCCCCACGTTTATTGCTGGGCTTCAACAAGTTGGGTTCGAGATATTCTTTTGGGGGCTATTTGCAACCGCTGTCCCGATGGTACTCGGCCCATTGATTGGTAAATATATTTTTCGTTTCGATCCTGCTATTAATCTTGGCTGCTGCGGTGGGGCAAGAACGAGCACGGCATCTGTCGCTATGGTATCTGAACAAGCAAAAAGCAATGTGCCCATGCTTGGATATACCGTGCCCTACGCTGTCAGTAATACGTTCTTAACACTGTGGGGCATGGTTATCGTTATATTATTATCATAGCGACGACGTGGCCCTGCGCAGGGGGTGTGAAAAGTAGAGCTATATCGCTGTCGGATCTGTTAGAAGGTGTTAATTTTAATTAATATGCGGTGCTGCCAAGGCGAGTGGGATCTTTTGGCGAGTAACATGAAACGTCAACAATCCATAGTAAGAGAACTGACGAAAGCTCAACCCAGCAAAGCAATTGATCTAGTCGCCATGAACGGCATTCATGCAGTACCTGACGCGGATGCGATGAAAGTCACCTCAGGCTGCGTTATGATAGCGGTCTGATTTCTTTCATGAATTGAATTGTGGGTGATAAAGAACGCGACAGTGGTGTGTGGTCGCTGTCGGCTTTATAAATCGCTATACTGAACAAATGGTTCTCCGGCTATGGATGGCCGCAACGCGCGGGAGGCTCTAAGGAGCCTCTCTCGTTTTGCTTTCTTACTGTAAATCGATTGGCTTAAGCAAGGGCAGCGAGGCTAGCCAGGCTTCTCTGAACCAAGGCAGATGCTTTTGCCTGTGAGTCTGATTCACAGTAGCATCGCAGTTCCGGGGCATTGCCGGAAGGGCGCAAGTGCACAATATCGTTGTTTTCCAGCGTTATGCGTAAGCCATCAATTGTAGTTATATCTTTAATGGGCGCTGCGAAGCCTAAAGCTTCCTGCATCTCTTTAGGGGCTTCACGCCACGTTGCTAACAGAGCATTGCTCTGCCAGGTAGGAAAGCCCTTAAGTCGGTCGCTGGCGGTATATCGCAAAGGAAGGTTGGCAAATAACTGCGACAGCCTGATACCTTGTTGGGCAGCTGTTATCATCAAGGTTAACGCGGGTAAAAGTGCATCGCGGGTGGGGAGTGCTGCTAGTGCACGATTGTCTACTTCCAGCTCACTACCTAGCAAGAAGCCACCGTTGGCTTCAAAGCCTGCGACTCGATCAAACTGCTTGCTGAGCGTTGCCATGCTGGCTAATACATAGGGCGAACCGATGCGTGTTCGTTTAACCTTTTTAAACGCACCGCACGCTTCAATGGCTGTGTTACAGCTTACTGGAACAGCAAGTGCTTCAATCCCCAGCGCTCGCGCGCACAGTAAGCCCACTACATCACCACGCTGCCAAGTACCTGTTTCATCGCCGACCAGAGGCCTATCGCCGTCACCGTCAGTAGAGAGCAGGGCATGCAGCTGGTACTGTTTTGCCCATGCGCTGCCCTTTGCCTGATCTTCTTCGCTTACTGCCTCGGTATCCACTGGAACAAAGGTTTCGCTACGACCGAGTATAACGACATCGGCACCTAGCTCGGCCAATATATGGACGTTTAAATCACGCCCAGCAGCAGAGTGCTGATATAGCCCTATGCGCCATCCTTTTAGCGGCTCGCCGGTAAACCACGAGGTAAAGTGCCGGGCGTATGTCTCGCTGGCTGCATCAGAAACGACATTGCGTACTGGATGCACCTCTGCTGGCATTCGCGCAGTTGAGGCAAAGATCGCATCTTCATCCTGTTTGGTAATTTCGCCATCAGGCCGATAGAACTTAATCCCATTACGATCAAAAGGTATATGGCTACCGGTAATCATTATGCAGGGAATACCATCTGCCATGGCCTGCAACGCAAGTGCAGGGGTGGGCAGTACGCCATAGTCATCAACTTCAACACCCATTGCGTGGGCGGCGCCAGTGCACGCTGCTACCATGGCTGGGCTGCTGGGGCGGAGGTCCATGCCGATTGCAATCCGTTTTACGTCAAAGCTCGACTGCATGGCAGAAATGAACGCCACGCTAAATGCGGCACATACCTCGTCAGTAAATTGCTCTACCAGTCCTCGTGCGCCGCTGGTACCGAAGGCAATGCCGCTGTCAGCAATAATGGCCGCTGCTAAACGTGTTGAACTCAACGTGTTTCTCCAGAATTAAAAGCCGGTGTGAAATAGTAAGCATAATAAGTTTACGCAATGAATTTAACACGCTGTAAAGCCGGAGCCATGGATTACCTTTAGTCGGGGAGCTATTCGAAGGCGTAAAAAAAAATGGCCCCGCAAGTGGAGGCCATCAATAATGAGCTTTTAAGAATGGTTGTTGTGGAACTCTTTAGGCTTCTGCCGCACTTAGGTTTAAGCCCACCAAAATAGGGTCATGGTCAGAGCTGCGGAATGGGTCCGGTGCGTACAAGTTCTCGACCTGGCGCTCAGAGGTGTACTCCGTGTTGTAATCCAAGGCAGTCGCTTCGTCTGCATTGATATGCCAAGTCGTGGTGCCGGTAACCTGCTGGGCCAGTGATTCGCTGGCCAATGCATGATCCAGCGACCCCCAGAAGCCATCAAAGACATAGCTATAGTCGTCATCGAGCAGCTCAAACCCTGCTTCTTTCAGCGCCGTGATAGGGTCTTCCATGGCATAAGCGTTCAAATCACCCAGGATGAGTACGTCTTGATCGTCACTGCCTGTTGGATTGCTTTCCAGCCATTCAAGGAGCTCCTTGGCTGCTTCAACGCGTGTCGGGTTGTTGTTGCCTTGACCGTCACCAATGGCATTTTCGCCATTGATCACACTGCCCTTTGACTTGAAGTGGTTGACGACTACGGAGAACTGCTCGCCGTTATCGTCGGTGAAGGTCTGCATGACCGGAGGGCGGCTGCCATAGGCAAACGCGCCGTCGGTCTTGGTGGCAGCGTCACCGGCAGGTGTCACCGCTTGGCTGTTATAAATCACACCCACCGCTATAGCATCAGTACCAGGGCTTGCAATATTACCTTCAGCATCCTTGGGAGTGCTATAGTCCCATGTGACACCGTCAAGACCTTTTAGCTGGGCATCGGCATTCAAGGCATTAACAAGGGCCGCAATGGCGCTGTTCTCCCCGAAGCCGTTGTTTTCGACTTCCATCAGGCCCACTACATCGGCACCGCTGGTATTGATTGCGTTAACGATCTTGGCTTCCTGACGGGCAAACTCTTCAGCATTGTTGGCGCCACGCGGTGAGTGCTCAGTGCCGTCAAGGGTGGTTGTTTTATTGTTGTTCTCATCCAGAGTATTGAAATAGTTAAGTACGTTGAATGACGCAACCTTGATTTCAGCATCGCCCAAAGCATCGGTATCCGGTGTGGCGGGGCGGTCGGGGCCGTAAAAATCCAAGCCATCGACGTTTTGCACTTTCCACTCCCCATGGCTGAAGTCCAGTATACCTTCCAGGGTGTCCAGCTTATCGCCGCCGCGCAGAGGATTGGAGGCTGAAAGCTCTTCACCGTTACGGCCATAGATAATCGGGTCCGGGTTTTGCGACGAGTTGGCATCGTCGATCTTGATCGTGTGGGCTTCTGCATCCTCAAGCCAGGCGCTATAGCCTTCCACGCTTGGCGCGTTAACCTCGGTAAATTGCTCTAGACGACCGTTGGCAGAGAGGGTGACTTCACCGTAACGGCCCAGCTCGTAAAGCTCAGTAACCACTAACGGCTCGCCATCGAGCGCTTTAATGGCGACACGCATGCCTTCAAACGCTTCCATACCTTGCTTGTTTGCAAAAGGCAGTTTGATGACTTGGCTCTGGGGCAGCGGTTGCTCGCGAGCCAGAATGTCGAGGCTGGAACGGTCTGCAGTAAGCTGAGTCTTGTCATAAAATTCTGAAACGGTGCCACCAATACGAATCTGGTCGCCCGCAGAGAGCTGCTCAAGCCATTCACTGCTGCCGCTTCCGGTATATACGAATATCCCTTCAGACGTCAGCGGGTTATCGTCGTTGTCCTCGTCTTCTTCTTGCAGGAAGAAGCCATCCATGTTGGGCGTCACCATGGTAACGATCGCCTCCAGCGAGACGTTCTCGCCGTTTAGCGCGCTGGTACCACCTTCACCCTGAACCGTTGAGATCAGCGTAATTTCGGGCTCCGGTTTAATTGCAACGCCAGGAGAGGCGAGGGCGGGTACGTCGCCACTATTACCCCCCGCGGAAGAAGAGCTAGCTGCACCTTCTTCATCTGTCTGGGTGAAAGCTTGACGGTCCACGTTCCACGAAGCGGCGTCGTTATCTGACGTGTCGGGGTAGGCTTCAAAAGCGACTTTGTTGCCATCAATACGCGGGTCGCCCTGCCAGAGGGTGACGGCATCGCCACCGCTGCCCAAACCGGCGGCATTGTCGGCAAAGCCAACTTTCAGGCTGTCGATGTTACTGATGTTGCTCCAGGCCTCACGGAACTGGGCCACGGCATCAATGCCACCATCGACGATCACAATGGCGGATTCGCCCGGTGCCAGCGTGGTCAGGCCTTCGATAAGCACGGCATCTTGCGGGTTGGCGCTGTCGTCGTCGTAGTAGAGCGGAGATTCAGCAAAGTCCAGGGTATCATCCGAGCGATTGGTGATTTCAAACCAGTCTTCGGTGATATCCGTACCGGCTTGTCCTGGCCAGATCTCGGTAATGACTAGGCCAATGTCACTTTCACCCGGCACATAAGGCGCCTCCATCGTGCCAATACGAAATTCCATCGTTGCGTTATCGGGCAGGGCATTGCGCTCGAAGGTCCAGTTATCTGGATTACCAATCGCCGCTAAAAGCGCGTCTGCCGTACCGTACCCATCAGCGGTAAACGCCGCATTCCGCGCACTACCTACGGCAATGGCCGTCGTGCCATTTTCCAGGCCCGGCGGCAGGGCCGAGTTATTGGAGTTTGTGGCGGTTTCCTGCCACTCACTGCTATTGGTTTGAATGGCATAGATAAAAGTAGGGTTTGTATCTTCGCCTACAAACGCAATGACCTGATCGCCACCCACAGCAAGATTGAAGCTGCCATTACCTACCGCCGCGCTGTTGGCATTAGAGAACTGGTCGGCGTTTTGCGTGTGAGAAATCACCGTACCTGGGGCAACCCCGCCAGCAGGCGCTGTCCATTTCACCGCACCTTCATTGGCTCGGAAGCCATCACCCGCCCAGCCGGAATCCGTAAAGGTAATTTCTGCCCCTTCGGCGATACCGTGTAGTGCAACAAACTGAAACTCTTTGTCACTACCGCTAACGGCCGTAACGGCGATATCGCCCGCACGTGGGGCCATATCCGGCAGCGCGTCAAACATAATATCCGTACCGATAAACTGCTGCTGGCTATCTGGAAGGTCCTTCGAAGACCGACCATCATCAAACCAGTCGACCGTACCGCTATCAAAAAGCACGCTGGCTGAAATACCTGCATCGCTCATTTTTACGTCAAAAAGCGCTTCGGGCTTCGCGGTCAGCGCATCGGGGATGGTGTTTAGATCGATGCCGTCAATTTCGCGAACAGCATGGTGTCCGTTCCATAAATAGAGTCCAAAACCAGCGTCATCGCCATCATCTACAGGACCTGCCAGAATCAAGTAACCCTCATCTCCAGCTGACTCAATGGCGCGCACGGCCCGGCCATCAAGATCCAGCCGCAGCGGCTCGCCAAATGACGCTTGGGGAGCGCTGCCATTTACCAGGTCGATAGCGTTAGTGACTGGTAGCAGTTGGGCGAAACCATCGTCCAACGGCGCCCGCAGGCCAAGGTAAAGGGTCTCGTCGATAAACATCGCGCCTTCAACATTTATCCCCAGCTCCAGTTTGAGCGCGTTTTCCCCTAAACCGTGCTCGTTGTTCGCATCCCAGGCAGCGAGCTGTTTGGCTAGATCGGTAAACTGGCCGGTCACGCTGATATCGAATGTGTCAGCGCTATCACCGGCCACTTCTGTAGAGAATATCATCGAGCGCTGTCCGCTTTGATGCGAGCCTAGCCAGTACTGAACCCCCTGGTAGGTGGCTACGGCTTCGAGGTCCACTTCCTGGCTATCGCTGAGACCCAGCGCATCGTTTAGATTAATTGCCACAAGCGGCGCGCCGCCCGTTTCGCGGTCATAAAGGCGTAGGGTCTGATCTTCATCGTCCGCGACCAGCATTAGTTGCTCGTCAATGGCAACGGCTGCTGATGCGTCTGATGCGCCCTGGTAGTAGCGCTCGCCAAGCTGAAAATCGGGTTGGGGTGTTTTTCCCGGCTCAGGCTCTTGGGGCTGCTCCGGCTCTTGGGGCTGTTCCGGCTCTTGGGGCTGTTCCGGTTCTTGGGGCTGTTCCGGCTCTTGGGGCTGTTCCGGTTCTTGGGGTTCAGGCTGGGCTGCCTCGTCCTCAATTCGGTTAATCAGATTGCCTAGCAATGTATCGAAACTAGTACCAGCTGTATTGCTATCTTCACCCATGAGGGGTTGCAGCATCTTGGACGGCGCTAACTGTTGACTTTCGTTGCTCGCCTCAATGGCTTGTAGAATCTTTTCACGCGAAGCGCCAGTGGAAAGTACTCCCAGCCAGTAGTCAGCGCCAGCGGGCTCCGGCACGCGCCCCAATACCCCCTGATACGCCTGAGTAAGCCAGGCTGTATCGTCATACGTAGCAATCGTTTGGAACTCGGCAGAAGTCTTGAAGCTTTCAGTCGCCTCCTGCAGCGTTAATCCTTCACGCAGCGTGTTGGCCCAGTAGGTGAGGCCCTCTGTATCGGCAGGTCGCAACAGGTAAGTGGTATAAAGCTGGGTGATCGGTTGAATCACTTCGTTAAACTCGGCGCTGGCCAGCAGGTTGCGTGCAACGCCCTCGGCATCTATTTCACGGCTATCCAGTAAACCCGCCCAGTAACGCTGTCCTTGATCATCGGGTTGGCGTAACAGCAGCGTCTGGTACAACGAGCTAACAATGATCTGGTTATTCATGTCCATTTTCCGTCCGGGTAAGCAGTCATTCGTTTGTGGTTTGGGTCATGTATGCGCATGTTGCAAGCGACATGCATGATAAGGCCCTGTCAATATGCGGCGTCCATCGTTCGCAATATCACGTGATTACCTAACCTAACGTCTGGGTGTGTCATGATTATGACGTTTTAGATATCCAGATTGATGCTGCGATACAGGCCGTTGCCTAGGCATTGGCCTCTTGGATAAAACGATTTTTTGCGCGAATTTATTCAAAGTGTCATATAGCCGTCACTGTTAGCTCAGTAACATCCCTCATTGCTTGAAGGGTCGATTACTCAAAAAAGAAGGGGATTTCAATGAGCAACTTTCAGCTACAGCTTCTGCACGCCGCTGATATGGAAGGGGGTGGCGGGGACTTACTGAACGCACCCAATTTCGTTTCCATCGTCGACCACTTGGAAAACCAGTACGCCAACTCATTGTTTGTTAGCTCGGGTGATCTGGTGTTACCTGGGCCCTATTTAAGTGCCGCGTCTGAAGAGAGTCTGCAAGCTGCGTTCCAGACCGCCGTAGAAGATATTTACGGGCTGGAAGCGGGCTCCATGAGTGGCATTACAGCCGCCTCGGGGCGGGTTGAAGCGCTGCTGATGGATCTGGTCGATGCCGCAGCGGTGACGCTGGGCAATCATGAGTTCGATCTGGGAACCGACCTGATTGCCGACATGCTCGCGCCCGTGGTCAATGGTGAAAGTGCCGCCGACGTAGCGTGGCTGGGCGCCCAGTTCCCGTATATATCTGCCAACCTGGACTTCTCTGGGGATTCAGCGCTTAGCGGTCTGGCCACCAACGAGATATTTTCACACGATGCATTTCAGTCGACGCTTGAAGAAGTGCTGGCTGACGCGAACAAGCCCAAGCTTGCCCCGGCAGTCATTGCCGAGCGTGGCGGTGAAAAGGTTGGCATCATCGGTGTTACCACCCAGATTCTCGAGAGTATTTCATCGATTGGCGGTGTAGACGTGCTCTCAGGTGGCAGCAATGATATGCAGGCCCTAGCCGCTATCATTCAGCCGGTGATTGATGATCTGGAAGCGCAAGGCGTCAACAAAATCATCCTGAGTGCGCATTTGCAGCAAATTCAGTTTGAAGAAGAGCTGGCGACCCTGCTGGACGGCGTCGATATCATTATCGCCGGTGGTTCGGATTCGCTGCTAGCAAATGAAAATGACATTGACCGCGGCCTGTTTCCTGGCGCGGGCGAGCCGTATGACACCTACCCGATTCTCACCAAGGATGTTTCCGGTAATGACGTGGTAATCGTGAACACCGATGCCGGCTGGCGCTATGTCGCTCAGCTAGTGGTCGAGTTTGACGAAAATGGCCACGTCGTCACCGACTCGATTGAGCAGGCTACTTCAGGCGTTTACGCCTCGACGGATGAGCAGGTAGAAGCCCTGTGGGGCAGCCTGGAAGACGCTTTTGCTGACGGAACCAAAGGCCAGATTGCCCAAGATCTTGTTGGTGCCGTGGGTGAGTTCGTGGCCGACCAGGATGGCAATATTCTTGGCCTGTCCGATGTATATCTGGTGGGAGAGCGCGGCTCGGTGCGCACCGAAGAGACCAATCTCGGGAATCTCACCGCCGACGCTAACCTTTGGTATGCCCGCCAGCTGGATGGCGAGGTCATGGTCTCGTTCAAGAACGGCGGCGGCATTCGTGAAGCGATTGGCGAAGTCGTAGTGCAAGGAGGCGATAGTGAGCCCAGCTACCAGGCACCGCCTGCAAACGATGCCATCGGTAAACCGGCAGGTGGCGTGTCTCAACTGGACGCCGCTTCGGCACTGCGCTTCAACAATGACCTGACCATCCTGACGGTTAACCGCAGCACGCTGCTTGACGTGTTAGAGTACGCCGTAGCTGCTGCTGGCCCTGATATCAGTGCAGGCCAGTTTGCCCAGGTGGGCGGCGTTCAGTACAGCTACGATTGGGAGCAGCCCGCAGGGCAGCGCATTCAAAGTGCTGCCATTCTCAACGAAGACGGCCAGGTTCATGACGTGCTTGTAGCCAATGGGCGCTTGGTCGGCGATGCAGACGCGACCGTGAAGGTCGTTACCTTGGGCTTCATGGCCGACGGCGGCGACGGTTATCCGCTAGGGGAAGGTCGGTATCTTGAGCGTGTTGATCTGCTTGAAGCCTATGAGCTGGATGGCAAGTTCGACTTCGCTGAGAAGGGTAGTGAGCAAGACGCCTTCGCCGAATACATGGGTGCCATGTATAGCGAAACACCGTTCAGCGAAGCTGAAACGTCGATTAGCGAAGACCTGCGCATTCAGAACCTGGCATTCCGTGATGACGCCGTGCTCAGCGAGGCGGTTGATCCTCTCCTACGATTGTATGATGCGGCCTTTGATCGCGATGCCGATGGTACGGGGCTGGGCTACTGGCTGGACGTAAGCCAGAGTGCAAGCATTGACACTATTGCCAACAGCTTTATTGCCTCTGATGAGTTCAGCGAGCGCCATGCAGGCATTCAGGATGACGCCTTTGTTGAGCTAATGTATTCCAACGTGCTTGAACGAGCGGCAGATGCGGCAGGTAAGCAGTACTGGCTTGATGAAATAGCCAACGGCGCCGAGAAAGGTGCGGTAATGGTTGGTTTTTCCGAGTCTGACGAGAGCATGTTGCTATTTGGATGATGTTTTCGTTCTGAATATATAAATCCTGCTCTTGTAACGCCCCTACCCTTGGCAGGGGCGTTTCTGTTATGCTGCCGCGATTAATCTTCGCGTGACTTCTTTGATTCAACGGTGACCCCTCCATGGCAAAGCAACAGGAAGCAACGGATCTGCAGCGTGCATTGAGCGCCTGTAAGGGTTCGTTTGTATCGGTGGGTTTTTTCAGCATGTTTGTAAACCTGCTGATGCTTGTTCCCCCGATGTATATGCTCCAAGTATATGACCGCGTACTTACTACCCAAAGCCTCGACACTCTTGTCATGCTCACCTTGGTGGTTGTGTTCCTTTTTATGGTGATGGGCGGACTAGAGCTTGTAAGGTCGCGGATGCTGGTCAGGATTGGGAACCGGCTGGATACCACGATTAATCAACGCCTGTATAGTGCAATGTTTCGCCGCAGTATTGTTGCTCCAGGCACGCAAAGCGCCCAACCGTTAAATGATCTAACAAGCTTACGCCAGTTTCTCACGGGAAACGGCCTGTTTGCCTTTTTTGATGCTCCATGGGTGCCTATCTATCTTGGTATTTTGTTCATTTTTCATCCATGGCTGGGCATATTTGCCACCTGCGCTGGCATCATTTTATTCGTACTTGCCTTGGTCAATGAAAAATCAACAAAAGGCCTGTTAGCAGAAGCCAATAGCGAGCAAATCCAGGCGCAAAACCTGGCTAACTCCAACTTGAGAAACGCAGAAGTACTGCATGCCATGGGCATGTTGCCGGGCATCATGGGCCGCTGGTCCAAGCGCCACCATGAGTTTCTTGCCAAACAGTCCCAGGCAAGCGACCGCGCCGGTGCATTAACGAATACATCTAAAGTGATGCGTCTTCTATTCCAGTCCTTGATTCTTGGCTTGGGGGCACTGCTGGTGCTCAATGGTGATATGACGCCAGGCATGATGATTGCAGGCTCTATCCTTATGGGCCGTGCACTGGCACCTATCGACCAGATGATTGGTGGCTGGAAAGGATTTGTTGCCGCACGAGGCGCCTATAGTCGGCTGAATGATTTACTTACCCAAATACCTGATGACCAACGCCGCATGTCGCTACCGCCACCTCAAGGTATTATCGATATTGAAAACGTGGCTGCAGCGCCTCCGGGCACGCGTATGGCAACTATTCGTGGTATCAACTTCAGTGTAGCCAAAGGCGAGCATGTTGGCATTATTGGTCCTAGTGCGGCCGGTAAGTCCACCTTGGCTCGCGTGCTGCTGGGTATCTGGCCAACTCAAGTTGGCGATGTACGCCTTGATGGCGCTGAAATTAATCACTATAACCGAGACGAATTAGGTCCTTATATTGGTTACTTGCCTCAAGACATTGAATTGTTTGATGGCTCTATTAGCGAGAATATCGCTCGATTTGGCAATATTGATTCTGCGGAAGTAGTTGCAGCTGCGAAAAAAGCCGGCGTGCATGAGATGGTGCTGGAGCTTCCCAACGGGTACGACACTATTATCTCTTCTACTAGTGGCGCACTGTCTGGAGGACAGCGTCAGCGACTTGGTTTGGCTCGAGCGCTTTATGGCCGCCCCGTCTTGGTTGTGCTGGATGAACCCAATGCCAATCTGGATGAAGCAGGCGAGCGCGCACTAGGCCAAGCGATTTCTCATTTGAAAGCCGAAGGCACAACACTGTTTGTGATTAGCCATCGTACCAGTGTCCTCAAATCCATGGATAAGCTACTGGTCATGAAAGAGGGCCAGGTAAGCATGTTCGGGCCTAGAGACCAGGTGCTCGCCCAGTTTGCCAAGAAATCACGCCCCCAGGTCGCGCAGCAGAATGCAGCTCGCCTTTCCGCTATTTCCGGTGGCCGTAGCGGCGGCAGTGAGGAGTCGTAAGATGAGCAACCGTAAAGACCAACTTCCGGCTAAAGACGAAATAGATGTGACCCCGCAAGGCCCCGCCACCATTGACGGTGAAGCCCAGGAAGTGTTGCCTACCAGCGATAAAGGCTATCGCAAGCTGGGCTACGCGATTTTGGGTATTGCGCTAGGTGGCTTCATATTGTGGTCGGTGACCGCCTCCCTGGCCGTTGCCGTGGTTGCTCCAGGTAATGTATCGATGGAATCGTTCAAACGCACCGTTCAGCACCTTGAAGGTGGCATCGTACGCGAGCTGCTGGTGTCTGACGGTGACAAGGTAGAAGCCGGCCAGCCGCTGGTCGTGCTGAGCGACACCCAGGTGCGTTCACAGTTGGAAATTGCTCAATCCCAGTATTACATCAACCGGGCGATGGAAGTGCGCTTGCTGGCAGAGCAGCAAGGCGCCTCGTTGCTGGAAATGCCCGAAGAACTCAGCTCTGTCGACAACGAGCGTGTTCAGCAGGTGACCGCCGTGCAGCAAGGTCTCTTTCAGGCTCGCCGCCAGTCGCTTATCAGTACCTTGGAAGCCATGGATGAGCAGATCGTCCAGATGCAAGAGCAGATCGATGGCTTGGAAGCTCGCACTCGGGTTAATAATCAGCGCATCAGCTCGCTGCGCTCTGAAGCCGAAGACTTCCGTTCGCTCTACCGTGAGGGGCTGGGTGATAATCAGCGCCTTCGCGAGCTTGAGCGCCAGATATTGCAATACGAAGGTGACAACGCCGAGTTTCAGGCCAATATGGCGCAGTTGCGCTCGCAAATAAGCGAAAACCGCATGCAGAAAGAGACCACTCAGCAGGAGTTTCAGGCTGAAGTGGGTGAGCAATTGCGTAACGCTCAGTCGCAGATCGCCGAAGCGGAAGAGCGCATTACCTCACTGACCGATCAGGTAAATCGCACCGTGGTAAGCGCGCCCGTATCGGGCACCATTGTTGGTCAACAGGTATTTACCGTGGGTGCCGTTATTCGCCCAGGTGACTCTATCATGGACGTTGTGCCTTCCAATGACGGGTTTGTGGTCGAAGCTCGCGTGCCCACGCGCGATATTGATAACCTCTTTTTGGGGCAGCTTGCCGAAATTCGCTTCTCTGCTTTTAACCAGCGTCTCACCAACATTATTGATGGCGAAATCATTCACATAAGTGCCGACAGCTTTGAAGATGAGGCGACTGGGCAGCGCTATTATAAAACGCGCATACGTGTTACAGACGAAGGCCGCGAAGATATGACTGAGCAGATGCAGTTACTGTCTGGTATGCCTGCCGAAGTGATGATCCGTACCGGTGAACGTACCTTTGCCAGCTACATCGCCAAGCCTGTTACCGATATGCTGGCTCGCGCTATCCGGGAGGACTAATGACACGGACGCCACGCTTTACCTTAAGTGCGCTAAGCATTGCGGTTGCCTTGTTTAGCCATACGGTATTCTCACAAAGCGACGTGCCTGTTGATCAGCAGTCGCTGAATGAATTTGAAGCGCTAAACGATGCAACTGGCGAGCCTCAAACGCTGCCTTCGCTGCCGGGCTTGTTCGTTCGTGCCTTGGAACACGACTCTGATTTGTCACGCCAGCGGTTTGAGCTTGAAGGCACGCGGGAAGAGATTCCCATGGCGCGCTCACGGTTGCTGCCTCAGGTAACCGCTACGGGCGGATACATGTGGCAAGACTCAACCAATATTCAAACCGTTGAAGAGATAGACCAGTTTGGTAACACCCAGCGTCCCGGTGAAATAGACGAAGCATATTGGCAGGTCCAGCTACAGCAGCCGCTCTTTAGTCTTGAGCGCTGGCGTAGCGTCGATGTCGCGGGCGCCCAGGTAAGCGCCGCTGAACTTCAGCTAGCCGTTATTGAGCAAGAGCTTGCGATGCAAGTCAGCGAAGCGTACATAAAAGCTTATCTGGCAGCCCAGCGTTCAGGCTTGCTCGAAGCCCAGCAGGAGTCTCTCGATTTGCAGGTGCGCCAGGCAAGCCGCGCCTTTGACTTGGGCGTGGGGAACCGCGTTGACTTGCTGGAGGCTCAAGCCCGTTACGACCAAGCGGTGTCAGACGCGGTAGAAGCGGAAAACGAATTGGACAATGCGCTTAGTGAGCTAGAGCGCCTGACCGGAGTGATGCCTTCCTTTGCAAGCAGCCCGCCGAGCGAGCTATCCAGCGTAACGTTGGATGACGAGATGGGGGAGGCTGAGCAATGGTTAGCGCGTACAGGGCAAAATCTTAATGTCCTGCTGGCGACCGAGCAGCAAAAAATTGCCCAAGCGGATACCGGCGTCAGGCGTGCAGGTTACTATCCGGAGCTTAACCTGAATCTCAGTTACTCTGACCGCGTTAGTGATGATCTTTTGCGCGAAAGTGAGGATTACCGGGCCGGCGTTGAGTTAAGCGTGCCGATTTATCGCGGTGGTTATACCAATGCCAGCGTGCGCCAAGGCGAAAAACGCATCGAAGCAGGCCAGGCAACGGTTGATAACGAACGCAATCTGGCCATGCAGGAAGTTCGCCGCCGTATTCGTGCACTGAACGGCGGGCAGCGTCGGCTGGAAGCACTGAATCAGGCAATTGCCTCAGGCCAACTCTTCCTGGAGGCGGCTGAAAGGGGCGAGCAGCTAGGTCTGCGCGACTTGGTCGATGTGCTAGACGCACGGGCAAGCTTCTACGACCAACGTATCCAGTATGTCGATACGGTAGGCAATTATGCGCTGGACATGTTGGCGCTGCAATCAGCCGTGGGCAGTCTAGAGAGCCAAGACTTGGATCGCATCATGGCGCTACTGGCCTCGATGTCTACGTCAGTGCAGGTAGCCCGGTAGTCAGCAACTATGGCCGTTATAAAAACAAGTCAAAGCAACGAATGGTTGCGACGTGCCATGCGTTGCTTCGATGCAGCGATCGCTATAGGCGTTGCCCTCACCATTCTGTGGCTAATGCCACATGTTGTTGTAGAAGGCAACGACTATCTTTTTCTTATTCTGGTTGGCAGCTTACTGCTACCCGCAGTTGGGGAATTAATAGGACTCTATCAGCCTTGGCGCGGCCGCAGTCTTTACAACATGCTGGGTATTTACTTGGCCGCTTGGGCAGCCACTTTAGGGCTGCTCAGTCTGCTATTAGTGGCTGTTCAAGAAACTCAAAGCTACTCCCGGTTATGGATGGGCGTTTCGGCCTTGGCGATACTCACCGTCGGCAGCACAATGCGCACCTTGCTTTACATCTACTTAAAGCGCCTGCGTGCCAAGGGCCATAACCTTAAGCGCGTGTTATTAGTAGGTAAAAAAGACAATATTGCACTGCTGGAAGAGATGATCGTCAAAACGCCTCATGCGGGATATATCGTAATGGGCCATTATGTTGACGAAAATGACCCTGCCTTTTTTCACAAAATGGCGGTGTTTGCTAAGGCCAATATCTTTCAGCGTGAATTTGATGAGATATGGCTTGGGTATCCGCTGGTTCAAAGCAATCGGGTTCGTCATCTGATGCGGTTACTTGCCGGGATCCCAGCCAGTATACGATTTTTTCCTGACTTAACGGATATTCGGTTATTAAATCACCGGATCACGCAAGTTGCGGGACTCTATTCCTTAGAGCTTAACTACACTCCATTGAGTGGCCCCATGCGGCTTTTCAAAGCGCTGGAGGATCGCTTGCTGGGGTTCGCGCTGTTTATTGTGTTCAGTCCTGTCATGCTTGTCGTGGCGATTGCCATTCGCTGTACCATGGGCGGGCCTATTCTTTTCAAGCAGGAGCGTCATGGCCTGGATGGTAAACGTTTCAGAATTTATAAATTTAGAACGATGCACCTACATGAAAGTTCGGTCACCAAGCAGGCTTCACACTTCGATAGTCGTGTGACTCGTGTTGGCCGCTTTTTACGCCGCACTAGCCTGGATGAACTGCCTCAGCTCTATAATGTGCTTCAAGGCCGCATGTCGCTGGTAGGGCCAAGGCCACACGCTATGGATCATAACGACCATTATAAAGACCATATCGATATCTATATGCAACGACACCGCGTTAAGCCTGGTATGACAGGCTGGGCACAGGTAAATGGCCTACGGGGCATCACGGAGGATGTCAAGCTGATGGAAAAACGTGTGGAGTACGACCTGTATTATATTGAGAACTGGTCGTTGGGGTTTGATCTCAAAATTTTAGCGATGACTGTAGTGTGCGGTTTCGTGAATCCACAGCCCTGACAAGACAAGCGCTAAAGGAAGTATATGAAAAGGATGACTTGGAAACATTCGGCGCATGTGCCTGAGTGTTTTCCCGCGATTGTCGCTGGAGTACTGCTAGGAGGATTCGCCTGGTACCTTCATAATGGAATGATTGACCCACTTAACACGTACTGGTTATTACGTGAGGGTGATTCTTTTCAGCATTTTATAGGTTGGCATTTTTATCGCCAAGAGGCCTGGCAATGGCCATTAGGCGCTATTAGCACACTGGCAACAGATCTGACAACCAGCATTGTCTATACAGACTCAATTCCACTTTACGCGATACCGTTAAAATTAGTTAATAGTTGGTTGCCTCCATTATTTCAGTACTTGGGCTTAGCGCTGTTTATTAACTATATCCTAAACGGTTATTTTGCATGCCGTTTGCTGCTCAAGCTCAATGTGCCTGCAGTGGCGGCAGTAATGGGCGCAGTTCTAATGGGTTGTTTACCTATAGTAACTGCTAGAGGGTTAGGGATTCATGGCCATGAAGCGCTAACGGCCCACTGGCTGATTTTTATCGCGCTTGAATATACCTTACTGATAAGAAATACAACTTTTCGCTCGGTTCTGAGTTGGCTTGCGCTACTGCTAATTGCTGTTTTAATGCATTTTTATCTGTTTTTTATGGTTGGAGTGTTTTGGACGGCATGGTGGTTGCGACAGGCTTGGTGGCAATGGCAGCGTAGTAGCAGTCTAGAGCAACTCGTAAAGGGAAATGTTTTAGGCTGGGGAAATGCACTAGTTACGCCGGGCATCGTTCTGCTATGTATGTGGAGTGTCGGTTATTTCCACTTGGGCGAGCAAAGTGCTGCATCGGGGGGTTACGGTTATTATTCTGCTGAGCTACTGACCTTTTTGAACCCCAGTTCGTCGGCATGGTTTTTTGACGATAACTTCCCTTCGATGTCATCACTTTTTTCTGGTTGGACGCCTGCCATTGAAGGGCAGTATGAAGGCATGGCTTACATGGGAGCAGGTCTATTACTTCTGTGTAGTGTCGCCGCTGCGCTGTATATCAAAGGCCTGTTTGAGGAGGCCCGTCAAGCAGAAAGGCCATTTCATGCTAACGTTCAACGGCCTGATTGGACCCCGGTCGTCATTGCATCAGTAGGTTTATTTCTATTTGCATTGGCAGGGCAGGTAGCGTTTGGAGGTGAAGGGGTAGCGCTACATTACGATATTCTATTTGCTCCATTTCGAGATTACTTGCGTTCTAGCGGACGCATGGTTTGGCCATTGCAATATGTACTGATTATTGCCGCTTTAATAATAGTCACGAAACGATTAAAGACAGGTATTTGGTTGCCACTGTTAGTGCTTACCGTGATACTTCAGCGCGAAGATTTACGTGGATGGCATGAATTTATACATGATACGGTGGCAGACCGGCTGGCCATAAGCTACCAGGAGCCACTTCCTTACGGTGTGCTTAGAGATGATTCTTTGATACCTGTTTGGGAAAATAGTCAACGATTTATCGCATTTCCTGCAACGTATTTTAACCCGCTAAGGCCCTACCTGTGGACCGCTGCGGAGTATCAAATCCCGGTGAACGTTGCATATTTAGCGCGTGCTAATGATGCGTTGATTGAAAATGTAACGGCAGCACATCAGCACGCCCTCGAACAAGGCCGACTATTTCCAGGTAACACCTATTTAATTACTGATAATGAATTGGGGCGGCAAGCCTGTATATTGCAAGAGTGGTCATGTAAGAGGCACCAAGACGTCACCATTGTCTGGCATAGCAGCCTTATTGAGGCGAGCTCACAAGCAGATGGACGAAGCCATACACAGAATGATCTGAACGCGCTTAACGAGAGTACGCTGTGAAACAAAAAACGCCAACTGATATTGCTAAGGTCGAACTCGCACTTGTCGTTCCGGTGTTTAACGAAGAGCAGACCATAGAATTGTTTGTCCAGCACGTACATCAAGTATTGGCAGACGTGGAATGGCAGTGGAATGTTCTTTTTGTTGACGATGGTTCATCAGATCAAACGCTTACGATTCTTAAACAGATAGTTGAGCGCTATCCCCGCGTGGGCTATATAGCGTTAAGCCGTAACTTTGGTAAAGAGGTGGCGCTCTCTGCAGGATTGCTAAATGCCCGTGGAGAAGCAGCAGTTCCCATGGATGTGGACTTGCAAGATCCACCAGAGCTAATCATGACCTTTGTTCAATGTTGGCGTGAGGCTCAGGTTGATATGGTCTATGGTGTGCGCACTAACCGCCCTGAGGATACGGGGGCCAAGCGCCGTTCAGCCAGCTGGTTTTACCGTCTTTTCAATCGAATTACAGAAACTCCTATTCCTGAAAATGCTGGTGATTTTCGATTAATTGACCGACGTATGATAGAAGCGCTGCGCCAATTACCCGAAAGAAATCGCTTTATGAAAGGCCTGTACGCATGGGTGGGTTACACAAGCTTAAGCGTTCCCTATAGTCGGCCTGCTAGGGTCGCGGGGGATTCAAAATTTAATTATTGGCGGCTCTGGAACTTTGCACTAGACGGCATTTTTAGCTTTAGCACCTTGCCCCTGAGGGTCTGGTCCTATATTGGTGCTCTTATTGCAGGTATTTCCTTTTTATATATTATTGTCATTATTACTCAAGTGATATTTTTTGGGCGCGATGCCCCAGGCTACGCCTCTTTGATGTCCGCCATTCTTTTTTTTGGCGGTATGCAGTTGCTATCTATAGGCGTTTTAGGAGAATACGTAGGCCGGCTGTTTATCGAAAGCAAACAGAGACCGCTCTACTTTGTCATTGACACTAGCGATGACTATGTTGACATTCGCTGAGTTGTGGCAAATCACCCGTTTTGGGATTGTTGGCTTGACAGCCAGTGCGGTACATATTGCCACTGCGGCAGTGCTTCTGAAGTTATGGCCAGCAACGTACGAACTTTGGGCCAATTTAGTGGCCTATAGTATAGCGTTTACGACTTCGCTGCTGGGGCATCAATATTTTACATTTCGGCGACGTGCGCACTTGTTACGTTTTCTGGTGATGTCCCTGTGTGGTTTCGTGCTGAATAATGGCGTGTTGGTTATTGCATTATGGGGTGGGTTGGCCGGTATGTGGGCAATAATCCCAGCTGTACTGGTGGCCGCTACTAGCAGCTATCTTTTGTCGCGCGTTTGGGTATTTAGCAAATAAAAGTTCACTGCATTAGTGAGCATAAGTTTTTATCTAGCAGCCCTTTTGGGGGAAGAATGATTATTCCGGTTATTTTATCCGGAGGTTCTGGTTCGCGTTTGTGGCCGGTATCTCGTGAGCACTACCCAAAGCAATTTTTGAATTTGCATAATGAAAAACTCAGCTTGCTTCAAGAGGCTGCGCTCAGGTTATCCGATATTGACGTACAGCCCCCTTTGATTATTTGCAACGAAGAGCATCGCTTTCTCGTTGCAGAGCAAATGCAACAGGTTGGTATTAATAAGGTTGGCATTATTTTAGAGCCTTGCGGTCGTAATACGGCGCCAGCCCTTGCTCTAGCAGCGTTAGCTGCTGTCGCGGATGGTCGTGCAAACGCTCAACTGCTCGTTATGCCCGCCGATCACGTAATAAAAGATACTCATGCCTTTTCTCAAGCCATTGTTCTTGGAAGCAAGCTGGCTGGTTCAGGCAAGCTAGTTACTTTTGGTATCGAGCCTAGTGTTGCGCATACGGGTTACGGTTACATTAAACGGGGTCAACCTCTGGCTGCCGGGTTTATCGTGGATAGCTTTGTCGAGAAGCCTGACCTTACCCAAGCCCAAGAGTACCTAGCAACTGGCCAATATCTCTGGAATAGCGGTATTTTTCTAGTGGAAGCAAAAGTGTACCTGGAAACGTTAGCTACCTATGCCAACGACATACTAGAGGAGTGCCAGACAGCGTTTGCTAATCGCAATGAAGACCTTGATTTTATTCGTGTTGATGTTGAGGCTTTCAGTCGGTGTCGCAGCGAATCGATTGACTATGCAGTGATGGAGCATACTGATCAAGCAGCAGTGGTTCCCATGTCGCCAGGCTGGAGTGACATTGGTGCATGGGACGCATTACACGAACTGTCGGCAGGGTCCAGCATCGACGGCAATGCGTTAAGAGGCGACGTCCTTCTTCATGATACGCATAATAGCCTTGTGCATAGCGAATCGCGTTTAGTGGCTACCGTTGGTGTTGAAAATCTCGTTGTGATTGAAACCGAGGATGCCGTTCTTGTTGCGAGTCGGGAGCATGCACAGGCTACCAAGCAAATAGTCAATGCCCTCAAAGCAGGGGGGCGAAAAGAGTATCAAAGCCATCGGCAAGTTTATCGCCCCTGGGGACACTACCGTACACTGGTGCTAACCGGTGGCTTTCAAGTGAAAGAAATCGTGGTGAAGCCAGGTTGCAAACTCTCCCTGCAAATGCATCATCATCGTGCAGAACATTGGGTAGTCGTTAATGGGACAGCTCAGGTAACGCTAGGGGACGGTTACGCCAATACTGACAATTTGCGCAGTTTTATACTAGCCGAAGACCAATCGACCTATATTCCGCTAGGCACGATCCACCGCTTGGAAAACCCGGGAGCTATCCCTCTTAAGCTAATTGAGGTGCAAACCGGCGCCTACCTTGGCGAAGACGATATCGTCCGTTATAGCGACGATTATGGGCGTCAGTAAGCGCGCATGGTAAGCAAGGTCAGGCCAGTTGATGTGCACGCGTGGCTTTGTTCACGGGTGATTGACTCACTGGAGCCAGCGGAACAGTTGCTTTAAGCTATGCCGTCTTATGCAACAAGTGCCAGCCAAAAGCCCGGTAGATAATTTTACGTATTTGTGCGTAATGCCTGGACATCATTAGGTGTATCATGCTTTTGGCTGGCTCTCTATTAGAGTCTTAAAAGATGATGCCAGGAAATTCTCTTGCTGCACTGCACACGCGCTATCAATCCCAGCGGGTTGCCATTGTTCATGACTGGTTAGTGGTGAACGGGGGCGCTGAGAAAGTGCTGCATGCGCTGGTAAAGGCGTTTCCTCAGGCTGAGCTGTTTACAACTGTTGATTTTATGCCCAGGGAAGCAGCTCCCTGGTTAACATCGCACCCCATACACACCAGCTTTCTTCAGCGCTTGCCGTGGGCGCGTCGTTATTATCGCCACTATTTACCGATGATGCCCTACGCGATTGAGCAGTTTGATTTGCGTAGTTTTGATCTGGTAATTTCCTCAAGTCATGCGGTTGCCAAAGGTGTACATACACACCCAGATCAAACTCATATTTGCTACTGCCACACCCCGATGCGCTATGCCTGGGACATGAAAGAATCATATTTGGAAGACGCTAATTTTCGCATACCGTTCATGGAGACCTGTGTCAGAGTAATGCTCAAACGCTTGCGTCAATGGGACTATTTCAGCGCCACTCAGGTCGATCACTTTATGGCTAACTCGCATAATGTGGCCAAACGAATTGCGAAATACTACCAGCGTGAAGCCAGTGTTATTCATCCACCCGTGGATATAGAACGCTACCAACTCAGTAAACAACCACGTGAAGACTACTATTTGGCAGCGTCGCGCCTTGTGCCTTATAAACGCCTTGACTTGATTATTAACGCCTTTTCCGCAATGCCCCAGCGTAAGCTAAAAGTCGTTGGTGATGGTCCTGAAAAAGCCCGGCTGGCTCAGCTGGCGGAGGGGTGTCCCAATATTGAGCTTTTAGGTTACCAGACCGATGTTCAATTAACGCAGCTAATGGCCAAAGCTAAAGGCTTTGTATTTGCGGCCAATGAGGATTTCGGCATTCTTCCCTTGGAAGCCCAAGCCTGCGGAACACCCGTCATTGCCTATGGAAAAGGCGGTGCGCTTGAAACTGTGCGCGGCGATCCAGACAGCCCTTATGCCACAGGCCTCTGGTTTAAAGAGCAAACTGCCGCCAGCTTGCAAGCGGCTATCGAACATTTCGAGATGCTCACGTTTTCACCCGAGGCATGTCGCCAACATGCTGAGACGTTTAGCTATCAACAGTTTTGGTGCGCGTTAGCTTATGAGCTAGACAAGCGATTCAACAAGGATGGTCAGCCACTGGCAAAGGAGAAGCAACGTGATCAAGGCCCTGATTAAAAAAACGCTGCGTTATGTACTTAAAAAACTGGTTGTTTACCCTGGCATTCGCCGGCTTGGGCATAAGGTGTTGGCACCTTTTCCAAACCTCAAAGGGCGCATTATCCGCTTACTTCAGGCAGGTCGGTTCATCAATTTCACCGTCGAAAACCCCGTCGAGGGGTATGGTGAGCACCAACAGCGTATAACGAATGGGCTCCAGCAACGCTGGAAGCGTGATAGTCAATGACCACACTTTATTTAATCGATAAGCGTAATGCTCACTTGCCCGCTGACGTACAGCAATGGCGAGAGGGACTAATTCATCAATTGAAGGATAAATCACACGCGCTCAGCAATATCTACGTGCTATTGGTTGGATTCAATGAATGTGAACTAATCGAGTGGCGGCGCATTCTGCATACGCAAGGAGTAGCGGAAGCTCATTGCCATAGTGTACTGCCGCATACTGCTCAAACGTTGACCGAGTACGATACAACACTGGTCGACTTGCTTATTGAGCATGCTGTCCAGGCTCACGCACCTGCCACAATAGTAGAAATAAGTAATGGCTTAGCAGCACGAAAAATTGAATGTAGAGGAGTAGTTTTAAGCGAGCGCCCCACCCTTGCTTTTGTATCGCCCATGCCGCCTCAGCCCACTGGAATTGCCAGTTACAGCGCCGAGTTGCTGCCTTATCTGGCCATATATTTTGATATTACGGTGGTGGTCGATCAGCCAATAGTTTCGCCAGACATTACCGAGCACTTTAAGGTCATTAATGCCGCCACGTTTAGCCAGCAAGCTGAGCAATACCAATTCACGCTCTATCAAGTTGGTAATTCGCTTTATCATGCTTATCAGTTCGCACTGATGCGGAGCTACCCAGGCACGGTCGTGCTGCATGATTACTACTTATTCGACGCAGTCTGGTGGCTGCAGGAAAGTAACTTGCTGCCTGAAGCGCTACCCAAAAGGCTTTATGCTGACCACGGTTACCCGGCGCTGATTGCTCTTGAGCATGCAGATCCAAGCTCGCGCGGTCCAGAGTACTATCCGGTCAATGGCTTAGTAACGGACCTGGCCGGAGGGATCATTTATCATTCTGAGCATGCACGAAGCTTGGCTAGCCAGTGGCACAAGGGAAAGCTTGAACCAACCTGTATTATTCCGCACCTGCGAGAACTGCCTCCATGGCCAAATAAACAAGTGGCACGTCATGCGCTAGAGCTGGATACACATAGTCATGTTGTGGCCAGTTTTGGTGGGATTAACCCCAAAAAACTGACGCATAAGCTAGTCGAAACCTTTCTGGAAAGCGAGCTGGCCACACAAAATGTCAAATTGGTTTTAGTGGGGGCTCAGCATGGAGGTGACTATGGGAGTGAGCTTAACCGCTACATAAAACAGCATCAAAATGGCCGTGCCATTATTATTACAGGCTACGCTGATCGAAGTACCTATACACATTGGCTGGCTGCTGCCGACCTGGCAGTGCAATTACGCACCCAATCCAGAGGGGAGACCTCCGGTGCTATTTTCGATGCGATGGCCTACGGCTTACCGGTAATTGCCAATGCACATGGCAGCAGTGCTGAGCTGCCTAAGCAAACGCTGCAGCTTCTACCTGACAGGTTTACTCACGAGCAACTGCTTGATGCAATGCGTGAGCTCATCAGCTCCCCGGCCAGTCGTCAAAAACTGAGTCGTGAGGGGCGCGACTATGTCGACCAGGTGCTTAATCCTGCGCATATCGCACAACAGTATGCTCAGGCAATTACGCACGCTCCAGCCCTGTCAATGCGCTATCGCTTTGAAGGATTATTGGATCAGTTGGCCAGCATACCTGCGTTAAAGCACACCCTGGCAGCGCCAGATACGCCGCAATCCCATGCATTGAGTAAGGCGTTGGCTGATGCTGACTACACACCGACCGAGCAGCTTCCGAGGCTACTAATAGACGTAAGTACGATCGCCTGGGAAGACTTGAAAACCGGCATTGAAAGAGTGACAAGACGTATTGCTGACCACTTATTACGTCACCCCCCTGAAGGGTGGCGAGTAGAGTTGATTCGTTGGGGAGGCGATGACTTCTACCTGGCGCGCGGCTTTGCTAGTCAGCAGTTGAATATTTCTTCTCCTGGGCCCGACTGCCCAGTAGAAGCAAGGGCAGGAGATTGCTACGTAACGCTTGAATGGGCACCTAACTTGCTGAAGCAAGCAGGCCACATTATGCAGCGTATGCGGGCGCAAGGCGTACGCTTCTACTTTACGGTACATGATTTATTGCCGCTTTCTTTACCAGCGTGTTTTCCAACGGAAACGCCACAGGTCATGCGCGAATGGTTTGAAGCCATCATTCCCCTGGCGGACGGGATTACCTGCGTATCACGCTATACCGCAAGTACAGTAGAAGCCGAATTGGATGCCATGGCGCAGCAAGCTTGCTTGCACCATCGCCCCTGGGTAAAGCATTTTCATTTAGGTGCTGATTTCAAACCTGACAATTCAGCGAGTGCCCAACCCTACACGAAGGATAATAGCACTCAGCAAATCGTCAAGCTGGCTTCGCCAACGCTACTTATGGTAGGCACACTAGAACCCCGCAAAGGCCATCAGCAAGTGCTTGATGCGTTAGAACAGTGCTGGGCCAACGGAGAGCGCATCACATTGGTAATCGTTGGAAAGAAGGGGTGGCAGGTTGAGAAACTGGCTCATCGAATAGAGCGCCACCCGCAGTTTGGGAAGCAGCTGTTTTGGAAGCAGGGCGCTAGTGACGAAGTGCTCAATACGCTTTATCAACATAGTGATGTGTTAATCGCCGCTTCTCAAGGCGAAGGGTTTGGACTGCCGTTAATTGAAGCCGCACACCACGGAATAGCAATACTGGCCCGTGATTTGGCGGTATTTCGTGAAGTGGCAGGTCAACATGCCCGTTACTTTCATGCTGACAAGGCCGAACAGCTCGCCACTGCTATCCGTGAGTGGGTGGCCGCTTGGGAGCAAGGAGAGATAGCATCGTCAGCCAGCATGCCTTATTTAAGCTGGCAGCAAAGTGCTCAGCAATGGCTTAACTGTGTACTGGAAGATCAGCCAGGCACCCATTCGTACGCCCCATGGATAAGGACGCTATATGACGTTGGGTAATTTACCAAAAAAAATCAAAGCACAGTTGCCGCTTATATTACTACTGACCCGACAAGAGCTGGTTGACCGGCATAAAGGCTCTATCCTGGGGCGCTTATGGACCATGTTAGCGCCGCTCATCAACATTCTGGTTTTTGTGCTGATTTTCTCGACCATAATGGGCGCCCGTCTGGAAGGCTTCGGCGTTGAGGTCGATCAGTACACCTATAGCATTTACCTTATCAGCGGCATACTTGCCTGGACAGCGTTTGCAAAAAGCATTAGTACGATCACTAACCTGTTTATTGAACGCGCTTGGTTAATAACAAAAGTACGTCTTTCGCTGCCGCTATTGCCGTTTTCGGTATTGCTGGCTGAAGGTGTCATTTATGCCATTGGAATGCTGTTTTTTGCCGTTTTTCTAATACTGGTGGCGTTTCCGATTACTGCCTGGTGGCTATTTCTGCCCCTCATCTTTGCCCTACAGCTGATGTTTACCTATGCCTTGGGATTGGTGCTAGCCGTATTAGCGGTATATCTCAAGGATGTGCGTGAGGGCGTTGCAGTGTTGTTGCCGGTATGGTTTTGGTTAACACCAATAGTCTACGTCAGCGATATTATCCCAGCTAGTGTGCTCCCGTGGATGCAGCTTAACCCTCTCTTCCAGATCATCAACGCATACCGTGAGTTGGTGTTGTACCAGCGTATGCCTGACCTGGGAGGATTGGCTGGTGTTATGTTACTCAGCTGCATACTGCTAGCGATAGCGCGGTGGTTAATTTTACGTACTGAAAAAGACCTGCGTGACGCGCTATAAGGAGGCATCCAATGAAATCGAATGCATCTACATCATCCCTTTCGGCGTTGGACCCTGCCGTATTAAGTAGCGATGCTGTGTCGCCTCAGCCGCTTGCCATTGATGTTCAGGGGCTTGGTAAATCGTTTAAGCTTTTTGCCAAGCCTGCTGATCGGCTACGTGAAGCCCTAACCGGAAAAAATCGCCATACGGCCTATCAGGCATTAAGTGATGTCAGTTTCAGTGTTGCGGCAGGAGAAGTGCTCGGCGTACTAGGTAAAAATGGAGCGGGTAAATCCACGCTGCTTAAACTGCTAACCGGCGTGATTATGCCTGACAGCGGCAGTATGGCCATCAATGGCCGGGTCACAGGGCTGCTGGAGCTTGGGACTGGTTTTAATCTTGAGCTAAGCGGCGCAGATAACATTACTGCCAATGCTCTGATGCTAGGCATGACGCACGCCGAAATCGAGCAGCGGCGTAATGCGATGATCGAGTTTTCTGAGCTAGGCGATTATATTCACGAACCGCTGCGTACCTACTCATCCGGAATGGTGATGCGCTTGGGGTTTGCCATTGCCATACATGCAGACCCCGCCTGCCTACTGGTAGACGAAGCGCTGTCGGTAGGCGATGGTTACTTTCAGCAAAAATGTATGCAGCGCATTCGCGAGTTCAAACAGCAGGGCGGAGCAATCCTGTTTGTTTCCCACGATCTCAACGCCGTGAAAATACTCTGTGACCGTGCCATCGTGCTAGACGGTGGTAAGGTTGTGACACAAGGCTCACCGGAAGATGCGGTTAACATTTACAACCACATCATGGCCAGGCAGTCCGAAGAAGAAGAAAACCGTCATTTGGCCCGCCATGCCAATGTTGCAGGTACGCATCAAGTCGTTGTAGCTCATGCGCAGGCCAAAGGAGAGTTGAGCCAAGCGGAAGTGATTACCAGTGGCGAAATGCTGTATCTCACTATCACGTTAACTGCCCAGGAAGCGGTTGATGATATGGCGCTAGGCCTGCTGATACGCGACCGTTTCGGACAAGATATTTTCGGTATTAATACCTATGAGCGCCATGGCCCAATCCAAATGGATAAGGGGGAAACCCGCACATTCGACGTTGCTATTCATGCAGTAATAGCACCCGGAAAGTATACCGTCACGTTAGCAATGCACCCTGGCAAGGATCATCTTGATGCCTGCTATTGGTGGCAGGACGGTGCTTTACAGTTTGAAGTGGCTGGTTTCATTGGGCCTACGTTCTCAGGTATTTGCGAGCTTCCCTACACACTCACGCCTCATTCAATTCAATGCGAGCCTGGCGTATCAACAAGTGCAAGCAAGGAAACCCCATGAATAACGTCCCGGAGAGCGGTATTGCCGAACTAGAAGCGCGGCTGCGCCAGGCGGCCGCCGAAGGCAGCTCACAGCCGTTAGGCGAACCGCTGGGCGATTGGCGGCATCGGCTGCTCAAGCATCAAGTCAGGTATCAACATGCTCCCTACCTCATACTCTTAAATCCTGGTGCGCCCAGTATGATTGAGCTGCTGGCCTACGACCAGGATGATGAACACTTTCTAGCCGCGCTGTACCATCACTTGCTAGGCCGCGAAGCCGACCCCGAAGGGCAGCTCTACTATCTTCAGGAAGCGCAGCAATTTGGGCGTCTCTTTGTGCTGCTTAATATGCTCAATACAGAACCCGCTAGCGCCTACCTAAATGAGCAGAAGGTTCAGATATCACCGCGCCTGCACCGATTGGCAAACCTGCATAAAAAAGCTAATCGAATGAAGTGGTGTAATCGGCTATGGCAAAAACTACTTCCTAAATGGGAGCGCTGTTGGCAGCACCGATTCACGCACCATGCCGAATTCCGGCGTGCTATTGCCCTACAGCGTAGCCAAGCGATGCGCCAACACCTGTTAATTGATGCCGTGGCGGAACTCGACCAACGCCAAATGCAGCTGCAACAGTGCCAACAGCAGATGCTCACCAGGCATCAAGGTATAGGGCAGCAGTTGGCCCATCTGCATCGCCAGCAAGCGCAACCGGCTGGCGCCCCAGTGAATGATGCGTCATCCCTGGAGCAACAAGATGATGCTCCAGGGATGACATCGACCATTAATGGCCAGCTGGACGCTTATTATTTAGCATTTGAAGACACCTTTCGCGGTGAAGAGTCAACAATTAGCGCCCACCTGGAACGCTACCGCTCAGTATGGGTAAGCGCGCGCCAAGCGGGGGATAGAGCGCTGGACTTGGGCTGCGGCCGAGGAGAATGGCTGCGTATGCTGACTCAAGCAGGCTATCAAGCCTGCGGTATTGACTTAAATTCTACCATGGTTGCGCACTGCCAAGAGCAGGGGTTTAACGTAACCCACCAGGACGCCCTGGCCGCGTTGCGTGCACAACCTGATAACAGCCATGCCCTGATTACCGGCTTTCATATTGCTGAACATCTACCGTTTAGCGTTCTATTTGAGCTAGTGGGTGAAGCTTACCGAGTATTGGCGCCCGGCGGCCGTTTAGTGCTGGAAACCCCAAACCCGGAAAATCTCATTGTGGCCAGTTACAGCTTCTACCACGATTTGACCCACCGTAACCCACTAACGCCGGTCACACTTGAGTTTCTATACCAGTTCCATGGGTATGCGCCGGTAGAAATAAAGCGCTTCAATCCACCACCTGAAGAAACGCGCATCCCCGAGGAGACACCCACTGCAGAGCGTCTTAACCACATGCTATGCGCGCCCATGGACTACGCGGTGATAGGGGTCAAAGCGCCGATGAAGGTGGCGGTATGAAAATACTGTTAACGGCCAACCAAACTCCCTTTATTGCGGGGGGGGCCGACCATCATGTGCAAGGGGTATTGAAAGCGCTATGTCACCATGGCTACCAGGTTGAATTGATGCGTTTGCCTTTCCATTATGGGGAGCAGCATATTATCCACCAAATGCGCTACGTTGAGCAGCTGAATGTGCAAAACCCGAATGATGTTTCTGTGGATCGAGTTATCAGTCTGCAGTTTCCTGCCTACGGCGTCGCCCACCCAGAGCACGTTGTATGGCTAATGCACCAGCACCGCGCTTGCTATGAGCTATTTGACCCTGCGACTGCCAGCCCTGCGCAAGCCGAGTTGAAGGCCCAGGTCGAGGCTTTCGACAATCGGCATTTACGCCAGGCAAAAAAGTGCTTTGCCAACTCTGCGCGCGTAGCCGAGCGGCTGAAGCACTATAATCAGCTAAACGCCGAGCCGCTGTATCATCCGCCTTACCAGGCTGAGCGTTTTACCTGTGCCGATGATTGGGGATACATTTTCTACCCTAGCCGGTTGGAGCCGCTAAAACGCCAGGCACTGCTGATTGAGGCAATGCACTACACGCGCACGCCAGTAAGCCTGCTGCTGGCTGGCGAGGGAAGCCAGTACGAATCGTTGGCCGCTCTAATTGAGCAGCATGGCCTGCAAGACCGTGTGCGCCTGTTGGGCTACTGTAACGAAAATGAAAAGCAGGCACTGTACGCTCACAGTCTTGCAGTAGCTTTCCCTGCCTTTGACGAGGATTATGGCTATATTACCTTGGAAGCGATGCTGGCGGCTAAGCCAGTGATTACCTGCACCGACAGCGGCGGCCCAACGGCCTTTGTTGAACCAGGCCAAACGGGGTGGATCGTACCTCCAGAAGCGCAGGCATTGGCCGATGCGATGGATGCAGCTTATGCTAACCGGAAAAAGGCACAACAGTGGGGGCAGGAAGGCCGTATACACTACCAGCAGCAACATATTTCATGGAACAGGGTCGTAGAAAAGCTTATGGGCGCGTTTGAGGGTAAAATGGCGTCGTAAACCAGAGCAGCGAATGATAGCGACGTTTATCACATGATGTGCCATACAGTAATGAGCAACGATCCCTTTCTAACCATCAATGAGGGCGAGCTTTCGCCAAGTAGCCTGTCAAGGCTTTTCTACGCTTTGACCACAGCCTGTCGCTGAACGCCAATCAATGCATGCCAAGCTTGCTGGATGATGGGGGTAAAAAAAACGCCACTTTACGGCGTTATTCTTGTTCAGGCGCGCTCCTTGGGTCGAACCACTTCTGGTCTTGGGAACGGCTTATTTACTGTCAATAGAATAATTGTTAACGCCCGTTTCTTTGTAAGAGATTTCTTACAAAGCATGTCATGGCTGACAAGATGTGTTTTGTAAGTCATTGAATTATAGGTTTTTTGAAGACTTTCTTCAAAAAAGGATTGCAGTGGACGAAGAAAAACAGGCCAATCTTCTTTGTGTCCTCTGTTAATCATGTTTAATATGTTGATAGATGGTAAGAATGTTGACTTATGATCAACGCTGCTATTACATTACCCTTGTTCCAGCTAGGTAATGTTAATACGTGTTGTTAGCTAGCCACCTAATGCGAACTAACGACTGTATTGCATTGAGGGAACAAGAAAGATTACCTTGAGCGCTCAAGGTCGCTAAGAGCCATCCACTGTGGGTGGTATCTTTTTTAAGCAAGGAGACTATAGTCCCATGGCAACACAAGAGAATTTAGATCTGGCTCAAACACTTTACGTAGCCTATTACGGTCGTCCGGCCGATAAAGCAGGCCTCGAGTTTTGGGCGGATGAAATTGAAGCTTCTGGCGCAGCAGCTGTGGTGAGCGTATTCGGCAACTCTGATGAGTATGTTGCTCGCTTTGGCGATCTTGGCTCGGTAGAGCTGATTAACAGCATTTACCAGCAAGCGTTCAATCGCGATGCCGATGAAGGCGGTCTGGTTTTCTACGCAGAGAAACTTGAAAGCGGTGAGTTGGACCTCGCGACGATTGCGTTAACGATTGTTGAAAATGCATCCAATGATGATGCTCAAGACGCTACCGTTCTGGGCAATAAGGTAGCGGCAGCTGACGCATTTACCGCAGCAGCTGGCAGCGATTACGCAGGCAACGATGCTGCTGATTATGCCGCTGAGTTCTTGGCGAACGTTGGCGAAACAGCTGTTACCGAGCAGCAGATTGCTGACGCGGTAGCGGGTATCCCACAGGGCGGCGAAGAGCCGACTGAACCTGAAGTGCCGGCCACTCCGGGCGAAACTTTCGTCCTGACTGAAGGTCGCGATAACGTGACTGGTACTGCTAACGACGACACCTTCGTAGGTGACGTAGGTCAGAACCAGAACGGCGCGATTTCTAACGCCCTATCTACTGGCGACCGTTTGGACGGTGCTGGTGGTCGCAACACGATTGAAGCTTCTTTGATCAACGACAATGAAGTTGATGACGGGACGACACAAGCCCCACGTCCTATTACTCAAAACATCCAGGAAGTATACATCGAGGCGTTGCAAAGCAACTCTACCGATGGTGGTAACGCCACTCTCGACGTTACTCGCATGGAAAACGTTGAGCAATACTGGTCCGACTTTAGCCGCAGCGATATGACGTTCTCAGGCGTCAATCTGAACGGCAGCAATCTGAATATCACCAAAGACGTGACATTCGGTATGCGTGACGTGGATTTCGACTCTGGCCTGCGTGCTATGTTCGAAAGCCAATCTCTGGTTCGTGCGCCGGCTACCCAGTTGAACTCTCAGCTGCTGGTTCGTATTGCTGATGTTAGCACCGAGACCCCAACTACGCCGCTGGCGAATGTTGACCTCAACTTGAGCTTCGATCTTGGCGGTGAGACGGTAACACTTGATGGCATTCGCTCTACTGACGGCACTTATGCTGGTCTGGTAGAAGCGCTGCGCGCTGAGTTAGCTGAAGCCGGTCAGGGCGACGTAGAAGTTGCTTTGTCAACCCCTTACGAGCAAGTAACGGTGGCTGGTAACACGGTTAACCTGCCGTTCACTGCACAAGAAATCCTGATCACTGATGCTGCCGGTAACGAGTTCAGTAACGTGAACTTTACTCAGTCAGCTATTGAGCCGGTAGCGGACGGCTTCCTGGTAGCGGGTAATGCTCAGCCTGTTGATCCTGCTGTTAGCAGCAACCTGATCGAAACCAACCTTGTTCTTGACAACGCTGGTCGTGGTTCCGAAGCTGGTGACGTGACCATTGGTGGCATGTCTAATTCAGGCACAGTAATTGAAAAACTGAATCTGGAAGTAGACCGTAGCAGCAAAGTTGACAATGTGTTCTCTGCCTACGGTATGGGCCACGGAGTCGTTAGCAACACCGAAACTAAAGTTGCCTTCGAGCAAATTGAAGTTACTTCTGGTGCTGCCCAGGGCGACCTATCCATCGCGAATGTTGGCAATGTCCACAACTTCGATGCGACTGCATTTGAAGGTGCCAACTTGGCTGTTAACGGTTTAGCTGGCCTCAATAACGCTGGCTCCGATAACTTTGGCGATGACTGGGAACCGAATGCTGACGCGCGTGCCCACGTTTACAACACAGCTAACGAAGCGGGTAGTAACGACACTATTAATGTTACCTACTCTCTTGATAAAGCAGCTGAGTTCAACGGTTTCTCGCTGGGAATTAACACGGGTGCGGGTGATGACACCATTCACACTATTTCCGAGAACACTTCAGGCAACAACTTGCTGAACCAGCAAGATCTGCAGCCAAACGTTACCATCAATGCAGGCAGCGACAATAACACTGTCTGGACTGAAGGTGCAGGTGGTGTATCTATCACTACCGGTACTGGCAACGACGTTATCTACACTGATAACAGCGGCTTGTCTCAGATGAATAGTGATCTAGGCGCAACTTGGCTGGTGAATACTGCTAATACAGAGTTCACTGATCTGCGCGGTACTATTGCTGGCCTGTCTTCCGGTCAAACGACGCCTGCTGGTAATGACATTCCTGCGGTACTGTTTGGTGCCCAGCTGACTGTTACTTTAGCCGGTGCACAAACCGGTGGTGAAGTTACTAGTGGTGCTGCTGCTGCCTTTGGAAATGGTTTTGAAGGCGTTATCAACATGAATGACATTCTGGGAGACCGTATCTTCGGTGACCAGAACGACGTTAATGCTGCCATCATGCAAGTGGTTAACAACCACAACGTTCTGAGCAAGCTGTTGGTTGCTGAGAACGGTCCTGATAACAGTCTGGTAATTCGCTCACTGGTTGATGGCACGTTTGCCGCTGAAGACCTGCAAATCACGATGCTTCCTGCCGGTGTAAGTGGCATGAGCTCTTCCGATAAAGGTCGTCTGGAAACTGCCATTCGCCAAGAAGCTAATGACTCTAGCTTTGACGGTACTGATGCTAACCTGCAAGCAGTGTTGACTGGCTCCAGAACCGCTGTTGATACTATTGAAGGTATCGGTACAGGTGGTGGTGTTCTGGCTACTGACAATGGTGCTGATCTGACTGGTTTGGCCTCTACCAATAACAACACTGGCAACATTGTTAATGCGGGCGCTGGACGGGATGTCATCGTTCTATCTACCGACGCTAACAGCAATGAGACCGTTGTTTTTGAAAATGACTTTGGCCGTAACACCATTGTTAACTTTGACGCCGATGGCACCAGTGCTGGCGCTGACGTTTTAGACTTCACTGCCTACCTGACTAACGAGCAGTTCCAAGGCGGCAGCACTTCTGCTGAATCTCGTGACGCGTTCGCAACAGTTGGTTCTAACGGTGGCGGTACTGTTACAGCTAACAACGTGATTACGCTGAACGACTTTGTTGCCGGCACTGGTAATAACTCTGGCCAGACTTGGGGTAACCTGACTGCTGAGAACTTGCTGACTGCTATCCAGAATGGTGGAAATAGTGCTGACTACGGTAGCCTGCAGTCTACCACTCTCGACGTTTCTGCTGATATTACTGGCCTTGTTGGTAACTCCATCAATGCGATTGTTATGATCGAAAATAACAACAACGCAGGTGAGTACAAAGTGTTCGAACTGACCGGTTCTGGTGTCAACGACGCCAATACCGCCAATGAGTTCACTGGTGCAGAGCTGGTTGGCATCGTTGATTTTGGTAACACTGTTGATGCATCTGCGGTTGACCTTGCTTAATCGTTGAGAAATACTGGTTGTCATTGGATTCTTTTTGACAACCAGCTTCCTATCGATGATTTTTTAAGATCGTCTATTAGGAAAACAAAACCCCAATCTTCGGATTGGGGTTTTTCTTTTAATAGGGGGAGTCAGCATGTCTAAATGGGTTACTCTTTCGCGCCAGCAGCACTCAGACCTCTTTTATTTGCCGCGCCAAAACTATCGCTTTACTGCCACTTATGCAGTTGTGCCAATTCTGGCTGGCGAACTGAGGCAAGCGGTCACTCAGTTCGTGATGGGCTTTATCAAGCGTGGAGAGCGGTTTACCTTGGTTGCGCTGCTTGGTCAAGGTGAATCCTCACATCATTATATACATCCTGAAGACGGCCGCTGGTTAGGGGTCTATATTCCTGCTGTTTTTCGTGGGTATCCGTTTGGGCTTGCCAAGCAAGAAACAACCGGAGAAATGGTCTTGCAAGTTCATGCCGATCACTTGTCGCATGAAGCAGGAGAGCCTTTATTTGATGATTCAGGCGAGCTTAATAACGCGGTAGCCCAACAATTGAGTTTTTTAGGTGAGTGCGAAAAGAATCGACAGCAAACAGGTGAGGCATGCCAACGGCTAGCCGAGTCGGGTGTTTTGCAACCGTGGCAAACTGGCAAGGATGGGCCTAACGCTATTGGCCTATATCAAATTAATGAAGAAATGCTGAATAAGTTATCGGAGGCAGATTTTTATCAGTTGCAGGGCGTGCCTCTCGCTCTAGCGTATGGACAGCTGTTTTCTATGGCTCAGCATGAGCAGCTTTCTCAACGTTCAGAGTTACACGCTAAGCTAAGTGTGCCCGAGTCTATTGATGAGCTATTTGCAGATAATGACGATGATTTGCGGTTTGATTTTTAATCGCTGTCTACTCAGTCCATGCGAATGAGGTTTCATTCTTCAGCTTTTGCACGCGTTAGCTGCCAAATTAAGCAAAACAGTTTTTACCGCATGATGCGAATTCAGTAGAATAGCGCGCTTATTTATCGCAACGAGAGTGGAGCATAATGTCTACGCTGCCCAAAAGCGTTGTAGTGGGAGGTCGCCGGTACCCTACCTGGGCGTTAAGCTCAGGGGCCCGTCAGCAGTTGACGAATTTAGAGCGGGTGGATGCACATATTGCGCAGTTGAAGGATCAGTTGGCCTACTACACAGTGGCTCGAAAGCATTGCCTGGGTAGTTTGAGCCAAGCACTGCCAGTTCGGCAGCCTCCCACGGTACGGCGCTATTACTGGCAGATGGCATCCCCTGAGTGGGCGCAGCAGTCATGGACAGCTGAAAATGTTCCACTGTTGATGCGTGACTTCGACGCGAGTGAACGTTCCCGCGAGGGTGACTGCCTACTGATATATGTAAAAGGTTATGGCTTCTGTGGCTGGGGAGAGGTGTGCTTGAAGAGCCACTCGACACAACACTTATTTGTCTGGCGGAGCAGGGTCAAGGCATTATCTGACGCGTTACCGGCCAAAACGTTAAAAGAATATGCATTACGTCACCCTACGCGGGCATTCCAGCGCTTACCCGAAAATGCTCATGTTGAAGCTTTGTTAAGTGCGTTGGAAGCTCGAAGTAGTATGGGCGCATTATAGTTGTGAAGACAGCTTGATGACACCAAAACTGCTACACTATGTAACTGATATTTTATGATTAATTGACAGGGAGCCTAGTATGGCAAAAGATGAAACTCAATATGTCACGATTGATGGGCATGAGTATATTTTATCTGATCTATCTGAGAATGCGCGGAATCAACTGATTAATCTACGCGTGACGGACCAGGAAATTCAGCGCTTAAACCAGCTGTTGGCGATTGCTCAAACAGCACGCACTGCTTATGCGAACGCGCTGAAGGCTGAGCTGCCTGAGAAAAAAACTCACTAAAGGTGAGTGCGCTTGTAAAGAAGAAGCAGGATTGATGTGAGCACGGCTTTTTAGCCGTGCTTTTTTATGGTGAATCAAATGGAGTGTTATAACCTTTCTTAGTGGCGCCCGCGGGGTAATTCATTGACACAGCCACAAGAACTAAGCTATAGCTGAATCAGCTGTTGGTTAAGCGACGATACACAAGCACGGCTTTGAGTAAGCAGTACGAAGATACTGCCCTTTAAGTAGCGTTGTGGCTGACAGGCGACAGGGAACGTAATGGATGATGTCAGGAGAAAAAAATGCTAACGCCATCACAGCAGTTGCAATCGTACTATTTGGCAATGTTTGGCCGGGCCGCCGATCCGGAGGGATTTGCTTACTGGTTCGATAAGTTGAGTACTGATACGTTAACGCTTGAAGGCATCGCCGAGCAGATGCTGCAGTCCGAAGAGTTTGCTTCACAGCGTGAAGTACTTGTTCAACTTGAGGATAACGGCTGGGTCAATGAGGTATACCAGCGCTTGTTCGCACGTGAGGCAGAAGCTGAAGGGGTGTCCTATTGGTCTGAGCAGGCTCAAAATGGTCACTCTGCTCAGGCGATTTTGCTTGATATGATGAGTTTTGCGAAAGACACCGATGCTGAGGCATTAAACGCCTACGCCTCGGTGGCAGAGTTCTACTCCTCAAGCGTTTCAAGTGAAGACTACGACCCCCAGCAAACGTTAGTCCAAGAGGGCTTCAGGTCAAACCAGCAGCTTTATCAGGACCTCGAAGCGTTGGCGGCAACGTATGATACGTTAAGCTTGGCACAAGCAGGCGAGTCTGTAGAGGGGCGTCCGTTATATAGCGCAACGGTAGGTGAAGGCTCGCATAAATTAATGATTGTGACCCAGCAGCACGGTGATGAGCCTGTGGGAACGGAGTCGGCGATGCATCTGCTAGAGTGGATGAGTGGCGACAGTGAGGCAGCGCAATCGTTGCGAGAGCAGGTCACATTGACCGTTATGCCCAGGGTTAATCCCGACGGTTTTGAGCGTTGGGAGCAGTTGGTTTCTGGTAACAGCGACCCAGAGACAACACTGGACCCGCGTCGTAACTCAGCAGATATTGATCTCAACCGTACCTGGGATTCAGGTGAAGCTATCGACCCGGCGTTAATTCCTGAAACCCTGGCCGTACGCAACGTACTGGCAGCGTTTCAGCCGGACTTGATTCTTGATTATCACAACCAGAATAACTACCTCAATGAGACGGGCGAGCTGGAGACAATGTCGATTCTCTGGCCAACCAGTGACGGTGTCGAGCCTTCTATCACGGCCACCGCTCAGCAGGCGGCTATAGCACTTGCCCAGGGCGTTGAACTGTTCGATTACGGCTATCTCTCTTTATTCCCTGGCGGCGATGCGGCGAATATAGGCCGTAATGGCATAGCGATGGATGGTACGCCTGCGCTTTTAATAGAACAGCGTGGACTTGAAGAGTTTGAGCTAAAAGCGCTGGAAGGATTAGCGCTTGATTTTGATGCCGTAGCAAGCGCGTTAACCCTTGAGGGGGTTCTGAGCATGGTCGGCGTCATGCAGGCGCTTGGTAAGGATGGTTTTGAAACCATTGACCCAGAGTTAGCGCTATTGCTCCCTGAGCGGGGTGAGCGCACGCCCTTCGATGAGCTTTATGCCGAAGAGATCGAGGGGGAAGTCGATGTCGCTGCTGCCCATAGCATGCAAAATATGCTCGACCTTGACGCAGTGCCAGTGACCGGTGTTGCTGAGCCTCTATTATCGGAATTTTTAGCCGCGTAACAGGTGTTGTAGCTTCGACCTGTCTGAGATGCCCTCATTTTAACAGTGAGGGCATTTTTCATTTCCAGGCCCTTGCCGCTTATATGCACATTGGCCCAGCTTCTGTCGGAGAGTTGCCGAGCAGGGAGGGCGTTCAGCGGGTCCTGGGCATATGGGCGCCTCCGAGCCCCCTTGGTGAGTTGTGCTACTATCTTCGCTCTTTATTGTCCGCTGGAAGCGTTAAATGGTTGTTACAAAGCCTCTGAATCAAGTGACAAGTGGCATCGTGTTTTTAATGGGCGCTTTGGCGCTAATTGTGCCCTCGGGCTATTCAATTGGCCCTGTAATGCTATTGTTGCTCAGCGGGCTACTGTTGGTTAAGCCTCTGCCATATAAGCTTGCGCCGCGAGACCTATGGGTGATAGCTGCATTGAGTAGTTATGGCCTTGTCGTGGGAATGTTTTCTCTGCTTGAGCTGAGTACGCGCGAGCTTGACCGCCCAGTGCGTTTTTTATTGGCGGTCCCCGTATTGCTGTTGATTCTACGTGTACCTCCGCGCTTGTCGTGGCTGTGGTCGGGTATTGCAGTAGGTGCAATTGGCGCCGGGACATTGGCTGCTTGGCAAAAACTCATTGAAGATGTTGGGCGGGCGGATGGGTTTCTGCATCCCATACAGTTTGGCAATTTAAGTATGCTATTGGGAGTGCTATGCCTGGCAGGCTTGGGCTGGGCTGCTGTGCAACGCTTTCGTTATACGTGGATGGCGCTCTTATTAACAGGCGCGCTTTGCGGCATGTTGGGGTCGTTATTTTCGGGTAGCCGAGGAGGGTGGGTCGGCTTGCCCATTATAGGTCTGGTGCTGTACCGCAGCTATGGCCACTGTTTTTCTGTGCGCGTTAAACTCAGCATGGTCGGTTTTGTAACACTGCTTCTTGCAGCGCTTTATATGTTGCCTGAGGTTGGTTTGCAGAAGCGAGTACACGAGGCTGTCAGTGATATCAGCAGCTATGTCACGGGAGAAGAAAGGGATACCTCGCTTGGGCTTCGTTTTGAAATGTGGCAAGGGGCAACGCAGTTGATCGCAGAGCGTCCTTTATTGGGTTGGGGGGAAGCGGGATACCAGGCTGCTATGCACAAACTGGGCGAGGAAGGTGATATTTCATTGGCTGCTTCTACGTTTGATCATGCGCACAATGACATTATTGATGCGTTTGCTAAGCGTGGGGTGTTTGGGGTGGCCGCATTACTATGTTTGTATTTAGTGCCGCTGCGCATGTTTGCCTCAGGTTTGCAGCATTCCAACCTTGAAATTCGGGCGTTGGCCGTAGCGGGTACGTTATTGTCCGTTGCTTATATAGATTTTGGCCTCTCACAAACGTTCTTTGCGCATAACAGTGGCGCCATGTTCTATGCGTTCTGGCTAGCTGTACTATGGGGTGTTTATAGCGCGCAAAGCCGAGCAACCCGTGATGAGCGGCATTCATGCAGTACCTGACGCGGATGCGATGAAAGTCACCTCAGGCTGCGTTATGATAGCGGCCTGATTTCTTTCATGAACGATCCTTATCGACGAGGTTTCCCGCCAATGTTCAGCCGTGATATGACAATTGCCGGATTTGACGATGCGCTGTTTGACGCCATGCAGAAAGAAGTGGCCCGTCAAGAAGCCCATATTGAGTTAATTGCTTCCGAAAACTACGCAAGCCCCCGCGTAATGGAAGCGCAAGGCAGCCAGCTGACCAACAAATACGCTGAAGGTTATCCGGGCAAGCGCTACTATGGCGGCTGCGAGTTTGTCGATATCGCTGAAAACCTCGCGATTGACTACGCAAAAGAGCTGTTCGGCGCAACCTACGTTAACGTTCAGCCGCACTCCGGCTCCCAAGCCAACAGCGCGGTATTTTTAGCGCTGGTTAAGCCGGGCGACACCATTTTAGGCATGAGCCTGGACGCAGGTGGTCACTTGACCCACGGCGCCAAGCCTAGCTTCTCCGGCAAGCAGTACAATGCGGTTCAGTACGGCTTAAACGAGCAAGGCCTGATTGATTATGATCAAGTGGCGGAACTTGCCCGCGAGCACAAGCCGAAAATGATCATTGCTGGCTTCTCTGCTTACTCACAAATTGTCGATTGGGCTAAATTCCGCGAAATCGCCGACGAAGTAGGCGCTTACCTGCTGGTGGATATGGCCCACGTAGCGGGCTTGGTCGCGGCAGGTGTTTACCCAAGCCCCTTGCCTCATGCCCACGTTGTTACCTCAACGACACACAAAACGCTGCGCGGTCCGCGTAGTGGCGTGATTCTGTCGGCTGAAAACGATGCTGATATTGAGAAAAAGCTGCAGTCTGCTGTGTTCCCTGGCGGCCAAGGTGGCCCGTTGATGCATGCTATTGCGGCAAAAGCGGTCTGCTTCAAAGAAGCCATGGCTCCTGAGTTTAAAGCCTACCAGCAGCAGGTCGTTAAAAATGCCAAGGTAATGGCCGGTGTGTTTATGGAGCGCGGTTTTGATATCGTTTCCGGCGGCACCGAAGACCACCTGTTCCTGCTCTCGTTAATCAAGCAGGGCGTGACCGGTAAAGATGCCGATGCGGCACTAGGTCGTGCGCATATCACCGTTAACAAAAACGCCGTGCCTAACGATCCGCAAAGCCCGTTTGTTACCTCAGGCCTGCGCATCGGTACGCCAGCAGTCACGACGCGTGGTTTCGGTGAAGAAGAGTGTCGTCAGCTGGCAGGTTGGATTTGTGACATCTTGGATGTGCTTGCCAAAGGCGAAGACACCAGCGCCATTGAAGCCCAAGTGGCTGAAAAAGTGGCAGAGGTATGCGGCCGTTTCCCGGTTTATAAGTAACGTTGTGATAAAGGGTTGCGTGAAGAGCCAGGTTAGCCCGTAAGGCTCAACAATTCACGCTATGTTTGAAAAAAGGCCTGCACGTTAACATCGTGCAGGCCTTTTGGTTTTAGCGACGCGTAAAAGTAAAATTATGCATGCTTACTCAGGGTGGGGGATAAACGACTCCATCGCTTCGAGCATTTGATCAACGTCGGGGATGCGTCCGTCCTGGTTAAATAAACACCTGTGCTGTGGCTCGTACCTGGGCCAATAGCGGTAAGGCAGCGTCGAATAAAAAATGCCTAAAGTGGGCGTGTGCGTGGCCAGTGCCAGGTTTCTTACGCCCGTATCGCCACAAACAAGCAAGTCTGCCCGGGCCATGGTGTGCGTAAGCTCATTCAGGGGAAGTTTGTGCTGGATCGTAATGTTGGCGTGCTGCGCTGCCTCGGCGAGCAGGAAATCCCCTTTTTCACTCTCGTTGGCCCCTTCCAGCAAAATATGCTGATAATCAGGAAACTGTGAGGCGGCACGTAAAATAAGCGTCTTCCACACGTCCTGTGGAACAGATTTATTGGTTCCAGACGCGAAGGGGAAATAGTAGATAACGCGAGTACTCTCGCTTGGGGAGTGAACGGGCAGCGCAAAATCGAGCGGGTACGAGGGCTGGTTGCCGAATACGTTTAAGAAGTCGAGTAAGACCTCGGCTTCGTAATGGTAGTTTGAGCGGGGCAGGGTAACGTCATACAGCCATCGGTTGTACCAGGGGCGATATGGAAACCCCATTTTTAAATGCGCACTGCTCAATAGCGTGAGTGCCCTTGAGCGTGAGGTATCCGCAAGATCAAACACAATATCGAACTTACCAAGCGTTTTAAGCGATGTGTACTGTTCTTTAATGCCGGTTGATGTGTCATGGATGAAAATGTCATCGACCAGGTCTTCAGGCACTGCATAGCGATATTTTCTGGTGGTTGCCAGCGTCACGTGCGCGTGCGGGAAGGTCTTTTTTAATTCAACCAGAAAGGGGCGAGCCGCCATATAGTCGCCAAAAGCACATTGGCGTATCACTAAAACACGCTTGATATCCTCATGGCGTGTTTGGTTGGTCCACTGTAGTGATTTTTTCTTGAAATAACCTGATTTATCTTTCCATATCTTCATACTGCCGAGCCCGATAATAACGATTAAAACGACACTGCCGGTGAGACATACAGGGCAGTTGAGTAGGTGGCTCATAGAGAGTGTTCACTATGGGCTCGCTTACCAGCCCCCTTGGCCTTCCAGCAAGCTACGCATGTTATTATCCAGCTTTACTTGGAAATCTGCACTGCCCAGTACCATGGCATCGCTTGAACGTACTACGCGGGTGCTTACGTAGAGATAATCCTGCCCTTGAGCATAGGTGCCCATCAAAATAGAGCGTGCATTATATTCTGAACTTAAGCTCTGTACCTCGCGGGAAAGAATCAACTCGCCCACTTTCTCCTCAATAAACATGCTGTGGCGCATTTTGACTTCACGCACCTGCATACCCTGCTGCGCAAGGGCTGAGGCCATGATTTCCGAACTGATACGCCCAAACGTGGAGGATTGCGTGAGGTTGTCGATGTTGACAAAGGTAGCGGCAATCATGGGGTTGTAGCGCGTGATATCTGGGTTGCCAGCCACCATCTGTTGAGCGGCTTTATGCGCCAGCTCAGAAAGGTCGGGCTCTGGCGGACGCGGCTTGCTGTTAGCACTGTTCGCGGCACAGCCCGTTATGAAAAGCAGCAAAAGGCCCATCAATAACAGGCGGCTAGTCGCTAGAAACGTGTGCGGATGCGGTGATGTCGACGGTATGAAATGCATGGCGTTACCAGGTACCTGTTACCGGGATAGAGGGGACAGCCGGCGCTTGCGGAACGCGATGCGGCGCATATTGGCGGCGGTCGCCTGCATTGATGTAATAGATATTCGATGAGGAGTAAAGAATACGCTCATCGTCGGTTATCTGAATGGTGATAATAACCTCTTCATTGCCTGTAGAGGTCCAGCTACCGCTAACGACGTCGGCAGCAATCCCGGCGGGTATTAATCCAAGCGCGGGTTCTGTCCAGTGATTATACGGAATAGTCGCGACCGCAATGCCTGCTGTTAGCGCTGTAAAGGTACCGACTGGCGGGCGAATAAAGCCCCTGTCTCGGTGTTCAACTATTTCCACGCCGATATGGATGTCGGCGGTGTTGGCCGTTGGCACCGTAGTGAGGTTGGCACCACGCGAAACGAGCTCGCTGGTCAGTAGCGTGCGAAAACCGCGTTCAAACTCGCCGCCGCTATACGTATTCAGGCCTTGGTGGTCAGGCTCGGTAATATATAAATCCCGAAAACGAACGCGCTCACGCTGTAGAATGCGGTTGGTTTCATAGCGCGCCAGTACTTCCCAGTGATGAGCGGCCTGCATACGTTGCTGCTCAGTATAAGGGTAGGTGGTGGCGATGGGGGCCTGCGAGGTATTGGCATAGAAGCAGCCGCTTAGCAGTAAGCTTGCAAACCCTGCACAGGCAAAGCGAAATAATGGGGTCGTTAATAAATGGCTCAAGCAGCTCTGCACCAGAGGTTCCTTATCGTGTCATAGGGTCTTTGATAGACTTGTCTAGTTTTACCATGCTTGGTAACCATCGGCCACGGGATTGAAAACTTGAATGAGCGATAACACGCATGCTTGAAGATCATCGCGGCGGCTCGCGCCATGATACGCTAATGTCAGCCTATCCTGCCGATGAAAGTGGTAGCGGATGGATGATTAGCTACATCGATATTATGACGCTGCTGGTGGCGCTTTTTGTCATTATTGTGGCAGCAGCGGGTGCCAAGGCGCCTGAACTGTTTCAAGCATCCTCAGAAGAGGCGGCTCAAACGTCAGACCCTACACTTGACATACCGCTTCCAGAGTCAATGGAGAATGTACGGCAACAGCGTACTATTGAAGAGTGGCGGCGAGGGCTGGACCCTCATGCGCTGAGCGCGGCACTTGGCGTTGCCGGGTTGCCCAATCGTATTGCTGAACCTGATGCTACACCCGAAGCGCCGCCGCTACTACTGGCACTTTCCCCAGTGGAGGTTTTACCGCCAGAAGAGGTTGCTGAACCGTTAGCGTGGATGCCTCCTGTGGTGCTGCCCACGCTGTTAATGCGCGTGGATGATGAGGCATTAGCGGCGCCCTTGGCCGATTATATGGTGCTACTGACAGACCATCCTCCGGTTAATGTTCAGGAAGTATCAATAGATGCGATCAATAGTTCCCAGGTACTTCAAGCCTCCCTGGTCGAGCGTGTTGATGTCTCCCCCTATTTGCCCGACCTGGAAGGTGTTGAGGTTTCCCGGGTGGCGGAGGGGATTAGTTTGCGCGTTCAGGATCAACTGCTGTTCCCTTCCGCTGCGGCGGAGCTCACCAGTGGAGGAAACTCACTGGTCGGCAGCCTGCTGGAAACCATTCAGCGATACGAAGGGGAAGTGTGGGTAGAGGGCCACTCAGACAGCCAGAGTATTAGCACCGAGGAGTTTTCTTCAAACTGGGCGCTCTCCAGTGCACGGGCCATTGCCATTGTCGAAGCACTAGAAGCGGAAGGTGTCGCGCCTGAGCGCCTAAGAGCGGTTGGACTCGCCGACACTCAGCCGCTTGAAGATAACAGCACGCCAGAAGGGCGGTCACGCAATCGACGCGTCGAGGTCGTCATTCATATTGAGTAAAAAGGCCCGCCGGGGGAGGGCGGGCAAAAGAGCTTGGCTCGAAGTAGCTCGCTAGCCTCAGGGGAGGGGGGGAATTGCTAGCGAGTACAATTTCAGTATAGTTGTAGTGTAGGTTTTTCCAAGTTTTGCCGAGCGTTTAAAGGCGGCTAAAGGGTCCTAAAGAGGTTCACGTTTTTATAACCTTACTGAGAGGCACCACAACAGTGCGTTTAGCTGGCGCTGTTTTAAATATTGCTTGAATAAATTGTGGGAGCAGGCTAATGCTCGCCCACCCCCGAAAGCTTGATAAACACTGTGGGAGCAGGCTTCAGCCAGCGAATGGTGCTTGTTAGTGGTATTGTGGGAGGGTTGCTTGCGCTTCTTCGCCGTTTTGATCTACATGGAAGTGGGCAACTTTCTGGCGCAACTGAGTACTAAGCTGCGCTAACGTTTGGGTGGTATGGGTGCTCTGTTGCACCAGCCCGGCATTTTGCTGGGTCATCTGGTCCATCTGGGTTACGGCCAGGTTGACCTGTTCAATGCCGCTGCTCTGTTCACTGGTGGCTGCGGATATTTCCTGTACCAGCGTGCTGAGCTGTTGGATATCGGTGACCACGCTATTGATAATGTCACCGGTATTGCGAACTTGCTGGCTGCCTTCGGCGACTTGAGCGCCGGAGTTTTCAATCAGCTTTTTGATTTCCTGAGCAGCCGATGCCGAACGGCTGGCAAGCTGACGTACCTCATTGGCAACCACCGCAAAACCACGCCCCTGTTCACCTGCGCGTGCCGCTTCCACCGAGGCATTCAGTGCCAAAATATTGGTCTGAAACGCGATAGCATCAATGGTGTTCACGATACTGCTCATTTCTGCCGAGCTTTCGTTAATCGTGGCCATGGTGCTGACCACTGTGGTCATCGCGTCGCTTCCGCGCTGCGCATTATTCGCCGTGTTCGTGGCCAATTGGCGGGCATGCTCGGCATGGTCAGCATTCTGTTTCACGGTGGCCGTGAGTTCTTCCATGCTGGAGGCTGTTTCGGCAAGGGAGGCTGCCTGCTGTTCGGTGCGCG
>NZ_FUKM01000012.1 GCF_900163645.1 Halomonas citrativorans | reverse complement strand
CGGCACTGATGAGCAGCCAATGAGGTGAATAATGGATAAGTGGGCAGAGATCAAAAAGCGCTTACAGCACTTGGGCGGCACCGTTGAGTTGCTGGCTGATGGTCATGAGTTATCTCTGGTCAAGGCGCATGATGGAAAGAAGATATTCGTCCGTGTCTTTGTAGATGGCGTTGCTAAGGGCGAGTGGACGAAAACCGAGGATGGAAAGCCTGTACATCCCGAAGGGCGATTCTGGCGACCGATGAAACGGGCAGCCTATCCCAAGAAGGTGTATGCGAAAGCAAAGCGAGCGTTTGGAAAGAAAGAAGCTGACCGTATGGTAACGCCTCGGGTTATCGGTGTAGTGCCGGATTTTGGCACCGAGGGTGCTGTGGTGGCTCACCTCAAGAAGCACTTCCCTGATTTGGAGCTGAGAGCCGAAAGCGATGAGGTGGCGTCATGATCAGCAAAGGCAAGCTGGCACAGATCCACATTGCTAAAGCCCAGCTAGGTCTAAGCGATGAAGAGTACCGCGCCATTCTCGCCCGCACAGCGGGCGTGAGCAGTGCCAAAGAGCTCACAAACCGCACGGTAGGCGGCGTGATGTTTGAGTTTCGCCGCTTGGGTTTTGAGCCTAAGCCCGCTAAAAAAGCAGGCCGTAAGGCACCACGTCCGCCACGCTCTCGCCAGAACGTAATGGCAAAGATCGAAGCGATGCTGACCCATGCACAGCGCCCTTGGGCATACGCAGATAGCATGGCAAAACGCATGTTCAATGTTGAGCGGGTGGATTGGCTGGACGATGACCAGCTACACCGCCTAATGACCAGCCTGATCATCGACGCCAAGCGGCAAGGACGGTACCCCGATGACCTCGCCTAAAGCGGACAACTTCGACTTGGGCTTTGGTATTCCGGCAGATGTCCTGGACTACCTCGACCCCGAGATCCTGAAGAAGTGGCCACAAGGGTTAAGCGATATGCTCACGGTGGTCGAGAACGCCCACATTCGCGCCGGTGATGAGCCTAAAGTAGCCCGCCGCCGCGCCTTTGCCGCCGTGCGGGCTATCAGCTCATTTGCCGGGGGCCGCAGCCTTTACGTGCCACAAGGCCGCCAGCTGGATCGCGCCCTGCGTGATCGGGAAATCTGGGAACGTCATACTGGCGACAATATCCCGCAGCTAGTAGAAGACTACGACCTCACCGAAGCGCAGATCTATAGCATACTGGCCGAGCAGCGTAAGCTTGCCCGCGCCCGTATGCAGTCAGATCTTTTCTGCGAAAGCACAAACGGCTAAGCTAGTCTCAACAAAGTTAGGGCTGATAAATAAATAAGGGGAACATTGTGCAGAAAATTGCTACTTATATTGCAACGGCATTCGCTTTATTGATTGGTCAAGCGCACGCTGCTGATGACTGCGTCGACATATCAAATGATGAGCGTCGACTCGCCTGCTATGACGCTGAGTATCAACCTAGCAGTGTTGTAGCCCAGGAGTCTGCTTGGATGGTAAACAACTCTACGTCCCCTATCGACGACTCCGTCGCAGTATATATGCGCGTTTTTTCCAAAGAGCCCATCACAAACCGCCTAGGGCGACAGGCAGATGCAGAGCTTTGGCTTCGGTGTGTTGAGAATACAACCTCAATGATATTTAAATTTGCGGGCCATCATATGGCTGATTTGAATCAATACGGCCAAGTCACCCTGCGCATTGATGATCAGCAGGCACGCACTTTGCGTATGAATGAATCTACGGATCATAGCTCTTTGGGTTTATGGAGTGGGGGTCAATCCATCCCTGTCATTCGCAGCATGTTTGGTAAAGATACTCTGACTGTTCGCGCCACTCCTTATAGCCAGTCACCTATTACCACTCAATTTCCAATTTCGGGATTGGAAGATGCCATTGAGCCACTCAAAGAAGCATGCAATTGGTAATTTGCATCTGGTTAGGAGAACGTCATGAGAGCATTAGCAGGGATCACGATTATCAGCGCCTCGCTACTGCCAGGCTGCGGCGAGAGCCAAGCAACCAGCAATGTCACCATCAATGAGGAAGCTATCAAGGATGAAGTGATGGCTGGTAGTACTGCAAAAGACTTCCTAGTGACCGATGATGGCGCTATCTATGTGGGCGTTCTGAATAACGGCAACAACCGCGATGGCTATGCGATGTCCGTATGTGAGGCTGTCCGGGCAAATGCCACAGGCGAAGGTAGTCGCTTAGTTCGGATCATCGACGTTGCTGCTGTCTCCAGAGGTGAAGATTTCAAGACGCTGGGGCGTCATCAATGTGACGTTTAAACTGCCACCTGCCCCCACAAACCCGCCCCGGCGGGTTGTTTTCTTTCTAGCCCCCAAAACTCCTAAACCGCTTGATTCCCTCCGCCTAACCCAACCCCATTAGCCTGAACCTCACTGCTTGCGTTAACCGCATCCACCTGCATTGAGGCTATCCCCGTGAATAAGAAAACCCTGCTCGACAAGCTCCGTATTGGCCCTTGGTTGATCCTCGCGCTCATTACCACTATTGGCGTGGGCTTCTTATACCCGCACCAGTTGGGTGTGCTGCTTTGGTCGCTGACCAAATTGTGCTGGGGTGCCTACCTCGGCTACTGGATCGACCGCAGTATCTTCCCCTATGCACGCCCAGGTGACTATCAGTGCAACAACGGCAATGGCTTGAGCGCCATTGCGCTGCTCATGCTTCGCCGCGCACTCATCATCGCCGCCGCTATCCTTGCCCTTGGCTTGGGGGTGTGACATGGGCACCCATGCCAATACCACTTGGCTACTGAAAGAAGGCAAGCGGCTAGCTGCTGAGATCAAGGCGCTTGACGGCAAGCCCGATGCTGGCCCCAAGCTGCTGGTGCTTTACATGCAGCTGCAAGATGTTGTGCAGCGTGCTGCTGCTGAACTCCCCAAGGAGGCAGCATGACCCGGTTGCTATTAGCCATCATCACGCTGGCCAGTGTGTTTGCCTGCACACCCGCCAATGCCCAAATCCCCAACGCTGCTCAACAGCACCAGCGGGAACTCACTCGCATCGTGCAACAGGAATGGGGCATTAAGGGCCGCGTGGCGGTTCATGCCGCGCAGATCCATCAAGAAAGCGCGTGGCGTCCCAACGTGAATAGCCCGGTTGGCGCGCAAGGGCTTAGCCAGTTTATGCCGGGAACATCGGCATGGATCGCCGAGATCTACCCGGACTTGGGCCGCGCCGCGCCTTACTCCCCTACGTGGGCCATGCGGGCGCAGGCCCGTTACAACAAATGGCACTGGCAACGCTTGGCGAGCGCCGCCGATGAATGCCAGCGCTGGGCCTTCGCGCTTAGCGCCTACAACGGCGGGTTGGGCTGGGTGCAGCGTGACCAGCGTTTGGCGCGGGCTGCCGGGGATGATGCCGGTGTGTGGTTTGGCAGCGTTGAGAAGTACACCGCACGCGCTGGCTGGGCCCTACGCGAAAACCGCCACTATGTGCGCCACATCCTACTAACGCTCACGCCCCGCTATACGCGGGCAGGCTGGCAAGGGGGGGCGCCATGTTAAGCAAAGCCACTCTGGCGTTGGTAGGCGTGTTGGCCCTTGGGTTGTGGTTTCAACATCTTTACGTGAAGCACCTTAAAGAGATGGTGGCCATTGAGCAGCAGGCCACTGAAGACGCCCAAGCGCGCACAGAGGTTGCACGCCAACAGACGCTAGAAGCGTTGAACGATTTAGAGACGGTCGTACGCCTGCACCGTCTCGCAGAAGCCGATATTAAAGCGCTTCAAGAGGAATTGGCCGCGCAAGCCGAAGGCTACGACACCCTACGCCAACGCATCCAACGCACTCCAACGACGGACGATGGACCCGTAGCCCCGGTGCTGCGTGACACACTGGAGCGCCTGCCATGACCGTGAGAACCATTGTGATCGTCGCCGCCGGTGCCTTGCTTGCCGCCTGTGGTAGTAAACCACCTGAGCTGCCACCGCCACCCGCTATCAACGTTTATCAGTGCGCGACGCCAACAGGCATGACCGAGCGCGAGCGCCAGCCGCTGCCACCGATGGGCGACTACTCACAGGCCGACGTAGCGCTCTTCATCACCGACCTTCACCAATGGGGCGCACGCGGCTGGTTACGTGTCGCTCGCATTCGAGAACACGCCGATAAGTGCGCGCAAAGCGCCGAAGACGACGACAACGACTAAGGGGAACACCGTGGAACCGATTAACTGGTCAGCCGCGAAAATAGCATTCGACCTGCTACAAGCGCTATTTACCGGCGCGGTAGCGGTTTATGTGTACTGGATCAACAAGCACCGCGCCAGCCAAACCGCCATCCGATCAACCAACAAACGTATCGATAACGTGGAGAAACAGGTGGTGAAACTGGAGCACACCGTGGAGCGCCTGCCTGACCACGGCGACCTCACCAAGCTTCAAGAACAAATGTCGCAAACCAACGTACTGCTGGCCGAGATCAGCGCCAGCCAAAAAGCCACGGCGCAACAGGTGGGGCGCATGAATGACTATCTGCTGAACCGTTCAGGGGGGAAGGTATAAGTATGAGCTTCCAAGACTTTGAAACCGAAGGCCGACGCCTTGGCATCCTGCGCATTCTCTCGCGCCGTAGCCAGTACACCACCAATGAGTACTCGCTCAATGATGAGCTGCAAGGTGCCTATGCCCACCACGTCAGCCGTGACCGCCTGCATGGCGACCTCGCTTGGCTGGATGAGCAAGCGCTGGTGATTGTTCAGCAACCCCGCGCAGGCTGGATCGTCACGCTCACCGCACGCGGTGCCGATTGTGCCAATGGCGTTGCAAACGTACCGGGTGTTGCCAAGCCTCGCCCCGGTCTTTGAGAGAGGTTTACGCCATGGCACCCCGCAATAAAGTTTTTAGCCTACCGCAGGACGTCCGCGAAGAGCTAAACGAGAAGCTCGTTAGCAGCGGCTTTCAGGGCTACGAAGCGTTAGCCGGTTGGCTGAGTGAACGCGGTTATAACGTTTCCAAGTCGAGCGTTCATCGCTATGGCCAGGATCTCCAAGAGGAGTTTGAAGAAGCCATGGGCAGTGTGCGCCGCACTACCGAAATGGCCAAGGCCATGTCAGATGCGGTCGAAGACGACGAAGGCCACTTGATCGACGCTACGGCACGCCTGGTGCAAGAGCACCTGCTGCGCATCTCGCTGGAGTTTCGCAGGCTGGAAATTGAACCGGACGCCGCCGCGCATCACCTGGGCAAGGTCTCCAAGGCGCTGGATAGCCTGGGCCGCTTGTCACTTAGCCAGAAGAAGCACGCCAAAGAGCTACGCGCCGAGTTTGCCAAGGAAGCCGCTGCAAAAGCCGAAACCAGCATGGCCACGCAAGGCATGAGCCGCGACGCCATCGACGCTATCAAGCGCGATATTTTGGGGATTGCCTGATGAACGCGGCACCTTCTACAGCGCCCGCTTCCGCGCTCCCTGAATCCGTTCTGCTGCCGTACCAAAAGGCATGGATCGAAGATGCCTCCGATCTCAAGATTGCCGAGAAAAGCCGCCGTACCGGTTTAACCTGGGGCGAAGCAGCCGATGCCG
>NZ_FUKM01000015.1 GCF_900163645.1 Halomonas citrativorans | reverse complement strand
AACGTATGCAATGGTTACGGCACTGATTACTCAATAACTTTTGCGTAACCACTTATGTTCTAAGTTGATACTGATATTTTGAAATTACGGCGCGGATTAATGATCGACTTTCAGTGAGAGTTGTTTGGAACAAACTACTTACTGTCCTTTCATCTGGGACTGTGCCGCCAAAAGCAGATTCAATTAATAGAAATAAACGATATTCAAGCATGTCGCTCCCGCGCTTAAAAACCTTTTGGCCGCGAACCATGCTTAAATATTCTTTGAATGACGCACTAACGTAAGAGTTTAACTTTCCATTTAAGTCAGCTACAGAGCACCCAAGAATTTCAGATATCTCAGCTTCTTCCGCTGGAGTGAAATTTATTGTTGTAGTGAGGTCCATGATACTTTCCCTGTGGTTTATAACGCCTGAGTTAAGCCGTGCCGCGAAGCGGCGGCATCGGCTGGAACGAATTGTTAGGTCTCAACCCCGTGCAGGCGACGACGTCCCTGGCACAGTGCTGTGAAGCAACTCTTCTAGCTCGCGCGAAAGCTGGAGTTGACACCCGCCTGCTTGGAGTTCTCGTAGCCATAGTTCTTGCCGCTCTGTCAGTGTGTTCTCTTCTTGTCCATACCAATCGAACTCTTCAAGTTTACTCAATGAAACTATGCTATCGGGTAAGCGAGTCAGATGTTCATTGTGCGCAATGTTTAATGCTTTTAGATTGACTAGATCGCCGATTTCAAGCGGAAGCTCACTGAGGTTGTTGGACCAAAGCGTCAATAGCTCTAGGTTCTTCAACTTTCCAATTGCCTTTGGAAGTGACGTTAAGCTATTGCCGCCTAGTCTGAGCTTCTTTAGGCCGGCAATGTTGCATACAGCCGGAGGTAGGGAATCTAAATCGTTAAGCTGAAGGTGGAGATCCTCAAGCTCCTCCATGAGCAGTATTTCATCAGGTACGTGGCTCACTTTCGGATAGCGAAGCTCTCCGGAAATGGCATCTCCAAGCGCCAACTTTCTTGTTTTCAGTAGCTCATCATCGGATAGTTGCCGTTCCGGTACCCAAGAGGTTTCGTTCTCCAGCCAGTAGCGCAGTTTATGTACTTGCGCGCCTTTGCTGCTGGAGTTCGCATGTTCTGCGACAACTCCACTGCTCTGCATCTCAACAAGTCTTTCCACAACAGCTCGTTGCTGGTCTATGAATGAAGCACCTTGTGCCTCCATCGCTCCAGCGTACTGAAAGATTGACTTGGCTATCCTTTCATTTGAAAGTGAGTGTTCAAAGAACGATTCGGACACGCCATTACGTCTAGCGACGTTCTGAACGGCGTAAAGAAACACTTCGACTTCGTCTTTGTTTCCTATCCAAGATGGCAATCTCCCGTCCCCCGAACTGATTTCTCGATGCGCTCGTAGCTTGTCAGCATGGTGCATTCTCTCTTTTGCCTGAAAGAATCCTCGCGCGAATAGAAGCACGATATACGCAACGATGGAGAGGCCTGCGGTTGGCCAAGCCAAGATAAGCGCTACAAAGAAAAGGATGACCACAGCTTGCTCCCCCGAGATACTTGGCTGTTGAGACCTAACAGTGATTATACGGAAGTCTACATAACCTCAATAAACGTGCCCGCTCATTCATTGAGGTTATAGAGCCGCCTCATTTGACTCTACCCCATTGTTTCTGCTGGGAGCAAAGAAAAATTTGGCTATATATTCAAAATTCGCGTGCAAGCACGTTTTGCCGGTTTCAATCATATTGCCGCTGGCGCATCACTCAGCAATGCGCCTACGGTCGAAGGGCACAATACATGGGTCTCGCGATAAATAGGTAAGCAATTACACCAGCCCCACACAAACCATCTCCCCACCAAACCACTGCTGCTTAAGCCCCCGCTGCTTCTCCAACAGCAACGTCAGGTAGTCGTGCAACGGGTGGGCCGAAGGCAGCGCGGCAAGATGCTGGCGCAGCCGCCGTTGGTAGGGAAACTGCTCAGCAGGCACGTGGAATGGCGTGGCGTTTTGAGTAAGCCATCCGATGGTGGGCAGCAGCAAGTGAGTAGCGCTGCTATCAAGCACTAACGTGACGCCTTTTACATCGAAGTCACCAGCGTAAATATGCGGCCGTTGGGTTTTGTGCCAAGCATCGGCCAGTAAGGCAAAGCCGCCGCCGTAGTGGCTATCGCCGCGGTAGACGACCAGCGGATTAACATAGTCGCTTAGCGCTGGTAGTTCTGCCGAAAACTCATAGAAGCTGTCCAGGTTTTCGACCTGAATCATGGCGCTGAACGCACTCAGCTTTAGTGTGTGTACATCCACATCGCGAATAGCCCGTGGCTCGATGGCAAGCCCTGCTATTGGCTGAGGGGGAAAGCTTACGAGCACTCGTCGTGCGCGGGGGCTTTCACGGGTTGCCTTGTCTTCTTCTACACCCTCTTTTGCTTGGGCGCTGCTGGTCAGGCCGCTGAGGGAGCGGCCTAGTGGCGCTATTCGGGCGCTGTCTAATACATCGTTAATCTGCGCCAGCAAGGCGCCATCAAACCGCAGCGTTTTACTGGTTATTCGTGTGGCCAAGTCAATATCATGCTGATGGCACCAGGCCACTACGTCGTTTACCCATTGGCCACGGGGCTTCTCCACTGTGGGCTGGCGGAGCAGTTCGCGGGCTACACCGTTCAGCCCATTGCGTGCGCGGCTGGGTAGGTTCATACGGCCAGCTGTAGTTCAACGTCATGGATCAGGCGCAGGTGATTGTAGGCACTCGCCTGGGTCTCCTGCTGTGTAAGGCGAAACGCGCGCTGGTCGTTGCGCGGCAGGCCCTGGTACTCGGCAATCACCTGGAACAGCCAGATCTCATCCGGCCACTCCAGCGGGCTTTCGTGCAGGTATTCAAGCGCGCTGACCGGCTCAGCCTGGGGCTGGTCGATCACGCTTAAATAGAAGTGTTCGACATCCTGCTTTAGCACCTGTTGGCGGGCGGCGGCCAAGCTGCTTTCCTGTGCCTGGGCGGGTGCGGCTGCTTCCACCGTTTGCGTGGTGTGGCGCGGCTGGGGTAGTTGGTGCAGCAGGTCGGCGAGCACTTGGTTATCGAGATTGCGGTCAAGCGCCGGGGCGGCCGCCGCGTTTAGCGGGGCGGCTTGATTGACCAGCGCGGGCACCTCGCTGCGCCGAGCGTAGTTGCCGGGCACGAAGCCTGGGTGCTCGCGCATAAACGCGGCCATGCCGCTAATCAGGCGGCTGCGCGCCTGCTGCTTGCGAAAGCGCGCCATCAGCTCAATCAAGCGCCGCTGCACTTCGCGCAAACCGGTGTAGTGGTTACTTAACTGCTGCTGAAGCTGGCTGATCAATAGTTTGCGCAGGCTGCCGTCGCTGCCTACCAGCTCTATCAACTCGTCAAAGTTAATCAGTGCCAGGCCATCCAGCAGCCTGGCGATCTGTTTCTGGGCGCGGTCGTTTTCACGGATTTTATCGTTAAGCTGGCTGACGAAGCCGAAATCACTATTTAACCGCTGCCAAAGGCTGTCGATGGCATCGGCGAAGCGGCCGTTAAGATCGTCGACCTCCTGGCGCAGGCGCATCAGCTGCTGCTCTAGCTTCCAGTGCTCGCCACGGCTGCGCGCCTCGCGGTAGCTGTGTACCAAGGAGCGAATCAGCTCCAGGGTTTCCGCTACGTCGGCATTCACATGGCGGCGGGTCTCGTCGGCGAGCATTTCGGCGATCAGCTCGCGCACCTTTGGGGCAAGCTTCACGCCGCTCTGCTCATCCGGGCGCCACAGAATACGCGCCGCCAGCATCTTGCGCAGCGCGCTATCGCTGAGCGATTCCAGCGGCACTTCATCGCGGGTGTAGGCCTGCATCAGCGTTTCAGAATGCTTGCCCAGTAGCGCCAAGCGCTCAGCGCCTGTTTTGAGCAGGCGACTCTCCAGCTCGTTCACACTTTTGCCCACGCTCTTATTCACAAGAGGGCCTCCTGCGTGCCTTCTTCTCCTTCGGCATCAATCGGCAGGTTCTCTTCATCGCGAATAAAGCGCACCAGGTCCACCAAGTAATCAATCTTGCCGGTGATCACAAATACCTGGCGCTCGGAATGCGGCTGGAGCAGGTAGCCGTGCTCTTTCAGGCGTTTGAAGACCTGTTTTACCTGGGCATCTAGCTGGTCGCTTTGCGAGCCAAAAAAGCTGTCGGTGGCCAGGCGTTCCAGGCGCTCGCGCAGGCTTTGGTTGTCTTCACACTTGGCGCTGAATTCGGCCGGTTTGAGTACATCGCCGGGGGCCGCCAGCGTATCGCGGCCCAGCGCTTCTTGCACCAGCTGTAGCCACTCCAGCAGCGGCAGCAGGCTGTTGAGCGTCTCACCCAGTTGGCGTGAGAGCTGATCCCGAGCGCTGTCATTGAGCTGTCGCCAGGCCAGAAAATAGACACTGCCCTCTTCATTGCTAGCCAGCCGCCGGTTAAGTGGCCGCAGATAGGTATCGATCTCCTCGCGGGTTTCTGCGTTGCTCAAGTGGCGATAGCCGCTTTCATCGCTGACCGGGCAGACAAATTCCCCGGCGAGTAACCGCTCAAGCAGTGGGCCATGTTCGATCATACCGTCACCTCCTGCTGACGTTCCTGGAGCCGCTCGGCCAAGCGGCTCAGGCGCGGTTCAATGCGTTTTAACACCCGTTTATTGGCGTTAGCGTTATCGCGGTCAATCAAGTAGCGATTGGCGAACAGCAGCAGCACGTCGGATTCAGGATTGGGGAACGCGCCGACAATATGAATGCGGTTGCTGTCACAGGCCTCAAACAGCTTTTCTACGTTGTGATAGGCCAAGGTGCCGATCTCATCGATGGGCCAGTGGATGGCGATTTCTGCGTCACCACGCAGCAGGCGGGTAAACGCCAGTAGAAATTTACACAGAATCAGGTAGGCCATGCCGTGGCTGGAAGACTCCAGCAGCTGGCGGTCGTTCTTGATCACCAGGTCCGTGCCGCCTTCGTTCAGGTGCAGCTCCAGGCGCAGCAGGCTTTCGAAGCTGTACTGCTGGTCGCTACGCAGTAAATCGACCACATCGGCCAGGGTGTTCAGGTAGTCGTCGCTGGGCAGCGTCTGGCCGGACTCACGCCACTCTTTATAGCGCTGAGCGAACAGCTTAAGCGGCTCCCAGAAGCCCAGTTCATCGATGGTGGACTGAATACGCACTTCGGCCTTGGTGATGCCTTCCAGCCGTAGGTCGTCGGCGACTTCTTCCGAAAGCCGACGGCTCTGGGCGCTGATGCGACGGTTCAAGTCGCGGAACACGGTAAAGAATTTATCCAGGTCATCGCTCAGGTTGCGGCCTTCCTGAATCAACTGCTGTTGTTGGTCTTCAAGCAGTTTGAGCATGTCGCGCAGTAGCGGCAGCTGTAGGCGCGGGTTGTCGCTTTGCAGCTTGCTGCGCTCGCTTTCCAACGCTTCAGCAAAGCCGCTGCTGGCGTCCTTGATCAGTTGGCTTTCAACCTCCAGGCAGCCCCGGCGCAGCTGCTCGATGAGCTGATGGCGACTGCCCAATGCCTGGCGGGCGCGCTCAATGCGCTCGTCCACATCGCCCAGCGGCGCCGCCGGGGCCTGGCCATCGGGTTCAATGGCGAGGCCTTCCAACTGTGTCAGCAGTGGCTTTAAGGCTTCCAGGCTGGTGTGTTCGCTTTCGCGCTGCGTTTTAAGCGTGCTGACGGTGCTTTGGTGCGTTTTACGCGCGGCCTGAAAATCGTTTTTCAAACGCTCTTTATCGCGTTGAAGCTGCTGTTCGGCTTGTTCGAGTTCGGCTTCCTGGGTGACCAGCTGCGGCTTGTGCTGCCCCCACTCCACGCGCATAAAGCGGGTGTATTCGATAAGCTCATCCTGACGGGCGGCGGTAACGCGGATGCGTTCCTCTTGGCTTGCCAGCCGCGCCTTGGTGTCTTTTAGCTTTGCCGGGTCGACGCCCTGTTCGGCCAGCTCCTGGCTAAAAGCTTCTTCCAGTTCCGCTCGCTGGCGCTGGTGTTCGGTGTTGGCATCGCTTAGCTGCTGCTTATACTGGCGCAGCTGGGCATCCAGGCTATCCACCTGGCTTTGGCCGTCGGCTTTTAGCTCCAGCAGCTGGCTTTGATGGGTTTCACCAAGCGCGTTAAGGGCTTGCTGTTTCTCTTCACGCAGCTCGGTTTGTGTTTGTTCCAAGCGAGCTAACGCGGCTTGATGCGCGGCGCGGCGCTCCTGTTGATGCTTGGCGTGGCGCTCTTGCTGCTGGCGGCGCGCCTCGGTCGCAAACTCAACTTCCTGCTCGGCACGCTTATGGGCCATACGGCCCTGGTCCTGGGCTTCATCGGCCTGTTGGACGCGCTCGTTATGCTGTTTAAGCGCTTTCTCGGCCGTTTGGCACTCTGCCTGCGCGCGCCGTTTGGCGCTATCTGCTTCTTCAATGGCGGCGAGCAGCGTGGCTTCGTCCTGGGCGTAATCGGGCAAGGCAATGGCCGAGAGATCCAGCGCCAGCCCAAACAGGTCATCACTGCCGCCGTCGGCTAGTTGAGGTGCTAGATCGCGTCGTTCCAGCAATTCCAGGGCAATCACTTTGCCTAACTGCTGCTCCCAACCGGGGCGATGGTAGCGCAGAAAATGGCGCAGGCTGCCCTGTTCAGGGTCACGCTGCTGGTAAAGCGCGTAGCTGCGCTGCTCGGCGCGCTCAAGCTGTTGGCGAAGCTGAACCAGTTGCTGCTCGGCATCGTCCCTGCCGCGGCGGTTGTTTTCAAACTCGCGGCGCAGGCCGTCTAGCGTGGCGGCCGATGCGTTACGCTCCTGCTGGGCCTGGTCCAGGCGCGCTTGGGCAAGCTCAGCATCAGCAGCTTCTTCGGCGGTTTGAGTCGAAAGTGAGAGCTGGGCTTTTAGCTCGGCCAGCTGCTCAACGCCCAATTCAAGCTGCGCCTGATACTCACCGTCCAGGCGCTGGCGCTCCTGTTGATAGCGCTCATTAAGCTTCTGCTCGGCTTCCCACTGCTGTTCACGGCGCAGGGCTTTCTCTTCCACCAGGGCGTCGATCAATTCCTGGGCTTCACCGGTCTGGCGGGCCAGCGCCTCGGAAAGTTCACGCAGGCGTCCATCAAGCCGCGCCTGGCTCTCTTTTACCGCATCCTGCATCACGTTCAGGTGGGCACGCAGCTGATCGCGCTGCTCGCGCCACTGGGGCAGCGCATTGATATCACGCTCCAGGGCGGGCATATCCGCCTCGAAATAGTGCTCGTACTGGGTTTGTAGATCATTAAGGCGGCACTGGGTCTGCTGTAAATCGCTGACCACTTCGCTGTGGCGGTCATTAAGCTCATCCCGCGCCTGGGCGTAGTCGCTTTCCCGCTGCTGGAAATCGCGCTGATGGCGGGCAAGCTCGGCGTCCACATCGGCCATGCGCCGCTCAGCCTGCTGGCGGTCATCTTCAAGCTGGGGTTTAAGCTGCCATAAGGTGGCATCAAGATGGGCGAGTTCGCGGTCAATCCCGGCAAGCCGGGCGAGCGACGCCTGCAGTGGCTCCAGGCGCATGGATTGGCGCATCTGGGCAATCCATTCACGCGCCTTGGTGTTACGAATCCGCGTCACCGGCAGCTCAACGCCATCCTCTTCGAAAATCGCCGCCAGCATGGTTTTGAGGGTATCCATCTTGCCCTCTTTGGCATGCACCGCCGACACCAACTTTTCAATATGGCGAATACGCCGCTCGGGCTTGACCAGACTGAACTGCGCGGCGATCTGGCGCAGTTTGAGGCCGTCGCGACTATTGCCGTGCAGCTGGGTAAAGTCGTTTTGGATCACCGAGCGAAATTCAGAGGTCGCGCCCAGCTTGGACGACACCGGCGTGCCGCTACGGCGCAGGCCGCTGGCCCACTGTGTGTAGTCGAGTGCAGTCACGCCCGCCTCGCTCTCCACCAAATAATCTTCCGGCTGATAAGGCCCGCCCACAAAGCGGTACTCTACCCCGCCCTCTTGCTTACGAGTCAACACTGCCTGGCAGATATTGCCTGCTTCGCGGCGGTATTCATACACCAGGTAGCTATTGCGATGCGGCAGGTAAAACGCATCAAACTTCATGCGCGTTTTGGGCACTACCTTATTGGGCAGCTCGCCATAAAACACCGGCACCAGGCGCTGGAGCGTGGTCTTGCCCGAGGCGTTGGTGCCGCAAATATTGGTGTGGCCGTCCACACTGAGTTCAACCACGCCTTCAAGGTGGCCGTGAATCATCACGATGCGTAGCAGGTGGGCCATGCCGTGTCCTTGATCGATAGGGTTTCGAAAACGACTATCTTGCCAGACACAATGCAAGGCGACACCTACTGGATGACTCGACTCACCGATTCACTCTCCCAAACGCTTTATGTAATCATTAACCCACTAGCGACTTAAACGCTCAGCAATTACATTCACGCCCACGCTTCACTTTCATTGCAGGAAACCGCCATGCCCCGCTACCCCGAGCACCTTACCGGCGAAGGCCCGGTTAACCCCTTTCCGGGAATTAAAGTACTTGAACGCCGCCTGGGCCGAGCGATCCCCCATCAGTTGGGTTCCAACGAAGGGCTGGACATGCCTCACCAGGCACTGCGCGAGCACTTTGGTGATGCACTGGCGGCGCACGCTTACAGCTATGGCGACGCCGAGGCGTTTGGTGTGCGTACCCGGTTAAGCGCCCAGCTAGGCACGCCTTTTGATCACCTGTTGGTTGATGCGGGTGCCGATAGCCTGATTGCGCTGGCGCTACGCACTACCTGCGAGCCCGGCGCTACGGTGGTATGCACGGCGGGCACCTATCCCACGTTTGGCTACTTTGCGAAAGGCCAAGGCTGCCGCCTGATTGAACCTGGCTACCATGAAGCGCCCGGCGTGCTGGCGCCGGACCTGGAAGCGCTGGCCACCGCCGCGCAACAGGAAAACACCCGCCTCGTTTACCTGGCCAACCCGGATAACCCCAGCGGCCACCTGCACAGCGACAGCGCCATTATCAAGCTTCGCCAAGCGCTGCCAGATACCTGCTGGCTGCTGCTGGATGAAGCCTATGGCGATTTTCGTGATGATGCGGGAAGCGAGTTTTCGGCTAACGCGCTACCCGGCGTGATTCGCCTGCGCACGCTTTCCAAAGCCCACGGCTTAGCGGGGCTGCGCATTGGCTACGCCATTGCAGAGCCTGACGTACTGGCTATGATGATGAAGGTGCGTATTCACTACGCGGTTTCCGCACTGACGCTGGCCGCCGCCGAAGTAGTACTCGACCATCCTGAAGAAGTGCGCCAGCACGTGGCAGATGTAAAAGCCCGCCGAGAGCAGTTGGCCGAGCACTTTCGCTCTTTAGGGGCCGATGTACTGCCGAGTGCCACCAACTTTATCGGCATTCGCCTGCCCAGTGAGGAACTGGCCGTCCACGTACATCAGCAACTGCTTTCAGAAGGTGTGCTTGTCGCTCGCCTGGCGCACCCGGCGCTCGCCAACGTGATACGCATTACCGCCGTAGCGGATGCCCTGGTGCCGGGCCGGCTGGCAACGCTTGAGCAGGCTATTAAAGGGCACGCTTGATAAGGCAACTCTTTTTACAGGAAAGCCCCTGCCAAGGCAGGGGCTTTCTCGATACTAGCGCTACCCGAACGTTACAAATCAAGCGTTAGGCAGTGCCGCGATAACCATGATTTCCACTTTCCACTCAGGCTTGGCAAGCTTGGCTTCAAGCGCGGCGCGAACCGGGGTACGCCCTGCGACTACCCACGCTTCCCATGCCGCGTTCATCTGATCAAACTCGGCCATATCGGTTACCCATACCTGGGCAGAAATCAGGTGCTCTTTTGAGGACCCTGCCTGAGCCAGCAGCTCATCAATACGCGCAAGCACTTGTTCGGTCTGGCCACGCATATCTGCCGTGGCGTCGGCGGGCACTTGGCCTGCTAGATAAACCGTGCCGTTATGAATAGCCACTTGGCTCATACGTGCATTGCTTTCGTAATAAGTAATGCTCATGGAGTCTCTCCGTCATAAGAAATACAGCTGAGATTACCGCGTTTACATTTAAAATGCTTGCCTGCAAATACGCCAACTTCTTGCTGCATTCAGGCAAACGATTTACCTACCCACTGAACCCTACATACCCGATCACGAAAGGCACCGAGGCCAAAAACAGGATAGAAACCATGGCAAGCAACCCGTCTCTGGTTAAGAGCCCGGCCGCGAAGCAGGCGATAGCCGCAGATGCTATTGAACCCGACGTGGGGATGACTTCCATAAACGGCATAAAGGGTGTCACGGCCAGGATAACGGCGAGAGGCAGGTACAACCAGGGCGGCTTGACGAAAAATACCCAGCGCGGTTTGAGAAAACGCTCAACAAAGTGCACCGGTTTGCGCAGCCAGTTAATCCCTTTACAGAGTTTATGGGTAGACAGCGCTTTGCGTGAAATGAAGCCTGGCAGCCAGAGGCAATCCCGCCCCAGCATTATCTGCGCTACGAGAATAAACTCAATGAAGGCCACAATGGCAGTGACTCCCGGAATCGAGCTTGCGGGAGACGTCGAAATGAGGGCAAACATGAGCATCAGTGACGCAAAGGAGTGCGCACCAAGCTCGTCCACAAGCGACCCGATCGTTACTTTTTGCCCTTGAACCGAGTGTTCAAGGTGGTTCAGAACCTCGCTGAGTGCCCGCGTCGTGTGTTCGGCCATTATTGAGCTCCCTGCTCGCTATAAAGCGTGCCAGGCCGTTAATCAAGCACCTGTATCCATGGCATGCAATTGCCGTCTACAACAACGGCACTGTCACTGTGGAGTGTAGTTTAGATGAGTGTCATCAAATGTTAGATGTCGAGCCAATGGATGGTGTGAGAAAAGGAGGGTATGAGCAATGTTTGCAATGCTTTATGGTATTTTTTGGAATGCCAAAAACCAAAAAAGGGCCTAGCGATGAACGCTAAGCCCTAAAATTTGGTGCCGGTGGCCAGACTCGAACTGGCACACCCGTAAAGGCGGCGGATTTTGAATCCGCTGCGTCTACCAATTCCGCCACACCGGCAATGGATGCGCATTATACGGAGATAACCACGCAGGTCAATCACATTGACTGACTTTATCTAGCGAAGGGGGTATCCTATGCCGCCTGTTTGACCACCGTTAAGAGCCAACCCATGCAGCGCGCGGACTTTTATTTCGAGCTACCCGATGAGCTGATTGCTCGCTACCCTTCTGAGCAGCGCAGCGACTGTCGTTTGCTGTGCGTGGATGGCCAGAGCGGCGCGCTTGAGCATCGCCAGTTCACGGACCTTCTTGAGCGTTTAAACCCCGGCGATTTGCTGGTGTTTAATGACACACGAGTGATTCCTGCCCGCCTACACGGCCATAAAGCCAGCGGCGGCAAAGTGGAGATGCTGCTTGAGCGCCCGCTGGACAGCCACCGGGGCCTGGCACATATCCGCTCGAGCAAGTCGCCCAAGCCCGGCACCGAGCTGATCTTTGAAGGTGATATTCACGCCGTGGTAGAAGGCCGCCGCGACGCGTTGTTTGAGCTGCGCTTTTTAGGCGAGACGCCAATGATCGCGCTGCTGGAGCAGCATGGCCATATGCCACTGCCGCCTTATATCACCCGGGAAGATGAACTCAGCGACCGCGAGCGCTATCAAACCGTTTATGCCCGCCGAGATGGCGCCGTGGCCGCTCCCACGGCGGGCCTACATTTCGACCAACCGCTGCTGGATGCCCTGGCTGAAAAAGGAGTCAACAGCGCGTTTGTCACTCTGCATGTGGGCGCGGGCACTTTTCAGCCGGTACGGGTGGACAATATTCTTGAACACCATATGCACAGCGAATGGATCGAGGTGTCAGAAGCCACCTGCCAGCAGGTACGCGAGGCGCAAGCCGCAGGCAACCGGGTCATTGCCGTGGGCACCACCAGCGTGCGCTGTTTGGAAAGCGCCTGCCAGAAAAGCAGCGATGGGCAGATAGCGCCCTACAGCGGGGATACGGATATTTTCATCTACCCCGGCTACGAGTGGCGCTGTGTGGATGCGTTGATTACCAACTTCCACCTGCCGGAATCGACACTTTTGATGCTGGTGTCGGCGTTTGCCGGTTATGACACGATGATGAACGCCTACCGTGAAGCCGTTGCCGAACGCTACGCTTTCTTTAGTTATGGCGATGCGATGCTGCTCACCCGCTAAGCGCCTTTACGTTGCCCTTAGCGTTTTACCGATGATTTTTTGACGAGTTACCACAATGCGAAACGAATGCTTTATGCGCTTTGAGCGCTTGGCCGACGACGGCCGCGCTCGTCGCGGTCGCCTCCACTTCCCCCGTGGCACGGTCGAAACCCCTGCGTTTATGCCCGTGGGCACTTACGGCACGGTAAAAGGCATGACGCCAGACTCCATCAAGGAGATCGGCGCTGAAATCATTCTGGGCAACACCTTCCACCTGTGGTTGCGCCCGGGTACCGAGGTCATTGAAGCCCACGGTGACCTGCACGACTTCGCCCAGTGGGACAAGCCGATCCTCACCGACTCCGGCGGCTTTCAGGTGTTCTCATTAGGCGAGACGCGCAAGATCACCGAGCAGGGCGTGCACTTCCGCTCGCCGGTGGATGGCAGCAAGGTCTTTATGGGGCCGGAAGAGTCCATGGCCGTGCAGCGCTCGCTGGGCTCTGATGTGGTCATGATTTTTGACGAGTGCACGCCCTACCCGGCCACTTATGAGGAAGCCGAGAAATCCATGGAGCTGTCGCTGCGTTGGGCCAAACGCTCACGCGATGCCCACGGTGACTCGCCTTCCGCACTTTTCGGCATCATTCAGGGCGGTATGCACCCGGAGCTTCGCGAGCGCTCGCTCAAAGGCCTCTTGGAGATCGGCTTTGACGGCTTGGCAATTGGCGGGCTTTCCGTTGGCGAGCCCAAAGAAGAGATGATCAAGGTGCTGGATTACCTGCCCACCTGGATGCCAGACGATAAACCACGCTACCTGATGGGCGTGGGCAAGCCTGAGGACCTGGTGGAAGGCGTGCGCCGGGGCGTCGACATGTTCGACTGCGTCATGCCGACTCGCAACGCGCGTAATGGCCACCTGTTTACCGCTGACGGTACAGTCAAGATTCGTAATGCCAAGCATCGCCATGACACCAGCCCCCTTGAAGAGGGCTGTGACTGCTATACCTGCAAGAATTTCTCGCGCGGCTATTTGCACCACCTGGACCGCTGCAATGAAATGCTCGGTTCGATGCTCAATACCATCCATAACTTACGCTACTACCAGCGTGTAATGGCTGATTTGCGCGCGGCAATCGAAGCGGGTACATTGACGACCTTTGTGGAAGGCTTTTATGCTCGGCGCGGCCTGCCGGTGCCTCCCCTGGCCGAATAGTCATCACCCGCTCTGGCGGGTGAATCAAGGGCCGCTTATCAACATAATTGTTAATTAGCGCCCCCTCTAACCCTTTCACCCATTAAGGGTCTTAACCCAGGAGTTCTCTGCAATGCTGGATTTCTTCATCTCATCAGCCCATGCCCAGGAAGGGGCAGCTGGCGGTGGCATCGCACAAATCGTTATGTTGGTCGGCTTTGTGCTGATTTTCTATTTCCTGCTGTGGCGCCCCCAAGCTAAACGTGCCAAGCAGCACAAACAGCTGGTCACCGGCCTGGACAAAGGCGATGAAGTCGTGATCGGTGGTGGCCTGGTTGGCCGCGTCACCAAAGTCAGTGATGAGTTCCTGACCCTGGAAGTATCTGAAGGCACCGAAGTCAACGTACAGAAAAACGCCGTTGCTGCCGTGCTGCCGAAGGGCACCATTAAGTCCATCTAACGCTTAAAACACCCCTGCCGATTCAGTGCCAGCCACCCCGGCAGGGGTGCCATGGTAGATACGATGGTAAATTTTGCTGTGCGTGGAGCTCCCCGCACAGCAATTCCGTTTGTAATTGAAGGCAGGGCTTGCATGCTCAACCGTTACCCCCTGTGGAAGTATCTGCTGATACTGGTCGTCCTGGTGGTTGGCCTTATCTATTCGCTTCCCAACTTATTCCCCGAAGATCCCGCTATTCAGCTCAGTAGCGCCCAAGGCGAAACGCTGAATGAGCGCCAAATTGAACGCGTTGAGAACGCACTCGGCGAAAACGGCATCGCTGTTAAAGGCGTCGAAGAAGTTAACGGCCTGTGGCTGATTCGCCTGCGTAACGACAACGACCAGCTCAATGCTCGCGATATTGCCGCCGACCTTTTAGGCAATGACGCGACGGTCGCACTAAACCTGGCAGAAGCCACGCCGGCCTGGCTGCAAGCATTTTCCGCCTCCCCCATGACACTGGGGCTTGACCTGCGCGGTGGCGTTCACTTCCTGTTGGAAGTAGATATGGAAGCGGCACTCACCCAGCGCCTGGAAGTGAATGCCAGCGCCATGCGCGAGCTGTTGCGTAGCGAGCGTATTCGTTACCGCAATACCGATGTTGAAGGCCGCTCCCTCTCCATCGACTTTGCAAGCACTGAAGACCGCGACAATGCACGCCGTTTGATCAGCCGTGACTTCCCCAACTTTGACTATACCAATGAAGGCAGCGGCCGCTCCTCCAGGCTGGTGATGGCGCTGAGCGATCAGACCATTAACGAAATTCAGGACTACGCCATCAACCAAAACTTGACCACCCTGCGTAACCGGGTGAACGAGCTGGGTGTTGCCGAGCCGATGGTGCAGCGTCAAGGTCCTAACCAGATCGTGGTTGAACTCCCCGGCGTACAGGACACAGTGGCCGCCAAACGGATCGTGGGCGCGACCGCCAACCTTGAGTTCCGCCTGGAAGCTCGTAACGACACGCCGAGTATGGAAACGGAAACTCACGTATTCCGTAATGATGCATCACGCTCTGCTGAGCTAATGCGCGATGTGATCATTACCGGCGACAGCGTTTCCAGCGCCAGTAACAGTTTTGATGAAAACGGTCGTCCGCAGGTAAATATCAACCTGGATGGCACTGGCGGCACGCTGATGAACCGCGCCACGCGCACCAATATTGGTCGCAATATGGCGGTGCTATTTATCGAGCACAAGAGCGAAGATACGGTCGTCATTGACCCTGAGACCGGCGAAGAGACGATTGAGCGTGAGCCTTATGTAGAGCGCGGCCTGATAAGCCTCGCCACCATTCAAAGCGCGCTGGGCAACAGCTTCCGAATCACCGGGCTCGACTCTCCCACTGAAGCTGCCGAACTGTCGCTGCTGCTGCGTTCAGGTGCGCTGGCGGCGCCGATCTACTTTGTACAGGAGCGCACTATCGGCCCAAGCCTGGGTGCGGAAAACATTCAGCGCGGCCTGCTTTCTGTTCAGGTGGGCCTACTGCTGCTCGTGCTGTTTATGCTGGCGCGCTATAAAGTGTTTGGCATTTTTGCCAACATTGCGCTCGCCCTTAACCTGACGATTCTGGTCGCGGTCATGTCGATGCTGGGCGCCACGCTCACCCTGCCTGGCATTGCGGGCATCGTGCTAACGCTGGGCATGGCGGTGGATGCCAACGTCCTGATCTTTGAGCGAATACGTGAAGAGTTGCGTAACGGGCTGTCGATTCAGCAGGCCATTCATGCAGGCTATGAGCGTGCCTTTACCTCGATTGTCGATGCCAATATCACCACGCTGTTAGTGGCGATCATTCTGTTCTCGATTGGTACCGGCCCCGTCAAAGGCTTTGCGGTCACGCTGTCTATCGGCATCTTGACGTCCATGTTCACCGCGCTAATGGTGACGCGTGCCCTGGTCAACCTGACCTATGGCAGCCGACCCGTCAAAAAGCTATGGATCTGAAAAACATGGATCTGAAGAACATGGATCTGAACCCCGTGCTCAGCCCCGAATGTAAGAGGTGGCAATGAAACCCCTATCACAACTGCAAATCGACTTTATGGGGCGGCGCAACATTGCGTTTATCGCCTCGGCAGTGATGCTTATCGTGTCGATTGGCGCCCTGCTCTTCCAACAGCTCAACCTGGGGCTCGACTTCACTGGCGGCACACTGATCGAAGTTCGCTACGGCGCCGCACCCTCGCTGGATGCCATTCGCCTTCTGCTGGTAGAAAGCGGCTTCCAGGATGTTTCTGTACAAACGTTCGGCGCATCAACCGAGGTGCTTATTCGCCTGCAACAGGCCTTTGATCCTGACGTTGGCAGCGACGTTGTCAACCTGCTAAGTGCCAGCGGAGACAGCGTTACTCTGGTGCGCGCTGAATTTGTTGGCGCCCAGGTGGGCGATCAGCTGCGCGATCAAAGCGGCCTTGGCCTGCTGGTCGCGCTCGGTGTGGTCATGCTGTATGTCGCTTTCCGCTTCCAGTACAAGTTTGCCATCGGTGCGCTGTTGGCGCTGCTTCACGATGTGATTATCGTCGTGGGCGTGTTCGCACTCTTTCATCTTGAGTTCGACCTGACCGTGCTGGCGGCGATTCTGGCGGTTATCGGCTACTCATTGAACGACACAATCGTCGTCTATGACCGTATTCGTGAGAATATCCGTACGTCACGTATCGACGATATGACGCAGATCATCAACGAAGCCATCAACGCCACACTATCGCGCACGCTGGCAACCTCCGGCACGACCATGCTGGTACTGTTTGCCCTGTTAATCCTCGGTGGCGATATGATCGAGAACTTCGCTATCGCCTTGCTGATCGGTATTGGCGTCGGCACGTTCTCCTCCATCTACATCTCTGGCGCGCTGCTTCTGCCACTCAAGCTTTCGCGTGAGGACTTGATCCCCACCAAAAAAGAGCTTGATGAAGAGGAAGAAGAGCTGCCGTAACAAACCGTTCTTGTATAACGACAAAAGGCTCTGCCGGGATAACCCGGCAGAGCCTTTTTAGTGGTTGGCTGGCAACCTGGAACGTCTACCACTCAACATTCACAGCGTGCTATTAACTACCAGCCATTCATTTCCAACTATTCATTTACTACCAGCCCATCAAAAATGCGGCGCCAGTTGTTTGATCAGCGCCTTGTAAAGACGTGGACCTGCGGCCATCAGTTGGCCTTCCACCTTAACGCTCGGCTGACCATCGGGCGTGCCCATTAGCGCACCGGCTTCTTTCAAAAACAGCGTACCCACCTGCATATCCTGCTCTTCCATACCCAGCACAAAGGCGCTGTCCACTCGGCCGCTGGCCAGCTCACACATGTCCAGCAGGCCACAGCCCGTCGCGACAAGAGTTTCTACCTGAGGTGCAAGTTGTTGGGTAACGGTAAGAAATGCCGGCAAGTTGCCAGGACGCAGCCACGCTTCGGGCAGGCTCATGGCTAAACGCGTACCGGTAATCGCGGTGGGTTTGCTAACCCGCATACGCTTGCCATTGTGTTGAGCGCCACGACCACGGCTGGCGATATATTCATCATCGCCAAACGGTGAGATAACCACCGCGTGTTCCGGGCGGCCTTTAACCAGACACACCACTGAGAGAGCAAAGCCTTTACCCGCTACCGCTAAATTAGAGTAGCCATGAATGGGTTCGATCTTCCAAACGGTCTCACTACCTTCGTCTTCACCCGCTTTATGCGAGGTGTAGCGACCCACATAGCCGTGCTGGGGGTAGCCACGCTCCAACTGGTGGATAATGGTCGCCTCGGCCTTGCGCGCCGTGTCTTCAAGCAGACGGTCAAGATTGGATTCTTCATGAGCGTTTTCAATACGCTCACGAACACGTTGAAACTGTTCAACTGCGCTGCGCGCTGCGCGCAACGTAAATTGGACCATCGGATTCATGATCGGGCCTTGTCACAGTGATGTTAAAGAACGTTAGGCGAAGGAATAATTGCCTATGGCGCGCAATTCTAGCAGACCCCTCTCGGGCACGCTATCGACTCGTGCTAAACTGCTCGTTTTCCGCGTTTGTTCGCTATGTTCTGTATCAAGCCCTGTTCTTCATCAAGCCCTGTTCACATTTATCGAGCCCTATCATTATGCTTGAGCGCATTCGTATCGTTTTAATCGGCACCAGCCATCCAGGCAACATCGGCGGCGTTGCTCGCGCCATGCACAACATGGGTCTGGCCGATTTAGCGCTGGTAGCTCCGCGCTGCGAGATCATTACTCAGGACAGCATTTCGCGCGCTTCCGGCGCGGATCATCTTCTGCATCAGGCCAGCGTACATGCAACGCTTGAAGATGCCGTTGCCGACTGCACGCTGGCCGTTGGCGCGAGTGCGCGCTCGCGCACCCTGCCCTGGCCCATGCTGACACCGCGCGAACTGGCAGACCGCCTACCCGGCGAATGTCAGGCATCAACATCACGCGTCGCACTGGTCTTTGGCCGGGAAGATAGCGGCCTGACCAACGCCGAGCTGCAGCGTTGCCACGCCCATGTCCATATTCCCACCAATGCTGACTTTAGCTCGCTGAATCTGGCTGCCGCCGTTCAGGTACTTGCCTACGAGAGCCGCATGGCCTGGTTAAGCCAGCAGGACGCAGCGCCCACGCCTGATGCTGATGATGAGCTAGTGCCCCACGAAGAGCTGGAGCGTTATTTCGAGCACCTGGAGCGCACGCTAATTACCATTGAATTTCATGACCCAGCCCAGCCTCGTCAGTTGATGGCGCGGCTACGCAGGCTCTATTTGCGCGCCCGCCCCGAAAAAATGGAGATGAACATTTTACGCGGCATTTTAACCGCAACGGAAAAATCAGCAGACAAACAATGACCGGCATCCGCAAACCTGGGGTGGGGCAGAACTTGAAGTTACGCACCCGCGCCCCAACCTCGCTATCCTGCTAACGATGCGCTCTGTCATCCGCGATGCCTTAAATGACCGCGTGCCAGCCCTGACCAAGGATCACTCATGTTCCAACGCCTACGTGAAGACATTAACAGCGTATTTGACCGCGACCCGGCGGCCCGCAATTTTTTAGAGGTACTGACCAACTATCCCGGCCTCCACGCGCTGTTAATTCATCGTTGCGGTCACTGGCTATGGAAAAAAAACCTGAAATGGCTGGCCCGTACGCTGTCTACGTTTTCCCGCTGGCTGACCGGCATCGAAATTCATCCAGGGGCCACTATCGGTCGGCGATTTTTTATCGACCATGGTATGGGGGTTGTTATTGGAGAAACCGCGCAGGTTGGTGACAATGTAACGCTGTACCAGGGTGTAACTCTCGGTGGCACCAGTTGGAACAAGGGCAAGCGCCACCCCACCCTTGAGGATGGCGTTATTGTCGGCGCGGGAGCCAAGATTCTCGGCCCCTTTACCGTGGGTGCGGGTGCAAAGGTTGGCTCGAACGCGGTGGTCACCAAGGAAGTACCGCCTGGCGCAACGGTGGTGGGCATTCCCGGCAAGATTGTTAAACGCACCGACCCCGACGTTGAAGAAGCGCTAGAGGTAGACCCGGTTCGTCGCGAGGCCATCTGCCAAAAATTTGGTTTTGACGCCTACGGTGTCAGCCAGGACATGCCCGACCCGGTGGCGCGCTCCATGCAGGCAATGCTGGATCACATGCACGCGGTGGATGAGCGCATTGAACGAATGTGTTCAACGCTGCGTAAGCTTGATGGCAGTTACCATGAAGGAAGCCTGCCCGCGCTGCGCGATGAAGACTTTGCCGATATTCTGGATGAAAACGATACCGGTTGCGCCCCCAAAAGCTCAGATGACAATACGCCGCCTCCGGCTAAAGGTTGACCAAACTACTCAGGCTTTCCCATAATGGCAGCACATTTGCCGGGAGCACGCTGAACGTTCAGCGCCGAGGTGCCTGTCATGCGTTTAACTACCAAAGGCCGTTACGCCGTTACCGCCATGCTCGACTTGGCGCTGAACGGCGAGCTCAGCCCGACCAGTCTGGGGGATATTTCGCAGCGTCAGGGGATTTCCCTCTCCTATCTTGAGCAGCTGTTTGCGCGCCTGCGCCGCTCAGGTCTTGTCCGCAGCGTTCGCGGCCCGGGCGGTGGCTATTTGCTGGCCAAACCAGCGGCCGATATTAGCGTTTCAGCAGTCATTGATGCCGTTGATGAAACGGTAGATGCTACCCGCTGCCAAGGATTATCCGACTGTCAGCAGGGAAGCACCTGCCTGACCCACCACTTGTGGTGCGAACTATCCGGCCAGATTCGACATTTTCTTGATGACATCACCCTTGCCCAATTGATGCAGCGCCCCGATGTTCTACGTATCGCCTCGCGGCAAAAAAATCGCGTTGAAGCGGGTATTCTCGCCTCATCACCGTAATGGCCAAGGGCGTTATTACCGCTGCCCTGGCGCTATTAAATTAAGCGGGTCTTCATGACAACGACAACCACACCTTCACTGCCTATTTATCTGGATTACGCCGCCACTACGCCGGTGGATGCCCGCGTAGCCGAGGTTATGCAGCGCTATCTGACCGCGGACCAGCTATTTGCCAACCCTGCCTCGCGCAGCCATATGCTAGGCTGGCAGGCTGAACAAGTGGTGGAGCAGGCGCGTCGCCAGGTAGCCGATACCATTGGCGCCGACCCGCGTGAAATTGTCTGGACCAGCGGTGCAACAGAAGCTGACAACCTGGCGCTGATTGGCTACCTGCGGGCCAACCGCGAACGCGGCATGCACCTGGTCACGTCTACCATTGAGCATAAGGCAATCGTTGATACAGCGGTTGCGCTTGAGCGCGAAGGCTTTGACGTTACCTGGCTTACGCCCGCACACGACGGTACCATTTCGCCGGAGATGCTACGTGCTGCCATGCGTGATGACACCGCGCTGGTTTCGTTAATGGCGGTCAACAACGAACTAGGCAGCATTAACGATATTGCCGCGCTCGCCGAGGTAGCCCATGAATTTGGCGCGGTTTTCCATACCGATGCGGCTCAGGCCGTTGGCCGAATCCCGTTGGACGTGGTGGCTCAAAAGATCGATTTAATGTCCCTTTCTGGGCATAAAACCTATGGCCCTAAAGGCGTGGGTGCACTGTATGTCAAACGCCACCCGGACATTCGCCTTGAGGCATTGATTCACGGTGGCGGGCATGAGCGCGGCATGCGCTCCGGCACCCTCCCAACGCATCAAATTGCCGGTATGGGTGAAGCATTTTTGCTGATGCAAAAAGAGCATGCTGACGATCAGGCACATATTACGCACCTGCAGCAGCGCTTTTCACAGGGCCTTGAAACGCTGGATGGCGTGGTGGCCAACACCCCGCTTGACCGCGCAGTACCCAATATTTTGAACCTCGCGTTTGAAGGCATCGACAGTGAGTCGCTGTTGATGGCCCTGCGCGATGTGGCCGTTTCTACCGGCTCCGCTTGCAACTCGGCAAGCGTTGACCCTTCGTACGTCTTACTGGGGGTAGGCGTTCCGCGCACGCTAGCACTTTCATCGCTACGCTTTAGTTTTGGACGCTTCACCACGCAAGACGATATTGATCACGCGCTAACCCTCATTCGCCATGCGGTGAGCGGTTTACGAACACTGCCACGCTAAGCGGCTAGCGCTTTTACAAGGAGCACGCCTTATGGCAACACTCAACATTACCCCAGCTGCCGCACAACAGATCCGCCACGTGCTTGATGAACGTGGCCAAGGCCTAGGCCTGCGTGTGTCGGTCAAGCCCAGCGGCTGCTCGGGCTACAGCTATGTGCTGGACTTTGCCGATGAAGTCGGCAGTGACGAAGTTCTCTTTGAAGATCACGGCGCCAGCGTTTATGTGGCACCTGATGCACTTGAGATGCTGGACGGTAGCGAAGTGGACTATGTCAGCGAAGGGCTGAACCGCTTTTTCAAGTTCAACAACCCAAATGTTAAAGATGAATGCGGCTGCGGTGAAAGCTTTACGGTGTAATACGTAGGCGCCAATGTCATCATCGGTATTCAACCCCCGCTTGAGGCGCTATAATCGCGCCCACTCGGTAATCGGTGAACACTACCGTCATTTTGCCGAAACGATTTTCCTTCGCCGCCCCGGTTTGCCGAGGCGGCAATTTCTGCTTTATCCCTTTTTCTAAAGGCCTCAAGGAGATATTTACATGGCTACTGAACGCACTCTGTCTATCATCAAGCCCGATGCCGTTGCCAAAAACGCCATTGGCGACATCATCGCTCGCTTTGAAAAAGCAGGCCTGCAGGTTGTTGCCGCTAAAATGACCCACCTTTCTGAAGAGAAAGCGGGCGGTTTCTACGCCGAGCACAAAGAGCGTCCGTTCTTTAAAGACCTGGTGGGCTTCATGACGTCCGGCCCAGTGGTTGTTCAAGTGCTTGAAGGTGAAGGCGCGATTGCCAAAAACCGTGACCTGATGGGTGCTACCAACCCTAAAGAAGCGGCCCCGGGCACTATTCGTGCTGACTTCGCGGAAACAATCGACGCTAACGCTGTCCATGGTTCCGACTCTGCAGAAAGCGCTGCGCGCGAAATTAGCTACTTCTTCGGTAATGATGAAATCTGCCCGCGCTAATTTTTAGCGGCGCCGTTTCAACATTCGTTGCCGGCCATTTTCGCGGGGGCCTGGCCCCCGCCCCTTTCTAGAACGCTGACCGCCATGACCACCACCGTAGCCCAACATACGCCCGCTTCCCAATCTGCACCTGACAGTGAAACGCCAGCGGCAAAAGCGCCTGAGCGCCAGAACCTGCTTGGCATGTCGCGCGAACAGATGGAAGCGTTCTTTTTGTCGATTGGCGAGAAGAAATTCCGCGCCGCTCAGTTGATGAAGTGGATCCACCAGGAAGGTAGCGACGACTTCACCGCGATGACCAACCTGTCCAAACCGTTGCGCGAAAAGCTGGCAAAAGTGGCCGAAATTCGTGGTCCCAGCGTTATTTACGAAGGCACCTCAACCGACGGTACCCGTAAGTGGGTATTAGAAGTAGAGGATGGCAGCTACGTTGAAACCGTGCTGATTCCCGCTGAAAACGGCAAGCGGCGCACGCTGTGCGTCTCTTCTCAAGTGGGCTGCTCACTGGACTGTAGTTTCTGCTCCACCGGCAAACAGGGCTTTCAGCGTAACCTTACCGCCGCCGAAATCATTGGCCAGGTATGGGTTGCACAGCGCAGCGTCGGGCCGCGCCGTGACACCGCTAACCGCCCGGTTACCAACGTGGTCATGATGGGCATGGGCGAACCCCTGCTCAACTTTGACAACGTAGTGCCGGCCATGAAGTTAATGCTGGATGACAACGGCTACGGGCTCTCCAAGCGCCGCGTCACGCTGTCGACCTCAGGCGTTGTGCCGATGATCGACAAACTGGGCGACGAAATGGACGTAAGCCTGGCTATTTCGCTGCATGCCTCTACAGACGAGCTGCGCAATGAACTGGTGCCGATCAACCGCAAATACAACATCCAAATGTTGCTGGATGCATGCCATCGCTACCTGTCCAAGTGCCCGGACAATCGCCAGGTCACTATTGAATACACGCTGATCAAGGATGTTAACGACCAGAAAGAGCATGCCGAACAGCTCGCCGCGCTGCTTAAAGAGTTGCCCTGTAAGATTAATTTGATACCGTTTAACCCGTTTCCTAACTCAGGGTATGAAACACCATCACGCAACCAGGTCATGCGCTTTCAACAGTGGCTTTATGATTTGGAGTATAACGCGACGGTTCGTATCACTCGGGGTGAGGATATCGACGCAGCCTGCGGTCAGTTGGTGGGACGCGTGAAAGACCGGACGAAGCGCAGCGCTCGCTATATTCAATCGGTACAGATTGACGCTGACTAAACGGTGCTTATCTTGACTTCCGACGAGCACAGCGCTTTGATGGACACGGTTTATTCGTTGTGCCGGCGGTTAGTTAGCTATTTACACCATGAGGATCAACATGATCTGTCACTACAGGCGTTTTAACCCGTTTAGGGTGCCCATGTTCGCTGTACTATTTAGCAGCGTATGGCTCGCCGGTTGTGCCACATCAAACACGTTACCTTCTCAGGCAAGCAATGACGCCAAGGATGCGTATACGCAGCTCGGCGTTGCCTACCTGGAGCGCAACAATCTCCCACGGGCGCGCGCCGCCCTGGGTCACGCGCTGGAGATCGACCCGCACCATGCCAAAGCATTGCAGGCCTTAGCCATGGTCTATCAACAGCAGGGCGACATCGAACTTGCCGACCAATATTTTAAACAAGCGATCGACGCCGACCCGACATTTACCCGTGCCCGCAATAATTACGCGGCATTTTTGTATCAGCAGGGGCATATTACTGCCGCTTGCGATCAGTTGGAAAACGCATCTAATGATGCCCAGTACGCCAACCGTGCCCAACTTTTTACCAACCTGGGCCAATGTTATTTAGCGCTGGAAGAGTTTGATAAAGCGCGTGGGCGTTTAGCCCGCGCGCAGCGTATCGACCCGCGACAGTCGCGGGGGTACTTGACGTTAGCCGAACTGGAAGTTTCACAGGGCAATTACCATGAGGCCTGGTCACCGTTGCACACCTATTTGCAGTTGGCCGGGCCAGACCGGGCAGCGCTGGAAATGGCAATTGATATCGCTCATGCCCAAGGCGACCATGCTGCGGCAGCCGATTACCAGCGCCAGCTTGGCCTTATGAACTGACGCCCTGACCACTTAATTATTTAAGGATGCTCAGCCATGAGCGACACACAGTTACAAGATAGCGTTACTTCCTCCCGTTCCACCTCCTCTCCCGGCGAGATTCTTTTGCGCCAACGAGAAGAGCTCGGCGTGCCCATTGGAGAGGCGGCGCGTGCGCTTAATTTGCGGCCGGCTGTCGTTGATGGCCTTGAACATGATCGTTATGACGAAATTCCGGTTATTGCTTACCGTCGTGGTTACCTGCGCTCCTACGCCAAATACCTGGGTCTGAGCGAGCATGTGATCCTGGACGCTTACCAGGAGCGCTATGGCGCCGCGGATGCCGAACGAAAAGTGATTCCGGTGGCGGTTAGTCGACCCCCCTCAAAGCTGGGTGCCTGGTTATTTAAGCTGGTGACCTTGCTGGTGATTGCTGGCCTGATCGGCGTAACCGTAATGTGGTGGCAGAGCCGTGGTGGCAGCGAGCCGCCTGGCTTTAATGAGACGTCCGGCGTTGAAGAAGGCAGCGAAGTACCGTCGGCATCGGGTACCGGTGCTGAGCCCCCGCCGCCTCAGCAGCCCGCCATCACCTCGCCCGCCCAGCCGGAAAACGATACGGCCACGGGTGATACCGCTGGTAATAGTGAAACGCTGCCTACTGATAACGCGGAGCAGACCGCGACAGTCAACAATACTGCCGCACTTGATATTGCGGCAGACACGGATGCGGCTGACGCTGATGTAACAGAGGCTGATGAAGGTGCCACCGAGGAAGCGGCAACGGCCCCGGCGGGCAGCCCTGGCCAGATGGAGCTCACGTTTAACGAGCAGTCCTGGACTGAAATCTTCGATGCCAACAATCAACGTGTATTTGTTGGCTTACAAACGCCCGGCACCAATGTAACCGTTGAAGGTGTGCCGCCGTTTCGTTTAACCGTAGGAAACGCCACTGGCGTCGTACTGCGTTACCAAGGTGAGCAGATCAACCTTGCAGAACGCGCAGGCGCCAACAATGTCGCCCGATTTACCCTGGGAGAGTGACCCGTCTTATGCACGCCCCTTCTCCGATAAAACGCCGCCAGTCCCGCCAGATTCACGTCGGTAATGTGGCGGTAGGCGGAAATGCGCCTATTTCCGTACAGAGCATGACCAACACCAACACGCTGGACGTGGCGGCTACCGTTGGGCAGATTCAGCAGTTGGAAAAAGCCGGCGCTGACATCGTACGCGTTTCCGTACCGGACATGGACGCCGCCGAAGCCTTTGGCAAAATCAAGCAGCTAGTGGATGTGCCGTTGGTGGCCGACATCCACTTTGATTACAAGATCGCCCTGCGCGTCGCGGAGCTAGGCGTTGACTGCCTGCGCATCAACCCCGGCAATATTGGCCGTGAAGATCGCGTACGCGCGGTGGTGAGTGCCGCACGCGATAACGGTATTCCTATCCGCATTGGCGTTAACGCCGGTTCGTTGGAAAAAGACCTTCAGAAAAAGTATGGCGAGCCCACGCCTGCCGCGCTGGTGGAATCCGCCATGCGCCATATCGACCACCTGGATCGGCTCGATTTTCAAGAGTACAAGGTCAGCGTAAAAGCCTCTGATGTGTTTATGGCCGTCGCGGCTTACCGTGATCTTGCCACGCGCATTGAGCAGCCGCTTCACTTGGGTATTACCGAAGCAGGCGGGCTGCGCTCGGGCACCGTTAAGTCGTCTATTGGCCTAGGCATGCTACTGATGGATGGTATCGGCGACACGATTCGAGTGTCACTTGCCGCCGACCCGATAGAAGAGATTAAAGTCGGCTTTGATATGCTCAAAAGCCTGCGCCTGCGCGCCAAGGGCATCAACTTTATTGCCTGCCCCAGCTGCTCACGCCAAAACTTTGACGTTATCAGCACCATGAATCAGCTTGAAGAGCGTCTGGAAGACATCATGACGCCACTGGATGTTTCAGTGATTGGCTGCGTCGTTAACGGCCCGGGTGAAGCAAAAGAGACCGATATTGGCCTGACCGGCGGCAGCCCCGCAAACCTGGTGTATATCGACGGCAAACCGGCCAGCAAACTGCGTAACGATCACCTGGTGGATGATCTTGAGCGGATGATCCGCGAAAAAGTGCGCCAAAAACAGCAGCAAGAAGATGACATGATCGCCCGCAGCGTTTAATGCCGGGGTCATGCATCAGCCAGGATGCAGAACGAGGAGTTTTCATTGAGCAAGTCCGCTGTTAAAAAGATTCAAGCCATCCGTGGTATGAACGACCTGTTGCCCAGCGATAGTCCTCGCTGGCAATTTTTTGAGACCAAAGTACGTCAGTTAATGCATCGCTACGGCTTCGATGAAATTCGCACGCCGATTGTCGAGCAAACAGCGCTGTTCGCCCGCTCGATTGGTGAAGTGACCGATATCGTCGAAAAAGAGATGTACACCTTCGACGACCGCAACGGCGATAGCCTGACACTGCGTCCTGAAGGCACCGCCAGCTGCGTGCGCGCAGCGATGGAGCACGGCCTACTCTACAACCAGACCCAACGGCTTTGGTACCAGGGTCCGATGTTTCGTCACGAGCGCCCTCAAAAAGGCCGCTATCGCCAGTTTCATCAGGTAGGTGTTGAGACATACGGCTTTGAAGGGCCGGATATCGATGCCGAAGTGATTCTGCTCTCGGCACGCCTGTGGAAAGAGCTAGGGCTGTTTGAGCATGTCACGCTTGAGCTTAACTCGCTGGGGTCTGCCGAGGCGCGGGTGGCCTACCGTGAAAAGCTGGTGGCTTATTTCGAACAGCATCGCGAAGTGCTTGATGAAGACTCTCAGCGCCGCTTGATCAGTAACCCGCTGCGCATTCTGGACTCTAAAAATCCGGCCATGGCGGACATGCTTAACGGCGCGCCGCAGCTCATGGATCATCTTGATGATGCGTCGCGCGAACACTTCGAGCAGTTGAAAGCCATGCTGGATGCGGCGGGCATCCCCTTTGTGATCAATCCTCGCCTGGTGCGCGGGCTCGACTACTACTGCCGTACGGTGTTCGAATGGACCACCAGTGCGCTGGGTAGCCAAGGCACGGTATGTGCTGGCGGTCGTTACGATGGCATGGTGGAACAGCTGGGCGGCAAGCCAACCCCAGCGGTTGGGTTCGCCATGGGTATTGAGCGGTTAATCCTGTTGCTGGAGACGCTAAACCTGGTGCCGGACGAAGCCCTGGGCGGCTGCGATGTCTATCTCCTGCCTATGGACGATAACGCAACGATTGCCGCGCTCACGCTTGCCGAACAGCTGCGTAGTGAGCTTCCCGACTTGCGCCTTCAACTGCACTGCGGCGGCGGTAGCTTTAAAAGCCGCATGAAAAAGGCCGATAAAAGTGCTGCGCCCATCGCCATCCTGCTGGGCGAGGACGAACTGGCCGAACACGCCGCCACGCTTAAGTTCTTGCGCGATGACCGCGAGCAGCAGCGCGTGAGCCAAGCGGCACTTTCTGCCACGCTAGGCGACCTTCTGGCCCACTAAGCCAAACAAACAGGCGCTGTGCGCTTACAAATAACTAATCGCCGCTGTGCTGCGGCGATTTTATGCAATAGGAGGCCGCCCGTGGCGGATCGAAGCGAAGAAGAGCAGTTGGATGTCGTTAAGCGCTGGTGGAAAGAGAATGGAACCTCTCTGATTGCAGGTGCCGCTCTTGCTGCTGCGGGCGTCTTTGGCTGGAATGCATGGCAAAACTATCAGCAAGGCCAGTCGGAAGCCGCTTCGGTGCGCTACCAGCAGTTGATCAACGTTGCCATGGCCAACGAACTGGATGAGCAGCAAACGGCCAGCGCCCGCGAGCTAATTAGCGAGCTTACCGACGATTACGGCAAAACGCTCTATGCTGAACTGGCGCTGCTTATGGACGCTCGGTTAGCCGTACAGCAGGGCGATATCGATGCGGCAAAGGTCTCTCTTGAACAGGTAGCCGATAACTCATCGCGTCGCTATGTGCAAAGCCTGGCCTGGCTGCGTCTGGCACGCATTGAGGTCGCCAACGGCAATCCTGAAGCGGCACTTGCTTTACTGGATGAGCCGATCAGCGAAGCCCTGGCGGCGCAGCAAGCCAACGTCCGCGGTGATGCCTACGCAGCCCTTGGGCAAACCGACCAGGCGCGGAGCGCTTGGCAAAACGCGCTGGAACTTGCAGAGAGCCTCGACCAAACGCTTTACGGCGTACAATTCAAGCTTGACGATCTTGGCGCCGAGGAGGCGACACAATGATGAATCTGCGTCTTTCCAAACAGATCATGCGCGTGACGCTAGGTGCGGTAGCCATTGCTCTGCTGGCAGGTTGTGCCAATAAAGGCGAACCCGCGTATACGCCCAAAGAGCTGCGTAGCTTTGATGAAACATCAAACCTGACCACGCAGTGGCGCCAGAATATCGGCAGCGGCCTGGGCCGGGCGCGTTACCCTATCGCACCTTCCCGTGAAGGCAGCACGATCTTTGCCGCCGACGCACAAGGCCTGGTCATGGCATTAAACGCTAACACCGGTGATCGTGAGTGGCGCGTAGAGCTTGATACACCGATCTCCAGCGCGCTGACCGCGATTGCAGGCCAGGTCTACCTGGGCACTCGCAACGGTGAAGTGATTGCACTTGATCAACGCGATGGCAGCGTAAGCTGGCGCTCCAGAGTATCCAGCGAAGTGCTGGCCGCGCCTCAAGCCAACCAGCAACTGCTGGTCGTACAAAGCGTTGATGGTCAGATAACGGCGCTAGACCGCACCAACGGTCAGGAGCGCTGGGTTTATACCAGTTCTCAGCCTGCCCTTACCCTTCGCGGTACCGGGACGCCGATGGTCATTGACCCGGTCACTTTCGTCGGCCTCGCAAACGGACGTCTGGCCACGCTTGATAACCGTAGCGGCCAGCCGCTGTGGGATATGCAAATCGCCACCCCCAGTGGCCGTAGCGAAGTTGAGCGACTGGTCGATATTGCCGGCCAGCCGCTGATTACGCCTGACGGCCGCCTGTTTGTCACCAGTTACAATGGTCGCGTGGTGGCACTGGAAGCCACACGCGGCAGCGTACTCTGGGAAAGTAATCTCTCTAGCCGCCATTCACCGCTGATGGTGGGTAACTATCTTTATGTGGTTACCGACGACAGTCACCTCGTCGCGCTTGATGCCGAAAATGGCCAAGAAATATGGCGTAACAATGAACTTGAAGATCGTTGGCTTACCGCCCCAGCCTTTGCTGATGGCCGTATCGTGGTTGGCGATTTTGAAGGTTATGTCCATTTGATCGACGCGCGTGAAGGTAACATCGTGGGCCGCACCCGGGTGCATAAATCCGGCATTAGCGTGTCCCCCATTACTGATGGCAGCACCATTCATGTCCAGGCCGACAATGGTCGTCTGGAAACCCTGGAAGTCACTCCATGACACCCGTCATTGCTTTGGTCGGTCGCCCCAATGTGGGCAAATCGACATTGTTTAACCGCCTAACGCGTTCGCGTGATGCACTCGTGGCCGACTTTCCCGGCCTCACCCGCGACCGCAAGTATGGCAACGGCATGCTGGGCGGAAAAGCCTATACGGTGATTGATACCGGTGGTATCAGTGGTGATGAGGAAGGCATTGATGCGGCGATGGCAGAACAGTCGCTTGCCGCGATTGATGAAGCCGATATTGTCCTGTTCCTGGTCGATGCCCGTGCCGGACTTAACGTCGCTGATGAAGCGATTGCCAACCACCTACGCGTTAACCAGAAAAAAACCTGGTTGGTGGTGAACAAGACCGATGGTCTGGAAGAGCACTCGGCCATGGCCGACTTCTGGAAGCTGGGCCTTGGCGACCCTTGGGCCATTGCTGCCGCGCACGGGCGTAACGTTTCAACGCTGATTGATACCGTGCTTGAGCCGTTTCCCGAGCGCGACCCCAGCATTCCAGCGGATACCGGTTCCAAAGGCATCCGCATTGGGGTAATTGGTCGCCCCAACGTGGGCAAATCCACACTGGTCAACCGCCTTCTGGGTGAAGACCGTGTCGTGGTGTTCGATGAAGCCGGTACCACGCGTGATGCTATCGAGATTCCTTTCGAGCGTCGCGGCAAGCCGTATGTTTTGATCGACACCGCCGGTATTCGCCGCCGCAAGAACGTGAGCGAGATTGCCGAGAAGTTTTCCATTATCAAAACCCTTGACGCGATTAAAGAGTGTCATGTGGCGGTGATGGTGCTGGATGCCCGCAGCGGCCTGGTTGAGCAGGATCTTCACCTGTTGGATTACGTGCTAACGACGGGGCGTGCGCTGGTACTGGCGATCAACAAGTGGGATGGCCTGGAGAGCGAAGCAAAAGACAAGATGCGTGCCGATATCAAGCGCCGCCTGGGCTTTGCCGACTACGCTGAAATGCACTTTATTTCAGCTCTGCACGGTACCGCAGTGGGTGATTTATACCCCTCCATTGAGCGGGCATTTAATGCGGCCAACGCACACTGGTCGACCAACCGGTTGACGACCCTGTTACAGGATGCGGTCAGCCAGCACCAGCCCCCGATGGTTAACGGGCGGCGTATTAAGCTGCGTATGGCCCACCAGGGCGGCAGCAATCCGCCGATTATCGTTGTGCACGGTAATCAGACCGCGTCGGTTCCTGAAGCGTATCGCCGCTATCTGATCAATACTTTCCGTAAGGTGTTGAAGGTGCGCGGCACGCCCATGCGGTTTGAGTTCCGCTCAGGCGATAACCCGTTTGACTCTATGGCCGGGGCCAGTGATAAAGAGAAAGCTAAAAAGCGCGAGCTTACCCGCACCAAAGATGCGCGGAAAAGCCGTCGTTAAACGCTCCATGCGCTATCCCGCAGTAATAACGCCTGCTTGTTTAAGCAGGCGTTTTTTGTTTCAGGCGAACATGTACAAATTTGCTTGACAGAAATCAGCGCGGGCCCTCAAATAGCCGCGCTTTTAGCTCATGCTCCCCGGCGCTTGCCGCCACCACCCTTCTCAGGAGGGAACCCTATGTTGTATGCCGTTCGTCACTGGCGCTGGCTTGTGATGCTGAGTTTGGCAAGCCTGCTTACCGGCTGCCTTGCACTCCCCCAAACGGGGCTATTTGCCTTTCGCTTGGCCATTACCTCACTCGGCGTGGAGAATGTGCGTGTCGGCCCCTACTCCATTGACGCAGGCCTGGACACCAGTGACTTGACCAGTCTGCTGGCTTCAAGCCTGGGCATGGGTAGCCTGCCGGTTCAGGCAACGCTCGCGATGGGCCTTGGGCTGCCTGCGGGAATGCCGGCGGTAGCCATGTCAGGCTTTAACTGGACGCTGGATATGCCAGGTGTTGACCCCGTAGAAGGGGAGTATACCCAGGATGTTTCATTAACCTCGGGCGACGCCGCCAATCTACGCTTACCGGTGGCATTTGATATCCTGGGCACCGATGCCCAAAAAATGGCGCCAATGCTGAAGTTGGTCCATCAGCTTGCCTCTCAAGGCGAACTTCCCGCAGGCAGTGAGCTTGCGATCACGCCGGGCGATCTACGCGGCTTAGGCATGACGCTACCGGCGGGACTGCTCACACCGACCATTCGCCTTAATGTGGGTGAAGATGGTCAGCTAACCCCTCAGCGTTAAGCTGTTTCTGCCAGGCATGGAAACAGAGGCTAGCCAATGCTCCACGTGGTCAAGTCATCTGGTTAAACGTCGGCTCAGTTCAGCGTCTCAAGTGCATTAAGTGATAACAAGGGGATTGATTTACCCTACACAGTGGTTATCTTGTTTGCATGGAACTCAATCATCTTTAAGGAAATCATCTCATGCGTTGGCTTCGTCCCTTTGCTGTTACTGCGCTATGCGCTTCTTTAGCGGCCTGCTCAACGTCCCCTACCGGACGCTCGCAATTATTGCTGCTTTCCGATGACCAGCTTAACGAGATGGGCCAGCAGGCATTCGCCCAGTACCAGCAGGATATTCCTACCGCAGGCCAGGCAAGCCACCGCTATGTGCAGTGCATCACCACTGCCATCGTGGATGTATTACCGACTGAACAGCGTAATCTTGACTGGCAAATCCGGGTATTTGAAGCCGAACAGCCCAACGCCTTCGCGCTGCCTGGCGGTTATATGGGGGTCAATACCGGCATGCTGACTATTGCCACCAACCAGGATCAACTGGCCTCCGTGGTAGGCCATGAAATTGGTCACGTACTTGCCCGCCACGCCAATGAGCGGGCATCGACCGAAAACGCCACGTCGCTAGGGCTTTCGGTTATTTCCAGCGCATCGGGTATGCAAACCCCTGGCGGACAACAGCTGATGGGCGTGCTGGGCATGGGCGCGCAATACGGCATTGCCTTGCCGTTCTCACGTAGCCATGAAAGCGAAGCGGATGTGATTGGCCTGGACCTGATGGCGCAGGCAGGCTTTGACCCGCGTCAAAGCGTTACGCTCTGGGAAAACATGCAGGCCGCCTCGGGTGGTGGCGCGCCACCGGCCTGGATGTCGACGCACCCAAGCCAGGGGCAGCGCATTGAGGGCCTACAAGCCAATATGGATAGAGCGCTTGCCACCTACGAGCAGGCGCGCAGCAGCGGGCACACGCCTAACTGCCAGCGCCCGTAACCCTTTGCTGTAATTTTTAACGATAAAGGGCCGAGCCATCTCGGCCCTTTTTTTGATGAACACATGCAAGCGGCTAACCCGCGTTGAGCATTCTGCGCAGCATCTGGCGTACCTGGGTCGTCTCGGGGCGTACATTTCGCCATAGATAAAATGCTTCGGCGGCCTGCTCTACCAGCATTCCCAAGCCATCCAACCGCTGGGCACCATGCGTTCCTGCCCACTTCAAGAAGACCGTTTGCGTAGCGCCATACATCATGTCGTAGGCCCAGGCATCTTTTGCAAATAGATTGCCCGGCAGAGGAGGTAAATCGCCCGTTAGGCTGGCACTGGTTCCGTTGATCACGACACTAAAAGGGCCTTTAGCTGCCTTAAACCCTCCGCCATGGATCTCGCCCAAATCAGAAAAATCGTCGGCCAACTGTTGAGCTTTTTCAGCCGTTCGGTTAACGACCACCACCTCGCCAGGCTTTTGTGCGAGTAACGGCTCTAAAATTCCCCGCACGGCCCCACCAGCGCCCACCACCAGGATCCGCTTATCGGCAAGCGCTACACGGTTATATGCAAGGTCGCGTAACAAGCCAACGCCATCGGTATTATCGCCGTAAGTAAGACCGTTACCTCCGGCTATCAGCGTATTCACCGCGCCAGCCCGCTGGGCACGCCTGCTCAGGGTATCGCAGAGCGCAAACGCCTCTTCCTTAAAGGGTACGGTAACGTTGGCCCCCCGCCCGCCTTTATCAACGAATGCGCGCCAGGCATCGGTAAAGCCATCCAACGGTGCCCGTTGTGCTGTGTATTCAATTTTTTGCTGTGTTTGCAGGGCAAATTCGTTATGAATGAGGGGTGATTTTGAGTGCTCAATGGGATTACCCAATACGCAGTAAAGGTCACTCATCAACTCGTTCCTGTACTCTGTTTTATATTTCTGTAGATCACGATGTTTAAGCCCTATCCGACACGTTGAGCCAGTCTCTTGGCACCAGGTAGTCATTTAGCGTGGCTTCAGCGCTCCCAAGTGCAGGCGTATAGGCATACTCCCAACGCGCAAGTGGCGGCATCGACATTAAAATTGACTCGGTGCGCCCGCCGCTTTGTAAGCCAAATAGCGTTCCTCGGTCCCATACGAGGTTAAATTCTACATAGCGACCGCGACGATAGAGCTGGAACGCTCGCTCATGCTCGCCCCAGGCAGCCGCTTTGCGGCGCTTAACAATGGGCAAGTAGGCCTCTAAAAAGCTATCGCCCACGGCGCGTTGAAAGGCGAAACACTCCTCGAAACTGCCAGCATTCAAATCATCGAAAAACAGCCCGCCCACACCACGGGTCTCATCACGGTGCTTTAAATAAAAGTACTCGTCGCACCACGCTTTATAGCGGGCATAAACATCATCGCCAAAAGGATCGCAGGCCGCTTTAGCCACCTGGTGCCAGTGCACAACGTCCTCAAGCACCGGGTAATAGGGCGTTAAGTCAAAGCCTCCACCAAACCACCAGACGGGCGTTTCGCCCTCTTTTTCAGCAATAAAAAAGCGTACGTTGCCGTGGCTGGTAGGGACATGCGGGTTTTCAGGATGTAGTACCCAGGAAACTCCAACCGCATGAAAACTGCGACCGGCAAGCTCCGGCCGAGCTGCCGTTGCCGAGGGCGGCAGTTGAGCACCATACACATGGGAAAAGTTGACACCGCCTTTTTCAAAGACACCGCCCTGCTCAATCACGCGTGAGCGCCCGCCACCGCCCTCTTCACGCTGCCAGCTGTCTTCCTTAAACGCAGCTTTACCGTCAGCCGCGGCCAGCCCCTCACAAAGCCGGTCTTGAAGGCCGAGCAGGTACTGTTTAACGTCGTCTAAATGCTCGTGCGCCACGATGACTCCCGTTCAAAATTCTTATTACAAAGTAATCTTAACCATAATGCATTTAAGCACTTGGCACTTAAGCCGTTTACTTACCTATTTAAGCGCGCATTACCTGGCCACTGACTAAATCACGAATGGTGCTGGGTCGTGGATTCCCGCCCAGCTCGCCCGCTACTATCGCGGCGACTTCCTGCCCAAAAATAGTGACTACTTCTTCATCGCTCATGGCAGGTGCCTCACCCGCTCGATTGGCCGATGTCGACACCAGTGGCCCGCCAAACGCTTCACATAACGCTTTCATTAAGGGATGGTCGGTCACTCGTAATGCCACGCGTTGATGAGCACCGCGAACCAGCGCATGGCTGCGACCGTTATCCGGCACCAGCCAAGTGTTAGGGCCAGGCCAACTGGCCGCAAGTGGAGCATGCAGTTCAAACGGCAATTGGTTTAGCCAGGGCTGAAACTGCTGGATACTGGCCGCCACCAAAATAATGCCTTTGGAAGGGTCGCGCTCTTTCATGCGCATTAACCGGGTAAGCGCTTCGTCATTATCCGGGTCACAGCTAAGCCCCCACACGGCTTCGGTGGGGCATGCAATAACACCGCCAGCATGCAGTGCATTAATGGCAACTTCGAGGTCGACAGCCGGCTTCATTGGCGCTCCTGCTCTACAAGCAATTAGCGATAAGAGAATGCTCACATCCTATCATGGCCTGGGTAAGCGCACCCAACCTCCCACCTGCTGAGCGACCCATCCATCAAGCTCCAGCATCAATAACCGCTGCTGGCAGTTGCTGACAGACTCCCCGGTATGCTGAACCAGTGAATCAAGCGGCACCGGCGTTGCCGATAAAACGTTAAGCAGCTCATCAGGCAGTGGCTCGCTTAGTGGCGCCATTGGCCCTAAAGGGGGAGGCGAAGCCTTCACTGACGCTGGTAAAAAGCTACCCGCCCACTGCTGCAACTCTTCAAGCATATCGTCGACATGGCGCACCAGCGTTGCTCCATTACGCAACAAGTGCAGGCAGCCTTGAGCCTGAACATTGTGCAAAGACCCTGGCAGGGCAAAAAGCTCCTTGTTCTGCTCCAGGGCCAAGCGGGCACTGACCAACGAGCCGCTTTTCTCGGTGGCCTCAATCACTAACGTACCCAATGAAAGCCCGGTCACAATCCGGTTGCGCCGCGGGAAGAACGCGGGACGTGCCTTGGTGCCCGGAGGATGCTCTGACAACAATAGCCCGCCAGGCGCACAGCTCAGTTGCTCATGCAGGTCGCGATGTTGAGCCGGGTAAATAACATCCACGCCGCAGCCTAACACCGCAATGCTGCTTCCACCGGCACTCAGTGCAGCACGCTGAGCGATACCATCAATGCCCAGCGCCATACCGCTGACCACACACCAGCCTCGGCGAGCAAGTTCCCGCGCAAAGCCTTGGGCATTGGCGTTACCTTCCGAGGTGGGTTTGCGTGTTCCCACCATGGCAATCCTTGGCCCTTCAAGCGCCTGTAAATCCCCTTGGGCCCAAAGAATGGCGGGCGGGTCCGGTAGCTCGTTGAGCAGCTCAGGCCAGGCCGGGTGGTGGCGATGCAGAATATGCCGCGCTGGCCCGCTCTGCTGCCATGCCCGCGCGTCGTCTACGCATCGCTGAAGCGGGCTGCGCTCGGGGTGTTCAAGCCACAGCCGTAAGGCACTGGCGGCGTTAGCGGGCAGTGTCGCCAGCCAGCCTTCTGGCCAGCGCGGCTGGCGTGCCACCATCTGGGTAATGCGCAGTGCGCCCATGCCCGGCAAGGCGTTGACCACTAACCACTCACTGGTATTCATCGACGCTCCTCAACGTGCATGCTGAATATCCCAATTCCGTTATAAATCCGGAGTCACCACACGATCACCCACTTCCAGCATGCTGGAAGCTTGCATCACCAGCGCATAGCTCACCTGCTGGTAAGGCTTCACTACCATTGCCCAGCCCGCTGGGGTCGGTGGCAACGGCGTTACTACCTGGCGACGCGCGTCGAAAACGGTTTCGCTCGGCGAATTCACTTGAAGCAGATGCCCTGGCTCCAGGCCGTCTTGCGCGCCTACATCCAAAGCAATGATACGCAAGGCACCTATAAAACGTACGCCGCCGGGCACGGCGAGAATACGACCGTTTATTGCATTGCGCGGCAGGTGGGGTTGAAGCGCCGTTCGAGGCGCATCGGGTTCCAGGGCAAGAATAAGATCGTTACTACGCACCTCTTGATGAGCGCTGAGTACTTCCAGCAGGGCAATATCGCCCTCACTGCGTACAAGACGAGCTTCGCCGATGTGACTTAACGCCTGCCCCAACACCGCGCCATCGTCAGCGGTATAGGTCTGTGTCTGACGATAAATACCGAATGTGGCAGGGCCTAGCGCATTACTCGTTGCTCTATTCGTTACGTTGCTCGGCATAGCGCCACGGGCATAAATTCTGTCGCCTGCACCGTTGATCAACCGCTGGTGCTCGCCGGCCAACACATAGGCCATCTCAGGCTGGCGCACTCCGGGTTCTATTACTCGGTGTTCACGCCAAAAAGCGTTAAGGCTTTCAAGCGAGAGCGCGCCAAGTTCACTTACCTTCGCGTCTAGCGGTCCATCGGGCATTGGCAAGGTGCGTATTTGGGGAGAAAGCGTCACCACCGGCAGCGTTTCAGCGCCAACGGCGTGAAGGCTTATTAACAGCCCAGGCAGCAGGTTCACTACCCTCTTGAGCAAGTCGCAAAGCGCGTTTTGTCTTGCTGCGCGGCGCATAAAGTTGGCTAGCACTATCCCGTACTCCGTGAAGGATGTTTCGATCATTTTCATGGTGCTTCACCGCATGTGCTGATGCCCAGGAGCGCTGCCAGCGTGATATAGTGGTGATTAGCAAAGAACCAGGCCGCCGCGATTCGGCCTGATTATCCAAGATTTAGCTTAACGATGACGGTAATCCCCATGGCCAAACTTCCTATTCTCGAATTCCCCGATGAGCGCCTGCGCACCAAGGCGGTACCGGTGGAAACCGTTGACGACGAGGTCCGCCAGCTTGTCGACGATATGTTAGAGACCATGTACGACGCTCGTGGCATTGGCCTTGCGGCCACCCAAATTGATGTCCATCGTCGTGTCGTCGTCATGGACGTAAGCGAAGATAACTCGCAGCCGCTGGTACTGATCAACCCTCGTTATACGCCAGTCGGCGAAGACAAAGAGCCGCTTTCTGAAGGCTGCTTGTCGATTCCCGAGTACTACGCGGAAGTGCCGCGCTACCTGACGGTAAAACTCAACGCGCTTGACCGTAACGGCGAGGCGTATGAGCTTGAGGCCGACGGCCTGCTGGCGCACTGCATTCAACACGAGTACGACCATCTTGAAGGTGTACTGTTTGTTGATTATCTTTCGCCGCTAAAGCGCGACCGCATCATGAAAAAAATGCAGAAACGTCATAAGCTGATGCAAGACGACGCTTAACAGCCATCCGTTTTAGCACAGTTTACTTCGGTTTTTGTAGAAGTTTTGTAAGTGAGCGTATTTAAAACGCTTAAGGCCGAGAAGCCTGGTACTCCATACAACGGTACAACAGCCGTTGTATACCCTGCTTCTCGGCCTTTATTGTTGCCCCAGGCTTTCTCATTTCTCCTGTTACCAGGTACCTGTTGTCATGTCACAGTTGCGCGTTGTTTTTGCTGGCACGCCTGATTTCGCTGCCTCAAGCCTTGCGGCCCTACTGGCCAGCAAACATAAGGTAGTGGCGGTTTATACCCAACCCGACCGCCCGGCAGGTCGTGGTCGCAAACTCACGCCAAGCCCCGTTAAAAAGCTTGCTCTTGAGCATGCGCTTCCGGTCTACCAGCCACAAACGCTAAAAGACCCGGCCGCTCAAGCTGAGCTTGGCGCCTTAAACGCCGATATTATGGTGGTCGTGGCGTACGGTTTATTGCTGCCTCAGGCAGTATTGGACACGCCGCGCCTGGGGTGCATTAACGTCCACGCCTCACTGCTACCCCGCTGGCGCGGTGCCGCCCCGATTCAGCGCGCGATTGAAGCAGGTGATGACGCCTCGGGCGTTACCATCATGCAAATGGATGCAGGGCTTGATACCGGCGCCATGCTGCACGAAGTACGCACCCCGATCACCGAGCAAACCACGGGTGGCGACCTGCATGACCGCTTGGCGCTTCAAGGCGCCACTGCGCTAACCAGCGTGCTGGATAAACTGGCCAACGGTAACACCAGTGCAACACCCCAGCCGGAAGAAGGCGTTACCTACGCCACCAAGCTCAGCAAAGCAGAGGCCGAGCTGGACTTCACTCAGCCTGCAGAACGCCTTGCGCGTAAAATCCGCGCCTTTAACCCTTGGCCGGTGACGTGGTGTCAGATGGGTGATGACCGCTTACGCTTACTCATGGCAAGCGTTCAAGCCGGTGAACAGGGCGCAACGCCGCCCGGCACGCTGCTTGAAAACGGTGAAGACCATCTGCGTATTGCCTGTGGCCCTGAAGGCCGCGAGGTTTTATGTATCAGCAGCGCCCAACTCCCTGGCGGCAAGGCCATGGCTGTGCGCGATTTACTCAACGCCCGTCATGCTCGTTTGACACCCGGTAACCGCCTTGGTCAGCCTGAATCCCAGCAAGGAGACGCTTTATGAGTCAGCAACGTTCACACCCCGGTAAGCGCGCTTCAGGCAATAGCGGCCAGGACGTTCGCGCCGCCGCCGCCCGTGCATTAGCGCCGGTCATCTCTCAGCAAGGCTCACTGGCCGCGTTGGATGAGAACAGTGTCGTTGCCCGCGACCGAGGCCTTTTAAAAGAGCTCTGCTTTGGCACCTGCCGTCAGCTTCCACGTTTGGAAGCGCTGGCTAACAGCCTCCTAAAACAGCCCTTTAAAAAGCGTGACAGTGATATTCACGCCCTGCTGCTGCTGGGTATTTATCAGTTGTTGTATATGCGTATTCCCGCCCACGCAGCCGTCGGCGAAACCGCCGGTGCCGCGCGTTTGTTGGGTAAAGAGTGGGCGACCCGCGTACTGAATGGCTGCCTGCGTCGTCTACAGCGCGAGTCGGATGAACTCCAGGCCGCCGTTGATAAGGATGAGAGTATTGCGCTGGCCCACCCCCGTTGGCTGCTGGACGTACTACGCAACGCCTGGCCGGAGCAGTGGCGTGCAATTGTTGAAGAAAATAATCAGCCTGGCCCCATGACGCTGCGCGTAAATCAACACCACAATGACCGTGAAGCCTATATAGAACGGCTGACCGAACAAGGATTAAGCGGTGAGCTCTGCATCCACTCGCCGGATGGCATTACCCTTAACACGCCCTGCGATGTCACGCTGCTACCCGGATTTTCCGAGGGCCACGTTAGCGTACAGGATGAAGCAGCCCAACTGTGTGCTGCGCTACTTGGCCCTGCCTTGGCACCTCGCCCCGGCGCACAAGTATTGGATGCCTGCAGCGCGCCTGGCGGTAAAACGGCTCACTTGCTGGAGCAGTTCGATATTGCACTGACCGCCCTGGATAGCGATAACCACCGCCTTTCGCGAGTAGAAAGTACGCTAGACCGATTGGGGCTATCCGCCACGCTCCAGAATGTGGATGCCACTCAGCGCGATTGGTGGAACGGCACGCCGTTTGAGGCTATTCTGCTTGACGCTCCTTGCTCGGGCACGGGCGTCATTAGGCGTCATCCGGATATCAAAACACTTCGACGTAAAGAGGATATCCGCAAGCTAGCCAAGCTACAGCAGCAGCTACTGGACAATTTATGGCCCATGCTGCGCGAAGGCGGCACGCTGTTATACGCCACCTGCTCGGTACTGCCTGAAGAGAATGCCCAACAGATCGAGGCATTTCTGGCGCGCACGCCCGATGCCAAAGTGACCACGCCCAGCGATGTGGCCTGGGGTATCCAAAGCGGCCAAGGGCGCCAGCTATTTCCAGAGCAAGGACGTCACGACGGCTTTTTTTATGCCAGGCTAGAGAAGCAGTCTGCCTAGGCGCGTTCTGGTGCCAAGGCAGTGAACTCATGACTAAGGATGGAGATACCATGACTCACCACACCTACAAGCACGTAGAAATCACTGGCTCTTCCGAGAAAGGCATCGAGGAAGCCGTGCAGAACGCAATCGCCAAGGCATCAGAAACCATCCAGCACATGCGCTGGGTAGAAGTGACCGATACACGTGGCCATATTGAAGACGGCCGCGTGGCCCACTGGCAGGTCACCGTTAAAGTCGGTTTCACGCTGGAATAATCCTTACCTGCATTTCGACGGCGGCTGGTTTACACTGGCCGCCGTCTTTATTGCAGCGCATTACGTTAGATGTACAACGCTACCTATTGCGCTGGCGCTTTCAATGGAACCGATGCTCAGTAATGAAAATCATCATTCTCGGCGCCGGCCAGGTCGGCGGTACCCTGGCGGAGCACCTCGCTCGCGAGGAAAATGACATCACCGTTGTCGATACCGACGCCAATAAGCTGCGCGAGCTGCACACCAAGCTCGATATTCGTACCGTTACCGGCGCGGGCTCCTACCCTATCGTTCTGCGGCAGGCTGGCTGCGAAGATGCTGACATGTTAATTGCGGTGACCAACAGCGACGAAGTCAACATGATCGCCTGTCAGGTCGCGCATACGCTGTTCCGCACGCCTACCAAAATTGCCCGGGTGCGTGCCACGCCCTATCTGACCCGTAAGGGGCTTTTTGCCCACGAAGCGATCCCCATTGATGTATTAATCAGCCCCGAACAGGTGGTCACCGATCACGTCCGCCGCTTGATTGAACACCCCGGTGCGTTGCAGGTGCTGGATTTTGCGGATGGCTTGGTGCAGCTAGTGGCGGTCAAAGCGGTGTATGGCGGGCCGTTGGTGGGTCAGGACCTGGCCTTTTTGCGCAGCCATATGCCTAACGTGGATACTCGCGTCGCGGCTATTTATCGGCGTAACCGTCCCATCATTCCTCGCGGCGACACGGTCATTGAAGCCGACGATGAGGTGTTTTTCCTTGCCGCTCGGAGAGACATTCGCGCGGTCATGAGTGAGCTTCGCCGTATCGAACGAGGCTTTCGCCGCGTGGTAATTGCGGGCGGCGGCAACATTGGCGAACGCTTGGCCGAACATCTGGAACACAGCCACCAGGTCAAGATTATCGAGCATAGCCTTGAGCGCTGTACCACGCTTTCCGAACGGCTTGACCGCACCGTGGTGCTTCACGGCAGCGCGACCAGCAAGCGGCTTCTGGAAGAAGAGAACATTGAAGACTGCGACATTTTCTGCGCGCTGACCAACGACGACGAAGTCAATATCATGTCGTCGCTGCTGGCCAAACGGCTGGGGGCCAAGAAGGTGCTCACGCTGATCAACAATGCCGCTTACGTGGACCTCGTTCAAGGTGGCGAGATCGATATCGCGATTTCGCCCCAGCAGGCCACCATTGGCAGCCTGTTAACCCACGTGCGCCGAGGCGATATCGTCAATGTGCATTCACTACGCCGAGGAGCAGCAGAAGCCATTGAAGCCATTGCTCATGGCGACAAACACTCTTCGAAAGTGGTCGGTCGTACCGTTCGCGAGATCGGCCTGCCCGAGGGCACCACGATCGGGGCGATTGTGCGCGGCAAGGACGTCATTATCGCTCATGGGGATGTCACGGTGGAGAGCGGCGATCACGTGATTCTGTTTGTGATCGATAAGCGCCGCATCCGCGATGTCGAGCGTATGTTCCAGGTTGGCTTGACGTTCTTTTAGGAGCATGCACCTACCATGAGTCTGCGGGTAATTTTACGCATTTTAGGGCTGCTGCTGATGCTGTTCAGCCTGACAATGCTCCCTCCCATTTTGATTTCCCTGTGGTTTCGCGATGGGGTCTGGTACGCATTTATGATCGGTATCGCCATTACGGTGATCACCGGCTTAACCTTGTACCTACCCAATCGCCGTGCCCACAAAGAGCTACGCATCCGTGATGGTTTTTTAATCGCGGCGATGTTCTGGACGGTTCTGGCGCTGTTTGGTTCGCTACCGTTGATGCTGTTTGGCGATGCCTCGCTGAGCATTACCGATGCGGTGTTTGAATCGTTTTCAGGCCTGACCACGACAGGCGCCACGGTGATTACGGGGATCGACTTTTTGCCCAAGTCGATTCTCTACTATCGCCAACAGTTGCAGTGGCTTGGCGGGATGGGGATTGTGGTGCTGGCCGTCGCGATTCTGCCTACGCTTGGGGTCGGCGGCATGGCACTCTACCGCACCGAAATTCCAGGGCCGCTGAAAGACTCCAAACTAACACCACGAATTACCGAAACGGCTAAAGCGCTTTGGTACATCTACGCCACTCTCACCATGGCCTGCATGGTGGCCTATATGCTGGCCGGCATGGATTGGTTTGATGCCTTGGGGCACAGTTTCTCTACCGTGGCGATTGGTGGCTTTTCTACTCACGATGCCAGCATCGGCTACTTCAATAGCCCCGCGATTGAGCTGATTTGCGCAGCCTTTATACTCATTTCTGCGTTTAGTTTTAGCCTGCACTTTATCGCGTGGCGTGAAAAACGCCTGCTGCACTACTTTCAAGACCCGGAAGCGCGCTTTTTAATGCTGTTTCTGGCAGGGCTTGTCACGATTACCGCGATTACCCTGTGGCTGACACACACCTACGATACGCTAAGCGGCTTGCGCTACGCGCTTTTCGAGGTGGTATCCATCGCGACCACAGCAGGCTTTTCCGTCGCTGACTTCTCGGCCTGGCCTGGCGCCATCCCTTTTTTACTGTTTATTGCCGCCTTTGTGGGCGGCTGCTCAGGCTCAACGGCGGGGGGGATGAAGGTTATCCGGATCATCCTGATTCTCAAACAGGGCATGCGTGAGGTTATGCGCTTGATCCATCCCAATGCGGTTATCGCGGTTAAAGTCGGCAAAGTGAGTGTACCCGACAGCATCGCCCAGGCTGTTTGGGGGTTCTTCTCCGCCTACGTCATGCTGTTCTTTTTAATGCTGATGGGCGTTATGGCGACCGGCGTGGATCAGGTCACCGCTTGGTCGACTGTGGGGTCAGCGCTTAATAACCTTGGCCCGGCGCTCGGAGAAGCCAGCGGGAACTACGGCGAGCTACCTGATCTTGCCAAATGGATACTGGTGCTTGCCATGCTGCTGGGCCGCCTGGAAATTTTTACCGTGTTAGTGTTATTTACGCCCGCTTTTTGGCGGCGCTAATTCGGATGATGCCGTTTACTATTTGAATTGAGACACCTTAATGAGCCAAGACGACACCACCCCGCTAGCCACGGCGCCTGACGCACTACCCGCCACTAGCGGGCCGCTGAAAACGGTTACCGTGGGCGGTACTACCTACACCTTGCTGGGTACGGCGCACGTGTCGGCACAAAGTGCTGACGATGTAAGAATGCTGGCTGACAGCGGGCTTTATGACGCCGTAGCGATTGAGCTGTGCGACGCTCGCCATCACAGCATGACGAACCCGGATGCCATGGGTGAGCAGGACCTTTTCCAGGTATTCAAGCAGGGCAAAGCGGGCATGGTCGCGGCAAGCCTGGCACTGGGCGCTTTTCAACAACGCATCGCTGAGCAGTCCGGCATTGAGCCAGGTGCCGAGATGCGCGCCGCGCTTGAAGAGTGCCGTAACCGTAACTTGCCGCTTTTACTGGTTGACCGCGATGTCGGGATAACGCTTAAGCGCATCTACCGCAACGTGCCCTGGTGGCAACGCTTTTCACTCTTTTCAGGCCTGATTGGCAGCGTACTATCGCGCCAGGACGTATCCAAGGAAGAGATCGAAAAGCTAAAAGAAGGCGATATGCTGGAAGCCACGTTTAGCGAGTTTGCCGCTGAATCTGAAGCCCTTTACACCCCACTGATTCGCGAGCGCGACCGCTACATGGTGCTACGTCTTGCCGAACAGGCGCCACCTGGGCGCTTCAAGAACGTGTTAGTGGTGCTGGGCGCTGGCCACCTGAAAGGCACCGTTGAGCACCTGGAAGCACCATTACCCGAGAACCCAACGGTAGAGCGCGAAGCGTTGGAAGCTTCACCGCCGCCCTCCAAACTCTGGAAAGCCTTGCCTTGGCTGATTACCGCGCTGGTCATTACCGGCTTTGGTATTGGCTTCTCACGCAATACCGACTTGGGTTGGCAGTTGGTGCTGGAGTGGTTCTTGATCAACGGGATTCTGTCCGGCGGGGCGACCATTATTGCGCTTGCCCACCCGGTCACCGTTATTACCACTTTCTTTGCCGCACCGCTTACCTCGCTTAACCCAACGATTGGGGCCGGTTTTGTCGCCGCCGGGGTGGAGCTTTACATGCGCAAACCCAAGGTGCGCGACTTCGCTTCGCTACGTCAGGATGTCACTCACCTCAAAGGGTGGTGGAAAAATCGGGTGTCGCGCACGCTGCTGGTATTTATCCTCGCCACGCTCGGCTCAGCCGTGGGCACTTGGGTCGCAGGCTTTCGAATTGCAGGTGCCTTGTTTGGTAGTGGTGCGGCGTGAGTACGCTTAAGCGTTCGCCCTGGCAGGCAGATGCCCTGCTGTTGCTGGTAACCATACTGGCGGCGGGCGGATGGATTTTCTCCAAGGAAGCGCTTGCCGGTATGCCGCCGCTGCTGTTTATCGGCACACGCTTTTTGCTGGCTGGGCTCATCCTGCTGGGCTTTGCCTGGCCCGCCTTAAGCGCTATGCCAGCACGGCGCATTCGGCGCGGCATTTTTGTGGGCTTTCTGTTTAGTGGCGCCATTGGCTTCTGGATCATGGGGCTTGCGACGTCAAATCACCTGGGCGAAAGTGCGTTTATCAATAGCCTGGGGATATTGCTGGTGCCTATCGTTGCCAAGCTGCTGTTTGGCGACAGACCACCACGCACCACCTGGATCGCCCTACCCGTTGCCCTGCTGGGCTTCGCGTTACTCTCCCTTAATGCAGGTTTCAAGGTAGAAACCAGCCAGCTTTTGATGGTCTGCGCGGCACTCTGCTTTGCGTTACTCATCAATATTAATACCCGCGTCGTGCGAAACGTGGCCGCCCTGCCACTCACCACACTTCAACTGTTATCCGTGGGCACCGTATTAACCCTGGTGTCATTTATGTTTGAGCGCCAGCCCGTGGCGCTTAACACGTCTATTCTGGGCTGGTTTATGGCCAGTGTTCTATTGGCAAGCGCTCTGCGGTTTTTCCTGCAAATTACCGCCCAGGGAATGACCACGCCAAGCCACGCCTCGGTGGTATTGATGCTGGAAGCGGTATGGACCGCATTATTTGCCGCCTGGTGGTTTGGCGAAGTTATGGCGCCGCTACAGCTACTCGGCTGCGGGCTAATTTTTACCGCCCTGCTGATTAACCGCTGGTACTGGGTGCGCAAGATACTCCTGCGCTGGCTACCCGGCGCTGCCCGCTAGCGACTCTCTTCAAACTCTTCAAACTCTTCCTTTCGTGCTAACAGGCGCGTCATTGCCTCAGTGGGTTCTGCAATTTTCTTGTAGAACCGACTGGCGGCGTAGCTATCGTTAAACACATCGAAGTAGTCATCCAGCACGGCCGCCGCGTTGTTGTCGCCCCCTTGGCGCAACAGCTCAATGGCCACTTCTGCCGTACATAAATGCGCTTTCGAGGCGGGCTTACGCAGCCGGTAGCGGGTTTCTCGCTCGGTATGCAATGGCAATACCGGCAACGCATCCAGGTACGCACTCTTGCGAAACATGCGCCGCGCCTGCCGCCATGTACCATCTAGAATGATAAACACAGGAATACGCGACGCCTGTTTGGCGCTGTGTACGGCGTCCATTCCCACCACCCGGTCGGCATAATCGGGCTGGTCATCCGGGAAGATAACAAAGGGCACGTAGCGCGGGTCTGCCAAAAGCTCGGTTAACTGCGCATCCGGCGCCGTTCGGTACCAAGTGAATACCTGCGTTTGCGCCAGAACGTCCCCTATCAACCGGCCCGTATTGGTCGGCTTATAGTGCTCCAACGGATGCGTCAGCAGCCATACCTGGGCGTGGCTTTCGGCCTTCACCTGGTACGGACAAAGGCAATTTAGCGCGGGCAAATTGCAGCCCTCACAGCGTATGACAAAACTACCCCGCGCCTTGAACTCACGCCGCGGTGGGCGAGGATGACCAGCGACAGAATCACATTCAGTTGAGGCAGGCATCCGCGCTCCAAAGGTAATCAACAGGATGAAAAAGGGCGCAGAGTATAAAGCAGTGCTTGATCATTGACGAATCCATCACCACAGTAAACCTTTTTAATTTTCTTAGTTGACATAGCAAACGCTTCGTCGCTAGAGTCTTGTCAACTTTTTATATAAATATGGTTTACCAATGATCGCAACTGCTGCCCCACGCAATGACTGGACGCTCGAAGAAATCAACGCCCTGTTTGCCCTGCCGTTTAACGATTTACTGTTCCAGGCCCAGCAGGTGCACCGAGCGCATTTCGACCCTAACGCGGTCCAGGTATCAACCCTGCTGTCGATTAAAACCGGTGCCTGCCCCGAAGACTGTAAGTACTGCCCTCAATCGGGCCACTACACCACACAGCTTGAAAAAGAGAAGTTGTTGGAAATCGAAAAAGTGGTGGAGCAGGCCCAAGCCGCTAAGCAGGCTGGCGCCAGCCGTTTCTGCATGGGCGCGGCCTGGCGCAGCCCCCGGGACAAGGATCTGCTCGTTGTTGAAGAGATGGTCCGCCAGGTAAAGGCGCTGGGGCTTGAAACCTGCATGACGTTGGGCATGGTCAACGACCAACAGGCTACCCGTTTGGCAGCCGCCGGGCTTGATTACTACAACCACAACCTGGACACGTCTCCCGACTACTACGGCGAAATCATCACCACGCGCACCTACAGTGACCGCTTGGAAACCCTCGCGACCGTTCGTGAGGCGGGCATGAAGGTCTGCTCCGGCGGCATTTTGGGCATGGGGGAAGGTGCTCAGGATAGAAGCGCCCTGCTGCAACAACTGGCCAAACTCAGCCCGCACCCGGAATCGGTGCCGATTAACATGCTGGTCAAAGTGCCCGGCACGCCACTTGAGAACGTGGAAGACCTCGACCCGCTGGAGTTTATCCGCGCAATTGCCGTAGCGCGCATCATGATGCCCCAAAGCCATGTGCGGCTTTCCGCCGGGCGCGAGCAGATGAGCGAATCCACCCAAGCGCTGGCGTTTCTGGCCGGTGCCAACTCCATCTTCTACGGCGACAAGCTGCTAACGACCAGCAACCCCCAGGCCGACCGCGACCGCGCCCTGTTTGCCAAGCTAGGCCTGCATCCAGAAACGCGCGAAACCTGTGAAAGCGAGGCCGCGCAAAGTGAGCGCTTGGCTCAGCAGCAGCTTAACCAGCGCGCCGCTGAGCTTGCGGTGGATGCCAGTGTCTGAGGCGTGGCATCAACGTCTGGCCAATGCGCGGGCGGTTCGTCAGCACGCCCGGCAGTGGCGCACTCGGCGTACCCGACAGCCACACCTGGTGAACTTCGCAGACAATGACTATCTTGGCCTGGCAAAAGACCCTCGCGTTCAGTCTGCCCAGGCCGAAGGCGCTCGCCGATTTGGCGCCGGGGCCGGCGCATCGCACCTGGTGAACGGCCACCACGCGATTCACGATGACCTGGAAGAAGCCCTGGCAGCCTGGACAGGCCGCGAGCGAGCAGTGCTGTTCTCCACCGGCTATATGGCAAACCTGGGCGTGCTACAGGCGCTTGCCGATACCCACACGGCCATTTTTCACGACCGGCTCAATCACGCCTCATTGCTGGATGGAAGCGCGCTGAGCGGCGCCCGCGCGCGGCGCTACCACCATAACGATAGTGACGACTTAAGCCGCCTGCTGGCGCGCAGCCGCTGTACCCACAAGCTGGTGGTTAGCGACGGTGTCTTTAGCATGGATGGCGATGTGGCCGATATTGAAGCGCTGGTGCGGGTAAGCCAACAGCATGATGCCTGGCTAATGATTGATGATGCCCACGGCCTTGGCGTTATAGGCAATAACGGCAGCGGCTGTGTGGGCACACGCTGGGGAAGTGACCAGGTGCCGATTCTGGTCGGTACACTGGGCAAGGCGCTGGGCACTGCCGGCGCGTTTGTTGCAGGCGATGCACAGTTGATCGACCATCTGACCCAGTTCGCCAGATGCTATATCTACACCACCGCACAGCCGCCCGGTGTTAGCGCCGCAACGCTGGAAGCGCTTGCGATTGTCCAGCGCGAACCCGAGCACCGCCTACGCCTTGCGCGTCATATAGACTACTTTCGTGAAGAGGCTCTACGGCTGAACCTGCCGCTGGGTGAATCGCGCACGCCCATTCAACCGCTGTACTTGGGAGGCGAGTCGCGCGTGCTGCAGTGGGCCGAACAGCTGTATCAAGCGGGAATTGATGTTGGCGCAATTCGTCCACCCACCGTGCCCAGGGATGAGTCTCGCCTGCGAATTACGCTCAGCGCTCGCCATTCGCGTAGTGATATCGACCGGCTTCTCGAAACGCTGGCGGCCTGCCACTTGGAGGCATTATGACGCGCTTGGTACTGCTTTCAGGCTGGGGAATTGACCGGCGCATCTGGCGGCCGTTACACCCTTACTGGCCCGCCAATGTCGAGGTCGCCGCCGTTGATTGGCCTGGTTACGGCAAGGCGCCTGCACTGCCTGCCAACGCCTCCCTGAGTGAGCTTGCCACGGCCATGACAAGTCGTCTGCCCAGCGATGCGGTTTGGGTCGGATGGTCGCTGGGCGGCCTGCTGGCGACTGCGCTGCTTGATTATCTTCCTGCGCCACAAGGGCTACTACTGCTGGGAGCAGGTGCCAGGTTCTGCACGCCGGATAGCGCGACGTCAGCAGCGCTTGCCGACTTCCAGGCCATCTTTGCGCACCGTGGCGATGCCGCGTGGCGCCACTTTCTACGCTGGCAGGCTCAAGGAGAGCCCGCACCGTATCAGGTTCACGCACAGCTGCGCACCCTGCTTGGCAGTACGCCCCCGGCAGACCGTACCACGCTTTCTGAAGGCCTTCACTGGCTGGCCACGCTGGATAATCGTCGACGCCTGAATACGTCGCCATGCCCGGTGGTTCATCTAGTGGGCGAGCATGACCCGCTGATCAGCGCTATTGAGTGCCAGCGGACGCTAACACTTGAACACGGCGGCCACTGCCCAATGCTCTCGCAGCCAGCGCGTTTGGCGTCACTGCTCGCCGCTCAAGCCGCTGCGCTATCTGCCAGGGAGATGGCATGAATTCGACACCTCCTCAGTTACGGCGGCCCAGCGCCGACTGGCAGGCCCGAGTGGCGCACGCTTTCTCCCGGGCAGCACCGCAGTACGATGCGCTGGCCAGCGCCCAACGCCATATCGGTGAAACGCTATGGCGCGACTTGCCAATTGAGGCTAACTATATACTCGACCTGGGCTGCGGCACTGGCTATTGGTCGCAGCGGCTGGCCAAGCGCTACCCCCACGGCCACGTCACGGGGCTGGACATTGCGCCGGGCATGCTGGAGCACGCTCGCTCACGCCACGGCGACCACATTGCCTGGCAATCAGGTAGTGCCGAATCGTTGTCCATCCCTCGCCACCTATTCGACCTGGTGTTTTCCAACCTGGCCATTCAGTGGTGCCGCGACACATTGGCCGTCATGCAGTCGCTGTATCGAGTGCTGGCACCAGGTGGCCTGGCGTACATCAGTACGCTATTACCCGGCACGTTGGTTGAAGTGGCTTTCGCCTGGCAACGCTCAAGCGCGCTGCTAACGACTCCCTCCTACAGCGTAGTTAACGATGCTATTCACAAAAGCGGTCTGCGCTGCACTCACCAGGCGACCCGTGTGGAAACCTTCTTTTATTCTGATATCAAGGCCGTTATGGCTTCCATCAAGGGCGTTGGCGCACAAGTGGCCAGGCCCAGCGCCATACTCACCCGAGCGGACCTGGCCGCGGCTGCCACGCGCTTTGAGCAGCTTCGTAAGCGCCAAGGGCTTCCAGTCAGCTATCACTGCCTGAACCTGCAGCTGGAGAAACCCCGATGAAGCGCTTTTTTGTTACCGGTACCGACACCGATGCGGGAAAAACGCTGGTCGGAAGCGCGCTTCTTTATAGCGCCCGATGCCAGCAGTTGAGCACCTTAGGGCTTAAACCCATCGCCTCTGGCAGCTCGTTAACGACGAAAGGGCTGCGCAATAGCGATGCGCTGGCACTGCAGCAACAGTGTGAACCGCCGGTTGACTACGCCACGGTTAACCCAATGGCCTTTGAGCCTGCGATAGCACCTCACCTGGCCGCACAGGAGGCAGGCCAGATGCTAAGCGTGTCTCAGGTTGCCCACTGGCTGCGCGACACCCTTGGCCAGACGCCCAGGGCGTTCACTTTGATTGAGGGTGCGGGTGGCTGGCGCGTGCCGATCAACGAACAGGAGGATTTTGCCGACATCGCCATCGCGCTGAGGCTGCCGGTGATCCTGGTGGTTGGTTTAAAGCTCGGCTGCCTGAACCATGCCCGCTTAGCGGCCGATGCCATTCGCGCCGACGGTCTGACGCTTGCGGGCTGGGCAGGCAGCGTGATTGACCCCGCCTTTGCGGCGGATACTACCCGCTTCACGGCCAACATGGCCCACCTTGACGCCAGGCTGGCAGCGCCTTGCCTGGGCATTGTGCCGCATTTGACAACGCCCGATGCGGCCACCGCCCACCGCTATCTATCATTGGAGGCATTATGAACTCGCCAGTCTGGCACCCCTACGCACATCTTAAAACCCAACCCCCCGCCCCCAGGGTGGTCGGCGGTAGCGGCGCCTATTTTGAGCTGGAAGGCGGCGAGCGCCTACTGGACGCTACCTGCTCCTGGTGGTGCATGATTCACGGATACGGCCATCCGCGCCTGGTGGCAGCCATTCGTGAGCAGGCGGAAACACTCTGCCATGTGATGCTGGGCGGGCTCACCCATGACCCTGCCGACCGGTTGGCGCGTGAGCTGGTACGCATCACTCCCGACGGGCTTAATCACGTCTTCTACTCTGACAGCGGCTCGGTAGGCATGGAGGTGGCGATGAAAATGGCGCTGCAGTACCACGTGCTTACCGGACAACCGAAAAAGCGCAAAATGCTCTCGCTAATGAAGGCCTATCACGGAGATACCACGGGCTGCATGGCCGTGTGCGACCCAGAGGAAGGCATGCACAGCTTGTTTTCAAGCCTACTGCCCCAGCACCATTTTGCGCCTGCGCCAACCGCTCCTTTTAACGCAACGCAAGCGCAGGTAGCCGCCGATTTAGATGCGCTAGGCGAAGTACTTGAGCGTCATCATCATGACATTGCTGCGCTGCTGATGGAGCCGCTGTTGCAGGCCGCTGGAGGGCTGAACATGACCTCCCCGGATTATTTGCGCGGCGCCCGTGCCCTGTGTGACGCATTTAACGTGGTGCTGATCTTTGATGAGGTTGCCACGGGATTTGGCCGCACCGGCAAACTATTTGCCGCCGATCACGCCCACGTTACCCCGGATATCATGGTGCTTTCCAAAGGGCTAACTGGCGGCTATTTGGGCCACGCCGCCACGCTTGCGACCGACCGCATTCACGACGCCTTTATCGGTGACAGCGCACACCACGCCTTTATGCACGGCCCAACGTTTATGGGTAACCCCTTGGCGTGCCGGGTAGCGCTGGAAAGCCTGGCGGTATTTGAAGAAGAAAACTATCTTGGCAAAATAGCGCTCTTAAACCGGTTACTGTGCCGCGCCTTGCTGGAGGATCAAGCGCTCATGGCGCACCCAGAGGTTGCCGATGTGCGCGTACTGGGTGCCACGGCCGTTATTGAAGCGCACTCGGAAACAGCTTTAACAGGCGTTGCCACGTTTGCCCGCGAGCAGGGTGTTTGGCTACGCCCGATTGGGCGATGGCTCTATACCATGCCCGCCTATATTACCTCTGAGCAACAGATAGCCCACATTACCGAGGTCATGAAGGCCTGGTTTCTGAAATCGTCATCCTGTTTGTCAGGCTAAAGCGCTAAGGCAGTGTTAGCGCGCCTTCTCTTTTCCAGCGCTCCACCAGCACGGGCACGCCTTCCCCGGCAGTAGCATTAATCGCCAGTACGCCGGGTGGGCTTAAGGCATCGGCATCCGGGTCAACCAATGCGCAGGGCGTGTCGTAGTCGATATACGAGAGCAGTGAGGCGGCAGGCATCACCGCAAGCGAGGTTCCGACAACCAGCAAAAAATCCGCTTGGCTGGCTAGTTCGCAGGCCTCTTCAAACAGCGGCACGGCCTCGCCAAACCAGACCACGTCAGGACGCAGCTGGCTGCCCTTATCGCACAGATCACCCAATGCAATACCGCCCTTAACGAGCGGATAGCGCATGCGCTCATCCGCGCTGGAGCGGGCATTTAAAATTTCGCCATGCAAGTGGATCACATCGCTGGAACCTGCCCGCTCATGTAGATCATCAATATTTTGAGTGATAACGGTGACCCTGAACCCTGCCTGCTCCAGGCTTGCCAGCGCCCTGTGCGCGGCATTGGGCTGGGCACTGCGGATCTGCTCTCGGCGCTGATCATAAAATGTCAGTACACGTTGGGGGTCGCGCTGCCAGCCTTGCGGCGTTGCCACCTCTTCCACAGGGTGGTCTTCCCATAAGCCATCGCTGGCACGAAAGGTCTTGATACCGCTTTCCGCGCTAATGCCCGAGCCAGTAAATACCACCAGATGGCGCGCTGTCGTCATGATTACCTCGCTGCTTTACCGCGGTTACTGTTCAGCATCTACAAAGCGCTGCTCGTTCCCATAAGGGTACACGTCAATGATACGGCCATCGACAATGGCCTGCTGCAGGCCCTGCCAGTAGCGGACCTCAAACAGCTCCGGGTGAAGCTGTTTAAACACCCGCAGCCGCTCCGGGTTGGCAAACATGAACGGGCCAAACTCCTCGGGAAAGATATCGTTCGGGCCAATGGAGAAGCTTTCATTTCCACCGCTCAAGTAATCGTCACCACTCGAGGCCGGGATAGCGCGAAAGTGGCACTCGGTGAGGTAACACACCTCATCGTAGTCGTAAAAAATCACCCGCCCCTGGCGCGTAACGCCAAAGTTTTTGAGCAGCATATCGCCTGGGAAAATATTGGCGGCGGCCATCTGCTTTATGGCATCGCCATAGTCTCTGAGCACCGCTAACTGTGCCTCATCGTCACACTGCTCCAGATAGATATTCAGCGGCGTCATCATGCGCTCGGTATAACAATGTTTGATGACGACTTTCTCGCCTTTCAGCGATACTGTAGAGGGGGCAACTTCCAACAGGTGAGCCAAGCATTCCGGGGCGAAATGGTCGTTATGCACGGTGAAGTTAGAAAATTCCTGAGTATCGGCCATACGGCCTACCCGGTCGTGGCGCTTCACCAAATGATACTTTTCGCGCACGATGTCAGGTGTCACGTCCTTGGCAGGGTCGAACTCGTCTTTAATGATCTTGAATACCGTACGCGCACTTGGCAGTACAAACACGGCCATCACCATCCCGCGTACGCCGGGGGCGATAATAAACACGTCCTCACGCTTGGCGACCTGCTGATTAAGCGCGCGAAAGAACTCGGTTTTGCCATGTTTAAAAAAGCCAATGGCCGCGTAAAGCTCACCGGCTGGCTTATGGGGCATTAAGCGCTGCAGGTAACCCACACACTCATTCGGCACCGCGACATCCACCTGAAAATACGCCCGGCTGAACGAGAAAATAATGGCTACATCGTCAGGTGTAATCAGTACGGTATCCAAATGAAGCTGGGGGACATCCTCAGTGTTCTGCTCGGCATGCTCTTGATGGCGTACCGGCAAGACCAGCGGCACCTGGTCGCCGCCGCCGGTGATTCGTCCCACTATGTATGCCCCTTTATTGCGGTAAAAAACGCTGTAAAGAAGCTCTATAGCGGCGTCCTTTGCCTGCCATATAGTGCTTGGCAACATTTTGTTTAATAGCACGGTACCCAAGCGGGTATCTCGTGCAATATCGGCAAACGGGTTGTGCAAGGCAGCGCCTTCCAGTGCCCAGCGCAGGGCCGCCTGCCAATCCCCATCAATTGAACGGCATCGGCACAGCTTGATACCTGAACGTTGCGCGGCCTTCTTTCGTGAGCTGATAACAAACATCCACTCATTGCGAATATGGCGATGCTTGAAAATGGCGCAAAAGAGCGAGTTAAAAAAGGTTTCGGCCAGTTCAACATCCAGCCGCGGACTAATTAGCTCGGCATAGTGGCTACGCGCTTCACCCCAGACCTCGCGATGGGTTAATAACCCATTTGAAAACGTACGTTTGAGACGTTCAACCGCGTCATCCACCTTCTGCTGATAGAGATTAATCCGCGCAATGGACGCTTGCTGACTCTCCCGCCAAGCACCTTCTTGAAAGCGGCGCTGAGCGTCCAGCGTGATCGCCTTAAAGCGGGTTCGGTACGCTTCAAAGCCATGCAAAATGGTCGCGGCCAAGCGATAGGCAGGCGTGGTGTTCACAAGCGGGACTCTTGTCGCTTTTTAATCAGCCTATAGGATGAAAAGCCATGAAGCCATTCAGCAAAGGCGCTTTATTGAAGGAGCGGGTAGCCTCTTCACGTCGTGCGGTATAAGCGCTAATCAGCGACCAAAAAGTTTTTCGTTGCGCCCGAGGCGGCTGCGTCACCTTCAAGTACGCTGTCTTCACTGCGATCTTTTAATTTAACGCCCGATATTTTCAGCTCGCGGGCTTCTTTAAGCAGTAAAAATAGCCGCCGGGCCGCCTCCACCATGTTCAGGCCCGCAGGGCGCACGTTGGAAATGCAGTTGCGCCGGTCATCCTTAAGCCCCGGCTCGGGCGCCCAGGTCATGTAAAGCCCGAGGCTATCCGGCGAGCTAAGCCCGGGCCGCTCACCAATCATCACCAGTACCGCATCGGCATTGAGCAGCGCGCCAATTTCATCACCAATCGCCACCCGTCCTTGCTCGACGATAGCGAGCGGCGCTAACTGCCACTCAGCGTTGTCCTGCTCAAACTGCTGATACAGCGCTTTTAAAAATGGCTGGCTGTTCTGCTGGACCGCCAGAGCAGAAAGCCCATCGACGATCACCACGGCCAGATCGGCGCGTGATGGCGAAGTTTCGGCATTTTGTAAGCGCTCCCTCGAATCATCATTCAACCGGCGGCCAACATCGGGGCGCTGGAGATACATGGCGCGGCCCTCCACTTGACTGTGCAAGCGAAGCGGCTCATGTTCAAGCGCAAAAGCTTTTTGCAACTGCTGGGCCAACGCCTCGACATCCAGCGGGGCATGCACCGCATCCTGCGCCTGAGCGTGGGCCAATTGAAACTCAAGCAGCTTACCGGTAGGCAGGCTGATGCCCGCCCGGCCCAAGCCAATACGCGCATCGGTAAATGCACGCAGCCGTTCCCAAGGGTTCTCTACAACAATAGGCGTTGGGTTAGACGTCATGGCGTGGCTCCCTGGGCAGGTGGCGCAGGCTGTTGGCGAACGCGGCAGGCACTTGGTCGTTTAGCTTGTGTGTTTTCACATCGTTGAAAATCTGCATCTCATCAAGCCAGCGCTCAAACTCCGGCGCGGCTTTTAGCCCAAGCACGCGACGCGCGTAGAGCGCATCGTGAAACGAGGTGGTCTGGTAATTGAGCATAATGTCGTCAGACCCCGGTATGCCCATCACGAAATTGCAGCCCGCCACGCCCAAGAGGGTTAGCAGGTTGTCCATATCGTTCTGGTCGGCTTCAGCATGGTTGGTGTAGCAAACATCACACCCCATGGGCACGCCCAAAAGCTTGCCGCAGAAATGGTCCTCAAGCCCGGCCCGGGTGATCTCTTTACCATCGAACAAGTACTCGGGGCCGATAAACCCCACCACCGTATTGACCAACAGCGGGCTGAATTTACGCGCCACCGCGTAGGCACGCGCCTCGCAGGTCTGCTGGTCAAGCCCATGATGAGCATCCGCGGAGAGTGAACTGCCCTGGCCGGTTTCAAAGTACATGACGTTGCGCCCCACTGTACCCCGATTAAGCGACTGGGCTGCCGCTTCGGCTTCGGCCAGCGTGTTTAAATCAAACCCGAAGCTTCGGTTGGTGGCTTCGGTACCGCCAATCGACTGAAACACCAGGTCCACCGGGGCGCCCTGCTCAATGGCTTCCAACGTATTGGTGACGTGGGTCAGTACACAAGACTGGGTGGGAATCTGGTACTTCTGAATCACGTCATCCATTAAGCGCATCAGCTTAACGCTTTGAGCCACATTATCGGTGGCTGGATTAATCCCGATTACCGCGTCGCCGCTACCATAGAGCAGGCCATCCAGAATACTCGCCGCAATGCCGGTGACATCGTCCGTCGGGTGGTTGGGCTGTAGCCGGGTAGAAAGCCGCCCGGGCAGGCCGATGGTATTACGAAAAGCCGTGGTAACTCGGCACTTTCTGCCCACCAGAATCAGATCCTGATTGCGCATCAGTTTACTGACCGCCGCGGCCATTTCCGGCGTAATGCCTGGGCGAACGGCGGTGAGCACTTCTGAAGTTGCTTGATCCGAGAGTAGCCAGTTACGAAAATCCCCTACCGTTAAATGCCGAAGGGGCGCAAAGGCCTCGGCGTCATGGTCATCGATAATCAGCCGGGTGATTTCATCGTGTTCGTAGGGGATCAGTGCGTCATTCAAGAAAGTGGTCAACGGCAGTTCCGCCAGCACCATCTGTGCCACCACGCGCTCCTCCGCACTGTCGGCGATCACACCCGCTAAACGATCGCCCGAGCGCGCTGGGGTCGCTTTGGCCATCAGTTCGGCCAGGCTTTTAAAGCGGTAGTGGTGGCTACCTACCGTCGTTTGAAAGGTCTGGGCCATGGGGTTTACCTGCCGCGCGTTGAATGTCCTGAATTCACCATAGCGCTTTTGAGATCGCTACGCCCAATGCATTTCCCTCCACTTTCTTCCGCCTTCAACGTAATAACTAGCTGCTCCAAACAGCGTGCCTTAAACGCCAAATGTGCTTCGCAGCTATTGGCCTACTCAATACAAGCGCTGAGATTTTTCCTGGCTGAATCAACGCGCGCTTTCTAATCGCCCCTAAATTGTTATATTATTACATAACACAAACCCATTTAGAGGCGTGCTAGTAATGACTGCGTTTTCTCCCCTGCCCGTTACCGTGCTGTCGGGCTTTCTGGGTGCCGGTAAAACCACCGTGCTCAATCATATTTTGGCCAACCGTGAAGGCCTTCGTGTGGCGGTGATTGTGAACGATATGAGCGAGGTGAACATCGACGCCGCGCTGGTGCGCGGTGGCCCGGGCGAATCAACGCTTGAGAGCGAAGTAGCGCTTAATCGCTCAGAAGAACGCCTTGTTGAGATGAGCAATGGGTGCATTTGCTGCACGCTGCGCGAAGACCTGCTTATAGAGGTCAACCAGTTGGCCAAGGAAGGAAAATTCGATTATCTGGTGATTGAGTCGACCGGCATCTCCGAACCCTTGCCAGTGGCTGAAACGTTTACCTTTGAGGATGAGGACGGCCAAAGCCTCTCCCATATCGCCCGGTTGGATACGCTGGTAACGGTCGTCGATGGTGCCAACTTTCTTGCCCAATACCATGAAGCACAAAGCCTGGCGGAAGCAGGAGAAAGTCTCGGCGAAGAGGATGAACGCAACGTTGCCGACCTGCTGGTTGATCAGATCGAGTTCTGCGATGTATTGCTGATTAGTAAAACGGATTTAATCAGCGAAAAAGAGCTGGAGGCGCTGAAAGCCATTTTGCACTCCCTCAACCCCGATGCCGAACTGGTCCCTATTCGCCAAGGCGGCGTGCCGCTTAATAAAGTGCTAAATACCGGCAGATTTGACTTTGAGCGCGCTCAACAGGCGCCGGGCTGGTTAAAAGAGATGCGTGGCGAGCACGTACCCGAAACCGAAGAGTACGGCATCGGAAGCTTTGCTTATCACGCCCGCCGCCCATTTCACCCAGCCAAATTTCACGATCTGCTGCATTCCGAATGGTTTGGAGAGGGTTTATTGCGCTCGAAAGGTTTTTTCTGGCTGGCCACCCGCCCCCAGTGGGCCGGGCAGTGGAGCCAGGCAGGCGGCATTGCCCATCATGGCATGGCCGGTATGTTCTGGAAGTCGGTTCCTGAAGAGCGCTGGCCAACGGACCCGGAGTACCGCCAGTTCATCACCGAGAAGTGGAAAGAGCCATTTGGGGATATGCGCCAGGAACTGGTGTTTATCGGCCAAGGGCTGGATAAAGCCCGCATGCGTGAAGCGCTGGATGCCTGCTTACTCAGCGAAGGCGAGCTACTGGAAGGCATGGAGGTGTGGAAAACGCTGCCTGATCCCTTCCCCACGTGGGAATAAATCTGCTTGAAAGCGCCAAGGCCTCAGGTATCTACCTGAGGCCTTTTCTATTGCGCTTATTATCAGCGTTTTTACACGCTTCGGTGCTTTCTGGAAGCCGCCCAGCGAAGCACATCAATGATCGCAATAATGATTAAGCTGCCGCCCAATACCGGTAAGGCGAACCCTAAAAGCGCCAGGATAGCGAGCAGGCCCAACTGAGCGGGCAAGCTCAGCATAATAAACAGCGCGGCCATGGTCTGCGCCTGGTTCACCGTGGTGCTTTTAACGCGCTGCCACCACATCCGATAACCCCACACAATAAGAAACACCAGGGCGGCGGCAAATAGCGCCAGCACCAGTTGGTTAGGCAGGCCGAACAGTACGCCCATATGTAAATCAATGCCCCAGCGCGTTAGCTTTGCCGCCAAGGGAAACGTTGAAAAATCCGTTTGTTCAAGAATGCGCATATCGCTTGGGTTCAGCGCGACCTGGTCTACCTGGGTAGGCCAGCGCCGGTCAATTTCTGATACGCGCCACGCTCGGCCTTCGCTGGCAGGCGGTTCTAGCTGGATTTGGTCTGCCAGTAGCCCTGAACGCCTCGCTGCCGCAAGCGCCTGGTCGAACCCTTCCGTGCTTACAAAATCCCCAGCTTCGGGGGCGCTGCTCACACCATGGTCGGCATGCATGTCGTGATGGGCATGGGGATCATGACTCGCCGCATCCCCCGACGCGGGAAGCACAGTCGATACACTCGGCGTGCCCCAGCCCCACGCCTGTCTTAGTTCACCAATATTGCCACCGGCCCATTGCGACCAGGTAAGCCCCGTGGCTGAGAAAAACAGCAGCCCGACTAGCGCAGAAACTCCCACGGTTGCGTGCCAGCGCCGTGCCGCCATACGCGGGCTTGGGCTTTTAAGCGCTTTACGTCGCGCTAACCAAAGCACCAGGCCCAGCAGCGCAATGATCCATAGCCATGACGCCGCTAGTTCGCTATACAAGCGCCCTACATCGCCTAGCAACAAGCCACGGTGAAACTGATCAAGCGCCGTGCGAAACGGCAATATTCCGCTGGTGCCATAAACGGTCATGTCGCCTTTCACTTCAAGCGTTGCCGGGTCTATAAAAATAGCCCGATGCTCGGAAGGTCCAAGCGCTGGGTCGGCAAACATAACACGCGTAGTGCTGTACACATCCGGTGCGGGGCGAACCACGGCGGGTAGCGTGTCCTGGCCTACCACCCACTGCGCCGTTTCAATTTGCCGGGCCAGCGGCTGCGGTGCGCTCTGGGTACTTACCGTTAAGGCATCCCGGTAAAGCCACGATTCCACCGAAGGTGTTAAAACGTAGACAATACCGCTTAAGGCAGCCACCAGGATAAAGGGACCTACCAGGAGCCCCACATAAAAGTGCATCCGCATTAATAGCGCAAAGAGAATTTTTCCACTTCGCCCAGACCGTGCTGGGTCAGCTTTATTGGATGACATACTTATCGTTCCCTAAAAGACATTGAACAACGTTATTTCTCGACATGACGTATATAAAAAGGGTTATTGATCTTTAAAAAAGTTAACGATTAAAACGCTACAAACATCTTCTTAAATCATTCATACAAAGTATGCGGCTATAGGTCGCATAAGGCTCAGCGATTTAAGGAATCTACCGTTAACGGATAATTTTATGGTTACTCAGTACCGGACTGGTACAATCACGCTTCTTGTTAACCCCGTGAGGGCTAAATTTGATGCCGCTGTCTCGCTCAGCACGCTTACCCTACTATCGCGTTACGTTAGCGATGGCGTGGGTAGCTATGTGTCTGCTATTTGCGGGGCCGCTCATTTCTCAGTTCCAGGCCAGTCATCACGACCATGGCCACCATGCTCACAGCAACAGTCATAACCACAGCAACAGTCATAACCACAATGCGGATGCTGAGCATCATCATTCGACGGATGAACACGCCGAACACCCTGTAGCGCATCCCCCACCCGATACGGCTACTGGCCGCGCACTTTCCAGCACGTTGTCAGACTGGCACAACCAGTGTGGCTACTGTGAGCTGTGGCAACACAGTCCGTCGCTCTCTATTGCGTTACCCGCCCTTGCCCACGAAGCCTTCGTTGCGTTGGGCGGCGCATTTCTTACGTTCCAGACCGGTGCGTTCATTCAGTATAACTATCCGCATGCGTTAACTCGCGGGCCGCCTTCTTTTATCGTCGAGCATTTAAAAACATCTACGCGAACACTGTTAATAGTAACGCGTAAAAGCAAAAAAGAAATAGGGTTGTTAGGCTTTTTAAAAGCATAACAAGGCCCGGCTTTAGTGCGTCTTAATATTTAAAAAATACGAAGAATATCTTTTAAGCTCATCCCTTAACAACAAGACAGCTCGACACTCACTGCTATACGTTAAAACTATTAATAGCTTTGCTACTCTTTTTAATCAGCATCCGGCTTACTCATTTGTATCATCATCACACTTGAGCCAGCACATCCAAGAAGGTGCTCAGGAACGCAAAAACGGGGTGCCATTAGGCACCCCGGTGGCGATTTTTCTGAAAGCGGTATGACTCAAGGGATAATGCGTTCTGCGCGCAGGCGGGTGAACAGATCAAAAAACGCGCCACGGGTTTCGCGGAAGTGGTCAAAGCCGAAATCGCGTGACTTGGTCACATCGTTAACGCACTCAAGCTCACGCCCAAGGTCGGCATCGGAGTGCCACCAGGAAGCCAGCTTGGTCACATCGGCTTCCATCAGGTCATGCTTCTCAGCAATGTCGGCCCAGATTGGCGCGCTATCGGCCATTTGTGTTTCCAGCGGCAGCGGCGTTTCCGGGCAATCGGCAACTTCCAGCTCGAAGAACTCGCCTATTTCACGCCACATCCGGCGCCAGCGGAAAACGTCACCGTTAACGGTGTTGAACGCTTCGTTGTGCGCCCCCGGGGTAGTGGCCGCCCACTCCAACTGACGTGCCAGCACCAGCGCATCGGTTAGGTCGGTCAGTGCATTCCACTGCACCTGCGAACCTGGGAAGGTAAACGGCTTGCCGGTTGCCTTACAGATGGAGGCGTAAACCGCCAGCGTCACGCCCATGTTCATGGCGTTACCCAGGGCATAGCCGATCACGGTATGCGGGCGGTGCACGTTCCAGTTGAAACCGTCACGTGCGGCGGCGGCGAACAAGGTGTCTTCAAGGGCGTAGTAGAAGTTTTCGCCGGGTACGCGCGGCGCGGATTCACGAAATGGCGTTTCAGTCTTGCCGCTGCCGTAGCTCTCAAAAGAGCCCAGGTACTGCTTGGTGCCGGTTACCAGCGAGACATGCTTAATTTTCGTGCCCTGCAAGGCATCCAGCAGGTTCTGCATCATCGCGCCGTTGGCCTCGACGTTGGCCTTTTCACTATCGCGCTTGATCCAGGTGCAGTAAAACACGTGCGTGATGGGTAAATCTGCCAAGGCTATCTCGGTGGCCTCGCGATCCAGTAGATCAGCAGTAACAGGGATAATGCCGGTCTGGGTAGTGGGGCGGCGTGACAAACCATAAACGGTCCAGCCACTAGCATTGAGATAGCTTGCCAGGTTGCCGCCAGTAATACCGGTAGCACCTACTATAAGAGCATTGCCTTTACGCATTATCGACTCCTTATTCAAACGAGGTAACTCGTTGCCATCAAAATTGCTTTGAAAGAGTTAGCTCTGAGAAACACTCTGAAAATGACGAACGCTGTGTTCGTATCGGTTATGGCTTATTCTGGACAGCAACCAGAGTTGCTACAATTGGAAAAATCGCAAATCTTTATTGCTTTAGGCGCAACCTAATGGATCTCAATGCATTACGCGTTTTCGAGCGCGTTGCCGCGACCGGCAGCTTTACCGCCACGGCTCGTCATTTTCATCGTGCTGTGTCGTCTATCTCGCGCCAAATTGCGTCTCTAGAGGAGTCGTTGGGTCAGCAACTGCTCTACCGGCACACGCGGGCAGTGACGCTGACCGAAGCCGGTGAGCGCTACTATCAAGACGTGCGAGGCATCCTTGAACAGCTCGACCTGGCGACCGAAGCGCTGACAGCGCCAAATGCCGAGCCTTCCGGTGTGCTGCGCTTAAACGCGCCGGTCGCCTTTGGTCAGCGTCAAATCATGCCAATTCTGCATCGCTTTCAGCAGCGCTACCCGGCGGTCAACGTCGAGTTAATGTTGACCGATCAATTAACCGACCCGGTACGCGAGGGCATCGATATCACGTTTCGCGTTGGCGAACTGGCCGACACCACGCTGGTGGCACGCCGTTTAGCCCCGATGAATTACGTGGTGGCCGCCGCGCCGAGCTACTTGCAACACGCAGGCACGCCGAATACGCCCGATGACCTGAGCCAGCACAACTGCTTGCTTTACCAGGGCGAAATGGGCCGCCAGCGTTGGTATTTCCACCATCCCGAGCAGCCGCAGCCCATTACCTGCAAAGTCGATGGCCCTCTTTATAGCAACGATGCCGGAAGCCTGGTGCAAGCAGCGCTCATGGGTCAGGGTTTCGTCATGTTTCCTACCTGGTTAATCGCCGATGAATTGGCTTCAAAAAAACTGCTACCCGTACTTGAAGAGTGGCGCTGCGAGGTCGCCCCCGGCAGGCGCGATATTCATGTACTGTACGCGCAGCGTCGCCTGCATACGCGAAAGGTAAGTGCCTTTTTGGATCATCTGTTTGAAATGGTTGGGCCAGCTCCCGCGTGGGATAACTGGCGTGAAAGCCGCCTGCCCGATGAACGTACTTAGTGGCAACACTTAGCGAATGTACGTAGCGAAAATACGTACCGTTGAACCAAGCGATTTTTACACTTTTTGATGAATAGCTAATTTAGCCATTTATCTATATAACTACGCCCACTCTCTTATACGAGTCCCCTTTGATGTTTCACTTCATCGTTGCCATACCCTGCCTGATGGTTATTGCCCGTTTCCTGGCACCGCTGCGTTGGCCGTTATGGGTCAAGATTGCCCTCAGCGCGTTACTGCTTCTCGTTTCACAGCACCACCTGCTGACGTTTTTGGCCTTTGGCAGTATGTTTTCCCCCGAGGTACCCAGAAGCATAGTGCTAATGATCAACTGGCTGTTCGGCACCCTCCTTTTTCTGGCGATGTTACAACTCATCGTTGATGCGGTAACGCTTCTCTTAATGGCAGCAAAAAGGCGGCGACTCAAGATCCCCGCCTCTTTGCGTTATGCGATTGGGATCATCGCTCTGGGCATCGCGGCCTTTGGGGTCAACCAGGCAGTGCGCGTACCGCCCATGAAGGAGGTTGAAGTAACCATTACCGGGCTGCCCACGCAGTTTGACGGGTATCAAATAATTCATTTAACCGACCTGCATATCAGCCGGTTATTTGAGGCGCCATGGGTTAACGCGGTGGTCACCAAAACCAACGCCTTGGCACCTGATTTAATCGTGATTACCGGCGACCTGATCGACGGCGACCTCGAAACCCGACGGATGGATGTAGCACCGCTTCAAGCACTTTCGGCGCCGGATGGCGTTTATGCAAGCCCCGGCAACCACGAATATTACTTTGGGTACGAGCAGTGGATGGCGCATTACCAATCACTTGGTATGCAGACGCTGGCCAATCAACATGCTGTGATCACACGAGACGGTGCCCACCTGGTGCTTGCTGGCATCACCGATTTACGAGCACCGCGTACCGGCTGGCCCGCGCCGGATGTAGACGAAGCAATCGCTGACGCCCCCACTAGCGCGCCGATTATCCTGCTTGACCACCAGCCGTTTGATGCCGCCAGGGCAGCTGCCGCCGGGGTTGATTTGCAGCTTTCTGGCCACACCCACGGCGGTATGATTTGGGGGGTTGATCGTATTGTGGCCTTGGCCAATAACGGTTTTGTCTCAGGCTTTTACGATGTTGACGGAATGACGCTTTACGTCAATAACGGCACCGGGCTCTGGCCTGGCTTTGCGCTGCGCTTAGGCAAGCCTTCAGAACTCACCCGCATTACGCTGCGCCAGGGTTAAGACACCACTCTGCCCACTGCCTCACCTCAGGGTAGGCGCGCTGCTCGAATACGCCAAAGCCATCAAGGCTGCGCGCCTTGAGCGGCGTAAACACCGGCATACTCAGGCCGCACAAAAAATGGGCTAGCCGCTGGCGGTTGGGAGGCTGGCCTGTTTGCGCCGTATGGCGCTCGATAAAGGGCGCGGCGTAACGGCTGAAATCGGCGTCTGCCAGTGCCGGTAAAGACGGCGCAGCGGGCAACTGAACGCTATGCCCATAGCAGACCGAGCAGTGCCCACAACGGCTATCGTCGCTTGCGCTTAACGTTGTGTCGCCAAAGTGCTCGGTTAAACGCCGGGTCAGGCATGTATCGGACTCAAAGAGCGCCAGCATGGCCTGCAGCCGCTCGATCTCGCTCCGCTCGCGCGCTAAACACTCGTCATATAGCTGGCTCGCCAGCCCCTCAAGGCTGAATTCCGGCTGACGGACGTCATACACGTCGGTCATTCGTTTGCCTTCCAGCGTCAGCCAGCCTTTATCCTGAAAGTACTCAAGGGCGGTAATCACGCGAGCGCGGGAGGCATCGACCTGTTGCGCCTGCCCTGCCGACTGCAGCCGCTCGAAATCCACACTCCCCCAGGTGCGGGCGATGGGGATATTATCGACCAGCAGGCGGACAAAGGCCGCCCGTTCACCCTGAAAGCGTGCAACCAGCGCCTCTGGTTCAGTGTGATAACGCAACCGGTATTCCGCTAGAAAGGCGAAGCGCGGTGCGATAATGCCGTGCATTTCCAGCCGTACGAGCAGGGTTTTCAGCGGCAGCAGGCGAATATTGGTATCGCGTGACAACACATTGAGCAGCACTTCCCACTGGCGCTCGGGCGTCGCACCGGCGGCGGCGACCTCCTCAAGCAAGCGCACAATACCCGCGTACTCCGGCGTATCGCCGTACACAAAGTTTTCCAGCACGCGCAAGCCATCACGCCCTGCCATAGTCAGGCAGGTGGAAGGCAGGCCATCGCGTCCTGCCCGCCCGATCTCCTGGCTATAGTTCTCGATGGATTTGGGCAGGTCAAAATGCACGACGTTGCGAATATTGCCTTTATCGATGCCCATGCCAAATGCAATGGTAGCCACGATGCACGGCGACTCCCCACTCATAAATTGGCGCTGAATCTCATCTCGTCGCACTGAATCCAGCCCCGCGTGATACGCCTGAGCGCTGATTCCCTGGGCAGCCAAGGCGCTGGCCACTTGTTCAGCAGTTTGCTGCAAGGTGACATAAATGATGCTGGGCGCTTCATTGCCCGGCTGCATTTGAGGCTTTAGCCAATCGATCAAATGTTGCTGACGGTTACCCGCTACTGGGTGCACCAGTAATTCAAGATTGGGCCGATAGAAGCCTGTGGTAATCACATTATTTGGATCAATGGAGAATTTCTCGCCCATATCGGCAATCACCGCAGGCGTGGCCGTGGCGGTCAGCAGCAGCACTTGAGGGATTGCGAACTCGCGCTGGTACTCGGGCAACTTAAGATAGTCGGGGCGAAAGTTATGCCCCCATTCAGACAAGCAGTGGGCTTCATCGACCACTAACAGCGAAATATTTACCTGACGCAGAAAATTCCGGAAACGTTCGTTCTTGAGCCGCTCCACCGACACCATGAGAATTTTCAACTCGCCGCTTCTGGCACGCTCCATCACATCACGCACGGTATCGCGGTCCTGAGTGGAATCGATACTTGCCGCCGCCACGCCGTGGCGGGTTAAAAAGGCGAGCTGATCCTGCATCAGCGCTAAAAGCGGCGACACCACCAGCGTTAAATGGGGTAGATGCAGCGCGGGCAGTTGATAACACAGCGACTTTCCCGCGCCGGTGGCGAAAATAGCCGCCGTGGAATGGCCCTCCAACACTCTGGAGACCACGGCCTGCTGGCCACCGCGAAAGTCGTCAAAACCGAATACGTCTTTCAGGGTTTGTTGCGGAGAAATTGAAGTCATGCGCCTTCCTAGAGAGGGGGGTTACGTCCTGAGCTAATTACGCTACCGGTTTCAGGACGTTTTCACCAATGAAAGACGTACGACAGTAACGCTAGTCCCACTTCGCCCCTTTCAAGGCATTCAGGGGGATTTTCAGATAGCGCTTGCCGTTGGCTTCGGGCTCCGGCAAGCGCCCGCCCTGAGTATTGACCTGCAGCGCGTGAAGCATCAGCTTCGGCATGGGCAGTTCGCTATCGCGCTGTTGGCGCAGGGCAATGTAATCCGCGGCACTTTTTCCCACCAAATGCGGATTGTTGTCGCGCTGTTCAGCCACGCTGCTTTCCCATTTCGGCTCGCGGCCATCCGGCATATAGTCGTGGCCGGTAAACAGGCGGGTGCTGTCGGGGAGCGCAAGAATTTGCTGAATAGAGTGCCAGAGTGTCCGGGCATCGCCGCCGGGGAAATCAGCCCGAGCGGTGCCAAAATCCGGCTGAAACAGGGTGTCATGTACAAACGCTGCATCGCCTATTACATAGCTAATCGAGGCCAGCGTATGCCCCGGTGAATGCAGCACACGGGCGCTTAATTCGCCAATATTGAAGGTATCGCCCGCCGCAAGCAGCTTATCCCACTGGCGACCATCAGCGGGCATTTCCGGCCAGTGGTATATCTCCTTCCACAGCGCCTGTACTTTAGTAATGTGCTGGCCAATCGCGGTCGGCGCGCCGGTTTTCTCTTTTAGGTACTGCGCCGCGGAGAAGTGGTCCGCATGGGGGTGGGTATCCAGAATCCACTCCACACTCAGGCCGTGCTGCGACACATAGGCAAGCAGCTCGTCGGCATGGTGGGTGGCAGTTGCGCCGGACTTTTCGTCAAAATCCAGCACCGGGTCGATAATCACGCACTTATCTGTGGCTGGGTCGCTGACGATGTATTGGACGCTGAACGTACGCGGATCAAAAAAGCCTGCCACCACAGGCATCCCTTCACCCGTACTCGCTGAACGTGCAAACGTCTTCATGCTGTCTCCTGACGAACCAAATAAGTGATAGCGCAATTGCCTACCATTCCAGGGCGCAATCTAGACGGGTGGACTCGGCGCTTTTATTTTTTTACTCACTGGCATTGCGCACAAGGCTACTCCTCGCACGCTTGACAGCGGCAGCTACCATTCTGCTCAACGTCAAGACGCTATCCTCTAAAATCATCCGGGTAACGCTTTTCTTCTCCGTCTGAGTCAGTAAACACAGGCCTGTAAGCATCCGTATTTACAGACTCATACCCAAAGGGAACCAAAATTTCTCCTTTGGCCGACACAATTCCAAATTTTTGCTCATGAGCAGTGACGAACATATCGGTCAAGACATCGGTCTCGTGATGCTCGATAAACACATGCCTGGGTTGCTCAGTGAAGGTAAGTTCGCTTTGCAGATGACCTTGGTGGTCGATGAGTTGCCATGTATTAAGAGAGTGATGCCGCGCCATTAAACTGCCCGAAAGGCTGGGGGTTAGATTTCCCCATTCGAAATCAGTCAGCTGAGAACCCTCGACGGAAAAAATTGCGAACATTTCGTCACGCCGAACGGGCACCACCCCCTCCCGCGCCTGATGCAGTTGGTCATATTCGAGAGGAATAGCCACCTCGCCGGTACGGTCGACTAACCCCCAACGCCTTCCAGGTTCTCCGAGAATGCCAGGAAAAGGTTTCTTTTCTACCCAGACAGTAATATACCCATCATCTGACGGGGCATATTCCTGCGTCATGTCCTCTGAGAGGATTCGATTGCCTTGATAATCAATATAGGCAGGCGCAGGCCTAGTTTCATCGGGGCCAACCTCTGGGAATCTTACGTACACTAGCTGGGCAGCACGATTTATCCTGGCAAAAGCATATATTTCTGACTGTTGCTCAAGCTGCTCATTGGCAATGTACCACTCCTCTGTCTCACTATCCTTGAGCAAATAATTAGATGTACCACGCAAGGGCAGGATGGAGGCATAACGCTCGCTGATAGGCTCTCCCGTCAGAGATAGCCAAGCCTTACTACGGTCAGGGTATTCAACCAGCAGCGTTTCTCTGTCTTCATCATAAGAGAGTGAGCGAAATTCTGGCGAAAGCACGATATTTTGACTGCTCATATCAAAAAGTCCTTTTCGCCACTCGCCCTGCTCATTCGCGCTGGTCAAGACGTAATATTCCTCTCGCCCTTCAAAAGGATCGAACGCTATGAGTGGCACTGAAACCAGCTTTTCACCCTTTTTTGAAAGTATCCATTTACCAAGCGAGTCTTCGGCCACGATCATATCGGAGCGAACGTCGATGCGTTTATACTCCATGGGAAGAATAGTCTCCCCTTCCTGAGATATGAGGCCTTGCATCATGTCAGCGCCGCTCCCTTTAGCGACGACTACGTAGCCATCTCTTAAATAGGCAGTCTTAACGTCCCCAAGTGTGCGTGCCAATGCTGGAAGATCCGTTACAAGTTCATTTTTCAATTTACTATTAAAAGATTGAAGAGCGCTCCAAGCAGCGATGCAACGTTCATACTGCGCATGATCCGGACCACGATCACTGTAATAATTCACATATTCGGCGATGCGCATGTAGGCCACCGTCTCCCTCTCGTGGGAGAGAATAGGCAAAGACAGCGAGGCTTCACACATCGTGTGATTCCCATCTTCCCAAAGTATCAACTTACCCTCCTCAGGGCTCCCTAGCGCTATCAGAGGGGGCGTTAGCGATAGCGGTTCGGGCTCTGCGTCAACAAGGGTAAGGCTGAAGTCGGGGTATGAGCGCCGGCGGTCATCATCAAACAGCGTTGCCCTTACCTGCCCTCCCATAAGCCCCAGCAGCCCTTCCAGGGAAAGCGTATCGCCCGTGCGATCCTTTAGCATCTGCTCGCTTTCCTCAGTCAGGCGGTAGTGTGGCCAAGTATCAGGATCCGTAAACGAGATGCGCTCCTCAAGAGGCGCTAGCACCCGAATGGTATAAAACATCCCAATGAGCTTGTTGATATCTTCCGTTACAAGAAAATCATTGGGTTCAACTACCCAGAAGCTCGTTGCCTCTTGATCACTGGGTACAATGCCAACAAGCCCGAGATTGCCATCCTGATTCATGAAAATAGTCAGCTCTCGATTCGGTGTCTCTAGCTGAATTGTTTCTTGTAGATCGTCAGGAGAGATAACGCTTTTCCGAAAGGTGTCAGCATCCGTTATCAACTGCCCGATCAAAAGCGCTGGCGCCCCGAACTCATTAGAGAACAGCAGTCCTTCAGAAGCGAATGAGTCAGGCTTGGAAAGTGTGACGTCTTGATCATTCCAATCAATCGGCATATCAAACACATAGGGTACGTTCCAATCTACCCAATCAGACGCATCAGGCGAAAGAGGTTCGACATCGAAAAGCTCGGCTAAACCTGATCCCTGCTCTTCCAAAGCCGCCTGCTTGCTCTCTAGCCACTCATCCCTGGCAGATTGCAAAGCGGCAAATTCAGGCCCTTCCTCATCTATCTGCTGGAAGGTGAAAGCGACTTCAAACGGCACGCCATGGATCATCACAAACTGCTCGGATGTTTCGAGCCTAAGCCCAGCAGTAGGATTATCAGGGCTTGTTGCCTGGTTGGTCTCGAAATCGAAATCGTAATGTAGTGGTTCTTCCTGCGCCTCCATGTAGATCTCAGCGGTGCGGCTCTCGCGATCGAACCTGACCCAGGCACGCTCCATGCTCGCTTCAATCTCGGGCAACATGGAATCCGCCATAAGGTTCGCTTCTACCGCTTCTATCGAGTCCACGGCATAGACGCCTGATTGAGGTATTTCCGAAGGGTCAGCCAGTACCTTTCCCATCACGACTACCAACAAAAAAGGAGCAACAATCCATTGTTTCATGGTTCACAATCCATACTGTTTGATTAAATGTTGGCACGACTGAACATCATTCAAACCGTGCCATGACGTGATGGGTAACGCTTAAGAACGGATTAAGCGTCCTTGAGCCTTAAAACATCCCGTTGGCATTACGGCTCGACATTGGCACTGCTTAAGGCGGTAATAATCTCACCGCCATGATCCGTCTTGCAGCCAAGATAAGCCGTGGGGCGGCCATCGTGATGGGAGTGGCTTGAGCCTTCGATAATGGTCGCACCGCAGCCGGTTTTATCGCCCACCCGCGCCACGGACTGGCCCTCTACGTGAGAGGGCGAACCGGTGACGATTTCGGTGGTGCCGTGGCCGGGGATGGGGCAGCTATGCAGGTCGCCTTTGCGGGCTACGGGTTTCATATATCCACCAGTATTCTGGCTACTCGCCATTCGCCGCCTTTAGACTTGTAAAACACCACCGGGAAGCTAGCGTAACGCTTGCTGCCACTCGGGGGGTGCTCCCACAAAATGGGGGTAGGGCGAATACGTACCAATCGGTTATTCGCCATAAACTCTACTTGATCATCTTGCGGGTTATCTTCCCAGTAAAGTGGTAAAAGTTCTTCACCATCGGGCCGCACTCTTTTAAAAGCGGCCAATCCATTGTGGGTATTTTCAATGAAGGCTCTTGCAGATTCTCGTTCAGTGAGCATATATGCCGTGCGCCCCCAAACGGGCTCTACCTCACGAAAAATGGCTTCTGCATCGTTGCGATCAATCATTCCGTGGATATTTTGATAGGCTTCACGCAGCTCACGGCGCAGTTCGGGCGTATCTTCAAGCTCAATTGCGTCTTTTTCCCAATGAGCCGAGGGTATAGGGTCATCGACAGTAAAGGTAATATCCAGCCGGTAGCCATCCAGTGTCCACCCCCCACCAAAAATGATGTTTTCAAACTCGGACAATTGAGGACGACCATCACTACGAAGATGTGGCTGGTTTAATACCTGCTCCTCCCCGCCCGCTGTATTTTCCAAGTGTTCGAATTGACCTTCTTCTTCGTTATAACGCATGCGCACCAGGTGAATACGCTCGCGTTCGCCTGTTGTCCATTGGTTGCGACCAAGGGCGATATCAATTAAAACACCATCATGTAAAGAGTAATTATATTCACCTGTTTCAGCATCCTGCCCCGTTACAGGTGAAAAAAGTAGCGATAGCGTGTTCTCGCCTTCACGCAAATGCATGCCAATATTGGGAGAGGCATCAGAGTAAGCGACCTTGTCATTGTTACGTACAAAAATATCATTAATACGTAAAGACCAGGCACTGCCCTCGGTATGTATATAAGCGTTATAGCGATTTTCGAAATTGTCAGCCATGACATATCCTTGCCAAATAATAGTAATAAAGGTCAATATAAAAAAACGACTTAATAAGCTTGCCATTGGGGCTCCTTGGGTTCCCAGATAATATAAGTTCCCCTCCCCTGAGGAGGATCTTCACGTTGTCGCGCTATTTCTTCTGCCTTTTCTCTTGAATCATTGATATGCTCTTCAGCATGTTTAAATAGATCGGTAATCTGCACCTCTGCTATACCGCTTAGGTCTGGCCCTTTTTGCTCAACATTATCGTCGTCACTATTGTCTATCTCAATTTCTACATATGCTCTCAGCGTTAGCACCACTCCCTCAAATTCATAACTACGCTGGCGCTCGCCATCTCTTTTCTCCACCGCCCAGCACCAGGAAGTATGTAGAGAGCCACTAGCCCCTGCTCGTGCACTAAATATCCATGCTTCAGCTGCGACTTCAATAGCGAGCTCAGCTCGCGCTTTGATCTCTATCTTTCCGCCAATCTCTTGCTGGATGGCTTCATTCGCTCCCTCCAGACTGCCATTCGCGGGAATGGTGATACTGGCACCGCTATCGATGGAGTGAGTCAGGCTCCCTGTAGCAGCCATTTCCAGATAAGCGTCCAGCGTGGCAGAAATATGCTCGCCGGCGGCCATACGAGCGCGCGCTTCGCGAATCGCGGGTGCGCCGGGGCCTGTAAACGCCATGGCCAGTGCATCTATAAAGTCGAGCTTTCCGGAAACGCCTATACTGAATACCGTCGACAGACTGGCAATGGAAAATTGCAGGTCTGGCGAGCTGGTTTTCGCCTCGAGTTCAAACCCTTCTGGCTCCAGAGTCAGTGACTTGGTGAGGCGCACACCCGAGGCATACTTGGTTCGATCCAGTGGTTGGCGTTGCTCATTGCCTTCTGATACGTAGTGATCCAGCGTACCAATGATGCGTGCCATCATGCCGACCAGGCCGGGAGCCGTACTTTCACGATCCGCAGCTTGTCCCGTATTCTCTGAACCACCGGCTGTGCCTTCCGCTGAAATCTCATACGAGGCGAACTTGCCGGTTAAATCTCCCCTTGCCTCAGCAGAGGCTGTCACCCCGGCGGTGGTAAACCCTATGTGGCTCGCCAGCTCCAGTTTGCCCTTCAAACTGACATAGGGCACTGGAATCACTTGTAAAGCCATTCCCATGGCAGGATCCGTAAGGCACTGCGTTGGAGTAAACGATGCCCCTTCGCTTCCCTTTAGTGTGGAGGCGATGGCGAGCATTGCATCCATGGCAAACAGTGCGTTCAGTACATTTTCAGGCACGTACTTCTTCAAGGCCATTGTCGTGTTTATATATTGGTAATAGCCCATCGCTACTTCAGCTTGCTGTTCCTCAATGCGCTGGCGACCATCTACCAGCCCTGTTGTTTCTAACCGTGGACGGTTCAAGTGACCTACTTGGCAACGCTGTCCTCCCCACTCGGTTTTCACATTGGCGGTTAGATATGCTCCTTCCATTTCCTTGGCAATGACAAGTAACCTGGTTGCATAAATAGGTTCAGGGCCACCTGCTATACGCTCTGGGGGCCAGGTTATTTTACGTGAGTCGTCGCTACTATCTGAAACTGTGCCGTTAATGAAGCAGCACGGTTCGTTGGAGCGGCACTCTACACAAATAGCGGCAAAGTCTGGGTCCATTGTTTTGCCATCACTGGGCACAGGCGGTAATACACTACTGGTAAGAGGTTGCCCTTCATTGCCACCGAGCTCTACCCAACGATTTGCCCAAGAACGCATTACCGGGCATCCAGCGGGAGCTGAATCGTCATCATCTCGAAGATCCACGGAGTGACTAATTTGATCTTCAAGAACGCGGCGCTCTTCAGCAGAGAAGCGATCACCATCTGTCGCCAGTATATATATAAGATCGTCAGGTGTGGCTAAGTAACTCATTGGCTTGTTCCTTTCCGTAGGTCTTCTTTACGCCATGTGATGTCTCTCTCATGCGTAGCCGTAATGCGTTCTTTAAAATCAGTCTGGAGCTGCATTCGGAAGAACCATTCGTCAATAAACTGTCGTTTCTGCCAAGTTAATAAGCGCGTATTACTCAGAGTCCGAGATACCGCTGGATAGCGCTCGTCAAAATCATCACCAAAATAAAGAACACATTGAGCAAGGGTTTTAATCTGTTTTCTAGAGGTAAGACCATACTTTCCGCCTAGCTTTGTTGCACTCTCAATAGCGGCCAATAGCTGCTCAGGGGAGTGGGTAGCAAATTGCGCGCTCATTTCATTCGCTATATTCCGCTTAGCGCGAACACCCAATAAGCGGCCAAACCGTGCAAACTCTTCCTGGCCGATGGCAAACTGCCGCCCCTGCCCTCGCGCGTCGCGGGCGTCATGGCTGAGCGAGATCGTCAGCAATCGACCCTGTACGTGCTGAGCGGGCGTCTCCAGCGCGATGGAGGGAATTAACGTCAACTCAGACGGAAACACCATCAGCGGGGAAGCAGGAATAAAGACGGCTTCCAGCGGCGCCATAAAGGCGGCCAGCTTCCAGGGCTCGAGCGCTTGGCTCATGTCCAGGGCAACGCGGGGGTCGTAGAAGCGGAAGTACACCGGGGCCTGGTCGTTGGCCGGGGTCCAGAGCATGGTGAACTTGCGAAGGTGCGTGCGCAGTTGCTTGAGCGTGGCATGGGAGTGAAACAGCACACCCCAGTGCTGATCCTGGGGCAGGTTTTCCAGCCAGATGCGAATATCGCTGTCGGCTTCCAGGCGTACAAGCCACGGGGCGTTGGCCTGAGTGGCGGTGTCCGTGGTGGCATAGAGGCAGGCGTGCTGGGCGTCGGTCTGGCCCAAACGCGCCATGGTTTCCCGGCAGTTGACGCCGTCAATGACTGCCCAGAGCGGCGACTGGTCGCAGGCAAACAGCGCTTGCCAGGTCGTTTCCTGGTAGCTGACCGGGGGAATCGCCGGCTGAGCGTCTTGCGGTTCAGGCGCCTTTTCTGGCAACAGAGGCACCATGTCGCCGTAGGCGACCGGGTATTTCGTTGACGTCGTGTGCGCCAATTCAACCAGCGTTTGCACCAGGCCTTCCCGGCGGCAGCGAGCAAGCAGCGTTTCAATATTCTCCAGGCGCACCAGCCCCAGGCCGTCTTGATGGCACTGCTGTTGTAGGCGCGCTCTTACCTCGTCTTCACTGCTGGCGAGGACGGCGGCGACCGTGATGGCTTCGTCGGTGTCTTCTTCCCAGCGCCGGGCGCTGGGGGTGTGGGCCATGACATGGCAGCGCGCTACCCAGTAGTCAGATGTTGCCATGCGTCATGCCTCTTCCAGCGGGCAATGGGAAACAAACGGGCTGCCTTCCCCTGCGGCGGCTTCCAGCACGGCAGGAATGGGCGGTAGCGCTGCGGCACTGGGCGAAGCCGAGCCCACGTTCAATACCGGCGTAACATCAACACTGCCGCCTGATACCACCAGCGCCGCGCCACCGGCCACCAGCGTGATCTTGCTGGCATCCAGAATCAGCTCGCCATCGGCTTTAAAGGTGATATCGCCGTTGGCATGGGTCTGGTAGCTGCCGCCGACCGTTAGCCCGCGCTCGCCATCGATCTGTTCGGTGTGGTTGGTGTGTACGGTGACACCGCGATTGCCGTCAATGGTTTCGATGCGGTCCTTGGCGACCGCCAGGTGGGAGTTATTGCCAATGGTGGCCGTGTCATCGAACTCGACGCGCTTCTGGCGGGAGTTCAGGACATGCAGCTCCATGTTCTTCTGAGCGTGCATATAGATGAATTCTTCGCCCGCCTTGTCTTCAAAGCACAGCTCGTTGAAGCCTTCGCCCTGGTGGGTCTGGGTCTTGATCGCGGTGCGGGTCTTGTGTTCAGGCAGTGGATACGGCGCGGTATTGGCGGCGTGGTAGGTGCGCCCGGTAATCAGTGGCTGATCGGGATCACCTTCAAGACACGAAACAATTACCTCATGCCCAATTCTGGGAATGGCGATACTGCCGTAGCCGCTGCCTGCCCAGCCTTGGGACACGCGCACCCAGCAGCTGGCTTTCTCGTTAGGCTCGGCGTAACGGTCCCAGGGGAACTGTACTTTGACGCGGCCATGCTCATCGCAGTGAATCTCTTCCCCGGGCGGGCCGACCACCATGGCTACCTGGGGGCCATCCACACGCGGTTTGGGGTTGGGCGTGGCGCGCCAGGCTACATCGCCTGGCCCCAGTACCAAGGTGTTGTGGTAGCGCGTCATGTCGGCGGAATCGCCTACCGTAAAGCTGTCTTCTTCAAGTGCCTGGGGCTGCTCACCGTGGTGAATGACCTCGATCAGTTGCCAGTCACGGTTGAGGCTTTCCACATCGTGGTCGCTCAGCGTAAAACGAACGCCGGGGGCGAGTTCGGGCAGATCGCTTTGTGCCTCGGCGGTCACAGCCTCCCGCCGCAAGTGCTCCAGGCGGATCCGGGTGAAGGGCTTGCCAGAGGCATCCTGCTTATAGCGGCCGGGATAGTCGTAATGCTCGTAATCCATCCGCTGGCCGTGCTGTTCAACATTCGGCCCTTGATGCTCGTTCAGCTGCGCGTAACCGGGGTTCTTGAACGTGTAATCCTTCAGCGTGGCAGATGAGCTGGCCACGCGAGCGGTATGACGCAGCTTACGCACATGGCGCGTGGGAGCGGTGCCGCCAGCCCGATTATGGTAAGTGCGCTCGCCAAGATTAGTTAGTGAATTAGGATCATCAGTGAATACCAGACGATGGGCACCCGCTTCAAATGTATGGAAGTAGAACAGCCCCTCTTCAGCAGCCAGGCGTTCGATAAAGGCAAGGTCGGTTTCGCGGTACTGCACACAGTACTCGCGCTCGATGAGGTCACGGTTTAGCGTAAAGGTGACATCGCTGATGCCCCGCTCATTACACAGCGTGGTGATGATAGCGACAGGGCCAAGTTTTTGAAAAATGCGCGAGTTGTGGCGCAAAGAAAGCCGCCATAGTGAACTGACCCCAAAAACTTGGACAGTAAAACACTAAGCGGATAAGGCCTGAGTT
>NZ_FUKM01000002.1 GCF_900163645.1 Halomonas citrativorans | reverse complement strand
AATGGCTGCCTAACCAACTCTACTTATCGCCCCGGTTATAAATGGGGGGATTACCTCATCAGTGCCCATCTTTCTTAAGATGCGACCAAGAACCTGCCTGTAGTGAAGCTCCGTACGAATGCGACTGAGGTAACAGCAAACTGACAGACGCTGTATATCTGTGCCTTCAGAAATCATGCTAACCGCTACAATCCAGCAGGTGTTGTCATGCCGAAACCGGTCGATTAGTTGCTGAGCCCGAGGTGTTTTACTGGTGACCACGACATAGCTTTGATGCTTAGCATTCAGTATTCCAGCAATTTGGTGGGCATGCTCAATATCCGTTGCCACCACTAGCCCCCCAGCTTGAGGGGTCTTATGTCGGTTTTCATTCAGCTGCTGAATACCTATATCCAGCACAGCATTGAGGATGTCGTCATGGCGCAGCAGGTCTTCGTAGCTAACGGGTGACTCACTGAGTAGTTGAGAGAAGCATGAAAACCCTCGAACAGACTCAGTGTTTTCTTTTTCCTCGACGAGCCTGATTAAAGGGTTATCGATCAGCGTAATCCGTGGGGCTCTGCAAACGCCGTCGTTCACAGCACTTTGTAGGTCATAACGATAGTCACAGATCAGCTGACCTTCTGGATCAGAGTACCGTGCCAATGCGATAGGAAGGTCATCAGAACGCCAAGGGGTTCCAGACAAGCCGAGGGTATAAGCTGCTTGATCCTGGATATTCCGAATAATCTGCTGCCCCCATGTATTACTAAAGAGAGGATCATGACCTGCGCAGTGATGAATTTCGTCGAAGATAGCTAATACGCGGAAATTTTTAAAAATATTCCAAAATTCTTCCTGTTGGTATTCCATGGACTGGTAAGTATAAGCGGCTCCTGCGGATGCAATGACGTTTCCAAAACGCTGATCTAAAACAGCAGAAAATGTGCGCTGCATACCTGCAACCACTTCCCTCGTAGGGGCAAAGCAGATAACGAAGTCGATAAGCTGCTCTTCAAGCAACCACTTGGCCAATTCGGCAGCAAGACGCGTTTTCCCGCTACCCGGGGTTGCCTGAACAAAATAATCACGGTGGCTCTGATAGTGTGCTTTGGCCTTGTTTAAACAGTCCGCTTGCCACTTCCGCAATACAATCATGAGCCACTGAGGCGGCTTATGGCCTTTTCTAAAGCACTGACATGGCCTAAAAGACGTGAGCTACGCTCGTGAGCACTGCGGTAGTCAATTGAAAGGCTATTATTAAGCTCCGGATGTTCCCTCATAAGCTGCTGGAAGGCCTCCACTTCCCCTAAAGATTCCAAAAACCGGCTTTGCGCCTCATTTAACTTTTTTTCCAATACCGTGTAGCTATCGACAGGCGCCTTTACTGCTTGCCTGTTTTCTTCGCTATTTGACTGGCTCGCAATATTGATGACTGGCTCATTCGTTGTTTGAGGATGAGTACGTTGTAGCCATGAGACAAAGTCATCTTCATCAGTACCAAGATCAGCTTCTATCAACATAGAGCTTACATGGTACTTCTGGCCGCGGCTCTTTATCTCACTGTCCTTCTCTACAAATTGGGCCTTAATTAACTTTCTGACGCGCTCATAAATAAAGCGACGCAGTGGCGCTTTATGCACTGGTTTTACGTCGTATTGCTCAATGTACTGATCCCGAAGGCTTTGAACGCAGAATGTTACATTTTCTGGTTTCAGTAAGAGTTCAATGACTCGCCTATCTATGCTCGGGAGGTTACGGGACATGGGCATGGGCATCAAAGGAGTGAAAATACGGATTATAAGCCGTGGCTTGATAGGCCGCAACGCTCGATAGTCCTGCCTCATGACCAATGAGGCAGATATGGAAGAGCTGGCAGTCGCTATCGGAAAGAACATTAGGGAAAAGCGCCGAGCGAATGGCCTCTCTCAGGATCGCTTTGCATTGGTAGCAGGCATTGATCGTAGCTATATGGGAAGGATAGAGCGTGGAGAAGTGAGTATCACCATTGAGAAGCTGTATAGGATCGCAGCGACATTACAGTGCGAGCCGATAACCCTACTCCCCAGAATGTCTTCCATTTGCTCGCCGGCCCCTCGTAAGCCAAATAAAAACGGACTCAACCAAGGGCGATAGCTTTTTCGATATTAGAGTTGATTCAGTAGCAGCTTGATTTGGCATGGTTACACAAGTCATGCACAACAGTAGCCAAACATGTGAAAAACTAGCGACCACCACTCGCGATGCACGGCGTCAACTATTCTGTCCGGGCAATAGTTGACGCCGTACAGCCTTACTTATGTGTGGTGATGGGTAACTTCAGCTAACAGCCAAGTGCGGACCTCAAATCAATGCTGATATGCCGTCTGCTCAGCGGCTCGTCGAAGTTGTTGTTCGTTAATATGTTGCATTGATCTATTCAATTAACAAAACGAACTTCTGGTAGCGCATCATTCTCCAATTCGGATTTCAATTCTTCCAATCCTGCACGGTGATCCAAAAGAAATTTGGAGAGGCGATGGACCTCCTTCCGAACCCTGGGTAGTTCAGCCTTCGAAGGAACCTCCAAATTCTTTTGATCGTAACGATATTCCTTAAGCACCGGTGGCAATGCACTTGAAAGTCGGTCTAAATCATCGCCGTTTAGTTGATTCTTTTCGACCATATCTCCCAACAACTCAAGCGTAGAGCTCAAACCGGGTTGTGTTCGTTGTTCACAAGCGTGGAGCAGAAGCTCCTTAACTTCGCGAGGCACATCCAGCTCAACCGAAGAGTTGTCGATAAACTGCCTCATGGCGATATAGGCAGGATACACGCGTATCGGATCTCGGCTCGCTATCGCAGACCGGATTTGGGCAAAGGCTTGAGTCTTATGATTCGGCCACAGCCGCACCAATTGAAATGCATTGGCGGCCAGAGATGGGATATGTAGCAACCTTTCAGGGTCTTTCAACTGCTCAACAATATCTTCGGGCAAGTCGCCAGTATCCAGCCTGGGCAGTAGACTCTGTGCGAGGAGCTCGCCAATTTCGCGTCCCGTTGCTTTGTCACGCTCATTGTCTCCAGACAGTGCATGGGAAATTGGACTTCTCTCCTCTGTTGCGATAGGTGTCCATGCGATACAACTTTTGACACATGAAACGAGCATCTCTTTAGGCACAGTAGTGTCAGTTATCTGCAAACCCACGCGGAGGTTCATCAGTAATTCGTGTCCGATTTGGCCACTCGCCACTCCACCGACAATTTTTTCGAGAAAAAGCGTGTTTGCGCGGTCTTTGCCAGGTAATTCAAGAAAAACCCATGGATGCAGCTGGGTATCGCAAGGCCATCCGTTTTCACCAGCACGTGTCCATATAGCCGATTCGAGTGCTCCGGACTGGAGCGAAGTTAGCTTGTCCATTTGATAAAGCTTATGAAGCCGCCTCAAGGCTCTGCCTCGGTCTACATCCAAACCACTATCTACTAAAGTGATCAGTGTATCGATACGAACAGAGCTGTGCGGAGATACGCTTAGCCTTTGTGCATCTTCATCAGAGAAATCATCAAAGGGTTCCGGCCAATATCTCTCCATTCCATCAACTTCCGCCTCGCCCGGGGTTTTTATGTTCAAAGCTAAATTCATTGCTTCCTGGCGCTCGTCAGCTTCCATTGCCTCTATGGCTCCTTCCAAGACCGCACCATAGGCCGAGTAGGTTCCCCACCAGAGATCCAAATAACCAAGTTTATTGACCACCCACTTAAAAATCTCTAAGGCCCGTATTGAAGAGGTTCGAACAACGATTCTTGCTAATAGCTCTAGAAGAAACACGAAGTGATCCTCGTCACCACTGCTGTCATTCAAGTTAGCATGCCTGTCTATACGTCGAGGTATGACAGAAATGAAATGCTCAACCGCTGCATCGCTCAAAAGCGCAACTTGCATCCGCGGCATGATCCAATCGAGTATCTTTGTATCTGATCCGCGATAACGAGCAAAAAAGGTCAGGAGATCACTTTCATCACAAGTTGTAATAGCTCGATATGCAGTCTCTAGACGCGAAGAGAACACATTAAAATTCACTATATAATCCGGAGCACCGGTTCGCTCAATAAGTTCGAGCAAACTATAGAACGGGCACTCATCATCCCCTGAGAGCCGCTTAGTCCCACCTGGACCATATCGACCAGATTTAAACGACAGCTTCCATTGCTCCGCCTCCTTGCGATTTCGGTCAATTCTGTCCGACGCAAGTCTCTCAAGGCGCGTGATAGTATCCCAAGGGTCGGCTTTTGCAGTAACGTAGCGCATTCGAGTTTCATCACTTTCATCCTCTGGAAATGAAACAAGGTCGCCGCTCAATGCTGAATGGGATACTCCATGGAAAAAAGCAGCCCATCCCTCCAAGGATATCAGCCAAGCGGATTTTGGGGCGGAAAGCAGCTTTTGACGAATGCAAAGAAGCGCAGCCTGATATAGCTCTGCTGCTTCCCGATGTCGAAATAATGTCGCCAATAATCCGGCGCGTCGCATCATCCAGATCGGCTCGCCACTGTTCAGTGCAGTGGCAGCTTTCAGAACACCATCGTCATCCCAATCTATTAAGGCGCGTTGCCCAGCCTCGTATGCATGATGTTGAGTTGCCTCATCACTTCCGATTGTTTCCAATCTAGCCATCCAACGTTCCCACTCCTCCCATTTTTGATGGCGACGCCATTCAGAGGCTATCGAGGCGCACAACTCAGTTTTCTCTGCTTTCGATAAGCTTTGCTCTGCACAATTGAAATGAGTGTCGGCATTTCGCATATCTTCAAAATTAAGCCATCTCATAGCGGTTCGACGACGCCATATTCGTTCCAGGGCGAAGCGCAAATGTGCCTCTGCAGACTCGTCAGACTTTTGTACCGTTGGAAAACTATTGCGAAGCTTGCGAGTTTCGCCATATGGAGCAATTATCCAGCCAGGATAAGTACTTTTGTCCTTAGCCCATGCTTCTGCGACCTCCGCTCTGGTTGGCCTGTCTTCTTCCTTTGCAACAGCCGATTGAGAAAATTCGTTGTAGCCTATGTCCCATGCAAAAGGAGAAGGTGGTTTTGAAGCCAACAATGCCGCGAAGAAAAGTTCGAGCGCTTTCTCGTGCTTTTCATTGGGATGCATTTTTGAAACGAGTGGTGCAAGGTCAATAGGCGTTACATTTCGCCGTTCTAGAAGAGCCCGTGAAACTGGCGAAAGGTTCAAAACACCCACGAGCCGAATTCGTCGAGCTGCAACATCGAGTGTGTCACGAACCCAACCGCTCCAGGCAAGGAAGTTTGGGTCAACACCTGAAAAGCCAATTAGACAGAGGTCATGCTCCAGCATGACTTGTTGGGCGAGATTTACAAATGGTGCAAATTGAACCGGATAAGTGCGGTAGTCGTCTTCCGTAAATATGAAAGGCTTATAGGATGGTAACGAGCCATGAAGTTTTACTATCCGGGGCTGGGTCCGATGCGCGATGTCTTGGACTGTTCTCACACAACTATAAATTCTGTCTGGCGTTTGGGGCTTAGTGCGTTCAAGCAACGTGTCCCAGTTGGTTGTGAGAACATCTCGCCAAGGAAATTCCAGAAGCTGCTTGTGAAGAGGACTAGGCTCCCATTGTTCGTCTACAACCAGACGGTTTATCAATTGATCCAACCCACTATCACCGTGAAGCGTTTGATACTCCTGAGCTAACCTCAGAGCATCAGACATCTCTTCTGGGCCGTACCCTAAGGCCGCAGACATCTCTGTTTTGAAATCACTCCAGAGTGGTGGAGTTGGGCTGTTTTTCTCACGGGTGCAAACACGACTGAAGCCTGCTCCAACCATGACAGCGGCTTCATCCTGCCAAAGAGCACGAGCAAACGCCTCAAACGACGGAAAGTCAGGAAGGTTATGGAAGTTCTTCAGAACCGTCGAAGCATCATTATTGTTCATTTTAATCAATATGTTTCCAAAAGGTTATTCATTTGAAGCTGTACCGTCGATGTAGGCCGTCTCGCGCAATGATACTAAAGTAACGAATACCTATCCCAGCCTTTGTGTCGAGGCCACTGAGGGGTTCAGTCATTACAAAAAACGACACGAATTGGCGGTGAGCTGCCGTAACACCGTTAGCGTAACTTTAAGTTCCGCACCCGGCCAAGAGCAGTCCTTGAGGAGACACTGATATAACGCTGATTTTCAACGGCCGGTTTGGAGGCGCACACCGCGCCGGAAAACCGGCCCGGTGAAGGGCTGCCAGGGCCGGAACGTACTGTAACTACTTGTTAGGCACCGCCGCGCCGTCCTCCATACATGTCTTTTGCATCAAAAACTTCCTTTTGAAACGCGTGAACATAGCCTTGATCGAGCCACTCTTCTCTTCCTGTTCTATGGTGGGACTCTCTCCAAGTTACTCCCAAGAGTGAACACGCGACCCTCTCTGCCAGTACAGACAAATGGAAAGTGGCTACTGCTAACCCCTGGTAATGGATGTAATGAGCGCCGCCATGAGCAAGCTTGTTTCTTATGCCTATTAACCCTCTATCACCGTCGATGCCCCAGAGATCCTTATAAGCGACATTATTTGCGTTGAGAAAATTAATTATCTCCCTGTTAACGGCAACTCACCACTGGCAAATTTTTTAGCAAAGCCTTTCATCCGCCCAGATACTTCTAAACTAACCTCCTGCATTGAATTTGCAAGATCTTCGAGTTTTTCCACTGCGATTTTATCAGCTTCCGTGAGAACCTTTCCCTCGGAAGACTTACTTGCAATCGATTCCAGAACGCCAAATAGAGACAGTTGTCCCGAGGAGATTTTTTCAACAGCTCTTAAAGGTGTAGCAGGAGGGTACTCCCTCCTGCTACCACTCTACACATTTAAAAAATCAAATGAGTCACGAATGCAACTAAAGGAATTGCAATAGCTGTCCTAATTAAAAAAATCAACACTAGATTTGTAATAGACAATGGTATGCTAGACTCTAGCATAGCATTTGCACTTTCTGTGAAGAATATAATCTGAACAGTAGACAATGTGCAAACAAAGAAAACAGCCATAGGAGCAACATCTTCGCCAGCAATAATTATTACTGGCAAAGCAATCTCTGCGATAGCTACGAGCACTGTTGGAGCAATTGCTGCCGCATTTGGTAGCTGCATTAACTCTATTAATGGCTGCACTACCAACCCAAGATAATCAAATACTGGAGTATATGTTGCCAAAAGAAGTGAGAGTGTCGCAATGGAGAGAATGAATGCAACAATCTTTTGTGCAAATGTCACCGCCTCCCAAACACCCAGATAAATATCTCTCTTTTCTGTCTTCGATGCTCTTTCAGCTGCGGCCTTGCAAGCTCTTGATAGAATATGAGCTTTATCATTACTTTCCATATCTTCATATGTTTGCATTCGCCCCTCATAATAAATATCTAGCTTATTGCACAGTGGCGGAATCCTAATCATGATCGCGGCCAAGAAAAAGTTGATAATAAATGAGGAAAGAATCATATGTGGTAGGTAGTCCATTATCCCACCAATCGATGCTAGAAGTGCAAAAAAACCCAAACTGCAAATACTAAAGCTTGTAGCAATACTTGCTGCTTCTCTTTGAGTATATTGCCCTGACTCATAAAGCTTGTTTGTTACAAATATTCCAACTGCAGGCGCTGCTACAAATGAAGCCACTGCATCAACAGCAGATTTTCCAGGAAGACGGAACACTGGCCTCATTAGCGGCTCAAGCAAAGTCCCAACAAACTCGAGAAAACCAAACTCTATCAGAAGTATTACAAACAATCCGGCAATCGTTACAGTGAGTAATACGCTTCCACCCAAATACAAGGACAGACCTCCCACATCATCATTTAGCAACCACTCTGGCCCAATGCCAAAGGTTAGCAAAAAAGCAAAAATAGCAGCCAATAAAAAAGCGACGCCACTAAACACTCCATCTTTTTTGTGGTATGCGCGGATTCGCTTATTATTAACAAACTGAGCTGCAATCCAGGTTGCACACAAAAGCAATATTATCCCAAGAGTTAAGTAGTTAACGTTTCCACCCAGCCAAGATTTTGCGCCATCAATCATAATAACAAGAGGAATTTTTGTAGCTTCCTCCCCAGGAACAGGGAAGAAGAAAACAAACAGGCCTAAGGTGCTCCCGGCTAATGCCTTGAAACCTCCTGACATTGCGGATTTAGATTTATAACTCTCCGTGCTTTTCATGTTTATCTCCGTTTTTAGATTTTATATCGGACTTAACTACCACTTCATCAATGTTGTAGTACGCATAAAAATGCTTTTAATAGTGGAGTTATCCTAAACCAAGCACTCAAACTCCGGCAGCACCACGAACAGATCCCCTACCAAGCCGTAATCCGCGACCTGGAAGATCGGCGCTTCCTCGTCCTTGTTGATAGCCACGATCACCTTGGAGTCTTTCATACCCGCCAGGTGTTGAATGGCGCCGCTGATCCCCACGGCGATGTACAGGTCCGGCGCGACAATCTTGCCAGTCTGTCCGACCTGCATGTCGTTGGGCACAAAGCCTGAATCCACCGCCGCCCGCGAGGCACCTACCGCCGCGCCCAGCTTGTCGGCAATGCCGTCCAGCAGCTTGAAGTTCTCACCGTTGCCCATGCCGCGGCCGCCGGAAATCACTATCTTAGCGCCCCCCAGTTCCGGCCGGCCGCTCTGGACCAGTGCTTCCTTGATGAAACGTGACTGGGTGTTGTCCACCAAGATGTCCAACGCTTCGATGGCGGCATTTCCCCCTTCCGCCACGGCATCGAAACCGGTACTGCGCACGGTGATCACCTTGAGGGTGTCGACGCTCTTGACCGTGGCGATGGCGTTGCCGGCGTAGATCGGCCGCTTGAAGGTGTCGGCATCGTCGACCTTGATGATCTCGGACAGCTGGGACACGTCTTTGAGCGCCGCGACGCGGGGCATGACGTTCTTGCCTGTGGTCGTGGCCACCGCCAGCACGTGGCTGTAGTCACCAGCCAGCTCGGCGATCAAGGTGCTCAGCGGCTCGGCCAGCTGGTGGGCGTAGACCGCATGATCGGCCACGCGTACCTTGGCGACGTGGTCGAGTTTGGCAGCTGCTTGTGCCACGGCGTCGACGTGCTCGCCCGCCACCAGGATGTCGATATAGCCGCCGCCGGCTTGCTGGATCTGTTGCGCCGCTGCCACTGCATGGGCGGTGACGGCACTCAGTTGGCCGTCGTGATGTTCGGCAAGGACTAGAATGCTCATGAGATCACCTTAGCTTCGTTCTTGAGTTTATCGACCAGCTCGTCCACCGAGCCTACCTTGATGCCGCCCTTGCGTTCGGCCGGGGATTCGACCTTGACCAGGCTGACACGCGTGTTTGTCTCGACGCCCATTTCCTCCGGCGTTTTGACGTCCATGGGCTTTTTCTTGGCCTTCATGATGTCGGGCAGCTTAGCGTAGCGCGGCTCGTTCAAGCGCAGGTCGGTGGTGACGATGGCGGGCAGGGACAGCTCCAGGGTCTGAAGGCCTCCATCGATCTCGCGGGTCACCTGCAGCTTGTCGACCTCTACCACAACCTCGGAGGCGAAAGTGCCCTGGGCGAGGCCGCTCAGGGCGGCCAGCATCTGGCCGGTCTGGTTGTTGTCGGTGTCGATGGCCTGCTTGCCTAGTAGCACCAGGGACGGCTGCTCCTCCTCGACCACCTTGGCCAGCAACTTGGCCACGGCCAGAGACTCGACGCGCTCATCAGTCTGCACATGAATTGCGCGATCCGCGCCCAGTGCCAAGGCGGTACGCAGCTGTTCCTGGGCAGCTTTGGGGCCGATGGACACCACCACCACTTCTGTGGCCACGTCTTTTTCCTTCAAACGCACGGCTTCTTCCACGGCGATTTCGCAGAAGGGGTTTAAGGCCATCTTGACGTTGGTGAGGTCGACATCGCTGTGGTCCGGCTTGACCCGGATCTTGACGTTGTAGTCGATGACGCGCTTGACAGCGACGAGGATTTTCATTTCGATGACTCCTTACGTTTCTGGCGTCACGCGGTGATGGCGCGCCCGATTATGGTCTTCTGGATCTCCGAGGTACCCTCGAAGATTCGCGTGATTCGAGCATCCCGGTAATAGCGTTCGATGGGCAGATCGCTGATGTAGCCGTAGCCTCCGTGGATCTGCACAGCCTGGTCGGTGATCTTGGACGCCGCCTCGGAGGCGAACAGCTTGGCTACCGCTGACTCAATGCTGAAGCGCTGCCCTGAGTCGCGGGCGGCCGCCGCCTTGTAGGTAACCAACTTTGCGGCCTCGAGCTGGACATGCATCTCGGCCAGCATCCACTGGATGCCCTGGTGCCTGCACAGCGGCTTGCCGCTCACCACCCGATCATGGGACCAGGCTAAGGTGTCGTTATAGGCCGCCCGGGAGATGCCGACGCTCATAGCCGCCACCTCCACACGCCCCCGATCGAGGACCTCCATGGCAGTAGCAAATCCGGCGCCTTCCTTGCCCATTAGTGCACGCTCGGGCACCACACAGTCGAACCCGATCTCGTAGATATGGCTACCGCGCAGGCCCAGCGTTTTCTCGGGCTGAGAGAACGATAGCCCCGCAGTATTTCGATCGATCAGGAACGCCGAGATCCCCCGGTGCCCGAGCTCTTCGTCGGTCTTGGCATAAACAACCAGGAAATCGGCAAAAGCACCGTTAGTGATGTAGTGCTTGGTGCCGGTGATATGCCAGCCCTGCTCGCAGCGCACCGCCTTGGTCCGCATCTCGGCGGGATTCGAACCAGCACCGGGTTCGGTGAGAGCGAAGGCACCCAGCTTCTCGCCGGCGGCGCACTGCGGCAGCAGAGCCTGCTTCTGTTCTTCCGTACCTCCCACCAGCACGGAGTCGGTGGCCAAAAAGTGCGCCGTCAACGACGAACAGGTGGCGGCACAGTGGTAGGCAATCTCTTCCACCGCCAGTGACATGCCGATGCTGCTGATGTCGACCCCGCCATACTCGGACGGTAGGTTCATGCTCCAGAAACCGAGTTCGCCCAAGGCGTTCAGGCTCTCAGCGCAGAAATTGCGGGTATCGTCGTAACGGGCGGCGTTGGACTTGAGCACATCGGCCGAGACACGGCGGGCGGCATCCTGGAATGCCAACTCGTCTTCAGTGAAATTAAAGTGCATGGAAGCTCTCCTCATCGAGCATAGTGTTATGGGCACCCAACCCCGGTGCCGGTTCGTGGGTCGCGACTTTTCGGCCATTGAAGAAGACGGGCTGGGAGGGGGACCGCCAGGCGCCCGAGGGCTGTAGTAGGCCCCGCTCCTGGGCATGCGCGGAATCAGCGAGCTGCTTAATGTTCCAGATCGGCGAGGCCGGCACACCAGCTGCATCGAGCCGCTCGCAAACCTCGGCAACCGTCAGCTTGCTGGTCCAGCCTTCGATTTGTGCCTTCAGCTCTGCCTGATGGGTACAGCGGCGCTCGTCGGTGGTAAAGCGCTCATCGTCGATCAGCACCGGAGCGCACATGCAATCGGCCAGCCGAGCGAACAGGCTGTTGTTGGCCACGGCAATGACCACCTGGCCGTCTCGAGCCTGGAAGCTGTCGAAGGGGGCGGACAGTGGGTGACGATTTCCCACTGGCTGGGGTGCCTCACCATTGGCCATCAGCTGCGCCAGGTTGGTGACCTGCATGGAAAAGAGGCAGTCCAGCATGGACACGTCCAGGTGGCAGCCGACTCGCTGCGGATCACGTTCACGCTGGAACAGGGCGGCGCAGATCGACCAGCTGGCGAACATGCCCGCCGCCACGTCGCCCAGCGATTCACCTACCCGGGTCGGCGGCCCTCCTTCTGGCCCGGTGGCGGCCATGATCCCGGACATGGCCTGAGCGATAATGTCGTAGGCCGGCTTGCTGCTCATGGATCCGGTCTGGCCGAACCCAGAAATAGAGCAATAGACCAGCCCGGGATAACACTCTCGCAGGGTTTGCTCATCGATACCCAACCGTCGGGTTACCCCGGGCCGAAAGTTTTCCACCAATACATCAGCATCGGCGCATAACAAATGGAAGCGCGCCAGATCATCGGCGTCTTTGAGGTTCAGGCAGACGCTGTGCTTGCCTCGGTTAAGCATCGAAAAATAGATACTCTCTCCGTCGATGAACGGGCCGACGTGGCGGCTATCGTCACCGTTAGGCGTCTCGATCTTGATTACCTCAGCGCCCAGATCAGTGAGCATGGCTGTGCAATAAGGACCAGCCAAGAAGCGCGACAGGTCAAGAACGGTAACACCTTGTAAGGGCTTCATAATCTTCTCCTGTGGCGGGAGGAGGCAGGAGCCTCCGCCCTAAGGTTTATGAACGGATCATCGGCAGGTCTAGGCCATTTTCTTTGGCGGACTCTTTAGCGATGTCATAGCCCGCATCGGCATGGCGCATGACACCTGTACCTGGGTCGTTGCGCAGTACGCGTCCCAGACGCGCGTGGGCGTCATCGGTGCCGTCACAGACGATTACCACCCCGGCGTGCTGGGAGTACCCCATGCCCACGCCACCGCCATGGTGCAGCGATACCCAAGTGGCGCCGCCGGCCGTGTTGAGCATGGCGTTAAGCAGTGGCCAGTCGGATACAGCATCAGAGCCATCCTGCATCGCTTCGGTCTCTCGATTGGGGCTAGCCACCGAGCCGGAGTCCAAGTGGTCGCGACCGATCACGATCGGTGCCTTGAGCTCGCCGTTCTTGACCATCTCGTTGAAGGCCTGCCCCAGCCGGGCGCGGTCCTTGAGACCGACCCAGCAGATGCGCGCCGGCAGGCCCTGGAAGCTGATGCGTTCGCGTGCCATGTCCAGCCAGTTGTGCAGGTGCGGATCGTCGGGGATCAGCTCCTTGACCTTCTGGTCGGTCTTGTAGATGTCCTCAGGGTCACCGGAGAGTGCCACCCAGCGGAACGGGCCGATGCCTCGACAGAACAGTGGACGGATATAGGCCGGCACGAAGCCCGGGAAGTCGAAGGCCTTCTTGACTCCCTCCTCCATCGCCATTTGGCGGATGTTGTTGCCGTAGTCAAAGGTGGGCACGTCCATCATCTGGAAGTCGAGCATGGCCTGGACATGAACAGCCATGGACTGTTTGGCAGCCTTGACGGTGGCCTCGGGCTGTGTCTTGCCTCGCGCCACGTACTCCTCCCAGGTCCAGCCGGAGGGCAGGTAGCCATGAAGGGGGTCATGGGCGCTCGTCTGGTCGGTGACCATATCTGGCTTAACGCCGCGCTTGACCAGCTCAGGCAGCACGTCGGCAGCGTTGGCGCACAAGCCGATGGAGATGGCTTTGCCTTCTGCGGTGTAGCGTTTGATGCGGGCTAGGGCGTCGTCCAGATCCTCGGCCTGCTCGTCCAAGTAGCGAGTTCGCAGGCGGAAGTCGAGGCTGGTCTGCCGGCACTCGATGTTGAGCGAGCAGGCGCCGGCGAGGGTCGCGGCCAATGGTTGAGCCCCCCCCATGCCACCGAGACCCGACGTCAGAATCCAGCGCCCACTGAGATCGCCGTCATAGTGCTGGCGACCTGCCTCGACGAAGGTCTCGTAGGTGCCCTGCACGATGCCCTGAGAACCGATGTAGATCCATGAACCGGCGGTCATCTGGCCATACATCATCAATCCCTTGCGATCCAGCTCGTTGAAGTGCTCCCAGTTGGCCCAGGCTGGCACCAGATTGGAGTTGGCGATCAGCACACGTGGCGCGTCCTTGTGGGTCTCGAAGACACCTACGGGCTTGCCGGACTGCACCAGCAGGGTCTGGGTATCCTCTAGGCGCCGCAGAGTCTCGATGATCTTGTCGTAGCACTCCCAGTCGCGGGCGGCTCGTCCGATGCCGCCATACACCACTAGGTCCTCGGGGCGCTCCGCCACATCAGGGTGCAGATTGTTCATGAGCATGCGCAGTGGGGCCTCGGTGAGCCAGCTCTTGCAGCTGCGCTCGGTACCGGTATGAGCGGCGATCTTGCGGGATGGGTCGTGACGCTTATCTTGCTGAGTCATGGTGTATTACCTCTGGATTCTCGATGGGTTGTCGTGGTTATGGAGTCGTCAGCTCTCAGTCATTCAGGGTCAGCAGATGCACCAGGCGAGCTGCCGCCCTGGCGGTGCGGCCGTCGATATCAAGGCCGGGGTTAAGCTCCGCTAGGTCAGCCAAGCGCAGCTTGCCGCTATCTCGAATGCACTCGATCAGCGGCTCGATCAGAGAGAGCGGAACGCCACGGGCAGCCGGGGCGCTCACCCCTGGGGCTTCGGTGGCAGGCAGCACATCCAGATCGATGGTCAGGTAGAGGTGGTCGCAGTCCTCTGTGAACTCCTCCACATCATTGAGAAGGCCGGGCAGGCAGGTGGCATCAAACTCTCGGTCTTCCCGCACCATGACGTTCAGATGGGCAGCTCGTTGGAAAAGAACCTGTGTGTTGGAGGCTCGGCTGATGCCGAAACAGGCGTACTGAAATAGCCAGCCGCGCTGAGCACAGTCGTTTGCGATTTGGGAAAACGGAGTGCCCGAAGAGCGTACATACTGGGGATCGCGCAGATCGAAATGGGCATCAAGGTTCACAATGCCGACACGTGGCGCCTTCTTGCCGCTGTCCGCCAGGTGGTGGGCGAGCCCCGACCAACTGGCGTAGGCCACCTCATGACCGCCACCCAGCACGATAGGCAGGTGCCCCACTCTCAGTAGCGAAGCGAGGCGGTCGGCTAGCGCTTGCTGAGCGACTTCCATGGCATCACCTTCACAGCGCACATCACCGGCGTCATAGACGGGTCCCTGTCGGTGCCAGGCCAACGGTGCCAGGGCACGGCGAAGAGCGGCAGGCCCCTCGGAGGCACCCACACGGCCATGGTTACGAGCCACGCCAGCATCGCAGGCGAAACCCAGCAGCGTACAGCCAGGTGTATCACCCTCAGCCAGGGGCTGTATCATTTGGTGCCAGCGCTCGCTATCTGGCTCGGGATCGGTACGCCCCTGCCATAAAGTTCCATCGAAACCGTGGTGAAGTGAGGTATCAAAAGGCATGGGTCAGCTCCCCCTGGAACAGTCGCTGACGCAGGCGACCGGGCTGGACGGCATAGGCCAGTGCAGCCGGGGTGTCGATATCCCAAACACACAGGTCGGCGGTGCACCCCTCCTGAATCCGCCCCCCTCCTTTGAGTCCGAGGGCAGTTGCGCCATGGGTGGTCATTCCGGCCAGTGCCTCCTGGGGAGTCAGGCGGAAAAGGGTGCAGGCCAGGTTCAGCATCAGGGTCGGCATGAACAGTGGTGAGCTTCCCGGGTTGGCGTCGGTGGCCACGGCCATGGGCACTCCGGCCTTACGCAGTGCCGCGATGGGCGGCAGCTGCGTCTCGCGCAGTGTGTGGAAGGCACCCGGTAGGATCACAGCGACGCTACCTGCCTCACGCATGGCGATGATGCCGGCCTCATCGAGATACTCGATGTGATCGGCGGAAAGCGCTCCGTGGCGGGCTGCCATAGTGGCGCCACCCAGGCTGGAAAGCTGCTCAGCGTGAATCTTGATCGGCAGACCATGCGCCTCAGCGGCTTCGAAGACTCGTTCGGACTGCGCTACCGAGAAGGCGATCTTCTCGCAGAACACATCGACGGCATCGGCAAGGCCCTCCTCGGCGGCCGCCGGGATCATCTCTTTGCACACCAGGTCGATATAGCCGTCACTATCGTCTTTGAACTCCAGCGGCAGCGCATGGGCACCTAGCAGCGTAGTCACCACACGCACGGGAAGCACCTCGCCGAGACGACGCGCCACGCGTAGCATCTTCAGCTCGTCCCCGACCGTCAGGCCGTAGCCAGACTTGATCTCCACAGTGGTGATGCCGTCGGCGATCATTGCCTCGATGCGCGGCCTGGTCAGCTCGAGTAATTCGTCCTCGCTGGCTTCCCGAGTGGCTGTCACGGTGCTCAGGATGCCGCCTCCACGCCGGGCGATCTCCTCGTAACTGGCCCCTTCCAGGCGCGCTTCGAACTCATTGGCGCGAGAGCCGCCAAACACCAGGTGGGTGTGGCAGTCCACCAAGCCAGGAGTCATCACGCCGCCACGGCCCATGTTATGGCAACCTTTCGCCAGCCTTTCATCGAACTCCCGCATCGGCACCAGCGATACGACTTGTGCACCTTCGGTGACTACGGCCATCGCTTCGGGCAGAGTACGCAGCCCATCGAAAACTTTGATATCGCGCCACAGGCGACGCTTTGGCGTGGTGTTCGTCATGAAGGACTCCTCCGGGGTGGCTTAGCGGATGCAAACTTAATGTATATACATTTAAGCCTGAAATCCTAAAGCACGTCAAGCCGTCTTCTAAAGACACGGGGAGGGATAAGCGGTACTTAATGAAATGCAGAAAAATTTTATTAATATATAAATAACAGCAACATAATGAAGATTTTTGGCTTTATAACCATCCATGCTTGCCGCGGCGTTAGACCAATGTCTATGCAGTGGAAATGATCTATCTTACTTAATTGTATATACATTTTATGACATATTACCTCTTACGGTTTAATCATCGCACTGCACATGGCAAGAGACGTGCTCATGAATTACCAAAGCCCCTAGGCTCAGCAACCAGCCGCTAACGCTATTCTTCTTAAGCTACTCTTACTCAATGACCTAGGCATCCTGACCTTCTTCGTGCCCATACAAATTTAAGGCAAGTGCACCTTCGCCCTAGACCCTATGATGAACGGCGCACACAGGAGGCCACCGGGCTCTATGCCATGTCGCTGATCGTTGCCGACGGAGCCAACCCACTGATCTGCTGATTTTGGTACCGCAACTTGACCGTGAGTATCTTCATGGTGCTGACGATCGCGGATGTCACCACTGCAATATGGCATTAACAGGCTCGGACCGGCCAAGCTGCCTTTCCTGTTCGACAAACGGGTAATTCCAGTGGGGTTGATCGTGCTAGTCGGCGACACCTCCCTAGCACTGCTATTCAGCTGCGTGCTTGTGGAGCTGATTGGCGTTCTGGTCCAGCCGGTGATGCGCTTCATCTGGAGCACGCCTGGGCCGCTCAGCCATCGACGCAGTGGCCTTTTCCGTGGGTAGCTATTTCATCGGATTACTGATAACCAATCGGGTCTATTAGGCCGACCAGTAATTGGCGCGGGAGACGGCCTTCATCGCCACTGGTATCTCCACGGTCTCGGCTACCTTCATGATCATTGTGGCTAAGCCTCCCGGATCTGGTCGTGCATGACAGCGCCGCGAATGGCGAGCCGAAAGCGGCACACGACAAGTCCCTGCCACTGCTTGGCAATGGCCGAAAGGCTCCAAGTCTGCATCGCAGCATAGCGCTCAAATTTAGGAAGGGGCTGATAATGGCGATCAGCATCCTGCAATTGGTGTCATGTCTTGGGTCTGCTGGTTGCCAAATACACGCCGTTGTTCGAATGTCTAGTCTCGCTTCTCTACCCCTTCGTGGCGGATACTGCAGACTTGGCGTAAGCCTCCGTAGCTGGACTGGACGAGAAGATGCTCCAGCTGGCGGGGCTGATGGCCGACGCCCAGTTTGAGGCCGGTGTGGTGTCGGTGTCCGCCTTACTGCTCTTCTCAGCCACGATCCTCTGCATCCTTCCCACCACCATTCTGCTAATGGTGGGACGTATGCTGGTAGGGTGTTTATCCGCGTGGCTCTGCGCATGCCGCAGGCGGTACCTACCGGCTGTTTGCGTCTATAGTGCCTGGGGTATCACTCATTTCGGCCCACGATGCATCGAGGAGCGTAGCTTATAGCGCTCCCCTGGATGGAGAAGCCGAGCATAGCTGATTAGTTGTTCACCCGACCAGGTGCGCCTAATCATGCTCAGGCATGGGCTAGCTGTATCAATGGCTAGCCACTCGGCAGCCTCGTGATCTGGTAAAACCGCCTCGACGATGTGCTCTACATCCGTGATGGGGAAGGAGGCCACAAGCACCTCATTGGGCGTGTGGCGGGAGAAGTCGGTGTCGAGATAATCCGGAACCCAGCGTGGATTGACGAAACGACTCTCGAGCTGGATTGGCAAATCGTTCTCGAGGTGAAGGATCTGGGTATGGAAGACCCGGCTGCCTAATCGCACCCCGAGACGCAGAGCCACCTCGTCATCGGCCTCGATCGCTTCGCAGGTCAGCACCTTGTTGCCATAATAATGCCCCCTAGACCGAACCTCTTCGGCGATGTTGTAGACCTCGACCAGTGACGACTCCGCCTTGCGGTCGGTGACGAAGGTACCAAGCCCTGGCTGGCGGGTCAGATATCCTTTCTGAACCAGATCGCGGATCGCCTTGTTGGCGGTCATCCGGCTGACCTGAAAATCACGAGCCAGCTGCTCCTCTGGGGGAATCTGGTGATGTGAGGACCACTCACCACTACTGATCTTATCCAGCAAGTGCTGCTGTATCTGCTGATAGAGAGGCGGCGTGCTAGCCATGGAGCATCCTTGGGATAGGGTAATGTATATACAATTACAGTATACATAACACAGAGAGACTGTCCATATCCTGTTTATCAGTAGTGACCACATCTACAACTTCTATGGCAGTCTTTTTTCTAGCTCGCTGTATTGCTGTACCTTTTTTCATTGCGCTGGGGGCATATGGCTATGTTGGTATCTGCTGTTGGCATGCTTTAAAAACACTGTTTATCCAGTTTAAATCTGGAGCACGCCATGAAAAAAACAGACCTCAAAGCCCAATAGAAGTCACTAGCTAGCCTCCCTACCCATATCAAGAAATACCTGACAGATCAGAATCTTGGGCAAATCAACTCCTAAGCGAATACCCTGCTCGACATTACGAGACCTCACCTTCCCTGTCCGCACTGTGGCGCTGAACACCCTGCCAAGCGGGGACGCAGCGGTGACCTGCAGCGGTATCGCTGCAGGAATCCCGATTGTCACAAGACGTTCAATGCCTTCACCGGCACGCCCTTGGCCAAACTGCAGCACCGCGACAAGTGGTTCAACTACCTCTGCATGCGAGACAGTCTGACGTTACGCGTCTCGGCGGCCCGAGTGGACATCGATTTGAAGACGGCCTTCCGCTGGCGACATCGCTTCCTGAAAACGAGCGCTCAAGACAACGCCAACCCACTATCCGGCATCATCGAGGTCGACGAAACCTTCCTCTTGGAGTCCTGCAAAGGAAAGCGTCATGTCACGCACCGCAAGCCTCGAAAGCGCGGCGGGCAAGACAATATAAAGAAAAAAAGATTCAAGTACTTATTGCGCGAAATCGGAGCGGAAAGATCAGTGACTTGGTGGATCCAGCGCTCAAGAAAGCCACGATTCATGAATTCCTGGCACCGATCATCGAGCGTGACTCGATTTTATGCTCTGACGGACACAGCTGGTATCAAACCTTCTCCCGCGACTACGGGGTTGCCCATCATCGACTGATAGCATTCGATAATCAACGAGCGCTCGGCAAGGAATACCACATTCAGAACGTGAACAGTTACATGAGCCGGCTGAAGGGCTGGATGGCGCGCATTCATGGGATGGGGACTGCGTACTTACCAAATTACCTAGCATGGCAGCAGTTGTTTGAAACCGCGAAGCCAGCAGAGGAATCGTAGTTTCGCGCAGCGATAGGCGCAGACCAACAACAGATTCCAGCATAGCCGATTATATATAGTATACCGAGAGGCTCCGCATCAACATGCTATTAGGAGGGTTTACCGCTCGCTTTTATCTTCCCCAAGCTCCTTTAAGCTCGGTATCGCAAGCTCATCAGCATGGGCGGTCTCGGGCGTTAGCCCATCAAGCAGCACCGCTTCCCAGTCCTGCGCACCAACCGGTTCAAACGGCTGATCGTAGCGTTGCACTGAGCCATTGAGCTTTTGCAGCGGGTTAAGCTGTGGGTGCTCCTCTGGTTTTTGCTCTTCACCTGACATCACGGCCTCCTCAAGAGATATGGCTATTATTTCCAAAAATGCATCTTGCCACATGATGCAAATATGATTAGAGTTAAGTCAACCTAATCACCACATTGTCACTGCACATGAATCATCAGCCCAAACAAACGTGTTTGCTAAAGAGTATTGCCGCTATTCAGCCTGGCTATCCCTTTCGTGGAAAGCTAGAGCTGGACAGCCAAGGCGATGCTTTTGTTGTGCAGTACCGCCACATTATCGTGGGTGAAACCCTTCATGACCAACAAGGTAAAACGCTAGATCGGGTGACGTTGCCGGGCCGGAAACGCCCAGAATATCTCCGTTCTGGCGACCTCCTGTTTATGGCTAAGGGCACGCGCAACGATGCGACAGTGGTTCGGGAGCTTCCACACAATACCGTCTGCACGCCAAATTTCTACCACATTCGGCTAATCCCGGATGCATTCAACCTGATGCCCGAGTTTCTAGCCTGGCAGCTCAACCATCTTGATGCCCAGCGCTATTTCGCCATGTGCTCGCAGGGTTCGGCGGCTCCCAGCATCACCAAGTCACAGCTAGGCAACCTGCCTATTGTGGTGCCGCCTATTCAGCAGCAGGCGCTGATGGTCAAACTGGCCGATGCCGCCACCCGCGAACAACAGCTTTTTAACCAGTTAATCGAAAATCGCCAGCGCATGATTGATGCAGCTGGCTATCAACTACTTCGTCCTGATACGACGACTGGGAAATGATATGAATAATGATTCCGTTAAGCAGGAACAGATCAACAAGGCGGTCTGGAATGCCTGCGACACCTTCCGGGGCACGGTAGACCCCAGTATCTACAAAGATTACGTACTGACCATGCTGTTCGTGAAGTACCTATCAGACGTGTATCAGGATCACTACAACAACTACGTGGCCGAATACGGCGATACCCCGGAACTAATCGAAGAGCTGATGAAAAATGAGCGCTTCGTGCTGCCTAAGAATTCCGGCTTCTACGCCCTGCATGACCAGCGGCATGAACCAGGCAACGGCGAGCGTATCGACAAGGCTCTGCACGCTATTGAAGAGGCCAACATCGTTAAGCTAGCCGATGTGTTCCAAGACATCAGCTTCAACTCCAATAAGTTGGGCGATGAGAAGCAGAAAAACGAGCTTCTGCGCCACATCTTGGAAGACTTTGCCCGCCCGGAGCTCAATCTGAGCCCGAGCCGTATTGGTAAGCTGGATGTGATCGGCAATGCCTACGAATACCTGATCAAAAACTTCGCAGCCACCTCCGGCAAGAAGGCTGGTGAGTTCTACACCCCGCCAGAAGTCTCCGAGCTGATGGCTGAAATCGTCGAGCCGAAGAAAGGCGATGAGATTTGCGATCCGGCCTGTGGTTCCGCCTCGCTATTGTTGAAGTGCGCTAATCAGATCCGCAAAGGGGACGATGGCTCCAAGAATTTTGCACTGTTCGGTCAGGAAGCCATTGGCAGCACCTGGGCCCTGGCGAAGATGAACATGTTTCTGCACGGCATCGATAACCATAAGCTGGAATGGGGCGATACCATCCGCAACCCCAAGCTGCTGGATGAAAACGGTGGCCTGAAGCACTTCGATATCGTGGTGGCCAATCCGCCGTTTTCGTTGGAAAAGTGGGGTGTTGAGGGCGCCGAGAGCGATCCCTATGCCCGTTTCCGTCGTGGCTTGCCGCCCAAGACCAAGGGTGATTACGCCTTCATCTTGCACATGATCGAGACGATGAAACCAAAGACCGGCCGAATGGCGGTGGTCGTACCCCACGGCGTTCTGTTCCGTGGCTCTAGCGAAGGCAGAATTCGCCAGAAGCTGATTGAAGAAAACCTGCTAGATGCCGTCATCGGCCTGCCCGAGAAGTTGTTCTACGGCACCGGTATTCCGGCAGCGGTTCTGGTGTTTCGCAAGGACAAGACCGACAACAACGTGCTGTTCATCGACGCCAGCCGCGAGTTCAAGGCCGGCAAGAACCAGAACCAGCTCTCCGACGACAACATCGCCAAGGTGGTTGACACCTACAAACAGCGCGACACCCGAGACAAATATTCCTACGTGGCCAGCATGGAGGAAATTCAGGAAAACGACTTCAATCTCAACATCCCCCGCTATGTGGACACCTTCGAGGAAGAGGACGAAATCGACCTGATGGCCGTGCAAGCGGAGCGAAAGGACATTGAAGCCGAGATTGAGAAGCTGAACGAGCAGATGGATGGTTATTTGAAGGAGTTGGGTTATGGTGCCTGAGGGTTGGAAAAAAGCGCCTGTCGGGACGATTTGCCAGTCTATTGTACCTGGCAGAAATAAGCCCAAATCTTTTGATGGCGACATTCCATGGGTCACAACACCAGAAATTTCTGGTCGATATATTCCATCGTATCTACAGAAAAACTATGTAACCAAATCAGCTTTAGCCGAGTGTGGTGGCAAAATTGTCCCAAGCGGCGCAGTCATTATGGCAGCTGTTGGTGAACTTGGGCTTGTTGCGATTTCTACAGAAGATGTTGTTCTCAATCAACAACTCCATGCGTTCGTATGTTCTGATTCAGTTCAGAATGAATACCTCGCATACGCACTTAGCGCTCAGAAGTATTACATGGAGTCAGTGGCATCCAAAACTACTATTCCATATCTGAACAAAGCAAACTGTGAGAGCATTCCCGTTCCTTTGCCTCCCCTTCCCGAACAAAAAAAGATCGCCCAGATCCTCTCCACCTGGGATCAGGCTATCACCGCCACCGAGCGCCTGCTTGAGAACAGTCAGCAGCGGAAGAAAGGATTGATGCAGCAGTTGATGACAGGGAAGAAGCGGTTGCCGGGGTTTGAGGGGGAGTGGGAAGAAGTCCCCCTATCCGAGCTTGCAGATTATGTTAAGGGCTACACCTATAAATCTGACGAATATTCAGAAATACCAACCAGCACTGGATTCCTGACCCTAAAATCACTGCTCCGAGGTGGGGGGTACAGCAAAGGAGGCCTCAAATATCTCACGACCGAAATCGAGGACAAGTTTTTGGTTAAGGAAGGAGATATTGTCTTTGCTGTAACAGACATTACAAGAGGAGCCGAAATAGTTGGTGCTCCTCTTCTTGTACCAAATCTTAGGCTTCCGCAAGTAGCCATATCAATGGATATGGTGAAATTGTTGGTTAAGCCAAGTGTAGCTCCTAAGTTTCTATATTTTGCACTCAAACGCTCAACGGCAAGAAACTTTATGCGTTCACGTGCGAGCGGCTCTACAGTGCTTCACCTCGATGTAAAGGGTTCTAAAAAACTCAGGCTCCCTATTCCGAGAGACGCCAACGAGCAAGAAGCTATTTCGGATGTTATGACGATAGCGGATCAGGAAATTGAGGCTATTGCACAAAGGCTTATTTTGTTGAAAGAAGAAAAGAAAGCCCTAATGCAGCAACTCTTGACCGGTAAGCGCCGGGGGAAAGTGGACACGGAGGCTGCATGAACACCACTCCTCAAGGGAACGAGCAGCATGCTAGCCACATTCCCGCCCTGGCCACATTGATCAACCTGGGCTGGATGTTTCTGCCCGCCACCGAGTGTCAGGCGCTTCGGGCCAGCCAGCGGGATGTGGTGATGAAGCCGGTGTTAGAGCGTGTATTACGCCAGCGCCGATTCGAGTTTAAGGGCGAATCATACCCTCTGTCTGACCAGGCGATTGATCAAGTTATCAGAGAGATCACGACGCCCTCCATGGCTCAAGGGTTGATGGACGCCAACCAGTCCGTGTACGACATGTTGACGCTGGGCATTACCGTGACCGAGTTCGTGGGCGGCAAGAAAGCCCAGCCAACGGTTCACTTGATCGATTGGGAGCACCTGGATAACAACGAATTCCACGTCACCGAAGAGATGGAGGTGCTTTCCACACAGGGTACTCACACCCGCAGGCCCGATGTGGTGGCGTTCGTTAACGGTATTCCTTTGGCGGTGATAGAGGCAAAACGAGCCGCCTCCGGCAACCCCAACAAGAACATGGTGGAGGAAGGCATCAGCCAGAACCTCCGCAACCAGAAAAACGATGAAATCCCTTACCTGTACGCGTTCGCCCAGTTGCTGCTCGCCATCAGCAGTAACGATGGCCGATACGGTACGACCCACACCCCGGCTAAGTTCTGGTCGACGTGGCAAGATGAAGCGTTCGACGATCAATACGTTCAGGGCATCAAGAACCAGCCCTTGTCTTCATCGGTTAAGGACGCGCTGTTCCAGGGCAAGCCCCTGAAGATTCGGGCTTACTTTGAACAGCTATGGTCAAAACACGTCACGCCGACCGAACAAGATCGGCTTTTAGTAGGTTTGCTGGATAGGCACCGGTTTCTGGAGTTTCTACGATTATTCATCCTGTTCGACCGCAAAGTAGGCAAGATTGCGGCCCGTTACCCCCAGGCGTTCGGCATCAAGGCATTGCTGGAACGCATCTCCGGCTTTAAGGCCAGCGGTGAGCGCCGGGGCGGCGTGCTGTGGCACACCACCGGCTCCGGCAAATCCTTCACCATGGTCTACCTATGTCGTGCACTACTGCTTAGTGACGCGCTAAAGAATTGCCGAGTCATCGTCGTCACGGATCGGGTAGATCTTGAGAAGCAGCTCTCCAAGACCTTCCTAACCGGTGGAGCTTTTGGCAGTGATATCGCCGGTAAGAAAAGCGGTGACTCCCTTGCCAAAACGCGTTCTGGCAAGGAGCTGGCCAAGCGTATAGGCCAAGGCAATGAGCGGATTATGTTCACCATCATTAACAAATTCGCCTCCGCTGCTAAGCAGCCAGAATGCTATAACCCCTCGGAAAACATCATCGTCATTGTGGATGAAGGCCACCGCAGCCAGGGGGGTGAAAACCACCAACGGATGCGGCAAGCCCTGCCCAATGCCTCATTCATTGCCTTTACCGGCACGCCGCTACTGAAAAACGAGAAAAGCGAAACCGCCGAGAAGTTCGGGGCCATCATTCACGCCTACACCATGAAGCGGGCGGTGGAAGACGGCACCATTACGCCGCTGCTGTACGAAGAGAGAAAGCCGCTGCTCGATGTGAACCAAAAGGCGGTTGATAGCTGGTTTGATAAGGTGACCGCCGCACTGTCAGACGACCAGAAAGCCGATCTCAAACGCAAGTACGCCAAGCAAGGCCAGATTTATACCGCGCAGGATCGCATCAAGCTCAACGCGTTTGATATCAGCGTGCATTTCAGCGAAAACTTCAAAAAGGCGGGGCTGGAACTCAAAGGTCAATTGGCCACGGACAGTAAGCTCAGCGCGATTCGCTATAAACAGGAACTCGATAGCGCAGGTATGGTGACCAGTGCCATTGTGATTTCTCCGCCGGATACCCGCGAAGGCCATACCGATGTGGATGAAACCAACCTGCCGTTAGTGCAAGCGTGGTGGAAGCAGAACGTTACGGGCGACCCCCAGGACTACGAGAAAGCCACGATAGAGGACTTCGGCACCGATGGCCCACCGGATATCCTGATCGTTGTTGATAAGCTCCTGACAGGCTTTGATGAGCCTCGTAACACCGTTCTCTACATCGACAAGCAGCTGAAAGGCCACAACCTGATCCAGGCCATTGCTCGCGTCAACCGGCTGCATCCTCAGAAGCCCTTTGGTTACCTGATTGATTACCGAGGCATCCTCAGAGAGTTGGATACCGCCATTAAGGATTACCAGAACTTTGAGGAACAGACTCAGGGGGGCTTTGCCATTGAGGATATTGAAGGTCTGTATGCCAACGTCGACACCGAGTACAAGAAGCTGCCAAGGTTGCACGACCGGCTTCTAAGCTTCTTCGGGCATATTGATAACCGCCTAGACCCTGAACCCTATCGTCAGGTGTTCATGCCTCACTATGAAGCCGATGAGGACGGTGTCGAGGTGGATGTTCGTCAGGCACTGCGGGAGGATTTCTATGAGGCTGTCACTCACTTCGGGATGTGTTTGAAAACGGCGCTGTCCACACAAAGCTTCTTTGATGACAAGGCGTTCACCGAGGCGGATATCCGTCGGTACAAATCCGACTTGAAGTGGTTTTCAGACCTGCGTAAGACCGTGCGGATGGATGCCCAGGAAACCGTCGATTACTCCGCCTATGAAGGGCAGATTCGAGACCTGATTGATCGTTATGTCACCGGTGTCCATGTTGCCCCCGGCGATGAGCCCGTGCTTATCGACCCCGTAGAGAGCAACCCGGATAACTGGAGCGACGAGAAGACCAAAAACGAAACCGACAAGATCAAGACGCGTACCAAGAAGACCATCGAGGAGAAGCTAGGCGACGACCCCTACGCCAAGAAAGTGTTCTCAGCGCTGCTGAAGGAAGCCATCGAAAAAGCCGAATCCATGTTCGACTATAAGGCGCAGTTCAAGCTGTTCAGCGACCTGGAAGCTAAGGTTGAAGAGCGAGAAGTGCCTGACCTACCGCTAGAGGCATTTAGCGGAAACAAGCATGCCCAGGCCTACTACGGCACGTTTAAGCTAGTGCTAGGTGATGACTTCGCTGTGTTGGAAAAAGACAAAGGCGAGGAATTGATCGAAGAAGCCTTTGAGATCGACACGGTGGTTAATCGCGCCGTGGCAGAAAACTCACTGAACCCCGTGGGCATTGAGCAGGATGTACGGAAACATTTGCTCCCACAGCTGTTCTCACTGGTAGGCTTGAATAAAGCCAAAGCGATCCTGGATGAAGTGGTTCAGATTCTGCGTAACGGAGTAGCAAAGTGATGACCGCTGTGGATGCCCCCCAGGACGAACAACCACACGTGTATCAAACGCGATACGGTGAGCGAACATTCAGCTACCACCTGTGCTATCTGCCCGAACATAAAAAAGCCACGATACGGGTGCATGTTCACCCCAACGGCATGGTGCAGGTAGACGCGCCCGAATCGGCACAGCTGCCCGAAATAAAAGCAGCGGTGCAGCGCCGGGCGAGATGGATACTCAAGCATCTGGAGGACATTGAAGAACGCAACCGCTACGTGCAACCAAGAGCGTGGGTAAGCGGCGAAAGCATGCTCTATCTAGGGCGCAGGTACGTACTCAAGGTAATCGATGACCCAAGCCAGCGGAAAGTCACCTGTAAGCTCATAGGCGGCCAGCTGCGGGTACAAGGTAAAGCCCTGAGCACTGAGCGTATACAAAAGGCAGTACGCCAGTGGTACCGCGACAGAGCGGTGGATGTGTTTCAGCGCCGCCTGAATATGATGATTGAGGCGTTGCCATGGGCAAAAACGACTCCCGATTGGCGCATGATCGAAATGCAAACCCAATGGGGCAGCTGCTCGCCCGAAGGCGCAGTGCTACTAAATCCGCATTTGATCAAAGCCAACTCGCGTGCCATCGACTACGTGCTGCTTCATGAGCTTTGCCACTTGGTAGAACACAACCACAGCCCGCGCTTCTACGCGCTGCTGGATAGGTTTATGCCGGAGTGGCGTTCGGTGAAGGAGCAGTTAGATGGGCAGGCGGAGGTGATTTTAGCAAGAACTAAATCTTGCTGATGACGGTGATTTAGCTTGTACAGTCCTGAGGTAAAGTTTAATGAGCCAGGTGACTATTTGAAATGACTTTAAGTGCTCGTTTCCAACCAACACTTAAACTTTGTTAGCTGTAAAGTTAAGGCTGACCACAGAGGAATTCAAATATAAATAAAAACTATAAATAGGCTAGAAAATTAATGCCCTTCAAAGTGCTTTGGTTGATATTGTTTTAGCTCATCTTCCAGCTCTTTTATTCTCTCGACCAAAACAAGATTCTGAATTAAAACTTTGTCTAATACTCTCTGAATGTCAGTAACTTCCGATCGAGACACCTGAGCCTTCGCATCAGCCCTCCGAAGCCTGTTACGCAGAGAATCTTCAGACTGAGCGTGCTCTTCTCTTCTGGCCTCGATACGAGCAATTAGAGGACGATGAGACACTCGGCCTTTCTTAAGGTATCCCCTATCAAATCCTGCTTCAACACTAACCACACCAGCAGTTATCTTTGAATCATCGATACCCACATGAGCAGCTACAACTGGTTCCCCAGCAATCAAGCGCTCAAAGGCATCCTCACACGCCGCTATCCCCGAACCTCTCTTCATTCCAAGACCTCATGAATTATGATATTTTTGTCTTGATACTTCTTTAATCGGTCTAACTCAGCATTCACAACTTGATACTCTCCACTGTCCGTATCGTAGTTGGATAGCTCGCTTTCAGTCTTTTGAATTTCGGTAGCCACCTTATCAGGATGTATGACCGAACCGGGACAGGACAAACATTCAAATAGTTCACCCAGTATATATGAATCGCAAGGCTCAACTTTAGTACAACCGCCTAATAGAGTTACCTTATAAGATATGGAACCTTCGCGCACCAGCCTTTCAGTTTCCTTACGAGTCAAAATGCTTACTCCCTCATTGGCAGCAAGGCGTTGCTTTTCCATATAAGACCCAGTCCCTCCGAAAAGGCGACTTTCTGAACCAAGAACATCTACCAATATCTGGTGTGCCTTATTAATTGGAACCCCCGTTTGAAACTCATTAGCAAAATGATCTGATGGAAGTACAAAGTCGTCCATCTCCTCATCATAAAAGCCAAACACTGAAGCAATATTTTGAAAACCGCGCTGGTAATACTTAGCCATTTCTCTCGTTGTATGCTTATACTGAGTTTGAAGGGTTGGCAAAGAAACAAAACCGCTATTACTTGCATAAAATGACAGTGATCGACGATACTGGTGTGACGTAAGGGGCCATTCTGTTCCTATCGAAAAAGCCGCTTCAGACATAAAGTCTCGTTCTGGATCTCCAGCGACAAGCTCATCTAAGTCTTTCCTGGATATTATTATCTTTGGTCTAACTCCTTCCACAGTCTTCTTATTAAATGGTATTACTTCTCTTGCACTCTTAAGAGTAAGAAAGTTAGGGTTTAGGAAAAGGGGGGTAGACTCAACATTGCGCCCCAAAACATGAGCCAATCCTACGACAATAGCCTCCGCCATACGAACAGCCTGAACTACCGGCTCGCCTGCCAACCAAGCACATTCAGACCTAAACCCAGTAAATTTTGTCGTTGTTGATATAATCGAAACAACCTTATTTTTCGCGCCCGGCGCCTCGCTTCCCGAAGGAACATTCACATTTTCTAAACACCCATAGTGAAGACGAATAGCCTCTCCAAACCTCATGCCAGTATATAATTGAACGATATTAAGAACAACATATTGCATTTTTGTTAACGCGGAGACAAATTGAATCCTATTAGCTGCAGAAAGTGGACCGTCAAATAAATCATTTAGCCCATGTGCCAAAATACCCTCCTTTACATCTGGACGAAAATCCTTCTTTGACACCCCTCTAATCGTTTTCTGCTTTTTATGTGAGTATCCGTACACAGGGTCTTTAAAATTTTTAATAAAAGCAGTAAGCTCACTCTCTTTTCCCGCAATATGCTCCATTAAAGAATGCCAATAGTTAACAATCTCTAAGTATATTCGCGAAGGTATTACTGGATGTTGATTGTGCGAACGATCAGGCTTTATATCTATCTCAGAACAAACTTTAAATCCCAATTTTGCAACTTCCAACTGCTGAAGTCTACCAAGTATTGCTGCGGTACTCTTCAAGTACATTGCGCTCTTAGAAATACTTCTAATGAATAAAGCCAAGTATGATGGATTCCCATACAGATCTTTTAGCGTCGCCCCATCTGAAAACTGGTTGTCGTTCAATGTAGCGCAAAACTTAGCAGCCTTAACTATCGAATTATAAAACGATTGCACGGTTGTAGCCGAAATTCTCCCCAATCGACCGCCGCTGGTAAAATATATCAGACAAAATAAAATTCTCTTCGCTTCCGATCGCATAATTTGGATCTGAGCGTGAGACCCTTCAGAAATATTGTTGAAATTAACAAAATGGGAACGAGTAATACTCAAAGCATAGGGATCGAAATCCCAAACATTCTCACCATATATCGCTGTAGCCTTTCCCGAAGAGTCCCTGCAAAGAACAAAATCAGGAGGTGGATCTCTAAAATCATGAACAATATCAGGTGGAACCCTCCCCACTTCGGAGTGCCTACCTAAATCATATTCTTCATAGATTGAAGAAGCGTATATATTATTATCTCTCATAGAATAATTCCAACAGCCTCATAACGCTGCATTCTTTTTTCCCAAAATGGAGTAAGAATGCCAAGTGAAAAAACGCGCTTCTTCATAGTATGGACGAGATCGAGGTTTAGGTTTGAAGACTCAGCTATAGCGTTAACAACTTCATCAATGCGATCCATTAGCCCAGATAGAAGATCATCTGCATGTTTAACGTCTTCTGCCTGTTCAATAATCTCGCCAATCACATATTTATAGCTAAGCAACTTATGTAAATCCTCTTCATCGGCATGACACACATAATGCTCACAAAATAAGCACCCGGACTGTTTTTCGCAATTTGGATTAATAGGGGGATATTCTACGACAGGCTCTGGAGAACCGAATAAATTGCAATGACCTGACGTAGTTTTTTGATCGGATGATTCATTCCCTATTTCTTGTATCTTAATTTTATCAGCAGCTTTTCGAATTGAGGCCCAGTATTTTCCTAGCTCTCTCTCCGCCTGCCCTGGATACGGCTCCGCATAATGCGATAAGTTTGTTGATGGCTTATGCCCCATAACGCCAGCCACAATAGACGGCGAGGTTTGCAGTTCATGGAGTATTGCCGATTTATACTTTCTAGAAAGCCCAGTTGTAATATTCTTAAAGCCTGGAGGCAAGTATATTCCGGATAATGTCTTAGAGCAAAACCGTGACTGCAGCCCTGTAGGCATTTTTTTAAAGTCACGCTTTGGTGAGTAGTTAGCCCCTACAACATAAAGAAAAAGCCACTTACATTCCTGACCATTAAGCATCCACGCTCTAAAACTAAGATATTTTTTAAGCAAGAAAAGCCCCTGCTCACGACCGATTGGCAGCCGAATATTCTTACCATTTGCTCGAAACTTAATACTACTCAAGCTTTTTTTAAATGGCGACTTAACTACCTCAAGGGCAGAGTCATATTCGAGATTACGAAACACATCTTCGTTAGCCCCGGTCAAAACAAAAAACACGCACGCCCATGCTTTCATAGCTGTAGCGCCGCATTCAATCCTTGCTCCACACCTAGAATTACTATTACTTTCATTTAAGAAAACCTGGGCTTTATTGAGAGTACGCAGCGCTTCAAATTTCTTCCCCTGGTAATTTTCCATGTACTCAGGAAACGTAGCTACTCTACCCTCGATAAAATTATAGGTTTTAGCTTCATTGCTCGTATATGGAGTTTTAACGCCTCGCTGGTGAACCGGAAACCTATACGTCGAGTAATTCATGAATTCTAAAAGAAAGGGAAAAGGCTTTTCATTCAAAAGGTTATCTGAAAGACTTAAAGCAAGGGTTTTCACAACGTCAAAATACTGCACAACCGCCTCTTTTTTTGGCGCTTGAACTGAGCTTGAGGCTGCCCGAAGAGGAGTAATTCCGCTCGTTATTGCAATTTCATCGGCCTTTCCAAAACGTAGCTCCAACAAACGCCACATTGCGTGCTGCCGTGGAAGTAGCGTGTAAGGCTTATACTTGCCAGCGTGAATTGCAGCAAAGAGGCTATCAATAAAAAGAATATAAGCTACTCTTGCGGCTTCCTTACTCGTAAGAAAATCGCTGTGTCCACTCAAGTCACACCAATCAAATACCGCCGACACTTGAACATGTAGTGCTTTGATTGTGTTCTCTCTTGATCCATTTACTAAAAAAAGATCGACCAAACCAGCTATAACAGTACGCCGCTCAGTTCGCAGAGAGCTTAAATCTACATGGTCGGAGCGTCCTATAATTTTATTACGTTCTCTAGTGTTGCAAAATAATCTTTCTCGTCTCTCGTAGCAAAGCGCCCCGAAATCTAAAGGCGTAAGCCTAATATCATCTGCAAGCTTTATTCTTAGGCGTTCAGGTCTAAGAAGCTCAACATCCAACTCTCGAACCGTAAAGATATCTGTTGGTCTTTCGACGAGTTTCTTCAATGCATCAGGGTTTTTTCGCTCGACATTAATCAAAGAAAACCCCTATGATCAAACATCTTGCGATTCAAAATCACACTCTCGAATTTTTCTTGTGCGTCAAGTACTTCATTTATGTTGCTAAAAAGCTTTAGATACTCCTCTGTTGTTGCTCGGTCATTGTGGTGAAGCCTCCGTTGAATCAATGATATTTCTTCACCAATTTTAATATAGCCTGCCTCAACTAGCGGCTGCAACCAGAGGTAGTACATGTAAGCGTAAGTTGCCCTCAACCAATGGAACGTAAAATTTTTAGGAAAGTCATCCTCTACAAATTTAAAGAGCTTTGCTCTAAGTGTACCAGTTACCTGACCAGTAGGAGGAGCTTTAGCCTTGGGATATCTTGGATCATCCTTAGCCATGTAGTAACAATTTCCTTGATCTGAAAGAAATAAATAAATATCTTCATCTTTTATCATCTCCATATTGGGGTAATTAGAAGCAAAGACATGTTTAAATTTCTCCCTTCTAGCACGAGCAACATCTGAATTGGCATACACAAACATCTCATGAGCTAACTGTTGTGGAAAATACAGAGTTTGTTTTTTGCCAAACTTAGTGTCTATGCTCGTTCCAGCTCCGGCGTGTACTGTATAGGTTCCATCATTATTAAGATTTTCTTTAACAAAGGAGGCAAGGTGCTTCATCCTAAGTGTTAAAACTGACTGCTTTCTAGCACCTGTGAACATACTGGAAAGGCAAATCAAGCGTTCCAGTGGCGCCCAAGACGACCCGTTAATGACTTTCAAAAATTCTTCTCGATGCTTTTTGCTAAGAGGGCGCAAATCTTCGCCGTTCTCACGAACATAACCAATTTCTGGGCCATCAGACTTAATCATAGGCCTACGAAGCTGGCGTACTTTCACTTCTTTTGTAAAACTTCCTGTTTTACCCTCTAAAAACAGTCTTACAGTTTTTACTGAATCAACACGTTCTAAATCAATCACATGCCAGTTTTTTGCCACATACTCATAGAAACTATAAACTGCACCTGTAAACTGACTGATAACCCCATTACTCAAACCGCTATCATGAATAAGATAATGGTAGAATCTATAAGTAGGCCGCGTTGAGGGACGTCTACCTGAAAAATTCAACCAATCGATATTCCTTTCCTCGCAAAACATTTTATAGCTTAGCAATCTACTAGCTTTACGATGAAGGTCATCAGTAGGCCTGGCCATAGGGTTGGTGTTATATCTAACTTGTTCTACAAAAAATGCATTTGCTTCCCACCAAGGATTTCCATCCTCTAGCAACAAAAATGGCATGTTGTAAATTTCTGACCGAAGTGACTGGTAATGGGTTTCTGGTTTGGTATAGAAATAACATGGCGGGTCCGATGCTTCTAAATGTGTTTTTGAATAATCTTTATCAAGTTTGGAGGCCGATACAAAGTCGAACAGCCCCTGGCAAAGCTCGATATTCAATATTCGTTTATTTTTCTCAAGAATAACATCAGCCATACTAACACCCTAGTTTTGATGTCAACCTTAGGATGTTAAAGGATAGGGTGTCAATCTAAATGTTAGCTGATATTGTTGGTTGCACCATAGCAGCAAACGCGCGTTATCAATCCCTCCGCAGGCGAGGACAAAGTAGCGGGCGTGTACTGTGTGTGTCTCGCCTTGGTAGTTGGCAAATGTAGCACTGGTGATACGGCCATTTTCGGTTTCAAGTGCCACCAGGTTGGCGGTCAGACAACAGGTCAGATGGGGTGATGCTTCAAGCATCTCGGCATACTTATGTTGCACGCGTACCGGCGTTCCCAGTGAAAAATGAATACGGTTAAGGTCTGAGGAGGCGACAGGCTCATCCGCAGGAATCGGGTCCAAATTTAGCAGCTCGGTGGCTGCGCTAAGGTAAGGGGTTAGCGCTTCCTGGCCAATAGGCCATACGGTCTCGGGGGCAGCCGTTTTGCCCGTAAAGTCATAAGCATCAAGTGAGCGAGAAACGCCGCCCCAATGATTGGTGGAGCCGCCTAAATAGCGTAGCCGGCTCGTCTCGAGCGGAATATACGTATCGCCAACCACTTCGCCGCGGTAATTATCCTGAGAGCGTTCGCTAAATACTTCATCGCCGCCTTCGCAGAGTAAAACCTGATGGCCTTGCCGGGCTAGCGTCACGGCAATTGACATGCCTGCAGCGCCGCTGCCAATAATACACACATCCAGCGTATCATCCTGCTCGTTGAGCTCCTCAAAAGGCAGGTACATTAGCAATCACTCGCTCGCAGTAGCCAACCGTTAACCAATGTGGGTGAAACGTTCGTTGCGTTGGCCACAGGGAGCAAGGCGGTAACGGGGACGAGAACAAGGCTCATGCCCGTAAACGTTGCGATTTTTAATAGCCAGCGCCGTGTATAGGTGGGCGTCATATTGGTTGTGTTGTCCTTGGCTGTGGCAAGTGCTTTACTTTGCAGGATGTTATTAACGGTTGTAATTAACGATAGCTATTAAAAGGTATGGTCGCGTTGTTAAAAGCAAAAGCACCCCAACGGGTATGCTTGATTTATATTGGTCCATATTTTCCCAATTCACCAGAGCAATTTAGCGGCTACAGTGCTGTGAGCATGCAGCACGTTTTTTTATTTCGACGCTCTTTGTTTTCATATAAGGCCCGCGCATGAGTACCTACGCGATTGGCGATTTGCATGGCTGTTACGCCGAGTTTATGACGCTACTTGAAGCCCTGGACTTTAATCCCTCGCACGATACTTTGTGGCTGGTGGGCGATGTGATCAACCGTGGTCCAGGCTCCCTTGAGTGTTTACGCGAAGCGCACGCACTGGGCGGCGCGGTACGCTGTGTGCTAGGCAACCACGACTTTCATTTGTTGGTGGTCGCGCGTGGCGGCGGCAGGCAAAAAAAGCACGACACTCTCAACGATATTCTTAATGCGCCAGATCGCGAGCAACTGCTGGATTGGCTGCAGTGCCAGCCGCTTGCAGTGCAGCAAGGCAATACCCTAATGACGCATGCCGGTTTGCTGCCTCAGTGGCGCATAGAGCAGGCTGTCGCTTATAGCCGTGAGGTCGAGCAAGCGCTGGCCAGCGAGCAGTCAGGGCATTTCTTGACCGAGCTTTTTGGTAATCAGCCTGATCGTTGGCGAGAGGACCTGGAGGGAATGGACCGGCTGCGCTTTATTGTTAACGCTATGGCACGTATGCGCTTTATTGACAGCCAAGGGCAGCTGGAGTTTGCTGCTAAAGAGGGCCTCGCTAGCGCCCCATCTGGCTTTGCGCCGTGGTTTCAGTATGCACGTGACGATGATCCGCACCTCCTGTTTGGTCACTGGGCCGCGCTAGAAGGAAAAACTCGGGGCGCCAGGGTTCGGGTAGACGCGTTGGATACGGGCTGCGTGTGGGGTGGGGCGTTAACCGCGCTTAATATAGATACCGGTGAGCGAATTAGCGTACCCAGCCAGCAACGAGGAGAGCGGTAGTGGTGACGCATTCGAATGATCCGCGCATTGTCGGGCTGGACGTATACCGCGTGGGTGGCGCTGTTCGCGATGCACTGCTGGGCTGGCCAGTGTATGACAACGACTGGGTGGTGGTCGGCGCTACCCCAGCGGCTATGCGCCAGCGCGGCTTTAAGCCGGTGGGGCGAGATTTTCCGGTGTTTTTGCACCCTGATACAGCGGAGGAGTATGCGCTGGCGCGTACGGAGCGAAAAACCGGGCACGGATATTCCGGGTTTGAAGTGCATGCCAGCCCCGAGGTAACGTTGGAAGAGGACCTGCTGCGCCGCGACCTGACCGTCAATGCCATTGCTCAACGGGTCGATGGGCCGCTGATTGACCCCTTTGATGGCCAAGGGGATATCGAAAAACGCATACTGCGCCATATTTCCTGTGCGTTTGGTGAAGACCCGCTTCGGGTGCTGCGCACGGCACGTTTTTTAGCCCGCTATGCGTCGCTGGGATTCTCTATCGCCTCTGAAACCCTGGCATTGATGACCGAGGTTAGCCGCAGTGGTGAGCTTGAGCATTTGGCGGCTGAACGGGTATGGGTAGAAACCGAAAAAGCTTTGGGTGAACCCAGCCCCGAAGCTTACTTCACGACATTGGCGCAGTGTGAAGCGCTGGCAATATGGTGGCCGTTCTCAGCAGAAAAACTGCAGGACGGCTTGGCCGCACTACAGTACGTGCCTGACGATAACCCAACGCTGCTGGCGCACTGGCGCTATGCATTACTGGTGAGCGTGCTGGATGACGTGGGCCGCGAGGCATTGGCGGAAAAGCTACGTTTACCCAATGCGGTAACGCAGTTGGCGCGCCATGTCGCGTTGACGCTTTCGCTACTAAAAGAGCCCTTAGAGGCGGTAGCCGTGTTGCATTGGCTGGAGCGCCTGGATGGTTTTCGTAAGCCTGACCAGGTCGCCACACAGCTCACGTTAGTCAGTGTGGTTGAAAGTGTCGGTGTTATTGAAAGTGCCGGTGTTATTGACAGTAACTATGCCCAGCCGCTACAGGCTGCTTGGCTGGCGGCACGCAGCGTTAGCCCGCAGGAGCTAATCGCTCAAGGGTTCAAGGGGGCTGGATTAGGCCAGGCGCTACGTGAACAGCGTCAGCAAGCGGTCAGTGATGCGTTAAACGGATGATTAGGTAAACAGAGATGATTAGCGAGCCTGGGACTTACAAGGCGCAGACTCCGCATGCGATATCCAAGCGCTGCCCCAGGTGAAATCTACCGCCCAAAGCCGCTGATTCCCCAACGAAAAATTATTCCAAAGTGCGGCGTAAGGCGTGTTACAAGCCGGATGCCGTTCGTTAGGTAGCAGCTCCGCCAAGGGCTGTAACACGAATGCGCTTTCGGTAATCTCTGCACGGGGCAGTGCAACACCTTCAACAACGCCACGCAGGCTACCCACCGTTAGCAGGTCGATATCCAGCGCTTTAGGGCTGTATTTGGCCAAGCCCTGCTTACGGCCATGAAGAATCTCCAAAGCCTTGGCCCATGCCTGTAATTCACCCGGCGACCAGTTACTTTCGAAGGCCACGACCAGGTTGTAAAAATTACGGGTATCGCTAAAACCAACCGGCTCGCTTTCAAAAACGCGCGAGACGTTTAAAGGCCCAAAGGTATCGAAAAGTGCATCGAGACACAGGCGGATATGACGCACAGGATCAATATTGCTGCCTAAACTGACGGTAACCAGGCTCATGAGATTATATCCTTGTGGCCTCCGGCAGCTCGCCACGTGTAATTTCAAGGCCTACACTCGCCGCTTGCGGTACCGCGCCGGGTTTACGCACCCGCAAGCGTAACCAGGTAATGGAAAACTCGCTGCGCAGGCAGTCAGCCAAGCGTTCCGCGAAGGTCTCCACCAGAGCGAATTGATGCGTGTCAGCGAATCGCTGGATACGCTGGCAGATAGCCGCATAGTCTAGCGTTAAGCTTAAATCGTCAGTGGCAGCAGCCGGGCGAATATCGGTCGCCAGGGTTAAGTCCAGGCTAAGCGACTGTTGAATGGTGCGCTCCCAATCGTAAACACCAATCACGGTGTCTACCTTGAGTGCTTCGATCAAAATGCGGTCCACAAGCTCTTCCTCGGCGACAACAAGCGGGCGATTGTACGTTAGGATGAAACGAAACGACAGTAGGACGGAAAAGGCGCCATGGCGTGGTTAGTGTTCGGCTATTTAAGCGGCAGTTGGCTGGCGGCGATTAGTGTTTGCCGGATAGCGGGAGTGGGCGATCCTCGTCGCTGTGGCTCCGGTAATCCCGGTTTTTCTAACGTGTTACGCCTTTATGGGCCGCGCCTGGCGGGCGCCACGCTTTTCCTGGATGCGTTAAAAGGCGTACCCGTCGTGCTTGCCAGTAAATTAATGGCGTTACCGGTCAGTTGGCAGGGGCTGATTGGGCTGGCGGTATTACTGGGGCATAGCTACCCGGTATGGTATGGCTTTCGTGGCGGAAAGGCCGTCGCCAGCGCGTTGGGCGTGCTGCTGGTGCTGGCCCCGGGCGTTGCGCTGGTGAGCGCGGGGGTGTGGACCTTGCTGGCGTGGCGCTTAAAAACCGCGGCAATGGCTTCCTTGTTAAGCGCGCTGGTGGCGCCGCTTGCCTGTATCTGGCTGGCGCCTGCTTATGTGGGCGTAGTGGGCGGCTTGAGCCTACTGGTACTGCTGCGTCATGGGCTTAATATTCGCAGATTAAGACGCGGCGATGAGCCGCGCCTGGGGCGTCGCTAATTATTCGGCGTTGGGAGGCGTCAACTGATCAAGCGGCCAGCGCGGCGTAGCCTGCATAACGCCATCCTTGTCCTGTTCGCCAGCGGCCAGGCGCTGCGCGCCCACATACGCGATCATGGCGCCGTTATCCGTGCAGAACCGGCCGCGAGGATAGTAGGCCTTTGCCTGACGCTTTTGACACTCAAGCGCCAAGCGCTCACGCAACCGGTGATTGGCACTCACCCCGCCAGCCACCACCAGCCGTTTTAACCCCGTTTGGTCCAGCGCCCGTCGGCATTTGATGACCAGTGTATCGACAACGGCTTCTTCAAAGGCGCGGGCCACATCAGCGCGCGCCTGCTCGTCAAGCTCGCCAGCCGCTTCCAGCTGACGTATGGCCGTTAAGGTATGCGTTTTTAACCCTGAGAAACTGAAATTAAGCCCCGGCCGGTCGGTCATCGGACGTGGAAAACGAAACCGTTTGGGGTCGCCCTGTTCGGCAAGCTTGGCCACCAAAGGGCCGCCGGGATAAGCAAGGCCGAGCATTTTAGCGGCTTTATCAAACGCCTCACCGGCCGCATCATCAACGGATTCACCCAATAGCTGATAGCTTCCAAGTCCTTGGACTTCCACCAACTGGGTATGACCGCCAGATACCAGTAGGGCCACAAAAGGAAACGCTGGCGCATCGTCTTCCAGCATGGGAGCGAGTAGATGACCTTCCATGTGGTGCACGCCCAATACCGGAATGCCTAGTGCACGGGCCATACCGTGGGCCGTGCTGGCACCCACCATGAGCGCGCCTACCAACCCTGGGCCTGCGGTATAGGCAATACCCTCTAAATCGTCTCTTGTTAGCCTGGCATCACTTAACACCTGCTCAATCAAAGGGAGCAGCTTGCGCGTGTGGTCTCGTGAGGCAAGCTCGGGCACCACGCCGCCATACTCGGCGTGCATGGCAATTTGGCTATACAGCGCATCGGCCAGCAGGCCATCGCCCCCTGAGCGGGAGGTGTCATAAAGAGCAACGCCGGTTTCGTCGCAGGAAGTTTCGATGCCAAGCACACGCATAGGAAATCTCTACAGAGGGCTAACAGATTGCATAAGGACAGAATTTTAACATGTCTAACGCCCATAAAGGTGGCATTGATTACACAATGCCATGGGCGCCAGTTTGCAATCATTGCCAACCACGACTAAACTATCGTGCGCTGTAAAAACTGGGTCGTACGCTATGTTCTTCGCAATCATGCGGTGATGGTGTACGTACTTTCGAACTCAAGACTCCTTAAGGTAGGTGAGTGCTTAATGCCTTCTGTAAAAGTACGTGATAACGAGCCGTTTGACGTCGCCCTGCGTCGCTTCAAGCGTTCTTGCGAAAAAGCCGGTGTTCTTTCTGAAGTACGCCGCCGCGAGCACTATGAGAAGCCGACTGCTGAGCGTAAACGCAAAGCGGCAGCTGCCGTAAAACGCCACGCCAAGAAAGTGCAGCGTGAGCAAAAGCGTTTCGAACGGCTCTATTGATCCGTACCCGAGAGAGCCAGAGCGGTTAGCTGGTTGTCTCAAGAGGGATGCCAAGCGGCCGCCACTAGGTGGCCGTTTGTTTTTCAGTTTTCTACGCTGTTTAAGGTGATTGGGCAGTCTGCCAGATGACGTTAAGCAAGCGTTTAGCGCACATGCGCGAGGGTGCCGTTGTAAATGGCAGGCCAGATTCCCCAGCGTTTTATTGACGATTTGCTCAGCCGCGTTGACGTGGTGGAAGTGGTTGGTGAGCGTGTGCAGCTTAAAAAAGCTGGCCGGAACTACTCGGGTCTTTGCCCTTTTCATCAGGAAAAAACGCCTTCGTTCACGGTAAGTGCTGATAAACAGTTTTATCACTGCTTTGGCTGTGGCGTGCATGGGAATGCACTACGCTTCTTGATGGAATACGACAAATTGCCGTTTCCTGAAGCGGTGGAGCATTTGGCCGGGCGGCTGGGTCTTGACGTGCCGCGCGAAGGCGCTGACGACCCGCGTGCACACCAGCGTGAAAGAAAGCGCAAAGAGGGCGTTAACCTGCTTGAGCTTGCGGCAAGCTTTTATCGCGAGCGGCTTAAAATGCATGAGGGGCAAGGCGCCCAGCAATATCTGGAAAACCGGGGGCTTTCTGCTGAGGTGATCAGTGCCTACGGCATAGGTTACGCGCCTGGCGGTTGGGAAGCGCTCAAGCAGCACCTTGGTGAGCGGGAGATATCAGAACCTGTCCAGATTGAGTATGGCCTGTTGATTCATCGTGAAGATACGGGGCGTACTTACGATCGTTTTCGGGATCGGGTGATGTTTCCGATCCGAGATTTACGAGGACGGACGATTGCATTTGGTGGGCGAGTGATGGGCGATGAGCAGCCCAAATACCTCAACTCACCAGAAACACCAGTGTTTCATAAAGGTCGCGAGCTTTATGGGCTTTATGAGGCGCGCCAGGCATCCAGCAAGCTTGAGCAGCTGGTGATGGTAGAAGGCTATATGGACGTTGTGGCGCTTGCGCAGTACGGCATCCATAACGCTGTGGCTACGCTGGGAACCGCGACGACCGAAGATCATCTAAGCCGTCTGTTTCGTTTGGTCAGCCGAGTGGTGTTCTGCTTTGACGGCGACCGCGCTGGCCGCCAGGCCGCCAGCCGAGCACTGGAAACCGCGCTGCCGTTGATGATTGATGGCCGTGAGGCGCGTTTTCTATTTCTGCCAGAAGGCGATGACCCGGATACGCTGGTGCGCCGTGAAGGCACCGAGGCGTTTAAGGATCGTGTTACCTGTGCGATGCCGCTGTCGGAGTTTTTGTTTGAGCAGGCGGCCCAAGGCCGTGATTTAAACACGGTGGAGGGGCGCGAGCGATTTGCAAACCAGGTGCTTGAAGCGTTGAACAAAGTGCCTGATGGCATGCTCAAATCGTTACTGCTTGAAGCGCTTGCCAAGCGTAGTGGCTTGGCACAACAGCAGCTGCAAGCGCTGTTGGATAAGCGCACAGCGGCACCCAAGGGGCAAGCGTATTGGGAAGCTGCTGAACCTGTTGTCGAAGATAGCGCGGAGCAGGCGGGTTTTGCTCAAGCGGACTCCTGGCAGACGGGTTCTGTAAAGGCGGGCTCTACTAGAGCTAAGTCGCGTGCGCGCAGCCGGGTGCTTACGCCCGTTGGGCGCATCGTGCAGCTTCTGCTGCACGAGCCGAGCGTAGTGTCAGCCTTGCCGGATAATCTGGAGTGGTTGCCTGATGATGAGGATGTGCCGCTCTGTCGCGATTTGATTGTGCTCTTGCAGGCCGGACGCTATCGCAGTCCGCAGGTCGTGCTGGCGCATTTTCAGGGTACGCCACAGGGCGCGGTGCTGGCAGAGTTTGCCGCGCGGGAGTTATTGATCCCCAAGGCAGCACGAGAAGCAGAGTTAATGGGGTTAGTTGAGCATTTGCAGCAGAAGCAACGTAAGCGCTCGCCCCAGGAAGAGTACGAAGCGTTGTTGGCTCAGGAACGCGCTGGGCAGAAATTGGATAAACAGCAGCGTCAGCGCTTGGCCGGCTTGGTAGTAGAGTTGGCTCAGCGATTTTGACCGGTGTTCGGAGAGAGGGGGGTTGAATTTTCCCCTCACCAACACCAGATATAGGGCCAGTCACCAAGTGCTGGCCTAACCGAACAACCTAACACACCTGAATGACCGCGCAAATACGTTTCGCTGGAAAAAATACAGCTATTTACGCTATACTGTTCGGCTTGTTGAGTTTAATCGATTCAGCGCTCCAGGTGTTTCATTCTTCTTCGTCGAGATAGGGTTTCTATGGCTGGAAATGCGCAGCAGCAGTCACGTCTGAAGGAGTTGATCGCGCGCGGCAAAGAGCAGGGTTACCTGACGTATGCCGAGGTCAACGACCATCTACCCGAGGATATCGCCGACCCGGATCAAGTGGAAGACATCATTGGCATGATCAACGACATGGGTATCCGTGTCGCTGAAGAAGCGCCTGATGAAGACACTTTGATGATGTCGGATCACTCCACGGACGAGTCCGCTGCGGAAGAGGCCGTTGCGGCACTCGCTGCCGTGGAAAGCGACGTGGGTCGCACCACCGACCCAGTACGCATGTACATGCGTGAAATGGGCACAGTAGAACTCTTGACCCGTGAAGGCGAAATCGAAATTGCCAAGCGGATCGAAGAGGGTACACGTGAAGTCATGTCGGCACTGGCCTACTTGCCAGGGGCTGTCGCCTCCATTCTGGATGCTTATGACGCTACTCAGGATGAAGAAGCGCCTGGCCGTCTGTCGGATCTTTTCTCAGGGTTTATCGACCCCGATGAAGGTATACCTGGCGTTGCCGAAGCGGATGTGCCTGAACCTGAGGTAGCCACCGACTTAAGCGACGAAGACGGCGACGGCGATGGCGAGGAGGATGACGAAGATTCCAACGCCAGCGAAGGCGGCCCGGACCCCGAAGAGGCGCGGGCGCGTTTTGAGCAAATTCGCGAGCAAAATGCGTTAGCTGGAGCGGCGCTTACCAAGCACGGTCGCGGCAGCGCCGAGTTGAAAGCTGAGCAGGCTCGTCTTGCCGAATTGTTCTCGCCGATCAAACTGGTGCCGAAACACTTTGAACGCCTGGTAGGTCAGGTACGTATTAGTGTTGAGCAAGTGCGTGCCCAGGAAAAAGCGGTCATGCAGCTTTGTGTTAAAAAAGCCAAGGTACCGCGCAAGACGTTTATCAAATCGTTCCCAGGTAGCGAATCTAACCCCAAGTGGTTGGATGCTTTCCAGGAAGCGCAGCCTAAATACGCTGACCGTCTTGAGCCGTTACGTTCTGATATCGCCCGTTCGCAGCGTAAAATTGCTTTCGAAGAAGACATGGTGCAGCTCACCGTGGCGGATTTGAAAGAGGTGAACCGCAAGCTGTCGATTGGTGAGGCGAAAGCGCGCCGCGCCAAGAAAGAGATGGTTGAGGCCAACCTGCGCCTGGTAATCTCGATTGCCAAGAAGTATACCAACCGAGGTCTGCAGTTCTTGGATTTGATCCAGGAAGGCAACATCGGCTTGATGAAGGCAGTGGATAAGTTCGAATACCGTCGGGGTTATAAGTTCTCTACTTATGCTACCTGGTGGATTCGTCAGGCGATTACCCGCTCGATTGCCGATCAGGCGCGGACGATTCGTATTCCGGTTCACATGATCGAGACGATCAACAAGCTTAACCGCGTGTCGCGCCAAATGCTGCAGGAAATGGGCCGCGAGCCGACCCCGGAAGAGCTGGGCGAACGTCTTGAAATGCCGGAAGACAAAGTACGTAAGGTGCTCAAAATTGCCAAAGAGCCTATCTCCATGGAGACGCCGATTGGTGATGATGATGACTCGCATCTGGGCGACTTTATCGAGGACGGCACCATGCTGCTGCCTATCGATATGGCCACCGGCGAAGGCTTGATTGAAGCGACGCGTAACGTACTGGGTGGTCTCACTGCACGTGAAGCCAAGGTACTGCGCATGCGGTTCGGTATTGATATGAATACCGACCACACGCTTGAAGAAGTGGGCAAGCAGTTTGACGTAACCCGTGAACGGATTCGTCAGATTGAGGCCAAGGCGCTGCGCAAGCTTCGCCACCCTAGCCGCTCTGAGCCGCTACGCTCGTTCCTGGACGAGTAAATCAGTCTAAGTTAGTGCTCAGGCACTAGTGTCCAGCGTAAAAAAGCCCGCCGTTTTGAACTGACCCCCAATAGTTGGACGGTTGGTTTCTCTAACCGGTGGTCATGGCCTGAGTCCTGTATTGTACGGGGCTCAGGCCTTTTAGTTTCTGCTTGATCCGCTGGTGATTATAGTAGTGGATATAGGCAATGCCTCGCGTTAGCTCCTCAATCGTGTCGAACCGGTTCAGGTGGAAGTACTCCGCTTTCAGGGTGCCGAAAAAGCTCTCCATGGGGGCATTGTCCAGACAGTTTCCTTTCCTGGACATGCTGCGCAGTATTCTTTTCTCCACCACCATGCGGCGGTAACTGGGGTGGCGATAATGCCACCCTTGATCCGAGTGCAGCAGAGTTAACGGGTGGTGCTATGCGCTTTGCGGATGCGTAGAGCAAGAAGTAGAAGCTCGATAATGGCAAACAGAATCAGGCTATAGCCTAAAAGCTCGATCACTTCTTCAGCGACATCTTTAAAGATGCGCACATAGTTATCTTCAAGCACGGCACGCCAAAAAATCTGGCGCCCATAAAGGCGCGAGAAAATATAGGTAGTCAGCACGCCGCCCGCAAACAGGCCAAACGAAAAGGTGTTGCTGTAGTGAGCAAACTCAGCGATAAAACGTCGACGTTGATACACTGCCCAGCCAATCGAGGGCAGTACGATTAATGTAACGACGACCTTCCAACTATTATCTGCCACAAACTCATCAAGAAAATAATCCTGCTCGCGGACTAGCGAGGCTGCAACAAAAGCAAGCATAAGTAGAGTGACATTTGGCCATACCTTGAGTACCTCGCGGATATAGAGCAACAACCCGCAACAGCTGGCTAGTGCGAGCGTTTGGGTAAACTCGGTAAAACCAAGCTCAGTAAAGCGTACTGACGGCAAATACAGTGCTTCCAAATAAGCGCCTTGCGCAATGCCGCCAATAAACAGCACATAGAGAGTGGCCCGTAGTAGCGTAATGCGAAAATCAATAGGCCAGTTAGGTGGAGGGAGTGGCATGCCTTATCCTTGAGGGTCGATAGTCACGGTGTTGCTGACAGAAACATTCAATTGTGAATGTTTATTATATCGTCACCTTTATGTGCTCGCACGCTACACTTGTGAATAATTTTTCGACGAATGGGCTATAGCGCTGCGCCGTCATCAATAAATGAGAAAGTTAGCGCTAAAGAGATGGGTTCCGCTTGTGCCATGGCGGTTGCCGGGTTGGCCGATGTATAAAGAAATATCCAAAGGCGGTGTCGCCGTTAATGCGATTGAGTGTTAGGCAATACCTGAGCGATATTAGCCACCAGATAATCGACCAATTGACGAATCTTGGGGGACAAGTGGCGGTGGCGGGGGTAAACCGCCCAGACCGCCGTATCATGATGCTGAAAGGGCTCCAGTACGGCGATGAGTTCGCCACTTGCAAGGTAAGGTGCTACGTAATAGTCGGGCAGTTGGGCAAGGCCCAGTCCCTTAAGCGCGGCATCCAGCAGGGCGGGGCCGGAGTTACCAGTCCAGCAGCTTTCTACGCGTACTTCGCGGCGTTGGCCGTTGGTATCAAACAACCAATTAGGCCGTGAACCTACCAGACAACGATGTTGGCCAAGTTCCGCCAGCGTGTGAGGAGGCGGTGTCTGGCGAAAGTAATCCTGGGAGCCGACAACATATTCTCGCCGGTTGCACAGGCGCCTAGCGATTAAGCTTGAATCCTTTAATACGCCCATGCGAATGGCGATATCAAAGCCTTCCTCAATGAGTTCAACGGGTCGGTTGGTAAAATGCATGTACACTTCAAGGTCAGGATGTAGGCATTGAAAGTCATTAACCAGCGGCGCGATATAACGCTCGCCAAAGGTAGTAGCTGATGTCAGCTTAAGCAGGCCCCGAGGCTTGGCTTGCAGTTCGCTAAGCGCCTGTTCGGCATCTTTCAATCCATCAAACAGGTGCTGACAATGCTCCATATACAGAGCGCCTGCATCCGTTAAGCGTATTTGACGCGTTGTGCGGTACAGAAGCTGAATGCCGAGCTGGTTTTCAAGTTGGCTCACCAAACGGCTAATATGCGAGGTTGATACTTTTAGATGGTTTGCGGCCGCAGAAAATGTGCCCAGTCTGACCACTTCAATAAAGGCTTCGACACGATCCCAGCGCTGCATAGAGGCTCTTCCGTTGTGGGTGATTGTTGCTCAATGGCAACAATGTTATGAGTATATCCCGCTTTTTCTAGTACCTCTAGCTACCTTACACTGTCGCTATTGAAGCAATACGTTATCTGTTCTGGCGACTTACTACGCCACTGTCTTAAGGAGTGACACTATGAAATCACGTGCTGCCGTTGCGTTAGAGGCGGGTAAACCGCTTGAGCTGGTTGAAATTGATGTGGAAGGCCCGAAAGCGGGAGAAGTGTTGGTAAAAATGGCGGCTACTAGCGTTTGTCATACCGATGCTTATACGTTGTCGGGGGCTGACCCGGAAGGACTCTTCCCCTCAGTGCTGGGTCATGAAGGCGCTGGTGTCGTTCAGGAAGTGGGTGAAGGGGTGACCAGCCTCAAGCCTGGCGACCATGTTATTCCGCTATATACTGCTGAGTGTGGCAAGTGCAAATTCTGTCTGTCAGGTAAAACCAACCTGTGCGGCAGCGTGCGTGCCACTCAGGGTAAAGGCGTCATGCCCGACGGCACCTCGCGCTTCTCGCTGGATGGCAAGATGCTGCACCACTACATGGGAACGTCCACGTTCAGCGAGTACACCGTACTTCCTGAAGTTTCGTTAGCGGTCGTTTCCAAAGAAGCCCCGATGGATAAAATCTGCTTGCTGGGCTGTGGCGTGACTACCGGTATTGGCGCGGTACTCAACACTGCAAAAGTAGAGCCCGGCGCTACCGTCGCAGTATTTGGTTTGGGTGCGATTGGCCTGGCGGTGATCCAGGGCGCGGTCATGGCGAAAGCGGGTCGAATTATCGCCATTGATGTTAATGCGGATAAGTTTGAGCTGGCCAAGCAGTTTGGCGCGACTGACTTTGTAAACCCCAAGGATTACAGCGACTCCATTCAGCAGGTTATTGTTGATTTGACCGATGGTGGCGTGGACTATTCGTTTGAGTGTATCGGTAACGTCAATGTGATGCGCTCAGCGCTTGAGTGCTGCCACAAAGGCTGGGGCGAATCGATCGTGATTGGCGTCGCCGGTGCGGGGGAGGAGATTTCCACACGTCCGTTCCAACTGGTGACCGGGCGCGTTTGGAAAGGCTCTGCGTTTGGTGGTGTTAAAGGCCGCAGTGAACTGCCAGGATACGTTGAGCGTTACATGAACGGTGAAATCAATATTGATGATTTCATTACTCACGATATGCCATTTGAGAAAATCAACGAAGCGTTTGAACTGCTGCATGCGGGCAAGAGCATCCGCACCGTTCTGCATTACTAAGTCTGTATTACCCGGTCTGTATTGCTGGTTATGCATTCACGTTTGAATGACCGAGTGCTATCGCCAATCGACCATCGCTAATTTACTGATAAAGCGCGGCAGGCAGCACTGCCGCGCTTCTCTTTTCTCAAGGAGCCTGCCCCATGAGCATGAGTGAAACCCTGGAACTGGTGTCTGCCAATCGCAGTTTTGGTGGCTGGCACAAACGCTACCGCCATTACTCACGGGCGCTGGATTGCGATATGGAATTTGCGGTGTACCTACCGCCTCAAGCCGAAAGCGAGCGTGTACCGCTTTTATGGTGGTTGTCCGGGCTTACCTGCAACGATGAAAACTTCATGCAGAAGGCGGGTGCCCAGCGGATAGCGGCAGAGCTTGGGATTGCCATTGTTTGTCCGGATACCAGCCCACGTGGCACGGACCTACCAGGCGAGCACGATAGTTATGACCTTGGCTCGGGGGCCGGCTTTTATGTCAACGCGACCCAAGCGCCGTGGAAGCCACACTATCGAATGTACGACTATATCGTTGAAGAGTTGCCTTCCGTTGTACGCCAGCACTTCCCGGTAAACGGGCGTGAGTCGATTAGTGGTCACTCGATGGGCGGCCACGGGGCATTAATTTTAGCGTTGCGTCATCCAGGTCGTTTTAGCTCGGTGTCAGCATTCTCGCCAATTGTGAACCCGATGAACTGCCCTTGGGGGCAAAAGGCGTTTACCAGCTATTTGGGTGAGGATCAGTCAACCTGGCGTCAGTACGATGCCTGTGAACTGGTCGCTAATGGTGCCTCGCGTCAACGGCTGTTTATTGACCAGGGCGAGGCGGACCAGTTTTTAGAAGAGCAGCTCAAGCCCGAGCGGCTTGAAGCCGTATGTGAAGCGCATGATCACCCGCTGACGCTGCGTCGTCAGCCGGGTTACGACCATAGTTACTTCTTTATTGCCTCGTTCATTGAGGAGCATCTACGTTATCATGCGGAACATCTTATGAAATCTTAAGGATAACGATGCTTAAACGTACGCTGAGCCGCTTTCTTCGTCAGCTATGGCGTCTTGTGTGGCGCGGCGTGCTGGTTTTTGTGCTTCTTTCTGTGGCACTGGTCATCCTGTTTCGTTTTGTGCCCTTGCCAGGCTCCATGATCATGGTGGAGCGCAAAATACAGAGCTGGGTAAACAGCGAGCCTATACGCATTCAGCATCAGTGGCGAAGCTGGGACAATTTATCCAGCAACGCCAAGTTGGCGGTGATTGCTGCTGAAGATCAGCGCTTCCCTCTACATCGTGGCTTTGACCTTGTTGAGTTACGTCGTGCTTGGGAGACCAGTCGTGATGGTGGCCGTTTGCGCGGCGCCAGCACGCTGAGTCAGCAAACAGCCAAAAATATTTTTTTGTGGAGTGGGCGCAGCTGGACGCGCAAAGCGTTAGAGGCCTGGTTCACGCTGTTGATTGAAATTTTCTGGAGCAAACAGCGTATTCTTGAGGTGTATCTGAATATCGCTGAATGGGATAGCGGCGTGTTTGGCCTGGAAGCCGCCGCGCAACACTATTTCGGCGCCTCCGGCGGAGTGATGACGGAGCGCCAGGCAAGCCTGCTCGCGGCAATCCTTCCCAGCCCACGTACCCGCAGCGCCTCTCGACCTGACGCCCAAGTGGAAAGGCGTAGCCAATGGGTACGCCAGCAGATGCATAACCTGGGCGGAGTAGGGTACTTGGAACGGCTATAGAAGGCTGTTCGCAGCGATTAAAGAGCTAAAGCCATCTTCTTCCCTTGATGCTCTTCTTTACATAAATAAAAGTTCGCTAATATTGTTCAAAATACTAGCGGCATATTTTTATATAAGTAATTGAATATAAGCTTTTTTAATATTTCTGTGCGCATGTTGTTATTATCATCACTTCATTTTGTTACGTTCTCTTACTTAAAAAATTGAACCTGTGCTGAATCCTTGCGTCACACCTACCACATTCATACCGCGTCAATGAGGTTTCTTACTATGCAACGTATAACTGCTCTATTCTCTGCTGCCCTGCTCGCCACTGGCTTAATGGCATCTACTGCCAACGCCCAGCAAGCGCAGGACCCGGCTCAGGATCCCATGGCTACTCAGCAAGCAGCACCCGCCCAGGATTTTTCTGACCAGCAGCTACAGCAGTTCGCCGATGCTTCTCAAGAAATCGCCGTGATCTCGCAAGAGTACACACAGCGTCTGCAGGAAGCAGGAGATGAGTCAGCCCAACAGGAAGTTCGCGCCGAAGCTAACGATCGTATGATCGAAGTAGTTGAAGACAGTGGCTTGGATGTCGATACCTTCAATGCTATCGGTCAGTCTATCCAGCAAGATCCGGAAATGATGCAGCGTGTTCAAGAGATGGCAAGCCAGTCCTAAGCCATCACTAGCTGATACACCATCAAAGCCCGACACCTTGGTGTCGGGCTTTTTTTGCGTCCAGGGTTTACGGTAGTGATGAACCGAGCCAAACTCGGCTTATCTATTAGACACGTCTTGGGAGATCACATGGACGTAGAACTACTTGAAATACGCCAGTTTATGGGCCAGTTTCCTCCTTTTGATGGTCTCTCGGATGAGCTGCTTGATGCGATTGCCGAGCGCGTTGAGGTCAGCTATTTCAAAACGGGCAGCGATATCTTGGAGTTAAATGACACCGTTAGTGAGCTGTGCTTTATAAGAAGTGGCGCTGTTGAGGTGTATCGCCGCCAGGGCGAGCTTTATAACCGGTTGGGCGAAGGGGATATTTTTGGCCACTTTAGCTTATTGCGAAATCACAAAGTACGCTTTCCGGCTCAGGCGATTGAAGACACACTGATCTATTTTATTCCCAACGATGTCTTTCAGCGCTTATGTGAAGAGGATGATGACTTTGCTGACTTTGTAGAGCTTGAACGGCCCCGGCTTGAAACGGTTGCCGAGCAACAAAAAAAGTCGAACGATATGATGGTCACGCGTATTCGTAAACTGGTGACCCGTTATCCTGTGATGGTGGCATCCACCACCAGTCTTCAACAGGCCGCCCAGCAAATTAATGATTCTCAGGCATCGGCGGCCATAGTGATCACCCAATGTACTGGCAGCCCGCGCTACAGTTTTCAAGACAGCGAGGGTGTCAAATGGAAAATGGTGGGTATTTTTACCGATAGTGACTTTAGAACCCGGGTCGTGGCAGAGGGGCTTTCACCGCAAACCGCGATTGGCGATGTCGCGTCTTCTCATTTGATTACCATACAGTCGGATGCGTCGATATATGAGGCCATGCTGACCATGCTGCGCAACAATGTTCATCACTTGCCGGTGCTGTATCGGCAGCGGCCTGTTGGCGTGGTGCACCTTTCCGATATTATTCGCTATGAAACGCATAGCGGACTCTATCTGGTCAGCAATATTTTTAATCAGTCCAGCACACAAGGGCTTGCCAAACTGGCACCCGATGTTCGAGCGTCCTTTGTCCGAATGGTTCAGGAGGGCGCTAACTCGCAAATGGTGGGCAGCGCGCTTTCAACGGTGGGGCGTAGCTTCTTCCGGCGCTTGCTGGAACTGGCCGAAGCTGAGCTGGGGTCACCGCCGGTGCCTTACTGTTTTATGGTTAATGGCTCAATGGCACGCAATGAACAAAGCATTGTGACTGACCAGGATAATGCGCTCATTTTGTCTGATGACTTTATCCCTGAAGAGCATGACGCCTATTTTTATGCGCTGGCCAAGTTTGTTAGCGATGGGCTGGATGCCTGTGGTTACACTTACTGCAAAGGCGATATCATGGCCACCAATCAAGAGTGGCGTCAGCCGCTGGGCGTTTGGAAAAGCTATTTTGAAGATTGGATTTCCAATCCGACGCCTAAAAAGCTGCTGCAGAGTTCGATCTTCTTTGACCTTGATAGCATCTATGGCGAAGAACATTTTGTTGAAACGCTACAGGATCTAATTGCTCGTAGAGCCGCTGAGTCGCCGTTGTTTTTAGCGGCAATGGCGCGTAACGCGTTGAACCGCACGCCGCCGCTTGGCTTCTTTCGTACCTTTGTCATGGAAAAGGATGGCAAACATAACAATTCAATTAACCTGAAACGACGTGGCACAGCACCGATGGTTGATCTGATCCGCATCCATGCGCTGGCGTGTGGCTCCAAAGCGCAAAACTCGTTTCAGCGACTAAAGGATATCAGTGATACACAGTTATTAGCTCCGGGGGTCAGCGATAAGCTGAGTTATGCGTTTGAGTTTTTATGTATGTCGCGGTTGCGCCACCAGATGATCGATATTCAGGAAGACCGAGAGCCAGATAACAATATTGAGCCTGAAAATGTAGAGGACAGCGAACGGCATACGTTGAAAGATGCTTTCCATGTGCTTAGCAATGCTCAGAAGTTTTTAAAGTTCCGTTATCCGGTGCCCGCTCAACGGCAGAGGCAGTAACATGCTAGGCATTCGCCCGCGTCACCGCATCATCCAGCCCGACTGGACTGACTATATGGCACAGCGTGAGCGCCATGCAAAAGACCCTGCTATCCAGCGGTTTTTTGCCACACCACTGCCTTCTGGTGATACCCCCATTGCTGACGTACCGATGGTTGCGCTGGATCTGGAAACCACCGGTTTGGATGAGCGGCGCCATGCCATTGTCAGTATAGGCGTTGTGCCGTTTACGCTTGATCGTATCAAGCTCGCGGAGCGCCGTTATTGGGTCGTCAAGCCCACTAGGACGCTGTCTGGATCCTCGATAGCTTTTCATCATATTACCCATTCCGAGGTGGCAGATGCCCCGGATTTGGATGTGGTGCTGGATGAGCTATTGGGCACGCTCGCGGGCCATTTGGTCGTGGTCCACTTTCGCAATATTGAGCGACCCTTCCTGGATACGGCGATTAAAGCGCGGCGTGGAGAAGGGGTGATGTTCCCGATGATCGATACGATGTCGCTTGAGGCCAGGATACATCGACAAACGTTATGGGCACGTTTTCGCCGATGGTTGGGACGCCCCCCGGTTTCAATACGTTTAAACGCTAGCCGTGCCCGCTATGGTTTGCCAGCCTACCAGGGGCACCATGCGCTGGTCGATGCATTGGCAACGGCAGAGCTTCTCCAGGCACAAATCGCCACCCATTATCAGCCAGATACGCCTTTAAAAAATATCTGGTGTTAGCACGGTACTAATAAAAAACGGGCAGCCCTTGGGCTGCCCGTTTTGGTCATGCGTACCGATTAATTACACTGCTTTTGGTTCGCTCATCAAACCTTTGACGATCGCGTAGCACGCCACCAGTAGGATGATAGTAAACGGGAACCCGGTGGAAACGGCCATGGTTTGTAGCGCCGTAAGACCGCCGCCCAGCAGTAGAGCAATCGCAATGGCGCCTTCAATGATCGCCCAAAACACGCGTTGCGGTGTTGGGGCATCTACTTTGCCGCCTGCGGTGATGGAATCAATCACGAGTGAGCCTGAGTCGGATGAGGTTACAAAGAAAATGATGACCAGCAAAATCGCCAAGAATGAGGTGATTTGCGCCAGTGGCAGTTGCTCCAACATCAGGAACAGCTGAAGGTCGACACCCGCATCGCGCACTGAGCTAATACCTTGGCTCACATATTGATCAATGGCTGTACCGCCAAAGGTCGTCATCCAAAGTACCGATACCACTGAGGGGATAATAAGTACGGAAATCAAAAATTCTCGAACCGTACGACCACGTGATACGCGGGCGATAAACATGCCGACGTACGGAGACCAGGAGATCCACCATGCCCAGTAGAAGGCTGTCCAGCCTTGGCTGAAGTTAGCATCTTCACGGCCGAACGGGTTTGAAAGCGCGGTGAAGTGAGTCGCATAGCTCCACAGATTTTCAAAGAAGCCCGTCGCGATGAATAGGGTCGGACCGACCGCTATCACAAAGAACAGCAGCAACGCCGCCATAGCGATGTTGATCTTGGAGAGCAGTTGCACACCCTTATCAACGCCAGCAACAATGGACGCAATCGCCACTAGGGTAATGCCGACGATCAAGAGAATCATCGTCACATCGCCTTCAGGCGCGCCAAACAAATAAGAAAGCCCCGCAGCTGCCTGGCTAGCACCTAGGCCTAGTGACGTCGCCAAACCAAACAACGATGCAAATACCGCCAGAATATCGATCACATGGCCAGGCCAGCCCCAGACGCGCTCACCCAAAATGGGGTAAAACACCGAGCGCATCGAGAGCGGCAAACCTTTATTGAAAGAGAATAGGGCCAGTGAAAGTGCCACAATGGCGTAAATCGCCCAAGGGTGCAGGCCCCAGTGGTAAATGGTGGCTGCCATGGCAAGTGATGTGGCCGCCGCCGTGTCACCCTCTGCGCCGCCCAGCGGTGCCCAACTGCCGCCATCTAGCGAGGTACCGAAGTGGGTAAGTGGCTCATTCACGCCAAAGAACATCAAGCCAATGCCCATGCCCGCGGCAAACAGCATTGAGAACCAGCCCATATAGGTGTAGTCCGGTTTGGCGTCGACGCCACCAAGGCGTATTTTACCCAAAGGGGATACAATCAAACCAATACACAAAATAACGAATATGTTGGCAGCCGTGATAAAAAACCAGGACAGGTTGCCGGTTAGGAAGTTGAAAATGGCATCGTATACTGGGGCAATGGTGTCTTGCAGCGCCAGCGTCAAGACCACGAATAGCAGTACAATAATCGCTGAAATGCTAAATACCTTGCCGTGCAGGTCAAGGTCAAAGCCCATTTTATTGGTCGTAATGTTGTCCTGACCGATAACGTAGTCGGTATCGATCAGGTTTGCTGCCCCATCTGGAGCGGGTATGCCTTCAGAGGCTTTTGGCTCCTTAGGGGAGCTGTTGGGCTCTTGTTTATCCACGAGTACCTCTCCGTTTTAATTAGAAAACACGCGCAGTGTCGTTTTGCTTAACTATATATTAACAAGCATTGTATTGCTGTTTTATTGGAACTGTTTTTTGTAGAACGACAAGTGCAAACAAAGGTGCCGACCCCAGTATCAACTGACGTCGGCACAGTGATGGATAGCGATTAGCTATTTAGCCATTGCTCAACCACATTCTGGTTTTCTTCTACCCATTTCTTGGCGTTTTCGTAGGGGTCGCTTCCGTCTTCCTGGTTCATCAGCATTACTTCACCCATTTGCTCTGGGGTCCATTCGAATGCATTAAGAATCGCGTAGGCTTCTGGCATTTCATCGGCAAAACCGTTACGTACAACGGTATGAATTTGCTCAGCGCCACCAAACACGTTTTCTGGATCTTCCAGATATTTAAGGTCCCAGCGTGCAAACATCCAGTGGGGCGTCCAACTGGTGATCACGATATCTTCTTCATTATTAATGGCGTTACTAAGCGATGCCACCATCGTTGCATCGCTGCCACTGCGCAGGCGAAGTTCAATGCCATAGGTATCGACAACTTGTTCCGTCAAGCCCATCAGGCCTGCACCAGGATCTATACCGATGATCTCACTGTTAAAGAGGTCAGCGTTGCTATTAAGGTCGGCAATCGAGTCAACGTCTGTATAAGACGGTACGACGAGCCCTAGTTTGGTGCCGTCCAGGTTGGGGCCCAGGTCTTCAACGTGGTCACCAATGCGCTCCATGTACTCAGCGTGCGTTGTTGGCAGCCATGCGGCAACAATCGCATCGGCGTCACCGGTTGAAAGTGCCTGGAACATGGCCGCTGCGGAAAGCGAGGTCATGTCTACTTCGTAGCCAGCCTGCTCCAGCACCGCAGCAATGACGTTAGTGGAGGCTACTTCTGACGACCATTCAACATACGCAAGATTGATGGTGCCTTGATCCTGCGCCTGAGCGGCACTGCCTACGACTAACCCAGTACCTGCAATCAATGCGGCAGAGGCCAAGCGGATACGACGATTTAGCATACGTGTTTTCATTCACTTGCTTCCTTTTGTATTGTTTGCCTTAACATACCATCATGTTAGGCAATTCAGCATGGTCGTGAAAATAAAGCTCATCAAGTCAAAGGGGTTAACACCCCGTCAAGCTACTTCTCATCTTCTCGTTGTTGCTAGGTAGCTTAGTCAGCCTACTTAGAAGAGGCCTTGCGTAACGACTGAGTTAAACGGTCCAGCAGCATGGCCAGAATAACAACGGCAATACCTGCTTCAAAGCCGTCGCCTGGGCGCAGGCGCTGTATAGCACGCCATACTTCGCTGCCTAACCCATCCGCACCTATCATCGCGGCAATAACCACCATGGAAAGCGCTAGCATGATCGTTTGGTTAATGCCCGCCATCAAGGTAGGTAACGAGAGCGGTAGCTGCACTTTAAATAGCTTTTGGCTTCGAGTAGCACCGTAAGCATCCGCGGCTTCTATTAGCTCTGTTGGTACCTGACGAATGCCGAGCGTCGTAAAGCGAATGGCGGGCGGCATGGAAAAGATAACCGTGGCAAAAATAGCGGACACAGAACCAATACCGAAAAAGGGAATGGCCGGTATCAGATAGACGAACGCAGGCATGGTCTGCATAAAATCCAGCAGCGGCATGAACAAGCGGTAAAGGCGTTCCGATAAGGCCGCGGTGATGCCGATAGGCAGTGCAATGACAACGGCAACGACGGTTGCGATCACCACCAGCGTTAACGTCTCGATCATGGGTTCCCAAAGGCCCATATTCCAGATTAATGCCAAGCCAAGGACCGCCCCCAGTGCCAAGCGCGGGCCCGCAAGCCTCCAGCAAAGCAGGGCAATAATGGCCAGCAGTGCCCACTCCGGTAGCCACATCAGCCCATCATTCAGGCTGTTAATCCCGGTTTGGGTAAAGCGTGAAATGCCGCGAGTAACCACAGAGTATTCGCTGGTTAGCCAAGTGAGGCCACCTTCGATCCAACTGCCTAGCGGGATACGGGGAATGTCCATTACGGTTCTCCTGCTCGTGCCAATTCATCCAGTACCGCGCCTTTCACCACAACACCCAGTAGGCGTTGCTGTTCATCTACCACGGCAATAGGAAATCTCTTTTCACTAAACATGGCGAACAGGTTCTGCAACGGCTCGTCGGGGGACACTTTGCGGAAGTCCTGAGTCAGGTAGTCGGCGATTTTTTCGGCGCCTTCCTTGATAGCCGTACTCGCGGACTCGGCTTCCAGTAGCCCGAGCAGACGGCGGTCACGGTCAGTTACGTAGATAGAGTCAATTGCGTGGTCCCGCATGCGGTGAAGAGCCGTGCGCGGGCCATCACTGTCACGCGCGGTGCTACGCAGTGGGCGCATGGCGCTCTCGGCCGTTAGAATACGCGAGCGGTCGACCCCTTCGATAAAACGACGCACATAATCATCAGCGGGTTGGGTCAGAATTTCTTCAGGGGTTCCAATTTGAACTACTTCGCCATCTTTAAGCAGCACGATTCGGTCACCGATATTCAGCGCTTCATCCAAATCGTGGGTAATGAAGACGGTGGTCTTTTGCATTTTTGTTTGGAGCTGCAAAAGTTCCTGTTGCATGTCCTTACGAATCAAGGGGTCAAGCGCTGAAAATGCTTCATCCATTAGCAGTACGCTGGCATCGTTAGCCAGTGCGCGGGCCAAACCAACGCGCTGTTGCATTCCCCCTGAAAGCTGGTGGGGATACGCGTTCTCCCAGCCTTCCAGGCCCACCTGTTTAAGGGCGGTATGGGCGATTTTATGACGCTCGGCTTTATCAATACCGCGTATTTCCAAGCCAAACTCTGCGTTTTTTTGCACCGTGCGATGCGGAAACAGCGCAAAATTTTGGAAGACCATCGAGAAATGGCGGCGTCGGCATTCCAGTAACGCTTTTTCACTCAGGGTGGGGATGTTTTCATCATCAATGATGATCTCACCTTCCGTTGTGTCAATCAGGCGATTAAGACAGCGGATCAGTGTCGATTTGCCTGAGCCCGAAAGGCCCATGATGACGAGGAGCTCACCTTCATAAACATCGAAGGATATATTGGAAAGGCCGAGTGTCTGGCCTGTTTGCTCTAGGATTTCTGGACGCTTAAGACCCTGGTCGCGTAGCTCTAATGCTTTTCGAGGTTGTTTACCAAAGACCTTACTTAAGCCTCGGACTCTAATTTTAACAGGACGTTGCTCATCCATAGGCGATGCCTTTTATGTGTATGAGGCGCTTTGTATGGTTGCTCTTTCTGATTTGCCGCCATCTATATAAAGCAGCCACACAAAGCATTCATAATGAAAAAAACAGTATATGGTCGTGTATTTATTAAAAAATATTATACATAAATGAGCTGGTTGTGTCACAACGCCTCTTTAAGCGCGGTCCAGAAATGCCACATGTGTCATTTTGCGTCCACGCTTGGTTGATTATCAATAATGTTTTTTTGTTTTTAAAGTGTTGATATTAAGTGTTATTTTTTATAAATCATTGAGTTGGCTTGAAGTGTGCTTGGTTTGGAGTAGTGATTCAGGATGTTTTTTGCAGGTTTCAAGGAGATGAATTTTATGAACAAGCACGCGGATGTAAAAGCGAAGCGCCCACGTCTACTTTCTTTGTGCATGATCGCAACTGCTGCCAGTGTCCTCTTGCTTGCTGGCTGCGGTGACAATGAAGAAGAATTGCCGCCTGCCCAACAGCCTGAAACCATGGAGCAAAGTGCAGCACCTGACGTTGAGCAGGATGCCACCATGACCCAAGAGCCCTCCACGATGGATCAAACCGCAGATCCAGCTGATCCTGCAGGCATGGGCTCAGCAGATAACGGTGAAGCAATTGTCCCGCAAGAGTCAATACAGCCTGAAGATGAGGCGCGCACCCAGGATGTTGAAGAAGAGCCCGGTTTTGGTGAAGGTACAGACCCCATGCCAGGTGCCGATGAAGAAAATGATGATGAGTTAACTAACGGCTAATACCTACGTATCGTTCCCTACGATGATAATCCGCTTCAGCTGTTCGTTCCCTGCGGCTGCTCCACACGGTTTATCATCTTTACCCTCGCGCCTGCGAGGGTTTTTTTTGCGCTGAAGTATAATGCTACTAAGGGTCGCTAGCCGTGTACCCGCGCTATCGCAGCCAGACGCTTGCATCGTAGAAGCGCCTGGCTATGTCGATAAAACACGCATCAAGGCACTGTTGTTGGCCTTTTCATACAGAGTCCTGTTGGTCTAGTCCCGTTGAACCAGTCCTATTGCTCTACTCTTCGCTATCTTCAAGTCGGCGATAGAGTGTGCGTCGAGCGATACCCAAAAGCTCCGCTGTTCGGCGTTTGTTGCCTCCAGTCGCTTCGAGCACTTTTCGAATATAGCGCTTTTCCACTTCCTCCAGGCTAGGCCATCGAGTAGGCGAGGGCGTCGGTAACTGTGTACCAGGCAGTACTTCTCCGCTTAACGTCGGGGTGATCTCGGCACTAGCTTCCGTATGAGAATTTTCGCGCAACCGTTCAGGTAAGTCCTGGTGCTGCAAAAGACCCTCTTCACTGAGCGTTACCGCTCGCATAATGGCATTTTCCAATTCGCGGACATTACCAGGGTAAGTGTAATTCAGCAGGCTGTTGAGTGCCTCGGGCTCAATTTGCTCAATCTGTTTGTTTTGCGCTTCCGAATGTTTATCAATCAACGCAAAAATCAGATGTTCAATATCACTGCCCCGTTCACGCAGGGGGGGAATGCGCAGTGAAAAGGTTTCCAGACGATAAAACAAGTCGCTACGAAAACTCTCCTGCTCAATCTCTTTATCCAGATTGCGGTGGGTCGCCGCGATGATGCGCACATCCACAGTTTCTTCGCGCTCGCCGCCGACCGGGCGCACGGTTTTTTCCTGAAGCGCCCGAAGCAGCTTGGCCTGGAGGTTGATCGGCATTTCGCCTATCTCATCTAAAAACAGGCTGCCACCTTGAGCGGTATGAAAAAGCCCTTTGCGCGCTTCATTGGCCCCAGTAAAGGCGCCTTTCACATGGCCGAAAAACTCACTTTCCATCAGGTCAGCAGGTATGCTGGCACAGTTGACGGGTATAAAGGGGGCCTCATGGCGAGGGCTCTCCTGATGAATGGCGCGCGCCAAAAGCTCCTTGCCGGTACCGCTTTCCCCCAGAATAAGAATGGGTGCATTACTTTTAGCCAACCGCGATGCGTCATGAAACAGCGACTGCATAACATTACTTTTGCCCACAATGCCATGAAAGTGGCTGAGCTCTGTATCGTGTGAAAGCGATAGACGCTGGCGCTCCAGCACCCGAAAGACCGCCTCACGGATAGCGTCAAGGTCAAGTGGCTTGGTCAGGAAGTCGTTGGCGCCAAGCTTGAGCGCTTCAACTGCCTGATCGATAGTGCCAAAAGCGGTAATAACGATGATCCCCAATTCGCTGCCACTTTGACGAATTTGCTGCAGCAACTGAATGCCCGTCATCCCCGGCAGGCGTACATCGGTAATCATCATGGCCACAGGGGTATGGCTTAGTAGGGCAATGGCCTCTTCAGCGCTTGGCACGCCAAGCGTTTGATAGCCCGCATCGTTCAACTCTTCTTCTAAAAGCTCTCGGATAGCGGGGTCATCTTCCACTACCAGCAAAGGTAAAGGATGTTCCTGATGGGTCACAAATGTTGTCCTCAAGCGGATGCGGTTTCACTAAGTGGAAGTGTGATTTCAAATCCAGCGCCACCAAGAGCGCTGTCAAACACACCAATCGTACCGCCGTGGTCATTAATAATACGGTGCACCATGGAGAGCCCCAAGCCACTGCCTTGACCCACCGGTTTGGTAGTGAAAAATGGGTCAAAAACGTGCTGATGATTGCTAGCAGGGATGCCAGGGCCGTTGTCTTCTACATAGAGCGTTAATTCATGCTTATGCGTACGTACTCGTACGCGAATATGGCTTACGTTAGGTGCTTGCGCTGCATTACGCAGTAGATTGGTAAGCACCTGAACGATTTGCTGTTCGTTTGCCAGTAAATGAGGCGTGGGCGAGGGAAGATGGGTATCCAACCGGATATTTCGCGGTTCAAGCTCCTCTTCTACTAAATCGCTGGCAGTTTGAATTAACCGGTCTAGCGCCAGCTCGCCTTTTTCGACATTATGCTGTCGGCCTAATTCCATCAATTGACGAACTATTTCGACAATTCGCTCAACTTCGCCGCGAATGCGTACAAGTTTCGCCCGTTCCTCATCGCCAATGACATTTCGGCGAGCTAGCCGCTGGGCCTGGCCGTTAATAACCGTAAGGGGGGCGCCAATTTCGTGGGCGACGCCAGCCGCAAGAACACCCAGTTCTGCCAGTTTTTTGGATTTACGCAGGCGCTTTTCAAGCTCAATTTCACGCTGTTGACGCTCTTCAATATCGTGATCTTTTTCAGCCATGGCGTCGAGCATGCCGTTTAAGCCTGAGGCAAGCCGACGATACTCATCCGGGCCGTCTATCGTCGCACGCTGGCTACGATCACCGTCTTCCACCAGCAGCATAACGTGCAATAAACGATTAAGCGGACGTTCAATATAGCGCCTAAACCCCCACCAAATGCTAAAGACGATGCCAGCCGCGCCAATGACAAACACCAGAACCGCCACAATGCTTATAAATCCGGTGTAATTTTCGATGCCGGTATTTAAGCGGTTAACCTGAAGCACACCATGAACGGTACCATCCTGGGTGCGTAGTGGGATGATGGCTGAGTAATAGGTCCAGCCATCATGCTGGCGATAATTACTGTAAAGGTCATCGCGCTCAATCACCTGGCGGATCTCTTCGGGAGAGAAAAGGTCTTTGCCTAAGCCCAGCCCGTAAACTTCGCGTCCCTGAAGGTCAAAGACGTAAGCGCCATAAATTCGATGGAACGAAAATGCCGATTGCAGCGCTTCTTCTAGCGGTGTTGGGCTGTCTCGGGAAACTGCACCACTCAGCGAGGTGCTAAGCGCCCGAGTAATGATCTCGACTTCTGTTTGCAATTTGGAGCGAACATTGTCTTCCAGTGATTTTATGGCCACTAAGCTGAACACCACCAATACAACAAACAGCGGTACGATGACGGTGATGATAATTAAATTACGAAGTCGCATGCTGCTTCCATGGTGGCATTAAGCGTTTCATCAGTGAAAAGCATTATCAGTAGAAACGGCGGTTGATGAATAGAGTTATGAAAATAGGGCCATCAAAGAATCGCCAGCTTAAGGCAATTCAGCAGGCAGTAGCCGATAAAGGCTGCCTTGGCGTTCATCGGTTAGCAAGTAAATGGCACCGTCTGGGCCTTGGCGCACATCACGAATACGGCCAATATGACCATCAAGAATACGCTCACTTTCAGTAACTTCATCGCCATGAAGCGTGAGGCGTAGCAGCTGTTCACTGCTTAAACCACCTGTGAGCAGGTTGCCTTCCCAAGCGTTGAACGTGCTTCCTCTGACTTCGGCTAAGCCGGATGGTGCAAAACGTCCTTCAAAGTCATAATTCGGGTCTTCCATGCCTGGCAGCGACTTTTCGCCCATGGGTTGCTGAGTAGCGTAATCGTTGCCGAGCGTCACGTCAGGCCAACCGTAGTTAGCACCTGCCTTGATGTGATTCAGCTCATCACCCGTGAGCGGGCCATGTTCCGATACCCACGGCTCACCGTTTTTCAATACGGTCATACCTTGAATATTACGATTACCCAGCGAGTAAATCTCATCTCGGGTGCTGGCATCATTCACAAACGGGTTGTCTTCCGGCACACCTCCTGTTTCGGTCAAGCGCAGCGTAGAGCCTGCGTGGTCATCGCGCGCCTGCGCTCTGGAAGGCTCTGAACCCCGGTCGCCAACGCTCATAAGCAGCGTACCATCGTTTAACCAGGCCAAGCGTGAGCCGTAATGGCGACCAGGAGCCGAGGCACGATCCTGCTCAAACAAATGCTCTACATCGCCTAATTGGTCATCTTGCCAGTAAACACGCGAAAGCGCTGTACGGCTGTTATTAGCGTCGGGTTTACTCCAGGTAACGTAAATCCAGTCGTGTTCGCCGCTGCCGTCTGCAAAACCCGGGTGCAGTACCACGTCAAGGAGGCCTCCCTGGCCATAATGATTGACCGTTGGCATGCCCTCAAGCGCCTGATATTCACCGCTGCGCGAATCCACCAGATTTAGTCGCCCGTTGCGCTCGCTCACCAGGAAGCGGCCATCCGGAAGAAATGCCACCGCCCAAGGGTGTTCAAACCCCGTGGCTACCCGCTCAATGGCAACGGCTAGGTGCTCGGTTTCGATAGATTCATGGACAACGTCAGCGTGCGCCGTACCCAATGCACTTGTTAGCAGCAGTCCGCCCAAAACGGTTGATAGCCATGAATTAACCGGCCTGGCGTTTTGTTCCACATGCATAGCGCATTCTCCTGTAGTGATGAGCCCAAGGGGAACCTCAGCGGGGCGAACCTTGCAATAAGGCTTTCATCAGTCTAGCAGGGACTTTTCCTATTGGGCTCATTCCCCACCAAGAGAAGGCATTAGGAGTGCTAGCAGTATCGGTAGGTAGATCAGTGCTAACAGGGTCGAGCAAAATACCAGGCTGGCCACATAGGCTGGCTCACGCCGGGCACGCTGGGCAAATAAATAGTTAAACACCGCCACGGGCATGCACATTTGTAAAACGAGAATGCCTTGCGCCAGCGGCGGAAGCCCTACCCAGCCTGCGATGAACCAGGCCGCCACCGCCGCCAACGGTATGCGTACAAGGCTAAACCCTAACCCGGAACGCAGGCTTTTTACCTGAATGCTCGCCAAGGAAACACCCAAGGTGATCAGCATCAACGGTACGGTAAAACCGGACATAAGGCCCACGGTGTTGCCAAGCCAAGGCGGTAGTGAGGTATTGGTTAGTAGCAGCACCATGGAAATTAAAATGGCATATACCGTCGGGGTCTTAACGAGCGTCTTTAGCGGGTTGCCTTGGCTGTTGAGAACAGAGCCCAGAGTGAACTGGAACAGCGAGACCGTCACCATCACCGTGATGCCATAAGCAAAACCAGCGCTACCAAATGCATAAAGAACCACCGGTAGCCCCATGTTGCCGGTATTGGGGTACATCATGGGAGACAGCAGAACGCGCCAGTCGCGGCGCAGCAGTTTGGCAACAGCAAAGGTCGCTAGCCCCATGGTGATGATCACCAGCGCAGTCGCCAGCATGGTGCGACCAAAGGTGTCGGCATCTATGTCGGCACCCGCAAGCGAGGCCAACACCAGCGAGGGCGTACCGATGTTGAAAACCAGTCGAGTAACAAAATCGACAGGATAAGGGTGTCCTAGCCGAATCCACAAAAAACCTAACCCCGCACCGGCCAGTACGGGGGCCATAACAGCAAACAGTTCGGCAAGCATTAACGGTCCTTGGCAATCGCGGGTTGCCTATTGTCGTTAATGAGCCTGCTAATAGGCAAGGCGAATACGCAAAATTCGTTAAGCGTTTACTGCTGAACGTTGCCACTGCACGGGAACGTGCTGGCGTAAAAAATCAAGCAACGCGTTGGTTCGCCGAGGTTGGTGGCCGTAAGCGTAGAGCAAGTTAATGGGTAACGGCGTAGGTTCCCAGCCCACCAGGCAAGGGACCAGCTCGCCAGGGTGATGTTCTTCACGCCGTTTAACTAACCAGTGGGGCAGTAGACCTATCCCCTGATGACCAGCAATGGCGTCGATATGCAGCGCGGTCAAATCGACGCGAAGACGCGAGTGTGGCGGGTCGAAAAGATAGTCACCGTGCCTGGCGTGATGGAGCGTTAACCCATTTGATGCCGTGTTGAGCAAGTCGATCCAGGCATGCTGGGGTAACTCATCAGGATGGGTTGGCGACCCGTTTTCGGCCAGGTAGCGTGGGCTGGCATATAACCCGCGGGTTAAATGGCCCAGACACTCCTGGTTAAGCCCGCATTCATTGGTAAAGCCCAACCATACATGCACGCTATTGCTGTGCATTTTGGTGGGCGGCGTTTCACGGGTTCGAAGCTCTAGCTCTACTTTTGGGTAACTGCTTAAAAAGGCATTGACCACAGGGGCCATCCAGATACGTGCCAAGGCCCCATGGATTTCCAGAGTGACTTTGCCACTGATTTCTTCGCGCAGCTCGGCCAAGGCTTCCTGGCTGTGGCTTGCCATTGAGAGCAATTCAGTACAGTAAGTATGAAATAGCAGGCCAGCCTCGGTAGGAATTAAACGATTGGCCTGACGCCGCAGTAATGGCTGATTAAGCCGCGCTTCCAACTGGCTGATACGACGACTCAGTGTTGATTTTGCTAACCCCAGCTTTTGCGCACTGCGTGTCACGCTACCGGTCGCCATTACATCCGCGAAAGCAGCCAGTTCGTCAAAGTCATACATGGTCGCGCCACAGGTCAGTTAAGAAGTGTCTATTGTGCCACTTTAAAGGTGGAATGAAAATAATTGGCATTTATGTTTCGTATTACCGAACACGCCGTACCGTCCCTTGAAGAAACTTTATAGGTAGCATTGTAATGCTAATGTTTATCATTTTGATTTGTATTTTTACAAGGGAAACACATGCTAGGCTCATTTCGTCTAACGTTACTTACTACAACGGCGGTTACTTCGCTGGCAACAAGCACCGCGCTGGCCCAGCAGCCTGAGACATTAGGCAATATGGTGGTGACCGCTTCGGGCTTCGAACAGCAGATAAAGGACGCTCCCGCTTCCATTAGCGTATTATCTCGCGAGCAGCTGGAGCGAGGCCATTACCAAAATATTACGGACGCGCTGCGCGATGTTCCGGGGGTAACGGTAACCGGAGGCGGAGGGGGGGATGGCGGGCACGACATTTCCATTCGCGGTATGCCTGCCCAGTACACGCTGGTTTTGGTAGATGGTCGTCCGCAGAATTCTCGAGAATCGCGTCCGAACGGTAGCGCTGGTTTCGAACAGGATTGGCTGCCGCCCCTACAAGCTATTGAACGTATTGAAATCGTGCGCGGGCCCATGTCGACTCTATATGGATCAGACGCTATTGGTGGGGTCATCAACGTGATCACTCGCAAGGTGGCCCAGCAATGGCATGGCAACCTTCAGGTCGATACCGTGCTGCAGGAAAGCAGTTCTTCAGGCGATAGCCGTCAAGGTAACTTCTACCTAAGTGGGCCGCTGGTGGGCGACACCCTAGGGCTTCAACTCTATGGTCAAGCCTCCCAGCGTGATGAAGACAACATCATCAATGGCTATGAGGATAAAAGCCTGCAGAGCCTGACCGCGCGTTTAAGTTTGGCGGCCAGCGACAACCACGACGTTACCGCCGAGGCGGGTATTACTGAGCAAGAGCGCCAAGCGTTGATGGGGCGTTCTGCGCCTTCTGAAGGTTGCCGTGGCGGCTGCTCTGACAGCCTCAACAAATTTACCAATCGGCATATGGCGGTGACCCATAGCGGTCGTTTTGATTGGGGTACCAGCGAAACGTTCGTTCAGCGCGAAAATAGCCGCAACGACTCGCGGGATATCGAAATTACCAACACGACAGCCAAGACCAGTGCCGTCATTCCGCTTAGCACGCACATGGTGACGGTGGGGGCCAGCTACGAGGAGGAGAAGCTGGAGGATGGCACTACCAACCAGATTTCCGACCTTACTACGCTTGATCAACGTCAGTGGGCTGTGTTTGTTGAAGACGAGTGGATGTTGACCGATAGCTGGTCGCTAACAGGCGGTATACGCCTTGATGAGTCGGATAAATACAGCAGTCATATAAGCCCACGACTTTACAGCGTCTGGAACATGACGCCGGACTGGACACTGAAAGGGGGCGTGTCTACCGGGTATCGCTCACCCAATATTCGTGAGACGGCGCCCGGCTGGGGGCAGGTTAGCCGCGGGGGCAACGTATATGGCAATCCGAATTTAAAACCGGAAACCTCGCTCAACAAAGAGCTGGCGCTTTATTATGGAAATGAAAATGGGTTTAACGGCAGCTTGACGGTTTTCCATAACGACTTTGACGACAAGATCACCCGCATTGCATGCCCTGTTTCAATTTGTGATGCAGGCGCCAACGACTTTGGCAGTGACCCGACGTACCGCATTAACGTTGATGAAGCGATAACGCGTGGGGTGGAAATCAGCATGGCCGCACCGCTTAACGAATCGCTTGATTTAACCGGCAGCTACACGTTCACCGACTCCGAACAGAAGAGTGGTGAGTACGCCGGTAGCCCGCTGACGCAACTGCCTCGCCATCAAATTTCAGCATCGCTTGATTGGCAGGTGTCTGCTCGGTTAAGCCAGTGGACCAGAGCAACCTACCGGGGTAAGGAGAGCCAGCCGGTCACCGGGCCTTCCTCAAGCTCCACTATCGCGCCTTCTTACACCTTTGTAGATACAGGTCTTGGCTATCAACTGAATGCCAATACGCAGCTTAATGCCGGTATCTATAACCTGCTGGATGAAACGATTACTTACGATGAGTATGGCTATGTGGAAGATGGCCGCCGGGTGTGGTTAGGCTTGAGCGTGGATTTTTAATTCTTCTAAAGCACATTAACCAAGCGGCCATTTTTAAGTGGTCGCTTTTTTTATAGCGGTTATATAAGAGAGCGCTATAAAAAAAGCCCCGGCAAAGCCGAGGCGTAAAGAGAGCATTGAAACAGCAAGCAGGTCCGTTCAAGTAGGAGGCGATTAGAACTCGTAAGTAGCTGAGACCCAGAAATTACGGCCATCCAGGGCGACGCCGTCGGTTGCGCGCCATGTTTGCGTATACCGATAAGCGACATACTCGTTACCCTGGTACTCGAACGTGTCGTGACTGGAAAAGTCTTTGTCAAAAAGGTTTTGAACGGCGCCGGTGAGTCGGATGCTGTCAGATACCTGGTAAGAGCTTCGAAGGTTGAAAAGCGTATAGCCATCAAGCTTATTGCCCAATTGTTCATACAGCGCCAGATTTTCACCCGAAGTGGGCAGGCCTGACGAGAAGCGGTCCCGAGAAGAGTAGTATTCGCCTTCCAGTGATGTTGTCCAGCGATCATTAATCGCCCAGCTTAGATCAGCTGTCAGCTTGTGTTTGGGCGCGTTGGTAAGCGGTTGACCTTCATTCTCTCCGGAAGTGATTTCGGTGTCAGTGTAGGTATAGCCACCGCTGATCGCCCAAGCCGGGGTAATTTGGTAGCTGCTGCTTAGCTCAATACCACGGGTTTCCGCACGATCAATATTGATTGATTGGTCAAAGCTGGTTTGCTGAGTGAAGTTCCCTACACTTAAGCAGTTAGCGGCATTGGCGTAAGGCTGATTGCCATTATCGTCAATATACTGGCAGTTGGGCAGGCTGTCGCCATCAGCGATACGGTCGCGAAACTGGGTATAAAAGACAGTTGCCCCGGCAGAGAAGCCGCTAAGGTTGTCATAGATCGCACCCACTTCATAGTTGGTACTTTTCTCGGGCCCGAGGTCTGGCGAGCCGAGGCTGATTGTTTGACCTTGATTGGTAAAGCCATTAACGCCATCGTGTAACTGGTTCAGCGTGGGCGTTTTGTACCCTTGGCTAATACCCCCTTTAAGGGTTAACTGGTCAGTGGTATTCCACACTAAGTAACCGCGCGGGCTAAAGTGGCCACCGAACGCATCATGGTTTTCATAGCGGCCGCCCAGGGTTAGCGCTAAGTCATCGGTTAGCAGCCACTCATCTTCGGCAAAAAATGACCAGCTTGACTGAGAAAATTTCTCGTTGCCTGCAGTGCCTTCTTTAAGCTCAGCATCAATATACTGAACGCCTACGGTCACCATGTGGTCATCCAGCGGTGCAATGAACTTGCTGTCGACCACAGTGTCACGGTTTTCCAGAAGGCGTGGCTCGCCTCCTTGAGCTATATAGCCATAGTCAGGTGCGTTTCCGGCAGGCAGCGTACGCCCGAGCGATTCCGTAAAAGTATGCGTAACGCTACTCTCAAGGGTGCCTGCGGCGTAGTGGCCGGTATGCCCTACGGCAATTTGGTCGCGGTTAAAGCGCAGCTCATCTGAGTAGCCGAAAAACTTACCCGGTTGGGGGGTGGAACAGTCATCACGCGTTAAGCCATCCAGGCTGCCCAAGCGACAATCTGAGTTGTCGTACACCTGGCGGGAGCGTTCGGCATCCAGCCAAAATTCGTTGGTATCATCGGGCGTTAGGTTTAAGCGCCCGCCAATCGAGTAGATGCGCGCTTCGGAAGGGCGTGGGTCACGCCCTACACTGTTTTCTACCATGCGCTCAGAGCTATCGCGGTCAAACAAGCGCCCACGCAACTGTAGGCCGAGTGTATCTTCAACCAGCGGGCCTGAGGTGTAGAGATTAATTGCTGAGTTGTTGCCCGCATCACGATCTTGCTGAAAGGTGTTCTCAAGCGTTACTGAGCCTGCCCATTCAGTACTAACGCGACGAGTAATTATATTGATAACCCCGCCCATGGCGTCCGACCCATAAAGAGTGGACATTGGGCCACGGATAACTTCAATACGCTCAATCGCTGAAAGGGGCGGCATAAAGCTGGTTGAGGTTTCGCCAAAGCCATTCGGCGTTACATCGCCTGAGGCATTTTGGCGGCGCCCATCAATCAGGATGAGCGTATAAGCACTTGGCATGCCTCGTATGGAGATGTTGTAACCGCCTGTTTTGCCGGTTCCAGAGCGAATATCGACGCCTGGAATATCCTTGATAGCCTCGGCAATGTTGGAAAACTGGTTTTGCTCCAGCTCTTCCCGCGTTACCACAGAGATACTCGCAGGGGCACTATTTAGCGTTTGCTCATACCCGGAAGCGGTCACCACCATGTTATTAAGCTGGGTATTTTCCTGAGCATTGGCCGCGCCAGCGGTAAGCCCAAGAGCAACAGCGCTGGCTAAAGCATTACGAGTAAAGCGTGGCATAGCGATCCCCTTGGTTAACGATTCGGTAATGATATTTATTATCAAATGAGGGTGGGATTCTAAAAAGAAAAGTTCCCATGCGCGAGTCAATGTCATGGAACAATGCGTTGCTAAAATCGAAACACAGGGAGGCCCGGTTTAGGGGCAGGGGGATTACACAAGCGGTGTTCTTTGTGTTGCGTAAAATGGAACGACGGGTTCTATTTAATATAGATGCAAATGTTTTTGAGAATCGTTACTATTCGAACGAATGGTCTAAGAATAGAGGTTCACTATGCTGCGTTCGGTACTGCGTCTTGGCTTGGCCGGTGTGCTATTGAGTAGTTTGGTTGCCAATGCACACGCACGGGAGCTGGATACTGCTTTTGGAGAAATTGAAGTGCCTGATGCGCCGCAGCGTGTAGTAACGCTATATGAAGGCGCATTAGACGCAACGTTGGCTGCAGGTGTCACCCCGATAGGCGCAATTGCTTCGCGTGGCAGCAACGATGTCGCTGCTTATATTGGTGAACACACGGATGTAAGCGCGCTGGAAATGGTCGGTGTTACCCGTGAACTCAATATCGAAGCGGTGCTTCGTTTACAGCCTGACCTGATTCTTGCAGCGCCCCAGCTTTCTGAAGAGCAGTACCAGTTGCTGTCACGTATTGCCCCCACGGTCGTGCCCAAAACAAGCGGTTTTTCTCGCGACAGCTGGAAAGCAGAAACGCAGCTGTTTGGTCAGGCGCTGGGTAAAGAAGCAGAAATTGATGAAGCGCTTGAAAATGTGGAGCAGCGCGCCGCAGAACTTAACGAACGTTTGAGTGATGCTAATGTCGGCGGCACCGCTTACCTGGTGCGGTGGATGCCTGCTGGCCCCATGGTCATGTCCTCTGAGCTGTTTTCAACCGGAGTACTTGCTTCGACAGGGCTGATAGTGGAAGACGAAGGCCTGGTCAGTGAGGGCAGTGCCCATAGCGATGTATTAAGCCTTGAAAACCTCTCATTGATTGACAGCGACTGGCTATTTCTTGCCACACTAAATGAAGATGGCCAGCAAGCGTTGGATGCTGCCGAACAGAGTAATGCCTTCACCCGTTTGAATGTTGTGCAACAAGAACACGTTGTGCCTGTGAATGGCCAAGTATGGAGCAGCGCCTCAGGGCCGCTGGCTGCCCAGGCCATCCTGAACGATATCGAGCAAGCGCTCTTGCCTTAAGCGTCCTTTCTATCAAGGTACGCCTGTGAAGGAACGAACATGACAGTAAGTTCGCTAACGCAGCGCTTTGAACAACGAACGCTGCTGTTAAGCCTGCTCACCGCCCTAGTGGCGGTGAGTGTCGTTAGTTTGCTGGTGGGGGCTGGTAGCGTTTCGCCATTACAAGCGCTCTCTATACTGTTGGGTAGCGAAGACAGTGACGCGCATTTTGTGGTATGGGGGTTGCGCGCGCCACGCACCTTGATTGGCATTGTGGTGGGTATGGCACTGGGGGTTTCAGGTGCGCTCTTGCAAGCCGTTGCGCGTAACCCGCTAGCGGAACCGGGGTTGCTGGGCGTCAGTGCGGGGGCGGCGTTTGCTGTTGCGTTGGCGCTAGTGCTGGGTTCAAGTGCGGCAACCCTGCGTATTTCCGTTGCGCAGTTGGGTGCATTGATAGGCTGCCTCTGCGTATTGGGCGTAGCGCGTTGGCGCGGCGTGGGTAATGACCCAGTGCGCCTGGTGCTGGCCGGTGCTGCTTTCTCAGCGTTGCTGGGAGCGATGACCGCGCTACTGCTGCTGTTTGACCAGCGCTCTGCTGACGAAGTGCGCTTCTGGGTGATTGGCAGTTTGGCGGGCCGTCGTCTGGAAGATCTAATAGCCGTATTGCCTTCTATCGCCTTTTGCACGCTTTTGGTTGCGCTGATTGCGCGCCCTTTATCCGCATTAGCGCTCGGGGAGCGGATGGCATCGGGACTGGGGCATCATCCCCAACTGATTCGTGCATTGGTCGTACTTTGCGTAGCGCTATTGGTTGGGGCCGCAACGGCCATTGCCGGGCCTATTATTTTTGTCGGGTTGGTAGTGCCTTTTGTTGCTCGCGCGTTTGCCGGGCCGGATATCCGACGCACCCTATGGTTTTGTTTACCGATTGGCCCGTTAATCGTCGTCTCGGCCGATGTTATTTCCCGCTTGGTGGTCGCTCCCTCTGAACTACCGCTGGGTGTTCTTACGGCATTGTGCGGAGCGCCTGTGCTTATTGCTGTTGTACGCGCCCGCCGTTTACCCATGTTATGAGTTTGTTATGACGCCTCGCTGGTTAAAAGCTGAATTCAAAAAACAGGGCGCCACGGCTGTGGTTGCGAGAACACCCGGTATGGGCATGGCGCATTATGAAAAAGAGCCGGTAGAGCCGCCAGCGGGATACTGGCGCTGGGGCGAGCACCGAGGCGATGGCTACAGTATTCTGCTTGAGCAGCGAGCCGTTTGGGTTAACAGTGGATTAGCGGTTGTACTGCTGCTCGCTTGCATTGCCTACCTTAGCCTTGGCACCATCACCCTGGACCCGCGTGATGTAGTACAAGCGCTGGCTGGGCAGGGCGATATGATGACCGGTTTTATGGTGCAGGAGTTACGCTTGCCACGGCTTGTGGCCGCCTGTTTGACCGGAGGCGCCTTTGCGCTGGCGGGTATTTTGATGCAAACGCTGGCACGTAACCGCTTGGCCACGCCCGGTATTATTGGTATTGATAACGGTGCCACTGCCTTTGCGGTGGCCTCCGTTGTGGGGATGAGCGTATCGCTGGCGCCTTCCGCGATGGCCTTGACCGGCGCCGCCACGGCTGCCGTTATTACCTTTGGGCTTGCTGCTGGCAGCGGCACGCAAGGGTACCGGTTTATCGTTGCGGGTATTGGGGTAGGGGCCATCTTTGGGGCCATCACGCAACTGATGTTGGCGCGCGTGGCTATCGATACAGCCAATGCTGCTTATCCCTGGACTGTCGGTTCCCTCAATGCCCGTTCCGGCGGCTCAGTCCAACTGCTGGGAATTGGCTTAGCGCTGGGCTTTGTTGCTGCGCTGGTGCTGGCACGCTCACTCACGGTGTTACGGTTTTCCGACGCTACGGCCAGTGGGTTGGGCATCAACACCACCGTGCGCCGTATCCAAATATTACTGCTATCGGTTGCTTTAACGGCCTTGGCCGTTGCGGTGGCGGGGCCCGTAGGCATGGTGGGGCTAATCGGCCCTGAAATTGCCCGTGCACTTTCCACTCCGCGCCATGTGCCGGTAGTGGCGGCTACGCTGGCAGGTGCGCTCGTGATGGTGTTAGCGGACCTTGCGGGACGAACGCTACTGTCCCCAATCGAACTGCCGGTTGGTATTGTCACCGCCATCATCGGCGGCCCCTGGCTTTTATGGATTTTGATGCGCCCGCAACGGAGTCACGCATGAACGATTTTCGAACCCCGCCCACCCTGGCGACCCACGCATTAAGCATGGGTTATGGCACGCGGCGGGTGATCGATGGCTTGGAGGTGACACTGCCCAGTGCCAAAGTGACGGCCATTGTAGGGCCTAACGGATGTGGTAAATCGACATTACTTGCGGGCCTGGCGCGTTTGCATAAGCCCGATGAAGGTAGCGTGTTGCTCAACGGTGAAGATATTCAACGCTTACCGTCTCGCCAACTCGCCACGCAGTTGGCGCTGTTGCCCCAGGAAGCTATCGCCCCAGAAGGGCTAACGGTAACGGAACTGATTCGCTTTGGGCGTCAGCCGCATCAGGGCTGGTTGCGGCAATGGTCGGCCGAAGACCAGGGGGTGGTACAACACGCGCTTTTAGCGGCAGGGCTTGAGGATTTAGCGGATCGACCCATTGACGCCCTTTCTGGTGGGCAACGCCAGCGTGCGTGGATCGCCATGACCATCGCTCAGCAAACGCCGCTACTGCTACTGGATGAGCCGACTTCCGCGCTTGATTTAGGTCACCAGATCGAAGTGTTTGAACTGGTGCGCCACTTGGCTGGGCATGGGCGCACCGTGGTGATGGTACTGCATGATTTAGCCAGCGCCTGCCGCTACGCGGACCACTTGATCGCCATGTGTGATGGGAAAATTGTTGATCAAGGCGCGCCCGCTAATGTGGTCACGCCAGAGCTGGTGCGCAAGCTGTATCAGGTCGACTGCACGTTACTTTCCGACCCGGCGACCGGTAGCCCGTTACTGGCGAATGTGCGCCGGGCGACCGAGCCCGCTTAAAAAGATTATTCGCTAAAGGCTTAACGGTTAATCAGCAAGGCATTCAGGGTAATGGGCACGTTATCGTCAATCTGTTGATAGCCAAGCATGGATAGCAGAGTACGGACCGTGGTGTTTGCCATTAACGTCTTGCCATCCAGCGTCATTGGCTCTGCGTGAGTCACCCTTACTTGATTCAAGCCTTCGCGGGTAAAGCGCAAGGGCACCGACTCCTCCCGGCTCACCATTTCGTTTTGTACGCGAAAGGTAATGGTCTCGACCAGCGACTCATTAATATCCAATGCATCCAGCCGCTCCGGAGGCATCTGCCCAACCAGCGTGACCAGGGTGGTATTCGACAGCAGCGCGACCCACGGTGGTAGATCATTAAAGCGCGAAAGCAGATCGGTCTGGCTCAACTTGAGGGGAAGGCGCAGCGTGCCATCGGGCGAAATATCACCTTCTAAATTACGCACCTGATGATGATGTGTTTGAGGTGTCGCCCCGTTGAGCTGGGTAATCGCCGCCTCTACATGCGACTCACCAGGATCGAGCTGCCAATCGGCCTGAACAGGCGCCGTTAGCAGCAACGGGAAAAGAGCAATCAAAGCTTTCAAGGTGCGTCTCCGCATAAAGAACTCCACTTCAAGACCTGCAATCCCGTAAAAAGTGCCATTCCCGCACGAAGATACGTGCGTAGGGGTAGCCTCGCCCCGCCACATTCGCTATTATATGCACGCTTTTCGGGCCTATAGCTCAGTTGGTTAGAGCAGGGGACTCATAATCCCTTGGTCGTAGGTTCAAGTCCTACTGGGCCCACCATTAAAATCAGTAGCTTAGCAGTTTTATCTGGTGAGTCCCCTACTCCAAGGGTACAGTTTCGGTACAGCGCCGATCTTTCAGACCCTGGAGATTTATTGTGGCCACCATCGTCAAGACCCCCTCTGCAACCTGGAAAGCCGTCATCCGCAAGTCGGGCTGGCCTACCACTGCAAAAACCTTCCGCACCAAACGTGACGCCCAAGATTGGGCACGCCGCACTGAAGACGAAATGGTGCGCGGCGTTTATATCCAGCGTAGTGCCTCTGAACGAATGACGCTTGAAGCAGCCTTAAAGCGTTACCTAGCCGATATCACTCCTACCAAGAAACCCAGCAGCCAGAAAAGCGAGCGCCACAAGGCGAATACGCTTGTTGAGCATTTGTAAGCGCGCGCCATACTTGGCACTATCTCGCACTGGATTTGGCACCTAATGCAAAGACTGTGATCTATTTATTTAGCGCTTCCTTTGGCACCCCTGGTTACTGGTTCAGTCATTGCACAGGGCACACATATTTATATCTCGAAGTGCTATATACTTCTTGCCGCTTTGTGCAGATCGTAGAGAGCCTAAAACAAGAACGTGCATGCCTTCTGCTTCATGGTCGAACTGAAAGCCAAACCTTTTCTTGAAGTCAGAGTAGAGTTCAGCTGGAACCATAACGCTTAGCTCATCACGCTCTCCCGTGTTCAGCCAGAAGGCACCGCTGTACGATGTACCGGTATCGTAAATTAGCCCCCAAAAACCATGGAAGCTCTTTTCATGGTTCGGCCCTATATCGTTGAAATTTACGAAGAGCTTATTAACTGGCAGGCTAAAGTGTTGTGGAAGCTCGATTATCGTAGATGAGTTTCTGAATTGCTCGGACGCAATCAAACTTTTAAGAAGTGGTCGTAGGCGCCTATTCATTTTGGAAGGGCCTCTAGGCCCATCACCTTGAAATTGGCCTCCTTTGGGTGCCCCGGGCGAATCATCTTCACCCTCTATATGAAAGCTTCCACGTCCCCTACAGGTTGTATCAATAACAATATGGTCCATGGGGTTTCGTAGAATATCTCTGACTTCAGTGCTGCCTAAACGACTCTCACCCAAAGAAGCAGCAAGATCACAGTTTTTTGAATGTGGTCTTGCACCGAAACAGGCTCCTTGACCACTGGTCGCGGCTCGCTTGAAGTAGGCCTGCATTCTACATCTTGGATCTGGGCATATGAGGTGTCGCCGCTTCTCCGCTATTTCATTTTGCGGTAGAGCAGCAAAGGTTGTGATGTGGTACGTTACCCCATCTAATGTGCAGTAAGCGGTATCCATAAGAGCTCCTGAATAAGTGTTTACCTAGAGCGATCTTATGCTCACTTAGGGGTGGTGATAAACCTCTATTAAAACAACCCCGCTGGCTCCGCCTCCACATCCCAACTAAAGATCAGCACTTCTTTGGCGTCTGAGCCTTTTCCGCCGCCGACGGTGTAGCGGATGTCGATGGTTTCGATGTGGTAGGCCGCGAAGATCCGGCGGATGTCTGGGTGGTCGTTGAGGCTGATGATGGCTTTGCCTTTGAGCTTTGCCAGCATGCTCGCCATTTGTTCGTACTGTTCTATGCCAAAGGGTACCCCATATCCTTCTGTCTGCCAGTAGGGTGGGTCCATATAAAAGAGGGTGTGTGGGCGATCATACCGCTCAATGCAGTCTTGCCAGCTTAGATGTTCAATAAAGGTGCTGGCCAAGCGCAGGTGGGCTGCCGAAAGCGACTCCTCCAGGCGCAGCAGGTTTAAGCCCGGTGGTGCGGTGGTTGCAGTGCCGAAGCTTTGGCCTTCAATACGGGCACCGAAGGCGTTCTGTTGTAGGTAATAGAAGCGGGCTGCCCGCTGTATATCAGTGAGCGTTTCAGGCCTTGTCATCTTCAGCCACTCAAACACCTGACGGCTGGAGAGCGCCCACTTAAACTGCC
>NZ_FUKM01000016.1 GCF_900163645.1 Halomonas citrativorans | reverse complement strand
ATATTCTCAACCGTAAAGCCGAAGTGCTTGAACAGCTCACCCGCGGGGGCGGATTCGCCGAACGTGGTCATGCCGATCACACGGCCGTCCAGACCCACATACTTGTACCAGTAGTCGGCATGTGAGGCTTCAATGGCAATGCGTTTGGTGACCGCCCTGGGCAGTACGCTTTCCCGGTACTCGGCGTCCTGACCGTTGAAGCGGTAGGTCGACGGCATGGAGACCACGCGTACTGCTTTGCCCTGTGCTTCAAGCTCGGCGGCAGCATCCATGGCCAGCCCCACTTCCGAACCGGTGGCAATCAGGATCAGCTCGGGCGTACCGTCGCTGTCTTTTAGCACGTAACCACCACGCTGAATGGAAGCCAGTTGGGCTTTGGTGCGCGCCTGGTGCGGCAGGTTCTGACGCGACAGGATCAGCGCCGTGGGGCCAGAGTGACGCTTGATGGCCGCATCCCAGGCGGCGGCGGTTTCCACGGCGTCACAGGGGCGCCAGGTGTTCAGGTTCGGCGTCGTGCGCAGGCTGGTCAGCTGCTCGATGGGCTGGTGGGTCGGGCCATCTTCACCCAGGCCAATGGAGTCATGGGTAAATACGTAGATCGCCTGCTGACCCATTAACGCCGCCATGCGAACCGCGTTGCGCATGTACTCCATGAAGATCAGGAAGGTTGCACCGTACGGGACAAAACCACCGTGCAGGGCGATACCGTTCATTACCGCGCCCATGCCGAACTCACGTACGCCATAGTGCAGGTAGTTACCGCTGGCATCTTCCGGCGTAATCGCTTTGGCGCCCTTCCAGAAGGTCAGGTTGGACGGGGCAAGGTCTGCACTGCCACCCAGCAGTTCCGGCATTTTCGGACCAATCACGTTAAGCGCTTCCAGTGACGCTTTACGGGTGGCGATGCTGGCGCCTTTTTCCTGGGCCTGCTCGATGAGGGCTTCGGTCGGTATTTCAGCCGGCAGCTGGCCTTTCATGCGGCGCTTGAACTCCTGCGCCTCGGCCGGGAACGCCTCGGCATAGCGGGCAAAGCGCTTTTCCCACGCCTGCTGGCGGGTTTTACCTGCTTCACGCGCATCCCAGCCAGCGTAAACGGGCTCGGGGATATGGAACGGTGCGTGGGGCCAGTCCAGCTGCTTGCGCGCCAGGGCAACTTCGTCTTCGCCCAGCGGCGCGCCGTGCGACTCTTCCTTGCCCTGCTTGTTGGGCGCACCGAAACCGATAATCGTTTTACAGATAATCAGGCTGGGCTTGTCATCGTTCTGTTTGGCAAGTGCAATGGCGGCCTGGATCTCTTCCGGCTTGTGACCATCGACATTGGGCACCACGTGCCAGCCGTAGGCTTCAAAGCGTTTGGCGGTATCGTCGGTAAACCAGCCTTCCACTTCCCCATCAATCGAAATGCCGTTGTCGTCATAGAGCGCAATCAGCTTGCCCAGCTGCTGAGTACCCGCCAGCGACGCCGCCTCATGGGAAATGCCTTCCATCAGGCAGCCGTCACCCAAAAAGCACCAGGTGTGGTGATCGACAATGGTGTGGCCCGGGCGGTTGAACTGCGCTGCCAGGGTTTTTTCGGCAATCGCAAAGCCGACCGCGTTGGCAAACCCCTGACCGAGCGGGCCGGTGGTGGTTTCGATGCCGGGCGCGTAGCCAAATTCCGGATGGCCGGCGGTGGGCGAGTGCAACTGCCGGAAGTTTTGAAGCTGTTCCAGGCTTAACTCATAGCCGCTTAAGTGCAGCAGAGAGTAGAGCAGCATTGAGCCGTGGCCATTGGACAGCACGAACCGGTCACGATCGGCCCACGTTGGGTCTTCGGGGTTGTGCTTGAGGTGGTCATTCCACAGCACCTCGGCGATATCAGCCATGCCCATGGGGGCGCCAGGGTGGCCGGACTTGGCCTTCTGAACAGCATCCATGGAAAGGGCGCGAATGGCATTGGC
>NZ_FUKM01000018.1 GCF_900163645.1 Halomonas citrativorans | reverse complement strand
TTTTTTAAAACGTTGATACGTAATTGTTGTGTGATACGTCTCAAGCGTATCCGGCAATCGTTGTCATTGCGAACCCCAGACTCCTTCGGGTTATAGGGTCAAGCAATGAAGCGCACACGGTGGATGCCTAGGCAGCCAGAGGCGATGAAAGACGTGGAAGCCTGCGATAAGGTTCGGCGAGGTGGCAAACAACCTGTGACCCGGACATCTCTGAATGGGGAAACCCACTGACCACAAGGTCAGTATCGTGCCCTGAATACATAGGGGTACGAGGCGAACCAGGGGAACTGAAACATCTAAGTACCCTGAGGAAAAGAAATCAACCGAGATTCCCCCAGTAGCGGCGAGCGAACGGGGACCAGCCCTTAAGCGTGTGACTGATTAGACGAACGAGCTGGGAAGCTCGGCCATAGCGGGTGATAGCCCCGTAGTCGAAAATCTGATCACGTGAAATCGAGTAGGTCGGGGCACGAGAAACCTTGACTGAAGACGGGGGGACCATCCTCCAAGGCTAAATACTCCTGGCTGACCGATAGTGAACCAGTACCGTGAGGGAAAGGCGAAAAGAACCCCGGAGAGGGGAGTGAAATAGATCCTGAAACCGTGTGCGTACAAGCAGTAGGAGCAGACTTGTTCTGTGACTGCGTACCTTTTGTATAATGGGTCAGCGACTTATATTCAGTGGCGAGGTTAACCGTATAGGGGAGCCGTAGGGAAACCGAGTCTTAACTGGGCGACACAGTCGCTGGATATAGACCCGAAACCGGGCGATCTATCCATGAGCAGGGTGAAGGTTGAGTAACATCAACTGGAGGCCCGAACCAGGATCTGTTGAAAAAGATTTGGATGACTTGTGGATCGGAGTGAAAGGCTAATCAAGCCCGGAGATAGCTGGTTCTCCTCGAAAGCTATTTAGGTAGCGCCTCACGTATCACCACCGGGGGTAGAGCACTGTTTCGGCTAGGGGGTCATCCCGACTTACCAACCCGAGGCAAACTCCGAATACCGGTGAGTGCAAGCGTGGGAGACACACGGCGGGTGCTAACGTCCGTCGTGAAAAGGGAAACAACCCAGACCGTCAGCTAAGGTCCCCAAATTCTGGTTAAGTGGGAAACGATGTGGGAAGGCTCAGACAGCTAGGAGGTTGGCTTAGAAGCAGCCATCCTTTAAAGAAAGCGTAATAGCTCACTAGTCGAGTCGGCCTGCGCGGAAGATGTAACGGGGCTAAACCAGATACCGAAGCTACGGGTTCATCCTCAGGATGAGCGGTAGAGGAGCGTCGTGTAAGCCGATGAAGGTGGATTGAGAAGTCTGCTGGAGGTATCACGAGTGCGAATGCTGACATGAGTAACGATAAGGGGAGTGAAAAACTCCCCCGCCGGAAGACCAAGGTTTTCTGTTCGATGCTAATCAGAGCAGAGTGAGTCGGCCCCTAAGGCGAGGCCGAAAGGCGTAGTCGATGGGAAACGGGCTAATATTCCCGTACCGGACATGATTGCGATGGGGGGACGGAGAAGGCTAGGTGAGCCAGGCGTTGGTTGTCCTGGTGAAAGTCAGTAGGCCTGGGTCTCAGGTAAATCCGGGACCCTTTCAAGCCGAGAGACGAGACGAAGACACTTCGGTGTCGAAGTCATTGATGCCACGCTTCCAGGAAAAGCCTCTAAGCTTCAGATCATGTGCGACCGTACCCCAAACCGACACAGGTGGTCAGGGTGAGAATCCCAAGGCGCTTGAGAGAACTCGGGTGAAGGAACTAGGCAAAATGGTGCCGTAACTTCGGGAGAAGGCACGCCGGCGTAGGGTAACGAGACTTGCTCTCCAAGCCCGAACCGGTCGAAGATACCAGGTGGCTGCAACTGTTTATTAAAAACACAGCACTCTGCCAACTCGCAAGAGGACGTATAGGGTGTGACGCCTGCCCGGTGCCGGAAGGTTAAATGATGGTGTTAGACCTCGGTCGAAGCTCTTGATTGAAGCCCCGGTAAACGGCGGCCGTAACTATAACGGTCCTAAGGTAGCGAAATTCCTTGTCGGGTAAGTTCCGACCTGCACGAATGGCGTAATGATGGCCACGCTGTCTCCACCCGAGACTCAGTGAAATTGAAATCGCCGTGAAGATGCGGTGTACCCGCGGCTAGACGGAAAGACCCCGTGAACCTTTACTATAGCTTCACACTGGACGCTGATGTTGCCTGTGTAGGATAGCTGGGAGGCTTTGAACCTCGGACGCCAGTTCGAGGGGAGCCAACCTTGAAATACCAGCCTGGCATCATTGGCGTTCTCACTCAGGTCCGTTATCCGGATCGAGGACAGTGTGTGGTGGGTAGTTTGACTGGGGCGGTCTCCTCCCAAAGAGTAACGGAGGAGCACGAAGGTACCCTCAGCACGGTCGGACATCGTGCAGTGAGTGCAAGAGCATAAGGGTGCTTGACTGCGAGACAGACACGTCGAGCAGGTGCGAAAGCAGGTTCTAGTGATCCGGTGGTTCTGTATGGAAGGGCCATCGCTCAACGGATAAAAGGTACTCCGGGGATAACAGGCTGATACCGCCCAAGAGTTCACATCGACGGCGGTGTTTGGCACCTCGATGTCGGCTCATCACATCCTGGGGCTGAAGTCGGTCCCAAGGGTATGGCTGTTCGCCATTTAAAGTGGTACGCGAGCTGGGTTTAGAACGTCGTGAGACAGTTCGGTCCCTATCTGCCGTGGGCGTTGGATGTTTGAGAAGAGCTGCTCCTAGTACGAGAGGACCGGAGTGGACGACCCTCTGGTGTTCCGGTTGTCACGCCAGTGGCATTGCCGGGTAGCTATGGTCGGACGGGATAACCGCTGAAAGCATCTAAGCGGGAAGCCCCCTTCAAGATGAGACATCCCCGAGGCCTTGAGCCTCCTGAAGGGCCCAGCGAGACCAGCTGGTTGATAGGCACGGTGTGGAAGCGCTGCAAGGCGTTGAGCTAACGTGTACTAATGGCCCGTGAGGCTTGACCCTATAACACCCAAGGGGTCTGGTCGCCGTGGCAACGATGAAGATACCGGATACGCGCGCCGGGCGAGAAAAACGCCTGGCACGAGAGACGATCACACGACACGGCATGATATACGTTGACAGTTACGCCTGACGACCATAGCGAGCGTGAACCACCTGATCCCTTGCCGAACTCAGTAGTGAAACCGCTTAGCGCCGATGGTAGTGTGGGGTCTCCCCATGCGAGAGTAGGTCATCGTCAGGCACTTAT
>NZ_FUKM01000055.1 GCF_900163645.1 Halomonas citrativorans | reverse complement strand
CGGCATCGGCTGCTTCGCCCCAGGTTAAACCGGTACGGCGGCTTTTCTCGGCAATTTTGAGATCGGAGGCATCTTCGATCCATGCCTTTTGGTACGGCAACAGAACGGATTCCGGGAGGGCAGCACTCATTACTCAGTCTCCCGCTGTTCAACCTTATGGCACTTAAACGTCTCTGAGCCAACGAAGAAACCGCCTAGCTGTTTGCACTCATCAGCTACTTGGTAATGTGCTCCAACCCATCCCACAAAAGCACCGAATGCAAACAAACCAACGGCAGAAAAAATATTGATCATTATGCAATCCCCAAAATATCGCGCTTGATAGCGTCGATGGCGTCGCGGCTCATGCCTTGCGTGGCCATGCTGGTCTCTGCCTTTTCAGCGGCTTCTCTAGCCACTTCCACTCGCAACTCCTTGGCCCACTTTTTCTGGCTAAGCGATACGCGGCCAATATCGGCCAATGCCTTGGTTACGCTGCCGAGCTGCTTGGCGGCCTTGGCGGGATCTTCCTCAGCTTTACGCATGGCGATGGAGATGCGCAGCAGTTGGTCCTGCACGATCCGGGCAGTGGCGTCGATCAAGTGGCCGCTTTCATCTTCTCCATCGTTTGCCATGGCGCGGGCCAGCTCGGTGGTTTTACGCACGTCGCCCATGGCTTCTTCAAACTCTTCCTGAAGATCCTGACCGTAGCGATGAACGCTCGACTTGGAAACGTTATAGCCGCGTTCACCCAGCCAACCGGCTAACGCTTCGTAGCCCTGAAAGCCGCTGCTAACGAGCTTCTCGTTTAGCTCTTCGCGGACGTCCTGCGGTAGGCTAAAAACTTTATTACGGGGTGCCATGGCGTAAACCTCTCTCAAAGACCGGGGCGAGGCTTGGCGACACCCGGTACGTTTGCAACGCCATTGGCACAATCGGCACCGCGTGCGGTGAGCGTGACGATCCAGCCTGCGCGGGGCTGCTGAACAATCACCAGCGCTTGCTCATCCAACCAGGCGAGGTCGCCATGCAGGCGGTCACGGCTTACGTGGTGGGCATAGGCACCTTGCAGCTCATCGTTAAGTGAGTACTCATTGGTGGTGTACTGGCTACGGCGCGAGAGAATGCGCAGGATGCCCAAGCGGCGGCCTTCGGTTTCAAAGTCCTGGAAGCTCATACCTTTCCCCCTGAACGGTTCAGCAGATAATCATTCATGCGGCCAACCTGTTGCGCCGTGGCTTTTTGGCTGGCGCTGATCTCGGCCAGCAGCACGTTGGTTTGCGACATTTGTTCTTGAAGCTTGGTGAGGTCGCCGTGGTCGGGTAGGCGCTCAACGGTGTGCTCCAGCTTCACCACCTGTTTCTCCACGTTATCGATACGCTTGTTGGTTGATCGGATGGCGGTTTGGCTGGCGCGGTGCTTGTTGAGCCAATAAATGTACGCGGCCATCACGCCCATAAAGGCGGCTTGCAGCACATCAAATAGCACCTTGGCGGCGGCCCAGTTGATTGGTTCCACGGTGTTCCCCTTAGTCGTTGTCGTCGTCTTCGGTGCTTTGTGCGCACTTATCGGCGTGTTCTCGAATGCGGGCGACACGTAACCAGCCGCGTGCGCCCCATTGGTGTAGGTCGGTGATGAACAGCGCTACGTCGGCCTGAGAGTAGTCACCCATGGGGGGCAGCGGCTGGCGCTCGCGCTCGGTCATGCCTGCTGGCGTGGCGCACTGATAAACGGTGATAGCCGGTGGCGGTGGCAGTTCGGGCGGCTTGCTGCCACAGGCGGCAAGCAAAGCCCCGGCGGCGACGATCACAATGGTTCTAAAGGTCATGGCAGGCGCTCCAGTGTGTCACGCAGCACCGGGGCTACGGGGCCATCGTCAGCCGTTGGAGTACGTTGGATGCGTTGGCGCAGGTTGTCGTAACTTTCGCCCTGTTCGGCTAATGCTTCTTGAAGCGCTTTAATATCGGCCTCTGCGAGGCGTCGGCGGCGCTCGGCGGCGTGTAGCTGGTCTGCTGTCTGAGTGGCTTCCTGTTTCCATTCGTCGCGCTGCTCGGTCATTTGCTGTAGCGCGCTGCGCTCGTGTTTAAGCTCAGTCATCAAGTATGCCTCCCTCCCTGTCTTCCAGAGCACGGTGGCGCATAGCGCTACAAATAGAAGCTGCATTACACGGGACATGGCGTACCCCCTTGCCAGCCTGCACGTGTATAGCGGGGCGTGAGCGTTAGTAGGATGTGGCGCACGTAGTGGCGGTTTTCGCGCAAGGCCCAGCCAGCGCGTGCGGTGTACTTCTCAACGCTGCCAAACCACACACCGGCATCATCCCCGGCAGCCCGCGCCAAACGCTGGTCGCGCTGCACCCAGCCAAGCCCGCCGTTGTAGGCGCTAAGCGCGAAGGCCCAGCGCTGGCATTCATCCGCCGCGCTAGCTAAGCGTTGCCAGTGCCATTTGTTGTAGCGGGCTTGAGCGCGCATGGCCCACGTAGGGGAGTAAGGCGCGGCGCGGCCCAAGTCCGGGTAGATCTCGGCGATCCATGCCGAGGTGCCCGGCATAAATTGGCTAAGCCCCTGCGCGCCTACAGGGCTATCCACGTTAGGCCGCCAGCCGCTCTCCTGATGGATCTGCGCCGCATGCAACGCCGCACGGCCCTTCATGCCCCATTCCTGCTGCACGATGCGGGTTAGCTCGCGCTGGTGCTGTTGAGCAGCGTTGGGGATTTGGGCATTGGCGGGTATGCAGGCAAACACACTGGCCAGCGTGATGATGGCTAATAGCAACCGGGTCATGCTGCCTCCTTGGGGAGTTCAGCAGCAGCACGCTGCACAACATCTTGCAGCTGCATGTACAGCACCAGCAGCTTAGGGCCAGCATCGGGCTTGCCATCAAGCGCCTTGATCTCAGCAGCTAGCCGCTTGCCTTCACTCAGGAGCCAAGCAGTGTTGGCGTGGGCGCTCATCTCAGACCCCCAAGCCAAGGGCAAGGATAGCGGCGGCGATGATGATCACGCGGCGGAGCATCAAAAGAGGTAGCAAGCCGTTGCCGGGAGTATGCGTAGAGCACCAGTCGCCGGGGCGGGCATAGGGGAACATGGACCGGTCGATCCAGTAGCCGAGGTAGGCACCCCAACACAATTTGGTCAGCGACCAAAGCAGCACGCCAAGCTGGTGGGGGTAGAGAAAGCCAACGGCAATGGATGTGATGATAGCCAGAATCAACCAAGGGCCGATGCGGAACTTGTCGAGCAGGGTTTGCTTATTCACGGGGATAGCCTCAATGCAGGTGGATGCGGTTAACGCAAGCAGTGAGGTTCAGGCTAATGGGGCTGGGCTAGGCGGAGGGAATCAAGCGGTTTAGGAGTTTTGGAGGGCTAGAAAGAAAACAACCCGCCGGGGCGGGTTTGTTTTAGTTACTGCATCATCTCTGTAATGTATGCCATATCGGAAGTCAGCTGTTCTCTATAGTGGCGGTGAGCAACACGCCTTGAGGTACTCACTCCATCAAAGGCAGCAGCTCCGTCTCTCTGTACTATCTCAATAAAACCGCGGGTTATATTGGTGTTTGAATTCATGTACTCGAAGAATCGATCACACCGCTCACCGATATTATCTAGTCGCACCTCGCGCTTACAACGTTCAGCATGTGTTGCGCCTGCCTCTATGACCGCTTCGTATTGATCGAAAGTGATGTCATTCTGGTTTGAAAAAGCACTAAATGCCCACAGCGTTAATACAACTCCAGCAATTACCCTCATGATGTTTCCCCTGTTGTTATTGAAGCTAGCTTAGCCGTTTGTGCTTTCGCCGAAAAGATCTGACTGCATACGGGCGCGGGCAAGCTTACGCTGCTCGGCCAGAATGCTGTAGATCTGCGCTTCGGTGAGGTCGTAGTCTTCCACTAGCTGCGGGATGTTGTCGCCAGTGTGGCGCTCCCATATTTCCCGATCACGCAGGGCGCGATCCAGCTGGCGGCCTTGGGGCACGTAAAGGCTACGGCCACCAGCGAATGAGCTAATAGCCCGTACGGCGGCAAAGGCCCGGCTACGGGCTACTTTAGGCTCATCACCGGCGCGAATGTGGGCGTTCTCGACCACGGTGAGCATATCGCTTAAGCCCTGTGGCCACTTCTTCAGGATCTCGGGGTCGAGGTAGTCCAGGGCATCTGCAGGAATACCAAAGCCCAAGTCGAAGTTGTCCGCTTTAGGCGAGGTCATCGGGGTACCGTCCTTGCCGCTTGGCGTCGATGATCAACGCCTGGAGCAGCTTGTGCAGTTGGCTGTCGTCGAGAAAATCGACGCGGTCCACCTTAAACATATTTTTCGCCATGCCATCGGCATACGCCCAAGCGCGGCCCGCTTCGGCCAGCAGTGCCTCAACTTTGCCCATTTCCGCTTGGCGTGTTGCTGGTGGGTTGGGTGCCTTACGGCCTGCTTTTTTAGCGGGCTTAGGCTCAAAACCCAAGCGGCGAAACTCAAACATCACGCCGCCTACCGTACGGTTTGTGAGTTCTTTGGCACTACTCACGCCCGCTGTGCGGGCGAGAATGGCACGGTACTCTTCATCACTGAGGCCTAGTTGTGCCTTAGCGATATGGATCTGGGCCAGCTTGCCTTTGGTGATCATGACGCCACCTCATCGCTCCCGGCTTTCAGCTCCAAATCAGGGAAGTGTTTCTTGAGATGAGCCACCACAGCGCCCTCGGTGCCAAAATCCGGCACTACACCGATAACCCGAGGCGTTACCATACGGTCAGCTTCTTTCTTTCCAAACGCTCGCTTTGCCTGCGCATACACCTTCTTGGGATAAGCTGCCCGCTTCATTGGTCGCCAGAATCGCCCTTCGGGGTGCACGGCCTTTCCGTCCTCGGTTTTCGTCCATTTGAAATCCACACAGCCGTCCACGTAGACACGTACGAAAATCTTCTTTCTGTCATGCACCTTGATCAGTGACAGCGTGTGGCCATCTGCCAGCAGTTCTACGGAACCGTGCAAGTGATTTAAACGCTCTTTGATCTCTGCCCACTTATCCATTATTCACCTCATTGGCTGCTCATCAGTGCCG
>NZ_FUKM01000019.1 GCF_900163645.1 Halomonas citrativorans | reverse complement strand
ACGACGGTGCGGGTAATATGATCGAGCGGCAACAACCGGACGGCGAGCGCCTGACGATGGGCTACGACGGCGCCAACCGCCTGGTGCAGCTCACCCACACCCGCACCTACGGTCATACCACGGAGGCCACCTACCGCTACGACGGCTTGGGCCGTCGAATCAACAAGACCGTACGTCACACCAACGGCACCACCGCCACCACCCACTACGGCTGGGATGGCGACCGCATCGTGCGCGAGGAAAGCGACGGTCAGCGCACCACAGTCGTGTATGAGCCGGGCAGTTTTGTGCCCATGCTGCGTATTGATGATACCCAGCAGGGCCAAGTGCTCAGTGCCTTTATCACGGATGCGCTGGGTACGCCCATGCAACTGGTTGCCGTCAACGGCGACACGAAATGGCAGGCGCAGCCTGATGATTGGGCGGCGGTGAAACATCAGCGCAGCAATATTAACCAGCCGATTCGCTTTCAGGGTCAGTGGCAAGATGAGGAAAGTGGGCTCTATTACAACCGTCATCGGTATTACGATCCGCAGCAGGGGCGGTATATTAGTCAGGATCCGATTGGTCTCAACGGCGGGACGAATTTGTATGGGTATGTGACGAATCCCGTGGGGGCGATTGATCCGTTGGGGCTATTCGGGGCAAATATGCATCTATTGGATCCCATTTCTGATGCTATTCAAAATGGACATACGCGCCCACGACCGGAACCAGAAAGAGTAACGGATATTTTCAACCCAGCCGAAAGGGTTAGAGAGGGAGGTACTGGGACTGCTGAGGCGGGAGGCCAACTTGTTATTGGGGTGGGGGGTAGTACATCAACAGGAGTAATTCTCGATCCTATAAGAGGGCTGGCATGCACTGTTCATACAGCATGTGTTATGGCAGGGCCTAGAATTGGAGCAGGAACAACGGCTGGTGGCTCTATTGCAACAGGTACTTTTGAACCTGGAGATGTTAGTTATACCATTGGCGGGGATGGAGCCTGGATATTTACAAAAGCTGATTTTAATTTTTCAAACACAGGTTCTGTTTCCATTGGAACAGGGGGTATCTTTGGTGCCGATATTGGTGGCGCAATCAAGATGTGCCGCTCAGAAGTCTCTAACGCTTGTTGGGAAATAGGTGAGCAATAATGAGAAAGCAAATTGGAAGAACTTTTTTTGTACTTTTACTGTTTCCGCTTGTCCCTCTTTCAATCTGGTTGTTTGGAGCTGGCTCGCTTCCTTCTAAAATTATATGGTATGGGTACGTGTTTATTTTTCTATGCAACTGGCTGTGGAACGCCAGCTATATAATAAGGAAGAATATAGCATTAGCAAAAAAGGTAAAATCAAAAAACAAAGGTAGTTAATAAATGTCTTTTTTAATACTTCTGCCCCCAGTAGCTTTCTGGTTTTTATCATTAGGTGGATTTTTGACTATTTTTAAAAATGAGAATCCGCAAGCTTATTACAAGCTGGATTTGTTAAGCTTTTTTAAAAGAAAGAAGAGCGATGATGCGGCTAGAGTGATAGATTTCTTTTGGCACCAGAAGCATTTAAAATTGGGAGGAAAAACAGCACTTGCTGGGATGGCTCTCAACATTGTTTTTTGTTTGTGTGTCATATATATGTTCGTAATTTTATGGCTGGGATGGACCGGACGAATTAATTGACTTTTATCTATACTTGTTAAGTAAAAGTGTTGGGTATCTGAAAACCTTCTCGAAAACGGCCTGACCATGGGCTACGACGGCTTGGGCCGCCGGATCAGCAAGACCGTGCGCCACACCAACGGCACCACTGCCATCACCCACTACGGCTGGGACGGCGACCGCATTGTGCGAGAGGAAAGCGATAATCAGCGCATCACGGTAGTGTATGAGCCAGGCAGTTTTGTGCCCATGCTGCGCATTGACGACACTCAACAAGGCCAGGTGCTTAGTGCTTTCGTCACTGACGCCCTCGGTACCCCCCGGTGTCAGGGTAGTTGTCGCCTGATTGGTTTTACCCTAACCAATTCCCGGGGGCGGTTTGAGTACTGCGATGCCACGTTATTCCCCAGAGCGCAGAGAAGCGCTGTTGAAGAAGCTGTTACCTCCGCACAACCTATCCGTTGCTGAAGTGGCACGGCAAGAAGGTATTTCCGATGCCACCCTGTATGCTTGGCGTAAACAGGCCAAGTCGGGAGGGGCTGCGGTGCCCGGAGATCAAACATTAACCGACAACTGGTCGGCAGACGCCAGGCTATCAGTGGTCATCGAAACAGCCACCTTTTCCGAGATTGAGCTGAGCGAGTACTGTCGTGGCAAAGGCCTCTATCCTCAACAGGTTAAGGCCTGGAAGGCCGCCTGCCTGGCGGGCCAACAAAATACCAGGGTGCAACATCAGGCAGAGCGAGACCAGGCTAAAGCTGACAAGAAGCGTATTCGTCAGCTGGAGCGTGAACTTAATCGTAAAGAGAAGGCGTTAGCGGAAGCCGCTGCGTTATTGGTGCTGCGAAAAAAGCTCAACGCCTACTGGGACGACGACAGCGAGGACAATTGACCTTGCTGCCAGACAGGCAAATTTATGTCGAATGGCTCACTGAAGCCATCACCCATGGGGCTCGCAAGAAATACGCGTGCGAAGAAGTGGGCATTAGCTTACGCACGTTCCAGCGCTGGACAGCAGAGAGCGTTGTAAGGCCCGACGGACGCACAACCGCGCTTCGCCCGACACCGGCGAATGCGTTATCCAAGGCAGAACGTCAAGCTATTTTAGCCCTTTGTAACAGCAAAGAATTTGCCCATTTGCCACCGAGCCAAATAGTGCCTCGTTTAGCGGATCAAGGTCGTTACATCGGATCGGAGAGCAGCTTCTATCGGGTGCTGCGTGCGGCTGATCAGCAGCACCGACGAGGGCGCTGTCAGCCGCCGCGTCGGCATCCAGCACCGACAACGCATAAAGCGAGCCATCCTAATCAGGTGTGGTCATGGGGCATCACGTATTTACCCTCGCTGGTGCGAGGGCAATATTACTATCTGTACCTGATCGAAGATATTTACAGCCGCAAAGCGGTTGGCTGGGAAGTACACACGGCAGAGTCTGGTGATGACGCAGCGGCCTTGCTACAACGCAGTGTTCTCAGCGAGAAATGCCTACGCACTCCGCTGGTGTTGCACTCTGATAATGGCGCTCCCATGAAGTCGGTCACCTTGTTAAGCAAAATGCATGACCTGGGTGTAACGCCTTCGCGGGGAAGGCCACGGGTCAGTAACGATAACGCTTTCTCGGAGGCCTTGTTCAAGACGTTGAAATATTGCCCACAGTGGCCGACTGCCGGCTTTGCAAGTCTGGACGATGCAAGGATCTGGGTAAGAGAGTTCATCCTCTGGTACAACACCGAGCACCGGCACAGTCGAATAGGCTTCGTCACGCCGACAGAACGCCATCAAGGTCTTGATAAGGATATTCTGGCCAAACGTCATGCCTTGTACCAGCAGGCCCGAGCCGGACAACCGGCACGTTGGTCAAAAGAGACGAGAAAATGGCAGCCTGTTGGGCCGGTGACACTCAACCCTGACAGGCCTGAAATAGCGCAGAAGGATGCTGCATAAATGGATGGTCAACGCGACAACTACGTTGACAAACACCGTACATATTGAGCGGGGTCCGTAGGTAGTCCGTTGTCGCATCGAATGGCCTTGGGTCGGCCACGCCATTCGATCAACTGGTTTA
>NZ_FUKM01000022.1 GCF_900163645.1 Halomonas citrativorans | reverse complement strand
TAACGCAGGCGAGGAACGAGCCTGCGGCACCCGCGAAAGGCGGCGCCAGCCGCCCCGGATGTGCCGTCCAGGCCTAGAGCCATACCCAACCCTCACCCCGGCAGCGCAGGGCGCTGCTTTGCGGGTGCGCTTCGCTTACACCGCACTACGGTTGCGTCACATCGAGACAGGGTGAATTACCGCGCACGACGGTTGAATCACGCCACATCAACATGGCAAATCGTAGCGCGTGGTAACGCAGGCGAGGAACGAGCCTACGGCACCCGCGAAAGGCGGCGCCAGCCGCCCGGATGTGCCGCCCATGCTTGAAACCACACCCAACCCCGGCAGCGCTGTGCGCTGCTTTTGCGCCGGGCCGCCGCTGCGGGTGCGCTTCGCTTACACCGCACTACGATTGGGTCACATCGAGGCAGGGTGAATTACCGCGCACGTCGGTTGAATCACGCCCCACCAATATGGCAATGATGGCTGGCGCTATGGGCTGCATTACGTTTAAATATCGTTTAACTGACTTTGTTAATATTCTGCTTTTTTAAGCAAAACACTGCGACTTTGGTCTAAATTTCACTATTTTTTTACCCATTCCGAAACGACATAGGGTATGCAAGAAAGCGCATCCCTCGTTTAATGTCCCTCAAATAGCTGGCCAGCTAACAACGTCTTTAGTAATTACACATGGTACTTTTTCATGCCCTACGTTCACGACACGCTGTCCCGTTTAAAGCTTAGCAGCCCCGCTCAGGTTGAATTTTATCAAGCGGCAGAAGAAGTATTAGAGTGTTTGCGCCCTTTATTTGAGCGTCAGCCGCACTACCTACAGCACAGCATTATTGAGCGTATGGTCGAACCAGAGCGCCAAATCATGTTCCGCGTTTGCTGGTTAGATGATGCTGGCTGCGTACAGGTCAACAAAGGCTATCGTATTCAGTTCAACTCAGCCCTTGGACCCTACAAAGGCGGCTTACGCTTTCACCCAAGCGTTACGGCAGGCACCATCAAGTTTTTAGGGTTTGAACAAATTTTCAAAAACGCCTTAACCGGACTGCCTATCGGCGGCGGCAAAGGTGGCTCTGATTTCGACCCCAAGGGTAAGTCAGACAACGAAATCATGCGTTTTTGCCAAGCCTTCATGTCAGAGCTTTACCGCCACATCGGCCCTACCCGCGATGTACCGGCTGGCGACATTGGCGTTGGCGCGCGTGAAATTGGCTATATGTATGGGCAGTACAAACGTCTGACAGGTCGCTATGAAGGCGTATTAACCGGCAAAGGCCTAAACTGGGGCGGCTCGCTTGGTCGTAAAGAAGCCACCGGATACGGCGCTGTTTACTTCGCACAAAACATGCTGGCGGCCCGCGGCGAGACCCTGGAAGGAAAAACCTGCTTGGTATCTGGCGCGGGGAACGTGTCCATTTACACCATCGAAAAACTGTATGAGCTGGGCGCCACCCCCATCACCTGTAGCGACTCACGCGGCACAGTCCACGATCCAAAGGGCATCGACCTTGGGCTTCTTAAGCAGCTTAAAGAAGTCAAACGGGTATCGCTTGAAGAGTACCTAAGCGAGCACCCTGACGCGTACTACATTAGCGTACGGGATTATCCGCAAGGTGGGCATGCGGTTTGGCACATCAAAGCAGACGCCGCTTTCCCCTGTGCCACTCAAAACGAGCTAACCGAGCTTGATGCCCAAACGCTCCTCGCCAATCAGGTTACCTGCGTGAGCGAAGGCGCCAACATGCCTTCGACCACCGAGGCTGTTGACTGCTTCCTGGCCGCAAAAATTGCCTATGGTCCAGGTAAAGCCGCTAATGCTGGCGGCGTGGCGACAAGCCAGCTGGAGATGGCGCAGAACAGTAGCATGGAGCAGTGGCCCTTGGAAAAAGTTGACCAAAAACTCAAAGAGATAATGGCCAATATTTACCAACAATGCGCCACCACGGCGGAAGAGTTTGACGACCCCACCAACCTGGTACTGGGCGCTAATATTGCCGGATTCAGAAAAGTTGCGGATGCCATGATTGAGCAAGGAGTAATGTAATCGCCTTCCTCTGCTAGATCGCTTACACTGGCCATGGCGAACAGTCCTCCCTAAAAAGGGGGGACTGTTTTTATTGACAGCTACAAAATCGTTTATTTACTGTTAAGTAAAAGTATTCAATTGATTTCATTGCTTTCCAAGGAGAGTGACCATGGGACAACGTCCTCCCATTATGATTAACCGTCTTGATGCAGAACGCTTGCAGCGCTTGATTGATAACGCTACGGATAAAGAGCTTGCCGTGGCCATGCTGCTTGAGGAAGAGTTAACCCGCGGGGAAGTGATTGATCCCCAGGAAATCCCCGACGACGTGGTCAGCATGAACAGCCAAATCCGCTTCACTGACCTAACCCGCGGGCGCCAAATGGTGCGCACACTGGTTTACCCTCATGCACTCAGCACGGTTGAGGACGGCATTTCGGTAATGGCGCCCATTGGCGCGGGCCTTATCGGCCTCAAAGTAGGCGATATTATTGATTGGCCTTTACCCAATAACTCCGAAGTCCGCCTACGTATCGACGCCATCTTGTGGCAGCCCGAACGCGAACAGCAGCTCCATCGTTAATAACGTTCTTACCGCCTTTTGGCACCATCGCGGGCGCGTCAAAGCCCTACCGCGCACTACATTCAAACCTTGTAATGTGGCGTAAGCGTTAGCGCACCCGCGAGCAAAATGCCCTCAAGATGACATACATCTCATAACCCATTAACCTTACCTCGTAATATTTATAAATATTTTAAAGGAAGGCAGTAATGGCAATCTATCGGCGAGCCTACGTGCCCGGAGGCAGCTATTTCTTTACGGTCGTGACCCATTCGCGCCAGCCGTTGCTCGCCGATCAACTCAATATTAATGCGCTTGGGAGAGCTTTTCGCCGAGTACGCGAAGAGCAACCTTTTGTCATGGAGGCCTTTGTACTTCTCCCCGACCACCTTCACTGCCTTTGGCCCCTCCCGGAAGATGATTCTGATTACTCTTCTCGTTGGAGAGATATCAAAAAGTATGCATCGAAAGATTTTCTCCTCCCCCCTGGAAACCCAAACGCTTGGCAACGAGGCTTTTGGGAGCACGTTATTCGGGACGAAAACGACTGGCAGCGACATATTGATTACATTCACTATAACCCGGTGAAACACGGCTGGGCCAAAGCACCTCGCGACTGGAAGTGGTCAAGCTTCCATCAATACGTAAAGAAAGGATGGTACGAAAGCGACTGGGGTTCAGAACGCATTCCCGACGTTTCCAAAATGGACTGGGAATAACAGCCTATAAGTAGTATCTATTCCAGCCGCCCGGATGTGCGCCCAGGCCTCCGCACCCAACCCCGGCAGCGCGCGGGCCGCCGCTGCGGGTGCGCTTCGCTTACACCGCACTACGATTGAAGCACTCCGCATCGATATGCGCTGAATCGTAGCGCGCGGTAACGCAGGCGAGGAACGAGCCTGCGGCACCCGCGAAAGGCGGCGCCAGCCGCCCGGATGTGCCACCCAGGCCTGGAACCGCACCCAACCCCGGCAGCGCGGTGCTACGGTTGCGTCACATCGAGACAGGATGAATTTCCGCGCACGGTAACAAATGCCGCGCCCGATGGTTAAACCACACCTCTATGCATTATTTACGCGGTGGTGGCATTTTTCCGTTAATGCCCCCAAACAACAAAATCCGGGTTGAGGGTTTCGTTGGGGTTGGCATAACAAAGCGGGCTGCCGTCCAGGGTCACTACCCGTCCACCCGCTTGTTCGACTACCGCTTGAGCGGCGGCGGTGTCCCATAGGCTGGTGGGGCCGAGGCGTGGATATACATCGGCACTGCCTTCGGCGATGATGCCAAATTTCAACGAACTGCCCATGGGCCTTGTCTCGTGAGGGCCTAGCTGCTTTAACCAATCTTCCAAATAGGGGCTGGCATGGGAACGGCTCCCCATTACGCGCCACGGGGTACCTTCTTTTGGCCTACCGGAAACATGAATAGCGACTCGCTGCCCATGTTTATCAATCTTAAACGCTCCCACACCGCTAGCTGCGATATACGCCACGTTAAATACCGGTGCCAACACAACGCCCAATACAGGCTTGCCGTTCTCGATGAGGGCGATATTCACCGTGAACTCATCATTGCGCTTTACAAACTCTTTCGTGCCATCCAACGGGTCCACCAGCCAATAGCGCCCGCTGGCATCCGGCCCGGTGAATACTTCGTCCCCTTCTTCTGAAAGAATGGGGATCCGCTCTGGAAGCGCTTTCAGCTTGTCTAAAATAATCTGGTTTGCCGCGTTATCGGCGGCGGTGACGGGGCTGTTATCCGCTTTAATCGCTACATCGAACGGTTGAGCGTAAACACGTAAAATAGCATCGCCCGCCTCACGGGCAATCGCACATACCTCTGCTAACAAATCATTCATACTGCCCCCTTGTCTGCTACATCGTTTTAACCCGCAGCCTAGGCTTTGTACGAAAACTGCTTGCGCTCGACCATACGGCGTTAAAAATCAGCTCAAAATACTCATTTACCCATGTAAACTCCGTTTTTTCGCTGATTTTTGTCTTGTCTGGCCTTCGCTCAGCGACTTTTCGTACAAACCCTAAAACGTAAAAGCCGCCAAAAATGGCGGCTTACGATGCAAACATATATGCGTGCTAACTTACAGACCGTAGCCCGCCTCACGGGCAAGCGTGTTATTCGCTTGCAGCCAGCCTTCAATATGGCCGCAATCGAAGGTGCGCCCTTGCATTCGGAACGCCTGGACCTGCTGGCCTTCCTGCATTAAGCGGTCAATGGCGTCAGTCAACTGAATTTCATTACCGGCGCCAGGCGGCTGGTCGCGTAAAAGCTCCATAATCCGATACGGCAGAATATACCGGCCAATGACCGACAACCGTGAGGGCGCGTCTTCGGGCTTGGGTTTCTCGACCACGCCGCGCATATCCGCGCTTTCACCGGCGCTGGGCTCATCGCAGTCAACAATACCATAACGATAAACGTCTTCCTGGGGCACTGCTTCCACCATAATTTGCGCGGCGCTGCTGGTATCCCAAAGCTCCACCATACGACCCAAATCACAGGTATTACTGCCTGGCTGAGACTTTACCAACACATCCGGAAGGATAACTGCAAACGGCTCATCCTTACCCAGTAAATGCGCAGCACAAAAGACCGCATGCCCCAAGCCCTTAGCGTTTGCCTGGCGCACGCTGGTAATTTTAAGTTCTGGCGGGGCAATGGCTGCGAGCGTTGCCAACAATGCATCTTTCCCTTTACTGGCCAGTGCATCCTCAAGTTCAGCATGGACATCAAAATGGTCTTCAATCGCCGATTTACCTGAACGTGTCACCAGGATAATTTCATTAATGCCAGCTGCCAATGCTTCCTCTATGACGTGCTGAATTAAGGGGCGATCCACAACAGGCACCATTTCCTTGGGGATGGCCTTGCTAATGGGCAACAACCGCGTACCAAAACCGGCGACGGGGATAATCGCTTTGCGCACCTGGCTCATGACTTATTTCCTTATTTCATTGCGTAACGAGCGCCACCTGCTGGCGGGTAACGCGCTATAAAATAGCCGACAGCAATGCCTTGGCACTTTCAATCAACTCATCCAAATGCTCAGGGCCTTTGAAGCTTTCAGCATATACCTTGTAGAGCGATTCCGTGCCGCTGGGGCGTGCAGCGAACCAGCCGTTTTCGGTGGTCACCTTGATACCTCCAATGCTCGCCCCATTACCGGGCGCTGTCACCAGCACAGCGGTAATCGCCTCTCCTGCCAGTGTTTGTACCGTCACGCTCTCACTGTTCAGCTTTTTGAAAGCCGCTTTTTCTTCAGGCGTACAAGCGGTATCGACGCGTTTATAGCAAGGCTCACCAAAGCGCTGAGTCAACTCGCGGTAGTAAACGCTTGGCGTCTTCCCGGTAACGGCCAATATCTCGGCTGCCAGCAAACACAGCGCGATACCGTCTTTATCGGTCGACCACGCTGCCCCATCGCGGGTTAGCAGGCTGGCGCCAGCACTTTCTTCGCCACCAAAGGCCAACCACCCTTTATGCAGGCCATCGACAAACCACTTAAACCCAACCGGTACTTCATAAAGCTCACGATTATGCGACGCCACCACTCGGTCAATCATGGAAGATGATACCAGCGTCTTACCGATTTTTAGCGACGCCGCCCACTCTGGCCGATGCGTCATCAAGTAATCAATACACACCACTAAAAAGTGGTTAGGGTTCATCAAGCCATTGGCATCTACAATACCGTGGCGGTCGGCGTCCGGGTCGTTGCCAAAGGCGATGTCGAAGCGGTCTTTCATTGTTAACAGGTTCGCCATCGCCGCCGAACTTGAACAATCCATACGGGTTTTACCGTCATGGTCGGGCGGCATAAACGCAAAGGACGCATCCACCTGGGTATTGACCACCTCCAGTGTCAGCGCATAGTGCTTTGCAACCGCCTGCCATACGGGCAGCGCAGTGCCGCCCATCGGGTCGGCCCCCAAGCGAAGGCCTGCCCGCTGAATAGCCTGCATGTCGATAACGCTGTTCAGCCCTGACACATAATGAGCGGTAAAATCGTACTCTTGCGCATGGGCAAGTGCTTCTTCTAGAGAAACAAGCGGCACATCGTCCAATTCGCGCAGCAGGTACGCGTTGGCACGTAACTCAATCCACGATGTCACGTCGGTATCGGCCGGGCCGCCGTGGGCGGGATTGTACTTAATACCACCATCTTCAGGCGGATTATGCGACGGCGTAATAATCAAACCGTCGGCTAACGCTGTGCTGGACGCGTTGTGTTGCAAAATGGCGTGGCTAACCAACGGCGTCGCGGTATAGCCGTGGCCTTTTTCAATCAATACCGGTACGTCGTTAGCGACCAATACCTGCAGTGCACGCTCCCAGGCAGGCCTGGAAAGTGCGTGGGTATCGAAGCCTAGAAACAGCGGGCCTTGGTAGCCTGCCTCACGCCGGAAATCCACCACGGCTTGAGTAATAGCAGCAATATGAGCAGCGTTAAAGGTACGTTCATCTGCGCGGCCACGGTGGCCAGAGGTACCAAAGGTTACGCGTTCTTTGACAACATTGGCATCGGGAATTTCGTCAAAAAATGCATTTATAATCGCTTCCATACAAACATCTTCCTAATCAGCTTAATCGTTGCTCTGCCGAGCCAACCAAAACATGACGGTCTGTTCCAAGTCACCCATATATTGTGAGGCGCCAGGACATGGTACCCAACACCAACCCCGGCGGTGCGCTGCTTTGCGCCGGGCCGCCGCTGCGGGTGCGCTTCGCTTACACCGCACTACGATTGCATCGATATGGCAAATTGTAGCGCGCGGTAACGCAGGCGAGGAACGAGCCTGCGGCACCCGCGAAAGGCGGCGCCAGCCGCCCATGCATGGACAACCATCCCCAACTCCGGCAGCGCTGTGCGCTGCTTTTGCGGGTGCGCTTCGCTTACACCGCACTACATGAACCACTCCGCACCGATATAGCAAATCGTAGCGTGCGGTAACGCGGGCGAGGAACTAGCCTGCGGCACCCGCGAGAGGCGGTGCCAGACGCCCGGGTATTGGTAACCAATACCAGCCCCTGAACCATTTCGCATCGATATAGCAAATCGTAGCGCGCGGTAACACGGGCGAGGAACGAGCCTGCGGCACCCGCGAAAGGCGGCGTCAGCCGCCTATGCATAGGCAACTATCCCCAACCCCGGCAGCGCGATGCGCTGCTTTGCGCCGGGCCGCCGCTGCGGGTGCGCTTCGCTTACCGCGCACTACGATTGAACCACTCCGCATGATATACGCTTAATCGCTGCCAAACAGGTCGCGGGTATATACCTTGGCTTCCACATCCTGAAGCTCTGGCACCATGCGATTTGCTAAAATAACATCGCACTTCTCTTTAAATGCCGCTAAATCACGCATAACGGTTGAACCAAAGAACCTGTCTTCTTGTAATACCGGTTCATAAACGACCACTTCTATACCTTTCGCCTTAATGCGCTTCATCACGCCCTGCATGGCACTGGCGCGAAAGTTATCCGACCCTGTTTTCATAATCAGGCGATACACGCCAACCACAGAAGGGTTACGACGCAGTACCGACTCCGCAATAAAATCTTTGCGCGTACGGTTGGCATCTACAATAGCCTGAACCATGTTACTCGGCACATCGGCGTAGTTCGCTAGCAGTTGCTTAGTATCCTTGGGCAGACAGTAACCGCCGTAGCCAAAGCTTGGGTTGTTGTAGTGGCTACCTATACGCGGGTCCAGGCCAACGCCCTGAATAATCTGCTTGGTATCCAGCCCTTGGGATTCTGCGTAGCTGTCCAGCTCATTAAAGTACGCTACCCGCATGGCGAGGTAGGTATTGGCAAACAACTTGATTGCTTCGGCTTCCGTGCTGTTAGTCAGTAATACTTCACTATGTTCAGCCGCTGCCCCCTGCTTTAAAAGCGCAGCAAAGGTTTCGCCACGCTCGGAACACTCACCCACAATAATACGGGAAGGATACAGGTTGTCATAAAGCGCTTTGCCTTCGCGCAAAAACTCCGGTGAAAAAATAAGGTTTTGCGTATTAAAGCGTGCCGATGCCCCCTTGGTGTAACCCACGGGCACCGTGGACTTAATCACCATGACGGCCTGGGGGTTAATACGCATCACCTGCTCAATCACTGCTTCAACACTTTGCGTATTAAAATAATTGGTTTGAGGGTCGTAATCGGTAGGGGTAGCGATAATGACAAATTGCGCATCCGCATAGGCCTGCTCAGCATCCAGCGTGGCTGAAAAACGCAGATCATCACGCTGCAAGAACGCCGTTATTTCAGCGTCTTCAATCGGAGAGTGGCGGTTATTCAGCCATTCAACTTTTTCAGGCACAATATCCACCGCGACCACGTCGTGGTGCTGTGCCAACAGCATGGCATTGGAAAGCCCCACATAGCCCGTACCGGCAACGGCAATTTTCATTTTTAGTTACTTCCTAAAGCTGAATAAAAAAACGCACGAGTTAGTTTATCAAAACCATTGGCCCTTTCCCCTGTAAGCAAGGACTAAACTCCGTCAGCTCAAACGCCTTGCCGTAACCGCCAAAATGCTGCCGCTATTTGCGGATCACCCATGGCAAATGCATCCCGCGCTGCTTGAGCCGCCATCTTGGCGGTTGCTTCAGGATTATCAAGCAGCTGTATTAAACCGGCCTGCCACGCCTTGGGCGCGTCGTCCACCAGCAAGCCATTCTCTCCATGGCGAACGATCTCAGTATAGGGATAGCGGTTTGAGTAAATACCCACGCCCCCCATCGCGGTAATATCCAAGAACTTAATGAACGACTTACCCTGGTTAAACGGTGTTTCCAAAAGAGGTGCTACACCAATATGTAACCGACAGCTTGCCTGGTAGGACCGAAACGCCTGCCAGGGTAATGGGTCGGGTGTTTTAACGCGTGGCAAACCCGCCAGTTGGGCGGGCGTGTGTTTACCCAGCATTATTTCAAGTTGAGTATCTGACCTGCCCTGTTGAACCGCCGTTAATGCAGGCGCTATATACAGCAGATCCGTAAGATGGGCACGCGTACCGTGAAAACCAATCTTCCACGGCGTCGGTGCTGAAGGCGGTAGCCTAAAATGCTCAAGGTTCGGCAATGAAGCAATCAATGGCGGTGTTAATACCGAAACGTGGCCATGCTGGGCAACAAAACGCTGCGCGAGCTGTTCGCTGCATGCCACCACTTCATCGCTTAACATCAACAAACGTGGCTGAAGGTGGACAATGCGCCCCATACGCTGGCGATAGGCAGCAGGTAGCGTTGGGTCATTGGCAGCAGCGGCAATATCGTCATCAATTAAATAGGCAATATAGCCAAAAGCATTTCGATGACGCTCCAACCAGCGTAACCAACCAGGCGATAATGAGCGGCAAAGTAGCAGGTTCGCACCCGCGTAGCGCTTTAAAAACGTTCGCCCGTGGGCAAGTGCGGCGCCCAATGAGCGCGAAGCCGTTACCCGATTTATCGTTGCCCCTTGTTGGCGTAAATCAGGCGCGGCTGATTCCAGAAAATAGATATCTTCCGTAGGTCTGCCGCCATCGCTAAGCATTACCCAGCGTGCCTCACTGTTCACTGTTACGCCTCTTTTTCTCGCCCCGATGGCTGTTGGGAGGTTTAGCTCTGGCAGCGCGGTGCGCTGCTTTTGCGCCGGGCCGCCGCTGCGGGTGCGCTTCGCTTACCGCGCACTACGGAGAACCACTCCACCACGATATAGCTGAATTGTAGCGCGCGGTAACGCAGGCGAGAAACGAGCCTGCGGCACCCGCGGGAGGCGACGCCAGCCGCTTGGATATTGGCAACCAACCCCGGCAGCGCGGTGCGCTGCTTTGCGCCGGGCCGCCGCTGCGGGTGCGCTTCGCTTACGCCGCACTACGGGTGAACCACGCCGCGTCGATGTACGCTGAACCCAGGCTAACTGTTCATCGCCTACTATTTCTCACTTACGATCTTGTTAACGTAACGAGAAATCTTCGTGCACCAAGGTTAAATTTGGGTTATAGGCAGGGTCACTGTCGAGCAGTTCGCCCCAGGCATTGCGCATATAGGCATACTCACTTAGCCATCTTGCGCGTTTCTCAGGCGTATCATCTGCACCGCGTGAGACCGACTCGTGATGATAGAGCGCAGCGTAGGGGGTCCAAAGATTACGGTAACCCGCTTCGCGTACCTTAATACATAAGTCAACGTCGTTGTAAGCCACGGCCAAGTCTGTCTCGTTCAGGCCATTCACTTCATCAAAGACTGATTTACGCACCAACAAACAGGCAGCGGTAACGGCTGAAAGATTTTGAGTCACCTTGAGCCGCCCCATATAGCCGTCTTCGTCGCGCTGGAAGAAACGATGAGCGTGACCAGCCAACCCCCCTAACCCCAAAATTACCCCACCGTGTTGAACCGTACCGTTAGGGTAATAAAGCTTGGCACCGACACAGCCAATTTCAGGGCGTGACACTTGTTCGACCATTTCGGTTAACCAGGTGCCTTCCATGGGTTCGATATCGTTATTGATTAATCCAATGATGCTGCCTTTCGCATTAGCAGCACCAAAGTTATTAATGGCCGAATAGTTAAACGAATGGTTCCAGTGCAACACCTTGACCCGTGCATCCCGGGCTTCCACATCTTTCAGGTAGGCCAGCGTCTTAGCACAGCTGCTCTGGTTATCAAGAATCAGGAGTTCAAAATGGGTGTAGTCGGTACGTTCCAATATCGCGTTGACACAGGGGCGAAGTATATTCACACCATCGCGAGTGGGCACCAATAGAGTCACTAAAGGTTTGGGCTCAGGCATTGGCCAGCGTACTCGCTGAGTGCCGGGTAACAGCCCTTCACTTACCTTGGCCCCCGCGCCCAACTGGTCAAGATGCTGCTGAACTAACGAAACATAGGAGGCGCTGGCCGTTTCGGGCACTCCGTGATAGGCAACATGGGGAATATGCGCCAGCATGTCGGGCGTAAAATCGGCGCGGCGCATAACGCTTAGAACTTGTGAGTAATCTAACCAATCTGCGTTAGCCGCGCTCCCTGCATCACTTTGTACGGTAAGTCTTGGCAAAAACGCACGCTTGTAACATACCGCCCGCCCCACATATGGCATGGAAAGAAGCATATCCGAATTGAACGCTGGCTTGAACTGCGGCGAATGACGTACGCCGTCCTCGTCCAAGCTGTCTTCATCGGCCACCAGCACCTGCGCCTGCGGGTTATCGTGAGCAATGCTAGCCGAATGAAATAAGGCATTATCTGCCAAACGGTCGCCAAGGCGTAGAAACCACACCCAAGGGTGCTCGCAATAGGTCAGTGCTTCCAAGCGCTGTGCTGCCACGCTTTGCGCTTCGCTCTCTTTAACTTCCAGAAAGGGTAGCTCGCGCATCCATTCCGCCAGCCAGCTATGCAATTGTTGATGAACAGCGGGGGTTATTAGCAGCAGCGCCTGACGAGGGAAAAGCGACTGTTCCGCCAAGCTCGCCAAACTATGGCTCAAGCCCTTTTTAAACGTTGCTACATCGGTTGCCGAGAAACTTCCGTTTATCAGCAGCACGCTGCATGCAAATTGGCACCGCTCCTTGGCATCTTGCTCGCTGGGCCCCCGGCGGCGCTCCACCTGGTGGATCCACCGCTGGTAATGGCGCCTTGTCGACATACTGATAAAGGTACTATCGTAATCTTCAAGGGCGATAGTCTGCCATTTTCGACTCTGTTTGCGTGCCTGCTGCTGCAAGCTCTGCTTCACTTCGGCCAACGGCAGGTCGCGGTAGTGCTGGTGCATATTGGTTAACCGCTGAAACAAGCGGTTGTAGGCAAACCTGGGGGTTAGCCAGACAAACCTGAAATGGCTGTAGGAAAAGGTGCACTCTGTGTTTACCGGCGTCAGCGTCATTCGCTCAACCCCGTACGGCACATAGACCAATCGCTTGGTGATCTTGCCCATGCGCAACGGGAAATCGACCGTTATGGATTGCCGTGATGTCTCAAGCACTAACGTGGCTACGATCCCACTCTTATCGCACTCACAGGCAATTTCGAGCATGTTCCAGCCCGCAAGCGGCAATTGTCCACGCAGTTGGAAAACAGGCTGTGTGCCAAGCGAGCACCATTCGCTTGGGCGGGTAGCGGCAGATAGCTGCTGCAACGGGATAAAATGCTGGGGAGCACGGTGATGAAGACGCCACCTTTTGGGCGTCTCATAGGGTTGGATTCTCTTCATTGTGTCAGCGGCGTACCCAGCTTTAAAAAAGCGGATATCTTAACAGCCAGCAGCGTTTGCAACATCCCGGAAGACACCTTATGTAACTATCCAAGGAGAAAGACCCAGTGAGGAAATGATAGGGTTATGCGTTTCAACATCTATACGACGCTTGGCCACCATCATGATCTCCTCCTCGGAAAGACACGCTTTTTTTTCAGCGATCAACGCCTGCAACGAACAGCTAGCCCTAGGCACCTGCACCACAAAACGCGCATTCGTTTGAGCGACCAAAAACTCAGGCTGTACAGCCTTGACCACTTCAGGGTCAAGATTACCAGCACTGTGCACAAACACCACACGCTTAAACAGCCGACTCACGTAGTTAAACATCGAATAGCTGGATGAAGAACCAAATATCAAGCAAGTACCCGGCATCAAAGCCTTTCCATTGGCAAGCACTATCAGGCGTCCAAAGTTCGGCAGGCCATTATCAAAACAGCGGTACTGATGATAATTAAACGTGCGCAGCGAGTTGATACGGCAGGTTCGTTCGGGTTTTAGCTTACTGCCCAAATCGCCGGTCAAGGAACGTTCACCATACTCATCATCGACAAAGGTATTCTCCACCGCCCACTCATCAAGCCCAAGCGCCGCTGCCAGCACCTTGGACGCCGCCATGGCGCCCTGCTGCGTCCAATGCGTATCCGTCTGAATAAATGCGTCATCACCTAGTGCCATTAATGCCTGCACGGGATAGACCAGCACCAGGGCTTCCGGCAGCGCTAACAGTTGTTGAATGGGCCCGCCTGCGCCTTCCGCGTAAGGGTGATACCGAGGCCCCATCACGCTCTCCTTGGCAGGTGCCACCAGCACTGCAGAGGCCGCTCCATGCTTTTCAGCAAGCGCGTGGAAGTCTTTCAAATAGCGCTGCCAACCTTTAACCCCTTCATCGGTAAGCAGTAAACGCCCTCGGTACTGATCAACGCTGCCATTGGTATCGTTGTCCAGAAATAGCCAGTTCGCTTTACCTTCCAGTACTTTCAAGGGTGCGACTTCAGCACCGTCTGACTCCGGCAATTCGGGCATACTCACTATGGGCAACGGTATACGTTCACCGTTGACACATATTTCCAGCGTACAGGTAGTCAGTTGATGCGGAACAGTGAAGCGAAACCCACAGCGTAATTGAGGATGCTTGGCAGGGTCTTCCCCAAGCACGGCTTCAATAACGTCAGGGCGTTCCAGGCTCAACGGATGGCAAAGCTCAAATACCGAGTTCCAGCAAGCAATGACTCTTACATCTTCCATGGATTTCGAAAGCGAAGGGGGAAGTAACACCCAGCCCTGCACTACCCAGCCGTTTTGATTCAGCCAAGGCGGGCATTCAAGCGATGGATAATCCAGATGCCATCGCAGGCCCTGGTTAACCGCCTGCTGCCCCCGATGACTGATGACCGTTTTTTTCACCTGCTGCAGCCAGAGATTAGACGCTGTACGTAGGCTTTTCACATCAAAGTTTCCATCATAACCTTACACCACAGCGATACTCGGTAAGAATTGTCCAAAATGAGACAAGCCGCATCTCGTAAAGTGCGGCTTGTCTGAACAACAAATTTCAGTAGTGCTTCTGGAAACGCTATATATCCCAAGGAGCATCCACGAAGTCCAGCCTCATTTTATTAGCGGGGTCCCAGCGATTTTTCTTGAACATGATATCGAACTCGCTCTCTTTCTTACCCGCCAGCTCATCAGTGGATTTTTGCAACTTGTGATAAATCAACGCATCGCTGACGTGGTAGATTCTGAGACCGAGGATATGGCGTACAACATCGCAATAAATACGGTCTGACCGGTAGTGGCGTCCGTACTGAGCATCCAGATCGCCAGCTTCGCGATACACGTGGCGGGGAATATACACGCAGAAAAACGGCGCAAAGGTAATTTCCAGCGTGCGACCATCGTGAAAGAGTGGCACGTGGTGAACGTTAGCGTGATGTTTTGAAATATTCACGTCGCATGGATAGCTAGCATCGGCATACGGCACGTGATCATTCAGTGTTTTAGTACCGCCCAACAGCACCTGCTGGGGCACTACCAAGCCACACTCAGGCAAGCTGTAAGCTGCATGCTGCATAGCCTCAAACGCGCCAGGGGTTACTAGTGAATCGTTATTGAGAAGTACGATGTCATGGTCGGCTTTCGCCGCATGAATGCCCAGATTAACCGCGTGAGTAAAACCAAAGTTCGCATCGTTGAAAACCGCTTTGATGCGCTCGCCGTCACTTTCCTGGCGGATGAACTCGCATACCGCTGGCGAGGAGTTATTATCCACCACGATGATCTCAAGTGAGGCACCTAAATTCAGTGCGTAGAGGCTTTCCAGGCACTCTTGTAAATCATCTCTGGACTCATAGCTGGGAATAACGACTGCTACGCCCCGCTCAAGGGTAGCTACTTCCGCTTGCGGCGTACCAGTCACGGAGTTATCAGTAACGGCCGCCTGAGTTTGACGTGGTTTGGCGGCGTAAGTAGCCCCGGTTTTTTCGCGCACAGCCTCCAGATAAGATAAATACTGCTGATTATTGGTCAGCGAATTACTCGCTTTATCGATGAAGTAATGGGTGAGTATTACCGGCACTGAATACAGCACGGCATCCAGTGCGTAACGGCGTACCAGATCCCAATCCACGTAACGCGGTAGTGCTTCATCGAAGCCTCCCAAGCGCTGCCACGCTTCGCGAGTATGCACAAACGTATTCAAATCAACGTAATTGCGATTGAACAGCAGTGATCGATTAAGCGGCCCAAACATCACCCCAGCGGGTGTTTCACTATCGCCATGATAACGGTATAAGCCTGAATATAGCGCTTCGGCGTGGGGCAGTTTCTTAAACGCCCCTACCATGGCTGCCACATAACGCGTATCCCAGCGGTTGTCGGAATCCAGGTACATAATGTACTCGCCCTGGGCGGCTTCTAACCCTCGATTACGTGCCGCCGATACCCCACCGTTTTGGCTCAGCAACAGTGCGTTTACCTGGGGGTTAGTATTAGCGCAGCGCTCACACCACTGGGCCGTACCATCTTCGCTGCCGTCGTCGATCAAAATCAACTCAATGCGCGCATACGACTGCGCCAGTACCGAGTTTACCGCTTCCTCAATGGTATCCAGCCGGTTAAAGCAAGGCATGATGACCGACACAAGCGGCGGCTCAGTTAGCACTTGAGTGTGCTCAACGAGTATGCGAGCCACGTTTTCCATGGCGGCAAAACAGCGCTTGTCGGCTTCGCGGAAAGGCTGCGCGACATAAGGGTTGACCAGAGTGTGCGCCAGATACCCAGAAAAATCGCTAAAGCTGCGCTCAAAAGCCCAGCGCACCTTTTTACTGGCGATACATTCGCCGGTTTCGGCATCCAACAGTTCGATACTATGCTGCTGGTCATCCAGCAGCTCAACGGGCGGATATACATCAAAGGCATGGCGCCCCTGGTGCAGCCCGTTGGCACGTAAATCGGCTCGAAAGTGATTGGCAGATGTCTTGATATCTCGCACGCCATCGATACGGATAATGACTTCTCGGGGCGCCGGGTTTACGAGTGATGCCAGCCACCCGCGAATGGCGTTACTGCTGTCTAAATTGAGATCGCCGGTTATGCGCAGGCTGCTCTCGTTTTGGCTAACGTCAGCGCTGGTAATTGGCGCTGCAAGCAGGCGTGAGGGCATAGTGCGCTCAAGGGGCATATGCGATTGATACGGCGCAATGGAAAACTCACCAGAAGAAGCGAGCTCCAGAAGCAAAACCTGCCCTTCCTGGGGCTGGATGACACCGCCTACCAGCCTTTCCAACGCATGCGCTAGCTCACCATCCTGCTTACCAGTTTCAGGTTCGAACTGATGTTGGGCCACCTCTTGCGCCAACGGCAATAGTGCTTGGGGTCGGCACCAGAACATGCTGCCAGCCAAGAAGCCCCAATCGCTTTCAAGCGGTACACCCAATGGCTTGGCGATCCGCGTAAGCCAGTTTTCGTTTCCAAAGCGCATGGCCTGTTGGCTCATGAACAAACGCTTTGGCCCGGCTAACTGCAACCGTGAGTCACGTCGTAGCCTGGTCACCAATCGCCGCACGCCCTCACGACTTGGTAATACGCTACTTATCAGCGCCTCTCGCCACTGCTGGGCAACCGGTGTAACGCCCTGCTTGGTGTGCAGCTTCAGGCATAGCTCATAGCCTTGCAAACGCGGTAGCAACGAAAAAAACGGTGCTATATCGCGCCCTTGGTTGGGGCAGTTTACTACTTGCGCACCACTGAAGCGGCGCTGCAAGGCGACCACTTCTTTCGTATCCGAGGCATGCGGCGTGGTAATGAACAGGTCAAATGGCTCGCTTAATAACGCTAGCCGGTCACCTAATGGGGCTATCAAATCAAGATGGTAAGCATGCGCTACCACCGCCAACCGAGACGCAGGCTCTACGTTACTATCACCCGCCAGTTTAAGCCGCCCCTCATGGCAACCGTGGCAGAGATAGTGCATTAAGGGGTCTAGCCCGGAGTTGCTAATATCAGGGTAGCGAGTTCGGTACGCGTCAGTGTCAAAGTGTGGCCCAGGGCAACGGCCCAGCGCCCATCCGTAGTTTACAAAATGGTCTAGCGGAGATAGCTGGCTAAAGGAAGCATCCGGGTAGCGCTGTACATACCAGGTTTCGTCAAATAAGCCGGAATCCAGCAGTAGCGCGCGCTTAGCATTACTCATTATTAGCCCTTCACGCTGCGCTGTTCTTTCTCGCCAAACTTAAGGTAGTGCACCAGCGGGTTGATACCGCTCTCCACTACATCCGGGTTATGAGTCAAGTAGTACACTGAATCGAACTCTGGGCCGGGGTTGCGACCTTCAAAACCGCCCATCAGCAAATAGTGGCGGGCCGGGCGGGCCGACATTTTAGGGTCTGAAGCAATATCCGAGTACTGCGCTAAATACCATTTGGCATCAAACCACTGGCTGGCTTCAATCAACGACACCTGACGCTTAATCGCGCGTTTCGTTAATGCAGGCGTCTTGGCAACGAAAGCGCCAGTGCCTTTAGCTTCCGGGGGTTTAGCTACCTGGCTCATACGCAACGCTTCAAGCTGCTCAACCAGATGTGCCAGCTCATGCGTTTGTCGTTCTATCTCGCGGCGCTGTTGTACCTGGGTTTCCTGGCTGGATTTAGCCTCTGCTTCAACCTTCTGCCTAGCGGCTTTCGCACTTCCAAGCTCACGCTCCAGTTGCTCACGTTGTGCTTCGTTTTTCTCCAGCAGGTCAGTGAGTACGGCCAGCTCCTTGAAGCGCTCGTCCACACTATGGCGCGCATCTTTCAATGCGTCTTCACTCGCCTTTTTTTGCTGAGCCAGCTGTTTTTCTGAAGCTGCTCGACTTTGTTCGCCATCCGCGATGCGTTGTTCAGCTTCCTGCAATTTGCGGGTTAACTGGCCCAGCTCGTTAAAACGCGCCTGAAGCGAGGACTCGGTTTGCCGCAGCTTGGCGTTGAGCTCAGCGCGCTCTTCGTGTGCACTATGCAAACTCTGCTCATTGGCCTCAAGCAAATTGGTGAGTTTGGTAAGCTCACTAAAACGCGTTTCCACTATCTGTTGGGTTTCATTTACTTCTCTTTGAAGCGCTTGCTCACTGCTTTGTAGTGATTCGACCTGCGTCTGCGCCTCGGCAAGGGCATGCTCGGTTTTCTCAAGCTTACCGGTTAGCTGGGTGTGTTCTGTACGCGCCGTTTCAAGCACGTTGTTCTTTTCTTCCAACTGCTTCTGGGCCTGGCTCAGCGACTGCTCGCTTACCTTGGCGGCTTGAGCATGTTCGCGTGCATCAGCTGCGTGACGTTCGCCCTGTTCGCGCTGGCGTACCAACTCATTTTTCAACTCAGCGTTGAACTCCTCAAGAGAGCTAACCCGCTCGGCCAACCGGCCACGCTCCTGGGCAAAACGTGCCTCCTGTTGTTCCAAGCGCTCCTTGAGCTTGATGCGCTCATCATGCGCTTGGCGCAGCTGCTCTGCCTGCTGGGCTACCTGTCGCTCCGCTTCCGCCAGGCTGCCTGCCTGCTCGCTTACCCGAGTTTCCAGCGTTTGAAATAGCGCCTGTTGCTGGCGAACCGTCACCTTATCCTGGCAACTGCGGCCAAGGCGTGCGAACACGTCCTGCACTACCTGAGTAGAGGCATTGGATTCCAGTGCGCCTAACAGGTTGTTAACCAGATGGGGCAACTCGTTACCCACGGCAATCACGCCCAACCCTCCGGCATGATGAAATACGAAATGCGGGTAACGATTTTTAATGGACTCAAAGGCACGGAATACAAAGCACCCCGGCTCGCGGCGGGCAATACCCGGCACTACCACCACACCTTGCGAGGAGAGCCGCGACAACCAGCGGTCCAACAGGTAATCGACACTATTGTCATCAGGACTTATATGCAGCAGCAACAGATCAATTGAGCCTTCATCAAACTGTTCGATTGCCCGAGCTGGGTTGGTTTGAAGCCATTGGCTAATGGCTGAAAAGTGATCGGACGCATAGGCGTGAATCTCATTCGCCGCTTTTTCGTCTACGTCCTCACCCACCATGTAGCAGCGCGCACCCAAGCGAAGGCGCGAAGCCGCTTGGCAAACCGCAAAGTGAGGTACATCATCCACCCCCAGCCCTACTACCTGCTGTGGCCTTAATGCCTCCACCAACCAGAACAGGAACGGCAAATGCTCCAGCCAGGAAGAGGGTTCGCGATAATCAGGCTGCCAAAACATTGACCCTTGGGCCAAGGTATTAATAGAGGGCTTAATAGCGAGTTCCGTGGCGGCGTGCGGTGCTACCTGGTGTTGTTGCTGGCTCACAATAAATTCCTGACAGGTAATAGATTAACGATAGAATACCAGCTTAACCGGGCAAGTTGGCAGCCGGCGCTGGGAAAGGGCGTATTGCTGGACTAGCAGAAAGGTACAAATCAGTTGGCTGTTCGCCGCTCGCATGCCACTGAGCTGCGGCCTCGCGATAATCAAAGCGCACACCCTTGAACTGGGTCACCAAATGCGTAGGCCCCGCTTGGCTTAGAGACGTAGGAAGGCTACGACCAAAAGCTAAAGGAACCCCTCTTTGCAGCGTACCAAACGCCTTATCTCCGAACACAGTCGTAAAACGCTGAAAGTATTCGGCATCAGCATCTACTCGGACAACATCCCAAAAACCGAGTGTTTCAAAAACTTCCCTTTTGAACATGAAGGATGACGTGTTGCGATAAATCCACCCGTCCATCGCCTCAATCCGCCAGCGGTTGAACATTAACTCAGTAGAACAACGCACCCAATCACTAAAGCATGCTTTCCATTCAGGCTGCGCCAGCAAGCCTGCTACTTGGGCTTCAGTTTTTTGCGGATGCGACCAGTCATCGCTATCGTGAACGGTGATAAAAGCGCCTTTTGATGCCGCAAGCCCCCGATTACGGGCTGCATAAGCGCCCTGGTTAACTGGCTGGCTTAATACCTTGAACCGAGCATCTTTTTGACTGAACGCTCGGGCAATAGCTAATGAGCGATCCGTGGACGCATCATCCACCACAATCACTTCCAAGTTGGTATAGGTTTGCTTGGCCAGGCTACGCAGCGCCGTTGCCAAATGCTCTTCAGCGTTAAATACCGGCACGATAATACTTACCAAACTATTATCATCTACCACCGCTGTGCCAGCCGTTGCCGAGCTCTCTACCATCACGTTATCAAGCGTTAACGGCTGGCTGGGGTCTCTAAGACCGACGGGGTGCAGGTTAGCTTTCAAGAATAGTGCGTTGATATGCTGCAAACGGAACTGCTCTGTAAGCGCATCGGCTTGGGTAACCATACGCCTTTCTTGCGTAGAGGCCTGTACGGCCAGAAGATTGGAGAGTGCCAATGAGGTATCCGAATAATCCGGGTAAGCTATTTTTAGCTGCTGTATGCGCTGCCAAGCATTTACCAGTTGGCCACATTGAATCAAGGCCTCTACTTCCAGCAACCAAGGGGCGGGGGTGGCGGGTTTAGCTTCACGGTGCTGGTGGCGGCTGGAGAGTACATCTGCACAGCGCTGCCACTCCCCTTGCCAAGCATACCAACGGCCAAGCGCCCAAGCGGCATAGCTGGCCTCCCAAGCGTCTTGATGAGTAAGCAAGCCCTGCAGAGCCTTCAGTGCCGAAGAAGTAGCCGTTTGTTGCCAAAGCCGCTCCTCACGTTCGTGAGCCCTTAACTCTACCGGCCACCGCCCTTCCTTTTCACCGTTGCGGATAAAGTGCAGCAACGGGCTGATGCCCGCTTTAGCCACATCTTGATGGTTATTAAGGTAATACGCCGCATCAAACCGCGGGCCTGCCTTACGCCCCCACGCTTCTCCCAACAGAAAATAATGCTGAGCTGGAGACATTCCAGAAACCGCCACATCTGGGTATTGCATCATGTACCACTCGGCATCGAACCAGGGGCTTTGCTCGATGTCAGCGATATCTGATAAATCCCTTTCTGGCGTATGCGTATGAAGCAGGCCAAGCGATGAAGATGATGTCAAAAGTCATTACCTCGCATAACAGAACAGCATTGCACTACTTATGAAAACGCATCAGCAATCTGCTGAGCACACCTCTGGGCCAGCTCAGCATCCACTGCTTCTACCATCACACGGATCAATGGCTCTGTACCCGATTTACGTAACAGTACACGGCCAGTTTGCCCAAGCTGTTGTTCCACTTCGGCCACCGTTTTCTTGACCAAAGGGGCAGCTAATGGGTCTTCGTCACCGCTTGGCGTAAAACGTACGTTAATCAGCGTTTGTGGCAGTTTTTGCATACCCTGCTTGGCCTCAAACAGGGTCGCTTGCTGCTGCAGTAAACAGGTCATTACGCGCAGCGATGCAATGATAGCATCGCCAGTGGATGCGTGGTCCAGGCTCAGTAAATGGCCCGAACCTTCCCCGCCCAAGCGCCAGCCGGTTTCTTTTAGCTGCGCTATTACGTAGCGGTCCCCCACCTTGGCCCGAGTGAAGGGAACCCCCATAACGGCAAGCGCCTGTTCCAAGCCAAGGTTGCTCATCTGGGTGCCCACTACACCGCCGCTATAGCCTGCGGCTTTGGCATCTTTGGCCAGCAGGTAAAGCAACTCATCACCATCTACTACGGTGCCAGTATGGTCTACCATCATCAAGCGGTCGGCATCGCCATCCAGCGCGATGCCCATGTCTGCCTCGTTCTCCAATACCGCTGCACGTAGGCTTTGCATAGAGGTAGCGCCACAGCTGGCATTGATATTTACGCCGTTGGGCTTATCGTGAATGCTGATTAGCTCTGCACCCAGTTCACGGTATACGGCGGGTGCTACCTTGTAGGCGGCGCCATTGGCGCTATCCACTACAATTTTCAAACCGTTCAGGCTTAGCGCGCCCGGCAAGGTAGCCTTGCAATACTCGGTATAGCGGCCAGCAGCATCATCTATGCGGCGGGCTTTACCCAGCTTGTCGGATTCCACACACGTCATGCCGCCTTCAATAGCCACCTGTAACCAGCGTTCAATTTCCTGCTCTTGGGCATCGTTTAGCTTGCTGCCGCCCTGAGCGAATATCTTGATGCCGTTATCGTAAAACGGATTGTGCGAAGCGCTGATGACCACCCCGGCATCCGCCCGAAAGGTAGAGGTTAAATAGGCAACGCCCGGCGTGGGCAGCGGGCCAACCAAGGCAACGTTAACCCCCGCCGCTGAAAAGCCTGCTTCCAAAGCAGACTCCAGCATATAGCCACTGGCGCGCGTATCCTTACCAATCAGAACTTCTTTAACACCTTCCGCGCCTAATACCTGACCGGCAGCCCAACCCAGCTTCATGGCAAAGTCAGGTGTCATAGGAAATTCACCCACGCGACCGCGTACGCCATCCGTGCCGAAATATTGTCGCATTTTGGATTACCTAAATGATGAATCGTGAATCGTGAATCGTGAATCGTGAATCGTGAATCGTGAATCGTGAATCGGAAGAGAATAAAGCGTAGCCTGCATGCATTTACAATGAATGAATGCACAATCCGTAGCGCGCGGTAACGAATCTTGCGAGGCACCTGCGGATGGCGGCGACCAGCCGCCCCGGCCGCGCCATCCAACTCAGGTACGCCAGACAAGCACTAACTACTCCACCGTCACACTCTTGGCCAAATTACGCGGCTTATCTACATCCGTCCCTTTCACCAATGCCACGTGGTACGAGAGCAACTGAAGCGCCACCACATGCAACACCGGGGAAAGCAGCCCGTAATGTTCCGGCATCATCAGCACGTTAACGCCCTCAGAAGGCTTCACAGCACTATCACCATCGGCAAATACATACAGTTGGCCGCCACGCGCACTAACTTCCTGCATGTTGGCCTTCAACTTCTCCAGCATTTCATCGTTAGGCGCTACCACCACTACCGGCATTTCAGCATCAACCAGCGCCAACGGGCCGTGCTTTAGCTCGCCCGCTGGGTAGGCTTCCGCATGAATGTAGGAGATTTCTTTCAGCTTCAACGCGCCTTCTAGCGCAATGGGGTAATGCCGCCCACGGCCTAAAAACAGCGCGTGCTGTTTATCAGCAAACTGCTTAGCCCAAGCTTCAATGCCAGGCTCCAATGCCAACACTTTATCGACCGCGATAGGTAGATGGCGCAGTTCATTCAGATAGGTTTTTTCGTCTTCTTCACTCAAACGCTGGTTGGCTTTGGCCAGCAGAAGCGTCAGCAAGAACAGCGCGCTTAACTGTGTAGTAAACGCCTTGGTAGACGCCACACCAATTTCAGGCCCAGCGCGAGTAATAAAGCGCAACGCAGTTTCCCGAACGATGGCGGATTCCGGCACATTACAAATAGCCAGCGTATGGGTATGCCCCAATGATTTGGCATGGTGCAGGGCCGCCAGCGTATCTGCTGTTTCACCGGATTGGGAAATAACCACGATAAGCTGCCTGGGGTTAGCAACACTCTGCCGGTAGCGATATTCGCTGGCGATTTCCACATTACAAGGGATACCCGCCACCTGCTCAATCCAGTACTTGGCGGTCATCCCCGCATAGCTTGACGTACCGCATGCAAGGATCAGCACCGAATCCACCTGTTCAAACACGGCTTGGGCCTCAGCACCAAAAATACCTGGTTGCAACTGCCCTGCCCCACTGATCATTTCCAGTGTGTTACCCAGCGCCTGGGGCTGCTCGAAGATTTCCTTCTGCATGTAGTGGTTACAATCGCCCAGCTCCACGGCATCGGCGTTCAAGGTTGAGGTAACCACGTCACGCTGGGCGGGCTGGCCGATGCGGTCCACCAGGGTAATGGAATCACGCGTTAACCGCGCTACATCGCCATTTTCCAGATACATCATCTGCTTAGTAACGGCAAGCAGGGCCGATGCATCCGATGCTGCGTAGTGGCCATCTTCAGCAATGCCCAGCATCAGCGGCGAGCCTTCACGCGCCACCACCATGCAATCCGGCTCATCTTCGCTAATTACAGCCAGAGCAAACGCCCCTTTCAAATGCGCCACGGCGCACTGCACGGCAGAAAACAGATTTTCAGCCGGTTCGCCAATCTGGCCTTTGAAACAGGCTTGAATAAGGTGGGCAATGGTTTCCGTATCGGTATCAGAGGTAAATTCGTACCCTAGACCTTGAAGCTGCTCACGCAAGGCTTCGTAGTTTTCGATAATGCCGTTATGTACAACCGCCAAACCTGCTGAAATATGCGGGTGAGCATTACGCTCGGCGGGTACACCGTGGGTGGCCCAACGAGTGTGAGCAATCCCAGCATTACCACTAAGTGCCTTTTCTTTCACCAGAGCGGCTAATTCAGCCACACGCCCTTTAGATCGGGCGCGCTGCAAACCGCTACTTTGCCCAGCAGATAACAGGGCCAAACCCGCTGAATCGTAACCGCGATACTCCAATGTAGATAAGCCTTCTAAAAGAAAGGCAGTGCTATCCTTTGCGCTTATCGCACCCACAATTCCGCACATAAATATTCCTCAAACCATTAGCTAATAATAAAGGAAATTAAAACCCGCTTATCCCAAGCGAAATAAAAGTACACTCAACCCCAGCTCTATCGATAAAATGCTTCACACATAATCACAACATGACACCCAAGCTTTGAAGCACACAACATCCAGAATCAGTAAACAAAATAAGCTTTCTAAAAAATCACCAACATTAAATAAACATTCATTTGCGTTCTTCTGGCAGTGAGAAGTCTAAACCACACTCGCTTTCCGGTGATCTAACCTTCACATTTGAATTAACAGTACAGGGATTACATTTAGCCTCTAATTCACGGACTTGACGGCTTAGGTCATCATTTTCTTTTAGAAGATTACTAATTTTTGCTGCCAGCTCAGCCCTCTCATTTGCTTGAGTGTCAACCAGCTCCTTCAAATGCTTTTTAAGAGCATCCAATTCACTTTTATCATAAACTTTGCCAGACATAAAAACTCGCGTTATAAACTATTTAAGAAATCAAGGTGACCATTTTGAGAATATTCCAAGGTCACATCATCATAAACATTAGTAGAAGTTACATATTTTTCAAAAGCAGTCACATTATCACTCACTTTAACATCAACACCGAATAGCCCTAGGTCTTTTAACCTGTAAGACAACATGCCCAACGAATAGTTAACATCTCCTAAGATCAAATTAAAACCATGAACAGGCTTGACTGGAAGAAAACCAGTCTTTTCAGTGATTTTATTTTTCATAATTCCGTCTAACGATTTATTTGCACCCATCCCTTTCCATAAATCAAAATCCATAAACTCTAGCAGCTCTCTTCTAAGCACGCGTCCCAAACCAATTGTTTCACCGACTCTGTGTGGTTGACTTTGTTGTTCATTAGAGGCGCCATAACCTTTCCAGTAAATTGTTTTCTGGGTAGAGAAATCGTGTAAATAGCAATCTTGAAAACCTAAAAAAAGAGTGCCATTAGATACCTTCCTAGAATAAAATTTAAGCGTATTTTCACATATAAAATCATCTGATCCCAAAATCACTAATGCGTCAAAATCAAAGGAGCGTGCATAGGTAAGCCCAGCTTGCCATTTATCAGATAATGGCTGGTTCGGGTACTCTAAATAATGAGCGCCATATTTCTCACAAATACTTTGACTAACTTCACCTTCCGAACCCACAGCAATTACCTGAATATCGATATCGTGGCTTAGCTTTTCTTTCAATTTTTTATAGTAAGAAAAAAACAAATGACATAACTCATGCCTTTTCCAGACACAAGTCAAGACCAACAATTTAACCTTATGCTCAGTGACCTTTCGTCCATTATATTTTAAATATTCAATAAAAGGGTTGTCAGCATGGGAAAACTGATTACTAATTAAACATGAATTAATAAAGCTAAGGGCATGCCAAAGAGAGGAGGACTGAATATTTTTTTGTCTATTAAACTCAAGAAAAGAAGCTGTTATATCAGCTACATCTTGCCATGAATCAACTACCATGGGTGAGCGACTAATTATCCTCGCCATAATAACGTAAAGTAGTGCGTCGCCAGGTGTTTTTTTAAGACAGTTTTTACATATATCAAAACTGAGAAAAAAATCTTCACTCTTAAGCGCCATTTCTGCTTGTTTAGCAGAAAAAAGGTCATATCGCATTATTTATAGCCAACCTATTAGATATGAATATTCATTTCAACTGACCGAATGCAAGATAAATAGTAGAGTATCCTTTGAGAATAACGCCCTTCACTTCTAAGCTAGAGAACAGATGATTATATCTATTAAACACCTCGTTTTCATTTAAAAAGAAACGCACATGCCCAAAAGAATCAAAATTAGGAACTGAAAAAACTAAAGAAGCTTTACTTGGCATACTGCCTAAAAGCTCCAAATCTTTCTCTATGTGTTCTAGCACCTCAAGTAATATGTAAACATCAGCAGCATTTTCAGCTAACAAGGGGGAGGAAAAAGCATTGCCTTCTATAAACTCAACTCCTTTTGTTCTTTTTTTTGCCTGAGAAATGGCAACAGAACTATAGTCAAAACCTATGTAACTAAGAGCAGGCAAGTGTTTAATTGCATACTCAGCAAATTGGCCAGGTCCACAACCAACATCAACAACACTTAACACATTACTACCTTGAAAATATTGAAGCACTTCATCCCAAACAGGAACATAGATCGAATCATCAGAATTTGATGCATATTTATCTGAATTTTCATACACAGCATCATAAAACCGATAAGAAACTTCAATAGAATATTCAGAAGTAACTTCGTACTCAAGTTCTTTTTGAATAGCAGAAGCTTTTAAAGGTATGTTTTTGCCTTGAGAGGTAGTCAGAAAAATAGAAGACTGAATCAAACTATGAGCTGTATTAACATAACCTTGCTTACGTAATACATCAGCAGCAAAACAAGAAAAACCAATTAACCCAGAATACTCAGGATCAATTTTAACAATATCCCAAATACACCTCTCGGCTTGTCTCCAACACTTGTTATCTCTATAAAAAGCAGCCAAAACATGTAAAGACTTACTGTTAAAAACACCGATTTCAACGGACTTCTCTAACAACAAAACAGCCTCATAAAGACGATGTTGATTTCTTAATACTTGAGATTTAGCAATAATCAAGTCTATTGTTTTTCTCTGCCCCCCCAATAAAGAGCAATAAACTTCAGCTGCCTTTAAATACTCTTCCTCATCATTGTATTCTTTAGCTTTTTTTTCCCAATAGACAGTATCAATGTCATCCATATTATTCTCATTATTCTTCATACATACTCATTAAAGAGTAAAAACTAGAAAGCTTCGATGACTCTTATTTGATCTTGGGTAGACAAGTAAGGATGCATTGGCAAACTCATAACCTTTTTAGCTATTTCATCACCAATTGGCAGATTAACTGTATCATCCTTCACTGCAGGTTGCTTGTTTAAAGGAATAGGATAGTGTACTGCAGTCGGTACACCAGCTTCTTTCAATTTACCTAGAATGTCTTCACGGTCTTCGACAAGGATAGTATATTGTGCCCAAGCTGAAACACACCGTTCATCAATATAAGGCGTGCTAATAATACCTGCATCGTTAAGTAAACGCGTATAGGAAGTCGCAACATGATTACGCTTTATGATCTCATCGGCAAATATTTCAAGCTTAGGTAGCAGTATGGCCGCCTGTAGTGTATCCAAGCGACTATTTACGCCGACATGCACATGATGATAGCGCTTATCCTGGCCATGGCGCGATATCTGACGAAGCAGTTTCGCTAAGCCTTCATCATTCGTGAAAATAGCGCCGCCATCACCGTAACAGCCTAAAGGCTTGCTAGGAAAAAAACTCGTGCAGGCTATTGTACTGAGATTGCAGGATTTTTTTCCATTGTAGGTAGCACCAAAGCTCTGAGCAGCATCTTCGATTACAGGAATGCCATGTTTTTCAGCAATCGCATTGATAGCATCAAAGTCCGCACACTGCCCATACAGTGATACCGGTATAATAGCTTTAGTACGCGGCGTAATTGCCGCCTCCAATTGGGCGGGATCAAGATTGTAGGTTTTTGGGTCAATATCCACATAGACTGGCTTAGCGCCTAATAGGGCAACCGTTTCTGCTGTTGCAATATAAGTAAACCCTGGGGTGATTACTTCATCACCGGGGCCTATACCTAATGCCATCTGTGCAATCTGCAGCGCATCGGTACCATTAGCACATGTTATACAATACTTAGCGCCCGTAAATGCAGCTAATTTATCCTCAAGTTCTGAGACCTCAGGGCCAAGAATATAATTACCATGCGCAAGCACTTTCTGGATATTGGCATCTATTTTATCTTTGATGCGCTCTTGCTGGGCAGCCAAGTCAATAAATTGCATGATAATCAATCACTTTTAGTTAAAGTTTTGCCATTAAGATGATAGACCTTACCCGTATGAGGGCAAGCGGCTTCTGCTTGACCTTCCAGTGGCAAATCCAATTGCTCACCATACTCACTCATCCAGCCAATTTGCCGCGCAGGTACGCCTACCATTAAGGCATAAGCCGGAACATCCTTATTGATAACAGCACCAGCACCAATAAAGGAATACTCGCCTATGGTAACACCACACACGATGGTGCAATTGGCACCCAAAGTGGCCCCTTTCTTTACCAAAGTATCACGATATTCGCTTTTACGTTCAATCAGTGAGCGAGGGTTATAAACATTGGTAAACACCATGCTCGGTCCACAGAAAACTCCTTCTTCAAGGTGAACGTTGTCATAAACTGAAACGTTATTCTGAATTTTGCAGTTATCGCCGACTGTGACCTTATTACCAACAAAAGCATTTTGGCCAAGGGAAACCCCCCTACCGATTCTAGCACCAGCACACACATGCACGAAGTGCCAAACTCGGGAGCCTTCGCCTATCTGGGCGCCTTCATCAACGATTGCAGATTCATGTACTTGATAGTCCATATGCTGCTCCTAGATGAGTTTTTTCAGAAAAGCATGTGCCTCATTTTCAGCAGGAGACTCAGGCTGAGCTGTTCGAATATGATGCACGGTCTCAACGCAGTGCCTAGCATCTTCAATACCATAACCGCGGCCAGCAAGAATCTCCTGATAGCTAATTGTATGAAGATCTGTGAACCCGGCAGAAAATTCTATTTGATCACCTTCACAACTTATATTACGGAACGTGGTTTGCTTGCCTTTTACTTCATCAGGAAGATCATTAGCATCTATTGATAAAAACCAAGGAACCTTAGCCTTTTCATACTCTAAATAGCCACATGCTTTATAGTCGTTAGCGTAATGCAGAACATTCTTCTCTAACTTACCAAAAATGAAGTGCAGCATATCAAAGAAGTGAACACCAATATTAGTCGCCACACCAAACGACTTGCGCGGATCACCTTTCCAGCTTTCCATATACCATTTACCGCGTGAGGTAATATAGGTTAAATCAACCTGATACTTTTCACTGCGATTCTCATTCGCTACTTTTTCTTTAAGCTTCAAAATAGCTTCATGGTGGCGTAACTGTAAAATATTATAAACACGCTGGCCTGTTTCTTTCTCTACGTTAGCTAGTTCATCGAGAAGTTCAGGTGTCGGTACCAGCGGCTTTTCGCAAATAACATCACACCCCATCCTTAGGCCCGCAGCAATATGAGAATGGTGCAAATAGTTGGGAGAACAAACAGCCACATAGTCCAATGCAGTTGATGGATTGCGTTTCAAACGGTAGGCATGCTCTTGAAATCGCTCAAATTCAGTAAAAAACTCACTATCAGGAGAAATACTATCGATGATACCTACGGAGTCATTAGTATCGTAGCCGATGCTTAAATTATGGCCTAACTCTTTAATCGCTTTCATATGGCGAGGGGCGATATAACCAGCAGCACCGATTAAAGCAAAATTTTTCATATTAAATACCTGCTCCATTATAAGCGTAGATCTGATTCATTCTTAGTAAGTACATGCTTCACATCATAGAGAACATGTTTCTCTTTACCAAAAGAGCGTATTTTTTCGGCCCCCCATTTTTTAAAATCAGAGTGGTCAACAGCCAGAACAATGGCGTCGTAAACACCTTCAATTAAATCAGTTTCAAGTTTAAGGCCATACTCTTCTTGAACTTCTTCAGGTTCCGCCCATGGATCATAGACGTCCACATTCATATTAAAACTTTCTAGCTCTTTAACCATATCGATAATCTTGGTATTACGCACATCAGGGCAATCACCTTTAAAGGTAAAACCAAGAACTAGCACACGAGCTTCATCAATATGAATTTTTTTACGGCTAACAGCTTTAACTAATTGAGTAGCTGTGTATTGCCCCATGCCATCGTTAATACGCCGACCCGCTAGAATCACTTCAGGTTGATAACCAACCTCTTTCGCTTTATGGGTTAGGTAATAAGGATCAACGCTGATGCAATGCCCTCCAACTAAGCCAGGTTTAAAGGGTAAAAAATTCCACTTAGTACCTGCTGCTTCAAGGACTTCTTGACTATCAATACCCAAAATATTAAATATTTTGGCAAATTCATTGATAATAGCAATATTCAAATCACGCTGCGTATTTTCTATCACTTTCGCAGCTTCAGCTACCTTAATGGAGCTAGCAAGGTGTGTACCTGCAGTAATAATAGATGAATAGAGCTCATCAACAAACTTGGCTATCTCAGGCGTAGAGCCCGACGTGATTTTTTTAATTTTTGTTAGTGTATTAACTTTGTCTCCTGGATTAATGCGCTCGGGGCTGTAACCAGCATAAAAATCTTCATTGAATTTCAGACCTGACCCTTTTTCGATCACAGGGATACACACTTCTTCTGTAGCACCAGGGTAAACCGTTGATTCGTAAATCACCACATCTCCCTGCTTAACCACAGTTGCGAGCATAGCAGATGCTTTACGCAACGGTGTAAGATCAGGAGCATTATTATCATCGATGGGCGTGGGTACAGTAATAATATAGACATTACAATCTTCAAGCTCTTTCACATCATGCGAAAACTTTAACTGGGAAGCTAAACCTAACTCTTCCGCAGTCACTTCAAGCGTAAAATCATGGCCATCCTGCAGCTCTTTGACTCTTTTTTGATTAATATCAAAACCCACCACTTCCTTAACTTTACCGAATTCAACTGCTAGAGGTAAGCCTACGTACCCTAGCCCAACAATGGCTAATTTAACATCGCTACTATTCATTAGAACCTCGATTTTTAAAAATATGAATTTAAAGAAATATTACTCTTATTATAAACACTCATCTCACTCCACATATGAGTATACCCTTGCCACTTTTTAGCATACTTTAAAAAAACAGGGCTTTTGGTATATTCATAAAGATTCGTCAAACCTTTAATATGCATATAATGATAAGCATTATAATTAACACCTGCAATTTTCTTCTTAAAATTAGTCGGATAACAAGACATTTCAAATCTTTTATTTTTAAGCTTCAATTTTATTAAATTTTCACCTACTGAAATATCTTTTGTATTCTGAGGACGATATTCTCCAAATTTCGCACCACGGAGCACATCGTAGCTTATTGTAGGAACTTCAAAAAATAACTTGTCTTCCTTTTTACTGATCACTTTTAATTCAAGAATATTATAACGAGAATCGTCAACATCTAAACTAAAAACTAAATTCCCGTTAATGATACCCGTTCTATCAGAAAGGTGAACCCCCCATTTATGTGGCTTTTTGAACTCGAAAGCAATCTTTCTTTTACTGGGAGTTACCAAGTTAGCACTTTCAACAAAAGAGTCGTTAGGCAATGTAAGCCTGAAAGGTACTGTGCCAGCTAACGCATATCTTGAGTTTTTAAATTTTGGCATATCATAAAGAGGAAGCAAAGTCTTTAGAAGCTCAACAGATTGTAAAAAAATTTTCTTAGCTTCTTTAGATTTTGACTTTTTTATAAATTTATATAAATTCTCTAAAACTGAAATCCATCCATTAAGAATAAAGGTCGGAAAATCAAAAGGAGCTTCTTCAAAGGATATACCCTCAGCTTGGTAATGACACACCCCTCCTTCGTCTATTGGTATGGTTAAACTTTTGAGTACTTGGTATGATGCTTTTTCAAACAGTTGATCTCCTGTTTCTAAATAAAGCATCCAAAAAGCAGAAAGATATTTCGCTTGAGTTAATGCTGAGTAATAATCTCGTCCTAAATGATTAAACGAGCTTATCCCAGGATATATAAAAACTAAAGCATCCTTTTTTTTACACATTCTTCTAATTGCAGAATATCCAGCTCTCACAGCTTGTTCACGAAACTCTCTATTATGCCCAACCTTATATTCATCAAGCGACATTCTGATGAGGTACACTCCATATAGTGGGTGTGGCTCAACTATACCAGTGCCACTACCGACTGGAACGCGTCCAGGAAAACCATCCTCAAGCAATTGCATTTTATAAAAATCAAAAATTTCTTGTTTTCCTGTCGGTATCAGCAACTTCATGCTTCCTCTCCTTGGAGGTATCTTGACCTTCTTAGAGCATAACTTTCCATCAATGTATTTTTGTTGCTTAAACTCGTAAACCTATCATAGCTTTTAATGGCATTTTTAGTTTTTTTATTAATATCATTTTTTATTGCATTGAAAAATAGTTTTCTGATTTTTTCTTGCAACATCCCATCCACATTCAAATCACCTAGAACATCAAGTGCATTTTTATCTAGTAATTCTAATGCTGCATTACAATCGACTTCCTTATTTTTAATTGCATATAAATCAGTAAGCAATTTAGCAATAGTTTTTGCATTATGATACTTATATACAAAATCATAACCAGCCTTTCCATATTCTAAACATTTAGCAGGGTTTTTAATTAAATACCTTAGAACATCTGTAACATTTTCAGGACTAGCGTACGCCATAGGTGAGGGGTGAGGTAAATAATGTCGCAGATCATGCCTAACATAAGAAACAACAGCCTTCGACATAGCCATCCCCTCAACAGCCAGCACTCCGTACCAGCCAATGCGTAACTGATCTATAATAATATCTGCTTGCTTGTATTTTTTCTTTGCTTCAATGTGTGTTAAGTTTTCAATTAGTTCAAAGTTAAAAGTTAGCCCCTCTTTTTTTAGTTTATTTACAGCCTCTATAATATATTTCGTACCTTTCACATTAGACCTTGAAGGTGCATGTACAACTAGAGGCAAAGAAGCTTTATCATTACTAAGTGAGTCATTTTCATCAATATCATCAAAATCTATTGCACGCGGAACTATTGTCGAATTAGGCACATAACATTGTAGTTCTGGATCGTTAACAAACACATCATCACAAATTTTTAATAATAAGTCTCTAAATCTCTTTTGTTTAACTTCATCGAATGCAAATGGCATTGAGGCATCTTGATTTTCACTTTTCTCTCCCACATAGTTATAAGGTGAAAGAGTTTTAAATAATGATGCTAATCGTATTTCTGAGCCTCTAAAATTAAAAAAGACCTTTTTATTTAATAACTTTAAGTATACCAAATCAGAGCCGGTAGGCTTTTTATAATCTTTAGAAAAAATCAGCGGTCGACAATGATAATGGAAGACATCAAAAGCATCTAGTCGCTGATCTTTGAAGTACGATTTAATAGAACTAGCATTAAAGGGCAAAGGTTTTATCAGAATGTCTTGACGGTAATTAAACTTATTAGCTCCTAGTGCGGCACTCTTTGAAATTACTCCCAATTTCGAAAGAGCTGTCGCCAACGTTCCTGGTTGGCTAGCTGCGTGTGTTGGTAGATGCAGAATAGACCCAATTTTATTTTTATTCGATAATGATGCTTTGTTTATTAACTTATTAAGTAATTTTTCATACTCCTGACCTAATATTTTCTCTTGCTCTTCCCAACAATATCTTTTAGCTAAAACAGAGTTTTCATTTGCATTAGGGAGACCATTAGGAAAGTTTTTAATAATATCCTTAACCGCACTTGTCAATTGGGCTACATTACCTGCTTCAAAAGTTTGTCCGCACTTATTTTCCGATATAAACTGCTCCATCATAGTAGTGGAGCTGCTCGCAATCGGAACACCTGCATGAATATACTCAAATACTTTATTGGGAAGAGCCAAGTCAGAATTTTCGTACACAGTGACAGGATTTACCCCAAGAGTAGCATCACATACAAATGATGTTACTTCATTGTTAGGTACAAATGGATGGATGTGTAAACGGTCTTCAGTACCAGCATTTTTAGCCATTTGTATTAATTCATCCATAAAATCACCAGATGAATTCGTCAAAAGTGCTAAATGAACTCCATCTAAATCAGCCAATGCTTTGACTGCAAACTGTACCCCCCTAGGAGGTTTTACCCCACCATTATAAACCATTAAGGGAATATCGGGTTTAATATTCAAAGCACTGCGAATAGTCCTTGGATTGAAATTATCAAAATCTGTAATCCTTGGAGTATTTAATATTAATGCAGGTCTTTCGACATTGTAATCTTTAGAGATCAAGTCCGCAAGTATAGGAGATACTGTTGTCAGTGAATCTGGCAAGTGTATGTACTTTTTCTCTTGCTCCCATACAAATAACCGCTGAAAGTCGGGAAGGTTAGTGCACCCTTCTACATATTCATGTAAGTCATGTATCCAAGGTACATTTTTACTAGAAGTAGTTTCTCTCAGCAATGCCCCTATGGGCAGACCATACATATCATGAGTATGCAGTATGTCATGCTTTTCTTTAGCAATAAGATCAGAAAATCCTTCTGCCATTTTCTTTAAAAAAGTGGCTATATCGTAGCTTTTATCATCAACCCACCAGGCACCTTTTTTCTTCATTTCAAACCTTGGATTTGAAATTAATGTAATATCAAAAGGGTACCCTTCAACTTTTTTTATTTTGGGTTCTGTATTTAAACCATATAAATGAACTTTAAACCCCATTTTATTGAGGCTATATGCTGTTTTAAGAACACGTGAGTCGTTGACTACGGGGTTAGCTACAATCATTGCTATTGAATAGCATGAATTTCTAATATAATTTTCATCGAATGAAATTGACATAAACAACTCCTTTTACATAGTGACCAGTGATTCAATTATTTTCTGAGCCGCATTTCCTTTGCCATATGGATAAGCTACTTCACTGGCGAATACATTGTCCTCTCTTGCGTATGACAATATTTTTTCTTTATTTGCTCCTGCTAATTTATTCCAACCTAAATCGACTGTTTCTACCCACTCAGTTTCATCTCGCAAAGTTATACAAGGAACTTGGTGAAAAAAGGCTTCTTTTTGAACTCCACCAGAATCAGTTAAAATAATCTTTGCATCCATCTGAAGCCGTTGCATTTCCAAGTAGCCAACAGGATCAATTATTGTAAGGCCATCCAACCACCCGTTTCCATCCAGATCTTTAATTTTATTTCTTGTTCTCGGATGAAGTGGTAAAACTATGGGATAATCATTTTTTGCTATTTCTTGCAATGATGATAATATGTTCTTAAGCTTACTAGGGTCCTCTGTGTTTTCTTGCCTATGTAATGTACATAAACCATATCCATGTTCTTTCACCCCCAATGAGCTCAATTTCACTTCGTTAATTGCTCTTTTAGAATAATAAATGACTGCGTCATACATGACATCACCAGTATTTATTATTGACTGCTGGAATTGACTACCTTTATTAAAAGGAAAGCTTTCTGCTTTAAGATTTATGACCGCCTGGTCTGTAGGACATAGAAGTAAACTTGAGACTCGATCAGTAAGAATTCTATTTACCTCTTCAGGCATTAGCATATTATAAGATCTCAACCCTGCTTCTACATGTACCACTGGAATATGGTATTTTGATGCAGCCAATGCTCCAGCCAATGTTGAATTCGTATCTCCATATACTAATAAACAATCAGGTTTTTCAATATCAAGCACTTCTTCAATTTTTTCAAGCATTCTGCCAGTCATAGCACCATGCGACAAACCTGATATAGTTAAGTTATAGTCTGGTTTGGGTATATTCATTTGTTCAAAAAACACTTCAGACATATTGGAGTCAAAATGCTGCCCAGTGTGTACAATCTTCTCAACAATCACAGTTTCATGAGCTTTATTATAAGTATCAATAGCATGGCTAACCATTGCGGCTTTTATGAACTGAGGACGAGCACCAAGAACCGTTAAAATTTTCATTTTACATTTACCTCCTTGTGATGTTTTTTTTCAAAACTGAAAAACTACTTTTAATAAAAAATTCAATTAATTGTGGCAAACATTAAGATCCAGCCTGCACAATCAGCTTAAAACCTTTAAAAAAAGAGCGTTAGGTAGCTCATGCCAATAGTATCTGCGCTGACGTTCACGTAGCAAACTTTCCCAATCAGAGCAAAGTTCTTCTTGTAATTTTTTTTTATTTTCCAAACATAGGTCAATTGCTTGTGTGGGCAAGTATTGAAGAACGTGCGGTAGTATTATGTTAGCCATATGCCCTGCTTCTGTAAGCTCCGGCCCAATTACCACTAGCACATTAGCCTCTTCTTGCAGCCATTGACTAAGCCTTTTGAGCATATCTTCTGTACTGTAAAAAAGAGTCACTTTCCCTTGATACTGACACTCTACCCAAGGCGCGTGAACTACGTTTACTATTTGTGAGCAATGATTAATTTCTAAGCTCTTTTTTAACTTTTTACATCGCGATTTTTGGTGCTCAATACTAATAATAGAAGTTGGAAGATCATTTTCCGAGGGTGTTACGACATCATGATGCTGGTCTCCTAACATAAGCTGGGATTGGTACCCTTTGGAATTTACCTCCGCCTTTGCAAGTAACTCAGTGGTGGCTGCACTACCAAACACTACCACCACATCGTAGCCTTGCGAATGATACCGCTCTAATAAAGCTAATGCGTAGCCAGGATCTAGCTCTGTGCTTACTGGTTTATGACCATGATGAAGATAGTGGGTCAGCGCCCGTTCATCGCGTTGCTTATGTGCCAGTCTAGTCACATGCTGCCCAAGCGCATTACTGGTTTGCTGTATATAGCTTCGCTGTTCACCTAATAGCGACTCCAACTTGCCTTCCATTTTACTTTCCAGCGCTTCGAAACTACTTTTAACAATTTCCTGATTCTGCTGCTGAGAAGTCAACTGCCCGCGGAGCTGCGTGATAGTGCTTTCTTTCTCGCTCAACTGTTGTTTGAGCGTAGTACATTCTTTGCTGGCTTTCTCCGCTTGTAAGGTTTTCTCATCGTGTTCTTTTGTAAACTTTTTAAGCTGTACTTGTGTTTCACGAAGCGTTTCATCTACTTCGCTAAACTGCTGTTTGAGCGTGGCACACTTTTTACTGGCACTCTCCGCCTGTAATGTTTTCTCATTGTGTTGCTTCGTGCGCTCTTTGAGCTGTGCATCTGTCTCCCGCAGTGCTGCCGCTGCTTCGCTCAGCTGATTGGCATTCTCTTTTAGAAGCTTTTCGTATTCGGCAAGTTTATTTTTGAGAATGTCACACTCTTGCTTGAGCGTATCCGCCTTTTCTTGAGCGGCTTTTAACGGTACGTGTAGCGCGTTGCGTTTGAATCCAAGCAGTATAAATTCCGGGTCTTCACTGCTGACAGGATCAATCTTTTCAGGGCTAGCATCAAACCCATACTGTTGACACCAAATAATTAGCTCTGCCTGGGTTGGCATACCTTCATAAAGGCTAACCGGGCTAGTACGCACAAAGAGCCCTTCAAGATTATCTAGCATACCTTCTGCTTGCCACGCTTTTAGCAAGTGCAGGGCCTGCTCGGGTTGCTCCAGAACCAAGTGGGTCATTAACGCACCTAGTGGGCAATGCTCACTTATCAGTTCATTTAGCAGCTGTGTTTCCACTGGCTTTCGCTGCGTTTCAGCAATTCCGGGATATAGCGATTTAAGCCCCGACGCGGGCGATAAGCTATCAAATCCCGGCACGTTATAGCGATAGCACGTAGCTTCCCCTGCCTCTAAGGCAATCACTGCGCTTACATGTTTCAAATCATGCTGCATGTCTTTGAGCATTGGACACTCGAGCATGGGCGTAATAACAAGCGAAGGAAGAGCGATATGCTTAATGAGGGCTTCGCTCTCTTGGCGCAATGGCCCAATATGGATAAGCTGTGGTGTGGCTGGAGCGTTCATGTAGGCGACTCCTGCGTTTTACGCTGTTCTTTAACGCCATCGCGCAAATAATGCAATAGAGGATGGAGACCCGAGGCGGCTATATCAGGGTATGTCAACACATAATATTCAGTATCAAACAGAGGGCTTGGGTTACGCCCTTCGATCGCGCCGAACTTGATGTAGTGCTCAATCGGATTAATGTTAGCTTTTGCTACGTCCTTATACTTATCTAGATACCATTTGGCATCAAATAATTCGCTTTTCTCCAATAAAGAGATTTGTTCTTGCAAGGATTCACTGTCCTGGCTATAGGCAGCTCTGGCTTGGCGCCGAGCATGCGCGCGCAGCCAACTCATTAGGCTTTTCAACCTTTTGCTCTCTGCTTCGCTGGTACCCGATTTCAGCTCTATATAGGCTTCTTCCAAAGCTTCTTGAACTATATGCAACTGTGACAATAACAGCTCATTTTCTTCCTGGGCGTTATCACGCTCGTCAACCGACTTTTTAAGTTGCTGTTCGGTTTGTTGACTTGAAGCTGCTGCGCTTGCTTGCTGCCGAGCTGTTTCCAGTGCTTCCTGCACGCTATCCAATTGAGCAAGTAATAGCTTATTCTCTTTTTGGGCACTATCGCGCTCATCAATCATCTTTCTAAGCTGCTGTTCATTTTGTTGGCTTGAAGCTGCTGTTCTTGCTTGCTGCTGAGCTGTTTCCAGTGCTTCCTGCACGCTATCCAGTTGAGTAAGTAATAGCTTATTCTCTTCCGTTGCGCTGTCACGCTCTTGAGTAAGTTGTTTAAGCTGCTGCTCAGCACAATGACTCTCGTTCGCACCCTGCAGAACCTTGTGCACAATTTCGCTTGCTTGCTCATGGGGGGTACTAGAGGCATGGCTACTTCCAGTAAGAAAAGCTAGCACTTCTTGTAATTCAGCATCTTCAGCAACCAACTGTGCTGCGGCTAGTCGATAGAGCGGCGAGGCTTCAGGCAGACGTTTTACTGTAACTTCTGCTTGCAGGAGCACATCGGTAATTTTATCGGGAAGCTCACCGGGAGGCGAGAGCGTTTCTCCCGGTGCCATGCCTAATAATATTAGCTGGCTACGGTGGCGACGAAATAGCTTCAGTAGTCGCTGAGCCATGTCTTTCCACTGTACAAGAGAGCCGTCAATAGGTTCTTCTCGCGCTAGGCAATCGGCAATGAAGGCAGTAGGCTTGTGCCATATCAGTACTGCCCCAGGCTTGCTCTCGTGCTGCAACCAATTACTGAGGGCTTCAAACTGACTGGCGGAATGTGCCTCAAGTGTTAGCGCGTCCACTTTTTCGGGTGCTTGTTGCAGCGCAGTGGATGTCACTGCTGTATATTCTGTCAGCTTGGAAAAGCCAAGATAAATTACCTGTAGCATCGTGCATTTATCCCTAATAATAGAAAATTAACAGCTGCTTTAACTAGCTGTAAAAGGGTAATTTACGCCAATTAATAGTAACGGATGCAAATCATCATACTGAGCACTTCGATATCTAGAAGTCTTTGCGTAACAGTTAGCATCAAATAACTATGATCCTCCTAAGAGAAGACTGTCTTCCAAGCATTCTTAATGGCTGCTACTGGAAATTACAGCTGATGCTATTTAATATGCTAGGCAGAGGTTTAAATTACCGAAACTTGCTTTATTTCTCTATGTATTTTGTCAACAACTGGTCAATTAGCACCTTTGCAAACTGCTTATTTAGTTTGGCTCTGTGTTTCTATAAGCGTGTCCAGATGTAACCGTGCCTCTTTGGCTACAGCCCCTGCCGTATTAACGTCTTGTCTTGCGGCCTTGATGTGTTCGGCGGGCGCGCTCTCTTCTTGTAATTCTTTTAGCGTTTCTTGCGCGCCTTTTAAAATTTGATGGCACTCCGCCAGGTAGTGCCTTGCGCCAATCACATCGTTAGGCAATGCGCTTTCGCCTGCCTTTTTCTTGGCGTCAGCGTCGGCGTGGTATACGGAAATCGCTTCGTTGATATCTTCGTACCAGTAGGCGCTGCCGTTTTTAAGGTATAGGCCTGCCTGGCATAAGTCTTTCAGTATGTCTTCCGAGTGGGATACCATAATGAGTGAGGCTTGGCCCACTTTCGACTGAAAGAGCTTTTTGGCTTTGTCTTTAAAGGCACGGTCGCCAACGGCGGTGGCTTCATCGGAAATATACACGTCAAAATCGAACGCAAGCGATAGCCCAAATGAAATGCGGGATCTCATACCAGATGAGTAGGTGCGGATCGGTTCATCGAACGCGCGGCCAATCTCGGCAAAGTCTTCGACAAACTGAATGACGCGCTGTACTTCTTTTGGGCTGCTGCCCTGCACACGGGCCACAAACTTGGCGTTTTGGCGGCCTGTCATATTACTTTGCATACCGCCTGAAAGCCCAACCGGCCAGGAAACGCGGCTGCGGCGGATGACTTCCCCGCGTTCAGGCGTATCCATACCTGCGATTAGGCGCAATAGCGTAGATTTACCGGCACCGTTGGCGCCGATCAAGCCAACGCTCACCCCTGTGGGGATAGTGATATTAATATCTTTAAGTACCCAGTCGCTGCCGTGGTGGTTATGGTAGCGCTTGTACAGGTTTTTAACTTCAATCATGTGCTATTAAAAGCCAGTGATATTGGAGGGTTCGACATTAAGGGCAGGTTAGTTCTCCTGCCTTATGCGTGCGGCTAGTTTCGCCAAATGTGTGCCTCACGGTTTACCCACACTACGCTAGGCGTTTTTATTACCGTGCAGCAGTCTTGGCAAACCAGTAGATGCGGTTGCCATAAGTACTTTTCAGCACCCAAGTTTAAACACAAACAACCTTTAACAACTAACCTTCGGCTTATGATCAGACAACTTTTTGAGAATTTCTAACATTTTGTTTTTATAAAAATATTCTTCGAAATACGCTGAAATATTTCTCACCATATCCTCCTTCTCCATTTCCGAAAAAGTCGAAACCTTTAGAGAAACAGGCGATTCATGAGAATCTATTTTTTTATATATTTTTCCGGGCGCTAGAAGGTATCTATCATTAGTTTGAACAACTACAATATCAGGCGATTCATAAGATATAATTTCATCAATCAAGGAACCCGGCAGATTTACAACCACGACCCGGCTAAAGGAATATGTAAAATAACTCATCAAACAACCGGACTTCAAAAAACTATCTCCAAACAATACGGCCGTTTTAGAGTAGTGTGCTCCAGAATTTTTCCAAATCGTTATGGATCCGGCACCAGAAACCCTATTATCAAAAACACATGTTGCTTTGGGCCCATCATATACGTGTGATTTTTTTAAGGACCTTCTTTCAGGATGTAACTTGGATCCCAGATCGCCCGTCGCTTCGACTTCGTTGAAGGTGATATCCTTAACCACCCACTGAAAACCACCTCTTTCCATAATAGAAAGGTAAGCCAGATAAGCACCATAATCACTCCAATGCGTATCCGTTTTATAGTAAGCCCCCTTCTTTTCCGACATCAACCTTGTAACGCTAACACTATTAACATTTTTATTTTCAAGAAGACCATTTACTTGTTCAAAAACATTAGTGAGTCCTCTTTGGTGCGGATAATACTGAGGGAGAACGGCCTCTTTAGAGCTGGCAATAAAATGTATCAGGTTTAACTTTTCTTGATATTCAAGGAGGTCATTAGCATAGTCTTCCCATGCTAAAAACATATCTTCAGAAAGCAGTGCTTTTCCAATGAACTGATTAACGCTTTGATTGGCGTCATTATCAAGAAAAAGCCACCCTTCTTTTCCTTCCAACACGCTTTGTAATTCAACGAGCTCAAGCTGTAAAAGCCACTCTTCAGTTTCCTCTAGCAAGATACCTACGTAAGCGCCTTCAGAAATATCGACGTAATGGTCAAAGCCGCATTTCACTTCAGCATTGTCGTCTCCTTGCTTTTCAAAATGCTTTTTAACGTCAGGCCTTTTTACATTTAACTCTAAATAAACCACTTCGTTCTTATTATTCTTGACTGCTAAAAGGCATTTTTTTCCTTTCGAGACCTTTACCCAACCACACAGCCTGTATTTTATAAAATCTTTACTTCTTCCTATATTTTCATTTTCTGGAGATTTATCTATATTACAAGGATAATGTGACGACTTCACTTTTACATTAAGTATATATTTTTGTGCTTCTGACGAATCAATCAATGACATCAAGTCATTAAGCTTTTGACTATTACCATACTTGCCTTCAATTAACCCTACTACACGTCTGGCTTCCTTAAATCTAAGCGCCTTGATATAAGAAATTGCCAGCCTCCAAAAAACGCCCTCAGGATAACTATTGAAATTAGCTATTATATACTGCCAGCGTGAAATTGCGGCGTCCCAACTAGAAGAAAACATCGCATTCTCGGCATACTGAATTCTTAATGAAAGATCATCTGGAAAAAAATTAATCGCTTCAAGCGTGACTTCTGCACCTCTTCCTTTTAAACTTAATGCATATAAGGCAGATATATATTGTATATAATGCCAAGCAGTAAATTTTTGATATCTTGAAACCACTTCGGATATTTCTACTAAAGAAAGATATTCCTTGTTAGAAGCTTTTTTTTCAAACTTGCTATACCAATCTTCCATTACAGAGAATTCCAAATTAAATTTAAAGCCTATATTTTTTATAAGATGCTTTTTTAGTGAGAAAAACACCTCGTCACGGCCGGTTAGCTCATTATCGTTACGCGCATACCTTTGCGCTTATAAAGGCTTTCAAGCTCGCTCTTTAACGTTTCACGGGCAGTTTGATCACCATGTACCAGACGGATGGTGTGGGGCCAGCGGCGCATACGTTTTACGAAGTTAAGCAGATCACGCTGGTCGGCGTGAGCAGAGTAGCCACTGATGGAGGTAACGCCTGCGTTAATATCAATACGCTGGCCATCGATTTCTACCCAGCCGCCTTGGCCGTATTGCTGTATGGCGCGGCCAGGAGTGCCTGCGCCCTGGTAGCCTACAAATAGCACTTGGTGGCGGGCATCGCCTAGCATGGCTTTTAGGTAGTTCATAATGCGCCCACCGGCACACATGCCGCTGGCGGCTATCACCACGGCGGGCCTGCCGGTTTTGGCTAAATACTCAACCGTTTGCTCGTGTTCGGTGTGGCTTTCTACGGTGTAGAGGCTGGCAAAGTTGAGTGGATGGCGGCCCCTTGTCAGGCGCTTTTGGGCTTCATCGTCCCAGTAGGGTTTTAGCTCGCGGTATACCTTGGTAAAGCGGGCTGCCAGCGGTGAATCGACGATAATTTCTAGCGTGCTCCACTGGTGGTTTTTGGCTTCATGAATAATGCCTTCCAGTTCGTAAAGCAGTTCTTGCGTGCGGCCTATGCTGAAGGCGGGCACCATGACCGTGCCGCCGTTGGCTAGCGCTTGTTCTATCGCTTTTCTTAAAACGGCACGGCGCTGACGGCGGTCCGGGTGGGTACGGTTGCCGTAGGTGCTTTCCAGCACTAGCTGGTCGCAGCAGTGGGGCGATTTCGGTGCAGGTAACAGTGGCGCGTGAGGTGCGCCCAGGTCGCCGGAGAAAACGATACGCTCTTTTTCATTAGTTTCAGCGGCTTGACAGGCTACTTCCACGTAGCAAGAACCGAGAATATGCCCTGCCCGCTTAAGTTTTATGCGTGCGGTGCCGATAGTATTGTGAGCAACGCGGTGCCACTTGCCATAGGGCACGCTTACGATCTGCTGTTTTAACTGTTCCTGAAAGCGTTGGATCAGTTGGGCGTTGCGGGTGAAGCCAATTTTTAGCGCGTCTTCAATGACCAGGGGCAATAGCTTGGCAGAAGGCTCTGAGCAGATGATGGGGCCTTTAAACCCGGCGGCCAGTAGGTACGGTAGCCGCCCTACGTGGTCAATATGGACGTGGGTGATGATAAGCGCCTGTACGGTGCTGATATCAAATTCGATTTGTAGCTGTGCGAAGCTATCTTTTTCTGCGTCTTCGCCTTGAAAGAGGCCGCAGTCGATGAGTAGTGAGTGTTCGCTATTCAATATGAGCTGGTGGCAACTGCCGGTAACACCGGTTGCGCCACCGTGATGAATAATGTCGAGCATGTGGCTCCTTTTTTGGTGTTGTTAGGGGGCTTCACGAAGCCAAGTAGCGTGCCGGGTTGTGGGGCGTATCCGGGGCGTCGTTCCGCCGCCTTTCGCGGGTGCCTTTTTGCTCGTTCCTCGCAAAGCGTTACCGCGCGCTACGTTTGAATAATCAAAGCGTTAGATAACTTGTAGCGCGTGGTAAGCGCAGCGCACCCGCAGGAGCGCCGCAAAGCGGTGCCGGGGTAGGCATTGGTGGCACATCCGGGCGTCGTTCCGCCGCCTTTCGCGGGTGCCTTTTGCTCGTTCCTCGCAAAGCGT
>NZ_FUKM01000047.1 GCF_900163645.1 Halomonas citrativorans | reverse complement strand
ATACAGGCCGCACCTACAAGTTCCCCGTTGCCCTTACCGTGTATGACGAAAACGGTAAGGAGAACACCGGCAAATTCAAAGCCACATTCAAAGTGAAGCCCCAGGACGAACTGCGCGACATGCCAGCCGACACGCTGCTTCTCGACGAAGTGCTAAAGGGCGTCGAAGACATTTGCTTAACGGATGACGAAGGCAAAGCGCTGGAAGGTGACGACCTGCTGCATGCCGCCAAAAACGACCCTGCGATCTCAACGGCGCTGATCACCGCCTATCAGGAGAGCGTTTCAAAAAAGAACCGTCGGTAAATCTAGTCGACGCAGGCAAGCACTGGGCTGAGGCCAGCACGGCCCAGCCCAATCTGGTCAAGGATGACCTCGCCGCCCTGGGCATCACGTTGGGCGGCGAACTGGCCGAAGAGGTAGAGGCCGCCAACGCCGCGCCGGATCAATTCGATGTATTGCCGGAAAACTGGGACGCCGTCGAAACGTTTCAGCGCTGTTCCCGCCAGTGGCGCTTTGCAGGCATGGGTGGCCCTACTGGACTGGATGTACAAGCGGTGATCAGCGTGATCAGCCTCTACCAGTTACCCCCAGCAGAACAGCTGGAGCGGCTGGACCAAGTGCAGCTCATCGAGCGCGGCGCGCTTAGCGTGATGAACGACCCCGCAACTAAACGTTAGAAGGAAACCTCGTGGCGAACAATCTAACGCTTAGCGTTACCCTAACTGGCGACGGCCGCCAGCTCTCCGGCACCCTCAAGGATGCCCAGGGTGACGTGCGGGAGTTTTCAGCCACTACCGAACGCGAAAGCAAAAAAGCCGAGAGCGCGCTACAACGCCCAGGGCGCGAAGCCGGTACCGTTTCCGAGCATTTGCGGGGTGCCCAGCAAGAAGCCCGCACCTTTGGCAGTGAAACAGACCAGGGCAGCCGCCAGGCAACGCAGGCGTTGGCCCAAACCGGTAAAGAAACGCAAACCGTCTCTAATCATTTGAGCAAGATGCGTTCACTTGCCGTCGGCGCTGCTATGGCGCTGGTATCGATGGCGAGTGGGTTTGGCCTAAGCGGGGTCATCTCACAGACCGCCGCGTTTGAAGATTCGATTCTGGGCCTTCAAGCGACCTCTGGCGCAACCGTTCAGCAGATTTCCCAACTAGAAGGCCAGGCGCGCAGCCTTGGCGCTACCAGCATGCACTCTGCCAAGCAGTCGGCGGATGCTCAGCGCTTTTTGGCTCAAGCAGGGTTTGACGTTAACGAAGTGCTGGCCGCAACGCCCAGCGTTTTAAGCCTGGCGACTGCTGGCCAGATGGATCTCGCTCAGGCGGCGGATATTGCATCGAATGTGCTCGGCGGCATGCGGATGGAAGTTGACCAGCTAAATCGCGTCAACGACGTGATGGCCGCGACCTCAGCACGTTCCAACACCAATATCATGCAGTTGGGTGATGCGTTTTCCTACGCTGGACCTTTCGCCGCCTCTGCTGGCATCAGTATTGAAACCACTTCTGCGGCTATCGGCGTGCTATCGGATGCGGGTCTGCAAGCCAGCCGGGCCGGTACCGGCCTGATCGGTATTATCCGCCAGCTTTCCAACGTGACGCCTCAAGCCGCTGGTGTGCTGGCTAATTACGGCCTCACGATAGAAGACGTCAATATCGAAGCTCACGGCCTGGAGACGGTGCTGGAGCGGATTCGTGACGCCAACATGACAACAGCGGATGCGTTTGCCATCTTCGGCAGTGAGGCCGGTGCAGCCGCGCAGATCCTCGCAGCCAGCGCGGGGCGTGTCCGTGAGTTCGGCACAGAGCTGAATAGTGTTGAAGGCGAAGTCGACCGTATGGCGCTGATTATCGGCTCTGGGCTGACCGGCTCGATCCGTGGCTTCAATTCGATGCTCAGCGAATCGGTACTTCAGCTAGGTGAGAGCGGTGTAAGCGGCGCCTTCGGGCTGGTGGTAGATAACGCCACCGGTGTGCTGGCCGTTTACAACGACATGCTGCCAGCGCTGGCAGAAGCCAATGACTTGACCGATGAACAGGTAGCCCGCATTGAGGCGTTAGCGGGCGGAATCGACCTGCTGGGCGATGCGTTGATCATCACTGGCGGCATTATGGCTGGCCGTTATGTAGGTGCTATCGCGGCCAGCCAAGTGGCGTTAACCGCGAAAGCAACAGTGGCCGCAGCAGCCACAGGCACGCTTAATCTACTTACTGGCGCAACGACACGCCAAGCCGCCGCCGCGACTGCCATGGCAGGTGCGACGCGAGCAGCCACAGGTGCGTTGATGCTGATGGGCGGCCCTCTGGGCTTGTTGGTTGGTG
>NZ_FUKM01000048.1 GCF_900163645.1 Halomonas citrativorans | reverse complement strand
GCGGCTGGCGCCGCCTTTCGCGGGTGCCGCAGGCTCGTTCCTCGCCTGCGTTACCACGCGCTACAATTCTGCGCATATCAATGCGGAGTGCTTCAACCGTAGTGCGGTGTAAGCGAAGCGCACCCGCAAAGCAGCGCACCGCGCTGCCGGGGTTAGGGTTGGGTGCGGCTCCAGGCCAAGGTGGCGCATCCGGGCGGCTGGCGCCGCCTTTCGCGGGTGCCGCAGGCTCGTTCCTCGCCTGCGTTACCGCGCGCTACAATTCTGCGTATATCGATGCAGAGTGCTTCAATCGTAGTGCGGTGTAAGCGAAGCGCACCCGCAGCCCGGCGCAAAGCAGCGCACCGCGCTGCCGGGGTTGGGTGCGGTTCCAGGCCTGGGCGGCATATTCGGGCGGCTGGCGTCGCCTTTCGCGGGTGCCGCATGCTCGTTCCTCGCCTGCGTTACCGCGCGCTACAATTGCCATGTTGATGTGGCGTGGCTCAACCATCGGGTGCGCTAATGGCGTTTACCAGCGTTATACGGGCAGGACGGCGCCGTCTGTGCGGGGTTCGGTGCCGCCCTGGAGCGTGCCGGTGTCGGGGTTGCGTAGGATGATTTGCCCGCGGCCAAAGGTCAGCGCATCGTTCGTCCTGACAATGTGATGCCCGCGCCGTTCTAATGCTTGGGCGAGGTGGTCGGGAAAGCTGGGTTCCACCTCAACGGTTTTGCCTGCCACCCATTTCCAACGCGGTAGGTCTAGCGCCGCCTGTGGGTTGAACCTGTCTTCCAGTAAGCTGGTAACTACCTGTACATGGCCTTGAGGCTGCATGTAACCGCCCATAACGCCGAAGGGGCCGACCGCTTGATTATCCTTGGTGATAAAGCCGGGGATAATGGTGTGGTAGGTGCGCTTGCCGGGGCGTAACACGTTGGCGTCTTCTTCGTTAAGCGAGAAGGACCAGCCGCGGTTTTGCAGGCTGATACCGGTGCCTGGCACGACAATACCTGAACCGAAACCTTCAAAGTTGCTTTGGATAAACGAGACCATATTGCCTTCGTCATCTGCAGTGGCGAGGTATACCGTGCCGCCCATCAGTGGGTTGCCGTGTACGGGGTCAATGGCTTCGTGCCCAATCAGTTCGCTGCGCTGCGCCAAGTAGGCCGGTGAGAGCATCTGTTCGACGCTGGGCGTCATGTGCTCACGCTCGGTGATATAACGCAGCCCGTCCACATAACCCAGCTTGGTCGCTTCGATGCGGCGATGCAGCGATTCAACCGCATCGCGAGGCTCATCGCCCAATGCTTCCAACATGCCCAGTGCCTGTAGCGCGATTAAACCGCTGCCGTTGGGCGGAATTTCCCAGATATCATGACCGCGATAGCGAATGCTAATGGGGTCAACCCATTCAGGCGTGAAGGCTGCAAGGTCTTCCTTGCGTAGAAAGCCACCATACTGGCGCGAAAAATTATCCATGGCATCGGCTAGCTCGCCTTCGTAGAACGCATTGGCGCCGCTTTCAGCTATCGCGCGTAGCGTGTTGGCCATGTCGGGTGAACGCCAAATGTCGCCCGCTTTTGGGGCATGACCGCGTGGTGCAAAATGTTCAAACCAGGGGGCAAACTCTGGGCGGTTGTACTGCTTGTAACGGGTGAAGGCTTTGTGCCATAGCTGACTCACCACGGGAGAAACCGCAAAGCCCTCTTCGGCCAGGGTAATCGCCGGGGCCAGCAGTGTAGCAAGGGGGAGCTTGCCAAAGCGCTCAGAAAGCGTGGCCCAGGCAGCGGGGGCGCCGGGTACGGTCACTGGGGTTAGTCCGTGGGCGGGCATTGCATCCAGGCCAAGCTCTCGCACGGCATCAATACTAAGCCCCATTGGGGCTCGGCCGCTGGCATTCAGGCCGTGTAATTTATCCTTCACCCACACCAGGGCAAATGCATCGCTGCCAATGCCGTTGGAGGTGGGCTCAACCACGGTAAGTGCGGCGGCTGTCGCAATAGCCGCGTCAATCGCGTTGCCGCCATTACGCAGAATATCGGCACCTACTTGGGCGGCAAGCGTTTGGGAGGTGGCTACCATGCCGCGCTTACCAAACGTCACCATGCGTCGGGAGGCGGCCGGGTAGTAATGAGGATCGAGGTTCATTGGATTATCCTTGTGCGATATGCCAAGCAGGCCACTGTAGGGCTCAACATTAGCAGGATAGTCTTATGAACGTCTTTTGATCTCTTGATTACGTGTTAGGCTTTGTACGAAAACTGCTTGCGCTCGACCATACGGCGTTAAAAATCAGCTCGTGCGCGAGTCCGATCAAAATACTCATTTACCTATGTAAACTCGTGCGCGAGCTCGGTCCGTTTTTTCGCTGATTTTTGCCTTGTCTGGTCTTCGCTCAGCGACTTTTCGTACAAACCCTAGGCGAAGCAGTCGCAGTGAACCGTTTGAGGGGGTGCGCGCCCCTCATGGCTTACGCAACAGTTCAATCGGCACGTTAAGATGTTGCGGGCGCTGGAGTACATTCAGCAACACAATGGCGCGTTCTTCGCCCTTGCAGCGCTCGAATATAGCATCGAGGTCTTTAAAGGGGCCGTCAGTGATGGTGACTTTTTCGCCCGCGCAGAAATAGGTATGACTCCCTTCTAAGCGGTGAGGTTGGGCGCGAAGCGTCTCCACCAGTGTATTGGGCACGCTAATGGGCGTATTGCCAAACGTAAGCAGGCGTAATACACCACGGGTAGAGCGAATAGGGCGCCAATTGCTGACAGTCTGGTCTAAACGAATAAACAGGTAATAGGGAAACAGCGGTTCGCTCACCGTGACAAGCTTGCCCTGGCGCCTGCGTTGTGCGTTCAGTACCGGATGAAACACCTCATAACCCTGGTTAGTGAGGTGTTCGGCCGCGCGGAATGATTCGCTGCCTTTGCACTGAATAACGTACCAGCTGGGCAGGGCGCCCTCTTCAATGCTGATCTCGGAAGAGGTTAGCTCTACGTCATTGGGTTCCATGCCGTTAGCTCTGTGCCTGGGCGAGCAGTTTAGCGAGCGCTTCTAAGGTTTGGTCGATATGCGCTTGGGTATGGTCATAGGCAAGGAAAAAGCGTAGCCGGGCGCTCTTTTCCGGTACTGCTGGGTAAAGAATCGGCTGAACATTGATGTGGTACTGTTCAAGCAGCGTGTGGGAGAGGTGTGCTGCCAACGGTGAACTGCCCACAATGATGGGAACAACGGCTGCGCCGATGCTGTGCCCGGTATCCATGCCGTGTTTTTTGGCTTGCTGCAGGAAGTAGCGTGAGATCGAGTGAAGTTTTTCCACCCGTTCAGGCTCTTGCTGCATAAGCGCTAGCACTTTGAGAGAGGGGGCGGCGACCTGGGCAGGCATTCCCACACTGTACAAGAAACCGGGCGCAAAGTAGCGCAGCGTTTCAACCAGCGCTTTAGTGCCCGCAATGTACCCGCCACAGCCGGAGAGCGTTTTGCTCATCGTGCCCATCCAGATATCCACGTCACGTGGGTCGATGGCAAAGTACTCATGAAGCCCCAAGCCGTTATCACCCATGACGCCGAAGGAGTGTGCTTCATCAACCATTAGCCATACCTGGTGCCGCTTTTTGAGCTCGATAAAGCGAGGCAGATCAGGAATGTCGCCATCCATGCTGTAAAGCCCTTCGATGACGACAATTACACGTTCAAATTGGTGACGATGACGGCTAAGCAAGGCATCGAGGGCATCGGGGTCGTTATGGGAAAACGACATTCGTTTGGCGCCGGAAAGCTGCGCGCCAACCAGTGAGCTGTTGTGAATATACTCGTCATGTAGCACGAGGTCTTTAGGCCCAAGCAGATAGCCAAGCGTTGATACGTTAGTGGCATGCCCGCTCACAAACGCGACCGCATCATCGACCTGATACGCCTTGGCAATGGCGTGTTCCAGCTCCCGATGAATAGGGCGCTCACCAGAAACTACTCGGCTGGCCGATACGGAGCTGCCGTAACGCGTCACCGCCTCGCAAGCGGCTTGGTTAACGCGCGGGTCGCCTGAGTAGCCAAGGTAGTTGTAGCTGGCGAAGTTGATGCACGGTTGCCCCTGAATAACGCTGGTTGCTCCGGCAATGCCTTCATGCACCTTAAAGAAGGGGTCTTTTAACCCCAACTGTTCAGCACCCTGGCGCAGCATGGCAAGCTGCTGGTAGCCTGGGTGGGCATCAAACCGCGTAAAGCGCTCGGGCACCGGATTGCTTGAGTCGTTGCCCTGTGAAGGGGCGGCAGCGCTGGACGTTGCGCGTGGCGTCGTACGTTTACGTGCTTGTTCCAACAGCTGCCGTTTTAAATCAGAGCGCTTGGCGGTCATGGTGTCTCGGTTGTCGATGATGTTGATGCAGGCTCGGTGAAGCCGTCTGCCCCGTGGCGAGCGGCCAGAGAGGCTAACGCATCTTGCGGTGCTTCTTCAACATCGTCGTCGTGCTGATGGAGCTTTTGGATCAGCACACCCGCCAGCTTGTTAAGCGTTGAGGCTTCGCTGAGTATCATTACTGGCACCTGAACACCCAAGCGGTTCTCGATTGCTGTCATCAGCTCGACCCCCATCAGCGAGTCAAAGCCCATGTCGTAGACCGAGCGATTAACGTCAATCTTTTCCTCTTCAATTAACAGGATGCTGGCAAGCTCTGCTCTAAGCAGCTCTGTGACCGTACTATGCAGCTCTTCCGGGGAAAGGTCGGCAAGCAGAGCGCTGATATCGTCATCAGCATCGTTGCTGCTGTCGTCATCGCTGGCGCGGGCGATTTCGTTAAAGCGCGGCGCATTGGCGGTCGGCAAGAAGCGGGCGAGCGCCCCCCACTCTAGCTCCAGTACGCCAAGGCTGGGGCCGGGTGATACCAGCATCTGCTCAAGCACGTTAAGCGCATCATCTGAACAAAGAGCAGAGCCGCCTAAACGCTCTTGCAGCGCGTCACGCGTGCGCGTGTTGCGCGCCAGGAAGCCGACATCTTCAATGGCACCCCAGCGTACACACGTGGCGGGAAGGCCGGCGGCACGGCGATTAGCGGCAAACGCTTCGAGCCAGTGGTTGGCGGCCACATAGTTGGCCTGACCTGGGTTGCCAAATAGCGTGGTCGCTGACGAGTAGAGGATAAAGAAGTCCAATTGCTCATTTCGCGTTAGCGCATCCAGGTGGCGAGCACCCTCTATTTTGGGCGCTAGCACCTTTTGAATGCGCTCGGCGTCCAGGTTACGAATCAAGCTGTCATCTATCACCGTGGCGGCATGCACGATACCGCGCAGCGGGCCCAGCTCATCCTTAGCGCGCGCTAACGCGCTGGTCAGTGCATCGCGGTCGGTAATATCGCAGGCCGCTGCCATAACCTGTACGCCTTGAGCATTAAAATCCGCAATAGCAGCTTGTGCTTCTTCGCTGACTGGGCCGCTGCGGCTAAGCAGAATCAGTTGTCGAGCGCCTTTGCTTACCAGCCATTGGGCGGTTTTAAGACCGAATCCGCCCAAGCCACCGGTCACCAGATAGCTGCCGTCGTTTGATAGGCTCAACGTTTCACGGCCAAGTGCTTCGTTCCTGAGCGGCGCAATAGGCTGTTCATAGGTAACGACGACTTTTCCGATCTGGCGCGCTTGCTGCATATAGCGGAAAGCATCGATTACCTGGCTATGGCTGAACGCGGTAAACGGTAGCGGGCTGAGGGTGCCGTCGTTAAACAGCGCCATCATTTCCCCGAATAGCCGCTGGGTCAGCGCGGGCTGCACTTTCATTAGCTGATCGGAGTCGATACCGAAATAGCTTAAGTTATTGCGGAAAGGGCGCAGGCCAATGTGGGTATTCTCGTAGAAATCGCGTTTACCCAGTTCCAGGAATCGACCAAAGGGGCGCAGGGCGCGCAGGTTTTGGTTGATGGCTTCCCCGGCAAGCGAGTTCAGTACGATATCGACACCTTCGCCCTGAGTGTCTTCAAGAATCTCTTCGGCAAAGGTGAGCGAGCGGGAATCATAAAGATGCTCAACGCCCATTAGCCGTAAAAAGTCGCGTTTCTCTTCTGAACCCACCGTGGCGTAAATTTCCGCGCCAAGCCATTGGGCAATTTGCAGCGCGGCAATACCGACACCACCTGCAGCGCCATGAATCAAGACTTTTTCGCCTGGCTCCAGGCGTGCCAAGTGTTTAAGCGCGTAGTACACGGTAAAAAACGTGGTCGGGATGGTGGCAGCGGCGGCGTAACTCACGCCTTCTGGAAGAGGCGCTATTGCGTGCTGGCTGGCAATCAGCCGGTCACTAAAGCTGGCTGGCCCAAAGCCGACGATGGCTTGCCCTGGGGCTACGTGAGTAACGTTGCCGCCCACAGCAACGACTTCACCGGAGAACTCAAGACCCAGTGTTGGCCCCGCAAAGCCGTTCTCTATTGCTTCGTCAGACAGCAGGCCGAGCGTGTACATCACGTCACGGAAGTTAAGTCCGGTAGCTTTTACCTTGACCTCAACCTCGTCGGCCTTAAGCGCAGGTAAAGCTCGTGGGCGCCACTGTAACTGGCGCAACTGCCCGGGTAGCGCAAAGCCGAGGGTCATTGCTTGACGGGCAGGCGTACTAACGGTTTGTTGAGGTGCTGGTGCAGGCAAGGTGCGCAAGCGGGTGGCAAAGCGTTCACCGCCTGCATTGATGACGACTTCGTTTTCGCGGTCCGCGATAGTCAGCGATGCAGCCCATGTACTTAACGCTGCATCACTAACCTCATAGGGGATATCCAGCAAGCTGGCCGTATGACCCACGGCTTCATTGGCAAGCGAGCGGCCAAAGCCCCAAAGTGCTGCATCATCGGGCACGTTGTCGTGTGCTTGCTGTGTTTGCTGAGTGTGCCAAAGCAGGCTAACACCTTGAGTGGTAAGCCATAGCGTTGCCGAGGTGAGTTTGGCCGCTTCCAGCGCCAGGCTCCACTGCTGGGCACGATAACAACGCAAGGTTTGCACGGTGGTGTCGCTACCGCCCAAGTCGCGTAGGTCAATCACATTCAACGTTTGAGCAGCATCGCCCCATTCGCCGAGTGCATTTTGCAATAGCGTATCGGGTGCGTCGTCGCTTTGCTCAACCCGCACCTTGGCCTGGTGAGCGGTAAGTGCTTTAGCCAAGCGCGCCGCAAGCGCCTCGTTGGTCGGGTCGGTTATGATTAACTGGCAAGGCGTGTTGGCAAGGCTTTCATTCGCCTGAGAATTGACGGATGCCAGAGGCCGTTGGGCATGCAGCAGGTAAGCGCCCGCCGCGCTTTCTTCAAGCTCGATAGGAGCTGAAACAATAAAGCCTTGGGCACTTAGCCAATCGCTTAGTGTGCTGTGTTCCAGCGCCGTCTGGTCGATGCCTGGCGTTGCCAGCACGTCGTCTAGCCACTGGCTGGGGGCTATACCTATCACCATAAGGTGGGCGCCAGGAGCCAACTGGGTAGGTAAGGCCTCAATCAGTTGGCGCGTACGAGCAGGTTGGGTGGCATCGGTACTGATGAAGGCGAGCTGGGCTTTTTCTGCGTTTGCTAACGTGTGTGGCGCATCATCCAGAGACTGCACATCAATAAGCGGGTAGCGCTCTTGCAGCTGTTCTGCCTGGTGACGTGCGCTGTCATGCGTCGTAACCACTCGGTAGTGGTGATTGCCTGCCTGGCCTGCATTGGCTAGCTGTTCCAGCAGACGCTGGCCCAGCGCGGGCGCGCAGGGGCCCGCTTCAAGCAGCTGCAGGCGCTCGCCTTGGCCCAATAGGGAAAGTGAGGCTTCGATCAGGCTGCCAAGCTCAGTGGCAAGCGCTTGCCAACCGCATTCGCCGATCAGTACACGATTTAGCCTTGCCATTAGCTCAGTGGTAATGCCCAGTGTCTCAAGCGATGTCGTACCGTTTAGTAGTGCATCACGGTGCAAGCCCAAGCGGCCCACCAGGTGAATCGGTGCAAAATAGTCGGGGTAATCCTGCACCAGCAGTTGCCAGATGGCTTCGGGTGCCAATGCTTCTTCGTCACCTTCCATGGCATAGCCATGCTGAGTAAATGCTTCGCTTAGGCTATCGAGTAACGGAGCGACTTCCTGGGCGTAGCGTTGACCGGTATATGACGCGTAGTGGCCGCTTAGTTCTGCCAAGCGGTTTAGGGCTTCGGCCGCCAAGGGCAGTGGCTTGGCGTCAAGCGGTGCTGGCGTAAGCTCAATGTCCAGATAGCTAAACGATTGATGATGCGCGCGGTTCAAACGAATCGCCTTGAAGCGTGTTTGGCTCAGCACGGCCACAGCGTTTCCACTCGCATCGTACAGTTCAAAATCTGCGGTAAACGAGTGGGGCGCGCGTTTGCCCATCACGGCGCGAGCAAGTACCGGCACACCCGCTTCGAGGTTGACCTGTATACGACCAACCCGAACAGGCACGAAAGCAAGCTGTGCGGCAAACTCGCTGTGCTGCGCTAGCAAGGGGATAAACATCTGGAAGGCGCTATCCAGAATGCCGGGATGAAGATGAAGCGTCGCTAGCTGTGCCTGCACATCACTGGATAAATCGATTGCGCCGATGATGGCGTTATCTTCAATCCATCCGTGGCTGATTGCCTGGAATGCAGGCCCGTAGTGCAGGCCGATGCGCTCGGCCATTTGCAGGTGTTCAGTTAGCGTGTAGTCCGGTGCGCGCGAAGGAAGTTTAGGCGCTCGACGGTTGAGCAGAAAGCCACGGCTTGCATGCATAGTGCGCGCTACGGCATTCAACTGCCATTCGTGGCCATTGGCCGGTTCGCGTGAGTGAATGGCGATGCGGCCGTCTTCCGGGTTAAGCACTAAGCGCAGTGTGCGACCATTAGGCCCATCCAACAGCAGCGGCGCACGAATTTCCAGCTCTTCGATATCTAGAAGCGGGTTATCTTTTTGCTGTAACGCGGCTGCCAGGGTTAATTCAACAAAACCTGCGCCGGGGAACACCGCACCTTCACCCACCACGTGATCAGCAAGCCAAGGTTGACGTTTAATGTCCAACTGGCTTTCCCAGGTATGCTCTTGCTGTACCAGCGGGTAGCCCAGTAGAGGATGCTGGTAATAGCGTGAAAGTAGCCCTTGGCTGTCTTGCGTGCTGTTGACCCAGTGCCGCGTGCGTTGCCATGGGTAGCGGGGCAGTAAGGTACGTTGGCCTTCCACGGGGAACACATGACGCATATCAAATGAGAGCCCGCTCAACAGTAACTGGCCAACGCTTTGCTGCAGTTGTTCAAGACCAGGCTTGTGCCGCTCAATAGTGCCAATTGCCAGCCCTTTACGCTCTTGCTGGCGCAGTGTTTCATTGAGGTAGCGGCGCAAAATGGGATGCGCGCCAACTTCTACAAATACGTTATAACCCTGTTGTATCAGCGCGGTGGCTGCGTTATCAAACAGGACCGGTTCGCGGATGTTTTTCCACCAATACGTGGCGTCAAGCTCAGTGCCCAGGCTAAGTTCACCGGTAACCGTTGAGTAGTAGGGCAGCTGTGTTTTGCAAGGGGTAATGTCGGCCAAGGCATCAATAACCCCCTGCTGAATGCTATCCATGGCGGGGCTATGGAAGGCGTAGTCTAGCGGTAGGCGTTTGGCGAAAGTGCCTTGTTCACTTAACGCGGCTTCAAGCGCGGCCAGTTGATCACGGTTACCTGCCAGCGTGATGCCTTTAGGGCTGTTAACACCCGCTAGGCAAACCTGATCAAATTCTGGCTTGGCAAGCCATGGTGCTATGTCTTCGGCGCTCATGGCGACGGCGCTCATTGCACCCTTGCCACGGGTTTGGCCTTGATAAAAACTGCGGAAATAAATGACCTTGACGGCGTCTTCAAGACTGAGTGCGCCTGCAGCCCAGGCGGCAGCGACTTCCCCGACACTATGCCCAAACACAGCGGTAGGCATGATGCCTTGCGCTTTTAGCCATTCTGTTAGCGCGACCTGTAGAGCAAACAGGGCTGGCTGAGCGATTTCGGTAAGCTCGAAGCGGTTCTCTCCGTTCTGCCCCTCAAGCTCAGCTCGTAGCGAGAAATCGCCGTGCTGCTGAAATAGGCTGTCCACGCGGTCAATAGCGTCGGCAAAAACGGGGGCTGTATTGAGCAGCTCACGGCCCATGGTTTCCCACTGGCAGCCATTGCCGTCATAAACAAATACCGGGCCACGAGCATTGGGCAGTCGCTCCAGCGTGATCACATGCTGGGTGTCTTCACCCTTGGCAAATTGGCTCAGCGCCGCTGCGGCTTCTTCTGGCGTTTGCGCAAAGCAAAGTGCGCCAAAGGCGTGCTGTTCGCGGTAGTTAAACAGTGTATGGGCAACATTGTAGAAGGCGTCACTGCCTTCTATGAGATGCTCTGCTAATAAGTGAGCGCTATCAGTAAGTGCGTCCTGGCTTTTAGCACTTAGCCGGATGGGCAGTGCATGAGCGGATGTGTGGCCAGGTGCTGCCGGCTTTTCGGGGGCGCTTTCTAAAATAACGTGGGCATTGGCGCCGCCAAAGCCAAACGAGTTAATCCCGATGACCAAGCGGCCCTCTTTTTTAAGAGGCTGCGCTTTGGTAACGACATGCAGGTTCCATTCATCAAATTTGATGCGTGAATTAAGCTTGCGAATGCCGATGGTGGCAGGTACTTCACGGTGCTGCAGGCTATAAAGCGCCTTGGCAAGCCCCGCAACCCCGGACGCCGTTTCCAGGTGGCCTACGTTACTTTTTATAGAGCCAATCGGCAGGGGGGACTGGCGATACTTGCCCAAGGCTTCACCAATGGCGCGGGTTTCTATTGGGTCACCAACGGCGGTGCCCGTGCCGTGGGCTTCCAGGTAGTCGATCTCGTCGGGGCTGATGCCTGCCTGTTCGTAGGCGCGGCGCATTAGGTCAATCTGTGCGCTGGGGTTAGGTACCGTAATGCCTGATTTATGGCCATCGGTATTCACCGCCGAGCCAGCGACCACCGCGAGAATATTGTCGCCGTCAGCGATCGCCTGGTCGTAATCCTTGAGCAGGAAAAGCCCCGCGCCTTCAGAGCGCACGTAGCCATCGCCTGAGTCATCAAACACCTGGCAGCGGCCCGTTGGCGAGAGCATGCTCGCCTTGGAGAATATAATGAACCCATAAGGGTGCAGATGAAGGCTGATACCCCCCGTCAGCGCCATGGTCGTTTCACCGCTGCGAATGGATTGGCAGGCTTGGTGAAACGCCACCATGGATGACGAACAGGCGGTATCCAGCGACATGCTTGGGCCATGCAGGTCAAACACGTAAGAGAGACGGTTGGAAGCAATGCTTGACGTGTTGCCCGTCGCGGTTGACGCATCAATAGCCGCCATGTCATCCGCCAGGCGATACGAGTAGTCAAGGCTGGCAACCCCCAGGAACACGCCGCACTGGCTGCCGCGTAAACTGCCAGGGACGATGCCGGCGCTTTCGATGGCTTCCCAGGCGAGTTCCAGCAGCATGCGCTGCTGTGGGTCCATATTGGCCGCTTCGCGGGGCGAAATACCAAAAAACTCGGCATCAAACCCGCTGATGTCACCAAGGCTACCTGCCGCAAAGGTAACGCTGGTGCCGGGGTGGCGCTTGTCGGGGTGCAAGAAAGCCTCATGGCTCCAGCGGTCAGAGGCCACTTGGGTGACCAGATCTTTTTCGGCTTGCAGGTCCTGCCAGAACGTTTCAGGGGTGGTGCCGGGGAAACGATGGGCGGCGCCGATAATGGCAACGCGTCTAGTCATTCTTGCTCCTGAGGTTCTGGTTCTGCCTTGATCACATCGCTACTTATATCGTGTCCAAACGCTTGTTTAAATAGCTGGACGCCAAGTTCGCTGGCGGTTAACGCGCACGTGTCATGCTGTTTGGGCATAAAGTCGTTCGACCACTCTTTAGCCTGCGTCGACCATATCATGTACGGCGTAGTGCCAGCCGGTAACGAGAGGTGCTCATACGCTTCGGGCAATATAGGTACATGATCACCATACCAGCCCAGCAATCCTGGCCGCTTATGTTCATCCAGCGTGCTTTTAACGCTAGCCAACATTTTGTCGGCCTCGCCTAGATGGCGCAAGTACACGGCTAAATCGTGTAAATGTGCAGGTAGTGGCCAAGGCGCTGTGGGCAGTGCAGCCGCGAGGCTTTCCTGGTGAGGTGCTTCCAGGTGCAACGGCCCATGATTCTCCATGGTAATCACAAATATAAAAAGAGGCCCATTATCGCTATCTTCAAGCAGGCGTCCAACCTTTCGTGCAACGGCAAGGTCACCGATGTACTGGCCTTGCTTTTCGCTACTTTCAAAACCAGTGAGATCGATAAACTGGTCGAACCCTAACGGAGGGATCACTTTATGGCGCATATAAAAACTGGCAGGGTAGGGGTGAACGCATACCGTACGGTACCCCGCTGCCTTAAACGCACTGGCCAGGCTTGGCAGTGGGTGGCGCGACAGCGTGCGGTAGGGGTTAAATTGGCGCGGGCCCCATGCGGCCGGTGAAAGTCCTGTGAGCACTGCACATTCGGTACGTACGGTATTAGCACCCCATGCGGGCACATTCAGCTCGCCATGCAGCTGCGCTTGTAAGCGCGTAGCATCAAAATTCTTTAATAAGCTGTCACTAATGTCAGGGTGCCAGGGGCGTGGGTCGAAAAATGATTCGCTTTGCACCAGTACGACATTAGGACGTACGTTAGATGTTGCCGTGAGGCGACTGGCTTCAATCTTTTTGGTTAACAGGTAAAACGGGGATTGTTCAGGCGCGGGAGGAGATGAGCGCATAAGGGCGATGCCATAGGCCCATAGGCTTGCAAATAATCCCAAACGATTTATGTCATCTACCGGGTTCAATGTGATGGGAGCGAGTGCCCGCCAGCCCAATGCGATAAGCGGCGCACCTATTGCGATGAGTAATCCGCAGAGGGTGATAAAGCGTTGCCCACCCCACTGAGATACGAGCGAAGGTTCCCAGTATAAAAATGCTCCGATGGCTGCCGCTCCCGCGCCAATGGCGGCTATGGCAAGGCCGGTCCCAAAAAAGGGCACGTAAAGACGGGGGTGGAGGATGGCATCCCAAAAGTACTCAAAATCGTGGCAGATGAACGGCTCACATAGTGTGCGAGATTTTGTATTACTGGATTGAACGAGCACCAGCTGAAGCGCCAGAATAAACACCACCGTAAACCAGGGCCGCTGAAGCACCAGAATAAACGCGCCAAACAGCAATAGCCAGCTGCCTAAATGCACGCTGTTGACCGCCAGGCCGCGCCGCCAAAATGGCTTAGGACGTGGGTTAAGGAGGGCTTCGAAGATGATCGTCCCCATTCCTCCAACCAGCAATGGCCAAAAAAGCGGAAAGGGCAGCGAAGTCGTCATATCAATCGCTCCCCGAATGGTCAGTATGATTAAAGCCCAGGCGTTTGATGAGCCATTGTGAAATAGCGGCCGGAAGTACAGCCAGCCACCAGGTACCAAAATTGAGTGGGAACGGAAAGCTGATACGAGCCCGGTTCGCATCAATGCCCCGCTTAATCACGTTGGCAGCCCGCTCTGGTGGCCATTCAAAAGGCTTGGGGCCTGGCATGGCATTGCACATAGGCGAGGTTACATAGCCCGGCATTACGACCGTTACCCCCACACCATGAGGCGCCAGTAGCCCCCGTAACCCCTCCCCATAAGCCTTAATCCCTGCTTTGCTGGCGCTGTACGTGGGCGTGGTAGGCAGACCGTGCCAAGCGGCGAGCGAGCTAATCAACACTAGCTGCCCGCTACCTCGTTTTTGCATGGCGGGTACCAAATACTGGGCCATGGCGATGGGGGTTTTCAGATTGATATCCAGAAGCGCTTGAACATCATCCCAAGGCTCTAATGCCCCGTTTGTTTGGGGATGGGTGTTCTTGCCAGCGGTGGCGATCACAATATCAGGCAGGTGTTCTTTACGCAGTGTATGAAGCCACTGCTTGAGTGCTTCTTCATCGACCAGGTTAACCGAGCTGGTTGTCACCTGAGCGCCTAGCGCCCGGCAAGTATCCGCCAGGTTGGATAGTACGTCTTGCTGCCTGCCGTGGAGCACCAGGTGAGTGCGTGGAGCGGCATAGGCGCGTGCCAAGGCACCACCTATGGCACCGGTTGCTCCCGTAATCAGCACGCAGCGCTCAGATGTGGTGAGGTCTGGGGCGGCACTCAAAGTAGTTTCTCCAACGGCGATGGGCAGGCTTCCAGTATGTGCGCTGCATTGTTAACGGCAAGGTCAATGCTTGGCTGGCAGTAAAAACCGCCGTTCACTTGGACGCTATGCATCACCGTATTACGAAAATAGGTGAAAAGCGCTTGGCTTGGTGGAGGCGGCCGATTCCAAAACTCGTCGAGGCTACCTTCATAGGTAAGCCCGGCAAGATTGTAAATTGGGTCGCTTAGCGCAAACGTAGGGCACTGGTTTTCCAAAGAAACAAAGCCGACAGTACTGTTAACCGTCACAGTGCCCACTGCATGTTTAATCAGCAACTCCAGGTTACCGGACTCCAAGTAGACGATACGCCCCTGCAAACCGTAAAACTGGGCAAGCTGTTCAATAACTCTGGCGTAATTGACCAGCCCCATATCCAGCGGGTGATTCTTGATACAGAGAAGGGCATCGCTTGGTGCATGCTCGGCAAACGATCCCATCACATGATCCATCACTTCCTGCATATTGGCATAAGGTGAGTGATCACGGATTTGGGCATCGGTATTGAGCTGAAGCGGCAACATAAAGTAGGGCTTGGCGCTTTCAATCAACGTTTTTATGCGTTGGGCATCCTGCTTTTTCCACAGCTTTAATAGCGCAAAGCGTTTGATATAGCCCGCGTATTCAACCGGCGCAGTAATCGGTGCATGGTTTCGGTAGTGCGGTGCCACCAAGGGGTTGGCTAACCCAGCCAAGTGATAACTGACATCGTGCATGGCGCGGATCTTGAATGATGATCTAAAACGCACCGGTGGGGGTAATTGGGGTAGCGCCTTACCCGTTTCATAAAACCAGGTGGGGTCGCGGGGTAAGAGCGAGTGACCATTTACCCCGTCGCGCTCAAGCGTTACCCAAAATGGGCGAAAGTAGCCCTCTTCAAACACGTGGGTACGCACCCCTGCCGCCAGGGCATTTTCTATCGCAGGCCGATGGATAGGGCGGCGGTCGCCGAACATGACCTGGTCGGTAATCGCATGGCGCTGCCAGAGCGATGCTATGTAGTCAGGCAGTTCACTTAGTGATTCACGAAACAGGTAGCTTTCACTGTGGGTACGTTGCCAGTAAGCAATATCGCCAGCGTTGAAGTTAACCTTTACGACGCGGTGCCCGTCCTCTGTCAATCGACGTGCTAAACGTTGATAAAAGGGCGAGCAGACCCCTTGTAAGAATAAGAATGCGCGCTTTGACTTCAACTCAGTGTCTTCCAATCAATAAATTACGGTAAAGCCGGTAGAGGCGCTGCTTCCATGTCAGCGTCGGTTGCTGTGTGCGTGCTTGCTCTAAAAGGCTAATGGCGGTTTCCGCATTGCAAAGCTGACGGCTCAAGGGAGCTACGTAGCATGGATACAGAATTAGCGTGCCCGCCACCAATGCTTCCAGCGTTAAGGTGCGAGAGCGGCGCGGGCAGCGCATAGCATCCTGTGTTAATCCCCAGCCTGCGTAAAACGGCATGCCGTAAGTATGTACTTTGCGGTGACGTAATAGCGCCTCAAAGCCTGTCAGCGAACTCATGGTGTGAACCGCATCGACGCGCTCAAGTAGTGTGGTGATTTCCACATGGCTGGCATCCAGATCATACAGGTGTTTAGTATCGGGTTCGAGTGCTCCGATGCGAGCACCGCTGACCACGTCTGGATGTGCCTTATAAATAATAAACGCATGGGGGTGAGTACGGCGCACCTCACGTAAAAGCGCGCTGTTGGTACGAATATGCGGCGAGCCAGTGGCAATGGACGCATCACTCTCAACTTGGCCAGGTACGAGTATTATCAGTCGATTATTGGGCAGCTCAAGAGTATCGTGCCCGCGCACGTTATATTTGGAGAGCTTTAATGCCACTAAACGCTCTCGTAGTTGGCCGGCACGCTCTAGTAGATCATCACTAAAATCGGCATGCTCAAGCAGCGACTCCAGGTCACTGGGGCGGCTCGGATCGTAATAAATCCCTTGAGCATCAATGACCAGTGAAAGCGGTTGAGTAAGATCAACCCCCAGGCCTACAGAGCGGATAAAACCATCTTCAATCCGCCACACATGAGGCATCAGCACGGCGTGCTGCTGCTCGAAGGTTTGATCAATACGGCTAGACCACACTAAAAGCTTTTGCGAAGGTGGCGCCTCAGGCAGCGTTTTCTGGTACCTGAGCTGTGCGGCACCGCCTAAAAAGTCATGAATAAAGCGTCGCTTCCAAGAGGAGAAGCCACAGGCTACCCACTTGCCGCGTAGCCGTTCCTGCTGGCGCTTTTGGTCGGCAATCAGCGCAATGGTCTCTTCTAGCGTGGCAGGTTTTAGCGTATACGGATTGGCATAACGCGTATAACGCAGATAAGCCGCCGCGAATACTTCATAGAGCGTGCGTTTTGTATGTCGTCGCGAGCAGGCTAGTCGGTCTTTGGTGAGCCCCCAGCCTGCATAAAAGGGTAGGCCAAAGCAGTGAACGCGCTTGCCAGCCAGCAACGCTTCAAAACCGAGCTGGCTGGTCACGACATACACGGTTTCAACCTGATCAAATAATGCCCAAGGGTTAATGTCTTTACTGATCACGCGGCAGCGGGGGTGGTTTTGCGCGCTGAGCAGGTGGCCCTGTTTTTTGCCTGCGATAACATCCGGGTGAATCTTGACCAGAATCTCAGCATTGGGATGGTCGGTAAGCGCTGCGGCCAGCATCTGCTCGAAACTATCCGCATTCGCTCCCCCAAACTCAATAGAGGCATCGCCTGCGGTTTGATCAACAACTAGCACTCTCTCTTGGGGCGAGCCGCTTGAAGCAGGATCTGGCGCGTGGTTGTACTTTGATAGACGATAGCGAGCAAGCTGCTTAACACACCGCTCTGCCTGGTTGATTTCGTCGGTAGTAAAAGTAGCGTTGTTAAGCCAGTTTTCTAAGTCGGAAGGTCGTGAAGCATCGTAATAAATACCGGTGTGATCAACGACCAGGCTATGCCCTTGATAGCCCTCTACTCCCAGCCCAAGCGAGCGCAAAAAGCCGTCTTCCAAGGCAATATAGGGCAGCTGGTGGCGCTTGGCATACCGCCTTGCCTGAAAGCTTGATGGCTTTAATCCCCAGCCAATAACGACATCAGGTTTTTTTTTCAGTGGTCGTAAGTAAGAAAAGTGGCTAAATTCAGGCAGCAAGGCAGGAAGTGCGCTAATTTTTCCGATACCTGATGAGGTAAAACCTGCCGTTTTATTTGCCATGGGTATTGTCATTCGTAACGGAACAAAAAGTTAGGCGAGCGAACATACGTGAAACAAGCCCGCTTATCAATTAGTCACAGCAAGTGCTTACGGGATTACAGAAATTTGTGTTTATAGTCACGAAGCTGAATGATCGTTTAAATTTAATTTAATGCGGCGCGAGAAAATCTGCTGTTTTGATAGGGTGGTGTAATAGAAACAAGGTGTTAGGGCCGTACAGTATACTCCAGACGTATGCTCAAGTTTGGCTTGCCAATTGGGTAATTGGACGTTATTTACCTATAGTGGCGTGGGAAGTACGGCGTAGCGACCACGTTGCCCGCCAAGGGGGCGATGAATTTGGCGTGTTACTGCCAAGCTGTACACTGGGGCAAGCGCAAACCCATTGCGGAGGCACTGTGCCAGGCCGTCAGTGAGGTGTCGGTTGTCCTCTCAGGCAAAGGGCGCAACAGCGTGGAGGTTAACGCAGCGACTGACCAGACCCTTCAGGAACTCTTTGATTACGTTATTAGGTCACGACGCTACGCTGCCCGGCGTCTGCCTTTCTTGATATGCATTCGATAAACTACCCGCCACCGCAAACTGAAAGGGCACGCTGAATTGGCTGAGGCAACACTGTGAACCTACTTGAATTGTTTACTCAAACGCTTGATATCACCTTACCCGTGTTTGCCATGGTTTTTCTGGGGATTGGCCTAAAGCGTCTGGGATGGATTGATCGCACCTTTGTCACCACCGCGTCTGCGTTGGTATTTAAAGCCACGCTGCCCACCTTGATCTTTTTAAGTTTGATTAAAGCCGATATTAGTGTTGCGCTGGATATTTCGTTAATGGTGTTTTTTGCCATCGCCACACTTGGGCAGTTTGTGTTGAGTTGGCTATGGGCACACTTTCGCATTCCCTATGCCGAACGCGGGATTTATGTTCAAGGAGCCTTTCGCGGTAACTGTGGTGTCGTTGGGCTGGCGCTGGCAGCGGGCATGTACGGCAACTATGGGCTCTCAACCGGCAGCCTGCTGGTCGGTGTGGTCATTATTATGTATAACGCGCTATCAGTGGTGGTACTGACCGCTTATCAGACGGAGCAAGCTGCTAACTGGCGCAGCATTCTCAAACATATTGCGACGAACCCACTGATTATTTCAGTGATCGTGGCCTTGCCGTTTACCGCTTTTTCCATTTCGCTCCCCAGCTGGGTGATGACCTCTGGGGATTATTTTGCGTCGCTCACGCTACCGTTGGCGTTGATCTGTATTGGCGCTACGCTCTCGATGTCCAGCATTCGAGATAAAAGCGACATTGCGGTGAGCTCCAGCATTATGAAGATGGCCATCTTGCCTGTGCTCTCTACCGTAGCTGCCTGGTTGTTAGGCTTTGAAGGCGAGCAGTTGGGCTTGCTGTTCCTCTTTTTTGCCAGCCCCACCGCCGCTGCCAGCTTTGTCATGGTAAAAGCCATGGGCGGCAACGCAGGCCTGGCCGCCAACATCATTGCGATCACCACGTTAATGGCCAGTATTTCGGTAACACTGGGCGTTTTTGCGCTGCGTCTGTTGGGATGGGTGTAAGAAGGACAGAGGCGGGTTGGAGTGTTATCTGTAACACGTTATACTGTGCGCCCCTTCTGCAAGCAAAGTCCCTGTAGCTCAGTAGGATAGAGCAGCCGCCTCCTAAGCGGCAGGTCGCAGGTTCGACTCCTGCCAGGGACGCCAAACCCTACCCCAAGCAACGCTCAAGAAACCCCAAAAACCGATGATCATTAGCGTAGGCAATATGCATACGCATGGACGATGCATCCGGCCCATTGGGGCGTAGTGAAAAGATGCTGCCTGGCGCAATGAAAATACCTTCGTCCGAGGCTTTTTTGGCTAGCTGCATTGCGTCAATGTTGTTCGGCAGGCGCGCCCATAAGTAGTAACCCTCTCCAGGCCCTTCTATATTCTCAAGCCCCACCTCTTTCAATGCGGTAATGGTACTGGCGCTGGCTTTGGTAATGCGTTCGCGAAGCTGTACCAAGTGGCGGCGGTAACGCCCGTGGGTAATCATGTCGTGAATCAAGCGTTCGCTGAAGGTGGAGCTGTTAACGACGGTGACCATTTTGATATCGGTAAGCGCATTAACCAGCGCAGGGTTTGCCGCTAAATAGCCCGAGCGAATGCCAGTGGAAAGGGTCTTGGAAAACGTGCCTACGTAAATCACGCGACTCAGGTCATCCAGTGCCGCCAGGTGGGCGCTTCCTCGGTGGAGCAGGTCGGCAAAGGCGTCGTCTTCTACCAGTATCAGGTTGTAGCGCTCCGCGAGAGTCAGTAGCCGGTACAGCTGGTTGAGTGAAAGGGTAGAGCCCGTCGGGTTATGGGCATTGGGCTGTAGAAAGAAAACATTGGGACGATATTGAATAATTTTTCGCTCAAGGTCATCAAGGTCCAACCCTTCGTGGCTGCGCGAAACGCCAATCAGCTTCGCCTTGGCCAGGCGCAGCTTGCCGAACAACGGGTAATAGCCGGGTGTTTCCACCAGAACTCGGTCGCCCGGGGCGATCAGGTGGCGAATAATAAGATCGAAAGCGTGATTAGCGCCGAAGGTCAGCAGTACTTGTTCATGGGAGGCGTGAATGGAGCGTCCGGCCAATACCCTGGCAATCGTTTCACGTAGTGGGAGGTACCCTTGAGGAGCGCCATACTCGATATCATCATTGCCGATGGATGTTAATCGCTTGGCCTGACGTGCAAGCGCCGCGCCGCCCATCCAGCTGGCGGGCGCTCGGCCGTCGCCTACCCGCACCTGAAAGTTGCCTACCAACTGCTCTCTCAGAAGCGAGACGCTATCAACGGCTTCATTTAGCTCGTGGGTCTTTTCCAGCGCTTCAAGCGCGGGTGGCTGCGTAACAAAAAAGCCGGCTCCTTGCCGGGCGCGCAATCTGCCCAGTGCAATCAGCTGATCATAGGCATCAACAATCGTGTTTTTCGAAACCCCATGCTGGCGGGCGGCTTCGCGTATAGAGGCGAGCCTGGCACCCGGTGCCAGGCGGCCTTCTTCGATAGCCTTGAGGATGGTGTCAGCCACGTGCCTGGATTTCGACATGGTAGGTGTCTCCCGAAAGCGGGCTAAACCCAACCCGGTGAAATCAGTGTACCTCTCTTTTGATAGGTACAGTACCTCGTACAATCTCGCTAACTGTACCTGTCAGTAATCAGCAAGTTTACCCATCATGAGCGGCATTAAAAAAGAAACATCCATAATAAATTCAAGGAGACACGCTATGGCTGATCGAAAGAACCGGTTTCTCAATGTGTGGGATGATACGGTGAGTGGGAGAGACCTCCTGCTGTCACTGTGTATTTCTACGCCGTTAACACTAGGCGGCTATCTGCTTGCCCCGGCGCAGCCTCCGCTTCCACTTATTCTGGGGCTAAGCGGCGCTATTCTGGGGTTCTTCATCAATGCGCTGCTGTTTCGCCCTAAGCGGCAGCTGCAAACCGGTGAGGAGAAGTCGTAATGGATCCCGTCTTATTACTTCAAATGCTGGCGGCTGCGATCATTGCCGTCATCGTTTATACCGCTATCGGCGTTGCGCCGGGTACTGATGAAACCGCCGTACTGGCCCCGGTAACCTTGGCGCTGGTGGTCACAGGTATACCGCTTCCCGTGGTGCTGGCTTTCTTTATGGCGGCAATCGTTGCCAAGAAGCTGACCGACTCCATCCCCGTTTCGGTAGCCGGTATACCGGGCGGGGTGATGTCGGCCCCTATGGTCGAACACGCCCTGATTCTAAAGCGGGAAGGGCATGCCACCCTGGCGATTCGTAAAATGGCGTCCGGTTCGGTCATCGGTACGCTCGTCGCGATACCCATCAGCCTGTTCCTCGCCTTTCTGTTAACGCCGCTAGCCGATGTGCTTGGCCAGTACGCTAGCCAGATTTTCTTTGGTGGTGCCGTATTTCTGGCGCTGATGAGCAAGGAGAAAGTCATCAGTCTGATCAGTATTGTGCTGTTGGCGGCTCTGATTCAGGGGTTACGGCACCTGTATTGGGGGATGGGCGTCATTCCAGAAGGGCAGACGGTATTCATTTCGTTCTTTTTGGGCATCACCATTGGCCCGATGATGTTTAATCTGGCGCAGCTTACGGTCAACAGTGAGCGCCATAAAATGGCGGAGTCTGAGCCCAAGCAGATCCATATCTACGGTGACGATGACAAAGGGCAGCTACCCAATCCGTTCCGTATCCTGACGCGCCAGGAAACCGCCTCGGCGGCGGCAAGCTCGGTGCTGGGCTCGGTTACGTTCTTCATGAGCCCAGTGGGCATCACGATCTTTCTGGGCGAAGTAATGTCGAGTTGGGTGAAGGGCACGGTCAATAAGGCCAGCCGAGCGCTCTCTTCAATGGATGCGGTCACCAATGCTTCTTACATTGCGGGCATCTTGATTCCCCTAGCGGCGCTGGGCATTCCGATGAGTCCCATGGCGATTGGTCCGGGCAATGCCTTCTTCAACGCACCGCCGGTGCTGACGCTTGAGCAGAACGCTCACCACTTGATGAGTTTTTCTGAAATTACCATCGCCAGCATTTTGGGCGCCGGTGTCGCTTTGCTGATTACCTACCCGATTGCGGTTCGGTACGCGCGGCGTATCTGCATCTTTGTCTTCAAGCACATTCCCCACGAAGCGTTTCTGGCGATGTTCTTCTCGCTGGTCATGCTGCTCGCCTATATGGATGCTGGCGTAATGGGTATTTTGGGCGTGATGGTGCTGGCACTGATGGCGGGCCTGCTCAACCGGTGGGGCGTCAACTACGGTGTGCAGTTCATGACGCTATATGCCGCGCCCTGGATTTTAGGGCTGCTTGCTTAATACGCGTGGTCCATGCCTGAAGCATATGCAGCGTCTTGGTAAACCGCCTGCTTCAGGCACATTTACTTATTCAACCTCAATTGATCAGAGGCATTATCAATGGCACACAGCACATCACGCATTCCCGGTTTTTATCAGCTTCCCCCCAGCGAGCGGCTTGATAAAGTCATTGAAATAGCCGGGCTTGGCAGCGAGGTTCGCACACATTTTTCCGATACGGGCAATATTTCGTCAGCCACTGCCGATGCCATGATCGAGAACGTCATCGGTACGCTGAACCTGCCCATCGGGGTTGCTACCAATCTGGTCATTGATGGCGAGGAACAGCTGGTGCCCATGGCGACCGAGGAGTCCTCCGTGGTCGCCGCCGTCTGTAATGCGGCTAGGCAGTGTCGCGCCTCGGGCGGGTTTTATACCGATACGTCAGAACCCATCATGATTGCGCAGGTGCAACTGCTGGATGTGCCCAATCCTGAGTTTGCGCGCCTCCGGCTGCTTTCCGAGTTTGAGCAGGTAAAAAGCATTTGCGATGCAACCGACCCGGTGTTGCTGCAGCACGGGGGCGGTTTTCGCGAGCTGGAAGTGCGCGTGCTCGACAACATGCTGATCGTGCATCTGCTGGTGGATGTGCGTGACGCCATGGGCGCTAATGCCGTCAATTCGATGGCGGAAGCCGTCGCGCCTTCTCTGGCACAGTGGAGCGGTGGCCGCAGTTGCCTGCGTATTCTTTCCAACCTTGCAGATCGGCGCATTGCGCGTGCGCGTGCTACCTGGAAGCTCGAAGATCTTGGCGGGGAGTCGGTACGTGACAGCATGCTTAATGCGTATCGCTTTGCGGACCAGGACCCTTACCGGGCAGCCACCCACAATAAAGGCATCATGAACGGGGTGAGTGCTGTCGTGCTGGCAACCGGTAACGATACTCGTGCGGTGGAAGCGGGCGCGCATGCCTACGCCGCGCGTACCGGGCGCTACCGTTCTTTGACACATTGGGAGGCTGATAGCGAAGGGAACCTGACCGGTACGCTGGAAATGCCCATGCCGGTAGGCTTGGTGGGCGGTGCTACTCGCTCGCACCCCAGTGCTCGGCATTGCCTGGATATTCTGGGTGTAAAAACAGCGGATCGACTGGGGCGTATTATCGTCGCAGTAGGGTTGGCGCAAAATTTTGCCGCCATGAAGGCGCTGGCAACCACAGGTATTCAGAAAGGCCATATGGCGCTGCACGCCAAGAATATCGCAGTGATGGCCGGGGCCGAAAATGAGGAAGTTGACCGGATCGCGGCGCTGCTTGTGGATGGCGGTAAGGTGCGTGTGGATATCGCCCAACAGCTTCTTGAACAGTTGCGTAACGGATAAGGAGAAGACATGACCCTGCCATCCTCTGTGCGTCTGGTCGAGGTCGGCCCGCGCGACGGTTTGCAAAATGAACAGGCGCGCGTGCCGACTCATCTGAAACTTGCGTTTATCAAGCGCTTGGTGGAAGCGGGCTGTGCCAATATCGAAGCGACGAGCTTCGTGTCGCCTCGCTGGGTGCCGCAAATGGCTGATCACCGGGAAGTAATGCAGGGTGTTGAGCGGCGCCCCGGCGTGGTCTATTCAGCCTTGACGCCTAACCTGAAAGGCCTGGAAGCGGCGATTGAGTGTGGGGCTGAAGAGGTCGCCGTATTTGGCGCGGCAAGCGAAGCCTTCTCGCACAAGAACATAAACTGCTCTATCGCCGAGTCGCTCGAACGCTTTGAGCCGGTGGTCGACCGTGCGCGTCAGGCCGGGCTGCGCGTACGGGGGTATGTTTCCTGCGTGCTTGGCTGCCCTTATGAGGGAGAGATCGAGCCTTTACAGGTGGCGCGGGTGGCCAAGGCGCTATACCAGATGGGCTGCTATGAGGTATCGCTGGGCGACACGGTTGGCACCGGTACGCCATCCAAAGCCAAGCGTATGCTGGGGGCTGTTGCCGCCCAAGTCCCGGTGGATAATCTGGCCGCCCACTTTCATGATACTTACGGCCAGGCGCTTGCTAATCTCTATGCGGTGCTGGAAGAGGGCGTAAGCGTTATTGATAGTTCTGTCGCCGGTTTGGGTGGTTGCCCCTATGCCAAAGGGGCTTCTGGCAATGTGGCCAGCGAAGATGTGGTGTATATGCTTGAAGGTTTGGGTATTGCGTCAGGCATCAATTTAAACGCGCTAGCAAGAACGGGGGATTGGATTACGCAAGCGATCAATGCCCCTAACCGGTCACGCGCGGGCAGCGCCTTGATGGCAGCGGGGATGTAACGGCTTGGCTGTTCTCCCTTGGCCCAGGAAAGCCAGAATATTGACTATAGTGAACCAGGCGCAGGCGTTCTTGGACGCCGACGCCAATGAACGCTGTTCAACACATTGACGCAAAGGGAGGCGCGAATGGCTCGTTATGGCCTGTTGGTTTTGATAGCAATTGCACTGGCTGGGTGTTCAGCGCAAGGTACGGCGGATGGTGCACAAGAAGCACACCGCTATGCCGTTGAATACTGCGAACGTGAGGGTGGGGAAGTGCGCAGTCGTGAATCTGGCGGTACTCAACGTGACTACTGCCATTTAGTTGAAGGCCGTGTCGTTGAAGTGAATATGCTGTATCGAACCGAAGGGTTGAGAAACGACTGATACACAGGGTGGGCGTTCTCTGTGCTGGCCCATTTTGGCATTAGGGTTAATGCGGCTCCCCTGAATAGGTGCACTCAGGTATGCTCGTCACCTACTTATTACCTCGTCGCTTTTTCAAGGACACTGCCCATGTTGTCGCCTAACCGTATCGCCAGTGCATCGTTGGCGGGTTTACTTGCTCTACTTCCTGCCACGTTATTAGCTCAGGAGGCGCATATTGGTAGCGTGCGCACCGAGTTTAGAATGCTGGGGCCAAACAATACCATTGAAGTCGAGCGGTTCGATGACCCGAAAGTGCAGGGTATCTCCTGTTATATTTCCTACTCCCAAATTGGTGGAATTTCAGGCGCGATTGGGCTTGCTGAAGAAGCCAGCGAAGCAAGCGTGGCCTGTCGGAAAACGGGCGAGATTGTCTTTAACCCCGATGAGATAGCTCCGCAAGAGGTGGTGTTCACCCAGCGCCGCTCGGTGCTCTTTAAGAATATGCGCGTAGTGCGCATGCATGATACTGAAACACAAACCTTTGTGTATCTGACCTATAGCACCAAGCTGGTGGATGGCTCGCCAAAAAATGCGGTTACCGCTGTGCATTACGGCGATCTAACGCCGGGCATACGCTGATAAAAAGTAGCCCTGTTAATAGCCATGAACTAATAGTCATGAAGATCGCACTTTTATAAACCGCTATCCTGTTTGGAACGGGGAAGGCGCTGGGCATTGCCTAATTCTGTGCCCAATATGTGACGTAAAAGGCTTATGTTAGCCTGGTTACCCTATACCGATATCGACAAACAGATGCTTTACTCTTCCCCGTGAGAAGCGATTTATTGACGCAGCTCATGCCATGGCCTGCTGAAACCTGATATTTTAAAGGTGCATTTAAAATGAATCTTTAAGCTATAGGGAAGAGGCCGCCATGCTCACACCGGCACAAGAACAGATCATTGCTGCTACAGCCCCCGTTGTGGCTGAGCATCTCGATACGATTACCCAGCGCTTTTATCCGTTAATGTTTGAGCGCTATCCTGAGGTGAAGTCACTTTTCAACCAAACGCATCAGCAAAATGGCGGGCAGCCACGAGCGCTGGCAGGTTCCATTCTGGCGTATGTGCAGGTTCGCCAAAATCCTGAAACGGCGCGCCACATTATGGAAACTGTGGTTAACAAGCATATCTCGCTGGATATTCAGCCGCATCAGTACCCGATTGTTGGGGAATGCCTGATGGAGGCTATCGGTGAGGTTCTGGGCGATGCGGTGACGCCTGAAGTTGCGGATGCCTGGGGGGCGTTGTACCAAGAGCTTGCCGCTTTGTTGATCGAGCTTGAAGAGCAGCGCTATCAGGAGTTCGAGCAGCGCCTTGGCGGCTGGCGCAGCACGCGGCGCTTTCGTATTGAAAAAATACAGCAGGAGAGTAGCGTTATTCGCTCGTTCATCCTGGTGCCTGAAGATGGCGGCCCGGTCGCAAACTATACGCCCGGCCAGTATATCGGCGTGAAGCTTATGATTGATGGCGAGCCGGTACACCGCCATTACAGCTTGTCAGGTATGCCGGATGGGCGTTCTTACCGCCTGTCTATCAAGCGTGAACCTCACGGGCTTGCCAGCCGCTATTTTCACGACCATCTAAACGTAGGCGATACGATTGAGTTGCTGCCGCCAGCGGGTGAGATGACACTCGTGCCGGGCGATGAGCCTCTTTTGTTGGTCAGCGGCGGCATCGGTCAAACGCCCTTACTGCCGATTGCTCAAGAGGCGTTGCAGCAAGGCCGTAAGGTTGCTTATCTGCATGCCGCGATAGATGCTGAGCACCGTGCCTTTGCGACCACGCTACAGGAATTGGCGCACGCTTATCCCCAGCAGTTAAGCGTCGTCACCGTATTTGAGCAGGACGACAGCGGTGACTACCAGGGGCGTATCAGTGATGAGCTTTTGGCGAAACATATCGTATCCGGCGAGCGGTGTTACTTTGTCGGGCCTCATGGCTTTATGAGTGCGGTGGATGAAAGCCTGACTCGCTTGGGCGTGCCCGAGACACATCGCCACTTCGAACACTTCGGCCCGGCGAAGGCGTTAGACATCGCTTAGTCGAATAGTATCGAACCGAACCGCCTCCTTCGCCGTGGGTGAATGCGAAAGAGGCGGCCTTGGGTTTAGAACATCGTTAATCAGCTATGCCAAAGCGGTTCTGGAAAAAGGGATCATGAAAAAGGAGTTATGAAAAAAAGTTATGAAGGAGTGGCATTGACGGGGGAAGGTGTGTGCTCTTCATTGGGCCATGCGGTAACGACAACTTCATAAATGCGCCAGTCGTAATTATTAAGGTGTTGAGAGGCTTCTTTCAGATGCTGTGCCAAATCATCATTACTATGCGGGGTGACAAAGGCCTCGCCGCTGAAGATTGGGCCTTCTTCACGTAAGCGTACCGAGGCGGCGGCTACCCAAGGCATGGCGCAAAGCTCGGCTTCAAGTGCTTCTTCCATGTGCTCCGGCTTTTCGCGAGACGTAAAGTGAGGGCGGCGATCAAGCAGGTCGCCTATGGCTTCCTTTAAATTGGTAATGCCATCCTTGGTAACATCCAGGGCAATAATGGCCGCAGCAACTGCGTCTGCCCACCAAAAACCGGCCCCTACGCCCAGCACGCCTACAATGGCAGCCATCCCGGTCATCCAGTCAGCTTTGCTCATTTTACCATCCGCAAAGACGGTTTTCTCATGCACTTTGGCGGCGGCTTTGGTCTGTAAACGCCCGATAATAACCGGCGGAATGACACTGTAGATAAGCACGCCAACCATCACCCAGCCCATCCATATCGTCTCACCAAACAGCGTGATGGCGCCGATACTGGGATGCTCCTGGTGGGCAAGCTTTAGCAACGAGTCTCCTAGTAAAAACAGGCCCATCGCGCTTAGTGCAGTGGCGGTGCATAAAAAGGCAATGATAGTGGCGCGTTGATACCCATAAGGATAGGTCTTATTAGGCGGGCGATTGCGAAACCGGACGGCCAGCAAGAAAGCGATAGGCGGAATGAGCGAAAGCATGTCTTCCAGCCATGCGACTTTCATTGCCTGGCTGTTACCCAATACCGTACCCAGTATCGCTACAATGGAAAGACGAAACGCTAAATTCCACCACTCAAGGCGGATCAGATAGTCGAGATCTTGCTGCTTCTCCGGAGGCAGGTGATAAAGCTTGCGTATTTTCATTGTTCAGCCTCCAGGTGTTGAAGGCGTTGTTCAATACCGGGGTAGCTATTTAAATGGCGCTGTACGGCCAGCATCCAGGCATTTTCTCCTTTGGGTAGCGCCATAACATGCTGGTCGGTCGCGATTTCCCAATCTCCAACCTGATAGTTATGCGCATGAAGCCACCAGGAGGGGTTGGCAACCGCTTGGTTTAGTGCATCAAGGTCGGGGGTGGGGTGGGGAATCGCGCCCTCTTTTTTAAGCGCATGGGCGATATGGTTAACGACAGGAATGGCTACCTCCACACCTTCAAGATGGCTGGGTAAGGAAGTGTTTCTGGGTACCCCGACTGAATAGCGGCTCTCATAGTAGGCCTTGGTGGGGGTGGCGAGGGCACTCACATTTGAATCCTGAGTAAGTCCACCGGCCACCAGGTCAAGCTGGTATTGGGAGAGCGCCGCTAACAGGTTTCCTTCGCTATCCCAGTGCCAGTTAACGGTGGCATCCATATTTTCCGCAAGCGCGCGAATGATGTCGACTTCCAGCCCTGCCGGACCTTGGTCAGTATGTATGACCCAAGGCGGGTTCTCGGAAAGGCCAACGTTCAGCTCCCCGCCCTGCATCTCCGTCATGGGGCGTTCAATATTGACCGGATAACGGCAACCTGCCAAAGCGAAAACTGCACAAATGAGCAGCATGTTGGTCCGAAAGACGCATGATATAAAGCTGTCCTTGCTTTGCATCGTATAACCGCTCGTTAATCAGGCTTACAAAAAAAGTGAGCATAGGATCGCTCAAGCCTTGCTCACTTTATACATTAGGCGTAATCAGCTATTTTCCAAATTAATGGCTGGGTTGAGCAGCGCTGCCTTTTTATGCCACCATTGATGCACATAGGCTGGCACACAGATGACATGCCTGGGCGCACTCTTGGCAATGTTCTGCGTCATGTTGGTCGCATTCATCACCGCACTTTTGACAGATATCCGCACACAGCTGGCAGACATCCTGAGCATATTCGCTATTCTGGGCCATAAAGGAGACGGCCAACCGGCAAATTTGTGCACACTGAATATCTAACCGAATACATTCAGCCATGTGTTCAATGTTGGATTCTTGAAGGCAGGAGGCCGCGCAGTTATCGCAATAGATCGCACATATATTGCAGGCTTCGATACACTCTTTAAACTTCGGTATGCTCACGTTAGTACCTCCTTTATGAATATGCGTCTTTACACTAAATTAGGTTGAAGAATAGCCGGAAAAAGCATTTGCGCTTAATAAGTAGTTGATGATGCTAGCCATTATTTGATAATAGGATCTAAGCGGGTGTTTTGCGTAGGATAAGAAGATCTTTAATATTTTTTAAACCCTGTGGCACAGGTTGCTCTTTTCCTTTTAACGTTTCTGGCTTGGTTTATGCAGCATGAAAGAAGATAGGCAATAGCGTAATAGAACGGATTTTTATGTATGGATCGTTAACGTTGTTGTGTCAGTAACCTGGTTTTTTAAACGCAATTGCAAGCGCTGAGCATACGCAATTGCGTTATAGGTAATCAGAGGTTTCATAAGTAATTCAACGTGGTCGTTTGACCAGGCACGCTGAGGTTAAATCCTCAATATTGGTGTGACCCAACAAGCCTAACGTTCTGTCTACTTCTCCTCTCAGCAGGCTCAGCGCATGTGCCGCGCCCGCTTGGCCACCCGCCGCTAGCCCGTAAAGCGTCGCTCTTCCAAGCCAAACGGCGTCTGCGCCTAACGCCAGTGCTTTTATAATATCGGTGCCGCGCCGAAACCCGCTATCCACAAACACATGGCAGCGTTCCCCTACGCAGGCTTTTACGTCGGCCAAGGTATCCATGGGCGAGAGCGAGTGATTGAGCTGCCTTCCACCGTGGTTGGAAAGCACGATACCGTCAACGCCAAGTTTTACGGCCTGTTCGGCTTCTTCCGGCGCCAGGATCCCTTTGAGAATTATCTTGCCCGGCCACGTCTCACGTAACCAGGCAATGTCTTCCCAGTTAAGCGACGGGTCCAACTGCGCGCCGATAATTTGCGATGCGCCTTGTGCGCCACGCTTTTCCGGTGGCAGAAGCTCATCCAGGTTTTTAAAGGTGGGCAGACCGGGCAGCAACACATCCAGCATCCAGCGAGGCTTGGTCATCATGTGTGCCAGGTTGGCGAAGGTGGGTTTCATGGGCCGCCGGAAATTGCGCACGTCCCACTCACGGTTGCCGTAAATGGCGCTATCCGTAGTGATCACAATGGTTTCAAAACGGGCGTCCCGGCAGCGCTTGATAAGCGATTTTACGAAGGCTCGGTCACGATAGAAGTAGAGCTGCATCCATGCCGTCAATCCTTCAATGGCCTGAATATCCTCCATGGCAGTGGTAGAGACATTGCTCAGTACAAACGGGATATTCGCATCGCGGGCGGCATAGGCAAGTTTTCGGTCGCCATCACGCGTCAGCATGCCGTTAAATCCTGTTGGACCAATCGCTACTGGCATTTGGTAAGAACGGTCAAACAGTGTTGTGCTTAAATCCCGCGTACCCACCTTTGTCATTGTTCTGGGTTCAAACAGATATTGATCGAACACAGTGCGATTATGATGCAGCGTATGTTCATCATCGCTTCCGCCATGAACATATTCAAACACGAAGTTCGGCAGTCTTTTTCTTGCGATGCGCTCAAGATCATTGATATTTATTGATTTTTTATAATTTGAACCCGTGTAAAGCTGGCGTTTCATGGTGCGTTACCTTCAACCAAAGTATAGGGTGTTTAGGCTTTTGTTTATCTCGCCATACTACCATACTAGTCGTATCAGATAAGGGCGTCATGCCCCTTCACCCAGGCGGCGGCAGATGAGTGATACAAACACCACGCTACAAGCGCTATGGCAGGAGACGTCGGAGACCGAATCGGTTCGTCAGCGTCTTTACCAGGTACTGCGCCAGTCGATTATTCAAATGGTGTTGGAACCTGGCCGAGCGCTGTCTGAAAAAGAAGTGGCGGACGCTTTTTCGGTCAGCCGTCAGCCGGTGCGCGAGGCTTTTATCCGTCTTTCTGAAGCAGGACTGATCGAAGTCCGGCCACAGCGTGGCACTTATGTGGTCAAAATATCTCAGCGTGCAGTGCTTGAAGCGCGCTTTGTACGTGAGGCGGTTGAGGTGGCCGTAGTGCGTCAGGCAACGGTCAAAGGGCTTCCCGACGAAGTGCTCACCGAGTTACACGACTTGCTGGAGCGCCAGCGCCGCTGTATTGAGCCGCACGACACCATTCGTTTCTACCGTCTTGATGAGCGTTTTCACAAAACGCTGTCACTGGGCGTTGGACAACAGGCCGCCTGGAAGGTTATCGAAGAGGTGAGGGCACAACTGGATCGTGTGCGCTACTTAAGCGTTCCTGACACCACACCGATTGCCCGTTTGATTGAACAGCACGCCGATATTATGGCGGCTATTGAAGCCCGCGACGTAGCGCATGCCGAGCAATCCATTCGGCGCCATTTGCGTGAAATTTTTGTTTCACTTCCCGATCTAGTACAGCGGTTTCCCGAGATGTTCGATACTCAGGAAACGGTATCCCTCATTGAGGAGGCAACCCCATGAAAATCGAACACGCCTATACCATCGTCACCTCGCCGGGGCGCAATTTCGTTACCTTAAAAATCGTTACCGACCAGGGTACCTACGGTATCGGAGATGCCACGCTAAACGGTCGGGAAATGGCCGTGGTCGCCTATTTGGATGAGCACGTAATTCCCGCCTTGATTGGCCGTGATCCTCAGCGCATCGAAGACATTTGGCATTACTTGTATCGTGGTGCTTATTGGCGCCGTGGCCCGGTAACCATGAGCGCGATTGCCGCTGTCGACATGGCCCTTTGGGATATCAAAGCGAAACTCGCGGGTATGCCGCTTTACCAACTGTTGGGCGGCAAGAGCCGCGACCGTGTGATGGTGTATGGCCACGCCACAGGGCGCGATATCGATTCGTGCCTTGAAGAAGTCGCCCGCCATGTAGATGAAGGTTATAAAGCCGTGCGCGTGCAGGCTGGTGTGCCGGGTATCGCGAGTATTTATGGTGTTGCTAAAAAAGAGGGCGAGCCCTACGAGCCTGCGGATGCCGATTTACCCGCCGAGCACGTCTGGAGTACCAGCAAATATTTGAATCACGTGCCTAAACTGTTTGCCGCTGTACGTGAGCGCTTTGGTGATGATCTGCATATTTTGCACGATGTTCACCACCGCCTAACACCCATTGAAGCAGCCCGCTTGGGCAAGGACGTTGAGCCTTACCATCTTTTCTGGCTTGAGGACTGCGTACCGGCTGAAAACCAGGAAGCGTTTGGCCTTATACGTCAACACACCACCACACCGCTAGCGGTAGGTGAGGTATTCAATAGTATTCATGACGCCAAAGCGCTGATCGAAAACCAGTGGATTGACTATATTCGTGCCACGCTGACTCACGCTGGTGGCATCACTCACGTGCGCCGTATTGCTGATTTAGCGGGTCTTTACCACGTGCGTACCGGTTTCCACGGGCCGACCGATCTTTCTCCGGTGTGCCTGGGGTCAGCTATTCACTTTGATACTTGGGTGCCTAATTTTGGTATTCAGGAGTACATGCCGCATACCAGCGCGACTGACGAGGTGTTTCCTCACGATTATCGGTTTGAGGATGGCCACTTTATCGTTGGCGAAACGCCTGGGCATGGCGTGGATATCGACGAAGAGCTTGCCAAGCAATACCCCTATAAGCGTGCCAGCCTGCCGGTTAACCGGTTGGAAGATGGCACTCTTTGGCATTGGTGACCTAAAGAACGGATAAGGAGTTTTGCATCCATGAAAGCATTTCAGGTCAAGGCGCCCCATGACTACCAGGTCGCCGATGTTGAAGTACCCACCGCCGCTGCAGGCGAAGTACGGGTACGCGTAGCGTTTGCCGGTATCTGCGGTTCGGATATGCATATTATCCACGGCGACAACGCCTTTGTGCGCTTTCCGCGTATCACGGGCCACGAATTTGCGGGCGTTATTGACGCGGTAGGCGAAGGCGTAGCGGATGTAGCCGTGGGTGATCGCGTCTGCGTTGACCCAGTGATTAGTTGCGGCACCTGCTACCCGTGCCGCATTGGCCGCCCCAACGTGTGCGGCGCCCTTGAGGTAATTGGCGTACACCGTAACGGCGGTTTTGAAGAGTTCGTGGCGGTGCCCGCAGCAAATGTTCACAAGCTGCCGGATCATATCAGCCTGGACGCAGCTGCCCTGGTAGAGCCCTACACCATTGCCGCCAACGTGCTGGACCGCATGCAGCCGCACCCCGGTGATCGGCTTCTGATATTGGGCGCAGGCGTGATCGGCATGACGATTCTGCAGATGGCCCGGGCATTGGGCATTGAAGAGATCATCGTTACCGACGTTATCAATGAACGCTTGGAGGCTGCTAAAGCGCTTGGCGCCACGCACGTTCTCAACAGCCGTGAGCAGGACGTCGAGAAAGAGGTACTGGCCCTAACCCAAGGTGAAGGCGTACCACTGATTGCCGACGCCGCATGTGTGCCGGCGCTGCTTCCTCAGATGTTGCGGCTGGCATCGCCCGCGGGCCGTATTGGCCTGCTCGGGTTCAGCGTTCAGCCAAGTGATCTGGTGCAGCTTGAAGTGATCAAAAAAGAGCTGACACTGGTCGGTTCACGGCTTAATAATCGTAAGTTTCCGGAGGTGCTGGCGCTAATGGCAAGTGGCAAGCTGGACCCGTTGGCGCTGGTTAGCCATCGGTTACCGCTGAGCGATATGCCTGGTGCTATCGATATGCTTGATCACCGTCCTGAAGAAGCCCGTAAAGTACTGATTCAAGTCAATGCTTAACGACCACACCCACTCATATCAATCATTCACATTAACCACGCGCACTAACAATCAACAATGCAAAGTGCAGGAGCGATAAAAATGATCAAGAAGCTATTAACCAGTGCGGTACTTGGAACGGTTCTTTTCAGTGCGCAATCTGCGCTTGCCGCCGACTACACGCTACGCTTTGGCCATTTGGCCAACGAGCAGAACATCTGGCACCAGGCGGCTGAGAAGTTCAAGGAAGAAGTAGAAGCCAACTCTGACGGCCGTATTGAAGTTCGCCTTTACCCCAGCGAGCAGTTGGGTAATGAAATGGATGTGATCAACAGCATTCAGCTGGGCACGGCGGACATGACGATTACCGGCGAGAGCCTGCAAAACTGGGCGCCCAAGGCGGCCATGATGGCCGTACCCTATGCCTTCCGCGACTCCGAGCATCTGCACGCAGCCGTTAACGGTGAGATCGGCACCGAGATTGAAGAGCAGATCACAGAGCGTACCAATCTGGTGCCCTTGACCTGGTTTGAGCGTGGCCCTCGCGAGCTGACCGCCGACCGTCCGATCCGCACGCCAGAAGAGTTGGACGACCTACGCCTGCGCGTGCCTAACGTGCCGCTTTTCGTAGATACCTGGCAGGCGATGGGTGCACGCCCAACGCCCATGGCGTTCAGTGAAGTGTTCACCGCACTTCAGCAGAACACGCTGGAAGGTCAGGAAAACCCGCTTAGCCTGATCGAAAGTGCCAGCTTCAACGAGGTGCAGGACTACGTCAACATGACCGGTCATGTGCGCAGCTGGATCTACGTTGTGATTGGTCGTAACCAGTTGGAAAATATGCCTGAAGATCTTCAGCAGGTGGTACGTGATGCTGCTGAGACCATGCAGGCGTATGAGTCAGAGCTGTTTGTCGAAGACCAAATGCGTCTTGAACAGACGCTGCAGGAGCGCGGCATGGAGTTCGTTGAGGTGGATGTCGATGCCTTCGCTGAAGCGGCCCGTCCAGCGGTACTCGAAGCATTGACGCCTGAACAGCGTGAGATCTTCGACGCCATCCAAGGCCTGTAAGTCGGTAAGTAATGAGGATGGGCTGGCCGTGCGCCAGCCCATCGTCTATCTGCAAGAGTGGTTTATCCCATGAGGATACGTTTATGAGCTCGGATCAAAAAGCGCTTGAGCAAGAAGCGTTGGAGAGTTTGGATTCGATGTCGGTGGTACCCAGGCTGCAAGGTCCTATTGGACGTTTGATTGGCTGGGTGGATACCTGTTTTCTAACCCTGGCTGTGCTTGCACTGGTCGCTATTGCGGGCACGGTGTTGTTGCAGGTGAGTTCTCGGCTATTTCTGCCGTTCTCCATTGCCTGGACAGAAGAGCTCTCGCGCTATCTGTTTATTTACATGGTGGCGCTCTCGGTCGGTGTGGTGATGCGCCAGCATCGCAATATCAGTGTCGAGCTGTTCCATCATATGCTTGGCCCTCGCGTGAAAGCCGCGTTTCAGGCGCTGATCTGCTTGATGATTGGTGTATTTGCTTTTCTGGTGCTGCCCTATGCCTGGCAGTATGCACAGAACGGTACTTGGCAGACCTCGCCAACGCTGCGAATCCCCATGCTGTATATCTTTTTCTCAACGGTAGTCACCTTTGCGCTACTCCTGGCTTATAGCGTGCTGGGGTGTCTTGAGGGAATTATCGCAATGTGTCGTCCCTCTGCCACCCGTGAACAGGAGTCGTAAGCATGGAAGTTATTATTCTGTTTAGTGTTTTTCTGATACTTCTCGTGGTGGGCATGCCCATCGCGTTTGCTCTGGGTATCGCCTCTGTATCGTATCTATTGCTGGAGGGCATTTCGCTCACCATCGTACCCCAGCGTATGTACGCGGGCATCGACACCTTCGTTCTACTGTGTATTCCAGGCTTTGTGCTGGCCGGTAACCTGATGAACGTGGGCAATATCACCGAACATATCGTGCGTTTCTCCAACGCGCTGCTTGGCCATATTCGCGGCGGGCTAGGCCTTGCCAACGTGGGCGGCTCAATGATTTTTGGCGGTATTTCGGGCACCGCTGTGGCGGACTCCGCGAGTATCGGCTCGGTCATGATTCCGGGCATGGCGCGCTCGGGCTATGACAAACCATTTGCCGCCGCCGTTACTGCCGCCTCGTCTACCGTCGGGCCGATCATTCCGCCCAGCGTGCCGATGATCATTGCCGGTTCGTTAAGCGGTATTTCTGTGGGGCGGATGTTCCTGGCAGGTGCGGTGCCCGGTCTTTTAATGGGCTTGGCCATGATGTTGACGGTGTACATTCTGGCCGTTCGTCGAGGCTACCCCAAAGAGAAGCGCGTGCCGGTCCTGCAGCTTCTGCGCGAAGCCAAGACGGCGTTTTGGGCGCTATTGATGACCGTGATTATTCTCTACGGCATCATCGGCGGCTTCTTTACGCCCACCGAAGCCTCGATTGTGGCCAGTCTTTATGCCTTGGTGGTAGGCATGTATGTCTACAAAGGGCTTACCTGGCGCAAACTGCCGGGTATTCTGGTCGATACCGTTTTGACCTCGTCAGCGCTTTTGTTGATGGTGGGCCTGGCCAACCTGTTCGGTTGGATTCTGACCAGTGAGCAGATCCCTCAGATGATCGCTGCGCTGATCCTCTCCATCAGTGAAAATCCGCTGATCGTACTGCTGATTCTGAACCTGATTCTGCTGTTTGTCGGCGCCTTCATGGAAACCATCGCCGCGCTGATCATTCTATTCCCGGCCCTCGTAGGCGTGGCCACCGGTGTGGGTGTGGACCCAGTGCACTTTGCCGTCATTGCCGTGCTCAACCTGATGATAGGCCTGACCACGCCACCGGTCGGGGTGTGTCTGTTTGTCGTCGCTGGCATCGGTAAGCTGCCCATGCTCTCAGTGGCGCGTGCGATTGTCCCTTTCCTGCTATGCAACCTGGCAGTACTGATGTTGGTGACCTACGTACCGGCTATTTCACTCTGGCTGCCTAATCTGCTGATGGGGAGTAACTAGCTTTAACTGTTTAATGTGTTAAAGCGACAACCCGTCTCATGTTGTGTACAAGCCTGCCGGGCGCTTTTCAGCACCCGGCAGGCTTTTTTATGTTGAACACCACCATCATTGCATCGGCGCTACGCTGCTGTGGCGTGTGAGAGAAGGGGATGATTTTCTGATGAGCTGTGATTTTAATTATTGCTCATAGCGCGCTGAGCTGTTTAAGCAGGCCGCTAGACGCTTGGAAAATCGCAAAAAAGTACGTTCTCTTCATGGCTCCAGTAAATAGCACGATTCATTATTGCCATTATAGTCTCGAAATCAGTGTTGAAACGGTGGTTTTTAAATGCCGAGCTAAAATTTGGATAAATAAAAAAACATATATTATTCAGTTGCTTGTATTGTAAGTACAACGTTTAGTTTAAGGTCGATTTGGAAGGCGCTACCAAAGTATAGAATGCAGGGCTTACGTTTTTTGCCATGCTGCCATACTAGTTGTATCAGTTGATGTTTTTAACGACTCACCTCAGGCGTCTTTTTAAATGAGCGATATGAGTACCACGCTACAAGCGCTATGGCAGGATATACCGGAGACGGAATCGATTCGTTATCGTCTTTATCATGTCCTTCGCCAGTCCATTATCAAAATGGTATTGGCACCGGGCAAAGCGCTGTCTGAAAAAGAAGTAGCGAGTACTTTTTCAATCAGTCGTCAACCGGTGCGCGAAACGTTTATTCGTCTTTCGGAAGCGGGACTTGTCGAGGTCAGACCGCAGCGAGGCACCTATGTGGTCAAGATCTCCCGACGCGCAGTGCTGGAAGCGCGCTTTATACGTGAAGCAGTAGAAGTGGCAATTGTTCTAGAAGCTGCAAAAGCACAACTTCCCGCCGCTGACATAATGGAATTGAATGAACTTGTCTTGCGCCAAAAAAGTTGTATCGAAAGACAAGATCATGATCGCTTCTTTATTTTGGACGAAATGTTTCATCGAAGACTTGCGTTTTCTACCGGACAAGCCATGGCGTGGAGCGTTATCGAAAATGCTAAAGCGCAGTTAGATAGAGTGCGCTACCTAAGCATTCCTGATTCCACGCCTATCGCAAAACTCGCTGATCAACATCAATCAATCGTAAACGCCATTGCTGAAGCAGACGCGCCTGGTGCAGCAAAGGCGATGAGCCTTCACCAACGTGAAATACTCCAATCTTTACCAGAACTTGAACACCGGTTTCACGACATGTTTGAAGAAACAGCTACTCCCATAACGCGCCATGTTGGTTAAAACATACGTTATGGAGTCAAGCGGGGCGTAGAGCTAATTTCTACAACTCAGTAATACAACATCAATAACAAACGATAGATTAAGGAGATGAAAATGAAGCTTAAAACATTACTTCCCATAGCGTTGGTACTAGCCAGTAGCTCTGCATATGCCAACTACCAGCTAAACTTATCAATTGCGCTAAGCCCGCAAGACCCTATTGCCCAAGCACTGGATGCGGCAAAAGAGAAAATAGAAGAGCGCTCTAATGGTGAGTTGGCTATCCAGATTTTTCCTAATAGTCAGCTAGGGTCAGACGAAGATGTTGTTGAGCAGATTCGCAGCGGCGCCAATATCGCTATCTTGATTGATGCAGGCCGCTTGTCCGAATATCAGCCTGAGCTGGGTATTTTGAGTGCCCCTTATCTCGTCGAAGACCATAGAGATTATGATCAAATCACCTCCTCTGCGCTTTATAGCGATTGGGTAGAAAGCCTGGCGGATCAAAGTGGTCTTCGCCTGCTTAACTACAACTGGTTTCAAGGATCTCGCCAAATGTTGACCCAGAACGAGATCAACGCGCCAGAAGATCTGAGCGGTGTACGCATACGCACAATCAACTCTCCCGTATGGGTCAAAACCATCGAAGCGATGGGAGCAACGGCAACACCGCTGCCTTGGTCAGAAGTTTATTCAGCCCTACAGTTAGGCTCTATTGATGGGGCAGAGGCGCAGCTAACTGCGGCAGAGGGGCAAAATTTGCATGAGGTAATAACCCATGTAGCACTTACGAACCACATTCATTTAATGACCGGCATCGCAACGTCTGAGCAGTGGTTTCAATCCCTACCGGAAGAGTTGCGCATTATCCTCGATGAAGAGCTTTTAAGCGCAGGGAATGAGGCAAGTATCGCCATAGCCGAAGCTCAGGCCGCCGTACAAGAGCGTATGGAGTCTGAGGGCGTTACTTTTACAGAGGTCGACTCGGAACTGTTTCGTGAAAGAGTGGGCGGTGTGTACGAAGAGCTGGGCTACGACCAGTATCGCGATCAACTATTCAGTCAAGAGTAGCGTAAAAGCCCTTACCGCTAAGGTAAGGGCGCTTTTTCTCTTTACCGCTGAATTTAGTTTGTCTGTATACCCTTAGTGGAAAGGATTCAATATGTGGCGCTGGTACGACAAAGGCGAAGAGTGGCTGGCTATATCGCTTTTAGGGGGCACCTCTCTTTCGATGTTAGTTAGCTCAACGGCTAGAGCTGTAGGCCAGCCTTTCGCTGGTGGCGCTGAACTTGCGCAGTTTTTGTTCATTTGGACTGCTGTATTGGGTGCGGATATCACGTTGCGCCATGGGGGGCAGGTGAGAATAGATGCGTTGGTTATTCGTCTTCCCGCCAAATTACAGTTAATTATTACCAGTTTGTGCTTGGGTATGATGTTGCTATTTCTCGTGCTGCTTGCCTGGTATGGTTTTATTTTAGCTACTTCAAACTGGCAAAGGCCTATGGGCGTCGCCGGGTTAAGTTATGGCTATATCACGTTGGCGCTGCCGATTGGTGCTGTCTTAATGATAATAACGCTGCTGCGTCGTATAACAGCGATAGGGATTATCGCAAGCTTGGTCGCAGACGACGATAACGCGGTGGAGGAAACACTATGACGGCCGCTTTATTGTTGGGGTTTGGGTTGTTGCTTATGGCGATAGGCATGCCGGTGGCTTTTGCGATCGGCATTGCTGGATTTTCATATTTTTTACTGCCGGAGACATTCCTGCCAACCAGTATCGCTGTACAGCGTGTTGTTTCGTCCACTCAGTCGTTTCCGCTATTAGCCGTACCGCTGTTTATTTTTATCGGGCACTTGATGAATGCCAGCGGTATAACCCCTCGGCTGGTCCACCTTTCGACACTCTTGGCAGGGTGGATGAGTGGCGGTTTGGCCCAGGCGAGCATCGTATTGAGCACCTTGATGGGCGGTGTGTCTGGATCCGCGGTAGCCGATGCCGCTATGCAGTCGCGCGTCTTGGGTAAAAGTATGATTAAAGGGGGGTACTCTGCTGGCTTTTCGGGTGCCGTGCTTTCTATAGGCGGTCTCATTACCGCGACGATTCCGCCTAGTATTGGTTTGATCTTGTATGGATATCTAGGAGAGGTCTCCATCGGGCGTCTATTTATCGCTGGACTGGTTCCTGGCTTTTTATTGATGGTCGCGTTTATGGTCACCACTTATATCATGGCGAAGCATCGCGGCTACCAGCCTGTAAGGTCTCATCTACCGAAGGGCAAGGAGCTTCTAAAAGCGCTGCGAGAAAGTATTTGGGCCATACTGTTTCCGGTCTGGCTATTGGTGGGTATTCGCTATGGGTTATTTACGCCTTCCGAGGCGGGCGCTTTTGCGGTTGCTTATGCGCTCTTCATCGGCTGCGTAATTCATCGAGAAATGGGTGTTAAAGAGTTGCTCAATGCCATGCGTGCCAGCGTAAGAGACATTGGGATGGTCATGCTGATTATTATGTTTGCCGGCATTATCGGTTATGTGGTGTCTTTCGAGCGAGTGCCTCAAACAATAGCGGAACTTACCTTGGGCGTTTTTACTAACCAAACTGCTTTGTTGTTTGTACTTGCATTCTTGCTGATTTGTATGGGGATGCTACTTGAAGCAACCGTTGTAGTGATGTTGCTGACGCCTATTCTTGTGCCTGTTATCAAAGCTGCTGGCGTGGACCCCGTTCATTTCGGGCTTTTGATGATGACGCTTGTGACATTTGGGGGGATGACGCCCCCTGTAGGCATCTCGATGTATACGGTTTGCGGTATTTTACGCTGCTCTTTTTATGACTACAGCAGAGAGCTACTGCCTTATGTATTAGCTGTTTTCGTAGTCGTCTCCTGTATTATATTCTTCCCCAATATTGTTTTATTTTTGCCTAATCTATTGCTCGGCTGAAGCGACTTTTAAGAGCTAGCGTTGTAAAAGTGCCAAGACACGATGGGTTGGCGAGCGCCGGGTAATAACTCGGCGCTACTCTTTTAACACCACTTTGTCGGCAAAGAGGTAGTAGTCGAGTTCGTCTTCTTCCTCTAATGTACTGGCTTTAAAAAGCATCTCTTTCGTATTTTCGAGATGTTGCCACATGGCTTGGTGAGCGGCGCTCGCATCGCGTCGAATTAGGGCTTTTAAAATAACATCATGATCGTCGCACCAACTATCCAACGATTGGCGATTATCAATTCGATCATGGAGTTTTTGCCACAATAAGTTTTTATCGCGTTGATACCAAAGCTTTTCGACCAGGTAGACTAAAACAGCATTTTGGCTCGACTTGGCTATCTGCAAATGAAAGCGTTTGTCCCATTCTGAGTCTTGATAGCGATCTTCATCGCGTGCTTGTTTGCTGATCTCCATCAGTTCCAGTATATCGCTTTTGGTAATTAGGGTGGCCGCAAGCGCTGCAATCTGACTTTCGATAAGCTGGCGTGCCTGGAGCATTTCGAAAGGGCCAGCGCTGAGCGCGTTATCCTCGTCTTCGGTTTTACTGGGTATAGGCTCCTTGGGAGGCGACAGCACATAAATGCCTGACCCCTTGCGTACCTCCACTAGCCCTTGGAGTTCCAGCATGATCAGCGCTTCACGAACCACTGTGCGGCTAACGCCCAGCTCTTCTGCGATATCACGCTCGGCGGGAAGCCGGTTGCCCTCGCCGTAAAGGCCAGACAAGATGCGCTCTTTCAGTTGTAACCCGGTCTTTTGATAGAGGCGTTGGGGGGTAGGCAGTTGCATTTTTGTGTTCCAAGGCTGAATAAAGTGCTGAACCAGAAGGCCATTCAAACGGTAACAAGCGTTTGTACCCACAGGTTTTCCTTAAACGCGGTGAGTGAAGCGAGGGTACTTTCCTCGCTTCACTTTTCAAGAGCGCTTACTCTCTTGGAGCCTGCTTCTTATCCCAGCGTTTAACTCCTGCTATAGGGAGGCAGTGACCTCGTTGCTCTTCGGCTTCTCTTCACCGTTTATGTACAGCGTGCGGGTGTCGCCGGTAGCCAGTATGAAGATCGCTGATTCGTAGGGTAGGCGATAGCCATTAGAAATGACGTCTGTCGTTACATGGATCGCATCTTCGCTAGTATGCATGTGAAGCTCTACCAAGGCATGAGCGGTGCGCCAATGGCTCGTTTCGCCGTCATCCTCATAATGGGTGTACCGAGATATGCCATTTGCCCCCCGTGGCGGGAAAAGTAAAAAGCCGCGCTGGTCCGCATCTTTATTGGCAAATGTACGTGAAGCCTCGTTGGTGGGGATAATGGCGCCCGCTTTAACGAGAAGAGGAGTTTGATGATGAGGTGCGTCGAGCGTGGCTTGTGTGCCGCCTGCGATGAACCTGCCCGTATAAAAATCGAACCAGCCACCTGGGTGTTCAGGCGCGTAGACATCACGAGTCGAGACGCCGGGCTCAACAACGCTTGCAACGAGCAACGATTCGCCCACTAAGAAGTCGTCGTTCTCAAGCCACGTGCACGTGTCCTCTTCAAAATCGAAGAAGGTGGGTTTGAGGATTGGCTCGTGATGTACATGGGCCTTGTAAAACGCGCTATACCAATAGGGCGTTAGTCGTGAGCGTAGCTTTATCAGCTCACGAATAGGGGCGACGGCCTCGTCATACATCCACGGCTCGTTGACCGTTGCGTCTTCGTTCCAGGAGTGAATGGTAAAACGAGGGTGGAAGATGCCATTTTGCACCCAGCGGATAAAAAGCTCTGAATCCGGTTTAGGGCCAGCAAAGCCTCCTACATCGTGGCCGAAGTTATAAACGCCCGAAAGGCTCAAGCCAATACCTGTCTTGTTATTAAACTTGATGGTTTTCCATTCGGTGCGATTGTCACCGGTCCAGGTTTGCACGTAACGATGCATGCCTGGTGCGCCCGAGCGCGAAATGAGGAAAGGACGTTTTTCAGAAGCGTAGGTTGTTTGTGCTTCGAAAGAGGCCTTCATCATTAATAGTGGGAAGAGCGCACGAATGCGTGTAAAGGGAAGGCGAGCGCCAAAGCCGTCTGCTTGAGTGCCTTTACTCCAAATCTCATACTCGTTGTTGTCGTTCCAGGTCGTCTCGATACCATACTCAAGCAACTGCCGGGTTACTTCCTCTTTCCACCAGTTATAGGCGCCCTCATTGGTGAAGTCGACATGTGCGGCCCCGCCATCCCAGAACTGAGCAAGCTCTGTATTACCGCTTTCATCTTTTAGAAAATAGCCAAGCGACTCCAGTTTTGCGTACTGCGGATGGTCCGTGAGAAGCGCCGGTTTTATATTGGCGGCAAGGCGGATACCTTTGCGCTTGAAGTCTGCCGAGAGCTTTTTGGCATCGGGAAATTTCTGCGTATTCCAGTTGAAGACGTAGCGTTTGCCATCGATGGAGGTATAACCCGACGAGAGCTGAAATGAATCGCAGAGAATGTCGTGCTTTTCACACTGCTCAATAAACTCCCACACCTGCTCTTGTGCATTGGGGGCATCGGTGTAGCTCATGGTTGAGCCTGAGTAACCGATGCTCCATTTGGGTGGCAGGGCCGTATTACCTGTCATCCAGGTATAAGTGGTTACTACATCGCGCATATGAGGACCGGCGATCATGTAGTAATCCAGGTCACCGGATTCAGCTTCAAAGTAGCGATAAAGGCCATGATAGTTATCAAGCTCACGGCCCATATCAAAGTAGCCAGGCGCTAAGTTGTCATAGAAAAGACCGTAGGAGAACGCTTGTTCCGGCTTGCGGGTAATATAAAAAGGAATGTGTTTATACAGTGGATCCGAATGTTCGGCATCATAACCCATCGCATCGATTGTAATATTACGATAGCGGCGGTGATGATGGTTTAGGTGCCCGGTTCGCTCACCCAAACCGTAATACTGCTCCTGAATATCTCTTTTCAGGTAGTGCTTGAGCTCCTGGCCTAATTCGCCATTGAAATTATACGCTTGGGTCTGTCTATCCTGAGCGAACAGCTGCCACTGACCGTGAGTGGTGTGATACCAGTCAATTCGAAAACCTTCCTTTTGAATGACAGCTTTTAGCTGGCGAGTTTGGATTGCAAAGCTCTGTTCATCCTCAGATAGCGTGTAGCCCGGCAAACTAAAGTGCTCGGTACTGAACCTGTCTCGGCCACGATGAGGAAGATCGTCTTGGCCTGGCGCAATACTCCAGGTCTTACCAACCTCAAGTCCTGTTTGTTTTTCAAAAAGTACGCGAAATATGCCCTCCTCAAGGATAAAGAAGTGGGCCTTCACGTCTTCATCCCTTGATGCAAAGATGAGGTGGTTTTGCTGAGTCTTGGCTAAGTGAAAGCAATAGCGCTCTTGAATATTCATCGAGGTCAATCCTTGAAAATCACATGAGGCCGGCTAGGCGCGGAAGCCATTCGCTGAGAATCGGCAGTAGCGTTATCAGCATGAGGACCGCGATGACCGCCGCATAAAACGGTAAAAGAGGCCTGATCACTTCTTCCATTTTTACTTTGCCTACCTTGCTGCCAACGTACAGCGCGCTGCCGCCGGGAGGCGTGATGTTGCCGATACACAAGTTTACGATGAGCACGACACCAAAGTGCACAGGGCTCATGCCAAATTCCGACACCACGGGTAAAAAGATAGGAGTAAAGATCAATATGGCCGGCGTGACGTCCATAAACGTGCCAATCAATAGCAAAATAATATTGATCAATATGAGAATCAGAATGGGATTATCGGTCAGCGATAAAATACCTTCGCTAATGGCTGCTGGAATCCCCGTGAAAGCCATCACTAGCGCCAGCATGGCGGATGTGCCGATAAGGAACATGATGACAACGGTAAGCTCTGCTGTTTCCTTGAGTATGCCGGGCAGTTGCTTAATCGATAAGCTGCGATAGGCGAAAGAGAGCAGTAACGCATACAACACGGCCACCGCCGATGCCTCGGTAGCGGTAAATATGCCACCTGTAATACCGCCGATAATAATGATGATTAAAAACAAGCTGGGTACGGCGTCCCACAATACTTTCATGGCAGCGCGCAAAGGAACTTTATGCGGCGTGGTATAGCCTCTTTGCTTGGCAATGATGTACGCCACCGCCATGGTCGCCATTCCCCAGAGTATGCCTGGGATGTAGCCTGCTAAAAATAGCGCAGCCACCGAGGTGCCACCGCTAACCAGGGAGTAAATAATGAAAAGCCCGGTCGGTGGGATAATTAACCCCGTGGGGGCTGAGGCAATATTAACCGCGGCAGAGAACTTACGGTCATAACCTTCCTTCTCTTGCAGTGGTTGCATGACCTTACCGATCGCCGCCGCAGAGGCCACAGAAGAGCCTGCAAGCGAGCCAAACAACATATTGCCGACAATATTAGTGTGTGCAAGCGAGCCGGGTAAGCGCCCCGTAAAGAGTTTTGCCACATTGACCAAGCGTAGCGCGATACCACCCTGGTTCATAATGATGCCGGTAAGCAAAAAGAAAGGAACGGCGAGTAGCGTGAAGCTATCAATACCGGTCACCATCTTTTGTGCTGAGGTAAATACCGCAACATCAAACGGAGCAATCAGTAGCATTGTTACGATGGAGGCACCCGCCATACTGATGGCGATTGGTACCCCGATAAGTAGAAGGATAAAGAAAGAAATGAGTAGACTGAAACCTGCAATAATTGTCATGGCTCAAATGCCTTAATTGTGTATTAAACGTCTAAGGTTTGATCGAAATCGTGAGGGGTTCCGGCACTGGCATTGATAAGTTCTGAAATGCAAAACCAAAGGATTAGAACGCCTGAGGTGGGTAGGGAGAGGTAGATATAACCCATCGGTATGCCAAGGGAGACGGTCTGCTGGGACATGGTTAAAGAGACCAGCCAGACGCCCCCATAAATCATGACGATAATAGAAAAGAGGATCAGGAAGGCGAGTACGGCAAAGTGAGCGGTTTTCTGCAGGCCAGGAGAAAACCGGTTAGTCACCATTTCTACCGCAATGTGCTTTTTAGTGTGAAAGGCGAGCGCGCCGCCGATCATCGTGATCCAGATAAGCGAATAGCGCAGGAACTCCTGCGAAAACGTGCTGGGATCATTAAGCAAATAGCGGCTCACCACCTGCCATAGTGCAACCAGCACCATGATAACTAGCATTGCTGATGTAAGCACCGTGATGACTTTGCTTAGCCAGCGATTAATCGTGTTTACCATGGCTTCAAGACTCCGTTAGTTCTTGTATGCGCTTGTAAAGAGGTGCCAAGACCGGATTTTCCATTACCCTTTCGTGCATGGGAGCAACCGATTCACGAAAGGCTTCCACATCCACGTCGTGATGGAAGTTAACGCCCATTTCCTGCGCTTTTGTGACCGCTTGTTCGATCTCTTTTGCCCAGAGTTCCTTATGAAACGCGGTGGATTCAATTGCCGCTTCTCTAAGCCATGTTTGTTGCTGTGGCGTGAAGCTCTCCCAGCGATGTTGGCTGAAAATCAACAGATCGGGCACGATGGCATGAGCGGTATAGGAGTACTCCTTGGCTACCTCTCCATGGTTGGATGACGTCAATGCTGTTTCGTTATTCTCAGTGCCGTCAATCACCCCTTGCTGTAACGCTGTATATACTTCTCCGTATGCCATGGGCGTTGGTGCGCCGCCCATTAACCGGGTCATTTCCAGCGCAGTTTGGCTGGGCTGAACGCGCAGCTTCAAACCACGCATGTCGGCTGGGGTCCGTACGGGCGTATCAATGGTGTAAACATTACGAATGCCAGAGTCGTAATAGGTCAGACCAAAAAAGCCATTGTCGGCGGTTTGCTGGTAAATATCGGTAGCGATATCGCTATCCATCACGCGATAGTAGTGCTCAGGGTTGGCAAAGAGGTAAGGAATGCTGAACAGAGAGTAGATGTTAGAAAAGCTCTCAAGCGCGGTGGCGCTCACTTTTGTAACATCCACGGCACCGGTTTGAACTAACTCAATAACTTCACGTTCAGAGCCAAGCTGCCCGTTGGCGTAAATTTGAAACGATAGTTCTCCGCCGCTTTTTTCACGGACCCGTTCGGTAAAATATGCCAAGGATTTGTGAACAGGGTGGCTCTCGCTCATGTTGTGAGCGAGCCTCATTTGAGTAACGCCCGAAGACACCTCTGAGGGCATTGAGCAGCCCGAAAGCGCGAACAGAGCGCCCGATAAGACTGAAATTATGCCTTTATGCATGTTGTCCCATCTCCTGAAAAGCCTACCTACAATAAAATAGTGCCTGCACGTTGTAGTCATTGGGCCAAGTTTGAACAGGTCGCTAAATTGGACTAACCAATCCTTTTGTTAAATGAGGCTTTGGTCGTAGTTGGTGGGCGAAAGGTTGACAATGAAAGCATCCAAGTGGACTCTTTGGCCTAACCAATTTACAAGGGCGGCTAGCTCAGTTCCTTTCTGCCCTAAGACGTAACGATCGCAATGGAGGGTTTAATGGCAGCATTCCTTGGAGAGAATTTTCTTCTCGATAGCGAGATGTCAAAGCGCCTATACCACGGCTATGCAAGCATACAACCCATTTTTGACTACCACTGCCACTTGTCTCCCCGAGATATCGCGCTAGACCGTCGCTTCGAGAACCTGACCGAAATCTGGCTAAAAGGTGACCATTACAAGTGGCGCGCCATGCGCTGGAACGGTGTGGACGAGCGTTTTTGCACCGGCGATGCCAGTGACTACGAAAAATTTCAAGCATGGGCCGCTACCGTTCCTAATACCTTGGGTAATCCGCTTTACCACTGGACGCACCTTGAGCTTAGACGCCCCTTTGGAATAACCGATCAGCTTCTGTCCCCTACCACTGCCGACGCCATTTGGGAGCGGGGCAATTCACTACTGTCCAAGCCTGAGTTCTCCGCTCGCGGTATCCTTCAGCAGATGAATGTCCGCATGGTGGGTACCACGGACGACCCTGCTGACGACCTTAGCCATCACGCGCAAATAGCCTCTGATACAAGTTTTAGTGTCAAAGTGCTGCCAAGCTTCAGGCCTGACCGTGCATTTAAGCCGGCTGCGGTTGATTATCCCGCCTATCTTGAGAAATTAGGCAAGGCAGCGGGTATAGAAATAAGTGATATCAACTCGCTCTATAGCGCTTTAGAAAAGCGGATGGACCACTTCACCACGCATGGGTGCAAAATTGCCGACCATGGTTTGGAGCGTGTCCAGTTTGCCTTGGCTACCGATGCGGAATTAAATGGCATACTTAAGCGCCGCCTGGATGGCACGCTGCCTGATGAGCACGAGCAGGCGCAATTCATGACGGCAGTACTGATCTTTCTGGGCCGCGAATACCATCGGCGTGATTGGGTACAGCAGTACCACATGGGCCCGTTACGCAATAACAGTACTCGCGGTTGGCGTGAGATAGGCGCGGATGCTGGCTTCGACTCCATGGATGACAGGCCCATAGCCGCGCCGCTCAATCAGCTTTTGGATGCCTTGGATCGCAATGATCAATTGCCCAAAACGATTCTTTACTGCGTAAACCCCTTGTTTAATGAAGTGTTGGCTACTACCGCTGGCAATTTTCAGGGCAGTGGCATCCCCGGTAAAGTTCAGTTCGGTTCCGGGTGGTGGTTCAACGACCAACTGGATGGTATGGAACGGCAAATGACTCAGCTTTCCCAGCTTGGGCTTTTAAGCCACTTTGTGGGCATGTTGACGGATTCACGAAGTTTCCTCTCCTTTACCCGCCACGAATACTTTAGGCGTCTTTTGTGCCGTATGTTAGGGCGTTGGGTGGAAGATGGACAGCTTCCCAACGATGAGCGTTGGCTGGGCGAGTTGGTTAGCAATATCAGCTTCTATAATGCACGGCGCTATTTCGATGTCGACGTGTAATAACTTGCCAAGGAGAATACTGCATTGAATATGCAAACCATCGAAGCTAGTCAAGCCAGCGGCCATATCAGCATTGTTCATCTTGGCTTGGGCGCGTTTCACCGTGCTCACCAAGCGGTTTATCTTGAGCGCTATCGCCAGCGCACTAGCGATAGTGAGTGGGGCGTGTGTAGCGCCAATTTACGCTCGAGTGTTGATCTGGTGGATAACCTGCGCAAGGCGGGTTACCGCTATCAGGTGGCGGAATATGCCGACAGCCAGACACTGACGCTGCGCGAGATAGGCGTGATTGAAGAAGCGCTGTTTTCCGGCTGCGATGCGTCGGGCAACTGGGGGCGGGATAGAGACGCGCTGCTTGACCGGCTGGCGGCGCCAAGTACGCATATCGTTACGCTGACCGTGACGGAAAAAGGGTATTTTCTGAACCCGGCCAGCGGTGAGCTGCGCCTGGATGACCCGATGGTTGCAGGCGATATCGCCTCACCCAGCGAGCCGCGGACCGCTCCTGGCTTGTTGGTTGAAGCGCTGGCTCGGCGGCATGCCGCGGGCGTGGCGCCGTTTACCGTGCTTTCGTGCGATAACATGCCGCACAACGGTCAGCGTACTCGTAAAGCCGTGGTTAAGCTTGCCCAGCAGCGCAGCGCCGAACTTGCCGAGTGGATTGATGCCGAAGTGGCGTTTCCAAGCTCCATGGTCGACCGCATTGTGCCTGCGATGACCGACGCTGACTTTGAGTGCTTGGCTGCCTTAGGTGTTGTTGATCCTAATGCCGTGGTGGGCGAGGCATTCTCGCAGTGGGTGGTAGAGGATAACTTCCCCACCGGACGGCCAAGTTGGGAGGCCGACGGCGTAGAAATGGTCGCCGATGTTGCCCCGTTTGAAACCATGAAGCTGCGAATGCTGAACGGTAGCCATTCTCTGCTGGCCTATTTGGGTGCCTTGGAAGGCATTGAAACGGTGTATGACGGCATCAACCAACCGGCACTGCGCGCGCTGCTGCGCCGCTACATGTTGGAAGAAGCCGCACCGACGCTTGATATGCCCGAAGGCACTGACCTTGCGGCGTACGCTGATTCGCTACTTTCACGCTTTACCAATGACAGCTTGCGCCACCGTTTGCAGCAGATCGCCATGGACGGCAGCCAGAAGCTGCCCCAGCGCTGGCTGAGCGGCGCTCTTGAGCGTATTCAAGCGGGTCAGGCATCGCCTTGCACTGCATTAGGAATAGCTGGGTGGATTCGTTATACCGACGGCCAGGAGCTAAACGGCAAGCTTTATTCCGTTGATGATCCCATGGCAAAACAGTTTGCTGAGCTACATCAGACTCACGGTGGCCAGACGGTCGCGTTGGTAAACGCATTTTTAGCCATTGACGAAGTGGTACCACCCGCGTTGGCAACAAATCAGCCGTTTGTCGACGACGTAGTAACGGCCTATCGCGCCTTAACGCAAGATGGGTTAAACGCCGCGTTAGCAGCGCTAGGCCTCGAAGGATAGGGAGTTATTTATGGAGCATACCTGGCGCTGGTTTGGCCCTAACGATGCGATACGTCTTGAAGAAATTCGCCAGGCCGGTGCGACCGGCATTGTGACGGCACTGCATGAAATACCTAATCACCAAGTGTGGCCGGTCGAGGCTATTCAAGCGCGCAAGAACATGATTGAGACCGCCGGGCTTCGCTGGTCGGTGGTTGAAAGTGTGCCGGTCCATGAAGCGATAAAGCAGGGTCTGCCCGAGCGCGATGCATTGATTGCCACATACTGCCAAACGCTACGTAATTTGGCTGCTTGCGGTATCGACACCGTTTGTTACAACTTTATGCCGGTGCTCGACTGGACGCGAACAGATCTCGTTCATGTACTGCCGGATGGTGCGCTGGCATTGCGCTTTGATCACACCGCGTTTGCTGCTTTTGATCTCTATATTCTTAAGCGGCCAGGGGCCGAGGATGAGTATAGCGAAACGGATAAGCGTATGGCCCAACGCTACCTTGATACGCTTGATCAGACCGCACGCGATAAGCTGGTGACGACACTGATCGCCGGGCTGCCTGGGGCTGAAGAGCACTATACGCTGGAACAGTTTCGCAATGTGCTGGCGGAGTATGCGGAGATTGATGCTGAAAAGCTGCGCGAAAATCTTGGCTACTTTTTACAAGCGATTATTCCAGCAGCAGAAGAAGTCGGCATTCGTATGGCGATCCATCCTGATGATCCGCCCCGGCCGCTTCTCGGCTTGCCTCGGGTAGTTTCAACGCATCAGGATGCGCAGTGGATTGTGGATCATATGCCCAGCCCGGCCAATGGCCTAACGTTTTGCACCGGCTCTTATGGTGTTCGTGAAGACAACGACCTGGTTGCCATGGCCCGCCACTTTGCCTCGCATATTCATTTTATCCACCTGCGTGCCACACAGCGCGAAGCGGACCCGCGCTCGTTCCATGAAGCACCGCACCTGGAAGGTAACGTTGATATGGTCGGCGTTATCCAGGCGCTGGTCGAAGAAGAGCGTCGCCGTGAAAAAGAGGGCGGGGCGCGTTTGCCATTACGCCCCGACCATGGCCATCATATTCTCGACGATCAACAGCGTAAAACTGCGCCGGGCTACCCGCTTTATGGCCGCATGAGAGGGCTTGCCGAGTTGCGTGGCGTGGAGCTCGCCGTGCGCCAGCTAACTGCCGGATAAGCCATCGCCATCAGCACAAAATCGTTATAAGGACAAAAAAGCCCCGCTGACTTAATGGGTCAGCGGGGCTTTTTTGTAATGCTAGCTATTCGCGATAATTATTAAAGACGTTGCCGAGGCACAAATCAGTGTGGCAATGGCACCCTGCCAATTATAGCGTGGCCAGAAACGGCCCAGTATGGCGCTAACGAATAGCCCTGACAGGATAGTCGAGATCATGCGAGTGATGTAAGTGATCACGTTGTCCGAGGCGAGTGCGAAAAGCAGTGCCAAACCAATGGTTACCACTAAGGCAATACGTGAAAAGCGCACCACATTACGGGCCGAGGGTGTACGCCCTGTCGCCAGCACATACAAATCCCGAATGAGCGTGGAGACACCGGCGATCGCATCGGAGCTGGCGCTCGACATGGTGGCGGAAAGGCCCGCTACTAATAGTAGTAGCCCCAACCCTGGCGGCATGTGCTAGTCGATAATGACTTAAACGTTAAAGAGCATTTGACTACCTGCTTCTAGCTCGTTGTATCTTTTGGTAGGCGCCCGCCAATAGCCATTGTCAGGGCGTTTGCTAGTTCTCCTAACTGTTCACGGCAGCGGTCGATGCTGGGAACTTCCCGGTGCATCGCTTCTGGAATCAGCGTGAGGTAAGGGATGGTGATAACGGCTTCAATCACCTCATGAACACCAAAGACAGGAAAGCTGATGTTGGTTAGCCCTTGAACCTGAGGGCTGGGGCCAATGTGGTAACCCTGCTGACGGATCGGGTCAAATAGAGCACGTGTTCTAACCACTTCCTCTACCGTGGCATCGCTGGCAGCCAGTACCCGTGCCCGCCGTGGCTCATCCAAAAAGGCTAGCATAACGGCCCCCGAACCGGAGCCGCAAATATCTATTTTGGCTCCTAAACGGAGACCAAAACCCATCTTGTCGGGATTTTCATACTGAGCCACAACCAATAGATGGCCAGGGCGCGCAACACTAAGATGACATGACTGGGAAATTTCATGGCACAGCTCCTCCATGCGTGGCAGCGCAGCCTGCACTAACCGCTTGGTGGGAGGGAAGCGGTGGGCCATTTCGAATATCTTTAGGGTTAGCTGATAGCGGCTACCGCTATCATCCATGCTGACGTAGCCGCGATCCCGCAGCACCATCAGCATGCGGTACATCTCATTGGTTTTACGGCCGATCTGCTCGGCGATCGCTTGGGTGCTTAACGGCTGGGAAGACTGAGCAAGCAGCTCCAAAATATCCAACCCTTTCTCTAAGGCAGGGGCGTGGTACTGCGTTTCAGCCTTCTCCTTCATTCAAGCTTCCTTACGTAATTGCCAATCGCTCGTTGATGGTAATGTTAATTAACCAAAATGCTTGGTTAGCGTGCCAGCCAGCCGCCGTCTACTGCCAGGGTATGCCCATGTACATAGCGGGCGGCATCGGAGCATAAGAATATCACAGCACCGGCTAAGTCTTCGGGCGTGCCCCAGCGTCCAGCGGGGATTCGGCCAAGAATTTCAGCGTGGCGCTGGGGGTCGTCGCGCAATGCTTGGGTGTTATCGGTAGCCATATAGCCAGGGGCGATGGCATTCACGTTGATGTCATGACCCGCCCACTCATTAGCGAGTAGACGTGTTAGACCGAGAATACCGCTTTTGCTGGCGGTGTAGGAGGGCACACGAATGCCGCCCTGAAACGACAGTAATGAAGCGATATTGACGATCTTGCCCGGCGCTTCACGCTCGATAAGATGTTTGGCCACCTGCTGCGCGAGAAAAAAAGCGGCTTTCAAATTAACATCAATGACCGCATCCCAGTCTTGCTCTGAAAACTCAACGGCTGCCGCCCGGCAAATAATTCCCGCATTGTTGACCAGGATATCTACCTTGCCCGCTTGCATGATCGCTTGTGAGACGATCTCACTAGGTGCTTGACTGCCCAGCTCAGCGGTAATGTCGTAAAACTGACGTCCTAATGCCTCTACCTGCTGGCGGGTATTGCCAGCAGGGCTTCGGTTGACTCCGACTATATCGGCTCCCGCCTGTGCCAGCGCAATGGCAATCCCTTGTCCGAGTCCCTTATTGCACCCGGTTACCATTGCAACTTGGCCATTCAGTGAAAATAGCGTCATTGGTCACTCTCCCTGAGTAGTGGTTTAGCGCAGCTCTTTAGAAGCGATAAAATCCATATCATCGTAGGTCAGGTTTTCACCGCACATACCCCAAATAAAGGTGTAACGGCGGGTACCGAACCCGCAGTGAATCGACCAACTTGGGTGAATCACGGCTTGTTCGTTGGCAACTACGATATGACGAGTTTCTTGAGGTTCGCCACATAGGTGGAACACCACATCGTCTTCACTCAAGTCAAAGTAGAAGTACACTTCCATGCGTCGTTCGTGAGTATGGCAGGGCATGGTGTTCCACATACTGCCGGGCTCTAACTGGGTTAGCCCCATGGATAGCTGGCAGGTATCCAGTACATCGGTATGCAGGTACTTATTGATGGTACGCACATTGCCGGTTTCAGGGTCACCAAGGGTGGTGGGTGAGGCATCTTCCGGGCGGATATGGCGTAGCTGGTAACGTACATGGGCAGGCGTTGAGTTGATATAAAAGCGCGCAGGCTTGCTCGCATCAAGGCTCTCAAAGCTGACTTCACGGCTCTCTTTGGGAATATACAGGCCGTGGTGGGGGCCGAGCTCGACCGTTTCACCGTCGACAGTAATGCGTCCGGGCGCGCCAATGTTAATAACGCCCATTTCCCGCCGCTCTAGAAAATAGTCAACGCCAAGTTCTTTGCCACCGCTCAGGGTAAGCGGCGAATCAGTGGGTACTGCGCCACCAACAATAATGCGGTCAACATGGCTATAGGTTAGTGACATTTGGCCAGGTACCATAATCTCGGTAACCAGCATTTTGTCACGCAAGCCCTGAGTATCGAGGGTTTTAAAATGATCGCTATGAAGCGCTTGGCGAATATCCATATGAGTTTCCTTAAATGATGAAAGTAAATGGGCTCACGAGAACAGCGTGAGCGGCCAAAGGGTGATGAGCGGAAAAGCTATTACCAGCAGCATCACCAGAAGGTTTGCGAGGAGAAACGGCAAAGCGCCACGGAAAATACGTCCAATCGAGAGGCCGGTAATGGATGAACATACGTTCAGACACATGCCTACCGGTGGCGTGACCAAGCCAATAGCCAAGCCACTAATCAGCAATACGCCAAACTGCACGGGGGAAATATTGGCCAGGGCAAGTACCGGCAGCACCACTGGGGTAATCAGCAAAATCGCGGGGGTTACATCAATAAAGGTGCCGATCAGTAGCACGGCAGCAGCAATGACCAGCAGGAGCAGCATCGGGGTAAGATCCAGCCCGCCTAAAAAGCCTGCCAATAGTTGGGGGATCTGCTCCATCGAGAGAATCCACACGTATAGCTGGCTCATGGCGATAATGATCATCACTGTGGCGCTGGTCATGACGGCAGAGCGAAATAGTGCAGGTAGTTCACGCAGCTTGAGGCTTTTAAAGACTACCAATGCTAGAAAAAGCGCATAGCCCACGCCTAACGCGGCAGATTCAGTGGCTGTCGCGACACCACCGACCACCGCACCCACGACAAACAGGGGAATTAATAGGGCGAGTACCGCACGTTGAATTACCTGACGGCGCTGTTGAGAGGTTAATCCTGCGTGGGCACGAGGGTAGCCTTGGCGACCGGCCATTAGCGCAATAATGCCCATCATCAGCAAGCCAATCAGTAAACCAGGTACAAGGCTCGCCATAAACATGGTGCCGATAGACTGCTGAGCGGTAACGGCGAAAATTACCATGGGTACACTGGGTGGAATGATCATTCCCATGGTGGAGGAGGCCACGGTAATACCGCTGGCGGTTTCGACGCTGTATCCTTTACGTGCCATCTCCGGAATCATGGAGGAACCCACCGAGGCCGTATCAGACACAGAAGAGCCTGATATGCCCCCAAAAATCATCGATGTTGAGATATTGACGTGCCCCAAACCACCAGGGAAACGACCTACCAACATCAAACAGAAGTCGATTAAGCGAGAGGTAATGCCTGAAGCGTTCATTACCAATCCCATCAAAATAAACAACGGCAGGGCAATCATGGTGTACAAATCCATTCCGGACAGCACCCGCTGGGGCAGCACGCCAATCAAGCCTGGTTGCATGATCAAAAAATAGACCAACCCCGAAAGCCCCAGCGAATAGGCGATGGGCACTCCTATCAGTAGAAGCACTATTAGGCTAACTAGCAGTAAGATCATGCTTGGCTCTCCTGCGCGTCTTCTCGTTGAACGGAGGGCCGTTCTCCACCCATTAGCACCGCCAAGGAAAATAGGATGACCAGTAGCGCGCCAATAGGGACGCTGATTTGCACTACCCAATTGGGCACATCCAGTACGGCGGAGCGGAAGCGACCCACTTGCCCAATCCAGCTAATGCTGAGCCATGCCAAATAGCCATTGAATACCATCACGAGTATATGGCGTAAGCGGTTGAGCCAGACGGCTATTGACGTAGGCAGCGCATCCACAAGCACGCTGATACGGATATGCTCGCCGCGCAAAATGGCGACCGATGCCCCCATTGCGGTGGAATACACAAATAGAAAGCGCATCACCTCTTCAGCACCGGCAAAGCCAATGCTGAATACGTAGCGTAATATCACCAGTGTCAAGCAGAGCAGGAAAACCGCCGCAATTAATGCGGCAATAAGATTTTCCAATAGGCTAGCGAAGCGGCGCATTACCCGCATCAAAACGGTATCTTCCGCCATCGGTTGCGCCAGTGGAGGAGGGTTCATTACTCCAATACCTCGGCTTGATCGGTCAGCGTGAGTACTTGCTCTAACTGCTCCTGGCTAAAGTCACCACGTTCAACAAAGTGCTCCCAAACAGGAACGACGGCATCCACAAAACCTTGGCGGTGTTCGTCGGCGATATCATTAATGCTCATGTGCTCGCCAAGTGTGTCGAGGTAGTTGGCTTCGGAGGCTAGCCAAATTTCGTTGGAGCGCGTCATCGTCTCCTGAGCCACGTCGTCAACGATTGACTGCAGATCTTCAGGTAACTGGTCGTACCACTGAGCGCTGATAAAGAAGGGGTCAGGATGGATTTGCCAGTTCAGTAATGACATGTACTCCTGAGCTTCATGGAATTTCATATCAGCGATATTGGAGGGCGGATTTTCCTGACCATCGACTACGCCTGTGCGCATTGCCATATAGGTTTCGGTATAAGGCACTTGCTGTGGGGAAGCTCCTAACGCTTCAAATGCCAGCAACGTGGGAGCCAGCGGCGGGGTGCGAATTTTCAAACCACGGAGGTCATCAACTTGATTAACGGCGCGAACGTTGTTGGTTAACTGGCGCATGCCGCCTGCAACTCCGGTCACCGGTATATGCAGCTGATTTGCATGTGCGCCTTCATTAATGGCTTGGCCCAGCTCGCCTTCCATAACGTCAATGGCCTGTTCCGGCGTGGTGAACAGAAACGGCATGGTATAGATCAGGTAGGCGGGGTTAGCTTGAGCAAACAAGCCACCGCGATAGCCTTGAATAAGCCCCATCTGGACTTGTTGAAGTACGTCTTCCTCTTTCCCTAGCGTGCCATTGAAATAGAGTTCTACCGCGATACGCCCATCACTGCGCTCTTCAAGTGCTTCTTTGAAGTAACGCATGGACTCAGATCGCGGGGCATCATCGGTTTGAGAATGAGCGTATTTGAATGTGAAGTCAGCAGCTTGCAGAGATGTCGTGAAGCCGATAGCAAGGCTGGCCATCATCAGGTGGGTTAGGCGCATGGAAGGCTCTCCGTTTTATTTTGATGTTTTTTTTATGCCATAGTCGTCATAACTCAAGTATAAAATGTATTTTTATATTTGAGTTATGACCAAGCTTAGCGCCATTCCTGCACAGGTCAATGTTTGAGCTATGCGACCATGGTCTTGATATAAAAAAGAAGGTTAAGTAAGTAGACAGATAATCGCGCCGCTAGGCGGAGTAAATATGCCTAGCGGTAGCATGAATGATGGGAAAGGAGGGGGGGGGGGCTATGCTACTTCCATTAAAGATTTAAGCGCGCGATAGCTGCTGGTAGCTCATTGGCATGCTGAATGCCAACGGCGCCTTCGGGCGTGCTCTCTTCATCAGGAAAGTGGTTAATATGGATAACGTGCATACCTGCAGCCAACCCGGCTTCTACACCTACGGCCGCATCGTCGATCACAATACATTGCTCGGGCGCGTAGCCCATTGCCGCCGCCGCCTTGCGGTAAAGCTCGGGGTCGGGTTTCCAGATATTCAGGGTATAAGCACTGAATAAATTCCCTTTAAAATGGTGGCCTAAACCGGTGCTTTCCATGGCACAGCGGATTTTTCGCTCGGGGCCGTTAGATACCACGGCTTTGGCGTAGCTGCTTAATTGTTCAAGCGCATCTGGAATGCCAGCGATGGGTTCAAGCTCTGCGCGCATGCGGGCTTCCATGCGTGTTCGCATACCGGCTTCAAGCGTCGCCGCTTGGTCTTCTGTGAGGGGCTGAAAACGCGCTTCTAACGTATTGACTATCGTTTGAAAGCGTACCCCGCGAAACTCTTCCATATACTGACGCGCAGAGAACGGTAGGCCGAACTCCGGAAGAATGTCGCCCATTACCTCTGCAAGGAGTACTTCGCTGTCTACCAGCGTGCCATCACAGTCAAACAGTAGGCAGTAAGCGGCGGTCGTTGCGCTGGGCATAGCAGGACTCATTGGTGTACGTCCTCGTTAACCAGGTTAATGGGAGGCTTGCCCTGTAGGGCCAAGCGAATATTATCCACGGCGCGCTGAGCCATTGCCTGGCGAGTCTCATGTGTTGCGGACCCAATATGGGGCAGGGCAACGACGTTGGTCATGTTAAGTAGAGGGGAGGTGGCTGGCAGCGGTTCCTGCTCGAAGACATCCAAACCCGCTGCTTTAATGGTGCCTTTCTCAAGTGCGTCAATTAGCGCTGATTCATCGACGACTTTACCGCGGGCAATGTTGATGAAAATGCCTGAGGGCTTCATTCGTGCAAACTCGTCGGCACCGATTAGATGTTCGGTCTCTGCGGTTAGAGGCACGGTCACACAGACAAAATCTGCCTCGGCCAGAAGTTCGTTAAGCTCACAGCGCTTGGCACCTAGCTCTGCTTCGCGTTCAGGTTTGGGAGATGCATTGGAGTAGAGTATCGACATACCAAAACCGAGCGCACCGCGCCGGGAAACCGCTTGGCCGATGCGTCCAAAACCTATCATGCCCAGCGTTTTTCCGTGTACGTCGTTACCAAAGTGATCAGGGCCAAGGCTGGCTTTCCAGTTGCCCGCCTTCACCCATTCGGCAAGCTCTGTTACCCGGCGTGCTGAGGCCATCACCAGCGCAAAACCGGTATCAGCGGTCGTTTCAGTGAGCACATCAGGTGTATTGCACAGCATAATGCCACGCTTGGTTAGCTCATCCACGGGGATGCTGTCGTAACCCACCGAGATTGTCGAAATAACTTCAAGCGCAGGCGCCGCATCAAGTAACTCAGGCGTGATGGGCAGCCCTGAGCCGATAATGCCGTGCGCCTTCGATAGCATGTCGAGCACGTCTTGCTGAGTGGGATCTAGTGGCCCTGAGTGCTCAATAAGCTCAAAGTGTTGCGCTAGCATTTCTTTTAGTGGATCGCCAAGTCGTCCTGTCACAATGATACTTTTTTTCATGCTAGCTCCTCGTGTTGTGATCGTTACATGTGACCTTAGTGCTCAAGTTGTTCCAGCTTGTCCCTGGTGGGCAAACCTTCCATATCACCGACGACTTGTACGGCCTGGGCGCCTACCAGATTGCCACGTTTAAGCGCATCACGAGCAGGTAGGCCATCTAGTAGTGCGCTGATCGCACCGACTGCGAAGCCATCGCCAGCCCCCACGGTATCAACAACGTTGGCGACCGGCTGGCCGGGTACGTTGATGCTTTCCAAAGAGCCTCCCAGCGTGCCGCGATAAAAGCTGCCTTCAGGGCCTAGCTTGATGATAACGGCCTTGGCACCGCGCTCAAGGTAGAAGTCGGCAATCGCTTCGGGCGATTCGCAGCCGGTCAAAAGCCGCCCTTCGGAAAGTCCCGGTAGCACCCAGTCAGCAAGACTAGCCAGCTCATTTAAGGTATCACGCATGACAGCTTCGCTGGGCCAAAGTGATGGGCGTAAATTGGGGTCGAAGGAAATGCTGGCGCCGCTTTGGCGTGCCTGCTGCATCAAGTGGCGGGTTAATTCCAGGGCGCTTTTAGAAAGCGCGGGGGTAATGCCGGTAGCATGCAGATGAGTGAGCGACTGAAAATCGATGGAAGCGGCATCTTCAATGCTTAAGTGGCTGGCGGCACTGCCGCGCCTGAAGTACTCAACCCGTGGGTCGGCACCGTTTTCTGCGCGCTCTTTGAACATCAGCCCGGTGGGGTGTTGCGCATCAAGCTGAATATATCGGTCGTCAACCCCTTCAGCTTTTAAAGACTGCTGAATAAACCGGCCCTGGCTGTCGGTGCCCACTCGGCTCAACCAGCCAACGTGAAAACCCAGGCGCGAGAGGCCGATGGCGACATTATTGTCGGCGCCTGCTAAACGACGATGAAAGCTTTCGACTTCTGCTAGATCACCCGGTGTATTAGCCACCAGCATGGCCATGGCTTCGCCAAAAGTCAGTATCCGAGGGGAGGAGGACGTTGTATTTGCCATCAGGATATTCTCTTTTTAAGTGTGTTAAAGATTTGGCTTAAGCGTTGTACTGCCGCGCACTTGTAAGCGCGGGGCGTGGCGGTAGCGCACGGGCGATGTTGGCGCTGAGCCGTTAAGCTGGTTGAGCAGGCAACTGACGGCAGCGTGACCGATATCATCGGTAGGCTGGGCCAGGGTGGTGATGCCTGGCGTTATCAGCTCACACCAATCCAGTTCGTCAATTCCCATTAAACCGGTAGGGCCCAAAGGGATGCCCAGCTGTTGAAAGCTGCGTGTCATGGCGAGCGTGACGTTGCCGTTAGCGCATAAAACAGCGCCTGGAGATGATGCAGAGTGCTGGGTAAAGACAGTTAACGCTTCAAAGTGAGGCGCTGAATTGCCCAGTATCAGCGTCTGACTTTTTATGCCTAAGCTCTCTGCTTGCTGATTAAAGCGCTGTAGCCGTTCCTGGCGGGTACTGGCATGTGCAGGCGACTCACTGACATAGAGAAGGGAGCGATACCCCTGTTGCACGAGATGATCCAGTGCCATATCAATCGCTAGCGCGTTATCAAGCCCGATCACATCAACGTCAAGTTGGTGAACCTCGCGGTCAAGTAGCACGAGGGGGACGCCGCTATGCATGAGTGCCTGTAACTGCGCTTCAGGCTGCCCGGCAGCATTAATAATCAAGCCTTCTACCTGATAAGACTTCAGCAGGCTCAGGTGCTGTTGTTCTCGTTCAGGATCGTTATCGGTATTACAGACGATTAATGAATAACCGTGAGCCCGAGCCGCTTGCTCTATGCCGTGGACAACCGCCACTGAGAACGGATTGCGGATATCGGCCACCAGTACGCCCAGTAGGCGCGAGCCGCCTCCCTTGAGACCGCGTGCCATTAAATTAGGCTGGTAGCCCAGCGTCGTGGCGGCGTTGGCAATGCGCGCTTGAAGGCTGGGCGTTAGCCGTTCGCGCTCTGGGCCGAAAAAGCGCGATACGCTGGTTTTAGACGTGCCCGCCAGTTTAGCGACTTCAATAAGTGTGGCGCGCACAGAGGCAGGGGGCATGTTGGCTATCCATTAAACAGTAAAATGGGAACGTTCCCAATAGGCTCCAACATAGTGAATTTTGGGTTTAAAGGCAATACGCCTTAAGGCCCAGTGGAAGGGTAGGCGAAAAGACATGGTTAAGAAAAATTAAGCTGACGGCCTCTGCTAGGCTGTAGAGAAAAGCATTATAGGCGAACGCAATGCAGCCCCATGAGTACCAGCAATATGATGCCACCGGCCTTGCCGAACTGATCTGCCGCCGTGAGGTGAGTCGCGCAGACGTTCTGGAAACTGCTTTCAAGGCGATTGAAGCGATAAATCCTGCCCTGCATGCGATCGTCAGAACGCGGTTTGAGAAAGCCCGGCATGAGAGCGAGGAGATCGCCGATGGCGCGCTCTTTGGTGGAGTGCCCACCTTGAGTAAAGATCTGTTGATGGGGTTGGCCGGTGAACCCTTGGCCTCGGGATGTGCTGCGTTAACTCAGTGGCGCCCTAAAGAGGATTCGCCGATTATCCAGCGCTCGAAAGCCGCGGGCTTGGTCATTATTGGGCAAACGGCCACGCCTGAGTTGGGGTTGATGGGGATTACCGAGCCTAAAGCCTTTCCGCATCCTGTTAACCCATGGCGGGAAGGGTATTCACCTGGTGGTTCCAGCGGCGGTGCGGCCGTGGCAGTAGCTAGCGGAATTGTGCCGTTGGCGTTGGCCGGGGACGGTGGTGGCTCCATCCGTATTCCTGCCAGCTACTGTGGGCTTTTTGGCTTTAAACCTACGCGTGGGCGGATGCCGCTTGACTCAAGCCATGGGGAAGTGTGGCAGGGGGCGGTCATTGAGCACGCGTTGACGCGCAGTGTGCGAGATAGTGCGGCGCTGTTGGAACAGGTAAACGGTATGGCGCCTTCCGGCCCGTACCCGGTACGCGCTGAAACGGGCTTCGTAACGGCATTAGCGTCCTCGCCTAAGCGATTACGCATTGCTATATCGCTGGGCGAGCCTTTAAGCCGTGGCTTGGGCACGCAGTTAAACTCGGAAGTAAAAACAGCGGTTAATAAAGCCGCCGTTGCGCTAACGGAAATGGGCCATGAGGTGGAGTGGTGCGATCCGCCGGTGGATGGTGAAGCCCTGGCAGATAGCTACCTGACGCTTTATCTTGGCCACTTGGCAGCGGACCTTCGCTGGATTAGCCAGCAAACCGGCGTGCCCACTCATCGCTTGGCGATTGAGCCCTCTACACGTGCCATCGGCCGATTAGGAAGCAAACTATTAGCGCAGGATTACGAGCTGGCGAAACGCCATTGGCACGTGGTCGCTGAACAAATGAGCCGTTTTCATCAACGCTTTGATGCGTTGGTGATGCCGGTAAGCGCAGATACCGCGCCTGAAATTGGCGAGCTCTATCCAACAGCGGCACGCGAACGCTTAATGTCTGTGTTGGCCATTCCCGGGGCATCATCGCTGGCGCTAAAGGCTGGCTTATTAAAGAGGCTGGCGGTGGATGCCCTTGGCCGCACGCCGTTCACCCAATTAGCCAATCTGACCGGCCAGCCTGCCATGTCAGTGCCTTTGCATGTTGCCGCCAACGGCCTGCCGGTGGGTGTGCAAATAGTCGGGCGGTTTGGTGAAGATAAACAGCTCTTACAGCTAGCTGCGGCATTTGAACGGCACGATGCCTGGCAGCACCGCTTGCCGCTGCAAGCGTTCCGCTCTTAGGCAGGGTAAACTACGCGGCTTTACTATGCCGCTTGGCCTTATGCATGTATCCAACCTATGAATTAACCGACGCTGGAGACCGCTACTTCGACGGTCTGGTCGACAAGTTTTCACGCTCGCTTTACCAGGCGCCTCGCGGCGAGCTGCGCTTGGCGATGCTGGATTACTTGCTGCCGCAAATGCTTGAACTAACCCAGCAGCCCGTGTTGGATGTCGGCGGCGGGTTAGGCCAGCAGGCGGCGTGGTTTGCCGAACGCCAGCACCCGGTCACCATGGCTGAGCCCTCTCTGGACATGCTTACGTATGCCAAACATTGGCACCTTGAAGCCAAACGGCTGCCTGGCGAGGCGATGACCTACGTGCATGCCCCGCTTCAGGATTTACGCCAGCAAGCACCGGGCCCTTGGCCACTGATTACCTGCCATGCGGTGCTTGAGTGGTTGGGCGACCCGCGCTCAGCGATGGCCAGCCTGGCAAGCCTACTCGCGCCCGGCGGGCAGTTGAGCCTGATGGTGTTTAACCGCGATGCGCTGCGTTTTTCCAATGCGGTGAAAGGCAATTTGGAAAAGGCGCTAAGTGATCGTTTGGAAGGCAAGGGCAAGCGGCAGCGCTTAACGCCTATTTCGCCGGTCACCCACGCTGAGATGGTGGCATGGGGGGCGGAAAACAGTCTTGAAGTGGCAAGCGTTGCGGGTATCCGCGTATTTCAGGACTACCTGCGCCAGCCACCCAGCAGCGATGAAGAGCGTGGGGCGCTGCTGGCGCTCGAAAAGAAGTACTGCCAACAAGACCCGCACTGGCGGCTGGGTCGTTATTTACTCTACACGTTGATTAAACCGGAGACTTCCCAATGAGTGCCCAATCACCTGCCTGCCAACTGCTGGAACGCCAGCAGGATAACTACACGGCACTTATGGTCGTAGCGCCACCGGTTGATGCCTGGTTAATTGCGCAATCCGCAGGCGTTATCAGCGGTGATCTTGGTGTGCTAAACGAGTGGCAAGCGGTAGGCAAACAGGTCTATAGCCCCTTCGCGTTGCCTGAAAATGCCGTTACCCACGGCGAGATAGTGTTGTTCTGGCCTAAAGCGCATCAGCTAGGCATTTGGTGGCTTGAGTGGCTATGCAGCGTGCTACCCACGGGCACGGCCATTGAAATTATTGGTGAGCACAGTGGCGGCGTGAAACGCGTGCCTAACGTACTCTCAGATCGGGGGATGATTTGTGACAAGCGCGATAACGCGCGGCGCTGTTCACTCTTTGCCACACGCACCATCGCGCTTGAGAACACTCTGGAAGACGTTTGGCAGCGCTTTGATGCTTTGGGCTTGACGCTGGTTAGCCATCCCGGCGTTTTTGGTCATGGCAAGGTAGATGAAGGCACGCTGCTACTATTGGACAGCCTGGAAAAAGAGCTGCCTAAAGCGCCTCAACGTATTCTCGATATGGGCTGTGGCGATGGCATTATTAGTGCCTGGCTTGCCAAACGGGGCCATGCGGTAACCGCCGTGGATGTCAGCGCTTTTGCCGTAGAGGCAACGCGCCGCACGCTAGAGGCTAATCAGGTTAATGGGCACGCTTTGCAAAGCGATGTGTATAGCGCATTGGAAAGCGAAACCTACGATTTTATTATTAGTAACCCGCCGTTTCATCAAGAGCGTGACATTAGCTATGGGCCCAGCCAACGCTTGATTCGCCAAGCGCCCAAGCATCTTGCTAACCGTGGGCGTCTCATCATGGTCGCCAATGTGTTCTTGCCTTATCCGGACCTTCTCACCGAGGCTTTTGGCAGCTTTGAAACGCTTGCTGATAATCGGCGGTTTCGGGTCTACCGTAGCCAGCGTAGCTGACACTATTTCCTCACATTTGCCATATTCAACTACCGACGCATCCTCGTTTCACGGCTATTATGCTGATAAGCAGTGGCCAATTGAATGTAAGTTGCACGGGGTGGCAATGATGGTTAGAAACAGCAGAAATATCGTGATGTTAAGCAGTGCGGTTGTGTTGGGTGGATTGCTGGCGCTGGGGTTGGTCGGGGGTGGCAGTTACATCAAACAGGCGGCTGAAGTGTGGCAGCAGTCTTCACGCAATGTCACAGTGCGCGGTTTGGCTGAGCGAGAGGTGGCGGCCGACCTGGTCTTATGGCCGTTTAACTACAGCGTGAGCGCTAATAGCTTAAGCGACCTGGAGCAGCAGCTTTCCAATAATGATCAGGCGATTCGTCGTTTTCTGGAGACTCAGGGATTTGAATCCGAGCATATCAGCACCACGCCCCCCAGGATTACCGATCAGTTCAGCAACCTCTATGGCGGGCAGCGTCCTGATGAGCGTTACCGCGCTGAGGCCACGTTACTGCTGCGTTCGCCGGATGTAGAGGGTGTGATGCAGGCGATCCCAGGTACTTCATCGCTGGTACGTCAGGGGATTTTGCTCTCGCCAAGTTACGAGTACCAAACCGAGTTTCTATTTACCGGCTTGGAGGCGATCAAGCCTGAGATGATTGCCGAGGCGACGGCTGACGCGCGTAATGCCGCCCAGCAGTTTGCAGAAGACTCCGGGAGTCAGGTAGGGCAGATCCGCCAGGCAACCCAAGGCTATTTCTCGATTGATGATTTGGACAGCTATACCCCGCACATCAAGCGTGTCCGGGTGGTTACGACCATCGACTATGCCTTAAAAGACTAGGAAGCGTCATGCACTAAAGCGAGGCATAGCGGATCGCAGTAACGGTGTAGAACACCTTCCCATTCGGGGTAAGCACTTCTATATCGTCATCGACCCCTTTGCTGAGAAGTGCCTTGGCCATTGGCGCGTCGATACTGATCCAGCGCTTTTGTGTATTGATTTCGTCGTGACCTACAATGCGTAGTTGAAGCGCTTCTCCCTCTTCATCTTCCAAATCGACAAAGGCGCCGAAGAAGATTTTATCGAGATTCGCTGGTAGCCGGTCGACCACCTGCAGCTCATCCAGGCGTAGGGTCAAATAACGAATCCGCGCAATCACACGGTTTAGCTCTTTCTTGTTGTAAGTGTAATCAGCGTTTTCACTACGGTCGCCAAGCGCAGCGGCTTCGCCTACTTTTGTTGAGAGTTCGGGGCGTTTGACTCTGGATAAGTGATCCAGAATGCCGCGTAAACGCGCGGCGCCCTCGGCGGTAATCAAATTGCTTTTGGGTGCCTGGCGTGGATCTTTTGCCGGATCGCGCCAGCGGGTCATATTACGGCCTTTCATTCGCGTGCTCTCATTTCGTTAAGGGCGGCACTTTTAAGACACTTACTCTACGTGAAAAAAAGCATCTTAGGTAAAAGCGCGTTGAATTACCGAGCTCACTAGCGAATCATTCAAACGTTCGTTACATTGTGGGGGTGGGCTATTTCGCGCCTGGTAATGCGAGCCTATACGCCGATATAAAAATAACGCAGGAGATTATAATGCACGCACTACCTTTTTCTCGCTTATTAATAACCGCCGGGCTCAGCAGTATGCTAGCGCTCTTACCCTTAACGGCCACGGCGTATGAAAGTGAGTTGTTTTCTTTGAAGAACCGCTGGGAACATACGATGAGTGGCTTACCTGCTAACCAGCGTGAGGGCACGTTAAAGGTTTTGTCCGACGAAGCGACAACGCTGGTAAGCGAAAATTCGGATCAGCCTGAACTGCTGGTTTGGCAGGGCATAATTTTGGCTTCTTATGCGCGTGAACGTGGCGGTTTCGGCGCGCTGGGTATCGCTGGTGATGCGCGTGACGCGCTTGAGCAGGCCATTGCACTTGATCCGCAAGGAGGAAACGGTTCTGCCTACGTCACACTGGGCGCACTTTACGACAACGTGCCTGGGCGCCCAATTAGCTTTGGAAGCAGTGAAAAAGCTCGGCAAATGTTCCAGCGTGCCGTTGAGATTCGTCCTGAAGGTATCGACGTCAACTACTATTACGCCGAGTTCCTGCTTGATGAAGGGGACACCGCCGCTGCTCGCGAGCACGCTGAACGTGCGGTGAGTGGTACTCCACGGGCGCAGCGTGAACTCTCCGATGAAGCGTTACGCCGGGATGCCCAAGCCATGTTGAACCGTCTGTAACCCCGCCCAGGTCAGATTGGCATTCCCGGTAGCAAGCATTGATAATGGGGTAATTGTGATTACTGGGAGTGCCGCATGGCATTCATTGCTAAAACTGCATCGCTAGAAACACCGCCTTTTGGCCGTGACGATATAGAACTGATTGAGCGTAAAACGCTTCATCAGGGCTTTTTTCGCTTGGAAGCCATGGAGCTTCGCCATCGGCTTTTTGAAGGTGGCTGGAGCAAGCCTATGCATCGCGAAGTGCACCGCCGTCGCGATGCGGTAGGCGTATTGCTTTACGACCCCGCAAGAGATGCGCTTGTGCTGGTGGAGCAGTTTCGTGCTGGCGCTTTCGATGATCCCGTCTCGCCCTGGAAGCTGGAGCTGGTTGCAGGGCTAGTTGAAAAAGATGAATCACTTGAAGATGTAGCCCGGCGTGAAGCGCTGGAAGAGTCGGGCTGTGTCGTAGGGCCGTTAACGCTAATGCATACGTACTATCCAAGCCCCGGCGCCTGCAACGAACGCGTAACGCTTTTTTGTGGGCTGGTTGATACACAAGGTATCGGCGGTATTCATGGCCTTGATGAGGAGCATGAAGATATTCGTGTTCACGTGGTGTCTTTTCCGACCGCGTGGGAACTCTTGACACAGGGAAGACTCGACAACGCCATGTGTTTGATTGGATTGCACTGGCTAGTTGGTCAGCGTGCTTCGTTGCGCGCGGCATCCCAACGAGCGCTCACGTAAAGCGAAAACCACGAGGAGTGTTCATGGCAAGAACAGCCTATGTCACCGATTTAAAGTCGCTCCAGGGGGAGTGCAGTGCCAACTATCTGCGGTTATTACGCCTGGTGGGTGATATGGAGAGCGGCCAACGCCGAGAGATCGCCTTAAGCAGTGACGAACAGCACTTTGGTGATTTGCAGCTTACCGTATTGGAACATGCCCCTTACACCACCATGGTGGAGGTTACTCAAAGCGGTCCGTTGGATACAGTTATGGACGGCCCGCGCATGCGCGTGCACCTTTACCACGATGTGCGTATGGCGGAGGTGACGGATTTTCAGCGCCAGCGTCACTTTAGTGGCCGCTATCGATACCCTAATGCACAGATGCATCAGCCTGACGAAAAGCTCCAGCTAAACCGCTTTTTAGGCGAATGGTTAGCGCATGGGCTAGCACATGGTCATACCTGCGATTTACCGGAGGTGCGCTAATGCGCCTTGTACAGATTACCGATGCTCACTTACATGCTGATGTTACTACGCGTTCGCGCGCGGGTGTTCCTTGGCTGCATTTTCAACGTGTTCTCGCGGCAGCAGCGGCCGAACGTCCGGACGTTATCGTTGTGACGGGAGATATCAGCCAGGATGAAACGGCCGCCTCATATACACTGGCCAAGGAGGCGTTGGCTGGCCTTCCTTGCCCGTGGTTTTGGCTCCCGGGCAATCACGACCAGGTAGAATTCATGTGCGCTGAGCATCCGCTGCTTGATGAGGTGGATTTGCAGCAGTGGCGTCTGTTGCTGCTCAACACCCAAGTGCCGGGCCAACCCTTCGGCGAGCTGGGCAGCGAACAGCTGATGGCATTAACGACACGCTTGGAAGAAGATGACCGCCCAACGCTGATTGCCATGCACCACCCACCGGTTGATGTTGGCGCTAACTGGATGGATGCTATCGGCCTACAGGACCGTGAAGCGTTTTGGCAGGTTTTAAGTGCTTATCCTCAGGTTAAAGTTGTGCTGTTTGGTCACGCTCACCAAGCGTATGCGCAGCACATTGAAGCAGCGGCAGGTTCTGTGAGTGTTTACGGCTGTCCAGCCATGTCTGATCAGTTTATGCCGGGCGCTGATGTATTTACGATTGATGAAGCCTCACGGCCTGGTTACCGAGTGGTAGATCTTAACGGTGAGCAGTGGGATACCTGGGTCGAACGCGTTGATGTATAGCGATGTCATGCTTTTTTTATTCGTTAGGCTATAAAAGAATAAAAAGATAGTTATTAATTCTTTTGGGTTATTATCGACTCGGCGTTACTCTATTCACAATCGAACGTATAACGTTTTAATTCAGCGTGTACTGCAAGCTTATAAAAATTGGCTTGTTTTGTGAGGTAGCAGACCATGACTCAGTTCTCCCCACTCTCTTCGACGCCCCGGCGTGAGGCGCCCAGCGCACTTAGCGCCGCGCGCCTCACCCATTTAAAACAGCTTGAAGCCGAGTCCATTCATATCATTCGTGAAGTGGCGGCTGAGTTCAGTAATCCGGTCATGATGTATTCGATCGGTAAAGACTCATCGGTGATGCTGCATCTGGCGCGGAAGGCATTTTATCCCGGTACCCCGCCGTTTCCGCTGATGCACGTGGATACCACTTGGAAATTCCGGGAAATGATCGATTTTCGTAACCGCATGGCCGAAGACGCGGGTATGAAACTGATCGTGCATACCAACGAAGAGGGGCGTGCGGCGAATATCAACCCGTTCGAGCATGGCAGCGCCAAATATACCGATATCATGAAAACCCAAGCGCTCAAGCAGGCGCTGGACAAGTATGGCTTTGACGCTGCATTTGGCGGTGCCCGGCGCGACGAAGAAGCCTCTCGGGCCAAGGAGCGCGTCTACTCCTTCCGCGACAAATACCACCGTTGGGATCCCAAAAATCAGCGTCCTGAGCTCTGGAACATGTATAACGCCAGGGTCAACAAGGGTGAGTCGATTCGTGTGTTCCCGCTTTCCAACTGGACGGAACTGGATATCTGGCAGTACATCTATCTGGAGTCTATCCCGATTGTGCCGCTGTACTACGCAGCCAGGCGCCCAGTGGTTGAGCGCGACGGCATGCAGGTGATGGTAGACGACGATCGTTTGCCGCTAGCGCCAGGTGAAGTGCCTGAAGAGAAGTCGGTGCGTTTCAGAACGCTTGGGTGCTACCCGCTAACCGGCGCAGTGGAGTCTGAAGCGGCAACGTTGCCGGAAATTATCCAGGAAATGCTGCTGACCCGCACCAGTGAGCGCAGTGGCCGCGCCATTGATCGCGACCAAGTGGGTTCGATGGAGAAGAAAAAGCGCGAGGGCTATTTCTAATGTCTCACCAGTCTAATTTAATCGCCGATAACATCGAGCAGTACCTGCACGAGCATGAAAACAAAGACCTGCTGCGTTTTATTACCTGTGGCAGTGTCGACGACGGCAAGTCGACCCTGATCGGCCGCTTGCTGCACGACTCCAAAATGATTTTTGAAGATCAGCTAGCAGCGATTACTCAAGCGTCCAAAACCAGCGGTACTACGGGTGATACGGTTGACTTGGCGCTATTGGTAGACGGTCTGCAGTCCGAGCGTGAGCAGGGCATTACTATTGATGTCGCCTATCGGTTCTTCTCGACGGATAAGCGCAAATTTATCATTGCCGATACGCCAGGCCATGAGCAGTACACACGTAATATGGCCACCGGTGCTTCTACGGCAAGCCTTGCGATTATCCTTATCGACGCTCGCTATGGCGTGCAAACCCAAACGCGTCGGCATAGCTTTATTGCTGACTTGTTGGGCATTCAGCACTTGGTAATTGCTGTCAATAAAATGGATTTAGTGGGCTTTTCCGAGCAGCGCTTTGAGGAAATCAAGGCAGAGTACCGCGCGTTTGCAACGAATTTGCAGGTGGACGATATCCAGTTTGTGCCCATGTCGGCGCTCAACGGCGATAACGTCGTTAACCGTAGCGAGCACACGCCGTGGTATCGTGGCGAGACGCTGATCGAACTACTCGAAAATACCGAAATCAGCCAAGACGACAACCTGACGGATCTGCGTTTGCCCGTACAGTATGTCAATCGGCCGAACCTGGATTTTCGTGGTTACTGCGGGACGCTGGCCGCCGGCATCTTACGCCCCGGCCAAGCGGTAAAAGCGCTGCCTTCGGGTAAAACCTCTACCGTGGCGAGAGTCGTCACTTTTGAGGGCGATTTAAGCGAAGCCTATCCAGGCCAAGCGATTACCGTGACGCTTGAAGACGAGATCGATATTTCTCGTGGCGACTGGCTAGTAAGTGCCGATGCGGATGTGCCGCTTTCCAACCGGTTTACCGCTGATGTGGTCTGGATGCATGAAGACCCACTAACCCTTGGTAAGCTTTACGACTTTAAACTCGCCACCCGCGACCTTTCCGGGCAGATCAGCGCTATTGACTATCAAATTGATGTTAATACGCTTGAAAAGCACACAGCGCAGGCGTTAAACCTCAATGCGATTGCCCGTTGTGATATCGAGCTTACCGCCACCGTACCCATCGATAATTATCGGGTTAGCCCTAAAACGGGAAGCTTTATTATTGTCGATCGGCTGACCAACGTAACGGTGGGGGCGGGAATGATTCGTGAAGCGGGATCACCAGGTGCTGCTGAAGCGCCCACCACGGACTGGTCAGCGTTTGAGAAAGACCTTAATGCGCTGGTACGCAAGCACTTTCCGCACTGGGAAGCCAACGATATTAGTCAATTGCTCAAACGCTAAATCATTTTTTATCAATAGTCTTTATCAACAGGTTAGCCCGCTTTAATTAAGCGGGCTTTTTTATATCTACTTAAATCAAGCATCTCTAATCTAGCGGTCGGTTCGCTTGACGCTCTCCCAGGATACGCCACACTGATAAAGCGTTTTTTAACGCACACCTCATCACGAAAAGGAGAGCATGATGAACCAAGCACTACATAGTAAACGCGTCGCTATTGTGGCGGCCGATGGCTTTGAAGAGTCTGAGCTAAGTTCACCGCGTGACGCACTCAAAAACGCCGGTGTTGATGTTGATATCGTGACACCTAAAGGCAAAGATATTCGTGCCTGGGCAGAAACTAATTGGGGTGATACATATTCGGCTGATAAAGCGCTGACAGACGTCAATGAATCTGATTATCACGCCTTGGTACTGCCTGGCGGCTTGTTCAACCCCGATGAGCTGCGCATGAACGAGGACGCGCTTAGCTTCGTAAAAGAATTCTTCCAAGCGGGTAAGCCGGTAGCCGCTATCTGTCATGCGCCATGGATCCTCATTAATGCAGGCGTTGTGGATGGCCGCAAGATGACCTCGGTGGCAAGCGTTGCCCAGGATTTACGTAACGCCGGTGCCAACTGGGTAGATGAAGCGGTGGTATGCGATAACGCCTTGGTCACTAGCCGTACTCCCAAAGACCTGGATGCGTTCAATGCCAAGCTCCTTGAAGAGCTGCAAGAAGGGCGTCACTCAGGTCAACACGCCTAATGTCATGGTTGAGCCCGTGGGCAAGCTTTGTTAAAAGGCTTGTCCACACGGTTGCAAAACCGATGAAGCGAGACCGTGGCCGCGGGGGGATGGTCGTTCATCCTTACCGTGGTTACGGTTCGTCCAGTGAAGTGTTTTTGATGGGGCGGGTGTTCCGCCAAGCCGCTCTTGGCCGCGCTATTCCACGCCGAGGGATGCTGCGCGACACAGCTGATGTAGCGCGCCGCATTTTTCGACGGGGCCTGGCGGGTGCCCAGGTTGATATTCGTATCGGTGAAAACGAACTGTCCCTGACAACCGACCGGGACGGCTATTTCGATGCACACCTTCCCATTACCCATTCGCTGCCTATCGATGTGTCCTGGCATCGAGCGGATATTATGGTGCATGCGGTAAACCAGTCGCCTGTACGTACTAACGTTGAGGTATACGTACCGCCACCGGAAACAGACCTGCTGATTATTAGTGATATCGATGACACCGTCATGTTTACAGGTGTCGCCGAAAAACTAAAGATGCTCTATCGCCTGTTTGTGCGTAAACCCCATCGGCGTACGGCGTTTCCAGGCGTTGCCTCGCTTTATCAGGCGCTGCACCGGGGCGAAAGTGAGAAGGCCGAACGACCCATTTTGTATGTATCCCGTGGGCCTTGGGCTATTTATGAAATGCTCGAAACGTTCTTTCAGCTTAATCGAATTCCGGTGGGTCCGATCCTGTTTCTACGCGAGTGGGGAATTTCGCTGCGTCACCCCTGGCCGCGCCGTGCCGAAGCTCACAAGCGCCTGTTAATTGATCGAATGTTGACGCTGTTTGATGAGCTACCGTGCATCCTGATTGGCGATAGCGGGCAGCATGACCCGGAAGTATATACCGAGATCGTGAAAGCCTATCCTGGGCGTATCAAGGCAATTTATATCCGCCGCGTGGATAAAGACCCTGAGCGCGAACAGGCCATTCAACGGCTTCGCGATGAGCTGGTCGATTCCGAGTGCGACCTGGTACTCGCCCCCGACAGTGTATTAATTGCTGAGCACGCCCACGCCAATGGGGATATTTCAGCGCGGGGCTTGGAAGCGGTCGAGCGCGATGTAAAAGAGCATCGCGAAGAAGAGCGTCGTGAAGCCCAGGGGTGAGGCTAGCCTCAACGCTGTTGTTGCTAGCCCGACCATGATAAAACGAAGGCTTTCCCTGTTTTCTCCTATTGAGTGTTAGGTCATCATGGTCGTTCTATTCGTCGTGCTGTTACTCGCGGTATTTATACTGCCCAATGTATGGGCGAAGTGGGTTCTAAAACGCCATATGCGAGGACGTAATGACTACCCTGGCACCGGCGCCGAGCTTGCCGAGCATTTGCTACGGCGTCTGGGTATTAAAGACGTTCCCGTTGAGCGTACCGAATTCGGCGATCATTACGACCCAGAGACGCGCTGTGTGCGCCTTTCGCCTGACCATTATGATGGGTGCTCGTTAACGGCGGTTACCGTTGCCGCTCATGAAGTAGGCCATGCGTTGCAGCATCACCAGGGCTATGCGCCACTGCTGGCGCGCAGCCGCTTGGTGGGTGTTGCCCAAAAGGCAGAAAAAATGGGCGCGATTCTGATGATGGCCGCGCCGTTTTTATTCTTGTTGACGCGCGTGCCGGGCGGTTTGGCGTTAGTTATTGGCATGGCGGTGATCAGCTTTGGTACCGCCGCCTTGGTTCATCTGGTCACGCTGCCGGTGGAGTTTGATGCCAGCTTCAACCGCGCATTGCCGCTTTTAAAAGAGTACGTACCGCCTTATGACATGCCGGGAGCCCGGCACGTGCTTACCGCCTGCGCGTTTACCTATGTCGCGGCTTCACTTGCCAGCATGCTGAACCTGGGCCGCTGGTTGGTGATCTTGCGCCGCTAAACGTTAACGACTAGCGCTCGCTTAAAGTACTGTTTTTACAGCCTATTCCGGCTTGTTGGCAATAATCACTGCACGACGTGGCGCCGGGTAGCCTTCGATGGTGCGAGTACGATCATTGGGGTCTAAAAAGTCGGCCAAGGATTGATAGGTCATCCACTCGGTGGAGCGCTGCTCCTCCAGTGTCGTGACTGCTTCATCGACCACGCGAATATTGGTAAAGCCGCAGCGGCTAAGCCAGTGGCAGAGCGCCTTAGAGGAAGGCAGAAAGTAAACGTTCGGCATCGCGGCGTAGCGCTCGCCGGGCACAAAGACCGTTTGCTCGTCGCCTTCCACCACCAGCGTTTCCAGTACCAGCTCGCCACCCGGGGCCAGGGCCGCTTTCAGCTGCTGAAGATGTTCGAAAGGGGAAGCGCGGTGGTACAGCACGCCCATGGAGAACACCGTATCAAAAAAGCCGAGGTTTTCCGGTACATCCTCGATTCCGACCGGTAGAAACTGAGTGCGCCCACCGTCTGCGTCGCCCACAAAGTGGCGCACTGCTTGGAACTGCCAGTAAAAGCGTGGTGAAGGGTCAATCACCAGCACGAAGGCCGCTCCTACACCGGTCATCCGCCAGGCGTGATAGCCGCTGCCACCGCCTACATCTAACACCTTGCGGTATTTCAGGGGCGCTAAATGAGGCGCCACGCGCTGCCATTTCCAATCAGAGCGCCATTCGGTGTCGATATGAATGCCGCCCAGCGAGTAGGGCCCCTTGCGCCAGGGCGCAAGCTTTTTAAGCAAATTGAAACACTGGCGCTGCTGGCTATCGTTTAGGGCAAGCTCTACCGTTAGCGTATTGCTGTCCAGTTGAACGTGGCGCTCGGCCGGCAAGGCCGGTAGTTTGGCTACGGCTTTTTCCCAAGCAGGCAGGTCGCCATGACGTTGGCGGTCAAGCCCTCTGGCCAGCTGCTCGGGCAATTTAGCCAGCCAGGTCGTTAAGCCTTGGTCTAAAAACGCCTGATAAAGTGCGCGGTGATCATCAGGGAGTTCCACTTAACTCTCCTTAAACGCAATGACAGAGGCAAAGTTCAGGTATTGAAACCACGTTACCGTACGTGGGAAGCCTGCCTGCTGTAAGCGCTGATGCAGCGCATCCAGCGTATCGGGCACCAACACGTTTTCAAGCGCGGTGCGCTTTTGGCTGATTTCCATGTCGCTGTAACCGTTGGCGCGTTTGAAGTCATGGTAGCGCTCTACTCGCCAGGCATTATCCCGCTCATCTACATCAACGGTTTTTTCCGATAAAACCAGCACGCCGCCAGGCTCCAGGGCGTCAAACAGTCGCCTTAACAGTGCATCCCGGTCGGCGGGTGGCAAAAACTGTAGCGTAAAGTTAAGAATGATCATGCCGGATGGCGCATACTCCAGCGTGCGAATGTCGGCTTCTTCCACGCTCATGGCGTGTTCAGGGCACTCTTCGGTGAAGGTCTGGCGAGCACGCGACACCATCGCTGGCGATAAATCGACGCCGGTATAGCGAAACGCATCAGGGGCGAGTGCGCCCGCAAGCGCTAGGCCTGAGGCGCCGAGCGAGCAGCCCAGGTCATACACGTGCCCGCCATGGCGAAGGTGACGCTGGGCAATCAGGCTCAGCATGCCCAGAATTTGGCCGTAGCCTGGTATAGAGCGACGGACCATGTCGGGAAAACAAGCCACTACCTGTTCATCGAACGAGAAGCGTGCCACTCGATCAAGGGGTGTCGAAAAGATAGCGTCACGGTAAGATGCATTACTCATTGGCAAGCCGGGAATCATCAAAAGGGGGGAGTAGTTTACGCGCCCTGATTTGACCAGAACAGACCCGAGCTGCATGGTTCGACGCCACAGGAGACGGCAAATGGCCTCAGCATCACGCGCCACCCCCGATAAACTGCCCGCGTGGCAGGCATTAAAACAGCATGCCGATGAACTCAAAGGCGTCCATTTAAAAACGCTATTTGGCTCGGAGAGCAGCCGATGGACGCATTTTACCCGCCATGAGGCAGGCCTGACGCTGGATCTTTCCAAGCAGCGCTGGGACGACGATACGCTTGAGCATCTGTTAGCGTTGGCGCACGATGCGGGTGTGCCCAGCGCCATTGATGCTTTGTTAAGCGGCAAGCGGGTTAACGTTAGTGAGAACCGCCCAGCCTTGCACACAGCGCTGCGTTTACCGGCCGATGCAACGCTGAACGTTGAAGGGGAAGATATTGTCGCCGGGGTGCAGGAAAGCCTGGCACAAATGGAGCGCCTGGTGTGCCGTTTGCACGCCGGACAGTGGCGAGGAGCCACGGGAAAGCCCATTCGGCATGTGGTGAATTTGGGCGTCGGCGGCTCGGATTTAGGGCCGTTGATGGTGACCCACGCGCTGGCCGATTATCGGCCTGACAATATTCATCCTGTTGAGGTGCATTTTGCCTCCACCATGGATGGCTCGCAGTTGGCCGATTATTTAGGGCGCCTAAATCCGGAAACGACCCTCTTTGTGCTTTCCTCCAAGTCGTTTACCACCATTGATACACTTTCCAATGCCAATACGGCCAGAGACTGGCTGTTGGGCCGTTTAACTCAGCATAGTGATTTTGTTAGCGCTCCACCGGTAAGCGCTGAACTCATTGTGCGCCAACACTTTATTGGCGTGTCGGCCAGTCCCGAGAAAATGAGCGAGTGGGGCATTGCGCCAGACCACCAGCTTAAATTCTGGGAGTGGGTAGGCGGGCGCTATTCGCTATGGGGCACGATTGGTTTGCCGATTGCCTTGGTCGTAGGCATGACGCATTTTCGCGCGCTGTTGGCCGGAGCCCACGCCATGGACCGCCACTTCAGTGAAGCGCCCATGGAAGACAATCTGCCTGTGCTGCTAGCCTTGGCCGGTATCTGGAACGTTAATTTTCTGGATATCCGCGCCCACTCGATCCTGCCTTACGATGGCCGGTTGGAATATTTTGCCGCCTACCTTGAGCAATTGGAAATGGAGTCCAACGGCAAGTCGGTTACCCGCCAAGGCCAGGCAGTCAATTATTCAACCTGCCCGGTGCTGTGGGGGCAGCTGGGTCCCAACGCCCAGCACGCGTTTTATCAACTGCTTCACCAGGGCACTCAGTCGGTTGTGTGTGACTTTATCGCCCCGCTCAAGCGTTACGATGAGGTAGAAGACCCAGATACCCGCCGCCATCTCAAAGCGCAGCACCGGCTAGCGCTTGCCAACTGCTTTGCCCAGTCCCGTGTTCTGATGCTGGGCGATGATGCCCTGGAAGATGACGGCCCCCGTCCAGAGCACAAACGCTACCGTGGCAACCAGCCATCGACCACTGTGTTGCTTGATAAGCTAACGCCGACCACGCTAGGGGCGTTAATCGCTCTTTACGAACATAAGGTCTTTGTTCAAGCGGTGATATGGGATATCAACCCGTTCGATCAGTGGGGGGTGGAGCTTGGCAAGCAGATCGCGACCGATACCCAGGGCATTATCGATGGGCAGGGCGATATTACCCGCATGGATGCCTCCAGCCGCGGATTGATCGAGGCGTTTTGGGCGGCAGAGCAGGATGGGTAACTGCCTCTGGCGTCTATGAAAAAAGCGTGCTTCCACTTTTCCTGCCATGTATTAGATATGGCTGGATATACAGCTTTTTGCTATTCTAGCAATCTTTGTCGGCTGCCTGTACGAGTCACAGGCGGCTGCCAGCTTTACCCTTCAGGAACCGACGTTACATGACCCAGTTTGATGCCTCTCAGTACGGCGCGAGTTCTATCGAAGTCCTGTCAGGGCTCGAGCCGGTACGTAAGCGTCCCGGTATGTACACCGATACCTCACGGCCCAATCACCTGGCCCAGGAAGTGATTGATAACAGCGTCGATGAAGCGCTGGCCGACCACGCCTCTTTTATTCGTGTCATGTTGCACAGCGATGGGGGCATCGAGGTTCAGGATGACGGCCGAGGTATGCCGATTGACCTTCACCCCGAGCACGGCGTTTCAGGGGTGGAGCTGATTCTTACCAAGCTGCACTCTGGCGGTAAGTTCTCCTCTTCAAGCTATCGGTTTTCCGGTGGCCTTCACGGCGTTGGCGTCTCGGTCGTCAACGCGCTTTCACGGCGCTTGGAAGTAGAAGTGACTCGTGACGGCGCGCGTCATGCGATTGCCTTTGAGCACGGCGAAAAAGTCGAAAATCTGCATGAAATCGGCAAGGCTGCGAAACGTGCTACCGGAACCCTGGTGCGTTTTTGGCCGGATGAAAGCTATTTCGACAGCCCCAAACTGGCCGTTTCAAAGCTTAAACATCTACTGCGCGCCAAAGCGGTACTCTGCCCAGGGCTTGCCGTTACGCTGATTGAGCCAGATGGAACAACGACGGAATGGGCCTATGCTGATGGTCTGCGCGACTATTTAGCCGAAGCCACCGATGGTTATGAAGTGCTGCCTAATGAGCCGTTTGTTGGTCACTTTAGTGACGACGAGCACGGTGTGGATTGGGCCATTCAATGGCTGCCGGAAGGCGGTGAATCGCTGCTCGAAAGCTACGTCAACTTGATCCCCACGCCGCAAGGTGGCACTCACGTTAACGGTTTTCGATCAGGACTACTGGATGCACTGCGCGAGTTTTGTGAATATCGTAGCCTGCTGCCGCGCGGCATCAAACTCACCGCCGATGATCTTTGGGAGCGCGTCTCTTTCGTGCTCTCGGTGAAAATGCTCGACCCCCAGTTTGCTGGGCAAACCAAAGAACGGCTGTCATCACGCACTATTGCAGGTTTTGTATCCGGGGTAGTGAAGGATGCATTCTCGCTGTGGCTAAACCATCATATCGATCAAGCCGAGCAGTTGGCTGAGCTAGTGATCAACGCCGCCCAGCATCGCCAGAAAAAGGCCAAGAAGATAGCCCGTAAAAAGGTGACGTCAGGCCCTGCACTGCCGGGTAAGCTGGCGGACTGCTCAGGCCAGGATCCATCGCTCAGCGAGTTGTTTCTGGTCGAGGGCGACTCGGCCGGGGGCAGCGCCAAGCAGGCACGTAATCGTGAAACCCAGGCAATTCTGCCCCTACGCGGTAAGATTTTGAATACCTGGGAAGTCGAGACCCACGACATTTACGGCTCTCAGGAAGTTCACGACATCGCCGTTGCCATTGGCGCGGACCCCAGTAGCGCGAACCTCGAAAAGCTGCGCTACCACAAGATTTGTATTCTTGCGGATGCGGACTCCGACGGCCTGCATATTGCCACGCTGCTGTGTGCGCTGTTTGTACGTCATTTCCCCGCACTAGTGGATGCAGGCCATGTGTTTGTCGCCATGCCACCCCTTTACCGCATCGATTTAGGTAAAGAGGTCCACTATGCACTCGATGAGAGCGAAAAAAATGCCGTTCTCAAACAGCTGGCAAAAAAACGCGGCACTCCGAATGTACAGCGCTTTAAGGGCTTGGGTGAAATGAACCCGCTACAGCTGCGAGAAACTACCATGGCGGTCGAAACCCGTCGCCTGGTACAGCTAACGCTGGAAGAGGGCGACGGCACCATGGAAATGATGGATATGCTGCTCGCCAAGAAGCGCGCCAGTGACCGCAAGAAGTGGCTGGAAGATTACGGCAACCTCGCAGACATTGAGGTATAACCCCCGATGAGCATGGATATTCAGGTAGCGGAAGGCGATGTCGAACGTCTCTCCTTGCGCGACTATACCGAAAAAGCGTACCTCGACTACTCGATGTACGTCATTCTAGACCGTGCGCTGCCTAACATTGGCGACGGTATGAAACCCGTACAGCGGCGGATCATTTACGCCATGCGTGAGTTGGCGCTTCACGCCAACGCCAAGTACAAAAAATCAGCGCGTACCGTAGGCGACGTATTGGGTAAGTTTCACCCCCATGGTGACAGCGCCTGTTACGAAGCCATGGTGCTGATGGCGCAGTCGTTTAGCTATCGCTACCCACTGGTGGATGGCCAAGGCAACTGGGGGAGTCCAGACGACCCTAAATCGTTTGCCGCTATGCGCTATACCGAAGCCAAGCTCTCCAGGTTTTCTGAAGTGCTGTTGGGTGAATTGGGGCAGGGCACAGTCGACTGGGCACCCAATTTTGACGGCACGATGCAGGAACCCCTCGTACTGCCTGCCAAGCTGCCCCATGTACTGCTCAATGGCGGTACCGGAATCGCCGTAGGCATGGCCACTGACATTCCGCCGCACAACGTTAGCGAAGTGGTCGAGGCTACCTGCCATCTGCTGCGCAACCCACAGGCGACCACGACCGACCTGATGGCGTTTGTACCCGCGCCGGACTTTCCTACGGACGCGGAAATCATCACGCCCCAAGCCGACCTGCGTAAGCTTTATGAGTCAGGTCGAGGCTCGGTAAAACTGCGCGCTCGGTATACCCGCGAAGACGCCAATATCGTGATCACCGCCGTACCGTATCAGGTCAGCGGTGCCAAGGTGCTTGAGCAGATTGCCGCACAGATGCAGGCGAAAAAGCTCCCCATGGTGGCCGATCTTCGTGATGAATCAACACACGAAGAGCCCACGCGCTTAGTGATTGAGCCGCGCTCCAGCCGCGTGGATGTCGAGTCGCTGATGGCCCACCTGTTTGCCACCACGGACCTGGAAAAGAACGTGCGGGTAAATATGAACGTGATCGGCCTGGACGGCCGCCCGCGGGTCATGCCCCTAACGGATATGCTGGGCGAGTGGCTACGCTTTCGCCGCACCACGGTGCGCCGCCGGTTGGAGCACCGCCTGGGCAAGGTTGAAGACCGTCTGCACATTTTGGAAGGCTTGCTGACGGCCTATCTGGATCTTGACGAAGTGATCCGAATTATTCGTGAGGAAGATGACCCAAAAGCCTCGCTAATCGCCACTTTTAGTCTCTCTGAGCGCCAGGCTGAAGCGATTCTCGAACTGCGCCTGCGCCACCTTGCCAAGCTCGAAGAGATGAAAATTCGCGGCGAGCAGGACGAGCTGGAAAAAGAGCATAAGTACCTTACGGGCTTGCTGGGCAGTGAAGCAAAACTAACCACGCTGATCGAAAAAGAGATTCGTGCGGCGGGCAAAGAGCACGGCGACGAGCGCCGCTCACCGTTGGTTGAGCGCAGTGAAGCCAAGGCACTTTCGGAAGTTGAGCTGCTGGGCGCTGATCCGATCACCGTAGTGTTGTCTGATAAAGGCTGGATTCGCGCTGCCAAAGGGCACGATATTGATCCTGAAGGGTTGTCCTATAAAGCTGGTGATAGCTTCCATCTGGCCGCCCGGGGAAAAACCAACCAGCCGCTGGTAGTGCTGGACGACACGGGACGCGCTTACACCCTAGCGGCCCATAATTTGCCCAGCGCGCGGGGCCAGGGTGAACCGGTGACCGGTCGGGCAAATGTCTCGGCAGGGGCACAAATGGCTGGGCTAATGCTTGCCCCGCCCGAGCGGCGCTTTGTATTGGCAAGCGACGGTGGCTATGGGTTTATGGCCCGTTTGGACGCGCTTACCGGTAAAAATAAAGCCGGTAAAGCGGTACTCAGCGTACCCAAAGGCTGCAGCGTGATGGCGCCCATCGAGGTGCCGGACGGTGAAGAGCTGTGGGTGGCGTCGGTGTCTAACGAAGGCCGACTACTGCTGTTCCCGCTTGAGCAGTTGCCTGAAATGACCAAGGGTAAAGGCAACAAAATGCTCGATATCCCCGGCCCGAGAGCCGCCCGACGCGAAGAGTTTGTACGTGATGTTACTGTTCTCTCGGCAAGCGACGCACTGCTGGTTCACGCCGGTAAGCGCAAGCTGACCTTGAAAGCGGATGATTTGGCGTATTATCGCGGCGAAAGAGGGCGGCGAGGCAGCAAGTTGCCGCGCGGCTTCCAAAAAGTTGATCGGTTAGAGGCGGGAGAGTAGCTCATGACAAAACGTTGTTTAATTCGTGCAACCGGTATGGCGCGTTCCGGTCAGCTAGAGGGCTTTGGAAAAGTGTTGGCCCGCACGAACGCCCAGCTTTTGGATATTAATCAAAGCGTGACGTTTGGCATGCTCTCTCTGGAAGCCCTGGTGGGGCTTGAACACGATAACGCGTTGGAGGCGACGCTCAGTGAGGCGGGCGATGCGCTAGGGCTGGATATTCAGGCGATTACGGTTAACCCCGGCGATTATCAACGCTGGAGTAATGAGGCAAGTCAGCCTCGTCTGATTTTGACACTGCTGGCGCCGCATTTACCGGCAGGCATACTGGCTGAAATCGGTATTTTAACGGCAGAATTTGGGTTAACAGTCGAGCTGATTCACCGGCTTTCTGGGCGTGAATCGCTGGACGGTAGCGCGCCTTCCGGCGGTGCCTGCGTTGAGTGCTGGTTACGTGGCGACGAGGCGAATATCGAAGCGCTGCGCGAAAAGGCGTTGGCACTAGGAGGCGAACATGGCGTGGATATCGCCATCCAGGAAGACTCGATCTGGCGGCGCCATCGCCGCCTTGTGTGCTTCGATATGGATTCCACGTTGATCAAAGCCGAAGTGATTGATGAGCTGGCCCGGCATCACGGGGTGGGTGATGAGGTTGCCGAGGTGACTGAACGGGCCATGCGTGGCGAGCTGGATTTTCAGGAGAGCTTTCGCGAACGCATGAGCAAGCTGAAAGGCCTGGATGAGTCGGTGCTGATCAAGATTGCCGAAGAGCTGCCGTTAATGGATGGCGTAGAGCGTTTGATGGCTAATTTAAAGCGCTTCGGTTACCGCACCGTGATTCTATCCGGGGGCTTTACCTATTTTGCCCGCCATTTACAGGAAAAACTCGGCTTTGATGAGATTCATGCTAATGAGCTGGTGATTGAGAGCGGTAAAGTCACTGGTGAAGTGACGTTGCCGATCGTTGATGCTGAGCGCAAGGCAGAGCTTTTGGAGCAGATTGCGCTGCGCGAAGGCTTTACGTTGGAGCAGACCATTGCTGTGGGCGATGGCGCCAATGACCTGAAAATGCTGGCTAAAGCGGGATTGGGTATCGCGTTTCGAGCCAAGCCGTTAGTACGCGCTCAAGCGCGTCAGGCGATCTCGACACTGGGCATTGATGCCGTGCTGTATCTGATTGGTTATCGCCAAACGGACCTGATTGATTAAGTGCTTTTCGGCTAGCCAATGAGTCGGTGCGTAACGTACCGACTCAATAGTACGCGCTATATAAATCCGACAACTACTGGGTGGTGGATAGTGCAATGCCCTGATACTCGTGGATCAGGTGCTCAAGCCTTTCTACCTCGCTCTTACTGAGTTCAGGCGAATCCCATAACGGGTTGCCTTCTGCATCGTCAAGGCCTTCAACGGTTACCGTGAGCGTTACCTCGCTGGGTATTTGCGTGTTTCCCCAGGCGCTAAAACGATTAGGTGCCAAGCGCCACATGGCCGTTTCACCTGCTTCAAGACCGCCCGCAATTACATAGTAAAACGTTTCATCAACCCAGGGCGCGGACCGGTCAGCGCTGGTCACAACACCTCTTAAAAATACTTGCGAGACGGCCTGCTCCGTATGATTGGTCACCTCAATATCCAGCGCTGGTTCCGGCGTGCCGTATGGGCTTTGGCTTATATAATAGCGTGCGCTATCAATGCTAAAGCGTTCCCGTTGCTCGCGGTCTGTAGCTGCCCGCGCTTGCTTTTCAGTCAACCGGGCAAGGGTTGAGAGCGCCTGCTGACGCTCTCTGGCTCGCCTCTCGCGTAGAATATCGTCGGCGCGTTTAATTACCTGGTCGCCCGTTAAACCATGCATGCGAACGTTGGCCGATTCAGCGATCTCGGCTGCATTCATTCGCTTAGTGCTAAGTAAGGCCATACTGCCAAAGTTTGGCATCGCCATAATAGCGAGCGCTTTATCAAACTCATCGCGCTTATAAGCAGGCATCGCTTCACGTACATTCTCAATTGAGACAACCGCGGCCGGCATGGAGCTGGTATCTATTTTGGGGTCTGAGCAACCGGCTAACACACATAGCGATAGCGTAATGGCAGACAGCCGTAGGAGGCTCCACATACATTCACCTCATTATGGTCAAAAACGCTGTGGAGCTTACCGGAAAGCGCTAACGACCACTACTATCTCTGTCATTGTTAAGCGCTTTACCTATCGATTGTGGGCTGTGGAAGTTTAGAAACCGTGACCGTGTAGAGACTGTTTTTCTCACTACAGGGCCATGGCCGGAGGGCTAACCGTGGCCTTTGTCGGGATGGGGGACGGGTTTATCACCGACTTCCTCTGAGCGAAGCTCTATCGGTTTGCCTTGCGTTTTTTGGGTATGCTTCAAACGCAAGTGCAGGCCGGTTTTGGCAAGCAAATGGGCGCTGACAGGGGCGGTAATAAACAGAAATAGCGTGATGAGCAGCTCTTGGATATCAATGTGACCATCGACGCTCCAAAAATAACCCATTGAGGCAATCAGCATGCAGCCAATACCCAGCGTAGTGGCCTTGGTAGGGCCATGCAGGCGCATATAAAAATCGCGTAGGTGAGCCATCCCCAGTGAGCCGATAAATACGAATACGCCGCCGGTGATAAGCATTAAGGAAATAAGTGCTTCTACAAAGATCGACATGGCGACGCCTCCGGGTGATACGAGACAGAAAATGCGTTCATTCGATAATGTCTCCGCGCAGAATGTATTTGCACACGGCCACGGTGCTGATAAAGCCCAGCATGGCAATCAGCAGCGCCGACTCGAAATAGGTTTTGCTGTTAAGCCATAGCCCCAGCAGAACAATCAGTGCGATGGAATTAACGTACATGGTATCCAGCGCCAGTACGCGGTCCGGAAGGTCTGGCCCCACGGTAAGCCTAAAGAGGTTCATTAGCAGTGCCATGACGACAAGCGCCAGGGTAATGTACAAAGCAATGCTTAGCATTCGTAAATCTCCTTGAGAGGGCGCTCATACCGCTCGCGGATCTGCCTGATCAGTTCCTCTTCATCATCAACATTTAGAGCATGGATTAATAGCGATTGACCGTCGAGACGCAGGTTGGCTGATACCGTGCCAGGCGTCAGGCTGATGGTGCTGGCCAGCAGCGTAATGGTGAAGCGCTCCTCCAGCATTAAAGGGTATTCAATAAAATGTGGCGTTAGCCTGCGCCAAGGGTTGGCCACTAGACAAGCCACCTCAAAGTTGGCGACGACGATATCCTTTAAAACCCTCAAGATAAACCGCAGCAGCACCCAGGGCTTTTTGATGCGTAGAGTCGTGTCCCAGAACTGATAGGTCACCAGTGGAATGATAATGGCCAGTATGCCGCCCAGCACGATTTGCCCGGGGGCGTAACTGCGTGCAAGCAGCAGCCAGACGCCCAGTAATAATAGCGATAAAACTGGCGTCGGCAGCCAGGAGCGCGGGGTAATCATGGGGCATCTCCTGCATCAAGTAGCAGCGTGTCGATCAAGATTTGTGGCTGTGATAGCTGCTCGGCCGTTGCCTGGGTGTAGCTACTGATGGGCCCCGCAAAAAGGGTCATTAAGGGGGCCGCGCTTAGCAGCCAGATGACGGCAAACCATTGGCGGCGTGGCAACGCATTGCCGCCTAAACTGCCGCGATAGCTACGCCAGAAGATCGTGGAGCCTGCGCGTGACAGAGCGATCAAGGCCGCCAAACTAACCAGCAGTAGAGTAGGCCATAGCCATAATCGCTGAGCACCTTCAGCGGCGTTGAGCACCAGTGCTTTACCCAAGGCGCCGGAAAGTGGCGGAACGCCCACAACGGCGACAGCACCTACAAGAAACAGTAACCCTAACGCCTTGCCTTGGGTCATGGGACGGCTTTTCACCAGCCGAGTCCCCGCCTTGCCGCGCTGCAATCCGATCATTTCGGCCAGCAGGAATAAACCACCCGTAATCAAGGAGGTATGAATCAAATAGTAAAGAAGCGCTGAAGTCGCTTGCTCTGTTCGCATGCCCACACCGACCAAAAGCGTGCCCACCGACAGCAGCACCAGGTAAGCGACCAGTAGTTTCAGATCTCGGGCAGCCATAATGCCTACCCCAGAGGCAACGAGCGTTGCCAAGCCGAGCCACCATACCCATGGCTGCTCCAGTGCGGTCAGTGCGCCCGCGCTTTCGCCAAAAATCAGCAGATAAACGCGCAGGATGGCGTAGATGCCGACCTTGGTCATAATGGCAAAGAGAGCCGCCACCGGGGCGGGCGCCGCTGAATAAGCGCGCGGTAGCCAGAAATAGAGCGGCAAAATGGCGGCTTTCAAGCCAAATACCACCAGCAACATTAACGCGCCAGCGGTCACCAGGCCTTGGCGTTCAGCAGGCAGTTCGGCTACGCGCAGAGCCATATCGGCCATGTTAAGCGTTCCCGTAGCGCCATAAAGCGTACCTACCGCAATCAGAAACAGTGAAGAACCTGCCAGGTTGAGTACTACGTAATGCACGCTCGCCTGGATACGTGCTTTGCCACCACCGTGTAGCAGCAGCGCGTAAGAGGCGAGAAGCAGTACTTCAAAAAAGACGAACAGATTGAACAAGTCGCCGGTTAGAAACGCGCCATTAATGCCCAGGAGTTGCCACTGAAAAAGGCCGTGAAAATTGCTGCCTTTTTCATCATCCCCTGCACAGGCAAATATCACGGCACCCACCGCAAGCAGAGCTGTGATCAGCAGCATCAAGGCAGATAGGCGGTCGAGCACCAGTACGATGCCGAAAGGCGCTTGCCAGTTGCCCAATGCGTAGTAAAGAATCTCGCCACGCATGGCTTGGCTAATCAGGCCTATCGCCACGGCCAATAATAGAACAGTGGCCACAACGCTCACGATACGTTTGTAGCGAACCAATCCCTGGCGCTGGTAGAGCAGCATAATGCCGGCGATCAACGGCAGGACGATAGGAAAAACAATTAGGTGTTGCATCATTCGCGGTCTTCCTTCTTACCGTCTACATGATCGTTGCCCACTTCACTGCGGGCGCGCATCGCGAGAATCACGACGAAAGCAGTCATTGCGAAGCCAATAACGATGGCGGTAAGCACTAGCGCTTGAGGCAGTGGGTCGGCATAAACGCCTTCGCCATGAACAATGGCCGCGCCGTCGGTGGTTAGCCCACCCATCGAAAATAGAAACAGGTTCACGGCGTAAGAAAGCAGCGTTAGACCTACCACCACGGGAAAAGTACGTCCCCGAAGCGTTAAATAGAGGCCACAGGTGCTAAGTACGCCGGTGGTGATTGCGTAAAGTAATTCCATCAGCTTTGCTCCTTGGCGGGTGGCGGAGTGACCTCATCGTCCTTGGACTCATCAGCCACTGGCCGGTGAGCCGTGGTGACCTTGCCCAGGTTGGCCAGAATCATCAGGGTGGCGCCGACGACGGCGAGATAAACGCCGAGATCAAACAGCAGGGCAGTGGCCAGCTCAAACTTACCTACTACCGGCAGGCTAAAGTAGCTGAAGGCAGAGGTCAGGAAGGGGTAGCCGAACAACCAGCTACCCAAGCCGGTTAGCGTCGCCACCGCAACCCCCGCAATGGCAACGGGTTGGAAGGGGAAGTTCAAACGCTGTTGCGTCCACTCCACGCCACGTGCCATATACAGAAGAATCAGCGCAACAGCGGTGATCAAGCCAGCGATAAAGCCGCCGCCGGGCTCATTGTGGCCACGCAAGAAAATAAACGCCGACACCAGCAACGCCAACGGCAATAGAGCTAGTGAAATAGAGGTCAGGATGGCCGGATAACGATCAGGTGACCAAACGCGGCCTTCTCCGTCGCTGTGCGGGATAAACAGGCGTAAACGGTTGAGCAATTTGAAAATCGCCAAGCCCGCCAAGGCTAGCACCGTGATCTCGCCCAGAGTATCGAAGCCACGGAAATCGACCAGAATAACGTTGACCACGTTATGGCCGCCGCCGCCAGGAACGCTATTGGTCATAAAGAAGTTAGAGATCGACAGGGTATCTCGCGTCATCACCGCATAGTTAATGCTGGCGATGACAAGTCCCAATGAACCCGCTAACAGCATGTCGCGCAGATTGCGCTTGGGACTGGACTCGGGTGGCGTCTTTTGAGGCAGGAAAAAAAGCGCCAGCATCAGCAAAATCATCGTTACCACTTCCACTGAGAGCTGCGTCAACGCCAGGTCCGGTGCAGAGAAGCGCGCAAACGTAAGGGCTACAAAGAGTCCCACCACCGACAGCATGAGTAGTGAAATTAGCCGGTAGCGGTGAGTGGCAGCGGTGGCGATACCGCCAAACATCAACATGCCAGCGCCTAGCAGTAGCACGCCATCAATTGGCTGGTTGCCTTTGGGGCCGGTAAGCTCGGTAATTTGCGATAAGCCGATAACGCCCATGATCAGCGTGGATAGCAAAAGCCAGCCCACAAAGCGCTGAAGCGAATGACCGTCCCAGGCAGCCACGAGTGCTTCTGCTCGTTGCTCAAGGCTGATCATTGCGCGCTCAAACACACGGCTTGCATCGACGCTGGCAAACGATTGGGCGAAACGACGTAAATCAGCATGGCGCCAGTAAAGGACAACACCCACAACAAAGGCCACCATACTCATGATGAGTGGCAGGTTCACGCCGTGCCAAATAGCCAGGTGGAAATCCAACGGTTCACCGAGCACCGCTTGCGTCGCCAGCTCAAGCAGGTTATTGACCATCAGCGTGGGGAATAAACCTACCAGCATGCAGAGCACTACCAGCAGTTCGACCGGAAAACGCATCAGGTGTGGTGGCTCATGAGGCGCCTTGGGTGACGCTTCCTTTGCGGGCGCATAAAACACCGCATACACCAGACGTACCGAGTAGGCAACGGAAAGAATGCCACCTATGGCGGCCAGCGCAGGGATTAACCAACTTAATCCGCCCAGTACGGGCGTGGCTAATGTTTCAGTAAAGAACATCTCCTTGGAGAGAAATCCATTAAAGAAGGGTACGCCTGCCATCGCCGCAGCGGCCAGTGTCGTAAGTAGGGCAGTAATGGGCATGGTTTTGCGCAGCGCGCCCAACTGCTTAAGCTCACGCGTGCCGGTTTCATGGTCGATGATGCCTGCGCTCATGAAAAGCGCTGCTTTGAATGTGGCGTGGTTAACGATATGAAACAGCGCCGCCAAAACGGCCATAGGCGTGCCGATGCCCAATAGCACCGTAATCAAGCCCAGGTGGCTAATGGTAGAAAACGCCAAAATACCTTTTAGGTCTGTCTTGAACAGGGCAAACCAGGCGCCATATAGCAGCGTGATTGAACCGATAAGCGGTACCACCACGCTCCAAAGCTCGCTGCCGGCAATCGCTGGGTGGAGCCGGGCCATTAAAAAGATGCCCGCCTTAACCATGGTGGCTGAATGCAGATAAGCGGAAACCGGGGTAGGCGCCGCCATGGCATGCGGTAACCAGAAATGAAACGGAAATTGCGCCGATTTGGTGAAAGCGCCTAATAGGATGAGCGCCAGCATGATGGGGTAGCGTGGGTCCGCCACAATGGTGGCACCACTGGCCAGCACATCACTCATATTAAAGCTACCGGCCATATCGCCGAGCAGTAATAGCCCCGCTAATAGGGCAAGGCCGCCTGCACCGGTCACGGTTAGCGCCATACGTGCGCCTTTACGCGCATCGTTACGATAAGACCAAAAACCGATCAATAGAAACGAGGAAAGACTCGTAAGCTCCCAGAACAACCATAAAAGAATCAGGTTGTCGGACATTGAGATACCGACCATAGAGGCCATGAACAGCATCAGGAAAGCGTAGAAACGCCCTACAGGTTCATCTTTGCCCAAATAGAAGTGGGCATACAGCAATACGAGCAGGCCGATTCCCAGAATCAGGAGGTTGAAAAGCAAGGACAGGCCATCCAGACGAAAGGCAAGTTCCAAGCCAAGCTCAGGCATCCATTCAGCATGGAAGCGCAACGTTTCACCATCCAGCAAGGCAGGGACCTGAAGTAAGGTGAGTAGCAGGGCGGCAGCCGGTACCACGCTCGTCGCAAGCGAACACACAGAGCGGTCGCGTTGAGCGGTGATCAGTGGCACCAGTACCCCAAGCAACGGTAATAAGGCTATCCAAAGCAGTGTCATGGGCTCATCCAGCGCAATAAAATCTCAAAAAAAGCCGCAAAGTGAGGAGAATACACCTAGGGCCAAGGGTAAATTAAGCGAAACCGTAGAATATCACTTGTTTTGAAGATGTGCGGCTTTCGTATAATCGGTCCGCTTATTCAATGAACAAGAGCAAGTGATTGGGTGCTTGCCGTTGATGCACGCCCCAAACGGATGGCGGTTATTGCAGGTAGCATTTGCGTTGCCGCATGGGGAGGATGAATAATGCTTCTCATTTTTTAAACTATTTTTTGAATTTTCTATGCTTGCGAGAACTTTACAGCAATGAGCACTTCCTTTAGTACCTGGCAGGCACGCTTTGAAAAGCTGCGTAGTAACACGTTTTTTGAGACATTTGTGATTGCCATTATCGTGGTGTCGGCGTTGGTGATTGGCGCGCGCACTTACGATGAGGTGAGCCGGTTTGAGCAGTGGCTCGGCGTTCTGGATATGGCGGTGACGGTATTTTTTCTGGTCGAAATTCTGATCCGTATGGCGGCAGAGCCCAGACTGCGGGATTTCTTCAAGAAAGGCTGGAATGTCTTTGATTTTCTGATTGTTACCGCCAGTCTAATCCCCATGGACGAGTCGGAAATGGTATTGCTGGCGCGCTTGCTGCGCATCTTCCGCGTGCTGCGCCTGGTGTCAATGATTCCTGAGCTTCAAATGCTGCTGTCGGCGCTGATCAAATCCATACCGCGTATGGGATACGTGGTGCTTTTGATGTTTATCATTTTCTACATTTATGCCGCAATCGGCAGCTTCTTGTTCCACACCGTCGATGAGCAGCTATGGGGCAATATTGCACTGGCCATGCTAACGCTTTTTCAGGTAGCAACGTTTGAAAGCTGGGCCACCGCCGTTCTGTACCCGACGATGGAACACTTTCCCTATGCCTGGATCTACTTCTTAACGTTCATATTCCTCAACGCCTTTATCTTTCTCAATATGATGATCGGCATTGTGCTGGACGTCATGCAAAAAGAGAGCGCCCAGATGGCGCTGGACAATGGCGAAGGGGAAGAAGCTGAAATACAGGGGCTGCGTAGCGATGTTCGCGAACTGCGTGCTCAGCTGGACCGGATGGAAGCAGCGCTGACAAAGCGTGACCCAAACTCGCCTCAATAAAAGGCAGGCCGCACCTGCTAGCTGCTTAAACCGGTGCTACTCGGTGGAAAATGCGTAAGCTAGCTTGCCATGCTCAGAGAGTGATTTTTCCAATTCAGCGCTATTAAACGCTGGCAGCTGGCCCATTTCTTGGGCGGTCAAACTGCCCGTAGAGGTGGTGGCGATCAGTGCATCGGGTGATACCTCAACCATTAATGTCGCTGCTCGAGTGACGGCGTCGGTATAGCCTTCAAGGGTCGTTAAGTTCAGTGTTTCCAGGGGTAGGCGCTCGGCTAGCCACTGCCCCCAGTAAAATTCGAGAAAAGGCGGCGGCGTAGCGGGTTTCTTGTAACCGACTCCGCGGGTGAAGTAGACCAATGAGCGATAAGGATCGTCGACCTGATGGCCATGACCAACGTGCTCCGGCAGCTCTTCTGAGGCAATTGGGCCGTCGGGCGCATCCAGCCAAACCAGCCGCTCTTCCTGCATGGTTGCCCAGAAGTGTTTCATATCGGGTAGGTCGTTGAAATTATGCGTGATAAGCAGGGGCATAACTAGATCAGGGCCTTCCAGTGCGAGGTAATTGCTAAAGGTATGATGGCCGTCGGTAATATAGACGCCGCTGTTAGGGGCGATAACCGCGGTTTTCATATCTTCGAGGTGGGTGCCCACTGCATCACTACATTCAAAGCTATCGAGATCACGTAGCGATGAGTTATCGTCAAAACGGACAATGCTTCCTTGCCCTGCAGTTTCGCAATATTCATCAAAGAGCTTTTTGTGGTCTACCGCAAAGCGGCCCTGTTTGTAGCTCATTTGCCGGTAGCCAAGCGCTGGCTGGGTAGGGTGCAACTCGCCCAGGGCTACCTCAAGAATCTCGGCAGCCGTGCTTTGTGCTGAAAAACCACTTAGCGGTAGCAGGGCTAGCAGCGTTAACGCGTGTTTCATCCGTTTCTCCAGAGGGCTATCGTCTTCGGTATTCGCGTAAGGTTACCGATAGAAGATGACACTCCGTTGACGCCCTCCAACGACCCCCATACAACTCAGCTGGTTAGTAAAGCTCAACCAATTAATATGGTGTCAAGACTTATCCTGTCCTCTTTGGGTAGACGCTTGGTGAGAGCTACCATAAAAATGGGGCGGCCCTTGTCTCTCAAGAGCAGCCCCGTTAATGGTGACAAGATTATTATGGGTTATTTGGGCAGGGCATAGACTACCAATTGGTCGCCTACCTGATCTTTTATAATAGAGTTGCCACCCGCCACAAACGCCACATATTGACGCCCTTCGTACTCGTAAACGGCAGGATTGGCTACTGCGGGCGCTTCCGCCTGGTCAGACCAAAGCTGCTCGCCGGTTTCAAGCGAGTAAGCGCGGAGTTTGGCGTCTATTGATGCGCCGATAAATATAAGCCCTCCTGCCGTGATTGCCGGGCCGCCAATGGTCGGTGAGCCCCAGCGCTCAGGCATGAAAAAACCATACTGCTGTGAAGCGCCCACCGGGCGGCGCCACTTCACATCGCCAGTGGTCATATCCAGCGCCACCAACTCGCCAAAGGGCGGTTCCCAGCAGGGCATGCCAAGCCAGTTAAGTGCTACTTCCAAGCGCATGCCGTAGGGCGCGCCCTCCTGGGGAGAGTACCCGCTTTCATTACCTGAGCCACTGTCGGCTTCTTCAAAGTCTTCACGATTAAATAGCTTCACGTACTGCACAATATGTGACGTATTAACGACGGCCGTTTGATTAACCGGGTCAAAGGCCACGCCGCCCCACTGCACGCCACCGGCACTGTCCGGGTAGGCAAGTGTTCCTTCGCCCTGAGTGGTGGGTGGGGTGTACATGCCTTCGTACCAAAGATCATCCCAAAGGGCGGAACACTGGCCAAAGCTCACCGCATCGGCCAGCGCCCAGATGTTGGGTTTCTCTGACTGGTCAAGAAGCGGGGCGGGTTTGGTGGGAAATGGCTGTGTAGGTGAGTAGACTTCGCCTTCTACCGTGCCATCACCACTAGGTACCTCGCGCTCTTCAATCGGCCATACGTCTTCGCCGGTTTCACGGTTAACCACGAAGAGAAAACCCATTTTGGTGGCCTGCATTAACGCCGGTATCTCTTCACCATCGATCGTAATATCCATTAGGGTAGGTGCGGCGTTAATGTCGTAATCCCATAGGTCGTGATGTACCCACTGGCGTGACCATACGACGTCTCCGGTTTCAATATCCAGTGCGGTCGTGGACGTGGCCAGCGGCACTTCCTCGGTGCGATTACCGCCCCAAAAGTTGGGCGAGGGCGAAGAGATGGGCAAGTATACAAGCCCAAGTTCTTCATCGGCTGCCATGTGAGTCCAAACATTGGCGGTACCGCTGCGTTCACGCATCTCTTCAGATAGCGCTTCAAAGGCCCACTCAAGCTCGCCTGTGCGCGCATTAATCGAGAAAACGGTACCCGAAGGGGCTTCACTGGTTGCCCAATCTTTACCCGCCCAGCCCAGGATAAGCCGGTCACCTACGACGGTGGGCGGTTGCAAGAGCGATAACGGCCAATCTTCGGGAATATTATTCCACTGGTTAACGTTCAAAACGCCGTTATCAGCAAAGTCTTCACAGGGTTCACCGCTATCGGCATCGAGTGCGAAAAGCTGAGCATCCATGGTGCCGAAGTAGATAATTTTATCGCAGGCATTGTCAGAAGGCTCGTCCGCTTCCCAGTAGGCTACCCCGCGGCTTTTAAGCGCTGGCTGGGTCAAGGCTTCAAGAGAGGATTCGGTATCAAACATCCAGCGCTGCTCGCCGGTGGCGGGGTCCAGGGCAAATACGCGATAAAACGGCGTGCCTATATAGAGCGTATCGTTGGCAAATACCGGGGTTGCTGACCAAACCGTGGGAGGAATATCGCCAGAGCCATCGGAGACATCGCCGGTATGAAACTCCCACGCTTTTTCTAAATTACCCACGTTGTCTACGTTGATCTGATCCAGGGGGCTATATTTTTGCGCATTAAGCTGCCCGTGAAAGCTATCCCAAATGGCTCCTTCGGGTACTAGCGGAATTGCTTGGCGGCTATTTGTCTCGTTTAAAGGTTCGCTTTGCTCGGAAGGCAGCGCTTGCGCCAATAGCGGTAACGGTGTGAACAGTAGAGCTAAAAGCATGTTGCCAGTGAAACGAGAGGATGAACGCCCACATTGGCGTTGGGTGTTTACATAATGAGCAGGCATAGAGCGCCTCAGGTCCGAGTGGGTTTAGAGGGGGAGCTTGTTATATCAACTATCAGCCCGATCAGGCCTATAACCATGGCGACGCCCAGCCACCACTGGTGTAAAAGCATAGCGGCGAAAAATGTCCCGGCCAGCCCAATAATAATAAGCGTACGAAGCGCGATGAGGCCGCCGCTGGCGTTAAGTTTGAAGAGCACCAGTGCCGCGGCAATGAGCACAACGCAGGCCAGAATAGCCACCAATGCACCAAGCGTGCCGGTTACTCCGGTCAACGGTGTTATATAAGCGTAAGCAGAAATAAAAACACCTGCTAAAGCGGCTAAAAGCAGTACTCCTGCGCCCGTACGGCGTCTTTGTAATCGCGACATTGCGTTATCACTCCTGTGATGAATAGATTTGTTCCAATGTTTACCTAATTGTTTGTTTAAGCGTAGCAGACACCGGTAATTGAGGTGGCGCTAACAGAAGGTTTATGTACGAGACGGTTGCGAGGAGACGAGAGGGGATGCATCTGGTTGATGGTGCTGGTAGGGGCTAGTGAGTTGCCCGTATGCTGGGTAAGCCTCTTAGGGGGAGCGTTGGGGGCGCTTCACGCTGCGCCCCATCATCGTGCCAATGAACTTAGGCTTGTGCCGGCACAAAGCGCGGGCGTAGGGTGAAGCACCAAAAGAGCAGCGCTACTACTACAATCACACTAATGTCCCATGCGGGTGAGAGCGTCGGTGACAAGATAAGCGACAGGCTGACTGCCAGAAAAATTCCTCTTTCCAACCATGAAAGTTTGCCGTTCATCCATCCCATCAAGAACACTGCCCACGAGAAGGTAGCAAGGAACATCCCTGCCGCGCCCACCGCTATCTGGAGTCCTGTGCCCTGCCAAAGAATGTGGGGGTCGTTGATAAACCCGAAGGGCACAAGGAAGATCACCAGTGAGTAGGCAAAGGCTAAAAGACCAGTTTTGTTCGCATCGGAGTTCGCGATACCCGCTGCTGCATAGGAGCATAAGGCAACCGGCGGGGTAACCATCGATAGAACACAGTAGTAAAGAACGAAGAGATTGGCGGCCAGACGATCTACCCCTAAATCCATTAGCGCTGGTACGAAAATTAGCGAGCCAATGATATAAGCTGCCACCGTAGGAAGTCCCATACCCATGATGATGCAGCCTACAATGACCAGCAGTAATGAAAGGTAAAGCTGACCTGTACCTGCATCCGATAGAATACTCACGAAATTCAGTGCAAGGTTCGACTGCGTAGCCACGACCATTACGATACCGACGGCCGCTAGCGGGGCTGAAATCCACGCCATTTGTTTTGCGGTATCCAGTATCGCATCGAAAAGCTGACGCGGATCATAGCGGGTCGATTTACGTAAAACAGGTACGACTAGCGCCGTTACCGTACCCACCAGCGCTGCATAGGGAGCAGAGTAGCCGATGATCAGGCAGGTGATCATGGCGATAGGCGAAGCCAAAAGGTGAACTCGAGGTAGTACGGGGGCGATCTCAAGCAGTTCGGCCGGAACGTTGCCAATGCCGTAGCGACGGGCACGCAGGTCAACGATGACATAAAGAGCAAAGTAGAAGGCCGCTGATGGGATCAGCGCGGCTGCCGCGATCGTGCCGTAGGGGATACCTAAAAGATCCGCCATGACGAAGGCTGCCACGCCCATAATGGGGGGCATAAGCTGCCCACCCGTCGAAGCAATCGCTTCGGTCGCGGCGGCTTGGTCCTTGGAGTAGCCCGCACGCCTCATGATCGGGATGGTCAGCGCCCCGGTCGATGTTGTATTGGCAATGGCGGAGCCTGATACCATGCCAAACAGCGCCGAACCTACCAGCGCCATTTTGGCCGCACCACCTTTTAGGCGGGCAGTCATACGCATAGCCAAGTCAATGAATAGCGCACCGCCGCCGGTAAAAGTAAAGATCGTGCCAAACAGTACGAAGTAGAAAACGAAATTGATGGCCGCCGTTGCTGTGACGCCGAAAATGCCGTCAGTTTTCATACTGATCAATTCGGCCATCGTCGAGAGCGAAAAGCCAGGAAATGACATCCAGCCAGGGAAATAAGGCCCGAGATAGCCATAGGCGAGAAAGCCCATGACCACTACCAAAAGCGACCAGCCCACAGCGCGCCGTACGGCTTCAAATATTAGAACCAGGCCTACGATATGCAAAAACATGTCGAGCGGCAGGACAGGGTCGATCATCTCAAGGTGGCGTTCGAGGCGGCCTATTTCGTTTTGGTAGGTCCAAACGAAGCCGATTGACAATGCAATAGCGCCAATGTCGATTGCCCGCCCTAGCCAGCGTGTAAGGCCTGCTCGCCAATTTAGCGGATTGAAAGCAAAAACCAGCGCCACAGCCATAAAAACGTGGAACGTTACCGCGGCGAGTGGCGATGCCGGGTTGAAAAAATGCCGGAGCAGATAGGTCACGTAGGTGAAGGATAGCCCTATCTGTACGACACGCATTAGCATCGGAAAGGTAAGCAGGTCGGACGGTTTCAATACACGCACCCCGAAATTGATGGCCATATTTACGACCGTGCGCCGCCGCGAAAACCTGCGGCGGCGTCACACGGTTTAAAGATAATGATTATTTGCCGAGCGATTACTCGATCCAGCCACGTTCGCGATAGTAACGAGCCGCGCCAGGGTGCAGTTCAAGTACCGATTGATCGGGTTGAGCACCCGCCTGAGGATCCCAGCCTGCCAGCGGAGGGAAGGACTCAGCCAACTGATCGCGTGCCTCGACCATCGCTGCGGTGATCTGGTAAGCGACGTCATCATCCAGATCGGTGCTGACGATCAAGATCGTAGGTGTATTCGATGAAGCATAGTCACCGTCCATCTTCGGATAACTGCCTTCGGGCAGAGCGATGCGCGGGACGCCCACTTCGACCATATGGTCAAGCACGTTATCGGACATGGGAACCAGGACCACATCGGTAGTCAGCGCTAATTCCTGCATGGTCGCCTGACCCAGTGGTGCGTTCTCGATATACACATCTGCTGTGCCATCACGCATCATTTGGGCAATCTGGGCGGTACTGATCTGGTTGATTGCACCACGGTCGCGCATTTCTTCGAGACTGGTACCAAGCGCTTCAAACATATGGTCGGCGAGGATAGGTACCTGCGAACCTGTGGGCTTGAGCACGAAGCGTGGCGGATTTTCAGCATTGACCATATCATCGAATGTCGTCAGGCCAGTACGCTCTACATAAGCACGGCGAGCAGTAATGGTGGTATAAGCGGCCTGCAAACCGCCGACAAGCGTACGCAGGTTCTCCGCCGAGCGGCCTTCGAACTCTTCCCCGATTCCGTCACGCGCCCAAAGAGCGGCATTAGCAGTGGCAAAGCCTATGTCGGCTGAACCCTGGCCTACTGCCAATGGATTCACCATGCCGCCACCACGAGGCAAGACGTCAGCATTAAGATTGAACTCACCTTCAGACCGATCGATGATCTCGCCCACCGCCGAGCCGTAAGCATACCAACCAGTGCCTGGATCCTGTGAGATGATGCGAATTGTCGCGTCCTGAGCCCATGCGGACATAGGAACAGCAGCCAAAATGGTAGCCAGAGCGGTATTCCTAAGGTTTTTCATTGGATCTCCGATTTTTTATTGTGCAGTGCTTGGTGAGTAGAAAGGCTTCACGCAAGAGGTCGCTAACAAATGGCGGGTGCTGCACCCTCAACCTCCAATGACTATAAAATGATCGCAACAATCAATTTATGCATTTGTACTTTTGTTGTATATACTAAAGTTAAATCACTTGTTTTTATTGTATTTTCAGATTCTTAATTGTTTTTTGATCGTTTTGGTCAATTATATTTGCTTGGTTTGCTTGCGATATTTTTTTAAATCAATCATTTTTATGATCGATTTGATCGCAAACGAGCTGAGGAAACTGACGCCATGACGCTATTTAAAGGCATTATCCCCGCCTTGATTACTCCAATGAACGATCGTCAGGCGGTAGATGAAGCCGCACTGCGTACATTGGTCGATACCTTGATTGATAAGGGCGTCCATGGGCTTTTCGCGCTGGGCACTAACGGTGAGTTCTTTGCGCTAAGTGACGACGAAAAGCTGAACGTTGCGCGAATAGTCGTTGATCAGGCTCATGGGAGAGTGCCAGTTATTGCGGGGACCGGTGCGTTTACCACCCAAGGCGTGATCGACATGAACGCCAGGATGGAACAGGTTGGGGTTGATGCATGTTCGATCATTACTCCTTACTTTAACGCGGTTTCCCAGCGTGAGCTTGTCGTTCATTATTCGGCGATTGCTGAGCAAGCATCGCTCCCCTTTATGCTTTACAACATTCCCGCTAAAACTGGCGGCACGATTACCATTGATACTGTGGCCGAGCTTTCGCACCTGCCCATGGTGCAAGGCATTAAAGACAGCGGCGGCGATTTTGACCGGTTGACGCAACTGATTGGTTTGAAGCGCGACGATTTTGCTGTTTTTACGGGTACCGACTCACTCATCCTTTGGGGCCTACTGGCGGGTGCCGATGGCGCGGTAGCGGCTACCACCAACGCAGTACCCGATGTCGTGATGACCATCTATAACGCCTTCCAGGCAGGCGACATGGAAACAGCTCGTGAAGCACAGGAAAAACTTCGCGTGCTGCGCACCGCCTTCGGTATGGCGACCATGCCGGTGGTATTGAAAGCAGCAGCCGAGTTGATGGGCATGCCAGCAGGCCCTACACGCGCTCCCGCACTACCGCTAAGCGATCAACAGCGCCAGCAGCTTGATGAATTGATGCAGGTTTATCGCTAATGGTTGAGAGGCCATCAATGTCTTTATCGGACAAGGCGCGGCTTATTATTCTGGCGGATGATCTGTCAGGTGCTGCTGACTGCGCGGTGAGCTACGCCAGGAGCGGTTCAGCGACGGTTATTGAGCTTTCCCTGCAAAATAACGTAGATGCGCAGGTGTTGGTTTTCGATACGGATTCTCGCCATTTGGACGCAACCGAGGCAGCTAAGCTGAATGTTGAGGCTTGGCGCGCAGTGCGTCAGCCAGGCCTTCGTCTTTATAAAAAAATCGATTCAACACTTCGTGGCAACTGGGCTCAGGAAGTTGCCGCGCTGATTCCTGAGGCGGGAATGGCGGTGGTAGCACCGGCCATGCCCACGATGAAGCGCTTTACTCGAGACGCACGACAGTTCATTGACCATACGCCTGTCGAAGAGACACCGGTGTGGGGCAATGAGGGGCGGAGCGGCAAGGCTTCACTGAGCGATATGCTGGTCGAGGCGGATATTAACGTCGCTCACTTATCGCTTGCCACGCTGCGCGAGTCATCTACGGACGTGCTAAGTCAGTGGCTTTTAAAACATCAGCAAAATCAGATAGAGGCCGTGGTGTGCGACGCCGAAAGTGACGCAGATCTTGAGCGTCTCGCTGAAGCAACGCATATCCTTGATCGCATCTTCTGGGTAGGCTCGGCAGGGCTTTCAAAAGCGCTCTGCCCCTATCTTGGTCGTGACGCAGGTACGGCTTTACTGCCCCCCGTCACGATAGAAGGGCCGGTTTTGATGGTGGTGGGGAGTATGTCGTCCGTTTCACATCGCCAGGTTGACTATCTGTTAACGAAAAGTGGCAAAGCGCTTGAACACTTCCAAGTGGATATCGCCGATCTACTGACCTTCCAGGGTGCGCCTTTTGCGCTGAAAAGAGCGCAACAAGCGCTTGAGGCAGGACACAACGTACTCGTAAGTCTGACTCAGCAAGCCCCGGACCCTTCCATTGACGGTTATGCGCTGTCGCAACGTCTAGCTAGCCACTTGGGCAACCATATAAGCCTACTTGGGGCGCTCGTCGCGACGGGCGGCGAAACAGCTAAAGCCTTGCTTAGCGCGGCCGGTATCAATCATCTGCGTCTCGTTGATGAGCTTGAGCCGGGTGTTGCGCTCTCGGTTAGCGGCCAAGGCATGCCGGTAGTGACCAAAGCGGGCGCCTTTGGTGGCGAGACGACGCTTTATGAGGCTTGGCGCACGCTGGTCGATAAACGTCCTTCCAGTTCATGTCGCTGTTGAGCCTTGCCAGGTTCTGCTCCTAGTTACTTCGGAGTAATACTACCAATGAGCTACCTTCCTGTTGTAGGTATCACCATGGGGGATGCCGCAGGCGTCGGCCCTGAAGTCATCATGAAGGCTCTTGCCCATGAGAGCGTATACACCACCTGCCGACCACTCGTTATCGGCGACGCGGGTCGTTTGAAAAAAGCGGGGCAGATTGTTGGCAGCCAGTTGACCCTGAATGTGATTGATGATGTTAGTGCGGCGAAATTTACGCCAGGCACAGTGGACTGCATTGATCTTGGACTGATCCCTGAAGATTTACCGTACGGACAGGTATCCCCAGTTGCCGGTGATGCGGCTTATCAGTTCATTGCGCATACCGTTGAGCTGACGCATAAGGGCGATCTTGATGCCATCTGTACAGCACCGCTAAATAAAGAGGCGCTACACGCTGGCGGACACCTCTTTCCAGGACATACGGAGATGCTAGCGCACCTGACCGGCATCGACGAGGTTTCGATGATGCTGGTGGCGCCCAATCTTCGCGTCATTCATGTCACCACCCATATCGGTCTGCTAGACGCTATTCACCGTATCGAGCCGGGACTCGTCAAACGTACTATCGAGCGTGCACATGAAACGCTTGCCCGCGCGGGTATCGATAACCCACGTATCGGCGTTTGTGGTATTAACCCTCACGCTGGTGAGAACGGTCTGTTCGGTTATGGCGAAGAAGAAGAGAAAATTGTACCTGCGATCGAAGAACTCACCGCGCGTGGGTGGGATGTTCAAGGCCCGCTTCCTGCCGATACGCTGTTCTTCCGCGCTGGCAGAGGTGACTTTGACGTAGTGGTGGCGATGTACCACGACCAAGGGCATGGCCCCGTTAAGGTGATGGGGCTTGAGGCCGGCGTTAATGTGACCGTGGGATTGCCCGTTATTCGTACCTCAGTGGATCATGGCACGGCGTTTGATATTGCTGGGAAAGGCGTGGCTGACGAACGCAGTCTGCTTGAGGCGCTTAAGCAAGCCGTTGACCTCGCCAATCGTCGTGAAAAACCCGCTACATCAACCACCGTCAAGGAGAACGCATAATGAAACGTATCGGCTTTATCGGCTTGGGCCTGATGGGTGCCAACATTGCTCGTAATATCATGCAAGGTGGCTACTCAATGTCCGTTTTTGATCCGCGCGAGGAAAGCATCGCGCCGCTTCTGAAACAGGGGGCTCAGTCGGTGGACTCTCCCAAGGCGCTGGCAGAGTGCTCGGATATTGTGTTTATTTGTGTACCCGGCGCTCCGCAGGTCGAAGCGATTGTTGAAGGTGAGCAGGGGTTGGCGTTGGGCGCTCACGAAGGGCTTGTCATTGTGGACTGTTCAACGTCCGACCCTACTCTGACGCGCCGCTTAAACGAAACGCTCGCCGCTAAGGGCGTCACTTTCATGGATGCTGCCTTGGGCGGTACACCGACCCAAGCGGAATCAGGCGAGCTACAGGCTATCGTCGGTGCTGATGATGCCACGCTTGAAGCCGTGCGCCCGGTGCTGGAGTGCTGGGCGGGTAAAATCCTGCACGTAGGCCCAGCAGGCGCTGGCCATACCATGAAACTGCTCAATCAATTTTTGGCCATGGGCTACGGTGCGATTTATTCTGAGGCGCTTACCATCGGCGCCAAAGCGGGCGTAACTCCTGCGGTATTTGACAGCGTTATACGCGGCAGTCGAATGGATAGTGGTTTTTATCAGACGTTCTTCCAGTACGTGCTGGAGCGCGACCGCGACGCCCACCGCTTTTCGCTGGCTAATGCTGGCAAGGATATCCGCTACGTAGCCAACCTGGCGGATGCCTTGAACGTTCAAGCGGGAGTCGCTCATGCCATTAAAGATTTATACGCAAGCGCACTGGAAGAAGGTGCCGGAGAAAGCTTTGTACCTGAGCTTTCCGATATCGTCGCTAAGCGACACGGTGTGTCCTTCTCATCGTAAAAGCGCTCTGCCTTAAGGAGTCTCAATGAAAGTCGCCAAGCGCCGCAGCGCCATGCTGGAAGCAGTCCACAACGGAATGACCGATGTGGAGACGCTTTGTGAGCGTTTTAATATCTCCGAGGCCACCGTTCGGCGAGACTTGTCATCGCTGGCCGACGAGGGATACATCGTACGCACCTATGGTGGTGCCGCCGCAGTGGTAGGCAAGCGTGAGCCAGAACTCTCGCTGGTTCAGCGTCAGCACGAACGGGGCGATGTCAAAGCGCATCTTGCGCTCGCTGCGCTTGGGCATATTGAAGACGGTGATACGCTGCTGCTTGACGGTGGGTCCACTACTACGGCGCTGGCTAAGGTGTTAGGGCAGCGGCGCAGGCTTCATGTGTTTACCAATAATGTGGCTGCGCTGCCCGCTCTAGCGGCTATCAAGGACTGCAAAGTAACGCTTTTAGGTGGGGACTTACGGACGGCTAGTATGACGACCTACGGTGTAACGGCTCAGGCGGCGCTTGAACGCTTATCGGTAGATAAACTTTTCGTAAGCGCTGACGGTGTAGTGGCCGATTTGGGGCTGTGCGAAGCCAGCGCTGAGCAGGCTTATTTAAAAGAGATGATGATTCGACGCGCTCTGAAAGTGGTAGTGCTTGCTGACTCCAGTAAGCTGGGTAACGCACGACAACAACACTGGACGCCTATGCTAAGCCACTGGACGCTTATTACCGATGATCAGGCCGGAAATGACAAGCTTGAAGTGTTTAAGCGTAGTCGTGCCATCACTCTCGAAGTGGTCGAAATCTAGCTTTTAGACAAGTTCAACTATGTACCCCTGAATTCAGTGGCGGCATAGGCGTTGGTAGACGCTTGCCGCCCCGCATTCGCCACCTCTTTTATAGCGGCGTTTTACTCGCCTCCCCAGGTACTTCGCGCACTAACCTGGGCATCAGAAAACCGGGTAAGTGCTCACGCAGCTGGGTGATGAGCGCACGCGCTTCATCATCCGGTACATCAAAATGAGCAGCACCCTGCACCGGGTCTAATACATGCAGGTAGTAGGGCAGAATGCCTGCTTCAAAAAGCCGCTCTGAAAGGGCGGTGAGTGTGCCCACTTCGTCGTTAACGCCGCGCAGCAGTACGCTTTGATTAAGCAGTGTGGCGCCGGCTTCTTTTAACCGGGTGCAGGCCTCAACGACGGCTTGATCTACCTCGTTGGCGTGATTGATATGCAGTACCACGACTTTTTGCAGCCGGCTGTTACCCAGCCAGGCAAGCAGCGCATTATCAATACGATCAGGAATCACCACGGGTAGGCGTGTGTGAATGCGCAGCCGCTTAAGATGAGGGATTTTTTCCAGCTCGCCGACTAGCCAGGCTAGCTGACGGTCGTTGGCAGCCAGCGGATCGCCGCCGGAAAGAATGGCTTCATGAATGGTGGGATTGCTACGCAGGTAATCAAGCGCATCTTGCCACTGGGCCCTGGAAGGTGAATTATCGCTGTAGGGAAAGTGGCGACGAAAACAGTAGCGGCAGTTAATTGCGCAGTTTGGGCTTGCGATTAATAGCACCCGGCCGGCGTATTTGTGAATCAACCCTTTGGCAGGGCGATGATCGGCCTCTTCAAGAGGGTCAAGCACGTAACCACCAGGCGTGAGCGCTTCGTCGCTGACGGGCAGCACTTGTCGCAGCAGCGGGTCGGACGTATCGCCGTAAGCGATGCGTGACAAATAGGCCTCGGGCACGCAGGTTTCAAACAGCGTATGCCCGGTATGTGCGCCAGAGAGCCATTCGCTCTTTAGTCCAAGCCGCTTGCAAAGCTCATGCGGGTCGCGAACGGCGTTGGAAAGCTGCTGTTGCCACGTGGGGCTTGAGGTTTCGTTGAATCGCTCGTGATTATCCGAGGCAACGATCATAATGTTCTCCTGCAAAAAAGCCCTCCTTCGGGTTATCATGCGCGCACTTATTTGACGATGCTACCCACGCTGCGGCGACGTAGGCTGGCCTGCATCGCTTACTGTAATAGCTAACTGAAATAGATCACAGAGAGGCAACATGGCTAACTATTCTACCAATGAATTCAAAGGCGGTTTAAAAGTAATGCTCGACGGTGATCCTTGCTCGATCGTTGAGAACGAATTGGTCAAGCCCGGCAAGGGCCAAGCGTTTAACCGCGTTAAGCTGCGTAACCTGATGACCGGCCGTGTAGGCGAGCGTACCTTTAAGTCGGGTGATTCACTGGAAGGTGCAGATGTCATGGACCTGGAGATGGAGTATCTCTACACCGACGGTGACATGTGGCACTTTATGAAAACGGACGGCTCTTTTGAGCAGTACGCCGTAGAGAAAAAAGCGCTGGGCGATACCATCAAATGGCTCAAAGAGCAGGTGCCTTATACGCTTACACTGTGGAACGACAAGGCAATTTCGGTGACGCCGCCCAACTTCATTGAGCTTGAAGTGGTCGAGACTGACCCGGGTCTGAAAGGCGATACGGCGCAGGGCGGCTCTAAACCTGCGACGCTCTCTTCGGGTGCTGTTGTTCGTGTACCTCTGTTTATCAACCAGGGCGAAGTGCTAAAAATCGATACGCGCTCCGGCGAGTACGTTTCTCGTGCTTGATAAGTACGTTTTTAAGCTAAGTGTTAAGTGAGTAGTTAAGTGCTTAGCCAAGTGGATAAAGCGGCAGGCTTTATTACGCACTTGGCTACATTTGTACTACATTAGGGCCACGCATTTGCGTGGCTTTACTTTATTCAAGGAGCGGTGATGGCCATTGATTGGCGACCAAATGCGCAAATTGAAACGCTGCGCGAGCGAGCACGTCTGCTTTCAAAGGTGCGAGCATTTTTTTCCCAACGTGACGTACTGGAAGTTGAAACGCCGGTGCTTGGGCAGGGCGGAAGTACCGATGTGCACCTGGTGTCACTTGCGACTCAAGCGCGCACTGATAAAGGCCAGCGGCGGTTATGGCTGCAAACCTCACCTGAATTTCATATGAAGCGTTTAGTGGCCGCAGGCAGTGGGCCCATTTTTCAGCTGGCGCGTAGTTTTCGTGATGGTGAAGTGGGCTCGCGCCATAACATTGAATTCACGATGCTTGAATGGTACCGGCCAGGATTTTCGCTTGGCGAACTGATCGATGAGACCGCCACGCTGGTGGCCACGCTGTTACCTGCTTTTGCCGGGCCGGTAGTGCACTATCGTTATCGCGAGCTGTTTCATACCTGTTTGGCTATCGACCCCTTCACAACGTCACTTGATAAGCTACGCGCGCTAGCCGCTGAGCGAGGCCGGATGCCTACCGGGGTGTTGGTGAACGAAGGCCGCGATACCTGCCTCGATCTTTTGATGAGCATGGTGATTGAGCCCACGTTGGGACAGAACGAATTAAGCGTGGTAACGGACTATCCCGCCAGCCAAGCGGCGCTTGCCCGCCGACACCAGGATGTGGATGGAGAGTGGGTCGCATCACGTTTTGAGCTTTACCTGAACGGTATTGAGCTGGCCAATGGGTATCACGAATTAACCGATGCCGCTGAGCAGCGCACTCGCTTTAGCGACGATAACGCTGAACGGCGACGCTTGGGGCTACCCGAGGTCGATGTTGATGAGCGTTTGCTGGCAGCGCTTGAGCATGGCATGCCCGAATGTGCGGGCGTAGCGCTGGGAATTGACCGTTTAATTCAATTGGCATTGGGTAAAGCACGCCTTGAAGACGTGCTCACCTTTTCGACGCCTAATTGCTAACGCTAAGCGATAGGCGGGGCTGGCGGAAAATCACCGAGGGTTTGGCCCATTTGCACCATGGCTTCTGGTCGATAATCCTCACGCGTTGCTGGATTGCTAAACGTGACTGGCTTGGCAAAACACATTACAACGGTAGAGCCGAGTTTGAATAGCCCCATTTCCTCGCCGCGCTCAAGTGTGATGGTTTTGTCAAAACGTGTGCGTTGAGGCACGCCCGCCAGCGGCGTGACCTGCCCAGACCACACGGTTTCAATGGCGGCAACGACCATCGCGCCGACCAACACCATGGCAAATGGGCCGTGTTCTGAATCAAAAATGCATACCAGGCGTTCGTTGCGTGCAAACAGGTTCGGCACGTAGCTCGCGGTGGCTTTATTCACTGAGAAAATTCGCCCAGGCACATAAATCATTTCCCGCAGTGTGCCGGTCATGGGCATATGTACACGGTGATAGTCGCGTGGCGAGAGATAAACGGTCGCGAAACTGCCGCCCATAAACTCTTCTGCAAGCGCGGCATCCCCACCCAGTAACGACTGAGCCGAATAGGTATGGCCCTTGGCTTGAACCAGCTGGCCCGCCTGCAGGCGACCATGGCGCGAAAGCGAGCCATCGGCCGGGCTTAAAATGCCTTGCCCCAGCGGGCGAGCATCCGCTTTTAAAGCGCGGGTAAAGAACGCGTTAAAATTGGCGTACGCCGTTGGGTCCGGCTCAAGTGCCTGGCTCATGTCGACGTTAAACCGCTTGATAAAGGCCTTGATCAGCATGTTTTTCAGCCAAGGCACTTCACTCTGCGCAAACGTGCCGGTCAGACGCGAGATGGCATGATGGGGAAGCGGGTACTGGAGTAACGAGAAAGCTTTTTGAGGTAGCGTCACATTAATTACTTTTAGCAGTGGTTAAACGTCGTGCCAGCCAAGCCGGTTACGTTACTTTTCAATCGGCGTATCGTCGCGGTTGCCCCATTCACCCCAGGAGCCCGCATAGCCGCGTATATTAAACCCTAGGGCTTTGCCTACCAGCCAGGTAAAACTGCTGCGGTGGTGGCTCTGGCAGTGAGTGGCTACTTCCATATCGGGCGTTAGGCCCATGGCCCCAAGCTCAGTTATAAGCTCGGCGTAGTCGCGAATACGCAGGGCGCGGGCCCGGTCCATGGCGTTTAGCCAATCCATATTGACCGCACCTGGAATGTGGCCAAGATGCTTATTATTGCCTTTCTCGCCGTTATATTCGCCCTGGGAGCGAGCATCCCAAACTGCAAACTGCTTGTCACCCAGCTTGGCTTTAATCTCATCACAGGTGATGAGCGCCTGCGGGTTTAAAATTTGTGCATGGTATTCGCTAGGCGAGGGGCGGGTTTGCTCCGTGCTTTCGGGCATGCCGGCATCACGCCAGGCATGAATGCCGCCATTTAAATAGGAGTAGCGGGTGTGGCCAATCAGCTCCAGCGTCCATAAAAGGCGCGCTGCCCAGCCGCCGCCTTCGTCATCATAGGCCACAACGTGGGTGTCGCGGGTAAGCCCCAATGCGCTGAACAGCTGCGATAAGAAATCCACATCGGGAACGTCGTTGGGCACCGGGCCTTCGCCGCGCATCAGATAGCGAAAATCCAGATATACCGCGCCCGGCACATGCCCCTGGCGGTAACTATCCGGATTCACCGGCACATCAATGATCAAAAGCGCTGGTTGATCCAGGCGACTCTGCAACTGTTCTGGCTCAACGATCAGCGGTAGAAGATTTGACTCTGATGATGGGTGCTCGGTGCTCATGGTTAGCTCCTTTAAAATCAAGCGTCTAAGCTATCGAGAATCCGGCGATAGCTGGCAAAGCGTTCCGGGTGAATCTTGCCTTCCTCAACCGCTCCAAGTAAAGCACAGCCTGGCTCCTCCCGGTGGCGGCAGTCACGAAAACGGCAGTGGCCCAGGAAAGGGCGGAACTCGATAAAGCCGTCGGTTACGTCCTGTTCGGTCAAATGGATCAGGCCAAATTCCCGAATACCGGGAGAGTCGATCAGCTCGCCATCGGTGACTTCATCGCGGTTCATGGTATAGAGCCGCGCGGTAGTCGTGGTGTGCGTGCCCTTGCGTGAATCTTCGGAAAGCGCGCCGATACGCAATGACTCATCGGGCAACAGCAGGTCAATTAGCGATGATTTACCCACGCCGCTTTGGCCCACAAACACTGAGGTGCGGCCCTCAAGCTGCTGGCGTAAAGGTGCAAGCCCTTCTTCGTTGGCCGTGGTAGTGCGCACCACCGGGTAGCCCAGCGCACGGTAGCGCTCTAGTAGCTTGCCAAGCTCGCCGCCATCGTCTGGCAGCAGGTCGATTTTGTTGAGTACCAGAACAGGCGCGATATCGGTGGCTTCAGCGGCGACCAGATAACGGTCAATCAAATTAGGATGCGGCGCAGGCTCGACGGCAAAAACGATTAAAATCTGGTCGATATTGGCGGCGACCGGCTTGAGTTGGCCGCGCGCGTCAGGGCGCTTGAGCACGGTGTCACGCTCTTCGCGGGCCACAACAACGCCGGAGCCCTCCTGGCCTGCCCGCCAGATTACCCGGTCACCGGTCACCATACCGTCCAGATTGGCACGTAGATGGCAGCGTACCGGTGTGCCCTCGGTATTACGTACTTCCAGCGTTCGCCCGAAATGCGCCATCACCCGGCCGGGCTGTTCGGCGCCGTATTCGCCAGCAGCCAGCTTTTCAGCGTCGCGTACATCACGCTTTTCAGCGCGGCTGGCGCGCTCTGCCTGGACTTTGTCGACTCGCCACTGCTGCTGGCGGCTTAATTTACGTTTGCTCATGACCACCCGATGCTCGGTACAATAGAGGATAGTGTACCTGTTAACTGACGCCGGGTAACTCGACCCGTTGGCTATCCTGGAGAAAAGCATGAGCAATAGTAACGAACCGCGTAGTGATCTGCTGGTCTGGATCGACCTGGAAATGACCGGCCTTGATCCTGATAAAGAGCGCATTATCGAAGTGGCAACACTCGTTACCGATGCGGATTTAAACGTCGTGGCGGAAGGCCCGGTAATTGCCGTTAAGCAGCCAGATAGTCTGTTGGCACAAATGGATGACTGGAACCAGAAGACCCACGGCGAGTCCGGTCTGGCCGCGCGCGTAAAAGCCAGCCAGAACGATACGGCCAGTGCCGAACAGCAGACACTGGAATTTTTGCGCCAGTACGTGGTGGCAGGCTCGTCGCCCATGTGTGGTAATAGCATCCATCAGGACCGACGCTTTTTGGAGCGTGAGATGCCAGCGCTGTGGCGTTTCTTCCACTACCGTAACCTGGATGTTTCAAGCGTTAAGGAGCTTGCCAAGCGCTGGAACCCGGGCGCGCTGGCAGGCTTTAGCAAGCGCAACGTGCACCTGGCAATGGATGATATCAAAGAGTCGATTGCTGAACTTGCCCACTACCGCAACACCTTTTTGCGCGTGGCAGGCGGGCAGGACGAAGAAGAGTAAGCCTCGGTTGAGCGTTAGCTTGTCGCAATGCGTGCATCGCGCTTGAGGCGCTGTTCATCAAGCGCCCAGGCAACGTGCTCACGTACCAGGGCGCTGGGGTAAGCACGCCGTGCCCACAGCGCGGCTTCAACCGCCTCGCTCCACGGTGCATTGCCCAGGCCAATGGCAATATTGCGCAGCCAGCGTTCGTAGCCGATACGTCGAATGGGGCTGCCAGCGGTTTTGTCCAAAAATGCCTCTTCGCTCCAGGCAAACAGGCTGAGCAGGGAGGCGCGGTCCAGGTCGTGGCGGGGGGCAAAATCTTGCTCGTTACTCACGCGGGTGAAGCGTGTGAACGGGCACACCAGTTGGCAGTCGTCGCAGCCATATACGCGGTTGCCCATGGCGCGGCGAAACTCAACCGGGATCGCTCCGTGTAGCTCAATCGTTAAATAGGAGATGCACTTGCGCGAATCCACCACTTTGTCGTCAACAATCGCCCCTGTTGGGCATGCGGTCTGACAAGCATCGCAGCTGCCGCAATGCTCACGCTCGTAGGGCGGGTCAACGGGGAGGGGCAGGTCGGTATAAAGCTCACCTAAAAAGAACAGTGATCCCGCCTTCGGGTTGAGCAGCATGGCGTTTTTACCGAACCAGCCAAGGCCTGCCTTTTGCGCAAGGGCGCGCTCCATTACCGGGGCGGAATCTACAAAGGCACGGTAGCCAAAAGGGCCTACTTCCTGTTCGATTTTCTTGCCAAGCTGAGCCAAGCGCTTACGTATTAGCTTGTGGTAGTCACGGCCCAGCGCATAGCGCGATACATAGGCTTTTTGCGGCTGACCCAGTAGCTGAGTCGTTTCAACTTCAGGGGGTAAATAGTCCATACGCACGCTGATGATCCGCAGCGTGCCCGGTTCAAGCTCGGCCGGGCGTGTACGCTTGGTACCGTGCTTGTCCATAAAGCCCATCTCACCGTGATAACCTTTCTCAAGCCATGCGTTGAGGTGCTGCTCATGCGTATCGAGCTGCGTATCGGTAATACCTACCTGCTGAAAGCCCAGTTCGCGGCCCCAGGTTTTGATGAGGTCAGCAAGGTGGGCCAGTTTTTCAGTGGTCATGGCATGGCTTGAAAGTGACGAAGCAGTGGAACAGGGCATTATCAGTCTACGGTCGAGCATTAGTCGCGCTATGCTAACGCATTGGCCGCCATCACAACATGCGAAAGGAGATATCGTGTTCACCTTAAGTACTTCCTCGCTGCGCCCGCTATTCAAAGCGGAGCAGGTACGTGAACTGGACCGCCGTACCATTGCCGGTGGTATCGAAGGGTTTGCCCTAATGCAGCGGGCAGCGTCCAGTGCCTGGCATAGCTTTCGTGCGCGCTGGCCCCAGGCGCGTAGCGTAACGGTGTTATGTGGTGGGGGAAATAACGGTGGCGATGGTCATGTACTGGCTGCGCTTGCCATTCAGTCAGGGCTTAAAGTGCAGCGCATTACGCTAAAGCCGTTGGATGCGCTGAAGGGTGATGTCGCTAGGGCTGCCGAGCTTGCAACCTCTGCCGGTGTTTCCTGCGAAGCGTGGCACGCTGATTGTGTGTTCTCGGGCGAGGTGATTGTTGATGCTCTGGTCGGTATCGGCCTTACCGGCAAGGTGACAGGGCCAACGCAACAGGCGATTAATGCGATCAACGCCGCTAAATGTCCCGTGTTGGCGATTGATATACCCTCTGGGTTAGCTGCGGATACGGGCGCGGTCCTTGGTGATGCTGTTCACGCCAATACTACCGTCACGTTTATTGGCGACAAAATAGGGTTACATACCGGCGAAGCGCCTGCCTATACGGGGGAGATTGATTTTCGCCCCTTGGGTGTTAAGGCGCAGGCCTTTTTTGATATTCCTCCTTTTGCGTGGCGGCTGGACGAAGCCTGGTTAACAGACGCTTTTGCGCCGCGTTCCCGCACCAGCCATAAAGGTGAGATGGGGCATGTGCTGGTATTGGGCGGTGCGCCGGGGTTTGGTGGGGCGGCGCTGTTGGCTTCCCAAGCGGCGGTACGCTTAGGCGCCGGCAAAGTAAGCCTGGCAACCGCGCCAGAGCATACCATCGCCAGTTTGATGCGTTGCCCGGAAGTAATGGCGCACGGTGTACGCGGCGGCGCCGACTTAAACGAACTGCCGCAAAAAGCGGATGTTCTGGTGGTGGGGCCAGGTATGGGGCAGGCTGCTTGGGGGCAGGCTGTGTTGCAGTATGCGTTGGCATCAGACTCCCCGCTGGTCGTTGATGCCGATGGGCTTAATTTGCTGGCCAGCCACTGGCCGAGCGAGCGCCGTGATAACTGGATACTAACGCCGCACCCTGGCGAAGCTGCCCGGCTGCTTGAGTGTAGCGTCGCCGATGTGCAGGCTGATCGGCCTGCCGCTGCGCGTGAACTGCAGCGTACACGAGGAGGCGTTGTTGTTCTAAAAGGCTCGGGGAGCTTAATTGCCGGGCCCGGTGGCTTGGTCGTATGTCCTTACGGAAACCCCGGTATGGCCAGTGGTGGAATGGGTGATGTGCTCAGCGGTATGCTTGGCGCCTTGGTCGCCCAGCGAGCAGAGGTAGAGAGTAGTGCCTGGCTAGGCGTTATGGTGCATGCGCTAGCCGCCGACCGTGCCGCACAGGCACAAGGAGAACGTGGCTTGCTGGCAAGTGATCTGGCATCCTATGCGCGAGTATTGATCAACCCGTAAAGGCAGCCCACATGCAGGTGCAATTGGAAAGTGAAGAAGCGCAGGTCGCTTTTGGTGAAGCGCTGGGACGCGCATTGCAGGGGCGTGGGCGTGTTTACCTGGAAGGTGACCTCGGCGCCGGTAAAACGACGTTAACACGTGGGATTTTAAGGGCCTATGGGCATTTTGGGGCAGTGAAAAGCCCTACCTATACCCTCGTGGAGCCTTATGAGCTGGGTACACAGCGTATTTATCATTTAGATCTTTACCGTTTATCTGATCCTGAGGAGCTTGAGTTTATCGGCGGTCGTGATGTGCTGGCAGACGACGCTCTATGTATTATTGAGTGGCCAAGTCGAGGTGAGGGGTGGCTGCCAGCTCCCGATGTTTGCTTATCACTTACGGTAGCTACTACAGGGCGCGAGGCGACGTTAAACGCACTCAGTGAGTACGGTGAGTGCGTCCTTAATGGGCTGCAGTCAAGACAATCGTTTAAGCAGTCAGAAGACGGTACCACTTCATGGTAACTAGCAACAAACTCACCGGCTTGGCCCGGTATGTCATGCCTGGGCTGATGGCGCTAATGGCGAGCGTTTCTTCTGTACAGGCCGCTGATGTTGAAAGCATGCGGTTATGGGCCGCTCCCGACCACGCGCGGCTGGTATTTGATCTTTCCGGCGTCACTCAGGCGAATGTTTTTTCCCTGTCGGACCCAGAGCGTTTGGTGATTGATTTGGAGGAGAGCCAGCTAAAAACGGATGCCTCCACATTGCCGCTAGATGGCAGCGCGATTGAGGTTGTGCGGACCGGGCCGCGGGATGGGGGCGGTTTGCGCGTGGTGCTGGAACTCAATCGCTCAGTTGAACCGCGTCACTTTGTGTTGCCGCCTAATGACCAATATGGTCACCGCTTGGTGGTAGACCTTGAGTATCCCGGCGAGAGTGCCGTTGAAAACCCGATTGATCCGATAGAAGCGATGATTCGTGATCAGGAAATGCTGGCGCAGCGAAACGATGTTCAGGCTCAATTGCCGGGTAGCCAAGCGTCGCCTGGAACGCAAAGCCCTGAGCCGGTCGAGGTTCAGCCCGCCCAGCCGCACCCCCAACGCGATGTTATTATTGCCGTTGATGCTGGCCACGGCGGTGAAGATCCGGGCGCTATTGGCCCTGGAGGTACGCGAGAAAAAGACGTCGTGCTGGATATCGGGCGTCGGTTGGCTGCCAAAATCAATGCCACGCCGGGTTATAAAGCGGTGCTTATTCGTGATGGCGATTATTACATAGGCCTGCGGCAACGTACCCAGCTTGCCCGTGAGCAAAAGGTTGATTTCTTTGTGTCGGTTCACGCCGATGCATTTAACAGTCCGCGCCCCGAGGGCAGCTCGGTATACGCGCTTTCGCAGCGTGGCGCTACGTCAGAAACAGCCCAGTGGCTTGCCGACAGCGAAAACCGCGCTGATCTAATTGGCGGGGTGGATGGCAACCTTTCGCTGCGTGATAAGGATCAAGTGCTACGCGGCGTTTTGCTTGATTTAACCATGACCGCCACGCTGAACGATTCGCTCTCTATTGGCGGGCAGGTGCTTGAGCAGTTGGGGCGGATTAATCGACTGCACAAATCTCGCGTTGAGCAGGCTGGTTTTATGGTGCTTAAATCGCCTGATATTCCTTCGCTATTGATTGAGGTCGGCTTTATTTCCAACCCCAGTGAAGAGCGTCGACTGCGTGACCCCGTTCACCAGCAGGGGCTTGCGGATGCTATTTTTTCCGGGTTAAACGCGCATTTTGAGCGTAACCCGCCACCGGCGAGTCTGCTTGCCTGGCAGCGCGATAATCATCGCCAGCCTACGGGGAATGAGTACCGCATACAGTCTGGCGATACGCTCTCTTCGATTGCGCTGCGCCACGGTGTGCCAGTGGGCCAGCTGCGCCAAGCTAATGATTTGAATGGCGACGTTATTCGCGTGGGCCAAGTATTACGTATTCCCAACTCTTGAGGTGTCTGGTGTCCGAGTCGAGTTCTTTGCCGTCACGTATTCATGTACTCGACCCCCGCTTGGCCAACCAAATCGCCGCGGGGGAGGTTGTCGAACGTCCATCGTCGGTAACCAAGGAATTGGTTGAAAATGCCATTGATGCGGGAAGTCAGCGCATTGAGGTTGAGATCGAGCAGGGCGGTGCGCGATTGATTAAAGTACGCGATGACGGCATCGGTATTAGTGAGCAGGACTTGCCGCTGGCGCTTGCACGTCATGCCACCAGTAAAATCGGAAGCCTTGAGGACCTGGAGGGCGTCAGTTCTCTGGGGTTTCGTGGCGAGGCGCTGGCCTCAATAAGCTCTGTCTCTCGGTTGGAGCTTGTTTCCAATGCGGAAGAAGACCCGCGAACCGGCTGGCGAGTTGTGGCCGAAGGGCGAGGGATGGAGGCGCGAGTAACGCCTGCACCACACCCACGAGGCACCAGCGTTGCGGTGCGTGATTTGTTCTTCAATACGCCTGCGCGGCGTAAGTTCTTACGTACTGAAAAGACCGAGTTTGCCCATGTGGAAGAGGCCTTTCGGCGTCAGGCACTGTCGCGTTACGACATCACCTGGGTGCTCCGTCATAACCAGAAGGTAGTCCACCAGTTACCTGCTGGGCATACGGCGGCGGCTCAGGAGCGGCGTATTGCCTCGCTGCTGGGTAAGAATTTTATTGAGCATGCACGCTATATTGAGCGCGAAGCCGGTGGGCTGCGCCTAAGCGGTTGGGTGGGCTTGCCCACGCATTCACGCTCTCAGGCCGATCAGCAGTACTTTTTCGTTAACGGACGTGTGGTGCGTGACCGCCTGGTGGCCCATGCCGTGCGCCAGGCCTATCGGGACGTGCTCTATAACGGCCGCCATCCTGTGTTTGTACTCTACCTGACGCTGGACCCTGATGTGGTCGACGTGAATGTTCATCCCACCAAGCATGAAGTGCGCTTTCGTGATGGGCGTATGGTGCATGATTTTCTCTACTCAAGTCTGCACCACTGCTTGGCGACGTCTAAGCCAGCGCAAGAAAGTGATGGCGATGCCAGTGATGTCTCGGAGCATTCAGCAGAAGGCGTGAATGGCGCCGTCACCGAACCTGAGCAGACCGATTCTACCCGGTGGCAGCAGCAGGGCATGGCGCTTTCCCAAGCGCCTGACCGTCACCCGGGGGCTGAAAAAGTACGCCGCTTTATGCAGGGCTATCAGGCCTTGCACCCTAATCATGAGGATACGCTGCTTACGCCGCAGCCGCCGGGTGCGTGGGCTGGTAGTCACCAGTCTGTCAGCGAGGTGCGCGAAGCACCTGCGGTAATGCCTGAAAGTGACCCGACCAGTGCGCCGCCGCTAGGCTTTGCATTGGGGCAGCTGCATGGGATTTATATTCTGGCGCAAAATGCCCAAGGGCTTGTGCTGGTGGATATGCACGCCGCCCATGAACGCATTGTCTACGAGCGGATGAAAAATCAGCTGGCAGCTGCCAGTGGCATTGATACACAGCCGCTGTTGGTGCCTGTGTCGCTTGCTGCCAGCCGCACGGAGGTGGCAACGGCAGAAAGCGAGCAGAAAGCAATTTCTCAATTGGGGATTGAGCTGGATGTTGCAGGGCCGGAAACGCTGCTGGTGCGCCAGTTACCCGCGCTTTTGGCCCAGGCTGACCCGGAAGCACTGGTGCGCGAAATGCTTGAAGAGCTTGCCCGTTTTGGGCGCACCCATCAGGTAGAAACACGTATTCATGAGCTGCTTTCCACTATGGCATGCCACGGTAGCGTGCGTGCGAATCGACGGCTAACCATTGAAGAGATGAATGGATTGCTGCGCGATATGGAACGCACCGAGCGTAGCGATCAGTGTAATCATGGTCGGCCTACCTGGACACAAATGAACCTAAAAGCGCTTGATCGGTTGTTTTTGCGCGGACAGTAGCGGTGCTGCCAGATGTTGCCAAGTGGCGGCTGGCTGAATTAATCCCTGTTATTTTTTGGCGGAGTTTGCCACGGTATGGCTGATACACGCCCTTGGGCGATTTTTTTAATGGGCCCCACGGCGGCCGGAAAAACCGATACGGCAATCGCGCTGCACGAGCGGTTAGGGCATGAGCTAATCAGCGTTGATTCCGCAATGGTCTACCGCGGTATGAATATTGGTAGTGCTAAGCCCAGTGCGGCTGAGCTTGCCCGTGCACCCCATCGGTTAATAGATCTTCGTGATCCTGCCGAGCCCTATTCAGCGGCTGATTTTCGAGAAGATGCGCTTAGTGAGATGCGACAAATCAGCGCAGCGGGCAAGGTGCCACTGCTAGTGGGCGGCACCATGCTGTACTACAAGCGCCTGGTTGAAGGGGTCGCAAATATGCCTGCGGCGGACCCCGCTATTCGCGAGCAGCTAGCCAAACAGCGTGAAAGTGAAGGCCTGGAGTCGCTGCATAAAAAACTGATGGATGTGGATCCTGTGTCGGCGCAGCGCATCCATCCCAATGATCCCCAGCGCTTAATGCGCGCACTCGAAGTTTATTATGCCAGTGGGCGCTCAATGAGCGAGCTATGGGGTGAGCAGCAGCCAGAGCCTTTCCCTTGGCGCGTGCTATCCATTGCGTTGGCGCCAAGCGACAGACGTGTTTTACACGCACGTATTGAAAAACGTTTTGCCGCTATGCTTGAGGAGGGCTTGATAGATGAGGTGGCCGCCCTCAAAAAGCGTAGTGACCTGCATCTGGAACTGCCCGCCATGAAAAGCGTAGGGTATCGTCAGGTGTGGGAGTATCTGAACGGTGAGTACGACTATGCTGTCTTAAAGGAGCGCGGCGTAATTGCTACTCGCCAGCTCGCCAAGCGTCAGCTAACCTGGTTAAGAAGCTGGTCTAATCTTACCTGGATTGATTCGCAGCAGTTGGACGTGGTGGATAAGACGCTGAAATTCGTGCGTGAAAGCGGTGCTTAGCGTAAGATAGTGGTTTCGTGAGCGTGTGTTTTTGAGTAGCCGAAGGGCGCTTTCAACCACACGGGCCTTTCGGGCAAATAGATTGCGGCGTAGCACCAGTAGGGCACGCCATTTAACAACCAACCCCAACGACAGTTTAGGGAGAGCAACATGTCCAAAGGGCAGTCCCTTCAAGATCCTTACTTGAATATTTTGCGCAAAGAGCGCATTCCGGTCTCCATCTTTTTGGTAAATGGCATTAAGCTTCAAGGCCAGATCGAATCGTTTGACCAGTTTGTTATTCTGCTGCGTAACACCGTTAGTCAGATGGTTTATAAACATGCTATTTCCACGGTGGTGCCTTCGCGTAATGTGCGTTTGCCGGCACAAGACCCGGCTGCGCCTGATGCGGATATTTAACACCGCTGGATGAGCAATAGAGTCCTCGAGGTATTGATTGTTTTTTGAACGCCCAGAAGCCGGTGAAACGGCAGTTCTTGTCCACGTTGATTTTCATGACGAACAAGCACGTGAAGACCCGGGTGAGTTCTTAGAGCTCGTGCGCTCTGCAGGTGCAGAGCCCGCGACGCTGCTCACCGCTAGTCGTCAGCGCCCTGATTCACGAACCTTTGTGGGTTCGGGAAAGCTGGAAGAGTTGCGAGCCATGCTCGCGGCTCATCAGGCGGAGCTGGTGATCTTCAATCATAGTTTAAGTCCTTCCCAGCAGCGCAATCTTGAGAAAGAACTCAAGTGCCGAGTCCTTGACCGCACTGGTTTGATTCTCGATATTTTTGCGCAACGGGCACGAACCCATGAGGGTAAGCTGCAGGTCGAGCTTGCTCAACTAGAATATATGTCTACTCGCCTTGTGCGTGGGTGGACGCACCTTGAGCGCCAAAAAGGTGGGATTGGCTTGCGTGGGCCCGGCGAAACGCAGCTGGAAACCGACCGCCGTCTATTAAGAGGGCGTATTAAGTCAATCAATAAGCGGTTGGATAAAGTACGTAGCCAGCGTGAGCAGAACCGCCGCGCCCGTGCACGTGCGGAAATCCACAGTGTGTCGCTGGTCGGCTATACCAACGCAGGTAAGTCGACGTTGTTTAATGCGTTAACCCATGCCGATGTGTACGCCGCTGACCAATTGTTTGCAACGCTGGACCCGACACTGAGGCGCCTTGAAATCGAAGACGTGGGCCCGGTGGTTATGGCGGATACGGTAGGGTTTATCCGGCATTTGCCCCACAAGCTTGTTGAAGCGTTCCAAGCGACGCTTCAGGAAGCGGCGGAAGCCACCTTGCTTGTGCATGTGATTGATGCAGCTGACCCTGATCGCGAGCTAAACGTTGACCAGGTAGAGTACGTATTGAAAGAGATTGGCGCCGATAGTGTGCCGGTTCTCAAGGTAATGAATAAGATCGATAAGCTTGATAGCGCGCCGCGTATCGAGCGTGATGGACACGGTGTGCCTGAAGTGGTGTGGTTGTCTGCTCAACAAGGCCAAGGTCTTGAGCTACTTCATGAAGCGCTTACTGAGCGCTTGGCTGGCGATGTCATCGGATTTTCGCTGACACTGACGCCAGAACAGGGCAAGCTGCGGGCAGGGCTTCATGAGTTAAACGCCGTGCGCCAGGAAGCATTTGATGAGCAGGGGCGCTCTGTATTAGATGTTCGACTGCCGCGTCGCGACTTTAACCAATTAATGGCGCAGCTGGGTGAGCGCGCTAATACCTATTTGCCTGTAGCGTTACGTGAAGTTGACGAGTGGTAGGTTCTTGCTTTTCTACTCGTGTAAGGGATGGTAATGACAGTTTGATATAGCAATAATTTCAATAAAGCGCATGGAGCTTGCCGAAGGCATGCCATGCGCAGATGAGCACCTTAGTGGAGACGAAGTATGGCCTGGAATGAGCCTGGTGGTGGCAACCAGCACGACCCATGGAGTAGTGGTGGTCGACGGGGTGGCAACGACGGTGATAACCGTGGTGGCAACGACGGCGGTAATCGGGGTGGGAACAATGGGGGTAACAACCAAGGCCCTCCTGACCTTGATGAAGCGCTCAAGAAATTTCAAGACAAGCTGAACGGCATGCTGGGCGGCGGCAGTAAAAAAGGCAATGGGAACAAGCGGAACAGTGGAAGCGGTGGTGGTAAGCCACGTAATACGCTTGCATTGCCGGGCCTTTTAGTTGTGGTTGCGCTAGCGATTTGGGCAGCCTCCGGCTTCTATCTGGTGGATCAATCTGAGCGTGGCGTTGTTTTACGTTTTGGTGAGTACCAGAGCGTTGTTGGGCCGGGTCTTCACTGGAATCCGCCGTTGATTGATGATGTCCGCATGGTGAATGTCACGCGCGTTCGCTCTGTGTCACAAACCCAGGCGATGCTGACGCGCGATGAAAACATCGTGGAAGTGGAAATATCGGCGCAGTACCAGGTCGCAAATCCGCAAGATTTTGTTCTCAATGTGCGTGATCCTGCACTGTCCATGGAAAATGCACTTGATTCTTCTTTGCGTCACGTTGTCGGTGGCACAGACATGATTGAGATCCTGACCTCAGGACGTGAAATCCTGGGCAGCTCGGTCGCTAGCCGCTTGCAGTCCTATCTTGATGCGTATGGAGCGGGTATCCGTTTACAAACCATTAATATTGAGTCTACTTCCGCGCCTGCACCGGTTATCGACGCATTCGATGACGTAATTCGTGCTCGCGAAGACCGCCAGCGCACCATTAACGAAGGCATGGCTTACGCCAACGCCATTATCCCGGCCGCTCAGGGTCAGGCCCAGCGCGTGGTTGAGCAAGGCCAAGGGTATCGTGAATCGGTCGTGGCCGAAGCTCAGGGCCAGGCGAATCGCTTCAATGCCTTATTAACAGAGTACCAAAATGCGCCAGAAGTAATGCGTGAGCGGATGTACCTGGATACGCTTGAAGGGGTCTATGGCGGTACGCCCAAGGTACTCTTGGATGTAAGCGAAAATGCACCGCTAATGTATTTGCCGCTTGATCAAATGCGCGGCAATAGCGGGCGTAGCAATAGTGCATCAAGCGCTAATGACAGTGGCTCAGGCAATGAGGAGTTGGATCCGCGTGTGATAGAAAGTTTACGTGGAAACCAAACGACGAATTCTTCATCTTCAGGTAGTAGCTCTATTCGCAGGGAGGGCCGGTAAATGATTAATAATCGATCCCTGCTGATCGTTGGTGGCTTGGCTGTTGTAGCGTGGCTGGCAAGTAATTCGCTGTATGTTGTTGATGAGACACAGCGTGCCGTGAAACTGCGCTTTGGTGAGGTTATTGAAGAGAATATTCAGCCTGGCCTGCATGTCAAAATACCGATTGCTCAAACGATTCATAAGTTTGATACGCGCTTGCTGACGCTGGATACCGACACTAGTCGTTATCTAACGCTTGAGCAAAAAGCGGTTATCGTCGACTCCTACGTTAAATGGCAGGTGATTGATCCTACCCGCTACTACGAGGCAACGGCGGGCGATGAATTGATGGCGATCCGCCTCATTCAGCCGCGTGTTGATGAGAGCTTGCGTAACGAGTTTGGCCGCCTTAATCTGCAGGAAATCATTGCTGAGCGCCGCGATGACCTAATGATTGGTCCTACCGAAGAGCTGGATAGCTTGATGCGTGATGAGCTGGGTGTCGCTATACGTGATATTCGCATCAAGCGTATCGATTTACCTGAAGACGTGTCAGCGGCAGTATTTGAACGGATGCGTTCTGAGCGTGAGCGTGAAGCCCGCGAATGGCGTGCCCAGGGGCAAGAGGAAGCTGAGCGTATTCGCGCTAATGCTGACCGTCGTCGCCACGTACTTATCGCTCAGGCAAATGAGCGTTCAGAGACGCTGCGCGGTGAAGGTGATGCACAAGCGGCCAGGATCTTTTCTGAAGCATATGGCCAGGACCAGGAGTTTTTCTCCTTTTGGCGTAGCTTGAATGCTTACCGCGACAGCTTCTCGGGCGACGGTGATATGCTGGTGTTAGACCCCAGCAGTGACTTTTTCCGTTACCTGCGCAGTGCTAATCCTAACGGGCAAGCAGGCGAAGAAGAGTAAGTTGGCATAGGGGTGAACTTTGCCATAAAGCAGAACGCATGGCGGGGTTCATCCCTTGAGCAAACGTGGTAGACTTAATTGAACCGGGCGTCGCCCGGTTTTTTTGTGGCCCTCATTTAACGTTAATGCGTCAAGCGCGTATTCATCGACTCCAGGGCCTTCATCGTCTTGCAGGATTGTTTACATGACCATCGCTGACCGCTGGCTGTTGCCCGACGGCATGGATGAGGTGCTACCGCCTCAGGCAAGCCGCATGGAAGAGCTGCGCCGCGCGCTGCTTGATCTTTATCATTGCTGGGGCTATGACCAGGTCATGCCACCACCGGTGGAGTTTCTAGACTCCTTGTTGACCGGTACCGGTACCGACCTTGATCTGCAAACCTTTAAGCTAACAGACCAATTAACCGGCCGTATGATGGGCGCCTCGGCAGATGTTACGCCGCAGGTGGCGCGTATGGATGCCCACTCGCTCAAGCGCCAAGGGCCCGTTCGGTTGTGCTACTGCACGAACGTACTACGCGCTAAAGCTGATCAGCATCAAGGCGGACGCAGCCCTGTTCAGGTCGGCGTCGAGCTGTTTGGCCATGCTGGGTTAGAGGCCGATAGTGAAATCATTCACTTGGCGCTCGCCAGTTTAAAAGCCGCAGGCGCAGGTGAAATACATCTGGCTCTTGGGCATATCGGCATTTACCGTAGCTTGGTAGACGCTGCCGCGCTTAATAATGAGCAGGAGAGCATGCTGTTTGAGGCACTGGCACTAAAGTCGCCGGGACAATTGGCGGAGCAAATTAACGCAAGCGTCAGCGACCCGGTACTGGCCGATATGTTTATGGCGCTAGGCGAGTTGCACGGCGACGCCAGCATACTTGAGCAAGCACGCGAGCGCTTTGCAGGTGCCCCGGCCTCTGTAACCGCCGCGCTTGATCAGCTAAGTGCGCTGTATCAGGGCGTGTTGGCTCGCTTTGACGTGTCGCTCTATTTTGATCTTGCCGAGTTGCGTGGGTATCAATACCACACAGGCATGATGTTTGCCGCTTATGTGCCAGGTTACGGCCATGCGCTTGCAAAGGGTGGCCGCTATGATGATACAGGGCGCGCCTTTGGGCGTGCACGTCCGGCTACTGGCTTTTCGATGGATTTAAAGCAGCTGGCATCATTGGCCTTGGCATCACCAGGCAACGGCGCCATTTGGGCACCTGCCCAAGAGGAAGAGTCTCTCAACGCTGCCATAGTTGCACTGCGAGAGCAGGGAGAACGCGTTATTCAAGCGCTGCCTGGGCAGCGTACTGGGCCGGCGGAGCACAAGTGTGACCGCCGTCTTGAGTTTATCGATGGCTGTTGGCAGACAACGGCCCTGACACAAGAGACGAGTGCATAATGGGTAAGAATGTCGTAGTCCTGGGCACCCAATGGGGTGATGAAGGCAAAGGCAAGATTGTTGACCTGCTCACCGAGTCAGCGGCGGCGGTAGTGCGTTTCCAGGGTGGCCATAATGCGGGCCACACGCTGGTAATCGACGGTGAAAAAACGGTGCTTCATCTCATTCCGTCGGGTGTCCTGCGTCCGGGTAAAACCTGCGTAATCGGCAACGGGGTGGTGCTTTCGCCTGAAGCGCTGATCAAAGAGATCCGCGAGCTTGAAGATAAAGGTGTGCCGGTGCGTGAGCGCCTGCGCCTTTCGCCTGCATGCCCGCTGATTTTGCCTTATCACGTGCGCCTTGATCAGGCCCGTGAAAAAGCCCGCGGCGTTGCCAAGATTGGCACAACGGGTCGAGGTATTGGTCCGGCTTACGAAGATAAAGTGGCGCGTCGTGGCTTGCGCCTGGGCGATATGCTTCACCGGGAGCGTTTTGCCTCCAAACTGGGCGAAGTGTTGGATTATCATAACTTCGTATTGGTTAACTACCACGGTGAACCCGCCGTCGACTTCCAGGAAGTGCTGGACAGCGCCATGCAAATGGCCGATGAGCTTCGTCCGATGGTATGCGATACCGTGAACATGGTTCACGACCTGCGCAAGGCGGGTGAAAATATTCTGTTTGAGGGTGCCCAAGGCTCGCTACTGGATATCGACCACGGTACGTACCCGTTTGTTACCAGCTCCAACACCACGGCTGGCGGCACGGCCACGGGTTCTGGTGTCGGCCCGCTTTACCTGGATTACGTGCTGGGTATTACCAAAGCGTATACCACGCGCGTGGGTTCGGGGCCGTTCCCTACTGAGCTGTTTGACGACCATGGCCGTCACCTGGCTGAGCGTGGCCACGAATTTGGCGCCACCACGGGTCGTCCACGTCGTTGCGGCTGGTTTGATGCGGTGGCACTACGTCATGCGGTACAAATCAACTCTGTGTCCGGCATCTGTCTGACCAAGCTTGACGTGCTCGATGGTCTGGAAAATATTCGTGTGTGCGTGGGCTATCGCAGTAAAGATGGTGACGTGCTGGACAGCCCGGTTGATTCTGAAGGCTACGAAGCCATAGAGCCGCTTTATCAGGATTTGCCAGGCTGGAAAGAGTCGACGCTGGGTGCTAAAAACGTCGACGACTTACCGGCCAATGCCCGCGCTTACATCAGCTTTCTGGAAGAGCAGGTGGGCACCAGTATCGATATTATTTCAACGGGCCCAGACCGTGTTGAAACCATCGTACTGCGCAATCCGTTTGACGGCGAATAAGCCGCTGTCGGCAAATGGCATCCGCTGAGAATGTAGACGGGTGTATCAGAAGGGGTGCCTTGGCGCCCCTTTTTGGCAAATATTGATTAAAAATCAATGCCACGGCGTGCCTGTAGGCCATTATTAAAGGCGTGGCGAACTTCCTGCATTTCGGTGACGGTATCAGCCATGGCAATCAGTTCACGGTGCGCATTACGACCCGTAATAATGACTGTCTGCTCGCTGGGGCGGTTTTCAAGCGCCGCTTTAACGTTGGCGATATCCAGGTAGCCAAACTTGAGCATGTAGGTAATTTCATCCAGCACAACCAGGTAAGTGTCTGGGTCAGCCAGCATGCGCTCAGCCTCTTTCCAAACGGCCAGGCAGGCTTGAGTGTCGGCCTCACGGTTTTGGGTGTCCCAGGTAAAGCCCGTCGCCATAATTGCTACGTCAAGATTAGCATCATCTTCCAAACGGTTGCGTTCGCCACACTCCCATAAGCCTTTAATAAACTGAATAACGCCCACTTTATAGCCATAGCCCAACGCGCGGGTAACGGTGCCCCAGGCGGCCGTGGTCTTGCCTTTACCATTCCCGGTATTAACCAGCAGCAGTCCGCGTTGTTCTGTGGCGCTGGTTACTTTTTCATCCACGCGGGCTTTGAGTTTTTCCATCGACGCTTTATGGCGTGTATCGCGGTCTTTCACCGTCGCTTTCCTCTTAAAAGGCTGCATGAAGGTCTCTAGCGTACGCCATATAGAGCCTGCAATGCCGTGACGACGGCTTAAATGTGAATAAAATTTATACAGTTGTTAAGCTTTTCCGTGGGAATCGAGGTTTTTGCGGCTAATCAACAACAGAATTGGCCGATAGGGGGCTTGCTGCTCTAAAATAACCCTTCATAACTTGCCAGGAAAAATGCTATGCCCTCTTTTGATATTGTGTCGGAATTTGATCAGCACGAAGCGTCTAACGCCGTTGACCAGGCGAATCGTGAAGTGCAGTCGCGTTTTGATTTTAAAGGCGTTGACGCAAGCTTCGCCCTTGAAGGCGAAAAAGTGCAGTTAGAGGCCCAGGTCGATTTTCAACTTAAGCAGATGTTGGATGTACTGCGCGGTCGGTTAATTGCCAGAGGCATTGATGCGCGCTGCATGGATATTCAAGACCCCGAGCTTTCTGGGGTGAAGGCACGTCAGGAAGTCGTTTTGAAGCAGGGGCTTGATGCGGCAGAAGCCAAGGATGTGGTAAAGCGTATCAAGGCGAGTAAGCTTAAAGTCCAAGCGCAAATTCAGGGTGAAAAAGTTCGCGTGACCGGGAAGAAGCGCGATGACTTACAAGGCGTTATGGCGCTTTTACGTGGAGAAGAGGGGCCTGAATTACCTCTGCAGTTTGATAATTTCCGCGATTAAGCCTTATCACGTGTAGGGCGGTGTCTATGCGCTGCCCCGTTTTTTTGCCCACACTTTTTTGCCTACTCGCAACCATCGTTTATTACAGGAGCTAACGCACTATGTCTGATCCGCAGCCGGTTTATTTAAGCGACTATCAGCCGCCCGCCTACCAGGTCACCCATACCGAGCTGACGTTTGATCTTGACCCTGCTGCCACCCGTGTAAAAGCACGATTGTTGATTGAACGTAACGAAAACGTAGATGCCCAAACGCCTCTGGTGCTGAATGGCGAGCAGCTGTCGCTGGTCTCGTTGGCAATTGATGGCACGCCGCTAGCGGAGGCGGATTACCAATTGGATGAGGACAGCCTGCGTATTATGCAGGTGCCGGCAACGTTTAGCCTTGAAAGTGAGGTGGACATTGCGCCTGGTGCTAACACTGCCCTAGAAGGGCTTTACCAGTCGAGCGGTATGTACTGTACCCAGTGTGAAGCGGAAGGTTTTCGGCGCATTACGTTCTACCCCGACCGCCCGGATGTGATGGCCACCTTTACCGTCACGGTCATTGGTGATCAAAACAACGAACCCGTTTTGCTGGCTAACGGTAACCCCGTGGACAGCGGTACATTAGAAAACGGCCGCCATTTCGTGAAATGGGAAGATCCGCATCCTAAACCGTGCTACCTGTTTGCGTTGGTAGCGGGGGATTTACACAAGGTTGAAGACCACTTTTCTACCATGAGCGGCCGTGATGTCACGCTGCAAATTTGGGTAGAAAAGGAAAATCTGGATAAAACCGAGCACGCCATGGCTTCGCTCAAACGCTCCATGGTGTGGGATGAACAGACCTATGGCCGCGAATATGACCTTGATCTGTTTATGATTGTGGCCGTTAACGATTTCAATATGGGAGCGATGGAGAACAAGGGGCTGAATATTTTCAACTCTGCCGCTGTGCTTACGCATCCCAATACCGCCACCGATGCCACGTTTCAAAACGTGGAAGGCATTGTGGCCCACGAATATTTCCATAACTGGTCCGGCAATCGAGTGACCTGCCGTGACTGGTTCCAGCTATCTCTGAAAGAAGGCTTTACCGTTTTTAGGGACCAGTGTTTTTCCGCTGATACCAACTCGGCGCCGGTTAAGCGTATTCAAGATGTGTCTTTTTTCCGTACGGCGCAGTTTGCAGAAGATGCAGGGCCCACTGCGCATCCTGTGCGCCCCGACCACTACATTGAAATCACCAATTTCTACACCCTGACTATTTATGAAAAGGGTGCAGAAGTAGTGCGTATGCTGTGTAACCTGGTGGGGTGGGAAAATTTCCGCCAAGGGGCCGATGCCTACTTTGAGCGCTTTGATGGTCAGGCGGTCACCATTGAAGACTTTGTTGGCTGTATGGAAGAGGCGTCGGGCCAAACGCTTGATCAATTTATGCGCTGGTACGCGCAGGCAGGTACGCCAGAGATTGATGCCCACGGCGAATATGACTACGTGCATAGTGAATACAGGCTAACGCTTCGGCAGCGCACGCCTGCCACGCCTGGCCAAACCGAGAAGCAGCCACTGCATATCCCTGTGCGGATGGGGCTGGTGGGAACCAAGTCTGGTCAGGACTTAACGCTGACCATGGCCGGGGAAGTGCTGGGCAAGGATGCGGTGATCCATTTACGCGATAACGAGCAGACCTTTGTCTTTACCGATGTGGCCGAGGCGCCAGTACCGTCACTGCTGCGTGACTTCTCGGCGCCAGTGAAGCTACATTTCCCCTATTCACGTGAAGAACTGGCGTTTTTGCTCACCCATGATAGTGATGGTTTTAACCGCTGGGATGCCGGTCAGCGCTTGGCCATGCTGGCGTTGGACGATCTGATCGCGGCGCATCGTAATGGCGTTGAAAAAGTCATGGATGGCCGCGTTACGGAAGCCTTTAGAACGCTGCTTACAAGTTCTGTGTCTGATAAGGCGGTGCTTGCCGAGATGCTAACCCTGCCTTCTGAAGCCTACATTGCTGAGCAGCAGCCTATTGTCGATGTCGATGCGATTCACGCAGCGCGTGAGTTTGTGCGCCAGTCATTGGCGTTAGCACTTCGCGATGAATTTGTGGCCACGTTTGAAGCCAATCGCTCGGAGGAGGCTTACGCTCCAACGCCTGAGCAAATTGCCCAGCGTAGCCTCAAAAACATAGCGCTTAGCTATTTGATGTCGATTGAGGATGAGCAGGCGATTGCATTTTGTCAGGCCCAATTTGCCGCTGACCACAATATGACCGATGTGCGCTATGCGCTAACGTTGCTTGTGCATAGCGAACGTGATGACGTGTCGTCACCCGCTTTAAAAGCGTTTGGCGAAAAATGGGCGCATGATTCGCTGGTTATGGATCAGTGGTTTACGATTCAAGTGACGCGGCCTCAGCCTGATGTGCTGGAGCGTGTCGAGTTCTTGATGCAGCATCCGGCATTTTCAATCAAGAACCCAAACAAAGTACGTGCGCTAGTGGGTGCTTTTACGCAAAATCGGGTTAATTTCCATCGCCTGGACGGTAAGGGTTACGCGCTGCTTGCCGATGTGGTGATTGAGCTTAATCGGCTAAACCCGGAAATTGCCGCGCGATTGGTTACCCCGTTAACACGCTGGCAGCGTTTTGACGAAGCGCGCCAGGCCTTAATGCATGCGCAGTTGGAACGTATCAAAAAAGAGCCACTATCTTCGAATGTATATGAAGTAGTTGAAAAAGCGCTGGCGTAAGCACTCCCAGCGTTCCAACCATGAAAGGGAAGACATTGGTGAACGACTCACAACCGCATTTTTTACTGATTATAAATGGTAAATCAGCCGGGAACCCGGCACTGCGTGAAGCCGTTGAAGAGCAGCGTGAGGCAGGGATGCCGATTACCGTGCGCTCAACGTGGGAGGGCGGTGACGCCGCTCTCTTTGCCGAGCAGGCATGTGATATGGGCATCACCCATGTCATCGCCTGCGGCGGCGATGGCACTGTTAACGAAGTGGTTAACGGGCTAATGCGTGTCGCTCATGATAAGCGTCCCGCTTTGGGCGTTGTGCCGCTGGGCAGTGCCAACGACTTTGCCACCTCCACGGGGGTACCGTTGGAGCCAGGCCCTGCGCTGGCGGCGGCAATGACACTAAGCGCATACCCCGTTGATGTCGTGCGAGTAACGGCTGAGGCTAATAATAAAAACGTCGTTCAGTACTACGTCAACATGACCACGGGCGGGTTTGGGGCGGAAATAACCTCTTCAACACCGAAGACGCTGAAACGTTTGTTAGGCGGAGGTGCATACTCCTTGATGGGGGCGCTTAAAGCCTGGCGGCATCGCAGCTATCGTGGCACGCTCCACTGGGGCGATAAAGAGCAGGATATCTCGCTGCTGTTATTGGCGTTAGGTAATGGCCGGCAATCAGGCGGCGGACAGGTGCTCGCCCCACGTGCCAAGCTTGATGATGGCCGCTTGGATGTTCTTCTGGTGAAGGATTTTAGCTCCGTAACGGAACTGCCGACGCTGATTAGCGAGCTTCAGAGCTTTCCCTCTGATGGGCAGTATGTACGCTATTTCACAGCGACTGAGTTGACCGTAAAGACTCAGAAAGATGATCCCGCTTGGCCCTTAACGCTGGACGGCGAAATGTGTCAGTATGATCGTTTTTGCGCTGAAGTGGTGCCGTTGGCGCTGCGCATTTTATTACCTGAGGGCTGCCCGTTACTGTCAGCAAATGACCGACACTGATCGTAGGCTGTCTTTAAAAGCGTTATTTAAGAAGGGGAATCTAATGGTAAACCGTTTATGGATACCGGTTATTGCCACCTTGGCACTATTGCTAAGCGCATGTGGCGACTCTCAAGAAGAGCCTGATGTGACACCGGATGAGTCTTCATCGGTTTCTGATGATGAAGTTGTACAAGAGGAAGAAGCGCCGACCGCCGCTGAAAATGCCGCGGATATGCCAAGCCCTGCGGAGATAGAGGATGACGTTGAGGCGCGCCAAGCCGCTGAAGAGCTAGAGCAGGCCGAGGCGCTGCGTGATGATATGCAAGATGATGCGGTCAACGCTGACGAGTCCGAGGCCCAGGAGGTAACGGCAGGCGAAGATACTCTGGCGGCGGACCCTGATGAGATACTGCAAGAGGGTGGTGCATTGCCCGGAGAGGCAACGCGCTCCGACGTCGATCAAATGATTGAAGAGACTGAACAGCGCTTTCAGGAAGCTCAGCGGCGCTTAAATGAGCAGTTTGAAGAAGCTGAACAACAAGCCGAAGAGTACGATGCTATTGAGCAAGAAGCATTGTCCAATGAATGGGAAACACAAAGCAGCCTACCCGAAAGCTCTCGCCTGGAAGATAACCGGGAAGCTACCGATGTTGATGCATTGATTGAGGATACTGAACGCCGCTTTGAGGAAGCCCAAAAGCGCCTTGAAGAGCAGTTTCAGGAAATCGAGCGTGAACATAATGGCAGTAGTAGCCGTGGGATTATTCTGAATGAAGACGCAGACGCAGACGCAGACGCAGACGCAGACGCAGACGCAGATAACGATAATACTAACGCTACTCATCAATAAAGCGCGTTGAGCAGGCAATAAAAAGGCCCGCCTTGGCGGGCCTCGCTACATCCGGCCATGATTAAGCAAGGCGGATGTTAGAAGCCTGAAGGCCCTTTTTACCCTGCGTTACCTCAAAGCTGACTTTTTGACCATCTTGCAGGGTCTTGAAGCCTTCCGCTTGAATTTCGGAGAAGTGCGCGAACAGGTCGTCACTGCCATCATCGGGTGAGATGAAGCCGTAACCTTTCGTATCGTTGAACCACTTGACGGTGCCAGTTGCCATTAGTCGTTTCCTTAACGTGCTTATAATGATCAAGCGAACCTACATAGGATTCGCCCGCCAAAATCAATGTAGATGCAAAAAAATGGGTCGTCCAGTAACAATCTAATGTTTCTTAACTTTTCTTGAGCCGCGTATATGTCGTCAATACACCTTGTTGATTCTCAGTTTGTGGCCTTTTTGGTCGCTATTACACTGTTGTCGATTACGCCTGGCGTGGATACCTTGCTGGTTATCCGTAACACTGCCCGAGGCGGGACACGGGACGGCATTGCCACCAGCTTAGCGATCTGCTGCGGTCTGTTTGTACACGCGACCATCTCGGCATTAGGTATTTCACTGATTCTGCTCCAGTCGGCCTGGGCATTTCATCTATTAAAGTTGGTCGGGGCGGGGTATCTGGTATGGCTAGGGGTCACCAGTTTGTTAGCCGCAAGGCGTGGCCAGCCATTACCGGTCAAAGGGGTAATCGGTGCCGCTTCTCCTGTTCCGCTTTGGCAGCCGATTAAGGAAGGTTTACTGTCCAATGTGTTGAATCCAAAAACGATTATTTTTTATATGGCTTTTTTGCCTCAGTTTATTGCGCCGGGGGATCCGGCGTTGATCAAATCCCTGTGGCTAGCAGGTGTCCACTTTATCATTGCCAATATCTGGCAAATCAGCGTGGTATTCATGGTGGGAGGTGCCAGCAAGTGGCTCGCCAGCGTGCGCTTTGCGCAGGTGTTAAATGCCGCGACAGGCGCGGTGCTGGTCGCGTTTGGGCTTCGTTTGGCGATGGAACAGCGCCCAGTATAACTGGGCGCTTGGTGAGTAAACTGACCAGGCAGTAAGCGCGATTACCTTTGTACGCTTATTGACGAGCCAGCAAAGCGCGGTCGTAACGTACCTGTTGTTCACTATCACTCAACAGTGAAACACCTTCGCTGTTACCACCGTTGGCCAGGCTTTCAAAAATTACCCGATAGCTAAGCACCGCCTGCACATAATCGCGTGTTTCTTTAAAGGGAATGCTTTCCACAAACAGATCAAATGACTCCATGCCGCTTCCCAGCCACTGATCAACACGCCCAGGGCCAGCATTATAGGCGGCAGCGGCGGCAAGCCGGTTACCCTGATAGCGGTTCAGTTTGTCGCGCAGATAGGTGCTGCCCAGGCGAATATTAAGTTCAGGATCAAGAATGCCGTAAGGCCCCGGGTCGCTAATACCCAGTTGGCGGCTTACCAGGCTTGCCGTGCCGGGCATTAACTGCATCAAACCGCGGGCGCCTGCCGGAGAGAGCGCCACCGGGTTATAGGCACTTTCACGACGGGTAATCGCCATTAGCATATACGGGTCTACACCGGTTTGGCGGCCCCAGTGCATAAAGCTCTCTCGGTAAGCCTCGGGGAAACGCCAATCAAGCGCATCCCACATGCTGCCAGCAATCGTGGTCTGCACCAGGCGTGCATGCCACTGTTGATGGGCCGCATAATCGGCCAGGGCGCGCGCCTGCTGGGGCGTGCCGTTTTGCACCGCATACAGCCATTCGCTATTGGCCAGGCCGTCTTCGCCAATGCGTAGCAGCGCTTCGGTACGCTGGACCACGGGTAGGCGTGCAGTGCGTTCGCGTGAAGCCTCATCAAAATGATTGCGCTCAAGATTGAGTTGGTAAGGCTGGCCAAGTTGTTCAGCGGCCGCAAACCCATAAAAGCTGCGGTCGGTCGCCGCCTGACGGTAGCGAGCGGTGGCTGCCTCTTGGCTGCCCAGCTGTTCGTTGGCACGCCCCAGCCAGTACTGCCAGCGGCTGTTTTCTTGTTGGCTGGTGGGCATTTCCGCAATCCAGTGAATCACCTCCTGCCACTGCCGGTCTGCCAATGCACGGCGTACGCGTAGCTCCAGCACGCGCTCGCTATCCAGCGAGGGAAGAACGTCATCTACCCAGCCTAATGCGCCGGGTACATTGCGTACCAGTGCATAGAAAGCCAACTCTTCTTCAATGGCTTGCTGATCACTGGGTGGAAGGTTCACGTTGGGCGCGATGGTTTGCCAGCTACTCAATGCGGCCGGGGTATCCTCACGGGTGAACCGCTGCATCGCGGCTTTGTAGAAACTGGCGGTTGCCGCGCATTCAGGGCCAAGGCAGGCGGGCGCTGAGGTGACAGCGCGGGTATTGGTATTCACTTGGTCGGCGGTTTCAATAGCGGTGTGCCACTGGCCGCTGAGCAGCCCGCCTAAATAGGTGGATAGACGATCTTCACCGGCTTGCCAAGCGAGCATTTTTCGCTCCCAGATAGCCGTTGCATCAATCGTGCCGTTAGCTCGCAGGTGGTCAAACAGGGCGTCACACGCATCTGGCTGGGAGCTTCCTTCAAGCCAAAGTGCGAGGCCTGCCTCAGCGGCCTGTTGCGGCTGCGAGTCCATGAGAGCCGTATAGTAATAACACTGGCGAGCCGTGCCAGCAGGCTCGCCATCGGCAACGGCCAGCAAATCGCTATAACGCCCCGCGTGGCCATACTTGGCAATGGCCTGACCGCGTAACCACTCAGAAAGCGGAGAGTCATTATGCTGGTTAATAAAACTTTGTACTTGGGCCGTCGAGACGTTGGGTAGTTGATTGCGTAATCGGTGGTAGTCGACATAGCCGCTCAGCACATGGTCTTCAATAGCGCGCTCGTCGATGTGGTTCCACTGTTGTTGACGAGCGGCTTCTAACGCATCGCGCATTGCGGTATCAGAAGCGGCCCATGAGACAATGGGTAAGCCCACCAGGATTGCCGCGCCTAGGGTGCGAAAAGGGGATCTGAATGACGATGCCTGCATAATTTTCTCTCTTTCTCGCTAACGGATTGGCAACCGCTAATAGTGAACGAAATGGGCAAATAGTGTTCAGACAATCGTGACACTTGGAGGATTCAATTACGATGGCTCGATTATCCACGTTGTGGCTATTTCGTCGACTTAAATCCCGCCTTTGGGCTGTAAAACGTATCGGGCGGGCGCTGAGGCTGTTTGTGCCCATGACGTTTGATGTCCTGAGCGGTCGCTTTCGACCTGTGCCTTGGGCTGCCTTTGGCATGATGGCGCTGGCGCTTGCCTATCTTGCAATGCCGTTCGATTTAATTCCGGACTTTCTTGTTTTCATAGGTCTGATTGACGATGTCATTATCGTTGGCTGGCTTCTCAACCGTATCGACCAGCGCTTGGTAGATTACCGCGCCTGGAAGTACGGTGATATTGATATCGCTACTTCTCAACACTCACCTTCTTGAAATCGCTCTGCTTATCCCCATATCCAACTCACACATTTTTTCGTTCCTGTCTCATTGGGAGGCAGGAGCTCTAAACAAACGTGATTGATGAGGGCTAGGCGAATGTCAACAGCGACCCACGAAGAAACGTTAGGCTTTCAAACAGAAGTTAAGCAGCTTCTCAACCTGATGATTCACTCCCTGTATTCCAACCGGGAGATTTTCCTGCGTGAGCTTATCTCTAACGCCGCGGATGCCTGTGACAAACTGCGCTACGCGGCGCTAGATAACGATGCGCTGTACGAAGGCGACAGCGAACTGCGGGTAGAAATTGAGCACGATAAAGAAGCTAATACCATTACGTTGCGCGACAACGGTATTGGCATGAACCGCGAAGACGTTATCGCTAACCTAGGCACCATCGCCCGCTCAGGCACCGCTGAGTTTTTAAAGCAGATGTCAGGCGAGCAGCAAAAAGATGCCAAGTTGATCGGCCAGTTCGGTGTAGGTTTCTACTCAGGCTTTATTGTGGCTGATGAAGTGGCAGTACGTACTCGCAAAGCCGGGACTGCCGCCTCTGAAGGCGTTGAGTGGCGCTCTAAAGGCGAAGGTGAGTTTACCGTCGCTGATATTGAGCGCGAGCTTCACGGCACCGAAATTACGCTTTATCTGAAAGAAGACGCTAAAGAGTTTGCCGACGATTACCGCCTTCAAAACCTGGTGCGCAAGTACTCTGACCATATTGAAGTGCCCGTGCGCATGCCCAAGACAGAAACGGCCAAGGATGATGAAGGCAACGACATCGAAGGCAGCGAAGTCACCACGTGGGAAACCGTTAACGAAGCCACTGCACTCTGGGCGCGCCCCAAGAGCGACGTTTCTGATGACGAGTACAAGGCGTTTTATAAGCACGTTGCCCATGACTTTAGCGACCCGCTTGCCTGGAGCCACAACAAGGTAGAAGGCAAGCTTGAGTACACCAGCCTGCTCTACGTGCCGGGCCGGGCGCCTTTTGATATGTATGAGCGCGATGGCGCTCGCGGCGTTAAGCTTTATGTGCAGCGCGTGTTTATCATGGATGACGCTGAACAGTTCCTGCCGCTCTACCTGCGCTTTATCAAAGGCGTGTTGGATACGCGCGATCTGTCGCTCAACGTTTCCCGCGAGCTTTTGCAGCAGGACCCGCAGGTCGACAAGATCAAAGGGGCGCTGACCAAGCGTGCGCTGGATATGCTTAAAAAGCTTTCCAAGGACAGCGAAGAGTACCAAACCTTCTGGAATACCTTCGGCAGCGTGCTGAAGGAAGGTCCAGGCGAAGATTTCGCCAACCGCGAGAAAGTCGCCGGTCTTTTACGCTTTGCGTCCACGCACAGCGACACCGCTACCCAGGATCAATCGCTTGCCGACTACGTCGAGCGCATGAAAGAAGGCCAGCAGAAGATCTATTACGTGGTGGCCGATAGCTTCAATGCGGCGAAAAACAGCCCGCACCTGGAGATCTTCCGCAAGAAAGGCATCGAAGTCCTGCTGCTGTCTGACCGTATCGATGAGTGGTTGATGAGCCACCTGACCGAGTTTGACGGTAAATCCTTTGCGGATGTGGCCAAAGGCGAGCTGGATCTTGGTGATGTCGAAGACGAAGCCGAGAAAAAGGCTCAGGAAGAGACAGCCAAGGCAAAAGAAGATCTGTTGAAGCGTGTTAAAGAAGCGCTTAGCGATGGTGTACAGGACGTCAAGGTTACCCATCGTTTGACCGACTCACCGGCTTGCGTCGTGCTGCCTGAGCATGAGATGGGCTTTCAAATGCGCCGCATTATGGAAGCCGCCGGGCAAAAAATGCCGGAGGTTAAGCCCATTTTAGAACTCAACCCCGAGCACCCGCTGGTAGCACGCCTGGAAGGAGCAGAAGGCGAGATATTCACACAGCTGGCGCATATCCTGCTTGACCAGGCGATTATCGCCGAGGGTGGTCATCTGGACGACCCAGCCGCTTATGTGAAGCGTCTAAACAGCGTACTGACCGCTTAATCGTCGTTGCTACCTCTCACGGCCCGTTTGGATTCCCAAGCGGGCCGTTTGTTTTGATAAAGTAGCTGTTACTTTTCGCGTGATTTTTTCAGGACATCCTTATGGCTGAGCAGCAAATCAAGGTCGCGGTGCTGGGAGGTGGTAGTTTCGGTACGGCGCTTGCCAGCATCGCGGCGGATAACGGTGCCCATGTGCGTCAATGGATGCGAGATGAAGCGCTGGTCGCGCAAATTAATCAAGAGCACCGTAACGGTCGCTACTTGCCGCACTATGCGATGAATCCTGCCGTTCAAGCCTCAACGGACCTGCACACGGTGCTGGACGATGCCGAGCTTGTGCTTATCGCCATTCCCTCAAAGGCGTTTCGAAGCGTGGTTCAGGCCGCGAAACCTTGGCTAAAGGCAAGCCAAATTCTGGTCAGCACCACCAAAGGTATTGAACCGGATAGCTTTCTGCTGATGAGTCAGGTGTTAGCGGATGAAACCGGTTTTTCCCATATTGGCGTCATCGCAGGCCCCAACCTGGCCTCAGAAATAGCCGATAAGCAGCTAACGGCGACAGTGATTGCCAGTGCCGATGCGCTAACACGCACCCGGGTACAGCAAGCATTGGGCTGCCGCTACTTTCGTGTTTATGCCAGCAATGATCGCCACGGGGTGGAATTGGGCGGTGCACTTAAGAATATTTACGCTATTGCGGCTGGCATGGCTGCTGCGTTGGGTATGGGTGAAAATACCCGTAGCATGCTAATGACTCGGGCGCTGGCTGAAATGAGCCGCTTTGCTGTGGCTCAGGGGGCCAACCCCATGACATTCCTTGGCCTTGCCGGGGTGGGCGACTTGATTGTGACCTGCTCGTCGAACCTGTCGCGTAATTATCGCGTGGGATATGCCATGGGCGAGGGGCGCAGCCTTGAAGAGGCTGTTTCTGCGCTTGGCCAAGTGGCTGAAGGCGTCAATACGGTTAAGCTGGTGTGTGCCAAGGCGCAGGAAATGGGCGTATATATGCCGCTTGCCGAAGGCCTCTCCCATGTTCTCTTCGGCGGTGTGCCTGCTCAGGATATGGCGCGTACGCTGATGATGGGCGAGCAGAGCAGTGATGTAGAATTTATTCTGCCCCGTGAGGCGGTTCAGCAGGCCCATTTGGATAATCGAGGCTGGCATGAGTAGCTTATTCATTATGCGCCACGGAGAAGCCGTGCCCGGCTATCCGGATAGTAAACGGCTGCTCACCCCGCAGGGGGAGCACGAAGCTGCCATGATGGCGCAATGGCTGGCTGCACGTTTGGCAAAAGGGGAGTTTTTCGCACCGGTTCTCTATGCAAGCCCCTATGCGCGTGCGCAACAAACGGCACGTATTGTCGCTGAGGCATTAGGCTGTTCGCTAAGCATGCTGGACTTTATAACCCCAGAGGATGACCCGGCCAAGGTAAGCGATTGGTTGTTAACACAACCAGACAGTACGCCGATAATGCTGGTCAGCCATATGCCACTGGTGGGTAATCTGACGGAACTGCTGGTGGAGGGCAGAACGGGCCAGGGGCTGGGGTTCGCCACCGCAGGCATTGCGGAGTTAGAGGCAGACGTATGGGCATCAGGCTGCGCTCAGTTAATGCGTTATATGTCGCCACGTCAGTTGGCTTGAAATAACCGTTTTAAGGTAATAAAAACGGCGGCCCTTGGGCCGCCGTTCGCTTTGCTGTACGAGTCAAACGTTGATGCTTACAACAGCGCGTCGAACTTCTCTTTTAGCACGTCGTTAACCTGTTGAGGGTTAGCCGTACCGCGCGAGGCTTTCATTACCTGACCCACAAAGTAGCCAATCATCTTGCCGCGTTTTTCAGGTTCGGCATCACGATACTGCGCGACCTGAGCCGGGCTTTCAGAAATCACCTGGTCGATCATGGCTTCAATCGCACCGGTATCAGTGACCTGTTTAAGCCCTTTGGCTTCGATGATGGCGTCGGCACTTTCGCCCTGGCCATTCCAGAGCGCCTGGAAGACCTGCTTGGCGGCTTTACCGTTGATCGTATCGTCAATCACTCGGCTAAGTAGCTCGCCCAGCTGGCGCGCCGATATGGGGCTACTGTTGATGGTGAGGTTTTCACGGTTAAGCGCCCCGGAAAGCTCGCCCTGTACCCAGTTTGCGGCCTGCTTGGCATCACCGCATACCTGGTGAACTTCCTCAAAGAACTCGGCCATTTCACGGCTGGCAGACAGCACCGCAGCATCATACGCAGAAAGACCTAGCTCACTCTTGAAGCGTTCACGCTTGTCGGCGGGCAGTTCAGGCAGTTGGCTGCGTAAGTGGTCCAGGTAAGCGTTATCAAGTACGACGGGCAGTAGGTCGGGGCAGGGGAAGTAGCGGTAGTCGTTGGCTTCCTCTTTGGTGCGCATGCTGCGGGTTTCATCGCGCTCAGGATCAAACAGGCGTGTCTCTTGAACAACAGTGCCACCGTCTTCGATGAGCTCAATTTGGCGCTCTACTTCAAACGCAATCGCCCGCTCGACAAAGCGGAACGAGTTAACGTTTTTGACCTCTGCCCGGGTGCCAAAGGCTTCCTGGCCTTTCGGGCGCACGGAAACGTTTACATCGCAGCGCATTGAGCCTTCGGCCATATTGCCGTCGGAAATGCCCAGGTACGTAACGATGGAGTGAATCGCTTTAAGATACGCGGCGGCTTCTTTGGCGTTGCGCATATCAGGCTCGGAAACGATCTCTAGCAGCGGGGTGCCAGCACGGTTTAAATCGATGCCGGTCATGCCTAAAAAGTCTTCGTGCAGCGACTTGCCAGCGTCTTCTTCCAGGTGCGCATGGTGAATGCGAATACGCTTGGTGGTATTGTCATCCAGGGTAATTTCCACGTCACCGGGGCCCACTATGGGCTGATACATCTGGCTGGTTTGATAGCCTTTGGGCAGGTCCGCGTAGAAGTAGTTTTTACGATCAAATACTGATACTTCAGCAATATCCGCATGGACCGCTAGACCAAACTGAACGGCCATGGCCACGGCCTGCTCGTTGAGCACAGGAAGCGTTCCTGGAAGGCCCAAATCAACCGCGCATGCTTGGGTATTTGGCTCGGCGCCAAACGCGGTAGAGGCGCCAGAGAAGATCTTGGAGCGAGTAGCGAGCTGAACGTGGACTTCCAGCCCAATTACGGTTTCCCATTGCATTAGGCGTGCTCCTCGGCAATAGCAGGAAGTTGAAGGTGCCAGTCGGTCGCTTGCTGATACTGGTGCGCCACATTTAAAAGCTGCGCTTCAGCAAAGTGCGTACCCAGAATCTGTAAGCCTACTGGGCGGCCGCCGGCAAAGCCTGCGGGTACGCTGATGCCGGGGATGCCCGCCAGGTTCACGGCAATGGTATAAATATCCTGCAGATACATCGAGACCGGATCTTTTTTAGCACCGAGGTCAAAGGCCGGAGTCGGCGAGGCCGGCCCCATCAAGACGTCAACATCTTCAAACGCGTCTAAAAAGTCCTGGCGAATCAAGCGGCGAACTTTCTGCGCTTTGGTGTAGTAAGCGTCAAAAAAGCCTTCTGAAAGAGTATGCGTACCAATCAGAATGCGTCGTTTTACCTCTTCACCGAAGCCTTCCGCACGGCTGCGCTTGTAAAGATCGATTAAATCGACCGGTTCATTACAGCGGTGGCCAAAGCGCACACCGTCATAGCGCGACAGGTTGGAGGAAGCTTCCGCCGGGGCGATGACGTAGTAGGCCGGAATCGCATAGTGAGTATGTGGAAGGCTCACTTCGCGTACCGTCGCACCCAGTGACTCATACACGCTTACCGCGTCACGCACGGCTTTTTCGACCTCGGGGTCTAGCCCATCACCAAAATACTCTTTGGGTAGGCCGATTTTTAGACCTGAAAGCGGTGCGTTGAGGGTTTCGGTATAGTCCGGCACGCCGCGAGCGACGCTAGTGGAGTCGCGTACGTCGTGACCCGCAATCACGTTCATCAAATGCGCGCAGTCGGAAGCCGAGCGGGCCATTGGGCCTGCCTGGTCCAGGCTGGATGCGTAGGCAATGATGCCGTAGCGCGAAACGCGCCCGTAAGTGGGCTTCAAGCCAGTAATGCCGCAAAAAGCCGCCGGTTGGCGAATGGAGCCGCCGGTATCGGTGCCCATGGCCGCCGGCACAAGGCCGGCAGCGACTGCAGCAGCGCTTCCGCCGGAACTACCGCCGGGAACAGCAGTTAAGTCCCAAGGGTTTTTAACTGCACCGTAGTAGCTATTCTCATTGGAGGAGCCCATGGCGAACTCATCCATATTGGTTTTACCCAGGCTGATGGTACCGGCCGCATTAAGCTTCTCTACTACGGTGGCATCATACGGCGCGATGAAGTTATCCAGCATTTTGGAGCCACAGCTGGTTTTTACATCGCGTGTACAAAAAATATCTTTTAACGCCAAAGGAATGCCGGTAAGCAGCCCAGCATTACCCGCTGCGCGTGCTTTATCGGCCGCTTCGGCCTGATTAAGCGCCTGTTCAGCGGTCACGGTAATAAAGCTGTTGATCTTGCTGTCAGCTTTTTCAATTTTTTGTAAATAGTGCGAGGTTAGCTCGCGGCTGGAAAACTCACCACTTTTTAAGGCGGCAGCGAGTTGCGTTAACGTTTTATCAAGCATGACCCGAAAGCTCCGTTCGAGAACGTATGAAAAGTGTGGAAACCGTCGTTAAAACCGTCATTAAAGCTGTCGTTAAAACCGTCATTAAAACAGTCTTTGAAACACAGGCTTTCTTACTCAACGACACGGGGAACCAGGTATAGGCCGTTTTCCACTGCCGGAGCACAACGCTGAAAGGTGTCGCGCTGGTTGGTTTCGGTTACTTCGTCCGCACGCAGGCGCTGGGTGGCGTCCAATGGATGTGAGAGCGGAGAAACTCCCTCAGTATCAATACTTTGTAGTTGGTCGACCATGTCCAGAATGCGGCTTAGATCGTCTACAAAGCCAATAGCCTGGTCATCGCTGACGGCGAGTCGGGCCAGATGCGCAGCCCGGCGCACATGAGATTCTTCAAGCGCCATGATCGAAAATTCCTCGCTAAAACGTGAGATGGAACATATTCCGCGTTATACGGTATACAATCAGTCATCGAAAAAAACGTCTTGTGTAGCAGACGTGGAAAATAGCCGCAAAAGGTAGCACATTTTGACCTCCGCGGGCAGTGTTCAGCGCGACTCGTGCTTGCTGCCAAGGGGTTGCGGTGATACCGTTTGCATCCGCACAGGGTTCCCGGTCTGCACTAGGTAACAACATCCATGTTCAAACGTTTGAGGGGGCTGTTTTCCAGCGATCTGTCGATCGATCTGGGTACGGCCAACACACTGATTTATGTTCGCGGTCGTGGCATCGTGCTCGATGAACCGTCCGTTGTCGCCATTCGCCAGTCTGGCAGTATGCGTAGCGTTGCATCGGTAGGTGCCGACGCAAAGCGTATGCTGGGACGTACGCCTGGCAATATTACCGCCATCCGGCCCATGAAAGACGGCGTTATCGCCGACTTTACGGTCACCGAGCAGATGCTTCAGCACTTTATTCGTAAAGTGCACCAAAGCACCTTCCTGACGCCTAGCCCGCGCGTACTGGTATGCGTACCGTGCATGTCAACGCAGGTTGAACGGCGAGCGATCCGTGAATCGGCTGAAGGGGCTGGCGCCCGTGAAGTGTTCCTGATCGAAGAGCCAATGGCCGCGGCCATAGGTGCAGGGCTGCCGGTTGAGGAAGCGCAAGGTTCGATGGTGGTAGATATTGGTGGTGGTACCACCGAAATTGCCATTATTTCGCTTAATGGCGTGGTCTACTCAGAATCGATCCGCGTAGGCGGTGACCGTTTTGATGAGGCGATCACCGCGTACGTGCGCCGCCACTATGGCAGCTTGATTGGTGAAGCCACGGCTGAGCGAATCAAGGAAGAGATTGGTTGCGCCTACCCCGGTGGTGAGCTGCGTGAAATCGACGTCCGTGGGCGTAATTTAGCGGAAGGTATACCGCGCAGTTTCACGTTAAACTCGCACGAGATTCTGGAAGCGCTACAGGAAACACTCGGCTCGATTGTCGCTGCTGTTAAGAGCGCACTTGAGCAGTCGCCTCCAGAGCTTGCTTCTGATATCGCAGAGCGCGGTTTGGTGCTGACAGGCGGTGGCGCGTTGCTGCGCGACCTTGATAAGCTGATTGCTGAAGAGACGGGGTTGCCGGTCATCGTTGCCGAAGACCCACTTACCTGCGTGGCAAGAGGCGGCGGTAAAGCGCTTGAAATGATCGATCAGCACACTTTTGAGCTGCTCTCAAGCGACTAATTTTTAGCGGTTTATCGCGGGGGATTGCCTATTAAACCGCTATTTTCACACGGGTCGCTGCCGGGCTACCGGCTGTTTTTCTGCGTGCTGGCGGCAAGCGCCTTGATGTTTGCCGATCACCGATTTACACGCATGGAAGGCGTGCGCGCCCAAATGACGATGGTTGTTGCGCCTGTTCAATGGATTGTTAGCGTGCCTAGCGATCTATTGAATTGGGGCGCGCTCGCGCTGTCTGATCAGCAGGCATTGGTGGATGAAAACCGTCGACTGCGCGAACAAATTCTGACGCTGTCTCATCGTGGGCAGCGCATGGCCAACCTGACGGCTGAAAATACCGAGCTTCGTCATCTATTAAACGCCGCAGAACGACGCCAAATTCCTTATATCAGTGCAGAGCTGCTCTCCTTGGATAATGACCCGTTTAGCCATCAAATGGTGGTTGATCGTGGGCATCGTAACGGGGCGTATGTTGGGCAGCCTGTGATTGATGCGTCGGGGCTGGTAGGCCAAGTGACCGCTGTTTCAGCGTACTCTAGTCGTGTGCTGTTGCTGGCAGATGCAAGCCATGCACTCCCTGTTCAGATTAACCGTAATGGATTGCGCTTTATTGTCCAGGGTGCTGGTCGCTATGGCAGCATCAATGTATTACACGTGCCAGACACGGCGGATATTCGGGAAGGCGACTTGCTCACCACATCAGGGATTGCCGGTCGTTTTCCGCCGGGATACCCCGTTGCGCGCGTTACCAACGTTTATCATGACCCCGGTCAGCCATTTGCGCATGTAACGGCTGAACCTACTGCCCAGTTGCAGCGTGCTCGTCATTTCTTGCTGCTTTTCCCACCGCCGCGCGAAGACATCGAAGATTCAATTTGGGATGAGTCCATGGATATCTCAGCCAGCGCGATACATGCAGCCCAGCGCCTTGCGCCAACGGTACCTGCTGACCCTCAGGAGGTTCGCTAATGGCGCGCGTACCTGTCGTACCTTTGGTAGTGGTGTGGTTTAGCTTGATTCTGGCGCTGTGTTTGCAAGTCATGCCACTGGCCGAGGGGTGGCAAGTTTATCGGCCTGAATGGATCGGTCTGATGCTGATTTACTGGTGTATGCGATCACCTGACCGAGTCGGTGTTTTCCATGGCTTTGTGCTTGGGCTGCTGCTTGATCTGATAGAGGGAACTGCGCTTGGCCAGCATGCGCTGATATTGTCGTTATTAGCGTTTCTATGCGCCCTGGTTTATCCGCGCTTTCGAGCGTATTCACTGGTTCAACAGTCGCTACTGGTGCTGGTGCTGCTTGGCCTGGTGCAGTTAGTCGAGCAGTGGTTGCGTACCTTAACCGGGGAGTTCTCGATACACCTCTCTTTCCTGATGTCGGCGTTAATCAGTGCCTTTTTATGGCCATGGTTAGCTACCATGTTTAAGGCACTGGAAAGACGCTTACTGGGGTCTTAGGCATGCAATCAACGCTGGCTACTACATCATCGCCCATGCTTTGTTTAGCGTCTGCTTCACCCAGGCGACGAGACCTGCTGGCGTCCATTGGGGTGACGGTGAGTGTTATACCCAGCGATGTAGATGAAACGCCGAAGCCGGGAGAGTCAGCAGCGGCTTATGTAAAGCGTCTTGCGGTTGCCAAGGCCTTGGCCGCTGCACCGAAGACGCTGTTACCGGTGCTTGGGTCGGATACCGCCGTAGTGGTAGACGGTACTATTCTGGGTAAGCCGGTTAATGCAGAAGGTGCCTCCGCCATGCTGGGGCAGTTGTCGAATCGGACACATCAGGTGCTGACGGCGGTGGCTGTTACGGGGCCCAAGGGGGTGCTGTGTTGTTGCGTAACGACGGACGTCAAGATGCGACAGATCACCGCTCAGGAAATTAGCGATTACTGGTTAACGGGTGAGCCAGCGGACAAGGCGGGCGGATATGCCATACAAGGCTTGGCCGCCATTTTTGTCGAAGAAATCAAGGGTAGCCACTCTGCCGTCGTGGGTTTGCCGCTTTATGAAACGGCGCAGTTGCTTTGCCAGCAGGGAGTGCCTATTTGGATGGGGCATTAATACTCGCACACTTATTCGTCGTCTCATGCCCTCTGTAACGGGTGTGAAATACGTGAACCGAGAAGGAATTTTGCATGAGCGGTGAAGTCCTCATCAATTTAACGCCCATGGAAACACGGGTTGCGCTCGTTGAAAATGGCGTTTTGCAAGAGGCGCTTATAGAGCGCTCACGGCGACGTGGCATTGTAGGCAATATCTACAAAGGCAAAGTGGTTCGCGTATTGCCTGGCATGCAGGCTGCCTTTGTCGATATTGGCCTTGAGCGCGCGGCGTTTATTCATGCCCATGAAGTTATGCCCTCCGGCACGCCCGTTGATGAGCAGCAAACCATTGGGCAGTTATTGCACGAGGGACAAGCGCTGGTCGTACAGGTAACCAAGGACCCCATTGGCACGAAAGGGGCGCGTCTTACCACGCATCTCTCTATTCCCTCTCGCTACTTGGTGTATATGCCCGATTCTCCTCATCATGGGGTGTCGCAGCGCATTGAAGATGAGCGTGAACGCGAGCGCCTGAAGGCCCTGCTGGATAGCAGCATTGCTGAGCAAACATTGGAAGTGACCGGCGGCTTTATCGTGCGCACGGCCGCTGAAGGCGTCGGCGATGAGGAACTGGCGGGCGATATGCACTTTTTGCTGCGTATCTGGCGTAAAGTTGCCGAGCGCAAAATTAGCGCGGCGCCGTCCAACGTCATTTATGACGACTTGCCGCTATTTATGCGTACCTTGCGCGATGTGATGCGTGATGACATCGAGAAAGTGCGTATCGATTCTCGGGAAAATTTTGTCAAACTGGTCGAATTTGCCGAAGAGTTTATGCCCTATGCCGTGGATAGAATTGAGTACTACCCAGGCGAGCGGCCCATTTTTGATCTCTATAGTGTAGAAGATGAGATTCAGAAGGCGCTGGGCCGCAAGGTGCAACTGAAGTCAGGCGGGTATCTGGTCATTGACCCGACCGAGGCGATGACGACAATTGATGTCAATACGGGGGGGTACGTTGGGCACCGCAACCTCGAAGAGACCATTTTCAAGACCAACCTTGAGGCCGCAACGGCCATTGCCCGCCAGCTTCGGTTACGCAATCTGGGCGGTATTATCATCATCGATTTTATCGATATGGTGGAGGTAGAGCATCAGCGCCAGGTTATTCGTGTGCTCGAAAAAGCGCTGGAGCGTGATCATGCCAAGACCAAATGCACCGGTGTTACCGAGTTAGGGCTTGTGCAACTGACGCGCAAGCGTACTCGTGAGAGCCTTGAGCAAACGTTGTGCGATGCATGTCCTACCTGTAGCGGACGCGGCACGCTCAGAACCCCTGAAACGGTGTGCTACGAGATCTTCCGCGAGATTCTGCGTGAAGAACGCGCCTATAGCCCTGAAACGTATACCGTGCTCGCTTCCCAGGCCGTCGTTGATAGGCTGCTGGATGAGGAGTCGGCGGCAGTGGCAGACCTGGAAACGTTTATTAATAAAACGATTCGCTTTCAGGTGGAGCAACACTACTCACAAGAGCAGTACGACATTGTGTTGATGTGATGCCATGACGATCCGCTCGCTGACGCGTTGGAGTTTACTTCTACTTGCCTGGGGACTGGGCGGCATTGCGGTAATAGCGCTGCTTTTCCGGCTCATGGTCAGTCAGGCAGATACTTTGACGCCGCATGTTGAAGCTTTTTTGGAAGCTCAGATTGGTGTGCCGGTAACGATTGAGAACCTCTCATTTTCAATGGCGCGTAGTGAGCTGATTGTGGAGCTTGAAGGCTTTGGGGCCGAAACGCCGAGCGGTCAGCCGCTTTTTTCACTGCGCCAAGCCGAGCTGCGCCTGGATATTGGCGCATCGCTACGTAATCTCTTGCCTATCTTTAGCGATATCAGATTACATCAAACCGAATTTCACCTTTATCAAGGAGTGAACGGCGTTTGGCAATGGCCCGACCCTGCCAAGCTGCCGTTGCATATAGCGCCAGAGCCGGATGTTGACCTGCCAACCATTGATGCTTGGACGGAATGGGTATTGCGCCAGCAAATCTGGATTGATGACACACGTGTTGTGCTACACGGCAAGCAAGAGCAAGTCATCCTCGAAGCTCCTGCGCTGTTGTTAGCCGGCAATCAGCAAGGGGCAAAACTTCAGGGCACGGTCGACGTTCTTTATTCGGAGCGCAGCGAAACGCCACCGATACCCGCCGTACAGCTACTAGCGGAAATGCAGCCGGGCCGAGATGGTCTGAACGATTTCTCTGCCACGTTGAAGCTGGAGGCACAGTTTGATCAGCTGCTGACGCTGGTTGAGCTGTTTCGGCCAGAACATATGCCGAACCTGGAGCAGGCCGGAGGCGATGCACGCGTGTGGGGCCGCTGGTATGGAGGCAGGCTTCAGGAGGTGCGCCTTGCCATCGATATCCCTCAGCTAGTGCTACGCCAGGATATTCAGTTCGCCGTGTTAAGAAACATACAAGCACAGGGTGAGTGGCAGCGCGAAGGAGAGGGCGGTGAAGCATGGTTAAGCGGTAACGCAGAGAGTGTTGATTGGGCTGAACCTGGCGGGGCGATTGAAGGCCCGGCACTGCCGCATCATTGGTACCTGTCTCATAGGCCAGGCCAGTGGGCACTGCGTACCAGTGCTTTTGAGCTGGCTTCGCTCACTGCATGGCGAGACTACGTATTTTTACCCGAATCCGTGACGCGTGTACTGGAAACGCTTGCCCCGAGGGGGCGGGTGCAAGGGCTGAGCTTAGGCCAGAAGGAGGGTAGCTGGAGGGTCGATGCGGCGTTAACCAATGTCGAAGTATCGCCTTGGGAAGGCGCACCAGGTGGCGGCCCCATGGATGCCTGGGTTCAGGCTCGGGACTTCCGTGGCCGGGTGACGTTTAATAGTGCCGGTGACAGTTCGCTCTATTTCCCAGATTTGTTCACCGAACCCATGCAGCTTCAGCAGGCTGAGGGCATCGTAGAGTGGGTCTACGATGGACCTAATACGATGGTCAGCGGCCGTCAAATTAACGTGGATTGGGATGATGCCCAGATAAGCGGTGGGTTTGGGTTAGTGGTTGCGGAGGAGACAGGTCGGTTCGGACTGGATATTGATTTTGCCAATGTAGATGCGCTTGAGCGCCCTCTGGGTCAATGGTTGCCCTTGAATGTATTCGATGAGGGGCTGCGTGACTGGCTGTTAGATGATATTGGCGGCAAAGTGCCTAATGGTTCGCTCAAACTGAGTCTGCCTATCGAGAGCGACATTAGCGCTGATAATATATCCACAACGCTGGCACTAAAGATAACCGAAGGGCATTTGCCTATTGCACCTGGCTGGCCTCGCCTGGAGGAGGTTGAAGGGCGTTTAACGTGGCAAAATCAGGTGCTTGAAGCCCGGGTTGAGCATGCCCAGAGTCGCGGTATCACGGCTTCACAAGGTGAGCTGGCCATGCAGCAGGATGAGATACTCAATGTATCGGGCAACCTGCATGGTGATGGCCCCGCCCTGATCGCATTTTTAACATCGATACCTGATGTCGATATGAATATTCTCAGGGACCTTCAGGCTGAAGGCGAGGTAGAGGCTGATTTGGCCATATCGCTACCTCTGGAAGCGCCAGAGAATTTCCAGTTGGAGGTCAATGCAGTCCCTGCGTTCACCCGTATCGTTTACGCCCCCGTGGGCGAGGCGCTTCAGGCAGTAAGGGGGCAGTTAACCTGGCAGCAGTACGGTGACAGCATGGCGCTAATAGGCAGTGTCGATGGACAACTGTTGGGCGGCGATATTAGTGCTGACATGCATACCCAGCGAGGCGGTATTCGCTTGCGGGGGCAAACGCCGGTGGCGTCACTTTTTTCATTTGTGGATATACCTGCCGAGCAAGGCAAGCAACTGCTTGGTGGAACGATGCAGTGGCAAGGGCGCGTAATGCTTGAGCCAAGCCCTGCGTTATCTCTAGAAAGCCAGCTTAGAGGGGTGCGCCTTGATCTGCCAGAACCTTTTGCCAAGGCTGCAGGCGAGCCTTGGCCCTGGACGCTTAATGCTGATTTCGACAGTGGCCGGGTGGAGAGTCACTTGGCCGATATCGCGCATTTACGCTTAAAGGATCGATTAGGTGAAGTGTCAGGCAACCTGCATGTGGCGGATGCCGAGGTAAGCGCACCCGAGTGGCCGATGCAGTCAGGCTTTCGCTTACAGACAAGCCTTCCTCGCATTGACCCGATGGCGTGGCAACAGGCCGTCGCTCCACTGTTTCGAGGCGACCAGGATATGAGCGGTGACCTAACGGCGCAGCTATCAGGCCAGCATCCGCCGTTGGAGGTCGCCCTGGATACCGCTTGCCTTGTCTATCAGCAAACATGCGTTGGTGATGCGGCATTAACCGGCAGTGTACAAAATGGCACAGTTACCGCAGCGCTTGAGAGCGACGTGGTGACGGGGCATCTTCGCTATCAGCAAGCAGCTCAGTACCCTCTGGATATCACCATTAGCCAGTTAGCACTGGATCGGCTGGCTAATTTGGCAGATACGAGCAGTGAGTCAGAAACAACCTCGCCGGATTCATGGCTCGGTGAAGTGGAGACACAGCATACAGTGCCTGCGGCTATTCCTGAGTGGCTGGCTGAGCTACCCGATGGGCGGCTTCGGTTGGCGGAAATGAGCATGGGGGAAAGCCTTTTCGGGCCTTTATCTGCCTATTGGCATACTGAACCAGGCCGGTTTTCGCTAATGCCGGTTGGGTTAACGCTTGGGCAACTTTCTGCTCGTGGTGAACTCTATTGGGAGGGCGATGCCTCGACCAGTCGAACCCAAGCCAATATTTCCATTGAAGGCGGCGATGTAGGTACCGCTCTTGAGCGCCTGGATCAACCCGTTGCCTTACGCAGCCGACGTACTACCGCGACCGCCAATCTTGGCTGGGCGGGCGCCCCATGGCAGTTCTCGTTAAATCAGGCGCAGGGCGACATAGGCATCGACGTGCAGGATGGGCGCTTTATGCATATGGACTCTGCACCGGTGCGTCTCGTTGGCCTGCTGAATTTCGATAATATATTGCGTCGATTGCGGTTGGATTTTTCTGACGTCACCGGCACAGGCACCGCTTTTGATCGCGTTGACGGCACCGCAGATGTCGAAAATGGCCAGCTTTCGTTGAGCGAGCCATTGCAAATTAAAGCACCTGCCGCCAACTTAACCCTAACCGGTAATGTTAACTTGCTTCATCGAGAGCTTGATCTGCGCCTTGGCGTTGTGATGCCTGTGACGCAAACACTGCCCATTGCCGCCATTGCGGTAGGTGCTCCTGTTGTAGGTGGCGCACTATTTATTGCTGATCAGCTTTTTGGCAGCGCTCTGGACCGAGCGACGACCATTCATTATCGCGTGCGAGGGCTCTGGACTTCGCCGCAGGTTACTTTAGAAGGCTCCGAATGACCGCATTTAAGAGCGATATAGACTCCGCCGTTTCCATTCTTCTTACGCCGGGTGGCTTGGACCTTGATGGGCTTGATAAAGGCCTTGAGTACGCCATGGGCGCGGGTGTGGACTACGCCGATCTCTACTTTCAGCGCACCTGGACAGAGGGCTGGGTGTTGGAGGATGGTGAGGTAAAAGAGGCAAGTTACAACATTGATGGCGGTGTGGGCGTCCGCTCACTGGCCGGAGAAAAAACCGGCTTTGCCTACTCCAATCAGATTAGTGCGGATGCGCTTATCGATACCGGGCGCACGGCCTCAGGTATTGTGCGTAGTGGCAAGCGCCTGCCTGGGCAAGCCGTTAAGCCGGTTTCAGTGGCCCCTTTTTACGCTGGTGTTGATCCTTTAGCGGGGCTGACTGCTGAAGAGAAGGTCGCCATGCTAAAAGAAGCCGATCGCATCGCTCGCGCGGCTGACCCTAGCGTTTCTCAGGTAAGCGCCTCGCTTTCTGGCACTTATGAAGTGGTTCTGGTGCGTGCCAGTGATGGTACCTTGGCCGCGGATATTCGCCCGCTGGTGCGCTTTAACGTCAGCGTAATTGCCGTGAAAAATGGCCGCAGAGAGCGCGGCAGTGCAGGCGGTGGCGGACGCTACTCAATGGCTCGCCTGCGTAATGAAGGTGTAGCCGAGCGATACGCAAAAGAGGCCGTACGCCAAGCGCTGGTCAATCTTGAGGCGGTCGATGCGCCAGCCGGGCAAATGCCGGTGGTACTGGCTTCTGGCTGGCCGGGTATTTTGCTGCACGAAGCAGTCGGCCATGGGCTGGAAGGCGACTTCAACCGTAAAGGCAGTTCAGCATTTTCGGGTCGTATGGGGCAGCGCGTAGCCGCCAAGGGTGTGACGGTGGTAGATGATGCCACGATTGCTGATGGTCGCGGCTCGTTAAGTGTCGATGACGAGGGCACGCCCGGGCAAAACACCCCATTGATTGAAGACGGCATTCTTACTGGCTATATGCAGGACAAGCTGAATGCCCGATTAATGAACATGGCGCCAACCGGTAATGCTCGCCGCGAGTCGTTTGCGCATTTACCCATGCCGCGCATGACCAACACGGTCATGCTGGCAGGTCAGGATGCGCCCGAGGATATTATCAAAAGCGTCAAAAAAGGTATTTATGCCGTTAGCTTCGGTGGTGGCCAGGTGGATATCACCTCGGGCAAATTTGTATTCTCCGCCAGCGAAGCCTACCTGATTGAAGACGGTCGCATTACGGTTCCCGTTAAGGGCGCCACGCTGATTGGTAATGGGCCGGAGGCGATGGGGCGTGTCTCCATGATCGGCCACGATATGGCGCTGGATACAGGCATTGGCGTTTGTGGCAAAGAGGGCCAAGGCGTACCGGTTGGAGTGGGTCAGCCCACACTAAAACTGGATGAGCTAACCGTTGGCGGTACGCAGTCCTCGTAAGTGTTAAAGCGCCAGCGTGTCGCGCAGAAGTTTGAACAGCTTACGCGAGCTGGCGGGTGGTTTGTCCTGATCGCGCTCACGCTGAGCGTTGCGAACTAACTGACGTAGCGCTTGGCGATCCGCATTGGGATAGTCTGCCATAAACTGGTCAACGGCAGGGTCGCCTTCTCCAATAAGCCGGTCCCGCCACTTTTCAAGGCGATGAAAGGCATGGTCGCGCTGCTCTTTTTCCTGCTCAATTGAATCAAAGACGCCTTGAATCGCGGTCAGGTCCTCTTTGCGAACCAGCTTGCCGACATACTGCATATGACGGCGGCGCCCTTCGTGGGAGCGAATACGAGAGGTTTCTTCGATAGCACGCAGCATGTCGTCGGAGAGAGGAAAGCGGGCACGCTCAGCAGGGTTCATGGCGATTAAGGTTTCGCCGAGCGCTTGGAGCGCATGCATTTCGCGTTTGAGCTGCGACTTGCTGGGGCGCTCTTCGGGTTCTTGAGTATCCAGGGGCTCGGGGCGTTTCTTCGGCATAGTAAGGCTCACAGACAAGATTCGTTGGCAGCATTATATCAGGCTGCGACAAGAACATTGATTCGGCGATGAGATTCGTACGAAAAAGGAGGCTATATGGCACAGGCATTTGATGCATCCTCGCAGCAGGCACTGTTAACCGCGCGTGCAGAAGAGGCGTTGGCCTTGGCCAAGCGCTTGGGTGCCGATGCGGCGGAAGTGGGCGCAAGCGTTGACCAGGGCGTTGGCGTTAGCGTGCGCTTGGGCGATGTGGAAACGGTTGAGCTTTCACGGGATCAAGGCATTGCCGTCACGCTTTACGTCGGCAAGCGCAAAGGAAGTGCATCGTCCAGTGACGCCAGCAGTGCCTCGATTCAAGCAACGGTTGAGAAAGCATTAGCCATTGCTCGTTATACCGGTGAAGACCCGGTGGCTGGCTTGGCGGATGCCGATCAGATGGCGACCGAATTGCCGGACCTTAAGGTTCATTACCCGTGGGCGCTGACAACTGAGCAAGCAATCGACCTTGCTCTTGCTTGTGAACAGGCGGGTCGCGACGTTGAGGGTATTAGCCAGTCCGAAGGTGCGTCTCTTTCAAGCGGTGAGGGCGTACGGGTTTATGCTAACAGCCATGGCTTTTTAGGTACCCAAAAAGGCAGTAGTCACTCCCTTTCATGCATGCTCATTGCTCAGGATGAAGGCGGTATGCAGCGGGACTACGACTATACCTCTGCGCGTAATCCTCAGCATTTGCGCGACCCGGGTGAAGTAGGGCGCGAGGCCGCGGCCCGTACGCTGCGCCGGTTAGGTGCCAAACGGCCGCCAACCGGCACCTTTCCCATTCTGTTTGATCCTTCGCTGTCTAGTGGTCTGGTTGGGCATTTATTGGGCGCATTGGCGGGTGGCGCGCTGTATCGCCAATCCTCTTTCCTGTGTGACCGTTTGGGCACGCCGTTATTTCCCGAGTGGTTTAGTCTGGAAGAGCGCCCTATGGAAATAGGAGCTACCGCGAGTACGCCGTTTGATGGAGAAGGTGTGCAAACGCGTAATAACCGCTTTATCGAACAGGGGCGTATCGCAAGCTATATGCTTTCGTCCTACAGTGCCCGTCGCTTGGGCATGCAAACGACGGGGAATGCTGGCGGTGCCCGCAACGTGCGTTTAGATGCACCCTTACAGACGCGTGATGCGCTGCTTAAAACGATGGGTCGAGGTATTTGGGTCACCGAACTAATGGGCCAAGGCGTGAACGGTGTCACCGGGGATTACTCCCGTGGTGCGGCGGGCTTCTGGGTCGAGAATGGAGAAATCCAGTATCCGGTTGAAGAATTTACCATCGCTGGAAATCTTGAACGTATGTTCTCAGGTCTTGTCGGTATCGGAAGTGATATCGATACGCGCGGCAGTATTCATACGGGCAGCTGGTTAGTGGATGCGATGACTGTCGCCGGTAGCTAAAAAAGCCGTACTACTGATCTTCGTCAAAGCGGGCGTCGAACAGCGCTTGGATTGCATCAAGCGCTTGTTCGGCATCCTCTCCTTCTGCACAAATCCGCAGTTGGGTGCCGCAGGGGGCGGCCAGCATCAATAGCGACATGATGTTGGCTGCATCAGCCATTTGCTGCTGTTTATACACCTGTATGCAGGCGGAGTAGTGCTGGCTGCACTTAACCAGCTTTGTGGCGGCGCGGGCATGTAGGCCACGCTGATTGGTAAGCGTTAAGGTTCTCTCTGGCACCCTGGTTCCTTTTCTCCGAGTGGTGTCATTAGGTGGCGTAAGCGTCTACGTAGGGCTGGGCGTCTGCTCGGAAAATGGAGAAGCCGTCGGTGGCTCTGCCCGGGTTCCTCGTAGCGTGTATTGCAGTTCCAATTCTCGGTGACGCAACTGGACTTCGCCGATTAGAGGTGCCAACTTTTGCGCCAGCTGTTCGGCAATATACACAGAGCGGTGTTGCCCGCCGGTACAGCCAATAGCTACCGTCATATAGCTGCGCTGACTATTTTGGTAAGCAGGCAGCCAGCGCTCAAGCATTGCCTGAATATCATGGCTCATCTCTTCGACAATCGGGTAGCCGCGCAGAAACGCAATAATCGTGGCATCACGTCCTGTGTATTGGCGCAGCGTTGGGTCCCAATAAGGGTTGGGCAGGCAGCGTACATCAAAGACTAAATCTGCATCCATGGGCACGCCACGTTTGTAGCCGAATGACTCAAAGGTGAGTGTTAGCTGGTCCTTGCGCTGGTGGGCTACCTGGTCTGAAATGCGCCGACGTAGGTCATGGACCGATAAGCGTGATGTATCAATCCGCAGGTCGGCCAAGTCACGTATTTCGTTGAGCGTCTCTTCCTCTTTCTCTATCGCCTCTTCAAGCGTCATATCACTGTTGCGCGTTAACGGATGACGTCGCCGTGTGGCGGAATAGCGCTCCAGTAAAATACGCGAATCGGTGGTTAGATAGATAACCTGACAATCTATAGGCCGCGCGCGCAGCTCTTCAAGCAGTGCGGGAAGGCGCTCAAGCGCCGCTGGCAGGTTGCGGGCATCAATACTGACCGCTAGATGTGTGCGCTCACCCTCGTCACGGAGTTCGTCAATCAAAGAACCAAGCAACATGGCGGGGAGATTATCAATGGCGTAATAGCCAATATCTTCCAGCGCTTGCAAAGCGATTGACTTGCCAGAGCCAGAGCGGCCGCTAATAATCACCAGTTGCATAGTGGCTCTCTCTGATTGAACGTATAAAAGGGGTAACGCATGAAAATGTGTTAGTCGTTATGGGTGTTATGGCGCGGCCTGTTCGCGAATCTTGCTCATCAGCAGGTCAAGTAAATCGCGCTGGCTGCTGGTTTTGCGTAACGCCTGGCGTGTGCTCGCATCATTCATAATGGTGGCCACTTGGCCCAAAAGCGACAAATGCGTGTCGTCAGCCTCTTCGGGAACAAGCAGCACAAAGACGAGGTCGACCGGGTCGCCATCAATAGCATCAAAATCAATAGGTTCTGATAATTTTAAAAAACCCGCAATAGGCGTAACGCAATGTGGGCTGCGCGCATGGGGTATGGCGACGCCGTTACCGATCCCCGTGCTGCCAAGACGTTCCCGGCCGATCAGTCGGCTGAAAACTTCCTGACTATCCAGGCTGGGTGTATTTTGAGCGATAAAGGTGCTGAAAAACTCCAACACCCGCTTTTTGCTGCCCCCGGGCACGTCGTAAAGTACGCGCTCCGGGGGGAGAATGGTTTCCAACGTCATTGAATTAACGCACGCCAGCGCCTTGGGCGCGAGCTTGTGCTTTTTCCTTGTGCTTAACGAGTTGACGATCAATTTTGTCTGCTAAGGCGTCAATAGCGGCATACATGTCGACATCTTCGGCGTCGGCATGTAAATCGGCGCCTGCCGCATGAAGGGTGCACGCGGCATGTTGGCGCTCCTTCTCAATAGATAAGGTAACTTGTACCGTGGTGATGTTGTCGTAATGACGTTCGACGCGTTCAAGTTTTTCATTAACGTAGTCACGCAAGGCGTCAGTCAGTTCTACATGATGACCCGTGATGTTTACTTGCATTGACGTGCTCCTTATCCATCGGTCTGAATTTCGATTGTAACCCTTTTTGCTGTGTTGCAAAGCCCTTGTCGCGAGTTTTGCCATTTCTCTTGTAACGACTAACGCAAACGACGACGTTCACTTGATGAGGGAATGCCCAGCGACTCACGATATTTCGCCACCGTACGGCGTGCCACTGTGATGCCGCCATCTTCCAGTAATGTCACTAAACGACTGTCCGAAAGAGGTTTGCCGGGAGGCTCACCTTGAATCAACTTTTTAAGCCGGGCGCGAATCGCGGTGCTTGAGTGGCTGTCTCCGCCATCCTGCCCGCTAATTTGGCTTGAGAAAAAGTATTTAAGTTCGAATACGCCCCGTGGGGTATGGATATATTTTTGTGTGGTGACCCGAGAAATGGTTGATTCGTGCATCTCAACCGCCTCGGCAATATCGGCAAGAATCAAAGGCTTCATCGCTTCTTCGCCGTGCTCTAAAAAGCCGATTTGGCGAGTGATAATCTCGCGTCCTACGCGTAGAAGCGTATCGTTGCGGCTGGACAGACTTTTGATTAACCAGCGCGCTTCTTGTAAGTGTTCTTTTAAAAACTGGTTATCCTGACTCTTGTCTGCACGCTTGATTAAGCTGGCGTAGTCGGGCTGGATACGTAGCCGGGGCAGGGCTTCAGGGTTAAGCTCCAGGTGCCAGCCTTCATTATCATGACGTACAACCAAGTCGGGTGTGATGTAGCTATCGTCGGTGACGCCATAAGCACTGCCGGGGCGAGGGTCCAGGCTTCGGATCAGACCGATCACATCGTCTAGCTGCTCATCGTCCAGGCTTAGGCGGCGCTTTAATAGGCGCATGTCATTTTTGCCGAGAGCTTCAAGAAACTGGCGTACCAATCGGCGCGCCGGAACGAGCAGGGGAGTGTCGTCGGGGAGCGTTGCTAACTGAAGCATCAAGCACTCGCGCAAGTCTCGGGCGAAGACGCCCGTTGGCTCGAACTGCTGTAAACGCATCAGAATGGTTTCCATCTCTCGCTGGCTAAGGCCTTCGATATCCTGGGCACGTAGCCCATCGCGGATATCGTTGAGCGGCTGCATCAGGTAGCCATTGGCATCTAGCGCATCAATCAGGCTTTCGGCGATTAGCTGCTCACGAGCCGTAAAGTCGGTCATCGCCAGTTGCCAAAGGAGATGTCCATGCAGGCTTTGTCCGGCGGCCTGGCGCTCAAAATCGGGGCCTTCGCTACTGCCAGTGCTGCCCATGTCCTGGTAAGTATCCGACCAGTCGCTATCGACAGACAGTTCCTCGGGGATACTTTCTGACCACTCCTCGTCGGGTGTTTCGACGGCCGCCTGCTCGCCGAACTCATCTTCCTGCTCCAGCATTGGATTGGCATCCAGCGCCTGCTGAATTTCCTGACGTAGATCCAATGTCGATAGCTGTAGCAGTGCAATCGCTTGCTGCAGCTGAGGTGTCATGGTCAGCTGCGTACCGATACGCAATTGGAGAGAAGCTTTCATGACCATCTGAGAACCACTCGTTAATCGGAAAGCTTCACCCTAGTGCGAGTCATGTTGTTGTGCAAGTGCAATAAGCATGCCACTGATAAATTTTTTACTGCAGATCACTGTTTAGCGGTGAAATTAAACTTATAAGCGAAAATCAGCACCCAGGTAAACCTCCCTCACTTTTTGGTTATCAAGGATAGTCTGAGGGCTGCCACCGGCAATGATATGGCCGTCACCGACAATATAGGCGATATCGCAAATATCCAGTGTTTCTCGGACGTTATGGTCGGTAATTAGCACGCCAATGTGGCGCTGTTTTAAAGCACGAATAATGCTCTTGATTTCACCAACCGAGATGGGATCGACACCTGCAAATGGCTCATCCAGCAAGATAAACGCGGGCTCAGTGGCCAAGGAACGGGCAATTTCGACGCGTCGCCGCTCGCCGCCGGAAAGGCTCATGCCCAAGCTGTCACGGATGTGGGTAATATGAAAGTCGTCAAGTAGGGCCTCAAGCCGCTGCTCTCGTCCTGCCCTGTCCAGATCTTTGCGGGTTTCCAGAATCGCCATAATGTTATCCGCAACCGATAGTTTACGGAAAATAGACGCTTCCTGGGGTAGATAGCCAATGCCGGCCATCGCGCGTTCGTGCATGGGGACGCGGGTTAAGTCTTGCTCGTCGATACGCACCGTACCCGCATCAGACTTCACCAGGCCCACAATCATATAAAACGACGTGGTTTTACCTGCGCCGTTAGGGCCGAGCAGGCCTACCACGCTGCCTTGAGCAATCTCCAGGCTAATGTCTTTAACCACGCGGCGGCGTTTATAACTTTTTGCCAAGTGATTGGCGTAAAGGGTTTTTATGGGCGGTGCTTCCGCAATAGACATGATTGACTCCTATTGCGCTGGCTGAAGCGTCATACGAATACGCTGCGGCTCGCTACCACTTACATCGGAGCGTGCCTGCACCACTTCGCGGTCAATGAAGTATTCCAGGCGGCCACCGGTAAACTGATCGCCCGCTTGGGTCAGCTCGGCCTGGTCAATAAGCTCTACACGCCGCTCTGCTACGTGATAAACCACACGGCGCGCCCATCCTTCCATCGGCTCATCCTGATCATCGAGTTGATTGCGTAGATAGGCGCGCTCACCGGTGGCAATAGCGCGAGAAAGCTCACCCGCGTCGTTACGGATAATTTCAACGCGATCACCACGTAGCTGCATGTTGCCTTGGCGAATATTGACATCGCCTGAATAAACGGCAGTGCCCGCACGCTGATCAAGGTCTAACTGGTCGGCTTCTACTTCAATAGGGGCTTGGCTTGTCTGGGCCGCTGCCGATAGCGGCACCGCAAGGGCGAAAAGCGCGGTGCGAATAAAAGCGTTCATAGCGACTCCTAAGGATTTTGTGTTGCGGGGGGGTGATGACCGCGAACGTTATCGGTTAATCGGACCTGGCTATCATCAAGCCAAACATCCATACGTGATGCGCTCATTCGTTGGGGTGGCTGCTGAAACACGGCGGGCGCCTCGCTCCAGACATGACGCGCTACCCCATCATAACGTAATAACTCAGTATCAAGCTGCCAGCCTTCTGTAGGTGCCAGAAGCCGCGCATCACCAGACAGCGTTAGCGCTTGGGTGGCCGTGTTCAGAACACCTTCGTTGGCGTTAGCGAGCCACTCTCGGTTGTCACTATCAAACAGCGTTGCTTCGGGCTGAGTGACTTCGACCAAGGTACTTTGTGGTATGTAAATCAATAAAGGCGCGGCTAGCGACTGCTGGATATGCCCTGTCTCACCAAAAAGAGTGATTTCGGCATTTTCCAGCACGTGGCCAGGCTCTTCAGCCTGCGCTTCTTCGTCAACGGGCCGGTCTTCCGGGCCGCGTGGGTCCAGCCATACCAGTAGCCCCCCTAAAGCGATCACCAGAGCCGCTAGTCCGATGCGTTTCTTGGCGCTTTGAAACATTACACGCGACCATGCAAATACGTGTCGAGAACCGTACTCCAGTGACCCTGGGCTTCAAGCAATGTATCGCAAATTTCACGTACGGCGCCGTGGCCACCCAAGCGGTCGGTAATCCAGTCGGCATGGGTATGCATGTAATCTGGTGCGTTGGGTACCGTAATGCCAACGCCTGCGCGTTTGATAGGCGCAAGATCAGGCAAGTCATCGCCGCAGTAAGCCACTTGGCTTAGGTTCAGGTTGAGGCGCTCGCACAGCGCTTTCAAGGTCGTGAGCTTATCTTCGCAGCCCTGATGGACAAGGTTAATTCCCAGCGCCGCAGCACGCTGGCTCACCATGGGGGAGTCGCGGCCTGTAATTAACGCCACATGAATGCCTGCACGTTTAAGCAGCTTTAAGCCATGGCCGTCTTGTGTATGGAAGGCTTTGATCTCGATACCGTCGGTCTGAAAGTAAAGCCGTCCATCGGTGAGCACGCCGTCAACATCGAGGGCAAGTAGTCGCACACGGCGAAGCGGGTCAAGTAGCGCAGTGGGGAGGGCCATAGAGACTCCTTGTCAGTAAACTGTTTGGTAAAATGGTTAGATAACGCCGCTGGCAAGCAAGTCATGCATATGGAGCGCCCCGATGGGCCGCTGTTCGTCATCGACGACTGCTAGCGCAGTAATACGGCTATCTTCCATGATGCGCACCGCTTCGGCAGCCAGTAGGTCGGGGCCAATGCGTTTGCCGGGTCGGGTCATTACATCGTCCACGGTTACTTCACGCAGATCATGAAACTGGTCGAGGGTGCGGCGTAAATCGCCATCGGTATAAACACCTGCAAGTCGTCCTTCGCTGTCGACAACACAGGTAAATCCCAACCCTTGGCGGGTAATCTCCAAGAGCGCATCACGCAGCGGGCTGCCTAGTGCTATCTGCGGCAAGCGTGTGCCGCTATGCATAAGGTCCTTAACGCGCAATAGAAGTCGTTTTCCCAAGCTGCCACCGGGATGCGATAAGGCAAAGTCATCAGCGGTAAATCCGCGTGCTTCTAGCAGTGCAACGGCAAGCGCGTCGCCCAAGGCAAGAGCGGCCGTCGTGGAGCTTGTGGGGGCCAGGTCCAGCGGGCACGCTTCGCGCTCAACACCGCTGTCCAAGTGAGCGTCCGCATGTTTGGCAAGCGTTGAGCCAGGGCGGCCCGTCATGCTAATCAGCGGTGTGCCTAGCCGTTTTAAGAGGGGCAGTAGCGCAGTCACTTCGGCGGTTTCGCCGGAGTTTGACAGCGCCAGGACCACGTCGTTGCGAGTAATCATCCCCAGGTCGCCGTGGCTAGCTTCACCAGGATGAACAAAAAAAGCAGGTGTGCCGGTACTGGCAAGCGTGGCGGCCAGCTTTCCTGCTATATGGCCAGACTTGCCCATTCCAGTAACGACGACCCGGCCCTGACACGCCAGCATCAATTCACATGCACGGTCGAAGCTTTCATCAAGCTTGCCTTGAAGGCCGCCAATGGCGGCTTGTTCTATTTGCAGCGTGCGTAGAGCGCTTTCACGCAACGGGCTAAAAGTGGATGAGGGCTGGGGCATGAACATCTCGTTTTAATAGGAGCATAGTGCAAACGTAGTGCGATTAACTGACAAGAATACCATTTAGCGAGCATCTATAAGCATAGCGCTTTAAAGGGTTTTTAGGGTGTGTTGGAACACACGCCTTGCCATAAGTGCCATTGAAACCAGGCTTGATGTTCGAGAATATTTAGAAAACGCTGTTTTTAAACGGTAGAATAATCCAGTCGATAAACGCACCCGCTACTATTAAGTAACAATGGGAGTCAACCAACCCATGACAGACGTTCCCTTCATCGAAATTGAAGACGTGCATTTTTCACGTGGGAGCCATGAGATCTTTCGTGGAATCAGCATGATTATCCCTCAGGGTAACGTCACCGCCATTATGGGGCCTAGCGGCACCGGCAAGACAACCTTGCTAAAACTCATTGGCGGTCAGTTAACGCCGGATCGTGGACGTATTATCGTGGATGGCCAGGATGTTCATCGGCTGTCGCGAAAAGCGTTGTTTGCATTGCGTAAGCGTATGGGCATGCTGTTTCAAAGCGGCGCTCTGTTTTCTGACTTGGATGTGTTTGAGAACGTCGCTTTTCCCTTGCGTGTCCATACCGACCTGCCCGATGCCATGATTCGAGATCTGGTATTGCTGAAGCTTCAGGCGGTAGGGCTGCGCGGCGCTCGTCATCTAACACCTGCAGAACTTTCGGGCGGTATGGCCAGGCGCGTGGCGCTGGCCCGGGCAATAGCGTTAGACCCCGAACTTATTTTGTATGATGAGCCTTTTGTCGGTCAGGATCCTATTTCCATGGGCGTACTGGTGCAGTTGATTAAACGGCTTAACCAGGCACTAGAGCTTACCTCGGTGGTGGTTTCTCACGATATTAAAGAGACGTTAAGCATCGCCGATTATCTCTACCTTCTCGCTGATGGTCAGGTCGTCGCTGAGGGAACGCCGCAAGCGCTAAATGCCAACCAGGACCCACGCGTTAGCCAGTTCGTTCATGGCGAGCCAGATGGCCCCGTGCCGTTCCACTATCCCGCCGAGACGCTGTATAGCGATATTCTTGGCCCCGTTACCGCGACAAGGGCAGGGTAATGCAGTCGAAATTTGAACAAGGCATCGGCTATATCGCCCGTTGGGGGCGTAAAGGGTGCGATGTAATGGAAGCGCTGGGCCGTGCCGGGCTATTTCTTGGCCAGTCAGCGGTCGGCGTTCCGTCTCGTGAAGGATGGAGCCTCTGGCTGCGTCAAATGCATTTTGTGGGCGTGCTCTCGCTGGCGATTGTGGTCGTGTCGGGACTTTTTATTGGCATGGTGCTGGCGCTGCAGGGCTACACTATCTTGGTCGACTTTGGCGCGGAGCAGGCATTAGGGCAAATGGTTGCGCTTTCCTTGCTGCGGGAATTGGCACCGGTTGTTGCTGCGTTGCTGTTCGCCGGGCGTGCAGGGTCGGCACTCACCGCAGAGATTGGCTTAATGAAAGCCACCGAGCAGCTAACCAGTATGGAAATGATAGGCGTAGATCCACTACGTAGAATTATTGCGCCTAGGCTCTGGGCCGGGTTCGTTTCGCTTCCCATTCTGACGGTTGGCTTTAGCGTCGTGGGTATTTGGGGTGGCTATCTGGTCGGTGTGGAGTGGCTTGGCGTTTTTGAAGGCTCTTACTGGAGCAACATGCAGGCCAGCGTATCGTTTATCGGCGATGTGGGTAACGGCATCATCAAGAGTCTTGTCTTTGCCGTCGTTGTTACCTGGATTGCGGTGTTTCAAGGCTATGACTTAATGCCGACGTCTGAAGGAATTTCGCGGGCCACAACGCGCACAGTCGTTTATTCATCGCTTGCAGTATTGGGGCTTGATTTTGTATTAACCGCCGTAATGTTCGGTGGCCTTTAATAGGTGGAGTGATTTCATGAAGCGCAGTAAAACGATGGAATTTGGCGTGGGTCTATTTATGCTGGCGGGGATCGTTGGGCTGATTTTTCTGGGCCTGCGCGTCAGTGGTTTAAGCCTTGCTACCTCTTCTGAAACGTTCCACCTTGACGCCAATTTCTCCAATATTGGCGGATTAAAGCCGCGCTCTAGAGTCACCATGGCGGGCGTGACCGTTGGGCGCGTGGAGTCGATTAATTTAGATACCGAATGGTTTGACGCTCGGGTCACGCTACGCCTGAATAATGACCTGGAAGGGCAGCTCTCCGAGGACACAACGGCCGCCATTTTAACCTCTGGCCTGTTGGGCGAGCAGTATATTGGCTTAAGTGTGGGTGGCGCCCCTGAAGTGCTTGAAGATGGCGATACCATTCGCGATACCCAGTCTGCGCTGGTGCTTGAAGAACTAATCCAGCAATTTGTATCCAATATGGCGAGTAATTAAACATTCTGTTAGTAGAGGTGAATATAATGCGAAACACGACACTGACGCCGATGCGCTGGCTTTTTGCTTTCATGATGTTGGTACTGGTCTTACCGCTTCAGGCGCACGCGCAAACCCAGTCGCCTGAAGCAATGGTTCGGGAAAACGTCAATGCTCTGATGGGTGAAATTGAGGGTAAGAGAGAGTATTACGCCAATCATATGGGTGAGCTTGAAACGCTGGTCGATAATAGTCTTGAAGGCGTGGCGGATTTTCGCTATATCGGTGCCAGCGTCATGGGAAGCTATTTCCGTAACGCGACCCCGGAGCAGCGCAGCCGCTTTGCAAACGTGTTTCGCCAGACCTTGATTGATACGTATGCGCGTGGCTTGGTAACGTTCGATTATCGTGAGCTACGGGTGTTGAATAACCAGCGCGGTCAGCGTTACGAAGACCAGGCAAGTGTCGATATGGAAGTGGTGGCCAATAACGGACAGGTATATCCGGTAAGCTACAGCCTGCGCCTATCCGATAACGAATGGCGCGTAGTGAACGTGATTGTTAACGGCATTAACCTGGGCCTGACGTTCCGTAACCAATTTGACCAGGCAATGCGCGAAAACAATCGTGACTATGATGCGGTTATCCGCGGTTGGGCACCCGAAATCGGTGTCGACGAGCTGGAGCAGGGAGGCGATGCGTGACACGTTTACTGTCACTGTCCCAGCTAAGCCTCGATTCTTCACAAAATACGTTGTGCGTTACGGGCGATGTTGGAATGGGCGCGGCGGCAGAGCTTGCCGCCGCGGGTAAAAAATGGCTCCAGGCGACAGAGCAACGTGAGGTTACGTTTGATTTTAATGGCGTCCATAAAGCCAGTAGTGCGGTTATAAGCGTGCTGTTTGAATGGATGCGTACCTGTCAGTCACGCAGCATTACCGTCAATGCGGTGACCCTTTCAGCGCCCCTTGAACGCCTGGCGCTTCTTTCAGAAATTGAATCACTTATCCATCCGCCAACCCACGCCCATTAGGGGTGGCACCCTTGGCATCGCCAAGCGTGTCGCTTTTCTTTATTATGTTGCCTTATTAGCACTATTCACATCGACCCGAAGGAGTTTCCTGTCTCATGCAACCCAATGAGGTAAAAGCACTGCTTGAATCCCGTATCGACGGATGTGACTTTCATATCCAGGGCGAAGGCTGTAATTTTCAGGTGATTGCGGTGGGTGACGCCTTTGAAGGTCTCTCTCCGGTCAAGCGCCAGCAGCTGGTTTACGCCGCGTTAAGTGATGAAATTGCCTCGGGCGCTTTACACGCCATCAGTATTAAAACGTTCACTCCGACGCAGTGGTCCACTGCGTCGGAAAACGCTCAATAACGGCGCCTGCATGGATAAGTTAATTATTACCGGCAATGGGTCGGTCGACGGTGAAGTCTGGGTAAGCGGTGCCAAAAACGCGGCACTACCTATTTTGTGCGCCACCCTTTTGGCCGATGGGCCAGTGGTTATCGGCAACCTGCCACATCTTCAGGACATTACCACTACGCTTGAGTTACTGGGCCGTATGGGCGTTGAGCCTGTCATGGGCGAACGACTCACTATTCAGTTGGATGGCTCTCAAGTCACGCATTGTCACGCTCCTTATGAGTTAGTGAAGAAAATGCGCGCCTCCATTCTGGTGCTAGGGCCCTTGCTTGCCCATTTCGGCGAGGCAGATGTGTCGCTGCCTGGCGGTTGTGCCATCGGTTCTCGCCCTGTTGATCTGCACATCCGTGGCTTGGAAGCCATGGGGGCGGACATTCGGGTTGAAGCCGGGTATATCCGTGCTCGCGTTGATGGTCGCTTGAAAGGCGCGACTATTTTCTTCGATACGGTCACGGTAACCGGCACTGAAAATCTGTTGATGGCAGCCACCCTTGCCGAGGGTAAAACTGTCCTTGAGAATGCGGCGCGTGAACCAGAGATTGTTGATCTGGCCGAATGCTTGATCAAAATGGGCGCCAATATTCGTGGCCACGGCACGGACACCATTGTGATTGAAGGTGTCGAGAAGCTGCATGGTTGTCACCACGATGTCATGCCCGACCGTATTGAGACCGGCACCTTCCTGGTGGCTGCCGCCATGACCGGTGGGCGGGTGAAAGTAAAGCGCACCCGTGCGGACATTTTGGAAGCTGTGCTTGCCAAGCTTGAAGAAGCGGGCGCCGAGATTACCAGTGGTGATGACTGGATCGCGCTGGATATGCACGGTAAAAGGCCCAAAGCCGTTAATATACGTACCGCGCCATACCCGGCATTCCCTACCGATATGCAGGCCCAGTTTGTGGCCATGAACGCCGTCGCCATTGGTCATTCGCGCGTAGTAGAAACGATCTTTGAAAACCGTTTTATGCACGTGCAAGAGCTCAATCGCATGGGGGCGGACATAGCCCTTGAAGGTAACACCGCATTAATAAACGGTGTTGAAAAACTTTCAGGCGCGCCTGTGATGGCCACCGACCTGCGTGCATCCGCGTCGCTGGTGATTGCCGCCATGATGGCGGAAGGCGAAACGCTGGTTGACCGTATCTACCATATTGATCGTGGCTACGAGTGTATCGAAGAGAAATTGCAGCTGCTGGGTGCACGTATTCGCCGTATTCCTGGCTAAGCCATGCTATTAACCATTGGCCATTATAATGAGTAAGCAACTAATTTTAGCCCTTTCCAAAGGGCGTATTTTGGATGAAACGCTGCCGTTACTCGCTGATGCCGGTATTACACCGGCAGAAGACCTGGGCAAAAGCCGTAAGCTGTTGTTTGATACCAACCTGCCTGATGTGAAGCTGGTGGTTATTCGTGCCACCGATGTGCCGACCTATGTACAGCTGGGCGCAGCTGATTTAGGTATCGCGGGTAAAGATGTTTTATTGGAGCATGGCGCTGAAGGCCTCTATGAGCCGCTGGACCTGGGTATTGCTCGCTGTAGGCTGATGACCGCCGGGGTGACGGGGGAGCAACCTGCACATGCGCGTCGGCGCGTAGCCACCAAGTTTGTGAATATCGCCAGGCGTTATTATGCCGAACAGGGTATTCAAGCCGAAGTCATCAAGCTTTATGGGGCAATGGAATTAGCGCCTTTAATGAATCTGGCCGATGAAATTGTTGATATTGTCGATACGGGCAATACGCTGCGTGCCAACGGTATGGAGCCACGTGAGTTAATTGCTCATATCAGTACGCGTCTGGTCGTAAATAAAGCTGCCATGACCATGAAGCATGAGCGCATCAAGCCGCTTTTGGCGCGCTTGGAGTGCGCCGTGAAAAAACGCCAAGCACAGCCTTCCACATAACGCGGGGTCTTTATGAGCACTATGTCTTCAGCGGTTGGCTCCACGCCCATGATCGCTCGGCTTTCAACGCTTGATGCCTCGTTCGATGACCGCCTTGATACGCTGTTGGATTGGGAGGGGGTCTCGGATGCGGCGGTAAAAGCACGGGTTGATGAGATTCTGGCGGATGTTAAAAAGCGCGGCGACGCAGCGGTTATTGAAGCGACCAATCGTTTTGATCGGCTTTCGGTTGAGCGCATGGACGAACTGCGTTTAAAACCCGAGCAGCTAAAGCACGCTTTCGAAAATTTGCCCGCAGCGCAGCGCGATGCGTTAGCCAGCGCTGCCGAGCGTATCCGGCTCTATCATGAGCGGCAAAAGCCAACCTCTTGGCAGTATGAAGAGGCTGATGGCACGGTGCTGGGGCAGCAGGTTACGGCGCTTGACCGCGCGGGTATTTATGTCCCGGGGGGCAAAGCGGCTTATCCTTCTTCTGTGTTGATGAACGCGATCCCTGCCCATGTGGCGGGCGTGCGCGAAATTGTGATGGTCGTTCCTACTCCTGACGGCGTGGTCAATGAGTTGGTATTGGCGGCGGCGCACCTGGCTGGGGTCGACGATGTCTTCACTATTGGTGGCGCTCAGGCTATCGCTGCTATGGCATATGGCACAGAAACCGTGCCAAGAGTGGACAAGATTGTTGGGCCCGGTAATATTTATGTCGCGACGGCTAAGCGGGCGGTATTCGGTCAGGTCGGTATCGACATGATTGCGGGGCCTTCCGAGATTTTAGTGGTCTCCGACGGGCAGACCGACCCCGACTGGCTGGCCATGGATTTGTTTTCTCAGGCGGAGCATGACGAAGATGCTCAGGCGATTCTGGTCAGTTGGGATCGTGAACACCTGGATGCGGTATCCGCCTCTATTGAGCGTTTGTTGCCCACGCTTGATCGCGAATCAATTGTGCGTGAATCGCTGAGTCGGCGGGGTGCATTGGTGCTTTGTCAGGGCAAGACTGAGGCTGTTGATATCATTAACCGTATCGCGCCCGAACATCTTGAGCTCTCCGTCGATGCACCGGACACCTGGCTTGCTGACGTGCGTCATGCCGGTGCGATTTTTATGGGGCGTTACACGGCGGAAGCGCTAGGGGATTACTGCGCAGGCCCGAATCATGTTCTACCCACGTCCGGTACGGCGCGCTTCTCATCTCCACTGGGGGTTTACGATTTCCAGAAGCGCTCCTCCATTATTCACTGCTCGCGTGAGGGGGCATCAGCATTGGGCGAGATCGCGTCGGTGTTGGCTCGCGGAGAGTCGCTGACCGCTCATGCGCGGTCAGCGGAGTATCGGATTAAGCCGTAATTAGCCTGCGGGCGAGCACTAGGATTCTTTAGGCCGCTCGCCCAATGGTGCATTGGGAATCAGCGGGCGCTCGCCCACTTCAAGCGAGATATCGATGCGCTCGCCGCCACGAACAATGGTGATAGGCAGCGTTGTGCCGGGTGGGATGGAGGCAATATTGCTCATCGTAGTGCGAGCGTCCAGCACGGTTTGACCGTTAACCGAGAGCAAGATGTCGCCAGGCTCTAGCCCCGCCTTGTCTGCTGGGCCTCCACTCGACACACCCGCAATAATAACTCCCTGAGGTGTACGTAGCCCAAACGAGGCAGCGAGTTCGCGTGAAAGCGCTTGCGCTTCAATTCCCAGCCAGCCACGTATCACCCGCCCCTGAGTCACTAGCTCATCCAGAACGCTGTGCGCCAGGTTGGCCGGGATCGCAAAGCCGATGCCTTGCGAGCCGCCAGAGCGCGAGAAAATCGCTGTATTGATGCCCACCAAGGCACCTTCGGGGTTGATCAGTGCGCCGCCTGAGTTGCCCGGATTAATCGCCGCGTCCGTTTGAATAAAATCTTCATAGGCATTTAAGCCTAAATGGTTGCGGCCGGTCGCACTGATGATGCCCATGGTAACGGTTTGCCCTACACCAAACGGATTGCCAATGGCTAGCGCAACATCCCCAATGGCCACATCCGCCGAGTCGGCTATTTCGATGACCGGAAGATCCTCAAGGTCGATACGCAATACGGCCAAGTCGCTTTCGGGGTCAGTGCCAATGACCTCGGCGAGTACCTCGCGCCCATCGCGTAGTGCTACCTGAATCTCGTCAGCGCCATTTATAACGTGATGGTTGGTTAGTACATAGCCATCGTGACTGATAATAACCCCTGAGCCGAGGCTGGATAGCATGCGCTGGTGGGCTGTGGCATCGTCACCGCTGAAAAACTGCTGGAAAAAAGGGTCGGACATCAGTGGGTGCTGGTCACGCTCGACAATACGTGATGAGTAGATGTTAACGACGGCAGGTGCTGCTTGGCTGACCGCGCTTGAATAGCTGGCAGGCCCTTGGTCACGCGAAAGCGGAGCGGCCTGACGGATTTCGGGCGCCGGGCGGCTGCTAACCTGATCACTGACATTCACCAAGGGGGATGCGGGCGCTTGTGATGTCGTGGAGGGCGCGCGGGTAAAGGGGTTGGGCAGCGTGTCCGGGAACGCAAATAATAGCAGGGCAGCCAATAATACCCCGGTCAAAATAGGCCATAAATAAGGCAGCACAAAGCGGTGCATGCAAAAATTCCTCAGCGGGTAGTGGTCTTGTCAAACGCGAGGTTCGCGATAATACGAAGCGAGTTTTACTATGGCATTATGGTAACACTTTCTGATGCTCATCCTCATGATAGTCGACGAATCATTAAAGGAGCCCTTGTGACTCATCGCGATCAAATCGTAGCTGCTTGCGACCATCAGCTGCGTGCTTCAACGTTTAAGGACTTTACGATCAATGGCCTGCAAATCGCTGGGCGGCCGGATATTAAGCGCGTAATGAGCGGGGTCACTGCGTGCCAGGCGTTGCTGGATGAAGCTGTCGCTTGGCAGGCCGACATGCTTTTGGTTCATCACGGCTACTTCTGGAAAAATGAGCCAGTGGCCATTACGGGCATGAAGCATCAGCGTATAAAAACGCTGATTAACCACGATATCAATTTGCTTGCCTATCATCTTCCGCTTGATGCCCATAGCGAGATGGGTAATAACGCAGAGCTTGCCAGGCGATTGGGCTGGCGGGTAGAAGGTTGCCTGGATGGTGAGTTGGGTGAGGGGCTGTTGTGGTCGGGGCGCTTGGCTCAAGCGCAAAGCGTGGCCGCGCTGGCAGAGCAAATTGCGAATGTCTTGCAACGTGCGCCTTTGGTGATTGAGGCGCCGAACGTGGAGAATATTGAGCGGATTGCTTGGTGTACGGGGGGCGCGCAAGACATGATTACGGCTGCTTTTGAAGCAGGTGCACAGGTGTTTGTGTCAGGTGAGGTTTCTGAACGTACTACCCATTTGGCACGCGAGCTGGGTATTCACTACATTGCTGCGGGTCATCATGCAACCGAGCGCTATGGGGTGCAGGCGCTGGGTGAATGGCTGGCCGATGAGTACGATATTGAACACCGTTTTGTCGATATCGATAACCCCGTCTGACCTTTTGGCGACGGGGTCGAAAATTACCGGTAACGGGCGATGGCGTGAGGCGCTGGCTTAATAGCGAGGCGGTTGAGGCGTATTGGAGTTATCGCCTTTTAAGCCAAAATTTTCTGACAGCGTGCCATTTTTACCATCCGCATAGTCACGAGGGGTGGCCAAGCTGCTCTCTGAATCAGGCCCTGTGGGTGTGGCGGCTTGATGTTGCGCTGGCTGCTGCCGCTCTTTGATGACCGCAGGCGTGTTACTGCCCAAATGCCACTGCTGTGCATCCTCTATGATTTTCTGCTCAAGCTGGTCGGCCTCGGCGCGAATGCACTTCAAATGCTCGAAGACACCTTCTAAATGGCCTCCCATGCCTTTTTTAAGCTCGGCGATTTGATGTTCTCGTTCCAGCACTGTTTGGCGTAAAGACGCGTTATGACGCTCTCCTTTACTAAACAGACGATAGCATCCCAAGCCGAGGATGAAGCCAATAATAATGCCAACGATGGCAAAGGTATAAGGCGAGCTTGCTTCCACAGTTTTCTCCCTGATACTTGGAGCGCCCCGTCACGCTTGAGTGGACGGTTTGCGAACGAATCAAGCCTCATTATAGGCGTCGATTGGCAGGTTAGGTCAATCCAACCATGCGCTTAGACGTTGTACAGCGTATAATCCCTGCTTTTTGAAGGCGGCTGGTCGGGTCTAGAGTGTCGTCGTAATACGCATTGGAGCGAGTAAATGTCAGCTACTTCTGCAAGCCAAAAGGCAGGTCCGTCATCTCGGCCAACGCCCATGGAGCGCTATCGTGCAGATCTACTGCGCGAGGACTTTCAGCATGATGCGGCGCAGGAGTTAGCGGTCGAGCATTTGCAGCGCCTTTATGACGATCTAATGGCGACGCCTACCACGGTTTCCAAGGCCGTACTGGCACATGGCGGGTTGAAGGCCAAAATGAAAGGCCTGTTCGGTAAAGCCTCATCGTCAAACGAACCGACGTTGCCCCAGGTGCAGGGCCTCTATTTCTGGGGCGGTGTAGGGCGTGGTAAAACCTATCTGGTTGATAATTTTTTTGAGTCGCTGCCATTTCCTGAAAAGATGCGCACCCATTTTCATCGTTTCATGCAGCGGGTTCATAACGAGTTAACCCACTATAAGGGTGAGAAGAACCCTCTCACGCTGATTGCCGGTAAATTTGCCTCAGAGGCTCGTGTTATCTGCTTTGATGAGTTCTTCGTCAAGGATATTACGGACGCCATGATTCTGGCCAACCTGCTTGAAGCGCTGTTCGAGCGGGGCGTTGTGCTGGTGGCAACGTCCAATATCGTGCCGGATGACCTGTACAAGGATGGCCTGCAGCGGGCGCGCTTTCTCCCTGCCATCGATCTGGTCAAGCGTCACTGTGAGGTAGTCAATGTTGATTCCGGGGTCGACTACCGGCTGCGCGCCTTGGAGCGCGCGGAGATATTTCACTCGCCGCTGGATGGGGCGGCCGAGCAGGAGCTTGCGCGTAGCTTCCGCGAGATTGCCGGCCACGAGGGTGAGGCAAACGCGCCGCTGGAAATTAATCACCGTGTGCTGAAAGCACGCAGGCTGCATGAAAATGTGGCGTGGTTTGAATTTCTGGAGCTCTGCGATGGGCCGCGTAGCCAGAATGACTATATTGAATTAGCGCGTAGCTTCAATACGGTGCTTGTGTCGAATGTGAAGCGGATGGAAGCCAAGCATGACGATCAGGCGCGCCGCTTTATCAATATGGTCGATGAGTTTTATGATCGCGGGGTAAAGCTATTAATGTCAGCAGAGGTGCCGGTAGAAGAGCTTTATAGTGACGGTAAGCTAACCTTTGAGTTTCAGCGTACGCTGTCGCGCCTTCAGGAAATGCAGTCGCGCGAATATTTGGCGCTGCCCCATAAGCCGTGATGAGGTTTATGGCCCGGTCGGTAAGAAAAGCCACGATTAGGGCTTAACTTGTCCAGCGCCATACTGTAGAATGCCGCCTCGCTACATGTTGTCAGGCTAAGCTTGGCAACCAAAAAAAATAGGGAAGGTGCTTCACTGCTTGACGGTGTTAGCCACCCAACACACTTAATCTGGTGATTTCATCCATGAAGACGTTCAGTGCTAAGCCGCAGTCCGTCCAGCGCGACTGGTATGTTGTCGACGCTACGGACAAAACGCTCGGTCGTCTGGCAACCGAGATTGCTCGCCGCCTGCGTGGCAAGCATAAGCCCGAATTTACTCCTCACGTTGATACTGGCGACTACATCGTTGTCATCAACGCTGAAAAAGTCCAAGTGACTGGCAACAAGGCGAAGGCTAAAACCTATTATCGCCACACCGGTTACCCGGGCGGCCTGCGTACCATGACATTCGACAAAATGCTTGATCATGCGCCCGAGCGCATCATTGAGTTTGCCGTTAAAGGCATGTTGCCGAAAGGTCCGTTGGGTCGTGCCATGTATACCAAGTTAAAAGTGTACGCCGGTGCCGAGCATCCGCATGCTGCCCAACAGCCGCTTGAACTGAACCTCTGAGGAAATCTTCGCCATGACACAGCAGTATTACGGTACCGGGCGCCGCAAGACTTCCACCGCTCGCGTGTTTATGAAGCCGGGCTCTGGCAAAATTACCGTTAACAACCAAGATCTCGACCTGTATTTCGGTCGCGTTACTGGTCGTATGGTAGTTCGTCAGCCGCTTGAATTGACTGAAACCCTGAGCCAGTTCGATATTTTTGTAACTGTCGCTGGTGGCGGTGGTTCTTCTCAGGCTGGCGCTATCCGTCACGGCATTACTCGTGCCCTGATGAACTACAACGAAGACCTGCGTCCTACGCTGCGTGCCGCTGGCTACGTAACGCGTGACGCGCGTCAAGTTGAGCGTAAGAAAGTCGGCCTGCGCAAAGCACGTCGTCGTCCGCAGTTCTCCAAGCGTTAATTTTCAACGCTTATGCGGCAAAACGCCCAGGCCATCGGCCTGGGCGTTTTTTATTGTAAAATCAAAAAGCGTAATGCATTAACACCATGTTAGTTTGGCGGTCCTGGAACAGCATGACGGCTATCAAAGATATCCGACTATTTATCGTATAGCATTCGTAGATTCGTTCTTGTGCACATCGGGTGACCACACATCACGCTAATGGGAGAGGCCTTGCATGACAGAGCGCGGCATCAATAAAGGTCGACGACGTTTCCTTGTTGGCGCTACCTCCGTTATAGGAGCGGTTGGCATGGTCGGCGTGGCCGTCCCCTTTGTGGCCTCGTGGCAACCCAGTGCAAGGGCGCGAGCGGCGGCGGCGCCGGTTCAAGCTGATATATCCAAGCTGCATCCTGGTCAGCGTATGACCGTTGAGTGGCGGGGTAGACCCGTATGGATTATTCGACGAACGCCTGAAATGATAGCGCGCACTGAAACCGTGGCGACAGAGCGCTTGGCAGACCCTGATTCAAATCACCCTCAGCAACCTGCCTATGTACAAGGAGCGCTTCGCTCGATTAAGCCAGAAGTGGGGGTGTTGATTGGCCTCTGCACGCATTTTGGCTGTTCGCCACTGTATCGGCCTGAGCCAGACGCGCAGGCGGATAGTAATGATGACTGGTCAGGTGGTTTTTTTTGCCCGTGCCATGGTTCGCGTTTTGATTTGGCGGGGCGCGTATATACCGGTATGCCTGCACCGACGAATCTAGAAGTGCCCCCTTATCATTATCTTAACGATACTATTATCGTGGTGGGCGAAGATAAGGAGGCTGTTTGATGGCGGCGCCCGAGAAGCCAGGCGGTTTGCTGGGCTGGCTGGATGCCCGGTTTCCAGTAAGCAGGCTATGGCGCGACCACCTGGCCAACTACTACGTACCTAAAAACCTTAATATCTGGTACATCTTTGGATCGCTTGCGCTACTGGTGCTGGTCAACCAGCTGTTGACCGGCATCTGGTTAACCATGAGCTATCGTCCTTCTCCTGAAGAGGCGTTTGCGTCCATCGAGTATATAATGCGCGACGTTGAGTGGGGCTGGTTGATCCGTTATCTCCATACAACGGGCGCATCCGCTCTGTTTATTGTTGTTTATCTACACATGTTTAGGGGGCTTTTGTACGGTTCTTATAAAGCGCCGCGTGAGCTTGTGTGGGTGTTCGGTATGGCGCTGTATTTGATTCTGATGGCCGAAGCGTTTATGGGATATTTGCTGCCGTGGGGGCAAATGTCCTATTGGGGGGCGCAGGTAATTACTTCATTTTTTTCAGCTGTTCCAAGTATCGGCCCCGGGCTTGCCGAGTGGGTGCGCGGCGATTATGTGGTGTCAGGGGCTACCTTGAATCGTTTTTTCGCGCTGCATGTCATTGCACTGCCGCTGGTGATTCTTGGGCTGGTGGTGCTGCATATTGTAGCGCTGCATGAGGTGGGGTCGAATAACCCTGATGGTATTGAAATTAACGCGTTGAAGGATGATGCAGGCAAGCCGGTAGATGGTATTCCCTTTCATCCCTACTATACCGTTAAAGATCTGGTTGGCGTGGCCATCTTTCTCTTCGTTTTTTGTGGCGTTGTGTTTTACTTCCCGGAAGGCGGCGGTTTTTTTATTGAGCAGCCGAACTTTGCGCCGGCTGATCCGCTTAATACGCCCGACCATATTGCGCCTGTTTGGTACTTCACGCCTTTCTATGCCATTTTACGGGGAGTGAATTTCTCGCTGTTGGGTCTGGATGCTCGTTTTTTAGGCGTTGTTTTTATGGGTGGCGCTATTGCAGTGTTGTTCGTTTTGCCGTGGTTGGACCGTAGCCCGGTGCGATCCATGCGCTATAAAGGCTGGATGTCGAAGCTGATGCTGGCCGTATTTATTGCAAGCTTTGTCGCGTTGGGCGTGTTGGGTGTGTTGCCGCCTACCCCTGTTCGGACACGATTGGCGCAACTATTTACCGTGTTGTACTTTGCGTATTTTTTATTGATGCCGCTCTACACCCGGTTGGAAAAAAACAGGCCCGTGCCGAAAAGGGTGACTGGCTAATGAAACAATATGTAATGGCTCTGTTTTTATGGCTATTGCCGATGACCGCTATGGCGCAAGAAGAAGCACGTAACGTGACGTCAATGTCGCCCGATTTGCAAGATAGTGCGTCTCTTCAAAATGGTCTCAAGCTTTATGTTAACTACTGTCTTGGGTGTCATACGCTGAGTTATCAGCGATTTTCGCGCACTGCGGACGACTTGGGTATTCCTGAGGCGTTGATGAAGGATAGTGTTATGTTCTCATCAAGCCTTTCGTTTAACGATGCTATGCATAATGCGCTAAGCGACGGCGATGCCGCGCAATGGTGGGGTGCTGCACCGCCAGATTTATCCCTAACGACACGTTTGCGTGGGGTCGATTGGGTGTACAGCTTTCTGTTGGGGTTCTACAGAGATCCCGCGCGCCCTACAGGCGTCAATAATACAGTCTATGAGTCGGTGGCAATGCCGAATGTGCTTGAGCCTCTTCAAGGTGTGCAAGAGCTCGACTGTCGTCAGGCTCGGCCTTTAGCACTTGGCGGAGGAGGGCGATGTCAGCAATTAAGCGTGACAGCGCCTGGAGAGCTATCGCCCGACGCGTTTGAAAAAGCCGTATACGATATTACCAATTTTTTAGCCTATGTTGGCGAGCCTTCTAGGCTGAAGGCGCAGAATATTGGGCCTAAAGTTTTGTTTTTTATATTTGTTTTTAGCGTATTTGCTTACTTGCTTAAGCGTGAATATTGGAAAGATGTCCGTTAGCGTCGGATGCTAAAAACAGAGTTGAGCCATCGTGTAAATCACATGGCGGTTGCGTTGATGTTAAGCGGTAACCCAAAACAGGCTGCCTTACCATAAGGTGGCTCTGGCGTGTTATTATCCATAATTGTTTTAATGCGAGGATGCTTTCATGGGTGTTGTGGCCAAGCGGTCGTCGATGATTTTTTACTCAGGTAGTGATGATCATTTTAGTCATCGTGTGCGCATTGTTCTGGCTGAGAAGGGGGTGGCTGTTGATGTTGTTGATGTTAACGAAGAGCAGCCGCCCGAAGATTTAGCAGACCTCAACCCGTACAACAGTGTGCCCACGTTGTTGGATCGTGATTTAGTACTCTATGAGTCAAAAGTCATGATGGAGTATTTGGATGAGCGTTTCCCGCATCCACCGTTACTCCCTGTTTACCCTGTGGCCCGTGCGCAAAGCCGTCTTTGGATGCACCGCATTGAGCGAGAGTGGTGCCCCATGGTCGACCAGATCCGTAGCGGTGGGAAGAAAGAGGCGGACAAGGCGCGTAAAGAGCTGCGTGAAAGCCTGATTGGTATTTCACCGATCTTTGAAGATATGCCTTTCTTTATGAGCGAAGAGTTCACTCTGGTGGACTGCTGTCTCGCGCCGATCTTGTGGCGTTTGCCAGATCTTAATATTGAGCTGCCTGAAAAGCAGGTTAAGCCACTTTTAAGCTATATGTCGCGAGTGTTTGAGCGGGAAGCGTTCAAAGCATCTTTGAGTGAGCGCGAAAAAGAGATGCGTACTTGAATTTACATGACCCCATCGCCCTATAAGGGTTGGGGTCTTACTTGTCAGGAGGAGGGAGTCTTATGAAGTCGAGTCGCCCCTATCTCGCCCGAGCGCTCTATGAGTGGTTGCTGGATAATGAACTAACCCCTTACCTGGTCGTTGATGCGACGCAGGCCGGGGTCGAAGTACCGCGCCAGTTTGTACAAAATGGCCAGATTGTGTTGAACGTGGCGCCAACAGCCGTGCGTGATTTGTTTATGGAGAATCAGGCGATTGGCTTTAACGCACGTTTTGGCGGTCAGCCCATGCAGGTGATGGTGCCCATTCCTGCGTTGATTGCTATTTATGCCCGTGAAAATGGTGTGGGCATGGTGTTTGGTCACGAGCCTGAGCTTGCTGAAGAGGGAGATGAAGAGGAGCAGTTTGATGAGGCGCCTGATTCACCTTCCAAGCCTGAGTTGACGGTGACAGAGCCTGTTTCTGGCGGCAGCCTTGAAGATGCTTCTGAAGCGTCTTCGAAGTCCAAGAAAAAGCCAACGCTGCGCGTCGTAAAATAGCGCCAGTGCTCTCTGGTCGGACTATAAAAGGTCAGGTCATAAAAAACCTCGCATAGTGACTATGCGAGGTTTTTTTATAGGGCAAAGAGCCAGTTAATCGATGTATTCGAATACTTTGACAATGCGCTGAATACCGCCAACGGAGGAGGTTGCAGCAACGATTCGATCAGACTCTTCGTGAGAGACCGAGCCCATCAAGTAAACATTGGCATTTTCAGTGGTCACTTTGATCTTGGAGGAGTCGATGCGATCGTTGGTGGCGAGTGTGCTTACAACGTTGGTTGTTATCCATGTGTCGGTTAAGCGCTGGGTGGTGGGCAGATTGCCCGCAATGGTGAGCTCGTTGTGCACCTGATTAACACCACGAAGATTTTGCACAACATTGCCCGCTTTCGTGCGTAGTTCTTCGCTGGGGACCTGACCTACCAATAATAATGCACCGTTATAGCTGTGCGTACGAATGCGGGCGTCGGCCAGTCGAGCATCGGCTTGGTCCAGCGCGCGCTTGGATTCGCGCTCAATGGTCGCATCAACCGCTTTAACGTCCTTGCTGAGCTGCCCATAGTTAGAGGGGTTGGAAGCACTGTTCGTGGCGCAGCCGCTGATCAGGGCAGCGGCTACTAGTGTCGCAACTAATAACGGACGAGAGAGAAAGCGCAGGGCCATGTTGGATGACTCCTTATTTTAATGAAAATAATGAGAGGTTAGGTACTGCCCCGTTAGGCAGTGCTGCCGAATAACTGTTCATCAATAAGGTCACATAAACAGTGAATGACCAGTAGGTGGACCTCCTGGATTCTTGCTGTTGACGTGGCAGGGACGCGAATCTCGCAATCATCCTGACCCAGTAGGGAAGCCATGTTGCCTCCATCTCGCCCGGTTAATGCCACAACCGTCATTTCACGGTCGTGAGCTGCCTGGATTGCCTGTACGACATTGGTCGAATTTCCGCTGGTAGAGATCGCCAGCAACACGTCGCCAGGCTGACCCAGGGCGCGTATCTGTTTGGAAAATACTTCGTTATAGCTGTAGTCGTTGGCAATGGATGTCAGCGTTGATGTATCGGTAGTTAACGCAAGGGCAGGCAAGCTTGGCCGTTCCCGCTCAAACCGATTGAGCAGTTCAGAAGAGAAGTGTTGGCTGTCGCCTGCACTGCCTCCATTGCCGCATGCCAGAATCTTTCCCTCGTTCACCAGGCATTGAACCATCATTTGACTGGCGACTTCGATAAAGGGGGGGAGTACTTCGCTTGCATAGGTTTTGGTGTCTATGCTGGCGTTAAAGTGGTCAAGAATGCGCGATTGAAAGTCCATTAGGGCTTCCTGGTTAAAATAGAATTAATAGGCATCAAAAGCCGCTTTCTCCCAGTGGAACTCGAGAGTGGGCGGAGCGCCCGTAATGGCAAGAATATCAAAGCGGCAAGGCGATGTAAGGCCGAAATTGCCAAGATATAGCTGAGCGGCCCGAATTAGGCGCTTTCTTTTTGTCGGCGTGATGGTTTCCAGGGGGTGTCCGTATCGCGTAGTCACCCGATGCTTGACTTCAACAAACACCAGTGTGTCACCGTCGCGCATCACCAGATCAAGCTCGCCACCCTTTACGTGATGATTTTGGGTAACGAGCGTAAGACCCCTTTGCTGTAACCATTGAGCAGCTAACTGCTCAATGGCTGCGCCGCGTTTACGGGCGGTTTGGGCGTTATTTGCCATTATTGACCGGGGATTAAAATGGGCGCCGGAACACCGTTTTGAAACTTCGCCCAGGGGAGTTCGCGATATATGCGGCCGTCACCCGTCAGGTAGAGCGTTCCTGTGCTGCCGCGTAAGCCATTTAGCGCTGAAATATCTGAAAGCTCGGTCGCAATTTCATAGGCATCTACGCCCATGGCCATTAGGCGGAACATGGAGGCGTCAGACTCTTCGCTCAAGCGCTGGTAAGTAGCGTAGAACGGGAGCACTTCTTCACCACCGACGGCGGCGTCAGGAATTTGCCATGGAATATCCATAAACATGACGTCGTCAAGATCCTGGTCACGACGCGCTTGTAGATGCCCTTCATGCAGGTGGGAAGTGGCATAAATAGGCAGGTTGGGCGCGTAGTAGTAATCCATGGTGGGCGGGACTTGGCGAGCGTAATCAGGCAGGGCCAATAGGAACAAGGCATCAATATTGCCCAGTTGAGCACGTTCGCCACTCACGTTTAAGGCTGTCTGCACGGCATTGGTGACCGCGTTATCGGGGTTATAGCGTACCGCCGTCGTCACTTCGCCACCCTGGCCGTGAAACTCATTCCAGAATGCTTCGCCTACTCGGCGTCCCCAATCATTATCCGGCACCATTACCGACATCTGGCGATGCCCGTCCTGGTATGCGCGGCGTGCTGCCTGGCGTGCCTCATCTTCAGCGGAAAGGCCGTACTGGAAAAGACCCGCAGCACGGTTCTGTTCGCCGCTTCCATAGTTCAGCGCAAGGGTGGGGAGCGGCACGCTATTGCGTTGCTCGAGTTGACTAACCTCGTCTTTGGCAAGCGGGCCGATAATCAGTTGTGCGTTCATCTGCTCTGCACGGCTATAAATTTCATCCATCGAATATTGTGACGCGTCGATGAAGCTGAGCTGTACATTGTCGCCGCGAATCTCGTGATGGCGACGCATGGCGGTCGATAAAGTATTGGCGACGCTGCTAAGCGGGCCTGATTCGGGCAGGGCCACAATGATGCGGCTTATGTCCTGACCTTCAAGGCTTGGTAGTGTCAGTTGTTCCATGTCGGGTTCATCAAGCGCGGTACGAGCCCAGCGCTGGCGCTCTGTCAGCGTTTCGCGTTGATCATCCTGAATGGGCAAGTCGTCGTTGAGCACTTGCGTGGCACGCAGCACGGCGCGTGGATCATCCATGCCACGCGCTAATTCAGAGAAAAGCAGTGCCCAGCGAACGCGATCCGTGTCTGAAAGCCTGACTTCATCAATCGTATCGGCTGTCTCAAAAGCACGTTGCCGCTGCCCTTGTTGGGCAAAAATGGTAGCTGCTTCGAGACGAGTTTTAGCCGCTTGATCCGGGGCCTGCTGTTCTGCCTGATTGAGCAAACGGCCCGCTTCCTGATCGTCCGCGCGGTCGACCACGCTGGGCAATTGCATCGCACAGCCGGTCATAAGAAGTGCCAAGAGGCCTGTGGCGAGTACGCCACGCAGAGACTGTTTCATGTATCCTTCCTTAGTTTTCATTTGCGCTGTCGCCGCATGTCAGTAAGTAAGTTGGCATAGCACAAGCATAGCGCACCGTCAGAGCAAGCCATTAACAAATCGGGAGTCACGATGACACACCACAATCCGGGCACATTGTACGTGGTTGCCACCCCAATTGGGAATTTGGACGATCTATCGCCGCGTGCAGCTCGGGTATTAGCGGAAGTATCGCGCATCGCGGCAGAGGATACGCGTCATAGCGCCCGCTTATTGGCGCATTTGGGGGTTAGTACACCCATGCTGTCGCTTCATGAACATAATGAAGCGCGCAGAGTGGATACCCTGGATGCTTATTTGGAAGCGGGCGAAAGTATTGCATTGATTAGCGATGCTGGAACGCCGCTTATTTGTGACCCAGGGTTTGTGCTGGTGAGAGAGCTGCGCGTGCGTGGCCGCCATGTGGTGGCGTTGCCCGGGCCTTGTGCCTTTGTGACGGCGCTTTCTGGGGCGGGTCTGCCGACTGACCGCTTTACGTTTTGCGGTTTTTTACCCGCCAAGCCAGGCCCGCGCCGCCAAGCGCTGGAGCAGTGGCAAACTCGGGAAGAAACGCTGGTATTTTACGAATCCCCACACCGCATTGTGCATACCCTGGAGGCGCTGCGCGACCAAATGCCCGAGCGTAGCGTGGTATTGGCCAGGGAGTTGACTAAAACGTTTGAGACCTTTCTTCAGGGCACGCCGGAAGCACTACTGGTTCAACTAACAGAAGACCCCAACCAGGCAAGAGGCGAGTTTGTGGTGATGGTGGCAGGTGCCCCGCCCGTCACTCAAAGCGAGCATCAGAATATTGGTGCAGATGCGTTGATGAAAGTGCTGCTGGATGAGGGCGTAGGTGTCAAGCAAGGAGCAGCGATAGTGGCTCGAATACTGGGCGGTCGCAAGCAAGAGTGGTATGCAAGATTACAGGCAATTAAAACCGAGCATTGAGGCGAAGCGAGGGCGCTGGTATGCTTGCCGCCGGAGTTGGCCAGACAGTCGCCGCTAACCCATCTTTTTGATGGGCTGGGGGAGGAAAGTCCGGGCTCCATAGGGCAGAGTGCCAGGTAACGCCTGGGCGGCGTAAGCCGACGGAAAGTGCAGCAGAGAGTAGACCGCCTAAGCCTCTTGAAATAAACCTCAAAGGGCCGGTAAGGGTGAAAGGGTGCGGTAAGAGCGCACCGCGCGCCTGGCAACAGTGCGTGGCATGGTAAACCCCACTCGGAGCAAGACCAAATAGGGACCCAAAGGCGTGGCCCGCGCTGGGTCCGGGTAGGTTGCTTGAGCGCTGTGGTGACGCAGCGCCTAGAGGAATGACTGTCCACGACAGAACCCGGCTTATCGGCCGACTCCCCATTTCCATAAGGGGCCCGCAGTAGCGAGCCCCTTTAATTTTTTGTGTGAGAGTAACATGCCTTCTCCTGACGCTGACCAGGTCGTTTCACCGTTTCGCCATACCAGCGTATTACTGGAAGGGGCGGTTGATACCCTTGTACATACTCCTGACGGTATTTATTTAGACGGCACCTTTGGTCGTGGCGGTCATTCACGGTTAATCCTGTCTCGCCTTGGCGACCAAGGGCGCCTGATGGCCATGGACCGCGATCCTCAGGCCATTGCCGCCGCCGCTGAAATCGATGATTCGCGTTTTCAAATTACCCAGCGTGAATTTGCTCACTTGGCCGACTATGCGCGTGAGCAGGGTGTGTTTGGCAAGCTGTCTGGCGTGTTGTTGGATATAGGTGTTTCTTCGCCGCAGTTGGATGACCCCGAGCGTGGGTTTAGCTTTATGCGCAATGGTCCGCTGGATATGCGTATGGACCCGACGCAAGGCGAAAGTGCAGCCACATTTTTAGCTCGTGCTAAAGAGGCGGATATCGCTCACGTGTTTAAAGCCTACGGTGAAGAGCGCTATGCAAAGCGCTTGGCCCGTGCAGTGGTCGAGCGGCGTGTTGAAACGCCGTTTACGCATACGGTCGACCTGGCCGAGGTGTTGAAAAAAGCCCATCCTGCTTGGGAAAAGGGGCGGCATCCTGCGACCAAAGCATTTCAAGGGTTACGAATTTATCTAAATGGTGAACTAGATCAACTTGATGCTGCCTTAGACGCAGCCCTTGAAGCGCTGGCGCCCGGTGGTCATCTTGTGGTTATCAGTTTCCACTCGCTAGAAGACCGCCGTGTAAAACGCTTTATACGTCATTATGTCCGTGGCGATTCGCATCTACCGCGTGGTATGCCTATCCGTGATGATCAGTTAAACCGCCGTCTTGAAGCGTTGGGCAAAGGCGTACGTCCTAGTGATGAAGAGGTAGTCGGCAATCCACGTGCGCGCAGCGCCGTTATGCGGGCTGCCCGAAAACGAGTATAACCATGAGCATGGATCGGATTGAGCGTTGGAGCTCAACGCTACGCACCGAATGGCCCTTTAAACTACGTTTTCGCACGTGGCCGCTGGTCATTTGCCTGCTTTTTTTTGCCTGCATTGTTAGTGGGTTAGCCACCGTTGTTGTTACTCATTTAACGCGCGTTCAGTATGCTCAGCTGCAACAGCTTGAGCAGGAGAAAAATCAGCTGCAGACCGAATGGGGGCAGTTGCTTTTGGAAGAGGGCGCTTGGTCGACACCCGCTCGTATTGAGCAAATTTCGACGGAGCGCTTGGATATGCGTATTCCTGATGTGCACGATGTTGAGGTGATACGACCATGAGAGGCGAACGTCGGGGAGGGATGCCCCGTCATCTACCTGTTGCCCCCCCGTTAGGTAACGGTCGTTTTTACTTTATATTGATCGTATTTTGTGTAGTGGCATGCATCCTTATTGGGCGCATCACACTGCTACAGGTGATTGACCGACCCTTTCTACAGAGCCAGGGAGATGCGCGAACACTTCGCCATGAAGCCATCCCTGCGCACCGCGGCATGATCACGGATCGAAACGGTGAGCCACTTGCGATCTCAACACCGGTTGTTACGCTGTGGGCCAATCCTCAAGAGCTACCCGAAGATGGTATTCAGCGCGTAATGCTGGCGCAGGCGCTAGGCATGTCGCCGGATGACTTTGAGGCACGGGTCGAGCTTTATAGCAGCCGTGAGTTTATGTATCTTCGCCGCCAGATGACGCCACAAGCGGCCCAGCGGATTCTGGATTTACGCACGCCCGGCGTGTATCCCCAGCGCGAGTACAAGCGTTACTACCCTGCTGGCGAGGTCGCCGCACAGATACTTGGCGTGACCAATGTAGATGATATGGGGCAGGAGGGGTTGGAGCTCTCTTATCAACCTTTCCTGGCCGGTCATCCTGGCCAGCGCCGCGTGATTAAAGATCGCCGTGGGCGTTTGGTGCGCGAGTTAGGCGTCATACGTGAAGCGCAGCCAGGCGGTGACTTGGTGCTTTCAATTGATCAGCGTATTCAATATATGGCGTACCGGGAGCTTCGAGCGGCGGTGGCTAAGCATGAAGCCGATGGTGGCGTGCTTGTAATGATGGATGCCCGCACCGGCGAGGTGTTGGCGATGGCTAACCTGCCTTCTTATAACCCTAATAATCGTACCGGGCTTGATCCACGTGGGTTGCGCAACCAGGCGCTGGTTGATGTGTTTGAGCCAGGCTCTGTTATGAAACCACTGGCCATGGCTGCCATTCTTGAAAGCGGCATTGTTGATCGCGATGCCGTTGTGAATACATCGCCTGGCTGGATGCGTCTCGATCAATTTACCATCCGTGACTTTCGCGATTATGGCGAGTTAACGCTTGCAGGTATTTTGGAGCACTCATCCAACGTGGGCATGTCTCGTTTAGCGCTGCAGTTAAGCGATACGGCTATCTGGGAAAAATATAACCAATTAGGGCTGGGTCAATCGCCTGGGACGGGCTTTCCAGGGGAGACAACCGGTAGTCTTCCGGCCCCGGTGCGCTGGTCGCGTAGTGAGCGGGCAGCGCTCTCTTACGGCTATGGCCTGTCTGTCTCGGCTGTTCAATTAGCCAGTGCTTTTACCGCACTGGCTAATGGTGGCATGCGCTTACCGCCTTCATTATTACGCCTTTCTGAACCGCCCCAAGGGCTGCCTGCCATTGAGCCCGCCGTTGCCAATGATTTGCTGAATATTCTGGAGACATCCGTTGCCGCCTATACCGGTGGTCGGCGCGCACGCGTTGAAGGTTATCGTGTGGGAGGCAAAACCGGTACCGTGCGTAAGTCCGGGCAGGGCGGTTATACCACGGATGCTTATCGCAGCGTATTTGCAGGCATTGCGCCTATTTCCGACCCGCGTATTGTAACCGTGGTGATGATTGATCACCCTAAAGCGGGTGAGTTTTATGGCGGTGCAGTGGCCGCTCCGGTCTTTTCAAGCGTGACAGGCAACGCATTGCGCTTGTTGGACGTACCGCCAGACCATGAAGTTGACGAGTAAGAATGGCTAAGGAGATGGCATGACGTTGGCTCCCACCGATGTATGGAGCGCGCTGAGCAAAGTATGGCCGGGTGCTTCGTTTGAGCAGCCGCTACCCGAACTACCCGCGTCTTTATGTCTGACCACCGATTCACGCGCGCTGGAAGTCGGCGATATATTTGTAGCTGTTCCAGGTAGTCAGCGTGACGGGCGCGATTTTATTACCGTAGTGCTTGAGCAGGGCGCTTCGCTGGTGCTGGCGCATACCAAGGAGCGCCATGCTACCTGGGATGGGCGTGTGCTCTACTTGCCACACCTGGCTGTCCGCTTGGGAGAGTTGGGTAAGCAACTTTTTAATGTTCCGGATGACCTTGAGGTTATTGGCGTCACCGGTACCAATGGTAAAAGCTCTGTTACTCATTACATTGCAGAACTTAGCGAAGCGCTGGGTATTCCGGCGGGTGTTGTAGGAACGCTGGGTGTAGGCCGCCCAGGCCAGCTAGTGGATACCGGGCTCACCACGCCGGGGCCATTAGCCTTGCAGGCGGCGTTTGGAGAGCTGGCGCTTCAGGGCATTAAGCGAGTAGCGCTTGAGGTTTCCTCCCATGCCCTTGATCAACATCGTTTAAATGCTGCCAACATAAAGGTGGGCGTGTTTACCAACCTAACGCGAGATCATCTTGATTATCATGGCAGCATGGCGGCTTATGCAGCGGCCAAGGCGAAGCTATTCAGACGTAGCGAGCTTGAGCTTGCAGTGGTTAATGCCGATGATCCTCTGGCGCGATTGATGCTGGCTGGTTGTGATCAAAGCGTGCGCGTATTGGCGGTCGGTCAGGGTGAGGCCGTAACGCTACGGGTGATGGACGTTCAGACAAGCGAAACAGGCCAGCAAGCGCTTATTGCCACGCCCGAAGGCGAACGCATGTTAGTGCTGGGTCTGGTCGGGCGCTTCAACCTGGATAATGTGTTGTTGGCCATGGCGACGCTTTATGGATGGGGCCATTCGATTAACTCACTTTTTGAGGCTGCCGCTGCACTTGCCCCGGTGCCTGGCCGTATGGCGCTTTATCACGCAAAAGGCATGCCGGGCGTGGTGATTGACTATGCCCACACTCCCGATGCATTACACAATGCGCTCACAGCGCTGCGCGCCCATTTAAGTAAGGCGGGCAAGCTGTGGTGTGTGTTTGGCTGTGGCGGTGAGCGCGACACAGGCAAGCGCGCAGAAATGGCAAAAGCGGCTGAGGCGCTGGCTGATGTGGTAGTAGTGACCGACGATAATCCACGGGGGGAGTCAGCAGAGCAGATTCGTCAGCACATTATCGCCGGTCTCGCCTCAACGGCAACACTGCTCGAAATAGCGGACCGTCGCCACGCGATTAGCCAGGTGATTCAACAGGCAGCTCAAAACGATGTGATTCTGGTTGCTGGGAAAGGCCACGAGGCCTATCAGGAGATCAACGGCGTTCGCCACGCTTATAACGATGAAGATGAAGTCATGAAGGCGTTTGCATTGCGGGGTAGTGCACAATGAACTGGACACTGGCCGATGCCGCCAGAGTGCTGGGAGTTACAGTGCCAGCCGGCGATGCATCGCGCGCATTTACGTCCATTGTGACGGACACTCGGCAGATTGTTCCTGGTTGCTTATTCATCGCGCTCAAAGGGCCGCGGTTCGATGGTCATGATTTTATCGAACAGGCCCGCGAAAAAGGCGCGGCGGCAGCACTGGTTGAGGCTACGGTTGAAAGTGCACTGACTCAGCTGGCATGCCCTGATACGCGCCTTGGGCTTGGGCTTTTAGCTGGGGCGTGGCGTCGTCAGTGCGCTATCCCGTTAGTCGGTATCACGGGGAATAGTGGCAAAACGACGGTTAAGGAGATGACGGCTGCGCTGTTATCGCCGCTGGGTAACGTGTTGGCCACGGAAGCCAATCTTAATAACGATATTGGTGTACCCCTCACGCTTTTACGCTTAGCGCCCGAGCATCAAGCAGGCGTGATTGAGTTAGGCGCAAATCACTTGGGCGAAATCGCCTGGTCCAGTCGATTAACCGTACCGGATGTGGCGGTGATTACCAACGTAACGGGCGCACATGTTGGCGAATTTGGAGGCATGGGTCATATTGCCCAAGCCAAAAGCGAGCTGCTGAATGGCCTAAGCGAACAGGGCATCGCGGTGCTCAATCGTGAAGATCGTTACTACCCCTTTTGGGCTGCCTGTGCGTCGCCGCGCCGTGTGATCAGTTTTGGGTTTGATAGTACCGCGGATGTTCATGCCTCGGCGCTTTCCTGTGACTCTCAGGGGCGGTATGCTTTCACGCTTGTTCAACATGGCAAACCGTTGGGTGATGTGCAGCTTGCCATGCCAGGTAAGCACAACGTTAGCAATGCGCTGGCCGCGGCTGCGGCCGCATTAGCGATAGGCGTAACGCCCACGGATGTGATTGAAGGTCTGCAGACCCTGCGCGCGTTGAAAGGAAGGCTAAGTATCGTTTCGGGGCTTAACGGTGCCACGCTGTTAGACGATACGTATAATGCCAACCCTGGGGCGGTCAACGCCGCTATGGAGACGTTAATGCGTTTCCCCGCGCCACGTTGGTGCGCACTGGGCGCCATGGGTGAGCTGGGAGACGAAACGGAAAAACTGCACGCTGAAGTAGGCCGTTACGCGGCTGAGCTTGGCATCGACGGGCTGTTGACGTTGGGTGATAACGCGCGTCCAGCTTGTGACGCCTTTGGTCGCGGGCAGCATTTTGACGACCACGAGACGCTAGTGCGTCATGTCATTAATACTTTGCCGCCCAATGCCACGTTGTTGGTTAAAGGGTCGCGTAGCGCTGGTATGGAAAAGATCATTACTGCGCTGCGCTCGGATGAAATAAGGTAAACGTCGTTCATGTTACTTTACTTGGCAAATTTTTTAGCTCAATACTATACGGGCTTCCAGGTTTTTAACTATCTCACCCTGCGTGTCATTCTTGCCGCGTTAACGTCACTAATGCTTTGCCTTTGGCTAGGGCCGTGGGTCATTCGACGACTCGTGGAAGGCCAGATAGGCCAGGCTGTGCGTGATGATGGCCCGCAGTCACATCTTTCAAAAGCGGGCACCCCCACTATGGGAGGGGTGATGATCCTGCTGGCCATCGGCATCAGCACCATCATATGGGGTGATTTAACCAACCGCTACGTATGGGTGGTATTGGCCGTTACGCTGGGCTTCGGCGCGATAGGCTGGGTCGATGATTACCGGAAAGTGGTAGAAAAGAACCCGCGTGGTCTGCCTGCACGCTGGAAATACTTTTGGCAGTCGGTGGTAGGCCTTGGCGCTGCGTTAGTGCTGTTTTTCACCGCAACCACGCCCGTTGAAACCAGCTTGTTGGTTCCGTTATTTAAAGACGTCGCACTGCCGCTTGGCGTGTTCTATATCGTATTAACCTACCTGGTGATTGTGGGTAGTTCTAACGCCGTGAATTTAACCGACGGCCTGGATGGCTTGGCCATTATGCCGACCGTGCTGGTGGCGATGGGATTGTCTGTATTTGCCTACGCTAGCGGTAATGCAGTCTTCGCCAACTATCTGCATATCCCGTTTATAAACGGCACCGGTGAACTGGCTATTTTCTGCGCCACGATTGCGGGTGCGGGTCTCGGCTTTTTATGGTTTAACACTTACCCCGCCCAGGTGTTTATGGGAGATGTAGGTGCGCTTGCTTTAGGGGCTGCGTTGGGGGTTGTGGCGGTTATCGTTCGCCAGGAGATCGTCCTGTTTATTATGGGTGGTATCTTCGTGGTGGAGACGTTGTCGGTGATCCTGCAAGTCGGGTCTTACAAATTGACGGGGCGGCGTATTTTCCGTATGGCGCCGCTGCATCACCACTTCGAGTTAAAAGGTTGGCCTGAGCCGCGCGTTATTGTGCGCTTCTGGATCATTACCGTTGTGCTGGTGCTGTTGGGCCTCGCGACGCTCAAGGTTCGTTAATCGGTGCGGTGACGCTGAGCGTTATAGCCTTAAGCGTAAAACGCAAAGGAGCCAGAGATGGTGCGAGTACCCAAGGGTGTCACGGTGGTCGTTGGCTTAGGCCTTTCAGGCCGAGCAATATGCCGCCACCTGGCACGCACGCATACGCCGTTTATGGTCGTCGATACACGCAGCGAGCCGCCGGGGCTTGACGCTTTTTATGCAGCCCATCCAAACGTTGACGTCATATGTGGCCCTCTGACGACGCTCGATTTTACGGACGCTTATGAAGTAGTGCTTAGCCCAGGCGTTGGCCCCGATTCGCCGGGTCTTGAAAGCCTAGCTGGGCGCGTTAACCCGCATACTGGCGAGCCTGTTTTGATTGGTGAAATGGCGCTATTTGTTCGCGCGACCCAGGCTCCCATTGCGGCTATCACGGGTTCAAACGCGAAATCCACGGTTACCACGCTACTGGGTGAGATGGCCAAGGCGGCTGGTGTGCGAGCGGCGGTTGGTGGCAACCTGGGGACGCCCGCGCTGGATTTATTGGCCGAGCAACCGGATGCAGAGTTGTACGTTCTTGAGCTTTCCAGTTTTCAGCTTGAAACCACGCCTGCCTTGGGTGCGAAAGTCGCGGCTTTCTTGAATCTTAGCGAAGATCATTTGGATAGGCATGGTGATATGTCGGCCTATCGTTTGGCAAAACAACGTATTTTTAACGGCGCGCAGTATGCGGTTGTCAATCAGGACGACCCCCTGACCTGGCCTTTTCAAGCAGGGCCAGGCATTGTCAGTTTTTCAGCGAACCCGCCCACAGACAGCAACTGGGGGCTGGTATGGCAAGGGGCCGAGCTTATGCTCATGCAGGGGCAGACGTCATGGGTTTCGGCGAGTGAATTGAAGATGGCTGGCCAGCACAACTATACGAATGCATTAGCAGCGCTGGCAATGGGGCAGGCGTTGGCGCTTGATGCATTTACCATGGTAGAAGCCTTGAAAGCCTTTATGGGGTTGCCTCACCGGAGCGAAACAGTGGCCTGTATTAATGGGGTGACATGGATAAACGACTCGAAAGGCACCAATGTTGGGGCAACATTAGCCGCTATTGAAGGGGTTGGCGCTACGTTAACAGGCCGCTTGATTTGGTTGGCGGGTGGTGTAGGTAAAGGCGCTGACTTTTCGCCGTTAGCGGTGCCGTTGGCGCGCTGTGCGCGGCTGGCACTGCTATTTGGTGCTGATAGTGATCGAATTTCAGACGCGGTAGCGGCGCATGTGCCGGTCCAGCAGGTAAACGACTTAACGCAGGCAATGGAGGCCGCATTTAGCCAGGCAGAGCCTGGCGACTGTGTGTTGCTGTCGCCTGCCTGTGCAAGCCTGGACCAGTTTCCCAACTACCAGGTTCGAGGTGATGCTTTTCGTCGCTGGGTGGAAAGCAGTGCGGCGGGAGTATCCTTATGAGCCGATTAAAGCGCTTGCATACTGTATTAACGACGCGAAACTCCCCCTGTGATATCTGGCTCATTGCAGCCGCTGTGGCGCTTGCAGGCATTGGCTGGGTGATGGTCAGCTCGGCTTCAATAGGGCTGCTGGAGAATAGCTTCTACTATTTCCGTCAGCATGGGATTTTCTTACTCATTTCAACGTTAGGCTGCCTGTTTATGCTTAGCGTACCCCTTGAAGTATGGCGCCAGAATGCGGCACTGATTTTTTTAATAAGCATAGCATTGTTGGTAGGCGTGTTGCTGTTTGGTCAGGAAATTAACGGCAGTAAGCGCTGGATAGCGTTGCCGGGCCCGCTGCCTAGTCTTCAAGTATCTGAGCTTGGTAAAATAGGCCTTATCTTTTACATGGCGATGTTTATGTCGCGTTTTACCTATGATTTACGCCGCCGTGTTTTTACCATGTGGCGCCCCATTGCGGTGTTGGCGCTACCAGCAGGACTGCTGTTTTTAGCGCCCGACTTTGGTGGCATGGTGGTCTACACCACGTGTGTCATTGGCATGTTAATGATGAGTGGTGCATCGCTCGTTTTACTTATTGGCAGCGGTGCTGTTTTGGGATCTGGTGCGGTCATGATGGTGGCATTGGAGCCTTATCGTCTGGCGCGTTGGACCAGTTTTTTGGATCCGTGGGCAGACCAGTTCGCAACCGGCTATCAGTTGACCCAAGCGCTGATTGCCTTTGGTCGTGGACATGTTACGGGCACCGGGTTAGGAAATAGTGTCCAGAAACTGCACTATTTACCCGAGGCGCATACCGACTTTATCTTTGCCGTTATTGCCGAAGAGCTAGGCATGATTGGCGCTATTGCGATTATCCTGCTGTTTACCCTATTGATTAGTCGCGCCATGTGGATTGGCCGGAAGGCTGAACTTGCGGGCCATCTTTTTGGTGCTTACGTAAGTTACGGTATCTGTTTTGTTATTGCCTCCCAGGCATTTATCAATATGGCGGTAAGCTCGGGGCTACTGCCCACCAAGGGGCTGACCTTGCCGCTGATAAGTTATGGTGGTTCGAGCTTATTGGTTATTGGCATGATGATTGGTCTGCTTTTGCGGGTTGATGCAGAAACACGACAGCGGCCGAGCCGTGCGCCAACCCCCTATAAACCGCGCCATGAACCGCGGTTATCGAAATAATTTTCAAGGAGTCGTTTGTGACGGTGAACGCACATCGGCGTGTTTTAATCATGGCAGGAGGAACGGGCGGGCATGTGATCCCCGCGCTTTCCCTTGCGCGTGCGCTTATGGCGCAAAACATTGACGTTGAGTGGTTGGGTAGCCCCAGAGGTATTGAAAATCGGCTGGTGCCCGAGGCCGGTATTAAGCTGCATACCATTGCCGTGAGTGGGTTGCGCGGTAATGGTGTGACCGGCTGGCTTAAAGCGCCTGTGAACCTTAGCCGAGCTATTTGGCAAGCACGTGACGTCATAAAAAGCTTTAAGCCGCAGTTGGTGGTTGGCCTCGGTGGTTTTGCCAGTGGTCCGGGCGGGCTTGCTGCGTGGCTATCGGGTATTCCGCTGGTCGTTCATGAGCAAAATGCAGTTGCCGGTTTAACTAACCGAGTGCTTTCCCGCCTGGCGACGCGCAGCTATGCAGCCTTTTCTGAAGCGTTCGGCACGCGGGCAGAGGTCATTGGCAACCCCGTGCGTGAAGATATAGCGACACTTGGCCAAGTGCCGCGTACGGTTGAGGCATTACAAGGGCGTCCGCTGCGCTTGTTAGTGGTGGGGGGGTCATTAGGTGCTGTGGCATTAAATGAACGCTTGCCCCAAGCGATTGCTGCGCTACCACCTGGTAAGCGCCCGGAAATACGCCACCAGGCCGGGAAGTCGCGGGAAGCTCAAACGGCACAAGGGTACGCCGAACATGGCATACAGGCCGATGTTTCCCCGTTTATTGATGATATGGCCGCGGCGTATGATTGGGCTGATTTGGTGGTTTGTCGAGCCGGGGCGTTAACGATTGCAGAGTTGGCGGCTGCGGCAAAGCCATCGCTTCTTGTTCCGTTTCCTTTTGCGGTCGATGATCACCAGCGAGTCAATGCCAATGTACTGGTTAATGCGGGTGCTGCGCTATGCGTTGTGCAGTCCGCGCTGACGCCTGAGCGTTTAACGCACTATTTAAATGATCTGTTAGAGCCCGCTACGCTGGCGCTGATGGCTTCCCGTGCACGCCAGGCAGCGCACCTGGATGCCACAGAGCGATTAGCCGAAGGATGCCTGGCGATACTACACAAAGGAGAAAACGTGTGACCGACTCAGTAACCCAATCGTCGCTGCAACGCATAAGCTCAAGCGGCCCGGGCATGCGCCGTATTCAGCATATTCATTTCGTCGGTATCGGCGGCGCGGGCATGTGTGGTATTGCCGAAGTATTGGCCAATCAAGGTTACAGCGTCAGTGGCAGCGATATGAAAGCCTCTTCGGTTATTGAGCGGCTTCGCGCGTGTGGTATTCGGGTTGAGATTGGCCATGCCGAGGAGAATGTCGAAGGGGCCGACGTTGTGGTTGTCTCAAGCGCCGTTGATACGACCAATCCTGAAATTCGCTGGGCACATGAGCACCGTGTCCCCGTGGTGCGTCGTGCCGAGATGCTGGCAGAGTTAATGCGATTTCGTCACGGCATTGCGGTTGCCGGTACCCATGGAAAAACAACCACGACCAGCTTAACGGCGACGTTGTTAGCCGAAGGCGGCCTGGACCCGACCTTTGTCATCGGCGGGAAGTTGACCAGTGCCGGTACCAATGCGCGCTTGGGTGAAGGGGATTATCTGGTTGCAGAGGCTGATGAGTCTGACGCTTCATTCCTGCATTTGCAGCCAATGGTGTCGATAGTTACCAATATTGATGCTGACCATATGAGCACCTATGGTGGTGATTTCGAACGATTAAAAGATACCTTTATCGAATTTCTACACAACCTGCCGTTCTACGGGTTGGCTATATTGTGTATCGATGACCCGCATGTGCGGGCACTGCGAACTCAGATCAAGCGCCAGTTCGTTACCTACGGTTTTGAAGAAGATGCCGATTATCGGATTACCGATTTTGTGCAGCAAAGTGGTGAAGTTTCCTTTACGGCTTTGCGGCCTGGTAAGGCCGCGCCCTTAAACGTGCGCCTTGCCATGCCTGGTCAGCACAATGCGCTTAATGCGATGGCAGCGATTGTTGTTGCTACGGATGCAGGCGTGAGTGACGAGGCTATTCTGCGCGGTCTGGCGGGGTTTGCTGGGGTAGGGCGGCGCTTTCAAGTGCATGGCCATTTCCCTGCGCCTAAAGCGCCCGGCAAGATTATGTTAGTGGATGATTATGGTCATCATCCACGCGAAGTGGATATGGTCATCAGAGCAGTCCGCGCTGGCTGGCCTGAGCGTCGTTTAGTGATGCTTTATCAGCCCCACCGCTACAGCCGGACCCGGGATCTCTATGAAGATTTCGTTCGAGTACTCTCCCAGGTAGATACGCTGGTACTTTTAGACGTATACAGCGCGGGCGAGGCGGTTATCCCAGGCGCTGAAGGGCGCACGCTTGCAGGTTCGATTCGTCAGCGCGGTGAGGTAGACCCGCTTTTTGTTGAACATAAGCAGGAGCTGCCAGCGCTATTGGCGAATGTACTGAGACCCGACGACATTCTAATTACCCAGGGGGCGGGCGACGTAGGTGGTATCTCGCTCAGCTTAGCCAAGGCGAAGCTGCAAATGAGTGAGGTGGAACTGTGAGCCTGAAGGACGTCAATATTGATTGCTCACGTGTGGTGGTGGTTTACGGCGGCTCTTCTGCTGAGCGTGAGGTTTCCCTTAAAAGTGGTGCCGCTGTACTCGAGGCGCTAAAACGCCAAAAGATTAACGCAGAAGGTTATGACTTACGCGATAAGGGGTTAGTCGGACTTGAGGCGCTGGCACCATCGGCGATATTTGTCGCTCTGCATGGTCGTGGTGGTGAAGACGGTACGCTGCAGGGCGCGCTTGAACTCTTGGGGATTCCCTATACCGGTAGTGGCGTTATGGCGTCAGCACTGGGAATGGATAAGCAGCGCACCAAGCAGGTTTGGCAAGCCATTGGGCTGCCCACACCGGAAAGCATTATGCTGACGGCTGATGCAGACTGGGCCGGAGTGGTCGCCACGCTTGGGTTGCCGATGATGGTTAAGCCAGTACATGAAGGCTCCACGCTTGGGATCAGTATAGTTAAAAGCCAGGAAGCGCTTGAGGCTGCCTATCGCGAAGCGGCACAATTTGATGCCCGAGTGATGGCCGAGCGCTTTGTGGTCGGTGAAGAGTATACGGTGGCGCTGTTGGATGAGCGTGTATTGCCCGCTATTCGGGTCGAAGTGCCTGGCGGATTCTACGACTATGAAGCCAAATACGTTTCCAATACGACCCAGTACCATCTTCCTTGTGGGCTTACCGCCGAAGAGGAAGCACAGCTGGCAACGCTGTGCCAGCACGCGTTTGCGGCCATTGGGTGTGAAGGCTGGGGGCGTGTGGACGTGATGCGGGATGCCAATGGCCAGTTCTGGCTATTGGAAGTTAATACCGTGCCTGGCATGACCGATCACAGTTTGGTGCCTCAGGCCGCTGCCTATGCGGGCATCGAATTTGATGACCTGGTGGTGCAGATACTCCACTCTGCCGGAAAGCAGAACGCATCATGATGAGGCCTTATGAAAAGGCGTAATGCCTGGTTTGGCATCCTGCTTCTGGCGTTACTGTTAGTGGCAGGAGGGCGCGCGCTATGGCTATGGCTTGATCGTCCCATCGAGCGTGTTTCCATCCGTGGGGAGTGGGATTACGTAAGTGCAGATTACCTACGTACTCAGCTTGCCCCTTTGGTTCAAGGTACCACTTGGTTATCGGCTGATTTAGGCGTGCTGCGTAATCGGGCTCTGGAGATAGGCTGGCTTAAAGAAGTGCGTATTTCTCGTGAGTGGCCTAATGCGCTGGTGTTTGAACTGGTGGAACAAGTGCCCGTCGCGCGCTGGAATGATGACTTTCTGCTTAACCCTAAAGGCGAGCCCTTTGCTTTTGCACCTCTGGCGGTGCCTTCAGGTCTTCCTGATCTTGCGGGCCCTAACGGAAGCAGTGAGGAGGTGCTAAGTTACTATCATCGCCTAACACCTTATTTCGCAAACTTGTCGCTGGCACTTACTCAGTTTCGATTAGAACCGCGCGGTGCATGGCGTGTACAGCTAAGTAACGGTGCCTGGATTATGCTGGGCCGGCGCGAGCATGAAGTGCGTTTGGCACGGTTAGCGGCGTCCTGGCAGCGCGAATTATCAAGGTATAGTGAGCATATTCGTTATATTGATCTACGCTATCCTAACGGTGTCGCTGTTGCCTGGCATGGTCAGAGTGATTTTGAGGCATCTGAAGACTAACTCAAGTTTTAATTAACGCGCTTTAGCCATGATAAGTCGCCGCCAGCGCGTAAAAACGCATTAATGGGGTTTAAATTACACTTCAAGCCCATTATTGTGGGCTTGGGCTGGTCGTATTATGCCAATTGTTTCTATACTATGGGCAACCGGTGATTTTGTAGATTTAAACTTCTCATCAGCGCTACTGAGCTATCAGCGCTTACCAGGTGCCAAGTTATAATAGGCAAAGAATAAGTTGGTTTAAGTATCCCTATTTATTTTAATTTTAAAAAGTTTACAAGGAGAATTCCCGACTCATGGCAGGCTCACCCAATGCATCGAATATGGTGGTCGGGCTGGACATTGGAACGTCCAAGGTCGTCGCAATTGTCGGTCAACCTACCGATGATGGCGGCATTGAAATTGCTGGTATCGGCTCGCACCCGTCACGGGGTATGAAGCGAGGCGTTGTCATTAATATTGAATCAACCGTTCAATCTATTCAGCGCGCTGTGGAAGAAGCCGAGCTTATGGCTGGCTGCGATATTCACTCGGTATATGTGGGCATTGCGGGTAGTCATATTAGCTCGATGAACTCAGATGGTGTGGTAGCTATTAAAGAGCGTGAAGTTACTCCTTCTGATATTGATCGCGTTATTGATTCAGCGAGGGCAAGGGCGGTTTCAGAAGGTCAGCGCGTTTTACATGTACTGCCCCAGGAATTTGCAATTGATGCACAAGGCGGTATTCGCGAGCCCTTGGGCATGTCCGGTGTACGTTTAGAAGCGCAAGTTCATTTGGTAACGGCAGCACTCAACGCGGTACAGAATATTGAGAAATGTGTTCGACGCTGTGGTTTGGACGTCGACGCAATTATCCTGGAACAGCTGGCATCCAGCATGGCAGTGTTGACCGAAGACGAACGTGAATTAGGCGTTTGCATGGTGGATATCGGCGGTGGAACCACTGATATGGCCATCTTTACTGAAGGTGCCATTCGGCACACGGCCGTTATACCGATTGCTGGTGATCAGGTCACCAACGATATTGCCATGGCGCTACGTACACCGACGCAGCACGCAGAAGAGATCAAGGTTAAATACGCTTGTGCCTTAACGCAATTGGCCGCAAGCGATGAAATGATTAAGGTTCCTAGTGTGGGTGATCGTCCGTCACGCGACTTGTCGCGTCAGGCGCTCGCTGAAGTGGTCGAACCACGCTATGAAGAACTATTTACACTGGTTAGAGACGAATTACGTCGCAGTGGCTATGAAGACATGGTTGCCGCTGGTGTTGTGCTCACTGGTGGCACCTCACGTATGGAAGGGGTCGGCGAATTGGCAGAAGAGATATTCCACATGCCGGTTCGTATTGCTTGTCCGCAAAACGTTAAAGGTTTAGCGGATGTCGTGCGAAATCCCATTTATGCGACAGGTGTCGGCTTATTGCACTATGCGTTGCAAGCAGCGCGGCATGGGCAGGGTCTAGAAAGCCACGGGGGAGTCATTGCGCCTCACAAAGGTCGCAACGAGCTCTCTCGGCGTGATATCAAGGAAGACCATTCGGCGCTGGCCAGAATTAAGGGCTGGTTCAAAGGAAATTTCTGACAGGGCCGCAAGCGCGGTTCAGGAGACGGGGCTTATGTTTGAATTGATAGATAACGCACCCTCAAGTAGTGCGGTCATAAAAGTAGTCGGTGTTGGTGGTGGTGGCGGCAATGCCGTCAATCACATGGTTGAAAGTAACATTGAAGGCGTTGAATTTATTTGCGCCAATACCGATGCCCAGGCACTTAAACGCGTATCCGCAAAAACAGTATTACAGCTAGGTGGTGAAATCACCAAGGGGCTCGGTGCTGGCGCCAACCCTGAAGTAGGCCGTCAGGCCGCGATGGAAGATCGTGACCGAATCGCTGAGCTACTTGAAGGCGCCGATATGGTCTTTATTACCGCTGGTATGGGCGGTGGTACAGGCACCGGCGGCGCGCCAGTGGTTGCGCAAGTTGCCAAAGAACTGGGTATTTTAACGGTAGCTGTCGTTACGCGGCCTTTCCCGTTTGAAGGCCCCAAGCGTATGCGCGCTGCCGAAGAGGGAATGAAAGAGCTCTCTCAGCATGTTGATTCGCTGATCACCATACCCAACGAAAAGCTTTTATCCGTACTGGGTAAAAGCGCGACGCTGTTAACTGCGTTTAGCGCTGCCAACGATGTATTGCTTGGCGCTGTTCAAGGTATTGCCGAGCTGATCACAAGCCCTGGTATTATCAACGTCGACTTTGCTGATGTGCGTACTGTTATGTCTGAAATGGGCATGGCGATGATGGGTACGGGCGGTGCTACAGGCGAGAACCGCGCCCGCGAAGCAGCAGAAAAAGCTATCCGTAGCCCGCTTCTGGAAGATATCGATCTGCATGGCGCGCGAGGCATTCTGGTCAATATTACGGCAGGGCCGGATCTGTCGATTGGCGAGTTCAATGATGTAGGTGCCACCGTGCAAGAGTTTGCTTCACAAGAAGCGACCATTGTCGTGGGAACTTCCATCGATATGGAAATGTCGGATGAGTTGCGTGTTACTGTTGTTGCTGCTGGGTTAGATGGCGCGAAAACTGCCAAAGCGACAACACGCGAACCTGCACGTCGCTCTTCTGCTGACTCTTCTGATTACCGTAAGCTACAGCAGCCTACCGTAATGCGTCAGCAAGCAACTGCCCGTGCAGAGGCGCCGGAACACGCGCCCAAACCGCGTCCAGAAAAGAGTCGCTCAGCCGATGCTGATGACTATCTGGACATACCTGCTTTCTTGCGCCGTCAGGCCGATTGATTGTTTCAATAGGTTTACTGGGCCAGCAAACGAGTGTTTTATTGGTTAAAACGCTCGTTTGCTGTTAAAGTGAACACTGTTTGATAACTTTCCTTCCCCTACGGTACTACCGTCATTAGAGTTCGACCACTGCCCATGATCAGACAACGCACCCTACAAAACGTCATCCGCGCCACTGGAGTGGGTCTGCACTCCGGCAAAAAAGTCCACATGGCTTTGCGTCCGGCGCCGACAAACACCGGGATTGTGTTTGTTAGAACCGATCTGGAGCCTGTGGTACATATACCCGCACGCGCAGAGTTAGTGGAAGACACAACACTTTGCACCGCACTTTCACACGAAGGTGTGAAAGTGGCAACGGTTGAGCATTTGATGTCAGCGTTTGCAGGACTAGGCATCGATAATGCTTATGTTGACCTAAGTGCTCCCGAAGTACCGATTATGGACGGTAGTGCCAGCCCGTTTGTGTTTTTAATTCAATCGGCGGGTATTCTTGAGCAGGATGCAGCAAAGAAATTTATACGCATCAAACATCGCGTCGCGGTTAAAGATGGCGATAAAGAGGCCGTTTTCCTTCCGCACCAGGGGTTCAAAGTCTCGTTCTCCATTGACTTCGACCACCCGGTTTTCGAACAGCAGAAACAAACTGCGCTTATCGATTTTTCGACGACCTCTTTTGTGAAAGAGGTTTCTCGGGCGCGCACCTTTGGGTTTATGAAGGATTTGGAGTTTTTGCGCTCTAATAACCTGGCCCTGGGGGGAAGCCTGGATAATGCGATCGTGGTTGATGATTATCGCATCGTCAATGAAGGCGGTTTGCGTTACGAAGATGAGTTCGTCAAACACAAGGTGCTGGATGCTATCGGCGATTTGTATCAGTTAGGCTACAGCCTGATTGGTGAGTTTCACGGTACAAAATCCGGACATGCTCTGAACAATCAGCTTTGCCGTGAATTGATGGCACAGCCTGATGCTTATGAAATCGTGACGTTTGAAGATGAAAAAGCCGTTGCGCCTATTTCGTACGCAGCGCCTGCAATGGCCTGATTGCCAAGCAGGAGCGTCAGATATTAGCTATGACGCGCTATCCAGGTTCCACCTTTGGTAGTGCTCAAGCTCGATAACTGGCCTTGATGAAAAAAGCACCGCCCAGGCGGTGCTTTTGCGTTTCTGGCATTTGAGAAGTGCGCAATGTGCGCGGCACGCTTATTTTGGTGCGTGAGATGCAAGGCGCTCTAGCGCTTTACGCAGCGCAGGATTGTGCGTGTCGCTTGCGCACTCGCTGAGCGTTTTTCCCGCGCTGGCGGACAAGTGTCGGGTATTACGCAAAGGTGCTTCAACTGGGCGGACGGGGCGCACTTTAAAGGTAAAGCCATTCACAGCCTCAAAGCCGGGCAGTTGATGTAACAGCGTCAACAGCCGCCGCTGTTCAAAGCGCAGCCATGTCAGCCAGCTTGCCTGTCCACTGATCAGGGTTAAGCGCCCATCGCGAAAGCCGCCGACAAAGATATGTGGGCGCATCTCTTCTGGCAGGTGGGCTCTTACATGACACTGGGCTTGATCTATCAAGCGAGACTGACGCATTAATTGGCCAATATCCCCTGACTTGTTTAGCAGACGGGCGATGGGCTGTGCGCGAGAACGCTTAACCTTTATACTCATACGCTTGAATCCTGGGATAACCCCTCAATATATAGCCAAGTAGCGGCATCCGCGCGGATGCATTACTTATTTGCAGAGCCTAACACGCTCAGGAGCCAATCCACAGCATGTCTTCCACGCTTAACACCTTTTCTGCTTTGCCGCGACGTAACCGTCGCTATGGCTTGGCGCGTTGGTGGCTGGCGGGGCTCCTGGTAAGCTGCTTGCTGCCCAATAGTTTAGTGCCTTTTGATGCCATGCGGGGCGCTGAGCGTCACGTCTGCGTGTGTTTGTGGGTGCCGGCTATTTTACGTGCTCAATCGCATTGGATCGCCAAAAGGCGGCGTGCATTGCGCGGTTGGCGGCAGCGATTTAAACGTATCGCGGTGCAGCGCCACTTTTTACCTGTTTATGTCTTTATAAAGCGCCGGGTAGCCGCACGTGATGTGCTTACCCAGCGCGGTCCGCCCGCTTAACTCACGGTTTGCTAAAACGTACTTTACTTGCCTTATACGGAACAGGGCGAAACCCATTGGTTCGCTCAAGATGATTTGGAAATTTCATGATTAATAATTTGTTACGCAAGGTTGTTGGCTCCAAGAACGACCGTGAAGTAAAGCGCATGCACAAAAACGTTCGTAGTGTGAACGCGCTCGAAGCTGAGTTTGAAGGATTAAGCGACGCTGAATTACAAGGTAAGACAGCGGAGCTGCGTTTGCGCTTGGAAAACGGCGAGGCACTGGATAGTTTGTTGCCTTCTGCGTTTGCGATTGTGCGAGAGGCCAGTAAGCGCGTCATGGGTATGCGGCATTTTGATGTACAGGTGGTGGGGGGCATGACCCTGCACCGTGGTCGTATTGCTGAAATGAAAACCGGCGAAGGTAAAACGCTGGTAGCAACGCTGGCCGTTTATCTCAATGCGCTACCTGCAAAGGGCGTACACGTTGTCACCGTCAATGACTACCTTGCCCGCCGTGATGCCGAGTGGATGCGCCCGCTGTATGAGTTTTTAGGGCTTTCTGTTGGGGTTATCTTTTCCGGTCAAACCGGGGAGGAGAAACGCCATGCTTATCGGTGTGATATTACCTACGGTACCAATAACGAATTTGGCTTTGACTACCTTCGCGACAACATGGCGTTCTCTTTGGAGGATAAGGTGCAGCGTGGCCTGCACTATGCCATTGTCGATGAGGTGGATTCGATCCTGATTGATGAGGCGCGTACGCCGCTGATCATATCTGGCGCGGTGGATGAAAATACCAATCTGTATAGCGTCGTTAATCAGCTTGCCCAGCAGTTGGAAGAGGGTGAGGTCTCGGAAGATGACGACCAACCTGCAACCGGCGATTTTGTGCTGGAGGAGAAGCAAAAGCAGGTTGAACTGACCGAGCAGGGGCATAACAGGGTTGAAGAGTTGATGCAGGCGGAAGGCCTTCTTAAAGAGGGTGAATCGCTTTACGCCGCTCAAAACCTGAATTTACTGCAGCACATGCATTCTGCGCTGCGGGCACGCCATCTTTACAACAAGGATGTTGATTACATCGTAGTGGAAGACCAGGTGGTCATCGTTGATGAGCATACTGGACGGACGATGCCCGGTCGCCGTTGGTCTGAAGGACTTCACCAGGCTGTTGAAGCCAAAGAAGGGGTTACCGTTCAGCGCGAGAGCCAGACACTGGCATCCACCACCTTCCAGAACTATTTCCGCTTGTATGAAAAGCTGGCAGGCATGACCGGTACTGCCGATACGGAAGCCTTTGAGTTCCGTCAGATCTATGGGCTTGATGTTATCGTCATCCCCACCAATCGCCCGTTAGCCCGTAAAGACCTTAACGACCTGGTCTACCTTAGCGCCGAAGAGAAGTACGAGGCGATTATTAAAGACGTTCAGGTCGAAACAGAGGCAGGCCGCCCGGTGCTGGTAGGTACGGCGTCCATCGAGACGTCTGAATATCTGGCGCACTTGATGCGCGAAGCAGGACTGAAGTTCAATGTCCTGAATGCCAAGCAGCACCAGAGTGAGGCGGAAATTATTGCCCAGGCGGGGCGTCCTGGCGCGATCACTATTGCCACCAACATGGCCGGTCGAGGTACCGATATTATGCTGGGGGGCAACTGGGAGGCTGACGTTGCCAAGCTACAAAACCCAAGCCAGGCGCAGATTGATGCATTAAAAGCCGAGTGGAAGCAGCGTCACGATGGTGTGCTGGAAGCCGGTGGCCTGCATGTTGTTGGTTCGGAACGCCATGAGTCTCGGCGCATTGATAACCAGTTGCGTGGGCGTTCTGGCCGTCAGGGCGATCCAGGTTCAACGCGGTTCTTCCTGTCGTTGGAAGATAGCCTGATGCGGCTATTTGGTTCTGACCGCGTTAAGCGTCTCATGCAGGCATTGGGCCTGGAGCGCGGCGAAGCCATTGAGCACAAAATGGTATCTAACGCTGTTGAGCGTGCCCAGAAGAAAGTGGAAGGGCGTAACTTCGATATTCGTAAGCAGTTGCTTGAATATGATGACGTGGCAAACGACCAACGCCGGGTTATTTACGAGCAGCGCAATGAGGTTCTAGCCTCTGATGACATTTCAGAAGCTGTCGTGGGTATTCGTGAAGAAGTCATGGAAGACACCATTAACGACTTCGTTCCGCCGCAGAGTCTAGCCGAGCAGTGGGATTTGGCTGGGCTTGAAATGCACCTTAAGACAGAATTCAACCTGGATGCCCCGGTGGTCCAGTGGGCCGCTGATGATGAGCGATTTAGCGAAGAGAAGTTGCGCGAGCGTCTGCAAAACATGCACCGTGACGCTTATGCGGCCAAGGTGGATGCCGCAGGCGCGACCCTGATTCGTCGTTTTGAAAAGCAGGTCATGCTTCAGGTTCTGGATACGCGTTGGAAAGAGCACTTGCAGTCGATGGATCACCTGCGTCGGGGTATCCATTTACGCGGCTACGCACAAAAGAACCCCAAGCAAGAGTACAAGCGTGAATCGTTTGAATTGTTCCAGCACCTGCTGACCAATATTAAAGCGGATGTCACCCGTATTCTGAGCCATGTTCAGGTACGTCAGCCTGAAGAAGTTGATGCGCTGGAGCAAAAGCGGCGTGAAGAGTTGGCCCGCGAAAAAGCTGCGGCCGCGAATCGTCACGATAATGCTTCTTCCAGTGAAAGCGGATTAAGCGGTGAAAACAGTGATGTGGAAAGCACTGAGCAGGACGCACGCCCTGTCCGTCGTGAAGGGCCGAAAGTCGGCCGCAACGATCCGTGTGTGTGTGGTTCAGGTAAGAAGTACAAGCAGTGCTGCGGCAAATTAAGCTAATCAGAAGCGGTCTGGATTTAGGTAGAGGAGACGATCATGGCGGTGGGAAATAGTCCCTTTCCGGTGATGCCCCCCTTGGCTGGGGTGCGCTTGGGAAGTGCAATGGCGGGTATTAAAAAGCCGGGTCGTCGTGACATGGTAGTTATTGAGCTACCCGCCTCGGCAACCGTATCTGGTGTGTTCACGCGTAATGCCTTCTGCGCTGCCCCGGTGTCGGTTGCCAAGGCGCATGTTGAGCGCTGCCGCGAGCAGGGCCAGGCGCCGCGTTACTGGCTAATTAATACCGGTAATGCGAATGCGGGCACCGGCAAACAGGGGCTTCATGATGCCTACGCCAGCTGTAAAGCGGTAGCAGAGCAAGCTGGCGTTGCCGAGCATCAGGTGCTGCCTTTCTCAACGGGGGTTATCGGTGAACCACTTCCCATGGAGCGCCTTTTAGCCGGCATCACGCCAGCGCTTGCGTCAGGTGCTGACAATAGTCAGGCGTGGCAACATGCCGGTGAAGGGATTTTAACCACCGACACTCGGGCCAAAGGCGCCAGTGTTACCACGAAGGTTAGTAACGGGTCAGTTACTATCAATGGCATCACTAAAGGCTCAGGCATGATTAAACCCAACATGGCGACCATGTTGGGCTTTGTCGTCACGGATGCCGCTATTGAACAGTCATTGCTGGATCGTTTGTTACGCGAGACGGTGGATGCCTCGTTTAACTGCATTACCGTGGATAGCGACACTTCAACCAATGATGCGTGCATGCTGGCAGCGACAGGCACGGGAGCGGCGATTGAAGACAACGAGGATATCGCCGTCTTCCGTGATGCATTGCAGCAGGTAATGACGAGCTTGGCTCAGGCGATCATCCGTGATGGTGAGGGCGCGACAAAGTTTGTGACGCTCCAGGTTGATGACGCAGAAAGTCGTCAGGAAGCGCTAGATGTCGCGTTTACCGTCGCCCACTCACCCTTGGTGAAAACAGCGCTTTACGCCTCTGATGCTAACTGGGGGCGTATTCTGGCCGCAGTAGGTCGAGCGCCTGTGGCTGATTTTGACGTGGACCGCATTGTCATTGACCTGGCAGATGTTCGTCTGGTCGAAGAAGGTGGTCGTGCGGCTGGGTATACGGAAGCCGCAGGCAGTGCAGTAATGGCGCAAGACGAGATTACGATTCGCATCAGTTTAGGGCGCGGTCAGGAGAGTGCCACTGTATGGACCTCTGATCTTTCCCATGACTATGTGTCGATCAACGCAGACTATCGTAGCTAGTTAGCCAGTCACCCGGCTGGGTTTGGCAGTCATAAAAGGGCTCACGCAGCGAGTAAGCACCGGCACTGATCCGCCGGTGCGCACACAGTGGATAAAGACGTAATGAATGTAATGGTAAAACGACGAGTTCATGTTGCGGCAGCAGCCATCATCAGTGCCGATCAGAAGAAAGTGCTGATTGCACGTCGGCCCTCGAATGTCGACCAGGGTGGCTTGTGGGAGTTTCCGGGTGGGAAGCTCGCGCCTTATGAAACAGGACTTGAGGGCCTTAAGCGCGAGCTGCACGAAGAGCTTGGTGTTGAGATTGTACGTGCGCAGCCCTTGATCCGTGTGCATCACGAGTATCCTGACAAGCATATTTTGTTAGATGTTTGGCAGGTTCACGAGTTCGCTGGCGAGCCCTTTGGTCGCGAAGGCCAAGCCGTGCGTTGGGTGCCGATGGAGGAGTTGGCTAATTATCCGTTCCCGGCGGCCAACCTGCCGATCCTGCGTGCTGTGATGCTGCCCACTGAATACCTGATTACAAAAGAAGAGGCTGACGAGGCGCGTTTTGATACGCTCCTGGAGCGGGCCTTGAAAGAAGACAACATTCGCTTAGTGCAGCTGCGTGCCAAGCAGCTTGATGAAGCCGCTTATCTTAAGCGCGCCGAACGCGCCTTGCGTATGTGCCATGAGTATGGCGCCAAGCTTCTACTCAACGGCGAGCCTGCGCTGCTTGAGCACGTGGATGCCGATGGTATTCATTTAACCAGCGAGCGTTTGATGCAGCTGGATCGACGCCCGATTGCCGAGCAAAAGTGGCTCTCTGCCTCGACACATGACCAAACTCAGCTCTCCAAAGCGGCGCTGCTGGGGTGTGATTTTGTGACGCTGTCACCGCTTCGCACTACGCCTTCACATCCGGAAGTAGCGCCGATGGGCTGGCATGATTTTCAACAACTGGTTGAGCGTGCCGGTATGCCGGTCTTTGCGCTGGGTGGAATGACACGCTTTGATGCCAATCACGCCCGTGCCGTAGGCGCCCAAGGCATCGCTTCGATTCGCGATTTCTGGAAGTAAGAGGTTTGTTACTACTGACGTAATGGCATAAGTAAGCGCTGAGGCACGTGCAGAAATAGGTACTAGAAAAAACGCCTGCCAGATGATTTTGGCAGGCGTTTTCCGTAAAAGATCGCTACGTTAAGCAGTGGTCTATAGAGCGATAACGCCTAGTCGCGAAAGCGGCGGGTTAGATCGCTATAGGCATCGATACGGCGATCACGCAGATAAGGCCAGATACGGCGAGTATTTTCGCAGCGCGCCATATCAATGGTCACAACCAGTTGTTCATCATCTTCACCGGCATGGGCAAGTAGCTCGCCCTGAGGCCCACAAATAAAACTGCCTCCCCAAAACTGAATGCCATCGCCCACGCCTGAATGATCGGTTTCAAACCCCACGCGATTGGCAACAATCACCGGTAAGCCATTGGCGACGCCATGCGAGCGCTGGATTAATGTCCAGGCATCTTTTTGGCGAGTTTGTTCCGCAATATCATCGTTAGGATCCCACCCAATCGCCGTGGGGTAGAGCAGCAAGTCTGCTCCGGCCAAGGCCATCAGGCGAGCCGCTTCCGGGTACCACTGATCCCAGCACACCAGCACGCCCAAACGGCCAAGCGAAGTGTCAATTGGTGTAAAACCTTCTGCGCGGCTCGCATCGTGGTCACCAGGGGTGAAGTAAAACTTCTCATAAAAGCCTGGATCATCAGGGATGTGCATTTTCCGATACTGACCCACCCGGCCTTTATCTCGGTCGTATACCACCGCAGTATTGTGATAAAGCCCTGGTGCGCGTCGCTCAAACAGCGAGCCGACCAGCACGATATCCAATTCTCGGGCAAGTGCGGCCAGGTGCTGTCCGGTCGGGCCATCCAGCGGTTCGGCCAGGTCGAACAGGGCCGGATCTTCATACTGGCAGAAGTAGTGGGTAGCATGCAGCTCTTGCAGCATGACAAGCTGGGCGCCACGTTTTACGGCATCACGAATGCCCACTTCACTGGCTGCCAGGCTCTGTGCTTTATCGGGCCAAGCAAACTGTTGCACTACGCCAACCGTTAGGTCAGAGGTCACCTTGGTAGACATCCTGGCTCCTTACTGATTAAAAGAGGTGGTGAGCGTGCCCTTGGGCAACTGCATGGTCAGGCAGTGTAAGCTGCCATGTTGACGAATAACGCTCGAACACTCAATGGGAATGAGAGCATGGTCTGGAAACGCTTCGGCCAGCGCACTCAGTGCTAACGCATCAGCCGGGTCGCCGTAGGTTGGCACCAGCACCGCTTCATTAATAATCAAAAAGTTGGCATAAGTGGCTGGCAGCCGATGGCCGTCTTCAGGGTCAAAGCATGCCTGTGGCCAAGGCAGGGGTACAAGCTGGTAAGGCTCGCCGTTGCGTTGTCGAAATGCTTTTAACTCTTGCTCCATGGTTTGTAAGGCTGTGTAGTGCGGGTCTTGTGGGTCATCACAGCGCACATAAGCAATGGTCGATGGGTTACAGAATCGCGCCAATGTATCAACGTGGCTGTCGGTATCATCACCTTCCAGGTGCCCGTTGGTTAACCAAAGCACCCGATCGACGCCGAAATCATCGCCTAGCAAGGCTTCAACGTCCTGGCGTGTTAAATGCGGGTTGCGATTAGGGTTGAGCAAGCAGGCTTCGGTCGTCAGCAGCGTGCCCGCGCCATCGGTTTCGATAGCCCCGCCTTCCAATACCATGTCGCGTGAAGCCACTGGGCATGCCCAGACGCCTGCATCGGCTAACGCCTGCGTCAGCTGATTATCGTTGCTGGCCGGGAATTTTCCGCCCCAGCCGGTGAAGGTGTAATCCAGCAGTAGCGGCTGGCCTTCATCATCAACAACGCTAATCGGGCCATGGTCACGCGCCCAGGTATCATCGGTAGGTGCTACGATCAGCAACAGCTGGTGAGCAGGCACACCATAGGCATCGAACGTTTTGCGTACGCGGTCACAGGTGGCTTGATCTGGCATGCTGATCACTACCTGCTGGTAACGAACGGTTGCCAGCACGATGCGCTCAAACGTTGCTTCTATACGCGATAGAAGCGATGCCCAATCGCCATCAGGGCGTGGCCAGGTCAGCTGTAGACCGTCCTGGGGGTGCCATTCCGGCAGCAGGTGATATGTCATATTGGCCAAGGTTATGAAGTCTCTTGGTAACGTTATTTGAAGTAAAACGCTCACCGATTTAGCCAGCGCAAATGGGCGCAATGTAGGGCGTCGTCGAAGAACTTGCAAGCGTTACGTGGTTTCAGGGAACGGGCCTGGGGTCTGTTACTCTAATGCCCGTTTGCACATGCAGTGTGGCTAAAAAAACCGTACCATGAGCGCTTATTAATAAGGAATGATGCCATGCTTGATCGTTTGCCTTTTCTGGTGGGGCTGCGCTACGTGCGCGCCAAACGCCGGAACCACTTTATTTCTTTTATTTCACTAACATCGATGCTGGGCTTAATGCTGGGTGTGGCGGTACTCATCCTGGTGTTATCGGTTATGAATGGCTTTGACCATGAGCTGCGTACTCGTATTTTAGGAATGGTGCCGCACACAAAAATTGAAGCAACCGAGGGCCTGGTGGAGTGGGAGGCGCTGGCAGACCGATTGACTCAGCGTGAGCACGTGATTGGTGCTGCACCTTATGTTGAACAGCAAGGCATGTTTTCCGCGGGTGGTCGTAACCAGGGAGCCATGGTCAACGGTATTGATCCCGATTGGGAAGACCAAGTCTCGATTATTGGTCAGCATATGCGCCAAGGAACGTTGGCTGAATTAGTGCCAGATGAGTGGAATGTGGTGCTTGGCTCTATGCTTGCTCGCCAGCTGGGTGTAGGTGTAGGCGATCGAGTGACGCTGCTGGTGCCGGAAGCTTCTATTACCCCAGCGGGTGTATTCCCACGGTTAAAGCGCTTTACCGTTAGCGGTATTTTCAGCGTGGGCGCCGATTTGGACGCCAATCTCGCTTACGCCAATATCGAAGATATGAAAACCCTTGCGCGCCTTGGCGACGCGGTAGGTGGTTTGCGCCTTGAGCTTGATGATCTGTTTATTGCGGGCAGCGAGACCCAAGCCATTGTAAACGATCTGGGTCCAGGCTACCGCGGCACCGATTGGACGTACTCGCATGGCAACCTTTTTCAGGCCATTCAGATGGAAAAGCGCATGATTGCACTGCTGCTAACAGTGATCATTGCCGTTGCGGCGTTTAATATTGTTTCTACCCTGGTCATGGTGGTTACCGACAAGCGTGCCGATATCGCTATTTTGCGTACCATTGGCGCTACGCCACGCTCGATCATGGGCATCTTTATCGTACAAGGGATGGCCATTGGCTTGATTGGTATTGCGATTGGCGTTGCTGTGGGCATACTGCTGGCGCTGACAGTATCTGATCTGATCGGTTGGTTTGAAGCGGCCTTTGGGATTAAGTTTCTGGATGCAGGCGTTTACTTTATCAGCGATTTGCCGTCCCAGCTTAGGTGGGATGACGTGCGCAATATTGTGTTAGCAGCCTTCGGTCTAACGTTTTTGTCCACGCTGTACCCAGCCTGGCGCGCTGCTCGCGTTCAACCGGCGGATGTTCTGCGCTATGAATAAGGATGCTTCCATGTCTACTACTGGGCCGTTAACGTCTATGCAGTCAACTTCCACGCCGTCCAACGCTACGCCAGCCGCAGCAGGGGGAGCGAACGAGCCGCCTGTTATGTTGGATTGCCAGGATTTAACGCGGGTATATAGCGAAGGGCCACAAGACCTGACCGTGCTTGATAAGCTTGAACTTTCCGTTCGTGCGGGCGAACGGGTGGCGATTGTGGGTAGTTCTGGGTCGGGTAAAACCACGCTCCTTAACTTGCTGGGCGGGCTGGATCGCCCAAGCGATGGTCGGGTGGTGATCGCTGGTGAGCCACTTTCCAACTTAAACGAAGCGGCCTTGGGGACGTTTCGTAATCGCTACATTGGGTTTGTTTACCAGTTTCACCATTTGCTGGCAGAATTTACCGCCGTTGAGAATGCAGCGTTACCGTTAATTATCCGTGGTCAGTCGAAAAAAACCGCTGAAAAACGCGCTATGCAGATCCTTGAGCGCGTAGGGATGAAGGCGCGGGCTGATCATAAGCCAGGCGAGCTTTCCGGTGGTGAGCGCCAGCGGGTCGCCATTGCGCGTGCCTTGGTAACAGACCCAAGCCTGGTGCTAATGGATGAGCCTACCGGTAACCTGGATCAAACGACGGCAGCCACGATTCTAGCCTTGATGGATGAGTTGGCCAAAGAGAGCGCTTGTGCGTTTGTTATCGTGACGCACGATGTGGGGCTAGCCGCACATCAGGATAGGGTGCTTAAACTGGATGCGGGCAAGCTGGTTGAGCAGCCTCGCACGCCTTAATCATCGAACTCGGATTCGATACATGCCCGACGCCGCTGCCTATTTAGGCGGCGGCGTTTCCAATTATAAGAGACGTGCCAGCGCCAGATAAGGCGAATGCCGATATTAGCGGCCACTGCTAGCACAATGGCCGTAATAAATGAGCCAACAACCAATGGCGGTAAAATATCGTGCATTTGTTCGGCAATCCAGCGCGTTGAAATACGCGTGGGCGCTTCACGTACCGGAGCACCGAGAATAAATGTGCCAATTCGATAGTTAAAATAAAAAATCAGCGGCATGGTGAGCGGGTTGGTAATCCAGACAAGACCTACTGAAAGCGCTAGATTACAACGGCTTAGGCGAGCGCCCACGGCAGCGACTACCATTTGAAATGGAATCGGTAGCATGGCGCAAAACAAGCCAACGCTAAAGGCGTTGGCAACGCTTCGCCGAGTTAAAAGCCACAGCCCGGGGTCGGCAATTAGCGGTGCAATAAAGCGTAGCGACCGCTGTCGCCGTAGCGTGTCGGGTTTGGGCATGTAGCGCTGCAGGAACCGGCGCGGCATGTCAGGTACTCTTGCCTATTAGTGCACCCTATTATCCATATCGCGTAGCGCTTCGGCTATGCCAAGTATGTGAAGTTCTTAAGCTAAGGAGAGTCGTATGCCGTTTGGCATAGCGATACCGGCAGCGCTAGCGGCACTGTTAGGGGCAATAATCGCGGGATTAAGCGGTATAACAGGGGTAATGAGCCCCTTTGTTGGCATTGGTTTGTTGGGCGCACTGCTACTGACTATCTGGCGCGCCAAGGCGGCTTTCTGGCTATTGCTGGGCGGCTGGGTGGTGGTCGGTATTCATCAGGAGTGGGGTAGCCGCTTGCCCGAAGGTCTCAACGGTGAAGATGTCGTTGTAGAAGCAAGAGTGCTGAGCGCAACCCCGTTGGGTGATGCACAGCGACTACTGTTAGCGATAAGAACCTGTGAAGGGCCTAAGCATCGCCCCGCTTGCGATGCGCTTAACAAGGTCCGTGTAACGGCGTATAACGCGCCGGCTTACTATGCAGGGGAGCAGTGGCGAATGACGCTGCGTCTGCGCCCGCCTGGCGGATTTTCCAACCCTGGCACGTTTGATTTTGAACAGTGGCTCTGGCGTGAAGGCATTCATGCAACGGGGTATGTACGCCAGGAGCCAGCGCCGACGCAATTGGCCACGGCTGGGTTTTCTGTACGAAAGCTGGCGCTTGATGTGTTGGAGAGACAGCCACTCGGTGAACGAACACGCCGCTGGCTCGCAGCCTTAACGCTGGGGGAGGGCAGCCAGCTAACCCAGGACGACTGGTCATTACTCAATGCCACGGGAACGACGCATCTGGTGGTTATTTCAGGCTTGCATGTGGGGCTGGTGGCCGGGTTTGCGCTGTTGCTGGCAAAGCTCATCGCACGGCTAACAATGCCTTTGAACTGGCGAATGTGCGTGTGGCCTTGGTGGGTGGCCGCGCTGGTCACCATCGGTTATGCCTATTTGGCCGGTATGGAGCCGCCCGCCATGCGCGCCATGGTCATGACACTGGTAGGGCTATGGGTGCTCAGTGGTCGACACTCCCCAGCCACTTGGCAGGCCTGGTGGCTGGCGCTTGCCATTATTCTGCTGCTTGATCCGCTCTCTTTATGGCGCCCTGGGCTCTGGCTATCGTTTGTGGCTGTTGCCTGGTTGATCATTATTTGGCAAGGGCGCACGCGTCCAAACGGTGTTAAAGGCTGGTGCTGGGCGTTGCTGCGTTCCCAGCTGTTACTGGCCCCACTCATGGCCGCCGCCGTGCTGATCGCATTTGGACGTATGGCGCCGGGCGCGCCCATTATTAATGTAATCGCCGTGCCCTGGGTAAGTTCAATTATGGTGCCGTTGGCGCTGCTGGGCTGGATATTTTCACCGCTGGCGTGGCTGGGCACGGGCATGTGGTGGTTGTTTGAACAAGCGCTGTCGGTTTTTTACGTTTTCCTGACCGTTACGTCAGAACGATGGCCACTGTGGGAACCTGATCATGCGCTAGTGTACCCATTAAGCGGCGCTCTTCTTTTGTTGGCCTTATGCTGGGGGCTGCCTGGCGTGGTGTCCTGGTTGAAAGTGGGGGCTACGTTCCTGGTGGTATCACTTGCCTGGTGGCTTCCGCTGGAGCAAATACCTAAAGGTACGTTGCGTGTAACGGTACATGATGTGGGCCAAGGCCAGCTTATCGAGCTACGTAGCCAGCAGTACCGGCTTTTATACGATACTGGCCCACGTTTTCAGGCAGGCTTTATGCCCTTGCAAACATTGTGGTCGCCAGGCCAGCGCTTTGATGAGGTGATTGTTAGCCATGCCGACAGTGACCATGCAGGCGGTATAGGTGCGCTACTAGAGAGCCATGCCGTCACGCACTGGCGTGCGCCTTTAGGTGAAACCCTACCGGTTACGGCCACCCCATGCGAACGTGGCCAGCAGTGGCAACGCGATGGAATCACGTATCGATTTTTATGGCCGCCTGCCGGGTCCAATGATTACTCGGCCAATGACCGTTCCTGCGTGCTGGAAGTCAGTGCGGGAGAACATCGATTATTAATTACCGGGGATGTCAGTCGTGATATAGAGCGGCGTTTTCTAAAAGATATTGATGTGCCGCTTAGCGTATTGGTCGCCGGGCATCACGGTAGCCGCACGAGTTCAGGTGTTCAGTTTGTCCAACATACGACGCCTTTGCATGTGATTTTCAGTGCAGGTCGCAACAATGCTTTCCAGCATCCGGTAGATGATGTGGTACGCCGCTTTCGAGCTTATAAGAGCTGCCTGTGGAGTACCGGGCACGATGGGGCTCTGCGGTTTTGGCTTCAAAAAGATCATCCTGTGTCTATTACACCAATGCGTTGGCCATCCGGCAGTGTTCAACATGGTGGCGTTAAGCGGTGTTGATGCGCCTCGCCATAAGGTAGAATCCAGAGCATTGCACACTATTGCCAGGAGCGCGTGTGACCGATTCAAGTTGGGTTATTTATAAACGGCTACTTAGCTATGTAAAACCACACTGGCAAGCATTTGGCTTGGCCGCTGTTGGGTTTGTGGTGTATGCCGCATCAAGTACGGCACTTGCTGAAATGATGAAACGGTTAATCGACGGCATCCAAAACCCTGATGCTGCTTTTCGGCTGTTTCTTCCGCTGTTTGTCATTTTAATGTTTGCTTCGCGTGGTTTAGGCACTTTTCTAAGTACCTACTATATGGCGTATGTAGGACGCTATGTAATCCACACGCTGCGCTGCGACGTTTTTGCCCACATGCTGCATCTGCCTGGGCGGTTTTTTGACCAGCACTCAAGCGGCCACCTTGTTTCGCGCGTGACCTACCATGTAGAGCAAGTGGCGGGTGCTGCAACGAACGCTGTCACCGTTATTTTGCGTGAAGGCCTGTTTGTTGTGGGCCTAGTGGGTTATCTGTTCTGGACGAACTGGATGCTAACCCTACTGTTTTTAGGCGTTACACCCATTATTGGCGTGGTAGTGAGCTATGTCAGCAAGCGCTTTCGGCGTATTTCTAAACGCATACAAAGCTCAATGGGCGATGTCACCCATGTCGCCTCTGAAGGCTTGTCGGGCTACCGCGTTGTGCGCACTTACGGCGCTGAGGATTATGAAAAGCAGCGGTTTGCACGTGTAAGCGAAGAGAACCGTAAACAGAGCATGAAAGAAGCAATGACGCGGGCGATAAGCTCTCCGATTATTCTTATGCTGGTAGCGATATCCATGGCGCTGCTGGTGTGGCTGGCAATGGCGCCGGCGATAATGGCCAATATGACGCCAGGTGAGTTTGTCGCGTTTATTACCGCGGCTGCCTTGATGATCAAACCGGTACGCCAGCTCACCGAAATTAATAGTGAAATTCAAAAAGGACTTGCCGCCGCTTCAGAACTCTTTGGGTTGATGGATACAGCACCGGAACAAGACACCGGTCAGCGTGTGCCCAAGCGTCTAACGGGCGAGCTAATGCTAGAAAATGTTGGCTTTCGCTATGCCGACGACCAGCCAAGCGTGCTGCATGACATCAATTTGCACGTCTCGCCAGGTGAGATGGTGGCGATTGTGGGTCGCTCAGGTAGCGGAAAATCAACCCTCGTTAGCCTATTGCCACGCTTTTATCGCCTTAATGAAGGGCGCATCTTAATCGACGGTGTGGATATTAATGAGTATGCGTTAGGCCCATTGCGCCAGCAGATTGGCTTGGTCACACAGCAAGTGACGCTCTTTAACGCCACGGTGGCCGATAATATTGCTTATGGCACGGCGAATCCTGATCGTCAGGCAATTGAAGCTGCCGCCAAGGCGGCGTATGCCAGCGAATTTATCGATAAGCTGCCACAAGGTTATGAAACGGTGGTGGGTGAAAATGGGGTCATGCTATCGGGTGGGCAACGTCAGCGCCTGGCGATCGCCCGGGCGATTTTTAAAGATAGCCCGATATTGATTTTGGACGAGGCAACCTCCGCTCTGGATACCGAGTCTGAGCGTTATATTCAAAAAGCGCTGGAACACGTCTGCCAGGGACGCACGACACTCGTTATCGCCCATCGTCTGTCCACGATTGAGCGTGCAGATCGGATTCTGGTGATGGACCAGGGGCGTATTATTGAGCAAGGAGCGCACCGAGAGCTTCTGGACAAAGGTGGTGCCTACTCTGCGCTGTATCAACTTCAGTTTCAGGAAGCATAATGACGCTGGCTCAGCGCTGGCTTGAAGCGGGCTATCACAATAGCCCTTGGCTATTGCCGCTAAGGCCATTGGGCGCGCTTTATAAGCATGCCATGGCGCGTCGAGAAGCTGCGTACATGAATGGCCAAAAGGCCACATGGCGTGCGCCAGTGCCGGTCATCGTGGTGGGTAATATCACCCTGGGTGGAACCGGAAAATCGCCATTAGTGGCCTGGTTAAGCCGCTGGTTGGTCGCACAAGGTTGGACGCCGGGTATCGTCACGCGTGGTTATGGCGGTAAAGCCGAGCACTACCCGCTCCAGGTAACGCCATCGACGGATCCCGCGCAAAGCGGTGACGAGCCGGTTATGTTGGCTCAGCAAACCTTGTTGCCCGTGGTAGCAGACCCCAAGCGTGCGCGTGGCGCTCAAGCGTTGGTCGATCTCGGTTGCGATATTATTTTGAGTGACGACGGGCTGCAGCACCTGGCGCTTGAGCGAGACATAGAGATCGTGGTGATTGATGGTGCACGAGGATTGGGTAATTGTCGCTGTCTGCCTGCAGGGCCACTGCGTGAGTCGCCCGAACGTTTAGCGCGTGTAGATGCGGTGGTTGTTAATGGTGAAATAGTGAATGGTGAAATAGCGAAGGGAGACATGCGCCAATCACTTTCGGTGAGCGCCACTTCCATGCAGCTAATGCCGATAAGTTGGCGGCGCCTAAATGATGGCGAGCGCTTTCCGCTGACACCGTTACCTTTTAGCGTGCCGGTGTTTGGCGTGGCCGGTATCGGGCACCCTGCGCGCTTTTTTAATACATTGCGTGATTTAGGCGTAAGCGGCGAGATGCTGGCGCTGGCAGACCACCAGCGTTTTAGTGCGGATATATTTACTCCGGCGAAACAGCGGCCCGTGGTCATGACCGCCAAAGATGCGGTGAAATGCATGGGAATTGCGCCAGCCAATAGCTGGATATTAGAAGTGGAGGCAACGCTTCCATTAGAATTTGAACACTGGCTGGCAGCCAAGCTGTCAGCCCTGTCCTGAAGGGGATGCATAAATGGATAAGGAACTGCTAGCAATGCTGGTTTGCCCGTTATGTAACGGCAAACTTAAGTACGACCGCGAAGCGCAGGAACTGATTTGTCTTTATGACGGGCTAGCGTATCCGATACAAGAAGGTATCCCGGTTATGCTGCCTGAGGAAGCCCGGGTAATGGACGCTGACGAAAAGCTCCCAACCTCACCAGGTCGCACGGGAGACCTGTAATGGCGTTTCCTGCATTTATAGCCGTCGTGCCTGCTCGCTATGGTTCGACCCGGTTGCCAGGTAAGCCGCTGCTGGATATTGCTGGTGAGCCTATGGTTGCCCATGTGTGGCGGCGCGCCTGTCAAAGCCAGGCGGTTCGTGTCGTTGTTGCGACCGATGATGAACGTATCCGTGATGCGATGCTGCCTTATGGGGCTGAGGTCGTCATGACGCGCGATGATCACGCTTCGGGTACTGATCGGCTTGCCGAAGTCGCCCAGATCCTTTCTTTGGGTGAAGACGAGCTAGTGGTGAATGTGCAGGGTGACGAGCCGCTCATTCCGCCCGCGTTAATCGATCAGGTGGCACTGCGCTTGGCCGATGACGCAGAAGCCTCCATTGCGACGCTGGCTGAGCCTATTAACGATGTAGCGTCACTCTTTAATCCCAATGTGGTCAAAGTAGTGCGCTCATTACAGGGGCGGGCGCTGTATTTCTCACGTGCGCCCATCCCTTGGGATCGTGAGCAGTTCAAGCAGCAGCCTGCATTGCTTGAAACGGATGCATGGCTGCGCCATATCGGAATTTATGCCTACCGCGCGAGCTTTTTAGCCGCCTATCGGGACTGGCCAGCCTCAATGCTGGAGCAGTTAGAGCAGCTTGAACAGCTGCGCGCTTTGCAGAATGGCCATTTAATTCAGGTGGCGTTGGCGTGTGAGGTTAACCCAGCAGGTGTCGACACGGCGGAAGATTTAGCTCGTGTTTGCGCTCTGTTAGCGCCATCTGGTTAATACTTTTCAACGTACAGGGAGCGCGTTGTGACGCGGGTACTTTTTGTCTGTTTAGGGAATATTTGTCGCTCGCCCACTGCCGAGGGCATTTTTCAACGCGCGCTGGAAAACGCAGGTATGAGTGGACGTGTCAGCATTGACTCTTGCGGAGTAGGTGCTTGGCACATCGGGAAAGCACCCGATTCGCGCGCTCAATCAGCAGCCAAGCAGCGAGGTATTGACCTGAGCCAGCTATGTGCCCGGCAGCTGACCCCAGAAGATTTTCTGAAATTCGATTATGTACTGGGCATGGATAACGATAACCTGCGGGCAATGCGTGCCTTAAAACCTGCCGAAAGCAACGCTTATGTCGGGCTTTTTCTGGAGTTCTCTGGAACGTCGGGAGCAGAGGTTCCAGACCCTTACTATGGCGGTGAACAGGGGTTTGAAAACGTGCTTGATATGATCGAAACGGCGTCGCAAGGTTTAATCCAGCACCTGAAAAGTGACCGCGTGTGACAGCTTCAGTCCTTAAAAACTCGGCTTGTATCATTAACGAACACGTGGATCTTTCATCGTCCAATACGTTACGTTTGCCCTGCGTGGCTGATTATTACGCTGAACCCACCACGCTAGGCGCCTTACGCGCTACGCTTGCTATCGCCCATCATCAGCGCTGGCCGGTAACGCTTTTGGGCGGAGGGAGCAACGTGCTTTTGCCGCCGCGCTTAACAGGGATTGCGATACGCCCGGCGCTACGACAGTGGTGGCTGACCTCGGCGGGTAATAATGTGCTGGCACATGTGGGGGCTGGCGTTAACTGGCATACACTGGTGCTCAATATGGCGGCCCGAGGGCTCTGGGGAATTGAGAACCTGGCGCTGATTCCTGGTGATTGTGGCGCAGCCCCCGTGCAAAACATCGGCGCCTATGGCGTTGAGCTCGCCGATAGCCTTCAGGCCGTGCAGATCATGGAAATTGCGACAGGAAGAACGCGTTGGCTTGAGAATGCTGAGTGTACGTTTGGTTATCGCGATAGCGTTTTCAAGGGTGCGCTGTGTGATCGTGTCGTGATTACTCGGCTGGTATTGCGGCTTTCCAGGCAGCCCGCACCGAAAGTTCACTATGGCGATCTTGCCTCGCGCTTGCCGAATGCGCCCACCCCGTTGGATGTTGCAGAGACAGTGGCAGCTATTCGCCAGGAAAAATTGCCAGACCCGAGGCAGCTTGCCAATGCAGGCAGTTTTTTCAAGAATCCCATTGTTTCAGATCAGCAGGGGCAGGCGCTATTGGCCCGCTATCCTGACATGCCGCATTTCCCTTTAGGCGAAGGAAAGACCAAGTTGGCAGCCGGTTGGTTGATTGATCAGTGCGGTCTTAAAGGCGTGCGTGAGGGCGCATTTGGCGTGCATGACCGCCAGGCGTTAGTGTTGGTTCATTTGGGCGGCGGCGACCGTAAGGGATTGCTGCGCTTTGCAGGCAAGATTATCGACCATGTGCATGCTCGTTTTAATGTACGGCTGGAGCCAGAGCCACGTTTGGTTCAAGGCTGATAAATGCGTGGGCACTGACGCATAAAAAACCCCGCCGAGGCGGGGTTTGGTTTTTTGCGCAGTCAGCAAATTACTCTTTGCTGGCTTCTTGTGCCTGCTTGCGCAGCTCACGAGGATCGTTATGCGCACGGGTACGGCGACGACGCGGCTTGGGTGCTTCTTCAGCCACTTCTTCGGCGATAGGTGCGTCTACCGATTTAGCGGCGTGTGGCGCAACGTCAGCGGTAGTGTCGTCAGTCTGTGCATCTGCCTGGGGTACGTTATCCGCAGGTGTTCTGCTTTCTACGGATTCCTGAACAGGTGTAGCGTCTGCCAACTCATTTACCGGTGCCAACTGTTGGGGTTCATCGGCAACGCCGCTTTCGGCCAATTCAGTGGGCGATGGCGCGAGCGTAGTATCGGCGTCGCTACTTGCGTCGCTTTCGAGCTTTTCATCGATCTGGTGCGGAAGAGATATGACATCGTCACTCTTCAGTTCATCTGCCGTTTTCGGCTCATCTTCCGTGACCGGTGCGCTTTCAGGCTCGGCAGCTACGGGCGTCTCTTGTTGGGCCGGTGCTGTTGCTTCAGCTGGCGCAACGTCATGCTCGGCGACTGTCGGAGAGGGCTGTTCCGCTTTAAGTGTTTCGGCGGGTTCGACTGCCGCTACCGGAGTCGCTTCGTCAGCAGCGCTAACGTCGGTGTTTTCCGTGTCTTGAGGCTTGGCACTTTCCTGAGCTGGTTCCTGAGATAGTGCTTGAGAAAGCTCCTGAACGGTTCCCTGAGTGTTTTCCTCAGCGGTCGCTTGATGCGATTGGCTGTCAGCGTGATTGCTATCCGCAATGCTGCTGGCAGGCGAAGCTTCAGCTTGCGTTTCAGACAACTGCGCAGAGGCTTCAGAAAGGCTTTCGGGAGCTACTTCCTGCTTCGGTGCTTCAGTTTCGGGCGTTTCCGTTGCTGGGGCCGTGGCGCCTGCGTGCGTTGCCTCTTCGGCTGCTTGGGCCTGCAGTTTTAACTGCTCGGCTTCCGCCTGGGGGCTAACCGCCAGCTTGCGTGAACGGTTGCGCGGGTTGTTGCGCGTACGTTTCGGTTTGCCATCATCCTGGGCAGTTGGCTGCTCTGCGTCGTTGTGCGAAGCCTCTTTTGCAGGTTTATTGTCGCGCTGAGCATCTCGACGCGACTCTTTCTGAGGCGCTTTCTTCGATGTATCAAGATTTTCGTCTTTTGCGGGAGATGCCTCTTTCTGGCTCTGGCGGCTGTTTTTGCTGCCACTTTCCTGCGCTTTAGCATCGTCCTGCTGCTGGTTTCGGCGACGATTGCGAGTGCGAGAAGGGCCGCTGCGCTTATCGTTGGCTTCTTCGCTGACATCGGCATTGGCATTGCGCGACGGGGTTTGCCGCTGATCTGCCTTGCTGTTTTCGGTGCGCTCGCTACGGGCAGGACGCTGTTTCGTCTCACTGCCTAATGGGGCCGGTTTCTGTTGGCTGCGCTCGGCTTGTTTACGTGGCGCAGGCGCTGCTGGCTTGCTAGCAGGGGCTTCGGCTGCGCTGTTGTCATCGCTGCCCAGTAGCTTTGCAAACCCGCGGATAAAGCGCCCAATAACGCTGGGTTGCTCATCATTGGTTGTGGGCGCGGTGGCCTTGGCTGCTGCTGGCTCATCCGTCTGTAGCGAGGCGGGTGCGGGTGCATTATGAGCAATGCTCTTAACTGCCGCTTCAGCGCGCTGTGTGGGCGGCGCGAAGTTGGGGTTGGGCTCTTTACCTACTTCGGTATCGGTAGATAGCTCGAAGCTTGACAGTGTTTGTGTGTCATCTTCATCTATATGATCATCGCGTAAACGCTGCACGTCATAATGAGGCGTATGCATTTCCGGGTTAGGTAGCAGTACAACGCGTACCCCTTGGCGCGACTCAATATCGGCCAGTACGCTACGTTTTTCATTGAGCAGGTAGGTAGCGACAGGTACTGGCAGAATCGCACGGATTTGTGCGCTACGCTCTTTCATGGCCTCTTCTTCGATAAGGCGCATAATCGAGAGTGAAAGCGAGCGTACATCACGGATGGTGCCTTGGCCGATACAGCGCGGGCAGACCACGCCGCTGGTTTCGCCTAGTGAAGGACGCAGGCGCTGGCGTGACATCTCCATCAAGCCAAAGCGTGAAATGCGACCAATCTGTACCCGTGCGCGGTCAAGCTTCAAGGCATCGCGCATGCGGTTTTCGACTTCGCGCTGATTGCGTGCCGGACCCATGTCGATAAAGTCGATCACCACCAGGCCGCCAATGTCACGAAGGCGCAGCTGGCGGGCGATTTCATCGGCCGCTTCAGAGTTGGTCTGAAGGGCGGTTTCTTCAATATCGCTGCCGCGGGTCGCCCGGGCGGAGTTGATATCGATTGAAACCAGTGCTTCGGTGTGGTCGATAACGATCGAGCCGCCAGACGGGAGTTTTACCTCACGCTGATAGGCTGTTTCGATTTGGGACTCGATTTGAAAGCGTGAGAAAAGCGGCACTTCATCCGCATAGAGTTTGATTTTTTGCTGATACGAAGGCATTACCTGGCGAATAAAGCCTAGCGCTTCAGCATGAATCTCAGGGCTGTCAATGAGCACTTCGCCGATATCCTGGCGCAGGTAATCCCGCATGGCCCGGATAATAACGTTGGATTCGCGGTAAATCAGGAACGGAGCAGGGCGCTTGGCGGCCTCCGTGGTGATTGATTCCCACACCTGAGCCAGATAATCCAGGTCCCACTGAAGTTCTTCGGGATTACGACCAATGCCCGCCGTACGCACGATGAGACCCATTTTGTCAGGTACGGTGAGCTGACCCATGGCGTCTTTTAGCTGGCTGCGCTCTTCACCCTCAATGCGGCGAGAAATACCGCCTGCACGAGGGTTGTTGGGCATAAGCACCAAAAAGCGGCCTGCCAAGCTAATGAAGGTCGTTAAGGCTGCGCCTTTGTTGCCGCGCTCTTCCTTGTCCACCTGCACGATAACTTCCTGACCCTCTTTCAGCACCTCTTTGATACTGGGGCGGCCAGATACATCTTTGATAAAGTATTCGCGGGAGATTTCCTTGAGCGGTAGAAAGCCATGGCGTTCTGCGCCAAAGTCAACGAAGGCCGCTTCAAGGGAAGGTTCCACGCGGGTAATCTTGCCGCGGTAAATATTGGCTTTTTTCTGCTCTCGTGCACCTGATTCAATATCCAAATCGTACAGGCGTTGTCCATCAACCAGCGCGACCCGAAGCTCTTCGGGTTGGGTCGCATTGATAAGCATCCGTTTCATGTTGTCTCGCATAGCGTTGTGCACCGACGGACCGTCTAAGGAGTGACGTAGACGAATCGGTGGGTGCTGCGTGCTTGTGCTCGGCGCATGGTTATGCTGACGCGGCAAGCCAGGAAGGTTTTAACCGACCCGGCTGACAGGTTGAGTACGTGGCGGAGGCAGGACGTGTTTCGGTGGCTGTCACGTCCATCCGGCCCTGCTGACACCGCCTACACCTAGCATTCATCGATTCGTCAACGCCGGCCGTCGGCACAGCGTTGAACTTGTCGCCCAGAAGTGGCCAGCGCCTTGTGACGAAAAGGCGGGGCAGTTCTGAGCGTGGCGTTTTATTTAGCATTCGCTTGCCGTTTTAGGCCAAGCGTTAGCAAATCTGTCGACATCATACGGGCGACAGAGTGACTGCATTTAATACGTTAAGATTCGGGCAATGCGTACACTGGCGCCGCTTCTTGTGCTCAGGCCTGCGTGTTAGTCGGGCAGGCGCTTTTAGCTAAACGTGGTAGTAGCACTTGTGAAAACAGTAATACTCGACAAGCTGCCCACGCTTAGTAGTGAACGATTTGGAATATAACAGTAAAGACAACTACCAGCAATTGACGCAATGCCCTTGGGTCTACGTTAGAATGCCGTTTTTAGCCTGGCATCATAGAGACACAGCAGGAGTGCGCGGCAATGGCCGAAGGGCGTGAAGTACAGTGGGTGGATATCGCCCCGGAACAGGCAGGTCAAAGAATTGACAATTTTTTGATGACTCGCCTGAAAGGTGCTCCTAGAGCATTGATATACCGCATCGTACGTAAAGGTGAAGTGCGGGTTAATAAAAAGCGCGTCAAGGTGGACTATCGTCTCCAGGCGGGTGACCTGGTTCGGGTGCCGCCATTACGTTTGGCGCCGCGTGAGGCGGTGAAGGAAGTCAGCGATAATTTGCGTGACGTGTTAGTAGGTAGCGTCATTATGGAAGGCCCTGACTGGATGGTGCTTAATAAGCCTTCTGGCTTGGCGGTGCATGGGGGGAGCGGGGTTAAAATCGGGTTGATTGAAGCACTGCGTCAGGTGCGGGATGATTTGAGCTTTTTGGAGCTTGTTCATCGGCTTGATCGCGATACCTCTGGCTGCTTGTTGCTGGCGAAGTCTCGTGATGCCTTGGTGACACTTAACGAGTCGTTAAAAAAACATGGCATGGACAAGCGTTATCTGGCGCTTGTGAGTGGTCGCTGGCCTGCACGTAAAACCTATGAAAGCGCGCGTCTTGACCGATTCGACGCAGGCAACGGTGAGCGTAGAGTGCGGGTGGATCCAAACGGCAAGGTATCGCGCACCCATTTTGCTGTTGTTGAAACCTTTGAGAAAGCCACGCTGATTGAAGCCGAGCCGGTGACCGGACGAACACATCAAATTCGCGTTCATGCGACTCATGCGGGGCATGCGCTGCTTGGGGATGATAAGTACTCGACACGTGAAAGTGCGCACTTGACGAAACAGCTAGGCGTTAGCCGTCTGTTTCTGCATGCCCGCTCGCTAACGTTTCCGGAACCTACCAACGGCCGCCCAGTGACCGTTAAGGCGCCGTTGCCAGAAGTTCTGGAAGACGTGCTCAAGCGTGCTCGGCAATAAATGCACGGGCAGTGAAGTAATAAGGGGCGGTAATGCGTTACGAGCTGATTATTTTTGATTGGGACGGCACCCTGATGGATTCGGTGTCGAAAATTGTTGCCTGCATGCAGGCAGCGGCCCAAGAGGCAGAGTGGGGCGAGCTGGACGTCGCGGCAATTAGAGATATTATCGGCCTGGGACTCCCTGAAGCCATCGCCAAGCTGTGCCCGGGCATCGGTCCTGCTCAGGCCGAACGCTTGCGTCAGCGCTATTCACATCAGTTTGTGCATGGGAACACAACGCCCATGCCGTTTTTTAATGGGGTCGAGGCGCACGTAGCGCGCCTTCGCGAGCGCGAACAGCAGCGTTTGGCCGTTGCCACGGGTAAAAGCCGTCGTGGCCTTGACCGGGTTTTCACTGAAACGGGAAGTGGGAGCTGGTTTCATGCTAGTCGCACCGCAGATGAAACACGTTCAAAGCCACACCCACAAATGCTGAATGAGTTGCTTCTAGAGCTTGACGTTCCCGTGGAGCGTGCGGTGATGGTAGGCGATACTGAATATGATTTGGAAATGGCGCGGGCCATCGGTATGGATCGTGTGGCAGTAACTTACGGTGTTCATACGCCAGCGCGGCTAGCGGCAAGCCAGCCCAAGTGGGTCGCTCATAACGTTGAAGATCTTTTTGGCTGGCTGCATGGATAGAGGATGCGACGTTGGGTGGATGGTCAATCATCTAGCGTCCCTAAACTCAAGAAGGATGATATATGAGTGATGATTGGCGCCGCAGTGATAGCCGCGGGTACCAACAGTCTGCGGACAGCCCTACGCCTGATCATTCAAGTCAGGATCGCTGGACACAGGGCCCGGACGTGGCGGCTTATAAAGATGAGGCTGCTACGGTGGGGGCGGCAGGCGATGATGCTGAAACGCTACGTGAGCGGCAGCGCTTGGCTCAGGTTGAAATGATGGATCGCTGGATTGGTGGCGTGTTAACGGAGCAGCGCCGTACACGGCGTTGGAAGTTGTTTTTCCGTTTCATGACGCTCTTTTTGATACTGGCGTTCGTCGCGACCGTTGTATATAACGCCTTTTGGGCGACAACGGGCGATGCGTCTACCCTGCAGCGTCACTTAGGCATCGTAGACGTTAATGGCGTTATCGCCAGTGACGCTCCAGCAAATGCCGAGCGTATCATTCAGGGGCTAAACCGCGCCTGGGAATCCGATAATGTCGAAGCCGTTGTGCTGCACATTGATAGCCCTGGTGGTAGCCCGGTTCAATCGCAGCGTATTTATGCGGAAATCATGCGCCTGCGCGAACAGGGTGATAAGCCGATTCTGGCGGTTATCGAGGATATCGGTGCGAGTGGGGCGTATTATATCGCCTCGGCAGCAGATGAAATTATTGCTTCACCGGCAAGCCTGGTGGGCTCGATTGGGGTTATTTATGCAGGGTTTGGCTTTCAGGATGCGATCAGCCAGATAGGTGTGGAGCGCCGTGTGTTAACGGCGGGCGAGAATAAGGCATTTTTGGATCCGTTTCAGCCGCTTGATGAAGAAGCGCAGGTATTCTGGCAGAGTGTTTTAACGCAAACACATCAGCAATTTATGGATGACGTTCGTGCTGGGCGAGGCGATCGGCTAAGCGATCAGCCCGATATATTCTCTGGGCTTATCTGGAGCGGCGAGCAGGCGCTTGAGCTTGGCTTGGTGGACCAACTGGCAAGTCTGGAAGAAGTGGCGCGTGATCAGGTGGGTGAGGCGAGTTGGGAAGATTACACGCCGCGCCTTGATCCGTTTGATCGGCTGACGCGACGCTTTACTCAAGTGGCGGCGGAGGTGCTTGGCCTTAAGGCGCCTAACTCGCCGCTACGCTACCAAGCACAATAAGCCTGACGTTAACCGTCGAGTGGGTCCATGCCCACTTGACGCAGCATGCTACATAGCGCAATAAGCGGAAGTCCGATCAGTGCATTCGGATCGCGCCCTTCTAACGCTTCAAACAGCGTGATGCCTAATCCTTCCATTCGAAAGCTGCCAGCGCTGTCCAATGGTTGCTCAAGGGCGACATAGCGCTCAATTTCGCGTGTGGTTAGCGGCCGAAAGACAACGTCGAAAGGCTCTATATGGGTATAGTGACGTTGCCTTTGGGTATCAAGCAGCGCTAAGCCGGTTAAAAAGGTAACGCGCTGACCTGAAAAGCGCGCCAGGTTGGCGCAAGCGCGTTCCTGCGTGTGAGGCTTGCCCAGTATGTCGCCTTCAAAGAGCGCTACCTGGTCTGAACCGATGATGTAGTGATTGGGGAAGTGGGGCGCCACGGCGTTGGCTTTGCTGAGCGCTAAACGATGCACAAGCGCCTTGGAGGACTCATTGGCGCGAGGTGTTTCGTCAATGTCGGGTGAATAGCACTGATAGGGAAGCTGTAAGCGTTCCAACAGCTCTCGTCGCCAGCGCGAACTTGAGCCCAGCACCAGCGATGCGTTTTGAGTAAGCGGCACGCCATTTCTCCTAAGCGATTTGGAATAAAAAGGGAGTGTAGCGAAAGCCAGCGAGCGTGCCTAATTTGCTGGTTTGGGCGATAAGTCATGGGGAAATGTGCGATAAACCACGAAGAATTGTGTTGAAGCTTTGACACCAGCGGGGGGAGTGCCTATCATTGCGCGCCTATGTTGACCTCACAACTCCCCAGCCGGGTTGAGCCTTATAAGCTTGCAGCCCGCCGCGAACGACTAGAAGGCGTAGTGGCACTGAATTCGTTGCCACGGCTTGCCGAAGAGGCAGGTGACCAAACAGGCGACTGTCATGTTGTCCTTGAGTTTGGTGTGGATGCCCAAGGTCGTCGTGAAATTCGTGGCCATTTGCAAGCGACACTGGCATTGCCATGTCGTCGTTGCTTGGTGCCGCTGAGCCAAGACGTGTCCAGTGATTTCCTGCTTGGAATGATCAGTGACGAGGCCTTGGCCGCCGAGCTGCCTGCCAGTCATGAACCGGTGCTGGTGGAAAAAGAACAGCTGGATCTACTAACGGTAGTTGAGGATGAGCTTATCCTCAGTCTGCCGCAGGTGGTCTATCACGATGAGACCGAATGCCATGTCTCGGCGGAGCAGCTGGTCAGCAAGACAGACGGCACGTCAGAAGAAGCGACGCCGGCCACGAACCCTTTCGCAGTGCTTAATGCCTTAAAGGGCAAAAAGTAAGCGTTATTTACCCTACACACCCTGGAGTAAACACCCATGGCAGTTCAAAAGAACCGTAAGACTCGTTCCAAGCGCGGTATGCGTCGTAGCCACGACGCGCTGAGCGCGCCGACGCTGTCTCAGGACAAAGAAACCGGTACGACGCACCTGCGTCACCACGTCGCTGCAGATGGTTTCTACCGTGGTCGCAAGGTGGTTGAGGTATAAGCCTTAACTATCTTGTTAAGCGGCCAAGTAGAGTGGGTGCTGCATGCGCCTAGCGATTGATGTGATGGGAGGCGATCAAGGCTCCCATGCGGTTATCGAAGGCTCTGCAAGAGCAGTGATTGAACATCCTGGTCTTGAATTGACTCTGTTTGGTCCGCGTCAGCAAATTATTGCTGAGCTTTCACGCTTGCCGCAGCCTTTGGCTGCGGCAGCGTCACGTTTAGCGGTTAGTGATGCCCCTTTAAGCATCTCTCAGGCATCAAGTGCTGCCTGGGCGCTTAGACACGGCCAGGCGAGTAGTATGGCGTGTATGCTGCGAAGCCTTCGGCTGGGTGAGTCAGTTGCTGGAGTAAGCGCGGGCAATACGGCTGCGTTGGTGGCTCTTGCTCGTCGTGAACTGGGAACGCTTAAAGGTATTTCGCGCCCTGCCATTAGTACTGCGATTCCGGCCCGTTACGGTCGCCGCTGCTACTTACTGGATTTAGGGGCGAACGTGGATTCACCCGCGCACCGGTTGGTTGATTTTGCCGTCATGGGTGCTGCGATGGCACAGTGTGTCGATAATGTAAGCCTGCCCCGTGTTGCGCTGCTTAATGTGGGGGCGGAAGCCACAAAGGGGAGTGCTAATGTGCGCGAAGCAGACCGGCTTCTGCGCGAATATCCTGATGCGTCCGCCTTTGCCTATCACGGGTATGCCGAAGGTGGTGATCTTTTTGAAGGCAAGCTTGATGTGGTTGTGTGTGATGGCTTTGTCGGGAATGCCGTACTCAAAGCAAGCGAAGGTTTGACTCGTATGCTGGTTGAGCGTGTCCAAATGGCGTTTGAATCGCGTCTAAGCGGTCGTTTGGCAAGTCTACTGGCCAAGCCTGTGTTGCGCTATCTAAAGCAAGAATTAAACCCTGTGCGCTACAATGGGGCAAGCCTGCTTGGTTTGAAGGGCATCGTGGTGAAAAGCCATGGAGGTACCCAGGCAGAGGGTTTTTACTATGCGATCCAGCGCGCTGTACGTGAAGTGGAGCATAATCTGCCCGCGCGTATGGCAGGGCGTTGGGAGCGCCGTTAATACAATTTTCAGCTATTAAGAAAGGCGCCCATGTGTGCACCATGGTGTAGGGTATGGGTGCAGAGTGCTACTAGGTAAAGTGCTCGATAATAATAGGTTAGAACTTATTTTGCGGGCTATTGGTGACAGCAGGATGTACCCATAGCCACGCCTATCGCTCAAATGAGCAAATGCCTAAAGAGCAAAGGTGAACGACATGTCTCAACCCCTTGCCCTCATTTTTCCCGGGCAAGGCTCTCAGCAGCTTGGAATGCTGCGTGAGCTAGCCGAACGCTATAGTGTAGTGGGAACAACATTTGAGGAAGCTTCGGATGCACTTGGTTACGACTTGTGGAAAGTCGTCCAGGAAGGCCCCGAGGCCACGCTAAACGCGACCGCTTGCACGCAGCCTGCGCTGCTTTCTGCTAGTGTTGCAATTTGGCGGGTGTGGCAGGAGCTTGAAGGGCCTCGACCTACTGTCATGGCCGGGCATAGCCTGGGTGAATATAGCGCCATGGTGTGTGCGGGCGTGATGGGCTTTGCTGAAGGCGTTCAACTGGTTCGCCTTCGTGGCGAAGCCATGCAGGACGCAGTGCCGGTCGGTGAGGGCGGTATGGCGGCTATTCTCGGCTTGGAGGATAATGCGGTTGAAGCCGCTTGCGCCAGTGCTGCGCAGGGAGATATTGTTTCGGCCGTTAATTATAATTCACCGGGCCAGGTCGTGATTGCTGGAAGTGCCGCTGCGGTTGAGCGGGCGATTGTGGCGTGTCAGGAGGCGGGTGCCAAGCGTGCAATGGCGCTACCGGTTTCGGTGCCTTCACATTGTGAACTGATGCGTCCAGCAGCCGAGCGTTTGGCCGCCGCTATGGAAAGTGTCGAATTTCGAGCGCCACGTTACACGGTTATTCAAAACGTAGATGCGCAGGCGCATGCCGACATTGATACGCTGCGTACGCGGTTGATCGAACAGCTTTATCAACCGGTGCGTTGGGCAGCATGCGTTGAAGCCATGGCTGCTCAGTCTGTTAATGTGTTTATTGAGTGTGGTCCAGGTAAAGTGCTGACAGGGCTTAACAAGCGTATTGTCCGTGGTGCTAAAGGGCTGGCAGTCAATGACCCTGACAGCCTGGATGCGGCGCTTGAGCTGGCACGTGAAGCGCAGGCTGGTGACGCCTAGTTCGCCGAAATTTTCGCTATCCTTGCTTATTTATGTGGTTAAAAAGCAAATAGTTAAAGGCAAAAAATTATGACGCAAGAACGCCGAGTTGCGCTTGTTACTGGTGCCAGTCGTGGTATCGGTCGAGCGATTGCCCACGAGCTGGGCCGTCAGGGCCGTATCGTGATCGGAACCGCGACCAGTGAGTCCGGTGCACAAAAAATTGATGCCGATTTGCAGCAAAACGGCATTGAAGGTGCTGGTCTTTGCCTTAACGTGACGGACCAGACGAGCATTGATGACGTGCTTAAGGTCATCGCGGAGCGCTTTGGTGCGCCGACAATTTTGGTTAATAACGCGGGTATTACGCGTGATAATTTATTGATGCGCATGAAAGAGGATGAGTGGGATTCGGTGATGGATACCAATCTCAAGTCCGTCTATCGTGTAAGCAAGGCGTGCCTGCGAGGCATGACCAAAGCGCGTTTTGGACGTATCGTATCCATCAGCTCTGTAGTGGCGACCATGGGTAACCTTGGCCAGACTAACTATGCGGCTGCAAAAGCGGGTATGGAGGGTTTTAGCCGTGCGTTGGCACGTGAAGTGGCTTCACGTGCAATTACCGTTAATGCGGTAGCACCAGGCTTCATTGCCACCGATATGACCGAAGCGTTGCCGGAAGCACAGCATGAAATGCTGCTGAAGCAAATTCCGTTGGCTCGTCTGGGCGGCCCGGAAGAGATAGCCGCCGCTGTCGGTTTTCTTACCAGTGATGCTGCAGGTTACATTACCGGTGAGACGCTGCATGTGAATGGCGGCATGAATATGCGTTGATGGCCTTAGGCTTAGCGGTTGCGTCTGCCTAAGGGCGTCTATAAACTACCCCGCAGCTTTTGGCTTGCGGTTTCCAAATAGCTGGTTATCCAAAACGGCTAATGTGAACGACTGGAGTACGTTAATGAGTACTATTGAAGAGCGCGTTAAGAAAGTTGTAGCAGAGCGCCTGAACGTTAAAGAAGAAGACATCCAGAACAGCTCTTCTTTCACTGAAGACTTGGGTGCTGACTCGCTTGACACTGTTGAGCTGGTAATGGCTTTGGAAGAGGAATTCGATACTGAAATTCCTGATGAAGAGGCGGAAAAAATTACGACAGTTCAGGAAGCCATCGACTACGTAAACGCCCACCAGTAAGGGCAAGTTGATGCATCAAACGAGGGTGTGGTGCTAGCACCCCCCTTAAAAGCCGCCCTTTTAACGGGCGGCTTTTTTGCTTTGTGCTTCACCGTAAACATAACGTTCAATCTCCGTTATACTAGGCACCTAATTTCTGCTGAAAATGACCCGGATGGGTCGAGTCACCATGGATGCCTGGAGGAAAGCTAATGGCGCGAAGAAGGGTAGTGGTAACTGGGTTAGGCCTGGTGACCCCAGTGGGCAATAGCGTGGATGAAACGTGGGCGAATATTACGGCCGGTAAGAGCGGCATAGCGCCCATTGAGCACTTTGATACAAGTAGCTTCAATACACGCTTTGGTGGTTCGGTTAAGAATTTTGATATTAGCTCTTATCTGAATCCCAAAGAAGCCCGCAAAATGGACCTGTTCATTCAGTACGGCATGGCGGCTGGCGCGCAGGCAATTCAGGATGCTGGTATTACCTGTACAGAAGAGAATGCACCGCGTATCGGGGTGGCCATGGGGTCAGGCATTGGTGGCCTGCCCATGATCGAGCATAACCACAATGCGCTTAATAAGGGCGGCGCTCGTCGCGTATCACCTTTTTTCGTGCCGGGCTCCATCATCAATATGATCTCGGGCAATTTGGCGATTCAACATGGCTTTCAAGGCCCTAACATCGCTATTACCACCGCATGTACCAGCGGTACGCACAATATTGGCTATAGTGCACGTACGATTGCCTATGGTGATGCGGATGTCATGATCTGCGGTGGTGCTGAAATGGCAACGACGCCACTTGGCCTAGGAGGCTTCTCTGCCGCCCGAGCGCTTTCAACGCGTAATGATAATCCCGAAGCAGCAAGCCGTCCTTGGGATAAAGATCGCGATGGCTTTGTTCTCTCGGATGGTGCCGGTGTACTGGTACTTGAAGAGTACGAGCATGCCAAAGCACGTGGCGCGAATATCTATGCCGAGCTTGTCGGGTTTGGTATGAGTGATGATGCCTATCACATGACGGCACCGCCTGCAGATGGTCGCGGGGCTGCGCTTTCCATGAGCAATGCGATTAAAGATGCTCAAATGGACCCTTCCGAAGTGCACTATATTAACGCGCATGGAACCTCCACGGCCGCTGGCGACCTTGCAGAAAGCCGTGCTGTTGAACGGGTAATGGGCAGTGCCGCTCAGGATGTGGCGGTAAGTTCTACCAAGTCCATGATTGGCCATTTGTTAGGAGCTGCTGGCGCTGTTGAAGCGGTGTTTAGCATCCTGGCCATTCGTGATCAGGTGGCACCTCCAACCATTAACCTGGATAACCCTCAGGAAGGCTGCAATCTGGATTATGTGCCGCACACGGCGCGTAACATGCGCATTGATGTTGCCTTGTCCAACTCGTTTGGGTTTGGCGGCACCAACGGCTCGCTGCTGTTTAAAAAGGTATAACGCAAGATGACCCTACCTCAGGTGCCGTTTGATGATCGCGGGCTGGCGTATGGGGACGGCGTGTTCGAAACGGTACTGCTGCGTAACGGTAAACCGGTGCTGTGGGCATACCACGTAGCGCGGTTGGTGAAGGGGTGTCAGCGGCTCGGCATTCCAGTTCCTTGCCAAGAGGCGATAGATGCCACTTGGCAGGGAAGCGCCACAGCACCGCTTGAAGTATTAAAACTGATTGTTACACGGGGTAGTGGTGGAAGGGGGTATGCATTACCTGATACACCAACACCCCGTTTACTAAGTCGGCGGACTTCTTTCGCCCCTATGGTTGAGCGCTGGAAAAGCGGCGTGACGGTGCGTATCTGTCGCATACGCTTGGCTCACCAACCGGCTTTGGCTGGTATCAAGCATTTGAACCGCCTCGAAAATGTAATGGCACGACAAGAGTGGCAGGATGTGTCGATTGCCGAAGGTTTGCTGGCGGACGCTCAAGGGCAGTTGATCGAGGCGACCAGCATGAACCTGTTTTGGCAGCAACACGGTGAACTGTTTACGCCGCCACTCGATACATGTGGCGTGGCCGGTACATTGCGTGCCGCGTTAATTGCTGAAGGCGCTGTGCGCGAAGCCAATCTAACCCTTGAAGCCTTACCCGCCGTTGAGCGCGCTTGGGTGGCGAACTCCGTACAGGGGGTATGGCCAGTGGCGACGTTATTGTCTGAAGATGCGGATTGTCTGCAGCGTTGGCCGATTAATCAGCCCGATAAGTTCCAAACACAGGCGCATCGTCTGCTTGGCTATGCGTCAACTTATACCGCAAGCCCTGACCTATTTTGTTGAGGTGATACGTTGAAACGGTTACTGGCCGCTGTTGGAATTATTCTGGTATTGGGCGTCGTTGGCGTCGCAGGCAGCTATTTTTATTGGCAAAGCCGATTAGACGCTCCTCTTGCTTTAGAAGTCCCTGTTTTATATCAGGTGCCTGCTGGAGCAGGCTTTAATCAGGTGGTTGCGCAGTTGGAGGCGCAAGGGATTCTTGAGGATGCCTGGGCTTTTCAAGTATTGGCTCGGGTTCAGCCGGAACGTATTCCCCGTCTTCGTGTGGGCGAATATGAGTTAACGCCCGGTATGAATGGGCTTGAAATGCTGGGGCTGTTAGGCAGTAACCGAGTGGTGACGTATCCGTTGACGCTTCCAGAAGGACGCTCATTCAGTCAACTACGCGATCTACTCAATAACGCGCCCAAGCTGGAGCATCGCACGGCGGAGTTGAGCGATGAAGAAATAATGACCTTGCTGGATAGAGAAGGCACCTTTCCAGAGGGCTGGTTTTTCCCCGATACGTACCGCTACCACCTGGGTATGAGTGACGTCGATATTTTGCGCCAAGCGTTGGTGCGGATGGAAAACATTTTAGAAAAGGTATGGGCCGCACGTTCCGATGACCTGACCATTGAGACGCCTTATGAGGCGCTTATTATGGCATCGCTGATTGAGCGTGAAACAGGCGCGCCTGAAGAGAGGCGTGAGATCGCCGGTGTCTTTAAGCGCCGGACGGAGCAGGGCATGCGCCTACAAACTGATCCGACCGTGATTTATGGTATGGGCGACCGGTATCAAGGGCGCATTACCTATGCCGATCTGCGTGAAGCCACGCCTTACAATACCTATGTGATTGATGGCATGCCGCCTACGCCGATTGCCATGCCGGGGCGAGCGTCGCTTGAAGCAGCGGTCGATCCCCTGCCTGGCGAGACGCTCTATTTCGTATCCAAGGGTGACGGCACACACCACTTTTCGCGTACGCTGCGTGAGCACAATAATGCAGTTAATCGCTATATTCGCAACCGCTGATCCAAAGTGTTGGTTTTTCATGAAGTTGATCTCAACGATGCAAGCGTTGATTAAGGGATGGCAATGACCAAGCGGGGACGCTTTATTACGCTTGAAGGCGGTGAGGGCGTAGGTAAATCCACCAATATGGCTTTTGTGGTCGCATCGCTGGAAGCGCAAGGTCTTGACGTGGTGAGCACCCGCGAACCAGGGGGAACGCCGCGCGCCGAGGCGATCCGCGCGCTACTGCTGGACCCTGCTCCCCAAGAGCCATTGCACGCCGATGCCGAGCTGTTACTCATGTTTGCCGCGCGAGCGCAGCATCTGGCCGAAAAAATAGTACCTGCATTGGAGCGCGGTGCATGGGTGGTATGCGACCGTTTTACTGATGCAACCTTTGCCTATCAGGGCGGCGGGCGTGGTATGTCGGTTGAGCGTATTGCCCAGCTTGAAGCCTTTGTGCAGAAGGGGCTAACGCCAGACCTGACGTTACTGCTCGATATGCCGTTAACTGCGGCGCAGTCGCGCCTGGAGTCGCGGCTTAACAGCCGCAATGAACAGCGTGACCGCTTTGAGCAGGAGCGGGGCGAGTTCTTTCACGCCGTCCGTGACGCCTACCTGGCGCGTGCTAGTGCTGAGCCTGAGCGCTTTGCGCTCATTAATGCCCATCAGCCGCTGGCCAGCGTGCAAGCCGATATACTGGGTGCGCTCGCCGAACGGATAGCCCTATGGCGTTAAGCGGCCTACTGCCTTGGCATGAGGCCACATGGCAGCAGTTGGTGCGGCTGTCAGATGAGGGGCGTATGCCCCATGCCATTTTGTTAAGCGGCGCTCACGGCGTGGGTAAGCAGCAGCTGGCAGAGGTGCTAATTGCCCGCATGTTGTGCGCAAACCCGAATGGGCTGGCATGCGGCCAGTGTCACAGCTGTTCCATGCTGGCGTCGGGTTATCATCCGGACCTGTTGCGGGTTTCGCCTGAAGAAGGCAAGCGCCAGATACGTATTGACCCTATCCGCGATGTTAATCGGTTTGTCTCACAGACCGCTCAGCAGGGCGGCTATCGCGTGATTGTTATTTCACCGGCAGAGAGCATGAACATCGCCGCGGCCAATGCGTTGCTTAAAAGTCTGGAAGAGCCTGGTGCTAAAACGCTGTTTATTCTGCTGTCTGATGTGCCATCTCGCATGTTGGCGACTATTCGCTCCCGGTGCCAGCAGTGGTCGTTGCCCAGTGTACCTTTCACTGCGTGTCGCAGCTGGTTAATCGAAAAGTTGGGCGGTGAGGAAGAGGCGCACTTTTGGTGGCAGGTATCGGGTGGATTACCGCTTTTGGCGGCTGAATTAGCCTCGCCTGAAGAGCGGGCATTACGCCACCAGATTCATGACTGCTTTGAGCAACTGGTGCGGGGCGCTGAGCCGGTGTCGGAGGCCGCACGGCTGGACCGCCAAGCGATTGACGCTATCTTGTGGTACGGTATCGCGTGGCTTGAAGACTTAATTCGTTTGGGTATTTCAGGTGAAGCAAGCGTACTACATAATCCCGATTTAGAGCCCCTTTACCGCCAGGCGGTCAAAAACGGCCGTGCACAGGATTGGTTCCGTTTGCTGGATTACGCCCGAGAACAGCGGCGCCTGTTAGCGGTTGGGGCCAACCCAAACCCGCAGTTGGTGCTTGAAGCATGGTTAGTGCGTTGGGCAGCGCTACTGCGCTCATAGCGTTATTGCGTTGGCTATGGATTTCAACCATCAACCTCTAGTTATGTATTTACGACTGTGGTCATGGGTTTACCGGCGAGTGAGGTTGATATGAGTGTTCAGAAAGCCCTTGCCCTCACCGTACCTGATACGTCTACGCTATTTTCAGCTTATATGCCGTTTTTGGAGCGTGGAGGTCTGTTTGTACCTACCAAAACGCCCTATGCGCTGGGTGATCAGGTCACTTTATTGCTCACGTTGCCGGGTGAGTGTGAACGCCTGACGGTTTCGGGTGATGTCGTATGGATATCGCCTGACGAGGTAAGTAGTCAGCGTGTCGCGGGAATTGGTGTTCACTTTAGCTTCAAGGATAGCGCTCTGCGCGAGCGCATCGAAATGCTGCTGGAAGCTGATGACCATACGGCTCCCTCATTGACGCTTTAGCGTTATCCTGCCTTTTTTATTTCTCTTTTTGGTTGATGAGACGTTCATGTTTGTTGATTCGCACTGTCATTTGGATCGTTTGTCGGAGCACACACACGGTGGTGATATCGCCGCCACGCTAAACGCGGCGAGAGCTGCAAACGTTAGCCAGTTTTTGGCGATTTCAGTGACCCTTGAGGATATGCCAGGCCTCGCTGCGATTGCTCGTGAGCATAGCGACGTCGCTATTTCGGCGGGCCTTCATCCGCTGCATACGCCTGTTCAAGAGCCATTGGCGAGTGATATTCAAGAAGCCGCAGAGCAGTACGGCGCCATTGCCATTGGTGAAACCGGGCTGGATTATCACTATCAGGAAAGCGTGCTGGTTGCGGTGCAGCATGAGCGCTTTAAGCAGCACTTGATTGCTGCCCGCGAGCTTGAGTTGCCAGTTATCGTACATACCCGGGAAGCCAAGGAAGACACGCTTGCCTTGTTGCGAGAATATAGCGATCCACGCGTCGGTGGTGTGCTCCACTGCTTTACTGAAGACTTGGACATGGCGCGTGAAGCGGTGCGGCTTGGCTTCTATATTTCGTTGTCCGGTATTATTACCTTTAATAACGCGGCGTCGCTGCGTGAATTGGCCCGTCAACTGCCGCTGGATCGTCTTCTTGTTGAAACCGATAGTCCTTACTTGGCCCCTGTGCCTTACCGTGGCAAACCCAACGAACCTGCGTGGGTCGTTGAGGTGGCAGAGTGCATCGCCAAAGCGCGGGGTATCAGTGTCGACGAAGTGGCCATGCAAACGACGGCCAACTTCTTTCAGCTTTTTAAAGCGGCCGTGCCGGATGCGCCTGCGCATGTTAAACAGGCCCTGGCGCAGTCTGGGCTCGTGTCTTCACGTTAAGCGGTATTAGCGCAAGGCGGATGCAATGAATATTGATCGACTCCTGCAGCAGCGTCAAAGTGTGGCCACTATTCCGCCTGTGGATCAATGGCAGCCAGCGCTGTCTGGCGATATCAATATTGTGATTCAAGCAGACGGCACCTGGTTACACGAAGGACAACCGTTTGCCCGTCCTGATGTTGTGCGTTTGCTATCCTCGCTGTTGCGCCACGACCCGGAAGGCTACTGCCTGGTTACACCTGTTGAGCGTTGGTGTCTCCAGGTAGACGATTTGCCCTTTGTGGCTGTTGAGGCCGACTTTCATGATGATGCCTGGTGGTTTACGACCCAGTTTGAAGATGTCGTGCGCCTTGACGCGACACACCCTCTGGCGTTCAGCGAGACCCCGGGTGGCGAGATGCTGCCGGAAATTGCTGTCCGTTATGGGTTATCCGCCCGATTACATCGCCATGTTTTTTATCAGTTGGTTGACGCGGCAAGTATGAAAACGCTGGTTAATGGCCAGTGTGAAGTCGGTGTGTGGAGTGCCGGTGAATGGTTTCCACTCGGCTGTGTGGATGCTGAGGACGGTGCTGGTGGCGGTAATGGCGCACCGAGTGAGGCTTTGTGAAGTTAACCGCAGAACAACTTGCTGTTGTCCATCATGAAAACGGCCATGCCAGAGTAGCGGCAGTCGCCGGTGCGGGTAAAACCACCACTATGGCAGCACGAGTACTGCACCTGCTGGCCGGTGGGGTTGCGCCCAAGCGGATGCTGATATTGATGTTTAACCGCTCGGCACGGGATGATTTTCATCAACGCTTGGTAAGCATGGCTCCTTCCGGGCAGGCGCTGCCTGCGGTGCGTACTTTTCACTCGCTGGGGCATCGATTAACCCAAAGTCTGTGCCGTTGGGGAGTGCTCGCATCACGCCGATTGCTGTCGGCTGACTGGCAGTTGGAGCGCTTGCTTCGCCAGGCAAGTTTAAATGTACTGCATGAAAGCGTTGAGCGGCGCGATGCGGCCATTGAGGGCGAGCGCCTGGAGGCGCTGGCGCATTTTTGTAATCTGGTCAAAGCAGAAATGGCCGAACCTCAAGCACTTTATGAGCGGCTTAACTACGAGCCGGACACCGATTATTTCCCCGGCGCGTTTAACGAAGCAGAGCGAATGCTAGCGGATGAAGGTCTTATGACCTACGCCGATTTGCTTTATCGGCCACTCTTGGCGCTGGAAGCTGACCGTGCGCTACGCCAGCGCGTGGAGGGCTTTTTGGATCACGTTATTATTGATGAGTATCAGGATATCAACGCGGCTCAGCAACGCCTCCTTGCGGTATTAGCGGGAAGCACGGCTGCGGTTATGGCGGTAGGGGATGCCAATCAGTGTATTTACGAGTGGCGTGGTGCGCGGCCGGACACCATGCTGGAGGATTTTACCGCGACCTTCGGGCAGCCCACCGATTACCCACTATCAACGACGTTTCGCCATGGGCATGCGCTGGCATTAACAGCGAATCACGCGATTGTTGCCAATCAACGACGTCCCGATCAGCTCTGTTTAGCGGCGGCAAATAATCCGGACACGCGGGTATCGGTCGGGCAGGGAAGTGCTGTCCTGCTGGATACCTTGATGGATTGGAGTGCGCAGGGACGCGCTTTTTACCAGGTCAGCCTGTTAGTGCGCAGTTGGGCACTTTCCGTGCCGTTCCAACTGGCGTTATTGCAGGCCGGCATCCCCTTTCGCTTACTACGTGAAGATCGTTTTGTCTTTCGCTTACCGCTGGTGCAGGCGTTGGTGGGTTACTTAAAACTATCTCGCCGTCCTGAGCTTCTCCACGACCCGGAGCACTTGCTGTTACTACTCTCTCAGCCGACCCCTTTTGTTGCACGGGAACGCCTACAGCGCTTGGCCTACCAGTTGGCCACTACGCAAGACTGGCCAGAACGGCATGACCCCGTGCTTACTGAGCTAAAGCCGCTTCAACGGCGTACGTTAAAAAAACGCTGGGCGTTATTGTGTGAGCTTCCCAAGCTAAGTGCATGGCCATCCGCTAAATTACTTAGCCATGTAGTGGAAAGCATCGACGCTGAAAAAACGTTAAAGCGTGCCGCAGCCCGGCGAGATAAAGGTGAGGAGGACGTCCGCCTTTTGGATGTGCTGATCGAACAGGCTCAAAGCGTGCCTGATCCTGACGCCTTTATAGCGTTATTAGAGCGTCCGGTTGAAAACCAGGCCGAGGGTGTCCTGATTTCAACCGTGCATGGTGCCAAAGGGTTGGAGTGGCCGCTTGTGGTAGTCGCTGGCGTCAATGAGGAAGACTTCCCGCATTATAGCCGGGATACGCCGCTTAGCGATGAGCGTCTTGAAGAAGAACGCCGACTCTTTTATGTCGCGATTACTCGCGCAGAAGAGCAGCTTCTGGTCATGCACGATGGTGGCTCGCATCGTCCAAGTCGCTTTATTGCTGAAAGCGCCTGGCAAGACAGCATGCATATTGCCGAGTGTTTGGCGAAGAGCGAACCCACAAGCGCTGCGTTACAAGCGGCTTCGCCAGCGATTGTAAAACGCTATCTTGAGCGGTTAGGACGTGAAGATATTACGTTAACGGTGCCCGAGATGAAGGAGCCCCAAGCCGCTTATGCGCCTGGGGAGCACTTTTACCCCGGTCAACGCCTGCATCACGCCGTTTTTGGTGAGGGAGAGATTGCCTCGGTAGAAGGTAATCCCTCTGACCCGGTCATTGATGTGCGTTTTGTTCAAGCAGGCAGGCGACGTTTAATTGCTCGCCGCGCACCCATTGAGCGATTAGAGCCACCTGTGCAATCCGCCTAACAATTAGGCGGTGCAAGTGGCTCTTTTGCCGCTGTCGTTTACAGCTTACATATTGGGATAGTTGGGCCCACCGCCGCCTTCAGGCGCTACCCAGGTAATATTCTGGGCCGGGTCCTTAATGTCACAAGTTTTGCAGTGCACGCAGTTCTGGAAGTTGATCTGAAAACGTGGCTGCCCAGCATCATCCTCTACCACTTCATACACGCCAGCGGGGCAGTAACGCTGGGCCGGCTCGGCGTACTTGGGTAAGTTGTGCTTAATCGGAATGTCAGGATCGTCCAGGCGCAAGTGGCATGGCTGGTCCTCTTCGTGATTGGTGTTGGAGAGAAACACCGAAGACGACTTATCAAACGAGAGCTTTCCGTCAGGCTTGGGATAATTGATTTTTTCAAACTCTGCCGCCGGTTTTAGAGCGCCGTAATCAGTGGTCGTGTCGTGAACATTGGGCAGCTTGTTGCCCAGCAACTGATTAACAAAGTTGTAAGCGCCGCCACCCACGGTGCCGTACTTATGCATGGCGGGTCCAAAACTTGCGCTCTCTTTCAGTTCTTCGTAAGCCCAGCTGGCTTCCCACTTTTGGGTAAAACTAGTGAGCTCTTGAGCGCCTTCATCACCCGCTTTTAGGGCTTCAAAAACGCTTTCAGCGGCCACCAGGCCTGACTTCATGGCGGTATGCAGGCCTTTGATTTTGGAGAAATTAAGGGTTCCTGCATCACAGCCAATCAGTAGGCCGCCTGCAAACGTCATTTTAGGCAGGCAGTTAAAGCCTCCTTTGGTGAGTGCCCGGGCGCCGTAAGCCACGCGCTTACCGCCTTCCAGATATTGGCTAAGCGCGGGGTGATGCTTCATGCGCTGAAATTCATCAAACGGCGAAAGCCAGGGGTTCTGATAGGAAAGATCCATAATCAGCCCGACAACCACCTGCTGGTTTTCAGCGTGATACAGGAACCAGCCCCCCGAGGTGTCTTTACCCAGCGGCCAGCCAGAGCCGTGAACCACAAGCCCCGGTTCATGCTTGTCAGCAGGAACGTCCCAGAGTTCTTTTAGGCCTATGCCGTAGTGTTGTGGATCGCGTCCGGCATCAAGGGAAAAATGCTTGATTAAGCGTTTGCCTAAATGGCCGCGCGCACCTTCGGCAAACAGCGTGTATTTGGCGCGCAGCTCCATGCCGGGCATATAGCCATCTTTCGGCGTGCCGTCAGCGGCAACGCCCATATCGCCTATCAAAATGCCGCGTACGGCGTCTTCTTCAATAATGACGTCCTGGGCGGCGAAGCCAGGGAAAATTTCAACGCCAAGCTCTTCAGCTTGCTCGGCGAGCCAGCGGCACAGATTGCCAGCACTGATCACGTATCGCGTTTGATCACCGCCGGTATTGTGCATGCTTTTGGGGACCAGCGAATTGGGTAGCTTCTGCGCCTTTTGATCATCTTTCAGCAGGTATACATCGTCGCGAATGGCGGGAGTGTTCAAAGGGGCGCCACGCTCTTGCCAATCGGGAAAGAGTTCATTGAGCGCCCGTGGCTCAAACACCGCGCCAGATAAAATGTGCGCGCCCACCTCTGAGCCTTTTTCCACCACGCAGACGGTGAGCTCATGTTCGGCTTCATTTGCTTGTTGCATCAGGCGGCAGGCAGCGGCAAGTCCAGAAGGGCCCGCGCCTACAATCACTACATCGAAGTCCATGACGTCGCGTTCAACATTTTCCACCTGGTCTCTCCTTATTCTCATAAGTGCAGTGCCTTATAAAAACACGGCCTTAATATAAAACGGTCGTTTGCTTCTGGTTATGCTCCATGATAGGCATAATACCGTGGTCAGGTCACGCCTACGATGCTAAAAGCCGCGTTTCACACTAAGTGGCCCAAACGTATCCCTGTTTGGCGACTGTTCGACTATTGCGGTAGCGAATGGGTATTGTTGCTATTGGGCAGGCTGTGGCAAATTAACAAGGTTTTGAACTGCGTGCCTATCAAACGCTTGCATGAATCTCTTCGGCATCGTCATCGTGTATGGCGAGGCTGACTCTTTTATAAGCGGTGTCCGCTGGGCGGGTGCCGACTTTGGTTAACGGCTTTTGCCACCAGCCAAGCGAGGAACCTATGAAAGTACTCGTCGCGGTTAAACGCGTCATCGACTATAACGTCAAAATCCGCGTCAAAGCAGACCACTCTGACGTTGATCTTACCAATGTCAAAATGGCCATGAATCCCTTCTGCGAAATTGCGGTGGAAGAGGCTGTACGTCTAAAAGAGAAGGGCGTTGCTACTGAAGTAGTGGCCGTCACCGTTGGCCCCAAAGCCGCCCAGGAGCAGCTGCGTACGGCGCTGGCGCTGGGTGCTGACCGCGCTATTCACATCGAAACCGACGCGCGAGTTGAGTCGCTAGCAGTTGCCAAGTTGCTGGCCAAGGTGGTTGATGAAGAGCAGCCCGGCCTGGTCATTCTGGGTAAGCAGGCGATTGACACCGACAATAACCAGACGGGCCAGATGCTGGCCGCATTAACCAACTTGCCGCAAGGCACGTTCGCCTCAGAAGTGGTCGTTGATGGTGATACGGTTAATGTTACCCGTGAAATCGATGGCGGCTTGCAGACCGTTGCCCTGACGCTGCCTGCCATTGTGACAACCGATTTGCGCTTGAACGAGCCACGCTACGCCAAGCTGCCGGATATCATGAAGGCCAAAAAGAAACCGATGGATGTCAAAACCCCAGCCGATTACGGCATTGAGGTGGCATCCAAGGTAAGCCTTTTGAAAGTCGAGTCCCCGGCAGAACGTAAAGGCGGTATTAAAGTTGCGTCGGTGGATGAATTGATCGATAAACTAAAAAATGAAGCCAAAGTTCTTTAAGAAAAATTCTTTGAGATAAGTTCTTCAAGATAAGTGCTTTGAAAGGAGCTGATCTAATGAGCATTTTGGTACTTGCCGATATCAATGACGGCCAACTCGCCAGCGCCACAGCTCACGTGGTAGCCGCCGCCAAAGCCATCGGTGGCGATATTGACGTTCTGGTGGCTGGAGAGGGCGTCCAGGCCGCCGCTGAAGCAGCCGCCAAACTTGATGGCGTAAGCAAGGTGCGGGTTGCAGATAACGCTGTTTACGCTTACCAACTGGCTGAGCCCATGGGTGCGCTGCTGATGGAACTAGCCAATGGTTACACCCATGTGCTGGCGAGCGCCTCCACAACAGGTAAAAATGTGTTGCCGCGTTTGGCTGCACTGAAAGATGTTAGCCAGCTTTCCGACGTCATTGGCATTGAGGGCGCTGATACCTTCCTGCGTCCCATTTATGCGGGGAACGCCATCGCTACCGTGAAAAGCGATGATCCGCTGAAAGTAATTACCGTGCGCTCCAGCGCGTTTGATGCCGTTGCCGACAGCGGCAGCGCTACGGTCGAAGCGATCGACGTAGTGGTTGAAAACACCCAGTCAAGCTTTGTTAAAGAAGAGCTTGCACAGTCCGACCGCCCCGAGCTGGGTGGCGCCAAAGTGGTTATTTCAGGCGGCCGCGGCATGGGCAATGGTGAAAACTTCAAGCTGCTGGACGGTATTGCCGACAAGCTGGGGGCGGCCGTAGGTGCCTCACGGGCAGCGGTAGATGCAGGCTTTGTTCCTAACGACATGCAGGTCGGGCAAACTGGCAAGATCGTCGCGCCGGATCTCTACATTGCCGTGGGCATTTCGGGCGCGATCCAGCATTTGGCGGGCATGAAAGACTCCAAGGTCATTGTCGCGATTAATAAAGACGACGAAGCGCCGATCTTTCAAGTAGCGGACTATGGTCTGGTAGGCGATCTGTTTGATATTCTGCCTGAACTAGAGAGCAAGCTATAAGCTGTTTTGGGGGATCTGATTGATGTAAGCCGGCTGAATCAAGAGCCGGCTTTTTGCATGCGAGCAGTTAGATAAATCGCCCGTAGTTGGCTAAAGTACGGGCACAATACGAAACAGCATCAGCCAAGGCTGAGAAAGTATCGCCATGGCGGTTGAAAAAGGTGCGGGCTGACCGCATGTAATGTAGTGAACGCAACGAAAGCCACTCAAGGAGATGATAAAATGGCACATACCCTTCCCGAACTGCCGTACGCTTATGACGCTCTCGAGCCGAATATCGATGCGATGACCATGGAAATCCATCATTCGCGTCACCACCAAACGTACGTTAATAATCTCAACGCTGCGCTTGAAGGCACAGGCCTTGAGGACGTTGCGATTGAAGAACTCGTTTCGAACCTGGACCGCGTACCAGAAGCCAAGCGCCAAGCGGTTATTAACAACGGCGGCGGCCATGCCAACCACTCCATGTTCTGGCAGATGATGTCACCAAACGGTGGTGGTCAACCCCAGGGCGATGTTGCAAAAGCTATCGATAGCGAGCTGGGCGGCTTGGACTCCTTCAAGGAAGAGTTCAAAAAGGCAGCCGTAGGTCGTTTTGGTAGCGGCTGGGCATGGCTCTCTGTTACTCCCGATAAAAAGCTGGTTGTTGAAAACACGCTAAACCAGGATAACCCGTTGATGCACGGCAACACGCCGCTGCTCGGCTTGGATGTATGGGAGCACGCCTACTACCTGAAGTATCAGAACAAGCGTCCTGATTACGTTGCTGCGTTCTTCGACGTTGTTAACTGGGAAGACGTAGAGCGTCGCTACCAGGCTGCTATCGCTTAATTTAGCGCTATGTAGGGCAGGATGCCAGCCGTTGGCGCCTGCAAAAGGCCGCCCCCTCTGTGGGGCGGTTTTTTTATTTCCAGGCCGTAGGCTGGGAATGAGCTGTCAATAACCTGTGGATGAAAAAATACTATATATGCTTGAATTGATTTTCCCATGGTCTATATATAGTATGCGTGATGTCTTCAGAGAGGGGGAGATACTAGATATGCTCTACCCGAAAAATACCGCTATGAAAAGGGGAAAATGACCATGGCAATCCAGATTTATAGCAAGCCTGCTTGTGTTCAGTGTACTGCTACCTACCGTGCTCTGGATAAACAGGGTTTAGCGTATACCGTTATCGATATTACGGCCGAGTCGGGTGCCCAACAAGAAGTAGAGGCCCTTGGCTACCGTCAGCTTCCGGTTGTCGTTGCTGGTGATGATCACTGGTCGGGTTTCCGCCCGGACCGTATCCAAGCGTTGGCGTAAAATTGCTATGTTGGTGGACGCCGCCGCTGCAACACCCAAGGTCGGCAGCCTAATTTATTTCTCCACCAAATCAGGTAACACTCATCGTTTTGTACAAAAACTTGGTCTGGCCGCACAGCGTCTTCCGCTAGGGCGTGATGAACCGACGCTACATGCCACAGCACCTTATATATTAATCACGCCCACCTACGGGGGCGGCGAGGCAAAAGGCGCAGTGCCAGGACAAGTCATTCGCTTTCTTAACGATGAGCAGAATAGGCGCCTTATTCGCGGCGTCATTGCTGCCGGTAACACTAATTTTGGCGAAGCGTATGGCCTGGCTGGTCGCGTTATTGCAGAAAAGTGCCGTGTGCCATTGCTGTATCGATTTGAATTATTTGGCACCGACGACGACGTGGCCAAGGTTCGCAAAGGAGTAGAAGAGTTTTGGAAACGACAAACCTAGTCACGAAAAACCAGGCTGAACCCAAACGGCCGGCTACGGGAGCTTCCGAAGCGCGTACTATGGATTATCACGCGCTAAACGCGATGCTTAATTTGTACGGTGCCAACGGTGAACTACAGCTGGATAAAGACCGTGAAGCAGCACGTCAGTACTTCCTGCAACACGTTAACCAGAACACCGTCTTTTTCCACTCGCTGGAAGAAAAGCTCGATTACCTGATGGAAGAGGGCTATTACGAAGCGGAGATGCTCGGCCAATACAGCTTCGCCTTTGTTAAAGCGTTGTTTGAACAGGCGTATGCCTACAAATTCCGTTTTCCAAGCTTTTTAGGCGCTTTCAAGTACTACACCAGCTATACGCTAAAAACGTTCGACGGTAAGCGTTACCTTGAGCGCTATGAAGACCGCGTATGTATGGTGGCACTGACCCTGGCGCGCGGCGATGAAGCGCTGGCAAAATCCTTGGTTGATGAAATAATCAGCGGTCGTTTCCAGCCAGCGACGCCTACCTTCCTAAACTGCGGCAAGCAGCAGCGTGGTGAGTTGGTATCGTGCTTCTTGCTGCGTATTGAAGACAATATGGAGTCGATCGGTCGCTCGATTAACTCAGCGCTGCAGCTTTCCAAGCGGGGCGGTGGTGTTGCCTTTTTGCTGAGCAATATCCGTGAGTCCGGCGCACCCATCAAGCGTATTGAGAATCAGTCATCGGGCATTATCCCGATCATGAAGCTTTTGGAAGACGCCTTCTCCTATGCGAACCAGCTGGGTGCTCGCCAAGGCGCTGGCGCGGTTTATCTGAATGCGCACCACCCCGATATCCTGAGCTTTTTGGATACCAAGCGTGAAAATGCTGATGAGAAAATCCGCATTAAAACGCTGTCGCTGGGTGTGACGATTCCGGATATTACGTTTGAACTCGCCAAGCGTAACGACGATATGTACCTGTTCTCGCCTTACGACGTTGAGCGCGTTTATGGCGTCCCGTTTGGCGACATCAGTGTTACCGAGAAATACCATGAGATGGTCGCGGACGCGCGCATCCGTAAGCAAAAAATCAATGCGCGGGCGTTCTTCCAGACACTGGCAGAGCTGCAGTTTGAGTCGGGCTATCCGTACATCATGTTTGAAGATACGGTCAACCGGGCGAACCCGATTGCTGGTCGTATCAATATGAGTAACCTGTGCTCGGAAATTCTGCAGGTCAATACGCCTACCGAATACGACGATGATCTTGGCTATCGCCAAATGGGTCAGGATATCTCCTGTAACCTGGGGTCGATGAACATCGCCAAGGTAATGGACGCCGGCAACATTGGCGAAAGCGTTGAGATCGCCATTCGCGGGTTAACCGCGGTTTCTGAAATGAGCAATCTGCGTAGCGTACCCTCTATTGCCGAAGGTAATGCCAAGTCACGCGCTATTGGTCTTGGTCAGATGAACCTGCACGGTTACCTGGCCCGCGAGCACATTTATTATGGCTCCGAAGAGGGGCTGGACTTTACCAACCTGTATTTCTACTGCATCGCCTTTCATGCCATTCGCGCTTCGAACCGCTTGGCGATTGAGCATAACGATACGTTTGCAGGCTTTGAAGACTCCAAATATGCAACGGGCGAGTTCTTCGATAAATATACGGAGCAGGAGTGGCTGCCGCGCACCGATAAAGTACGTGGACTGTTCGAGCGTAGCGACATTACGCTACCTACTCAGCAGGACTGGCAGGAGCTCAAGGCATCGGTAATGGCCCACGGCCTTTATAACCGCAACTTGCAGGCAGTGCCGCCCACGGGTTCTATTTCCTATATTAACCACTCGACCTCAAGCATCCATCCGGTAGCGGCCAGGATCGAGATTCGTAAAGAAGGCAAGCTGGGACGTGCTTATTACCCTGCGCCGTTCTTGAGCGAGTCCACGTTTGATTACTTCCAGGACGCTTATGAAATTGGTCCTGAGAAGATTATTGATACCTACGCTGAGGCTTCCCAGCACGTTGACCAAGGGCTCTCATTGACGCTGTTCTTCCCGGACACTGCGACAACGCGTGATATCAATAAGGCGCAGATTTACGCTTGGCGGAAAGGTATTAAAACGCTTTATTACATTCGTCTGCGCCAAAGCGCGCTGGAAGGTACTGAGGTGGAAGGCTGCGTTTCCTGCACGCTTTAATACCCGTGCCTGGCAAATTGCCAGTATTTGATATTCTGTACTTAATGTGCCGTATGTAATACGGCGCTTTTAATGAGAGTTATTTCATGACTACCACGCAACGCTTATCGCGAGTGAATGCGATTAACTGGAACCGTCTTCAGGATGACAAGGATCTTGAAGTATGGAATCGCCTGACCAGTAACTTTTGGCTGCCGGAAAAAGTGCCGCTTTCCAACGATATTCAATCGTGGAACACGCTGACCCAGCAGGAAAAGCAGCTGACCATTCGCGTGTTTACGGGCCTGACGCTGCTGGATACCATCCAAAGCAGCATTGGTGCTCCGGTGCTAATGGAAAATGCTCGCACACCCCATGAAGAGGCGGTATACACCAATATTGCGTTTATGGAGTCGGTGCATGCGCGCTCGTACAGCTCGATTTTCTCAACACTTTGCGCCACGCGCGATGTTGACGATGCTTTCCGATGGAGTGAAGAGAATCCCACGCTCCAGGCTAAGTCAGAACTGATTCTGGAGCGCTATCGCTCTGATGACCCGTTGATGCGCCAGGTGGCCAGCGTATTTTTGGAGTCCTTTTTGTTCTATTCGGGCTTCTATCTGCCCATGTACTGGTCCAGCCACGCCAAGCTAACCAACACCGCTGATCTTATTCGTTTGATTATTCGCGATGAAGCGGTACACGGTTACTACATTGGCTACAAATTCCAGCAAGCCTTGGCAGAAGCCACGCCCGAGCGTCAGCAGGAAGTCAAGGATTATGCGTATGAGCTGCTTCTTGAGCTGTATGATAATGAAGTGCGCTACACCGAGTCGCTGTATGACGAAGTGGGGCTGTCGGAAGATGTGAAGAAATTTCTTCACTATAACGCCAACAAAGCGCTGATGAACCTGGGCTATGAGCCGCTGTTCCCCAGTAGCGTGACCGATGTTGACCCGACGATTATGGCGGCTCTGTCGCCCAGCGCGAATGAAAACCACGACTTCTTCTCAGGCTCTGGCTCCTCGTATGTTATTGGCAAAGCCATTGCCACTGAAGATGATGACTGGGAGTTTTAATAGTCTCATCCGGTAAGCGGTAAGGGTAAAAAGAGGGAAGGGCCATGCCAGATGTAGCGCCAAACACGGCCAGTGTACTGAAAATCGTAGCGGCTGTTGTAAGTGACCTCGATGGCCGACTGCTGCTGGTGCGTAAACAGGACACCGCTTTCTTTATGCAGCCGGGCGGTAAGATCGACCCGGGTGAAACGGCGCTGGCAGCACTATGTCGTGAGCTTAAAGAAGAGCTCGGTTTGCATGTCACTGAAGACCGGCTGCTTCCTTTGGGCGTACAGAAGGCCCCTGCGGCGAATGAGCCTGGCATGACGATTGAAGCGCAGCTCTATGGGCTGGTGATTGATGAGCCGGTAGAGGCGGCCGCTGAAATCGCTGAAGCCAAATGGGTAAGCCGTGAGCAGGCGTGGGAGCTTCCACTCGCACCGCTAACCAAAGACTATGTCATTAAAGGCTAAGTCATCAAAGGCTATATCATCAAAGACTGTGTCATCAAAGACATGTGTCATGTTGAACGTTTAAAGACATCAAGCATCAACATTATAACCGGGGCGCCATTTGGCGCCCTTTTTTATACCCAAAATAAAGCAAAAAGCGTCTTAATGTTAATGATAAATATTGTCATTTATTGAGATGGTGGTAGGCTAGCGCGTAGAATTTAAACGCAAATCGTTCTTATACTTAATTAGTTTCTAGTGTGGCTAATGGTAAAGCCCGCTAGGCAGTAACGGAGAGTCGACGTGCTGAACAGGTCTTTCTTTGCCGTGCGTACGTGTTGCTTAGCCTTTGTGCTAGTCAGCGGTGCGCTAATGGCAAGCGATGAAACAGCGGGCCAGGCAGCCCAGAGTGTAGAAGCCCAGCAAACCCAAGCGGCCCTGCAGCAGCAAATTGACGCAGCCGATGAAGAGACCCGGGGGGCGCTAGAAGAGTTACGTCGGCTAGAGCGTGAGACTCGTCAAATGGAGGCCACAAACGCGTCGCTAAGTGCGCGTTTGGTAGAAGAAGCCGAACGTCAGCAGCGTTTAAGTACTGCACTGAATACCCTGGAAGAGACACGCGTGGCGCTACCGCTTATCGAGCAGGATATGCAAGCGCAGTTAACGCACTGGATTGAGCAGGATATGCCGTTCTTGCGCGATGAGCGCTTGGCTCGAGTCGCGCGCTCTGATGAGACGCAGAGCACCGACGCTGTTGAGCGGATCAACGGCTTATTAGAAGCATGGCGAGTAGAGCTTGAGTACGGCCGTGACATTGATAACTGGCGTGGACGCTTGCAAAGCCCTGAAGGCAACGCTCGGGAAGTGGATTATCTACGCGTCGGTAGAATTGGATTTTACTACCTGACGCCAGACGCTCGGGAAGGGGGTGTTTGGGATGCCGCCAACCATGAATGGCTACCGCTGGATGAGCGAGCACGGCGCGAAGTCCGCAATGGCCTGCGCATCGCCGCTGACCAGCGCACGCCGGATCTATTGAGGTTGCCGCTATCCATTACGGTTGCAGAACAGCAGGGAGGTCAGCCATGAGCGTCAATCGTCAACGTCTGCAACGCCTGATAAGTGCTGGTTTGTTGGTAGGACTTGTCGCCGTCAGTTTCGGTGTCTCGGCGCAAAGTGAGCCTGTTTCATCACTACGGGAAGCACGCCAGGCCGCTGAGGCGCGTGACCAGGAGCGCTTGGCGCGCTTTTTGGAAGATCAACAAGCGTTAAATGCAGCGCTTGAAGAGGCTCGCGCCGCCCATCAGTCAGCCGAGGAGCAGCGTGAAGCGCTGCAAGCCCAGCAAACCGAGCAGGCTGAGCAGGCCAGTGAGCTAACCGAGCGACAGAACGAACAGGGTGAAGCGCTTTCCGGCTTGTTGGCAAACCTTGCGCGACACAGTACCGAAGTGCGCAATGGATTGGGTGAAGATAGCTGGTTAACCTTGCAAGAAGAGGTACTGCCGCCTCGCCTGGATAACGCGGAAGTGCTTGAGCGTAGTCAGCTAGAAAACGTGGTCGACAGTCTGGCAACGCTGGCTGCAAAAACTGGGCAGGTTGAACGTTTGGAGCTTCCGGTCGCGGATTCCAGCGGCGCGATCGCGCCCCGTAACGTGGTTCGATTGGGTGACTTCGCCGCCTTTACGGAAAATGCACTACTTCGTCAAGAAGGTGGCGTCAGTCATTTGGCCGAAGTCCCGCGTACGCCAGATGAAATTCAAAGTGTACTCGCGGCTTACCATCGGGGAGAAAGCAGGGAGTTCCTGATTGACCCCACTCAAGGCCCCGTTTTACAGGCGCTTTCTCAACGTCCTAGCCTGTGGGAGCGTTTCCAGCAGGGTGGGTATGTCGGTTATGTCATCGTCGTGCTGGGGGTGTTGGGTCTGCTGGTGGCGCTGGGGCAATATGCCTACTTGGTGCTACAGAGTCTTCGCGTGCGCCGTCAACGTCAGTCGCTTAATCAGTTGCAGTCGAATAACCCGCTAGGCCGCGTGTTGCTACGCTTTAAAGAGATGGATAAGCACCAAACCCCTGAAGCGTTAGAAGCGCGTTTGGATGAAGCGGTACTAGCAGAATTACCGCGCATTGAGCGGGGTCAGCCCATTGTTAAGCTATTGGCTGCTATTGCGCCGCTGCTGGGGTTGTTGGGAACGGTGACCGGCATGATTGTAACGTTTCAGGCGATTACCGTGTTTGGTACCGGCGATCCGCAGCTCATGGCAGGGGGGATTAGTCAGGCATTGGTCACCACGGTACTAGGCCTCATTACGGCGGTACCTTTGCTGTTTGCACAAACGGCGCTTTCAAGCCGCAGCCGTCACTTAAGCCAAGTGATTGAAGGCGAGGCGAGTGCGACCTTGGCGGATCATTTGGAAGCTCAATCTACTGTTCATGCTACGTCGGTGAATTGATATGCCCACGCTACCTCTCTGGCTTGAACCGGTAGAGCGGCTAGTCGATGCCGGTGGTGCGGTTCTGGTCGTACTGGCGTTGGTCGCGGTGCTGGTATTCGGTATGGCGATAGAGCGCTGGTGGTACTACCGCATTACCTGGCGTTCCGCCCGTCGGCAGTTGATTCGTCGCTGGGCGGAGCGCCGCGACCACCGTAGCTGGAGCGCGCGCACGCTACGCCACGTGTGGACAGAAGCATTGGTGGCCAAGCTTCGTCGTCCGCTACCCTGGTTAAAACTGCTGGTCGCGCTCTGCCCCTTACTAGGCCTGCTGGGTACTGTTACTGGCATGATTACCGTGTTTGATAGCCTCTCGATGAGTGACACGCATCAGGCGCGCGCGATGGCCGATGGTGTGGCGCGTGCAACGCTGCCAACGTTAACCGGCATGGCGATTGCGGTCGTGGGGCTTCTGTTTATTAGTCGTTTAGAGCACGTGATTCGTCGAGAAGATCAGCGGTTGCATGACCGGCTGGCACGTGCCTTGGAGGAGAATGATGCGTAGACGCCGTTCAATGGACGCAAACGCAGAAAGCAATGAAGTCAACCTGACGCCCATGCTCGATGTGGTGTTCATTATGCTGATCTTCTTTATCGTAACGACCAGCTTTATTAAAGAGAGCGGCATTGAAATTGAGCGCCCTGAATCCAGTGCGGCGAGTCCGCGTCCGGAAGCGCAGGTGCTGGTGGCTATTACGCCTGAAGGTGCTGTCTGGGTGGACGGTAAGCCAGTGGATATCCATCACGTAGGGCGGGAAGTGGCCGGTATGTTGACCGAGCAAGGGTCTGCCGTGATTCAGGCGGACCGGGCATCGACGACGGGGCTGCTCATTGAAGTTATGGATCGCCTTAAAGAGGCTGGGGTAGAGCAGGTGGCCGTCGCTGCGAGCCGGAGTGCGCCATGATACGTCATGCGGTGTCCTTTCTGGTGGGAATTACGCTGGCAGTGGGTCTGTTTTGGCTGCTGGCATTACTGGTAACGCCGCCAGAAAGCGAGCCTGAAACGCCGATAATGACCATGACCATGAATATGGTGGAAGCGCCAGAAGTGGCGCCTGAGCAAGAGGCGCCAGCGCCGCAGCCTGCGCAAGCCACGCCTCAGCAGGCGCCGCCGCCCATGCCGACACCCGAGCCGCCTCCGGTAACCGATAGTGTGATTACGCTGCCTGATGTAGAGCTACCTGACGTGCCCGTCGAGCCGGTGGAGATGGATGATGAACTGCCGGAGTTAACGGAAATAGCGCCCGAGCCTCAACCTGAGCCTCAGCCCGCACCGCAGCCGGAACCTGCACCTGAGCCATCCCCTGAGCCGCCGACGGAAGCAGCGCCAGTAGCGACGCCCACGGAGGCACCCGCTCAGCGTGAAGCGGCCCCAGTAGCCGAAGCGCCGCCTTCCAACGAGCCAGTAAGTGTCGGGCAGGTAGCGCCTACCAATCGTGTTAACCCCACTTATCCACCGCGCGCGCAGCGCAGAGGTATGGAAGGTTTCGTTGAGGTGGTATTTATTATTCGTCGCGATGGCAGCGTTGACCGGTCCTCCGTTCGAGTGACGGATTCTCAGCCACGGCGTGTATTTGATGATGCCGCCCAAGAGGCTATTGGGCAGTGGCAGTTTGCCAGCAGCCAGCAGATCCGGCGTGCCACACAGCGCATAGAGTTTCAATTGAGGTAGCGGTATGCAGCGTTTAGCGTGGATTCTAATATTCAGTGTTTGGGTCTCTGCCGCCCAAGCCGATGCGCCACTTCCAGGTGATGTCATTCGTGATTTAAAAGCGCAGCAGGAGCAGTTACAGAGCGGCGCATTTGAAGCGGTGGCTGAACGCGCCACTGCCCAGGCGAATCGATTGGCTGGAGGAAATGTTTCTGACCGTTGGGCCAGTGCGCTCTACCATCAGCTGGCGGCAAGCGCTTTGGCTCGCCAAGAAAAGCCTGCTCAGGCCGCTGATCATCTCGCATTGGCGCGTCAGACCAGCGGTGTGGATGCAGAGCAGGCAGCGCGTTGGCTGCGTGAAGAAGCGTCGCTGCGGCGTGTGGCGGGGCAAAATGAGCAGGCCATTGATTTATTGAGCGAATGGCTGGAGAGCGAGCAGGATACCGCCACGCTATGGCAGTTGGTGCGTTTGATGGCGCAAGAAGCGCAGTGGGATGCTGCCGCTGAGCGGCTGAATCAGGCCGTTGAGCAGACACAAGCGCTTGATGAGAGCCAGCAAGCACTGGCGCTTGCCATACTGCGCCATTCAGGGCAAAACGAGCAGGCGCTTGGCTGGTTGGTTGAGGGCCTGGGCCCTCAAAGCGATAGAGACGCGTGGCAGCAGGCAGCGGGGCTTGCCCAGCAGGCAGGCCAGCCAGGCGTTGCCGCTGGCTTGTGGGAAATGGCGTGGCAGTTGGGCAAGCTGGAATCAAAGGATGACTTTTGGCTACTGGTTCAGTTGCATCGAAGCGGAGGAACGCCTGCGCGGGCCGCTGAGCATGTGGAAAATGCCTTGGCGAAGGGGGAGCTTGAGCGAGATGAGCGCTCGTTACGCTTGCTCGCCACGTCCTGGCAGCAGGCCAGGCACGTCGACAATGCGCTAAGTGCCTGGCAAGCATTGGCTGAATATACCCAGGCGGCCAAGGACTGGCGCCAATATGGGCAGTTGGCTTATGCCTGGGGAAGTGAAGAGCAGGCCGAACAGGCACTTTCCAAGGCTGCTGAGTTGGGCGATGAAGAAGCCAGCCAATGGCTGGCCAATTTCAATTAACGTCAGAATGACTGAGAAGATTAACGCCCGGCGCGTAACTTACACAGAGGGGTTATGCAGAAGGGCTATGCAAAGGGCTACGGCAAAGAGCTTGTGCAGAGGTTTTGTACAGAACAATTACGCTGAAGGACTGAGCGTAATCGCAAAATCGCTCCAGGTAGGCGCGTGGTCGGAGGGGCGTGCCATGGCGCGCAGCTCATAATCGATCCCCGCTGCCTGAACGCAGTCGGCAAGCGGTTGTGTCACCAGAATATAGTCGATCCGTAGGCCACGTTTGGGTTCGCGATCAAAGCCTTTGGAACGATAATCAAACCAACTGAACCACTCATTGTTCTCTGGGTAGCAAAGGCGATAGCTGTCGGTTAGTCCCCAGGCTTTGATGCCCTCCAGCCATTCGCGCTCAATCGGTTGAAAACTTGCTTTGCCTTCACGCAGCCAGCGCTTGCGGCTCGCCTCGCCAATGCCGATATCTTGATCTTCAGGTGAAATGTTAAAATCACCCATAATCGCTAGACGCTCGTCCGCGCGGTAATGTTCGTTGAGCAGGCTTGTTAGTTGGCGGTAAAATTGCGCTTTATGGGGAAATTTCGTCGGATGGCTAACGTTTTCACCCTGTGGGAAGTAGCCGTTCCAAACGGTGACTGATTCGCCGTCGTCAGCTAGCAAGCGTACGCCAATCATGCGCCGCTGCGCTTCTTCGCCATCATCGGGAAAGCCATAAAAGATGTCCTGGGGCTTTTGACGGCACATTAATGCCACCCCATAGTGACCTTTTTGCCCATGGTAATAAACGTGGTAGCCCATGGCCTCCACATCGGCCAAGGGGAACTCGCTGTCCTGTACTTTGGTTTCCTGCAGGCCTATAACGTCAGGCTGCTGGGTATCAATCAAGGCCTGCAACTGATGAAGCCGAGCGCGAATGCCGTTGATGTTGAAAGAAACCAACCGCATTACGATTTATCCTCTGGCGTGTGATCCGCCCCTTTGTCAGGATGGATGGCGATACTTTGTCCCTCCTGTTGGCGCGCTAGCTTGCGCACTGCCTGAAGTTTACGCTGCTGCTGCTTTTTGGCGACAAAACGGCGTGAAGAGGTCACCTGGTCGGGGTTATCATGGCGCCACTGTTTATAGTCTTTGCGGCGCCCGGTGCGAATCGTCACCTTGTCAGCCAAAGAACGTGTTTTTTTCTTACGCGTCATGTCGCGCTCCTTATGTCGAATTAAGCCATATTCTAACAGGCTCTGGCCTACCTTCGACAGCAGGACGCGCTCTTAGCGCCAACCCCTGATACAATACGCGCTTCGTGATGCCTAACATTCACAGTAATGGACAGATACATAGCCTATGAGCGAGTCGGAACAGACCATAGCATCGGCCCAGAACCGCAAGCCGAAACGTCGCCGTCGGAAACCGCGTCGCCGCCAGTCGAGCTGGGATCTTCGTCAGTTTCAGGTGCCTGCCGTGGCTGGCAAATGGCGCTTTCATGACTTTGATCTGCCGCTACCGTTGATGCGCGCCATTCATGCCCAAGGGTTTGAGTACTGCACACCGATCCAGGCTGAAGCGCTGCGTGCAACGCTGCTGGGTGGCGATATTGTTGGTAAAGCGCAAACCGGTACCGGCAAGACGGCTGCATTTTTGATCTCGGTAATGGCGTACTTCCTTGAAGAGCCTGCACCGGATGGTCAAAAGCCCGGTGCGCCGCGAGCCCTGATTATTGCGCCTACGCGTGAGTTGGCCCTGCAAATCGAAAAAGACGCCAAGGCGCTTGCTCGCTTTACGCAGTTGAACGTGGCCAGCGTTGTTGGTGGAATGGACTATCAAAAGCAGCGCGAAAGCCTAGGCAAAAAGATTGATATCCTGGTCGCAACGCCAGGCCGCTTGCTGGATTTCCATCAAAAGCGCGATATCGACCTTTCTGAAGTGGAAGTGCTGGTATTGGATGAAGCCGACCGTATGCTGTCGATGGGCTTTATTCCTGACGTGAAGCGTATTATTCGCTACACGCCGAAGACAGAAGAGCGCCAGACGTTCCTGTTTTCTGCCACCTTTACAGACGATATTCTCAATCTGGCCAATCAGTGGACGGTTAACCCGGCCCACGTTGAGATTGAAGTCACGGTTGAAAACCAGGCGGATATTGACCAGCGTGTTTATCTTGTCTCGGACGACGATAAGCAGCGCCTGTTGGTAAACCTGCTTGAGCAAGAGAGCTTTGAGCGTGTGATGGTATTCGGTAATCGCCGCGATTTGGTTCGTAAGCTGGATGATCTGCTGAAAAAAGCCGGTATCAGTGCGGCCATGTTGTCGGGTGACGTACCGCAAAACCAGCGCATCACTACGCTTGAGCGTTTCCGCGAGGGTGAAATCCAAGTGCTGGTTGCCACGGATGTGGCAGGCCGCGGTATTCATATTGAAGACGTAAGCCACGTCATCAATTACACGCTGCCTGAAGACCCGGAAGACTACGTGCACCGTATTGGTCGTACCGGTCGTGCAGGCGCCAAAGGCGTTTCAATCAGCTTTGTGGGCGAAGAAGATGCCTTCTCATTGCCTGAGATCGAACGCTATATCAACGGCAAACTACCCTGCGAACATCCGCCGGAAGGTATGCTGTAAAGCACATGCTTGATGATGCCCTAAAAAGCGATATTCAGGACGCTTATCGTCGCGTGGTAGAAAAGCTTGAGCTGACTCCGCGCTACGGGCAGCGTCTGATGATTGCTGAGATTGCCCGCACGTTAGGGGATATCGAAAGCGATAGCGAAGGCAAGCGGACCAGTGACAGCCATGTCTGTGTGCTGGAGGCGGGCACCGGAACCGGCAAAACGCTGGCGTATCTGATCGCTGCATTACCCATTGCGAAAGCTCGTGGTAAGCGGTTGGTTATTTCGACCGCTACGGTTGCATTGCAAGAGCAGGTGCTGAATCAGGACTTGCCCGCGCTTGCCAGCCATAGCGGCATCGCTTTTCGCTACGCGTTGGCAAAAGGTCGCGGCCGGTATGTCTGTGTGGCCAAGCTGGATCAGGTCATGGAAGGCGCTGAGCCTAACCCGACGCTTTCGCTATTCGAGCAGTCCCTGCAAACGGAAAGCAGCGATTTTACCGTGCTTGCCACTGATATGACGGACGCCTATGGGCAGGGGAATTGGGAGGGCGACCGCGATAACTGGCCCACCACCATTGATGATGCCCACTGGCGGCGGCTAACGGTAGACCACCGCCAATGCACCGGTAGGCGCTGTGGCCACTTTGGCGCCTGTGCCTTTTTTCGCTCGCGTCGTGATCTTGAAAATGCGGATGTCATCGTTGCCAACCATGACCTGGTGCTGGCAGATTTGGCACTGGGAGGTGGGGCGATTTTACCGGATCCTTCCGACTGCATTTTTGTATTTGATGAAGGTCATCACCTGCCTGATAAGGCGCTTTCGCATTTCGCCCACCGGTTTGCCGTACACGGCTGTGTGCGCTGGTTAAATACGCTTAAAAGCAGTTTGACCGACCTGAATCAGGCGTTGGCGGTGCAGCCCACCATCGCACGCCTACTGGCAAGCCTCCCCGAGGCTATTCATGGCCTGGAGCCTGTGCTGGGCGATGTATTTAGCGTAGGGCATCAGCTGGCGGAGCGGCCCAATGGGCTGTCAGATGAAGAAAGCACACTGCAATCGCGGTTTGAAAAAGGCCAAGTGCCTGATGCGCTGCGTGAACAGGCGCAGCAGTTGTTGGTGATGTTTGCCACGCTCTCGCGTTGCCTGGAGAGTATCAGCGATATTCTGCGTGAAAGCCTTGACCCTGATAAGCAGACCGGGCTTGATCGCGAGCAAGCGGAAAGCTGGCTGCCACTGGTCGCGCTGCTGCATGGCCGCGCCTTGGAAGCCCACGCCTTATGGCAAGCGTTTAGTGAGCAGGATGCACCTAACGCCCCGCCGAGTGCTCGGTGGCTTACGCTAAGCCGGGTGGCGGGTGAGCCCGAGATTGAGTTTTCTGCAAGCCCAGTATCAGCGGCCCATACGCTTGCCAAGCATTTATGGGGGCGCTGCCATGGTGCAGTGGTCACCTCGGCAACGCTTACTGCACTGGGTCGATTTGAACGCATTCAGGAGCGCGCCGGGTTAGCTAATCGGTACCGCTACCAGGCGTTGCCCAGCCCGTTTGATTATGCCAATGCGGTGCTGCGTGTGCCAAAGGAGGCGACTGACCCTGGTGATCGCGATGCGCATGAAAATGCGATCGCTCAGTTTGTCACGCAGTTGACCGATAAAGAGGCGGCCTTGGTGCTGTTTTCTTCTCGTGCGCAGCTTCGCGCGGTAGAGAAAAGCCTGCCAGCGGCAATCAGAGAGCGGGTGCTTGCCCAGGATGCGCTGCCCAAAAGAGAGTTAATTGAGCGGCATCGCGCGGCGGTCGACAAGGGCAAAGGTAGTATTATTTTCGGACTAGCAAGCTTTGCCGAAGGAATCGATCTGCCTGGTGACTACTTGACCCATGTGGTGATCACGCGGCTGCCATTTTCAGTGCCGGATGACCCGGTAGGGGCGACGCTTGCTGAATGGATCGAGAACCAGGGCGGGAACTCTTTTATGCGCATTAGCGTGCCGGATGCCTCGATTAAACTGGTGCAGGCCTGTGGGCGGCTAATTCGTAAAGAGAGTGACCAGGGGGTGATTACCTTGCTGGACAAGCGCGTGATTACCCGGCGCTACGGTCAGGCGTTACTGGATGCTTTACCACCGTTCAGGCGCGAGATTCACCCATAAGCCACCTGCAATCATCTGAACCCCCGCTATGGCATACGCCATAGCGGGGCATGTGCATGCAGTCGAGTTACTGCGCAATGCGCTTGGCAAGTGCCGGTGCCAGCTTATCGTTCATGCGGGTAAACGTTTCAACCGTTGTATCCCAGTCGATGCAGGCATCAGTAATGGAAACGCCGTACTGCAGTTGGCTTAGGTCCGCAGGGACTTTTTGATTGCCCCAGCCGATATTGGATTCCACCATCAAGCCGATGATAGAGATGTTGCCTTCAAGGATCTGGTTGGTCACGTTCTCCAATACCAACGGCTGTAAAGCCGCGTCTTTATTAGAGTTGGCGTGAGAACAGTCGATCATGATGTTGGCAGAAAGATTGGCTTTTTTAAGCTCTTTTTCGGCCAGCGTCACGCTAACACTGTCGTAATTGGGTTTGCCGTTACCGCCCCGTAGAACGACGTGGCCGTATGCGTTACCCCGGGTGCGAATAATGGCCACTTGACCGGCTGGGTTAATGCCTAGGAAATTATGCGGGCTCGCCACGGACTGCAGCGCATTGATAGCGACATCCAGGCTACCATCGGTTCCGTTCTTAAAACCGACCGGTGAGGAGAGGCCTGAGGCCATTTCGCGGTGCGTTTGTGACTCAGTGGTACGTGCACCAATAGCTGACCAACTGATACAGTCTTGAAGATATTGAGGCGAAATGGGGTCGAGTGCTTCGGTCGCCAGCGGCAAGCCAAGTTCCGCCAGGTCGACCAGCAGCTTGCGCGCAATATGCAGGCCTTCATCAATCTCAAAGGAGTCGTTGAGGTGCGGGTCGTTGATAAGGCCTTTCCAGCCGACCGTTGTGCGAGGCTTTTCAAAATACACGCGCATCACGATATAAAGACTATCGCTCACCTGGTCGGCCAGTTTGCGCAAGCGGCGGGCGTAATCCAGCGCTGCGTCTACATCGTGGATAGAGCAGGGGCCGACGACGACTAAAAGGCGTGGATCTTTACCATCCAGAATATTCTGAATGGTTTGACGCCCTTCGATGACCGTACGTTCAGCTGTGTCGGTAAGAGGAACCGCCTGCTTGAGCGCGTCGGGTGTGGTGAGGACATCCTGGGCGAGGACGTTAAGGTTATGAACCTGTTGTTCTGACATCTAGCTACCTATGCGTGCGTAGTGAGCGAAAAATAACGCCTACTATGGCGTGTCAGGGTGGTAAAAATCAATTCTTGAGGAACTTGAAAGCGTTGAGCAGTGTCAGCTTCAAGATTTTGCAAGTAGTGTGTAAGCGCTTGATGCCTCGTACAGAACGCGTAACACTTAACGTTATGAACCATAAACACAGCGGCATATTGGTCGCCGCTGTCATCATTGTCATTAATTAATGCCCAAGGGACGCTATGCTGCTTGCTGTGAAGGCCCGCTCAAAAGGGGTGACAGAAATAGGGCTCTACGCATGTCGTACGAGCTGGAGGGGCGTGTGAATGGGCACTCGGGAAACGGATCAACAGCTTGTCGAACGTGCCCAGAAAGGCGATACGCGCGCGTTTGATCTGCTGGTAAAAAAATACCAGCATAAAATTATTGGTTTGATCGGCCGCTACGTGCACGACCACTCTGAGGTCCAGGATGTGGCCCAGGAAGCGTTTATCAAAGCCTATCGAGCGCTCGGTAAGTTTCGTGCTGAAAGTGCTTTTTATACCTGGATGTACCGTATTGCTATCAATACGGCTAAAAACCACCTGGTGTCTCGGGGCCGACGGCCACCTGGTAGCGATCTGGACATCGTGGATGCAGAGCTTGTCGATCAGAGCGGCCGACTGGCCGATGCCGAGTCGCCAGAAGCCGCTATCGCACGTGATCAACTTGAAGCCGCCGTTTATGAGGCGATTGAAAAGCTGCCGGACGATCTACGTACGGCGATTACGCTGCGCGAACTGGATGGTCTTGCCTATGAAGACATTGCTCAGATAATGCAGTGTCCAGTGGGGACTGTGCGTTCGCGGATTTTTCGCGCGCGTGAAGCGGTGGATGAACACATTCGACCGTTAGTGACGACCGCACGGAACAGTCGCGATGAATAGTGGTCGATAGAACTGAATAAACACAGTGCTGCTGGAAGTTGCAGGTAGAAGTTGCAGGTAACGGTCAGGACACAGAAAATTACGTTTTTCCTTTTTTTGTGAACTGTCTGGCAGGTAAAGCGTCATACACACCAGCTGCTTCCGTTAAACGGATGAGAACAAGCAGCCGTGACGCTCTAGCTACCATGTCGCATCGAGCGGCTGATGTACCGAAGAATGAGGCAACATGATGCGAGGTGCATTGCACTAAGCGAGTTGTTATCAGATCTTGGCCAGTGGAGTTGTTACAGCGGTCGCTGCTTATTTGCCGTGCTGCGGTAAGGCTTCATTTAACACAGTGTGAGGGTGTGAAGTATGAGTCAAAACACACGGGAATCGCTTTCAGCGTTAATGGATAGCGAAAGTGATGAGCTGGAACTACGCCGAGTGTTGAAGGCACTGCCAAATGATGCTGATGCGGCAGATACGTGGCGACGTTACCACTTGGCTCGTAGCATGATGCAGCGTGAGCGGAGTGTTGATGTGAGTGCCGACCTTTCCGCCGGTATTATGGCGCGTTTACAGGATGAACCTGCTCCGATGACGGCTGACGCCCCAGCGTCAACTCCTGCTCGGTCAAGTAACATCTCTTTTGCTCGCGGCGCCGGTGTTGCGGCAGCAGTATCGCTTATGGTGATTACTGGTGTTCAGTTCTTTGGTGCTGACGGTGAAAGTATTGAACCAGGCAACACTATTGCGGCAACGTCCTCGACGGGAGGAGGCGCAGCGGGTCAGGTTCAGCCTGTCGACCTTGCCGCCTCGCAGCCAGCATCAATGACCTCTGCCGGTATGCCGATGTTTGAACCAACGCCTTTTCGGGTTAATGGTCAAGCGCAAAACGGGCTAATGAACGTAAGCGAGACGGGGTTCGCTTCAGCCGCCGTGGCTCAAAGTGCTCCCGCGCAGCAAGTTAACACTATTGACGTTGATCAGATTAGGCTTCTGCAGTCGTATCTAGAGCAGCATTCTCAGGGCGCCGCTTATGGCAATGGCGACAGCTGGATGCCGTTGATGCGTTCTTCTGTCACTGAACCGCTAGGCCAACGCTAACACGTTATTACAATGTTTCCTGAGTGTGGCACCTGAATACGAGTTTTAAACGCGTATTCGTAAAACCAGGGCTCGGGAACATGCCTTAATCTCTAGATAGGCATTTGAAAGATTGTATGTAATAGCAGGCTAAGAGTGGCTACCGATAGATAAGGGAATACCCCGGATGATGGTGACCTGGCGAAACAGGTGGGTGGCTTCTGCTGCGTTATTGAGCATTAGCCTGTTGCCTTTACAGCTATATGCACAAACTGATGAACCTGACATGTGTGCGGATGCGCCCTCTGAAAATGCATCTGGCAATGTTCAGCTGTGGCTGGAAAGAAGTTTACAAGCGAGCCATTGTTATACTTTTCAAGCACGGGCTGTTGCGATTAATGCCATTGATGTGCGCACGCTAGCGCTTTCACATCGCATTCAGGATGGTATTCGCCAGCAAGTTGTTCAGTTGCTTGATGGTCCCTCTATAAGTGTCGAACGCCGCTCTCGGGTAGGGCAGCTGGCTTGGTCAGCAGAGAGTAAAAACGGTGCATTTCCTTCCCTGGATGGGTGGGTTGAGCACACTTCTCGTTTTTATGATATTTCACTGGATGAAGACGTCCGAGTCGCTGGGCGCGAGGCAGCAACGCTTCGATTTGAGCCGCACGACCAGCAGCGTTATACCCATGAATGGTGGTTGGATAATACAACCGGCTTATTGTTAAAACACGTGTTAAGTGACTCAACGGGTCGTATTTTAGAAACCTTTCAAATAACACAATTAAATGAGCCCGAGCGCTATACAGGTCCGGTTGTCATTGATGCGTTGCCCGTCAGCACAGAGCCCGCTTGGCAGCCTTCATGGCTGCCCGAAGGCTTTGTCGCTCAGCCGACATTCTCCCAGGATGACGACGCGCATCAGCGTTTGTATAGCGACGGTTTGGCCACCATTAGCATTTTTGCCGAGCCTCAAGCGGGGCCGCAAGAGTTGAATCGCGGCGTCCATCAAATTGGTGTTTCGTCGATAGCGGTTGATGAATATGCTGAAGGCGAGCAGTACTGGCAGCTAGTCGGTATTGGTGAAGTTCCCCCTTCAATGCTTCAGCGTATTGTTCAATCGGTTGAGTTCGACTAAATTTTCTTATTTACATTGTGCGCATGTTCTCCAGCTCAATCAGTTCAGCCAAGGTATTAGTGCGTTGATGAAATCTGAAGGTGATGCCTTGCTGCGCACCGGTCGCGTTGTTGGCTACACCCCGCGTGGGCTGTTAGTCGATGTGTCGGTGAAAGAGAGCTGTCAGCAGTGTGCCCAGGGCCGTGGATGTGGCATGGGCGTGTTGGCGCGTCAGCAGCACCAGCGTATCGAAGTAAAAACCTCTTATGTTTCCTCTCAACTTTGCGAGCACTACCCGCTTGGCACAAGCGTAACGCTTACTCTTGGCCGTTCTGATATTACCCTGTTAGCCTTGCTTGTCTATGCGCTGCCGCTATTGGTTGCGCTACTGTTATCAGGAGGGGTTGCAGCGTTAGACGGGGCTGTGTGGTGGGCACCTGCCAGTTTTTTTATGACGCTGTTCGTTGGATGTGTGATTTTAAAAAAATTGCTTAGCGGGCGAACGGAACGCTTTCGCCCTCAATTGGTCAGTTAGGCGTCCTGCATCTCATGGTGAGTTGCACTTCCTTCGTTTGATGTCTGCTTTATTAGGAGCTCTTACATGAAGCGCTTGGTTCTTCCTTCCGCATTATGGCTATGGTTAGTTACATTATTGATGATAGGCCAAAATGCCTATGCCTATAATTTACCCGATTTCACTGAATTGGTTGAAGAGGCTGCGCCAGGCGTTGTCAATATTTCAACCAGCCGTACCGTGCAACGCAGCAGCGGCCCTTCCATGGGTGGGTTCGGCGGGCAAGAGATACCTGAAATTTTCCGGCATTTTTTTGGTGATAGTTTTCCCACGCCGCCAGGCAGTGGCGGACAAGGACGTAGTGAAGAGCGTCAGTCGCTGGGGTCTGGGTTCGTGATTAGCGATGATGGCTATATCATGACTAACGCCCACGTTGTCCAGGATGCTGATGAGATATTGGTGCGCTTGAATGACCGTCGAGAGCTCTCCGCTGAGTTGATCGGCAGCGATGCTCAGACCGACGTTGCACTTTTAAAAATTGATGCTTCTGAATTACCGGTCTTGAATCTTGGCAATTCTGACGATCTTAAAGTGGGTGAGTGGGTGGCTGCGATTGGCTCTCCGTTTGGGTTTGATCACTCAGTCACTGCAGGCATTATCAGCGCGATTAATCGCACATTGCCGCGTGATGCCTACGTTCCCTTTATTCAAACGGATGTGGCGATCAACCCAGGTAATTCCGGTGGGCCGCTGTTTAATCTTGACGGAGAAGTCGTCGGGATTAACTCGCAAATCTTTACCCGTAGCGGCGGCTTTATGGGGCTTTCATTTGCGATTCCCATTAATGTCGCCATGGACGTTGCTGATCAACTGCGTGAAGAGGGACGCGTTGATCGTGGTTGGCTAGGCGTCATGATTCAACCTGTATCTCAGGATTTGGCCGAATCCTTTGGTATGGAAAACGCAAGTGGGGCCCTCATTGCTGACCTTGACCCGGAAGGCCCTGCAGCGCAAGGCGGCTTACGTGCTGGTGACGTGATTACAGGTGTCAATGGCGAAGAGGTTGATCGCTCAAGCACACTACCGCGTTTAATTGGTCGTGTTGCTCCTGGAAGTGATGTGGAACTTACCTTAATGCGCGATGGCGAAGAGGTAACGGAGACGGTAGCGCTGGGTCATTGGCCCGATTCCGAAACAGCCTCACAGGGTGATGAAAGCAACAATCAGGTGCGTTTGGGGATTTCGGTTGCCGAGTTGGATGACGCGATGCGTGAGCGCTTGAATATTGAGGGGGGCGTTGAAGTGCGTCAGATGGAGCCTGATAGCGTTGCCGCTCAGGCGGGCCTCCACGTTGGCGATGTACTGGTAAGTGTTGATCACCGCAGCGTGTCTTCTCCGGATGAGTTGTTAGACATTGTTGAACAGCTACCAAGTGATCGGGCAATTCCAGTGCGTGTTTACCGTGAGGGTCGCTCACTGTTTTTAGCTTTACGCCTGGAATAATCCCTTCTCTGCCTACCCAGTCCGGCGGTTCTCGCCGGACTGCTGTTCCTATCCCGCACATATCGCTACAATAGCGCTTATCTTTTTAACGGAAATAGGCAAAGTGGCCAACATGCCAGCTGTTTTCGGGCTTTAAACTCTCGAGGCGGCTGGTAATAAAGCCGCTTACGTACCACTAAGGCAGACCACTCTCGATGTCCCACGACGTTTCTAGCAGTAATTTAAAGAATATAAGAAACTTCTCAATTATCGCTCATATCGATCACGGGAAATCAACGCTCTCTGATCGCTTGATCCAAACCTGCGGTGGATTGACCCAGCGCGAGCTTAAAGAGCAAGTGCTCGACTCCATGGACATTGAGCGCGAGCGTGGTATCACCATTAAAGCGCAATCGGTGACGCTCGATTACACTGCGGCCGATGGCGAGGTGTATCAGCTTAATTTCATCGATACACCAGGCCACGTGGATTTTTCCTACGAAGTATCGCGCTCGCTGTATGCTTGCGAAGGGGCGCTGCTGGTCGTAGATGCGGGCCAAGGGGTTGAGGCGCAGTCGGTGGCTAACTGCTATACCGCCATCGAGCAGGGCTTGGAAGTATTGCCCGTCCTCAATAAAATCGATTTACCCCAGGCCGACCCGGACAAGGTGGCGCAAGAGATTGAGGAGATCATTGGTCTCGACGCCACTGACGCCTGCCAGGTGTCCGCCAAAAGCGGTATCGGCATTGATGGACTGCTTGAACGTTTAGTGCGTGATATTCCGCCGCCCAAAGGTGACCGGAATGCACCTCTGCAAGCGCTGATTATTGACTCCTGGTTTGATAACTATCTAGGTGTTGTCTCGCTGGTGCGCTTGTTTGATGGCACGCTGCGCAAGGGCGACAAGATCCGAATCAAGTCAACGGGCCGCGACTGGAACGCCACTGAAGTGGGCATTTTTACTCCGTTGCGCAAAGAGACCAATATCCTGCGTGCGGGTGAAGTGGGCTTTATTGTCGCAGGTATTAAAGAGATTCACGGTGCGCCGGTGGGTGACACTATCACGCATACCAAAACGTCCGACGTGCCGCGTCTGCCTGGTTTTCAGAAGGTGAAGCCTCAGGTGTATGCCGGCATGTTCCCCGTCAGTGCTGATGACTACGAAGACTTCCGAGATGCGCTTGAAAAGCTCGCGCTTAACGATGCCTCTTTAGAGTATGAGCCGGAAAACTCGGATGCCTTGGGCTTTGGTTTTCGCGTAGGTTTCCTGGGCACGCTCCACATGGAAATTATCCAGGAGCGGCTTGAGCGCGAATACGATATTGATCTGATTACCACCGCACCTACCGTGGTATACGAGCTTGCGATGAAAAATGGTGACGTCACTTACGTCTCCAACCCCTCCAAGCTGCCGGATATGGCAGACGTGGATGAGATGCGTGAGCCCATCGTGCGGGCCAGTATTCTGGTGCCTCAGGAGTTCGTGGGTAATGTCATTACCGAGTGTGAGCAGCGCCGTGGTACCCAGAAAGACATGCAGTTCCTGGGTAACCAGATTCAGTTAGCCTATGAGTTGCCGATGTCGGAAGTGGTCATGGACTTCTTCGACCGCCTGAAATCCATCTCCCGCGGTTACGCGTCGCTTGAGTACAATTTCGAGCGTTTCGAAGAGGCCAAGCTGGTGCGCCTGGACGTGCTGATCAATAGCGAAAAGGTCGATGCCCTCGCGGTGATCATCCACCGTGATCATGCTCATAGCCGCGGCCGGCTGCTGGTCGAAAAAATGAAAGAGCTAATTCCGCGCCAGATGTTTGACGTGGCCATTCAGGCCGCTATCGGTGGTCAGGTAGTGGCGCGCTCTACCGTAAAAGCCCTGCGTAAAAACGTAACGGCAAAATGTTATGGCGGTGATGTAAGCCGTAAGAAAAAACTGCTGGAAAAACAGAAAGCCGGTAAAAAACGGATGAAGCAGGTGGGGCGCGTTGAAATTCCCCAGGATGCCTTCCTCGCTGTGCTCAAGGTTAACGACTAGGGAAGGTTTCCTTTATGGATTTTTCATTACTGCTGGTATTGGCCGTTGTAATTTCAGGGGTCGTTTATTTTATCGATGTGATTTGGTTGCGGCCTAAGCGTCGTGAGCGGTTGGCGAAAGCAGAGGAAGCCGCTGCTGGGAACCTTGACGCACCAACACAGGAAAAACTTTTAAAAGAGCCTTGGCCGGTCGATTATGCGCGCTCTTTTTTCCCGGTACTTCTGGTGGTATTGGTAGTACGCAGTTTTATTGTCGAACCGTTTCAAATTCCATCGGGTTCAATGCGGCCCACGCTTGAAGTAGGCGATTTTATCCTGGTGAACAAGTTTGCCTACGGCTTGCGTTTGCCGGTGGTTCACAACCGTATTTTGGAGGTTGGTGAGCCTGAGCGTGGCGATGTGATGGTGTTTCGCTTCCCGGATGAGCCATCGGTCAACTTTATCAAACGGGTGGTAGGCCTTCCGGGCGACCGTATTCGCTACGAAGATAAGCAGCTTTATGTGAACGGCGAACTGGTCACTAAAACGTTATTGGAAGAAGGCCCCGATGCCTCGCCACAAGAGCTATTATTAGAAGAGCAGTTGGGTAGCGTGCGCCATACTATCTACAACAACCCCCGCGACCCAGGACCGCAAATGCGCGAAGTTGAAGTGCCTGAAGGTCACTACTTCATGATGGGCGATAATCGCGATCACTCCAACGATAGCCGTTACTGGGGGTTTGTACCGGAAGAGAATATCGTGGGTCGTGCATTTGCTGTTTGGATGCATTGGGACGGCGGGTTGCCCAGCTTTAATACGGTGCGACGGATTGAATGAATAAGTTTATGTCAGCCTTGGTTAGTCATGTCACTAATAGTTAACGTCAATGACGTAGGAGCCTTGTGAGTAATCCTTTAAACGCTTTTTGCCGACGAATCGGCCATACCTTTGGCGACGAAACGCTCTTGGAACTGGCCATGACGCACCGAAGCTACGGTGGTCGTAACAATGAGCGCCTGGAATTTTTGGGTGATTCAATTGTTAATTTCGTTATCGCAGAAGCCTTGTTTCAACGTTTTCCTCAGGCGCGGGAAGGGCAGTTATCGCGCCTTCGCGCGCGTTTGGTGAAAGGCCAAACGCTTGCTGAACTCGCCCGTGAAATGACCTTTGGCGAATGCTTGCGCTTGGGGTCTGGGGAAATGAAAAGCGGAGGGCATCGCCGTGAGTCGATTCTCGCCGATGCGGTTGAAGCGATAATTGGTGCCATTTATCTGGACGCCGGTATGGACGTTGTCCGGGAACGCGTGCTTTCCTGGTACGCCGAGCGTCTAGAGAATATCTCGTTACAAGATACCCAGAAAGACCCTAAAACACGCTTACAAGAGTTTTTGCAGTCGCGTCAGTCAGCGCTGCCGCGCTATGAAGTGGTCTCTGTAAAGGGCGAGGCGCATGCCCAGACCTTTACCGTGGAGTGCTACATTGAGCTACTAAGCAAGCATACCACCGGTAAAGGCCCTAGCCGCCGCCATGCTGAACAGCAAGCGGCAGAAGAAGCGCTTTCGTACCTTGAGAAAAAACCAGGAGACAAATCATGAGCCAATCCTGCGGCTTTGTGGCCATTGTTGGACGGCCTAACGTAGGCAAATCAACCCTCATGAATCGTATTCTGGGGCAAAAAATCTCAATTACCTCTCGGCGTCCGCAAACCACGCGCCATCAGGTAATGGGTATTAAGACGGTTGAAGATACGCAGTTTATTTACGTGGATACACCGGGCATGCACATCATGTCCAAAGACCGTAATAAAGCCATCAACCGCTTTATGAACCAGGCGGCTACCCAAGCACTTCGTGATGTTGACTGTGTGGTCTTTATTATTGATCGTACCCGTTGGACTGACGAAGACCAGGCGGTACTCAAACGTCTTGAGCATGTTAAGGCACCGGTTATTCTCGCCGTCAATAAAGTGGATCGTCTACAGGATAAGGGCGATTTGCTACCTTGGCTTGCTGAAGTGGGTGCGCGGCGTGAGTTTGCAGCCGTTGTGCCTATTTCAGCCAAGCACGGCACTCAGGTAGAAACGCTGGAAGAGGAAGTGGCTAAATACCTGCCAGAAAGCGTGCACTTCTTCCCAGAAGACCAGATTACCGACAAGAGCCTGCGCTTTATGGCCGCTGAGCTGGTGCGTGAAAAAGTCATGCGTCAGTTGGGTGACGAGTTGCCCTACCAGATGACCGTTGAGATCGAAGAGTTCCGCGAAACCGAGCGCATCACTCATATCAGCGCGCTGATTCTGGTGGAACGCCAAGGGCAGAAAGTCATCCTGATCGGCGAAAACGGTGACCGAATCAAGAGCATTGGCCGCGAGGCGCGCCTGGATATGGAGCGCGCGCTGGGCACCAAGGTCATGCTGAATATGTGGGTAAAAGTGAAGCGCGGTTGGTCCGATGACGAGCGTGCCCTGAAAAGCCTGGGTTACGACCTCGATTGAGTGTCGCAATGTCAGCGGAGCCCGCTTTTTTACTGCACCGCAAGCCCTACCGTGAAACCAGTGCGTTAGTCGATTTGCTGACGCTTAATAATGGCCGTATCCGCGCCGTTGCCCACGGAGGGCAGCGGCCGGGGTCCAAATCGCGTCAACGACTACAGCCGTTTACGCCACTGTTTGTTAGCTGGCGCGGCGAACGCGATTTGAAACGACTAACATTGATGGAGTCGCGTGGACAAACGGCATTACTGGCAGGAGAGGGCCTTCTATGCGGTCTTTACGCGAATGAAATCGCCACCCGGCTGCTGCCGCTAGAACTCGCTGCGCCAGATGTTTTTGCCTTCTATACGGCGTTGCTTGAAGCGCTTCCAATGCCTTCCGAGCGCGCTCTTGCCTTGCGGCGGTATGAATGGGCGTTGTTGGATGCGCTTGAAGCTACCCCGCGCTTTTGCACGCCAGATAATAACGTGCTGGACCCGCAAGCCCGCTATCGGTTTGATGCACAAAGCCGTGCTTTTCTTCCCGCAGAGCAGGGGCTTGAAGGGCGCGCATTGCGTTATATTGAGCAGGGTGACTGGCAGCATACGGGGCTCGCGAGCGTTCTTAAATCGGTCATGCGGGCGGCTCTGGCACCGCATTTGGGGTCTACTGCGCTGCGCTCCCGGGAGCTAATGATGGCATTGGCCCGCCGGCGACAGCCATAGTTCATGCTTATGATTTTTTGGAATGGAGATAGTTATGCATCCTCCGCGCATTCTACTGGGCGTTAATATCGACCATATCGCCACGCTGCGTCAGGCACGTGGTACCCGCTATCCGGACCCGGTACAGGCTGCCTTGTTGGCTGAAGAAGCGGGCGCAGATGGCATTACGGTGCATTTACGCGAAGACCGCCGCCATATACAGCTTCGCGATGTCAGGCTGTTGGCGGAAGTGTTAAATACCCGCATGAATTTAGAGATGGCGGTGACCGAAGAGATGCTGGCGCTGGCTGAAGAGGTGCGCCCAGCACACGTATGCCTGGTACCAGAAAAGCGTGAAGAACTCACCACAGAGGGCGGGCTGGATGTGGTCGGTAGTTTTGAGGCGATTGCCAAAGCATGTGAGCGGCTTAAAAACGCAGGCTGCGATGTATCGCTGTTTATCGACCCTGACGAAGCACAAATCGATGCGGCTCATCGCGCTGGTGCCCCAACGATTGAGCTGCATACCGGTGCTTATGCAGAAGAGAAGCTGGGGAGTGACGCCGCAAATGCTGAGTATCAGCGCTTAACCGCAGCAGCGATGCAGGCCGTTTCCCTGGGGCTGGTGGTTAACGCTGGGCATGGACTTCATTACCATAATGCAGAAGCAATAGCCGCACTGCCTGGGGTGAATGAGCTGAATATCGGTCACGCAATTATTGCTCGGGCGCTGTTTGTTGGCCTCAAAGAGGCTGTCCAGGAAATGAAGCGCCTTATTATTGCAGGCCAGGAAGCGGGGTTGATGGCGGCTTTAGATGCTCACGATCATGAACATGACCATGCAGATGACCATACGCATGGTCATCATGACTGCTGTGGTCACTAACACATGATTGTGGGGATTGGTTCTGATATTGCCCGGGTAGCGCGTTTTACCCGGGCAGTTGAGCGCCATGGGTCACGTTTTGCTCAGCGTATTTTGGGAACTGACGAATACGCGATATGGCAGCAAAAAGGCGAACCGGTGGCTTACTTGGCGAAAAGATTTGCCGCCAAAGAAGCGTTTGTAAAAGCACTAGGGCTTGGCCTTCGAGGCGGCATGCAGTGGGGGGATATCCAAGTGGTTAATGACCACCTGGGGAAGCCCTTTTTACAGTTGAGTCGTGAGGCCAAGCGGCTAATGCAGGCATCCGGTGCGACGACCAGCCATATCACGCTAAGTGATGAAGCGGAGTACGCAGTTGCCTTTGTCATTCTGGAGCGTTAGGCCCACGGGCCAGCCTGCTTCGATGAGTACGCAAGCGTGCCATTGCGGTGTACAACGCTTCCAGGAGGCTGCCCACATGACTGAGCCCGCTGGTGCGTAACCGCGTCTCAAGGGTTTCTACCAATAGGGCTAGCTCAGGTGCGCCGCAGTAACGGCTTGCTCCATTGAGCCCATGTACCCAGTCAAGCAGCATCGCCAGGTTTTTCTGGGCATAGGCGGCACGCATTTGCGTTTCTGTTTCATCCAGGCTGTCAATCAGGCGTATAAGCTGTGCATAGGCAACGCTCTCTTTACCGCCCGCAAGCTTTGTGCCCATGGTTAAATCGACGGCCGCGAGTGCTTCACTGGCAAATTCAGTAGTGCCTTTTCGTTGCAAGGCTGCCGTTGATGTAACGGTAGGCAGAGAAGGGGTTACGGCCAAAAAACGCAGCAACAATTGTTGTAGCTGCGCCTCATCAACAGGCTTTATCAGTACATCATCCAGCCCAGCCGCCAGCCACTGCTGACGTTCGCTGCTTAAGGCATGAGCGGTTACCGCAATAATAGGGCAGCGTGACCAGTGATTATTGATACGGCGCAGCGCCTGACTGGTTTCAACGCCGTCCATACCCGGCATACGAATATCCATTAGCACCATGTCAGCCGTGTAATTAACTGCCAAGGCAAGCGCTTCATGCCCACTATCGGCAAGCGTAATACGTAGCTGATCCGTTTCAAGCAGCGCCTTAAGCAGCTCACGGTTGGAGGCATTGTCATCAACGATCAAAATATCAATGACGGAAGCGTCCGTTGGCGGAGGCGCTTTTGATTGAGCGGACGCTATCTCTTGATCTGCGGGCTGCAGCAAATGGCGCAATGTCGTGACCAACTGGGCTCGAGTGAAAGGTTTGCAGAGCATTTCCCCACCATGAGGAAGCTCCCAAGGCGGTAAGTCATAGCTGGTGGTATTTGCCAGAATCAATACGGGGCAGGCGGCTTGATCAATCAAATCTCGCCAGTAGTCTCTCTTCCCTATTTCGAACTCATCTTGATCCAGGCATAACATCAGCAGATCTTCGGGTTCATTAGCGGTAAAGGCGACGGGGGTAGCCCCCCAGCGCTCTAGCAAGTACTCAAGCGTATTGCGAGTAGGCGTATGGGTTTCATAAAGACGTACGACCGGGCTTTTCAGAGTAAGCTCTGCGGGGCGTTCGCCGCTTTGGTTAGCCAATAGTGGAAGGGTAAATGAGAACGTTGAGCCGTGGCCTACCTCGCTTTCCACGCTGATAGTGCCGCCCATTCGCTCAATCAACTGGCGGCAAATCGATAAGCCCAGCCCGCTACCGCCAAATTGGCGTGAATGGCTGGGTTTTGCTTGGGAAAAGGCGCTAAAAAGCTGTTTTTGATGCTCTTCACTCAAACCAATGCCGCTATCACTAATACTGATACGCAGTACCACGTGCTGACCTTCCTGGGTGTCGAGCATCACACGAACAATAACGTCGCCTTCGTGGGTAAACTTGAGTGCATTGCCGATCAGGTTACTAAGCACCTGATGAATACGCAGCGGGTCGCCGCTAAGCGGCGTAGGCACATCATCGTAAATCATTGCCACCAAGTGCAGGTGTTTACGTTGCGCCTCAGGCGCATGCAAGCCAATCACTTCATCCAAAAGCGATACAATATCAATGTCGACTTCTTCAAGTGTGAGGCGATTTGCTTCAAGTTTGGAAAAATCGAGCACGTCATTGACGAGCATTAGCAGGTTGTCACAGGCACGGTGAACGTGCTCTAACCACCCCTGTTGGCGGTTATCCAACCTGGAGCGGCCCAGTAACCGGCAAAAACCGATAATGCCATTGAGTGGCGTGCGTATCTCATGACTCATATTGGCTAAAAATTCGGATTTAACGGCATTAGCACGAAGCGCGCTGCGGTGGGCCAGGTCGAGCTTGATATTTTGCTCTTCAATGGTTTCCATTGATTCCTGCAATTCGCTGGTCGCCTGCTCAATCTGGGTCTGCATATCGCGCTGCGACTGCTGAAAGTGCTCAGCCAGGCTATTCACATGAACGGCTAGTTGGCGAAGTTCGCTTGGTCGTGCAGGCGTTAACTGCAGCCGATAGTCGCCACGAGATAAGCGATATAAGGCCTGGTTAGCTTCCTCAATAGGCCGGGAAATATACCGACTAACAGCAAAGGCACCCAGAAAAAGCAGTAGCCCTAACAGCATGCCGCCCAGGCTTAAACTGGCCAACAGTTTGTAGCGTTCAAGCGTCAAGGGGCGGGCGTTTGCCTCGGCTTCAAGCCAGCCCACCCCTGTCGGGTTCATGTTGGGGAGCGCGCTATCAAGAGGGACTAGAAGTCGCCAAATATGCTCTTCTTCTTCTATCAGGGGGGCACTGGGCGCTGTTAAACGTAGATGAGGTGGGGTGGAGCGGCCTAGCACGAACAAACGGTTACCTTGCTCATCAAAGAGGCTGACAGAACTAAGCCCATAACGGTCCAGCAGCCGTCGAGAAAGCCTTTCCATACGCTGGAAGTCTGCGTCTACCATGGCGAGCTGGAAACTTGGGGTTAATAGCTCACCGGCATCTTTAAGTCGCTCGTGAAGCGCAGCACGTTCAGCTGTATCACTTTGTACCATGAGCAAAATAGCCATCATGGCGTACACCAGAAGCGGAAAGCCGAGTAGCGCGAACAGCAAACGCGTGTTTAAAGACATGGAAGAAACTCGTTGATTCAATGTGGTTGCCTGTCCAGCGTACGACAGCACCGATATAATGCAGCATAACGGTAATGATAAGGAACGTGTGATGAATTATCCCATGCTAGAGGATGTGGTTGGCAACACTCCCTTGGTGCGTTTGAAGCGGATCACTGCTGGGCGCAACAATACGCTGTTGGCGAAGCTTGAGGGCAACAACCCCGCTGGTTCGGTAAAGGATCGTCCCGCGCTTTCGATGTTGAACGAAGCGGAAGCGCGTGGAGAAATAAAACCAGGCGATACCCTGATCGAGGCAACCTCGGGAAATACTGGTATTGCGCTCGCCATGGCGGCGGCTATCAAAGGCTACAACATGGTTCTGGTGATGCCTGAGAATGCGTCGGAGGAGCGTAAGCAGGCCATGGTGGCTTACGGCGCGACGCTGATTTCTGCCAGTAAGGCCGGTGGTATGGAAGAGGCCCGGGATATTGCCGATGCCATGATTGAACGGGGCGAAGGCAAGCCGCTGAACCAGTTTTCCAATCCGGACAACCCCTTGGCGCACTACCGTACAACGGGGCCTGAAATATGGCAGCAAACCCAGGGGGAGGTTACCCATTTTGTAAGCTCCATGGGCACAACGGGCACTATTATGGGGGTATCTCGCTACCTCAAGGAGCAGAACGACGCTATTCAGATTGTCGGCTTGCAGCCCTCTGATGGCGCCAGCATTCCCGGTATTCGCCGTTGGCCGCAGGCGTACCTGCCCGAGATTTTTGAAGCCCCGCGGGTAGATATTACGCTGGATATAAGCCAGCAAGAGGCTGAAAGCAATATGCGCCGTCTGGCCCGTGAAGAGGGCATTCTGGCGGGTGTTTCATCGGGCGGCAGTCTTGCGGGTGCGCTGCGTATTGCTGAGCAAGTAGAAAACGCGGTCATCGTGTTTGTTGTGTGTGATCGGGGGGATCGTTACCTCTCAATGGGCCTATTCGGCCCGGAGCTATAAATGGCCATGCTGGGTAAGCGGCGCCCATCGCGCGCTGCATCAGGCAAATCAGGGCTGGTACGCCAGCCCGCTGCTAAATCAACAAGTGCTTCTGACACGAGTGATGCGCTGGTGGTTGAGCGATTGGCGCATGATGGCCGGGGAGTTGCTCATGACGCCACAGGTAAAACCGTGTTTATTGACCGGGCGCTTCCCGGCGAGCGTGTTGACGCTGCCGTGCATGTCAACCGCAAACGCTTTGATGAAGCGCATGTAAAAGCGCTGCTACACCGTTCGCAACAGCGCGTTGAGCCCCCCTGCGTTTATTTTGGCCAGTGCGGTGGTTGCCAATTGCAGCATATGGCGATTGAAGCACAACGCACGCATAAACAAGACGTTCTGTGCGAGCTGTTTGCTCGTCAGGGTATTCAGCTGGGACCGCCCCATGTGCTTCATGGCAGTTCGGAGCACTATCGCCGCCGAGCGCGACTAGGCGTAAAAATAGATGGGCAGGGGAACGTGTTGCTAGGGTTTCGCGCAGCCCATAGTCATCGGTTAGTCGATATTCATCAGTGCCATGTATTGGTGGAGCCCTTACAAGCGCTTTTGCCTCCCTTGAGGGCCTTGTTAGCAACGCTTGAGGCGCCGCGTCTGGTGGGCCATATCGAGTTATTGGCCACTGCGTCGGAATGCGTGCTCTTGGTCCGCCAGCTTAAAGCACATGCGCTGGATGCCGAGCGCTGGCAGGCGTTTGCCAAGCAACAGGGGGTTGCGCTTGGCGCGTGGCTGGGCCGCGAGTCTGCCAGTCTACACTGGTACAGCGCTGAACCGGTGCTGGAAGAGACCCTGCAGATAGAAGGCCAACCACCGCTCACGCTCACCTTTGCTCCCGGCGATTTTTTACAGGTTAATGCTGACGTCAACCAACAAATGGTGGCGCAAGTGGTGAAATGGCTTGCCCCCGCGCCTGGCCAGCATGTTATGGACCTGTTTGCCGGAATGGGTAACTTTAGCCTGCCCATCGCCTCGGGCGGTGCCAAGGTACATGCCGTTGAAGGCAGCGCTTCAATGGTTGCGCGCATCAGCAGCAATGCGGCGCGTAACCGGCTAGACGTAAGTGCACAACAGACTGATTTAAGCGATAGCGCAGCGGTTGAGACCTTGTTGAAAAACCAGCAGCACCTTGATGCACTGGTGCTGGACCCACCGCGTAACGGTGCAGAAACAGTGTGCAAGGCGCTGGGTCGTTACCCGGTACCCAGGCTTGCGTATGTGTCGTGTGACCCGGCAACGCTTGCCCGTGATGCGGCGTACTTGGTGCAGGCAGGCTATCGTATTAAGCAAGTAGCAGTGGCAGATATGTTCCTGCACACTGCACATATGGAATCGCTTATGCTGTTCGAGTACGAAGGCTAGTCCGCCTATCGCATCAAGCCACGGTATTCGCCGTCAAGACGAATACCCTGAAGGGATGAGTAAGAGTCATGGTGAAAGTGCGTGAAGACCAGCCGCTAATGGATAGCGGCGGGGTAGACATACAACAATGGTTAACGCGCCTGCAAGAAGATGTGCGTCTAAGCGAGCCTGAGCGTCTTATTGAAGCCTGCGAACTGGCAGAGCAACTCGAACGTGAGGCGCCTCGTACTCATCGTGAATGGCTATCTCTTGGTTCAAGCTTCCGTATGGGGCTTGAAATGGCAGACATTTTGGCAGACCTAAAGCTTGACCAGGCGACCCTGGAAGCGGCAGTGCTCTATCGCGCCGTGCGCGAAGGACTGTTGAGTCTGGAGGCCGTTTCCAAACGGTTTGGCAGTGAAGTTGCCACGTTAATTGATGGCGTCCTGCAAATGGCTGCCATCAGCTATCCACACGCTCCCAACCACGGTATGGCCCAGCATAATCAGCAGGAAAACCTGCGTAAAATGCTGGTCAATATGGTGAGCGATGTTCGCGTTGCGCTCATTAAAATCGCCGAGCGCACCTGTGCGCTGCGTCAGGTCAAGGATGCTCCGCTTGAAAAATGTCTGCAGGTAGCCCGCGAAGTCGCCGACATTTATGCACCCCTCGCGCATCGCTTAGGAGTGGGGCAAATCAAGTGGGAACTTGAAGACCTGTCGTTTCGCTATCTGCACGAAGAAGAGTACAAGGCGATCGCCAAGCTGCTTGCTGAGAAGCGCCTGGATCGAGAGCACTATATTCATGACGTGGTCGAAACGCTTAAAACGTTGATGGAAGCTCAGCATATTACCCATCACGACGTGAGTGGCCGAGCCAAACATATTTACTCGATCTGGCGTAAAATGAAGCGCAAAGGGATCGAATTTTCTGACGTACACGACGTTCGTGCAGTACGCATTTTGGTGCCAGAAGTCACCGACTGCTACACCGTATTAGGGATTGTTCATTCGCGCTGGCACCATGTTCCAGACGAATTTGACGACTATATAGCCAACCCTAAAAAGAATGGCTATCAATCGCTTCATACTGCGGTGGTCGGGCCTGAAAACAAAGTCCTCGAAATTCAAATCCGCACGTTTGCCATGCATGACGACGCAGAACTTGGGGTATGTGCCCACTGGCGCTATAAAGGGCACGACACCAACGCGAAAAGTCGCAGCTACGAAGAAAAAATTGCCTGGCTGCGTCAAGTGCTTGAGTGGCAGGACGAAGTGGGTGATTTTGGTGATCTGCGCGAAGGGCTTTCAAGCGACGTTGCCCCGGACCGCAACTATGTCTTTACGCCTGACGGTCATGTTATCGACTTGCCGCGTATTGCCACCCCGATTGATTTTGCATACCGGGTTCATACCGAAATTGGCCACCGTTGCCGGGGTGCCAAAATTAACGGGCGCATTGTTCCGCTGACCTATGAGCTTAAAACGGGCCAGCAGGTGGAAATTCTTACCGCCACCAAAGCCGGGCCAAGCCGCGACTGGCTCAATCCTAATCTTGGCTATGTGCGCACGTCACGAGCGCGCGCCAAAATTCAGGCATGGTTTAAGCATCAGGCCAGAGGCCAGAACCTGGAAGAGGGCCGGGTACTTTTTGAGCGCGAAATGCGCCGTCTTGATGTCGACGGGTTGGACCTACCCAAATTGGCCGACGCGGTTAATTATCAAAACGCTGATGATATGTATGCCGCTATCGGGGCAGGCGACCTGCGTATCGGGCAGGTATTGAACCAGGCCCAGCAGTTATTTGGCGAGACTGACGATCAGGAACAGCTGGAACGTTTACTTGCCAAACCGCGCAAGCAGCCGAACAAACCCCCTAAAAGTGACATTACCGTGCTTGGCGTGGGCAATCTTAAAACCAGCATGGCTAACTGCTGCCGCCCCGTTCCGGGTGAGCAGATTGTGGGGTTTATCACCCAAGGGCGAGGAGTTACCGTACACCGTCAGGACTGCAGCAATATCCTCCAACTGCGTATGGAAGAGCCCCAGCGGATCATTGAAGTAGAATGGGGCGAGCGCGCCCATACGCGTTATCCGGTCACTATCGAAATCCAGGCTTGGGATCGCTCGGGCCTACTGCGCGATGTGACGGGCCTTCTAGGCAATGAGAAAGTCAATGTGCTGGCGGTGAATACGCTAACGGATACCAACGAAGGCATCGCCCGCCTGAGGATTACGTTAGAAGTGGATGGACTTGAATCTTTGGGGCGGCTCTTCTCACGTATTCAGCAACTGCCCAATGTGACCGAAGTGCGCCGCCTGCGAAACGCAGACCCTGAAAAAGGTGCCTAATATGGAGCGGCTTGATGCGCTATGATCTGGATGACCTGCTGACGTTAATGCAGGTACTGCGCGACCCCGAGCAAGGGTGCCCGTGGGATATTAAGCAAGGCTGGGACAGTATCGTTCCTCATACGCTGGAAGAAGCCTACGAGGTTGCCGATGCCATTGAGCGGCGCGCCTTTGATGAACTGCCGGGGGAGCTTGGCGATTTACTCTTTCAAGTCGTTTATTACGCTCAGTTTGGTGCAGAAGAGCAGCGCTTTGATTTTCACGATATTGTACATACATTGACGGCTAAAATGCTGCGCAGGCACCCGCATGTGTTTCCGGAGGGTACGCTTGGCTCGCGTAGGCCGCCAGGTGTTAGCGCTGAAGCGCTACAGACCCAACAGATTAATCAGCGCTGGGAGTCACTTAAGGCGGAAGAGCGCGCCCAACGTGTCATTGAGGCGCCTTCGGTACTTGATGACGTACCTCGCGCGTTGCCTGCGTTAAGCCGAGCGAACAAGCTTTCAAAGCGCGCTGCCCGGGTAGGTTTTGATTGGCCCGATACGCAGGGTGTTCTGGATAAAATTCGTGAAGAGCTGGGTGAGGTAGAAGAAGCACTGGCGACAGGAGATACACGCCATGCTCAGGAAGAAGTCGGTGATTTACTGTTTGCGGTAACCAATTTAGCCCGCCGTCTGGGTGCTGATCCTGAACAGTGCTTGCGTGGAACCAACCGTAAATTTGAACGTCGTTTTCGCTATGTGGAGCATGCCTTAAGCGCAGCCCATCGACCGATAACGGAAGCCTCGCTGGAAGAGATGGAAGCTCACTGGCAGGCGGCTAAACATCAAGAATAAAGCATAAATTGATCATTAATAATGACGCGACCCCGCTAGGAGGCCTTGCCAATGAGTCACGACCTGCACGAATCGCTGCGCGATAACGTACGCATTTTAGGAGATAGCCTGGGACGCACCATAGCGGACGACCTGGGACAGGCATTTGTAGATAAAATTGAGACGATCCGAGCGCATGCCAAGCAAGGTCGTCAAGGTGACTCACTCCAGCAGCGCGCACTTATTGAGTATTTACGTCAGTTACCCGAGCGTGATCTGCTACCCGTTACGCGTGCCTTTAACCAGTTCTTGAATCTTGCCAACATTGCCGAGCAGCACTATCGCGCACGTTTTCGCCGTGTAGAAGACTACAAACCCGGCACCCAGCCAACCCTCAACGGGCTGCTTGAGCGGGCCCAACTGGCGGGTAATTCACCTCGTAAGCTGGTCGAAACACTCGCCAATATGCGGGTGGAACTGGTGCTTACTGCCCACCCGACAGAAGTTATTCGCCGTACACTAATCCAAAAATACGACGCAATTGATGAGTGCCTAACCGCCATCGAAGGTTCTGGCGACTATCCAGAGCGCGGTACGCGTGCTCACGGGCGGTTAGAAGAATTGATTAGCCAGGCATGGCATACCGATGAAATTCGCCATGAGCGGCCAACCCCGGTTGATGAAGCCAAATGGGGGTTTGCGGTTATCGAGAACTCGCTATGGCAAGCCGTGCCTGACTTCCATCGTGATCTGGATAATCTACTGCTGGATACTGCTGGTGAGCGCCTTCCGCTGGACGCTGCACCCATTCGCTATGCTTCATGGATGGGGGGCGACCGGGACGGCAACCCTAATGTTACTTCACGAATCACCCGAGAAGTGCTTCTTCTGGGGCGCTGGATGGCCGCAGACCTTTACCTGCGCGACCTGGAACAGCTTAAAACTGAGCTTTCCATGTGGAAGGCCAATAGCGCACTAAAAGCAGAAGTGGGCGATGTCGCCGAGCCGTATCGCGAGCTGCTTAAACGCCTTTTAGCCAAGGTGGAAGCAACCCGGGACTGGGCCAAGGCGAAGCTTGATGGCCGCAATTACGACGGCGGGCCGATTATTGAAACTCGCGACCAACTTTATGCGCCGCTGCTGGCTTGCTACCGCTCTTTATGCGATGTGGGTTTGGACACCATTGCCAATGGTGCCTTGCTCGATACGCTGCGCCGCGTCGCCGTGTTTGGAGTAACGCTGACCAAGCTGGATTTACGTCAAGAAGCCAGCCGCCACGCCCAAGTGATCGAAGAACTCACCAGCACATTAGGCCTGGGACACTACCAGGAGTGGAGCGAAGCTCAGCGCCAGGCGTTCCTGTTGGAAGAGCTGGCGTCTAGCCGACCCCTGATCCCACGCCGTTGGGAGTGTTCTGCCGAGTGTCGTGAAGTACTGGATACTTTTAAGGTCATCGCCCAAGAGCATTCAGAGGCACTGGGTACCTACATTATTTCCATGGCTGGCGAGCCGTCAGATGTACTGACCGTTGCGCTGTTAATGAAAGAGGTGGGTGGCCAAGTCACGCTGCCCATTGCACCACTGTTTGAAACCCTCAACGACCTGGATCACGCGGGTGCGGTTGTCGAACAGCTCCTGTCTCTGCCTGGTTACCGAGCACTGATTAATGACCGTCAGGAAATCATGATCGGTTACTCCGACTCTGCCAAGGATGCCGGGCAACTGGCGGCTGCCTGGGCGCAGTATCGGGCTCAGGAAGCGCTGGTTAATGTGTGTGAAAAACACGGTGTTGACCTGACCCTGTTCCACGGCCGCGGCGGCACCGTCGGCCGTGGGGGCGGCCCCGCTCACGCAGCGATCTTGTCGCAGCCACCGGGCTCGGTAAACGGCAGTTTGCGGGTGACAGAGCAGGGAGAAATGATTCGCTTCAAGTTCGGCCAGCCGGATATCGCGCTGCGGTCAATGGAGATCTACGCTTGCGCGGTGCTTGAAGCCACCTTGCTACCGCCACCGGCGCCTGACCCCCGCTGGCGCGAAGAGATGGATAAGCTCGCTCACATTGCGCACGTCGGTTATGTGGGCGTGGTGCGCGAGGACCCTGACTTTGTGCCTTACTTCCGTGCGGTAACGCCAGAAGGGGCACTAGGCAGGCTGCCGCTGGGGTCACGCCCCACCAAGCGGCGTCAGGACGGTGGCGTGGAAACGCTGCGTGCGATTCCGTGGATTTTCGCCTGGACCCAAATTCGACTAATGCTGCCCGCATGGCTAGGCAGTGGCGAAGCGTTCCTGCAGCGCCTGGAAGAGCCCGGCGGACGCGAGCTGCTCCAGGAAATGCGTGATCAATGGCCATTTTTTGGCACCTATCTGGATATGTTGGAAATGTTACTGGCCAAAGCTGATGTGGCCATTGCGGCGTACTACGAGCACCGGCTAGTGGATGAGCCATCCTTAAAAGCCTTAGGCAAAAAGCTTCGCGAGCGTTTTGAGCGCTTGGAAAACGTGGTGCTGGAAATACTCGAGCAGGATGAGTTGCTTGAGAAGACGCCACTGATCCGCCAGGCCATTGACGTGCGTAACCCCTACATTGACCCGCTGCATGGGCTGCAGGCTGAGCTTTTACAGCGTAACCGCGACGCCGATGGCGCGATCAGCGGTGACCTTTCCCGGGCGCTAATGGTGACTATGGCAGGTATCTCGGCGGGGCTGCGCAATACGGGTTAATTAGCGGCAACATTAGAAATGCGTATACCGCCAGTACGGCTGGCGGCATTTATGTATGTTCTCAGGAGGCGGCAATGAATTTGGATGCTCAAGCGGTGTTGCAGTTTTGGTTTAATGAACTAACCCCGGCGCAGTGGTTTAAGAAAGACACCGAGATGGACGCCGCTATCATGGCGCGTTTTGGAGAGCTGCACGGCCATGTTGTCCAGTGCGAATGTTATACGTGGCGGGATACACCGCAGGGGCGTCTGGCCGAAATTATTGTGCTTGATCAGTTTTCGCGCAATATGTACCGCGATAATGCCCGCGCGTTTGCGTTTGATGCACTCGCGCTTGCCCTCGCCCAGGAAGCCGTGGCAGCAGGTGCCGACATGACGTTAACGCCTGAAGAGCGCAGCTTTGTATATATGCCTTATATGCATAGCGAATCGAAAACGATTCATGCCCAGGCAATGGTACTCTTCGACCAGCCAGGGCTTGAAAACAATCTTGATTTTGAAGTTCGTCATAAGGCGATTATTGACCGCTTTGGTCGTTACCCTCATCGCAATATGCTATTGGGGAGAGCGTCCAGCGATGAAGAAATCGCCTTTCTAGAACAGCCTGGCTCCTCTTTCTAGCGGCGCTTTTATCCACTTTTAGCCTTACGGCGTGTTATGTCATTACGAAAATCGACTCGAATCAATAAATATATTAGTGAAAGCGGCCTTTGCTCGCGCCGTGAGGCAGACCGCTATGTAGAGCAGGGCAATGTCTGGATCAACGGCCGTCGTGCGACAACCGGTGACCAGGTAGTGGCTGGTGACCGTGTAAAGGTGAATGGTCAGGAAATTGAACCCCAAGAGGAAGAGGACTTTATTCTGATTGCGCTCAATAAGCCTGTTGGTATTGTGAGCACGACTGAATCGAGTGAAAAAGACAATATTGTTGAGTTCGTAAAACATGGAGCACGTATTTTCCCCATTGGTCGGCTGGATAAAGACTCCCAAGGGCTGATTTTTTTAACCAATAATGGGGATCTGGTTAATAAAATCCTCCGTGCCAACAACAATCACGAAAAAGAGTACCAGGTAACGGTCAACAAGCCGATTACGGAGGAATTTGTTGAGGGGATGCAAAAGGGTGTGCCGATTCTTGGCCAGGTCACCAAGAAGTGCCAGGTGCAGAAAGTGTCCACTTTTGTGTTCACTGTCACGCTAGTGCAGGGGTTAAATCGCCAGATACGCCGGATGTGCGAATACTTCGGTTATGACGTTACCCAATTAATACGCACGCGGATCATGAATGTGTCTTTGAAGGGATTGGCGCTGGGTGACTGGCGTGATTTAACGCCCAAAGAGGTGGAGACCATCATTGCCCTGACGGAGAGCGCTAACGATAGTGCAGCGCCTCCTAAACCGGCTAAGCCGAAAGCCAAGCCTCGGGCACCTACTGGGCAACATCCACGTAAGGGAAAACCGGGAACGGGGGCAAAATCCGATAGCGCTGGCAAAGCGGCGGGCAGTAAATCGCGCTCAAACGCCAAGGGCAAGCCCGGTACTTCCAAAGCTCACCCAAAAGCAAAAGCCGCAGCGGGCGGCAAACCGGCAGCCCAAGGTAAACGTAATGGTAAGCCTTTCGGTAAAGGGCAGCCTGGGGCAGGTAAACCAGCAGCGCGAGGAAAAGCGCCGCGTCCCAAAACGAAACACTAGGCTTTTTAGGCGATGAAGGTAAAGGTCGTTAAACCACTCGCCAACATTAAAAAGCGGGAGACGCCATTAAAGGGCCTCCCGCTTTTTTTGTGGTGTATTTTAAAATGAATTATTCCAGCAAGAAGTTGGCAATCAGTTCTTTACCCCCTTCGGTGGCAAATGATTCGGGGTGAAACTGAATGCCGTGGATCGGATAGTCGCGGTGCTTGACGCCCATCAGCTCGAACTCCCCAGTGGCTTCCCAGTGCTCTCGCTGTTCAAAGTGGATCGCCTCCAGACTACCCACCGCAGCGGTCACTTCCAGGCACTCGGGTAGCGAGCCTGCATCAGCAATTAGCGAGTGGTAACGCATCACCTCAAGCTGGTCCGGCACGCCTTTAAATACCGACTGCTGATTATGCGTAACCGGACTGATCTTGCCATGCATGGGGAGCGGTGCTTTCACCACTTGGCCGCCAAACACATGAACAATCCCCTGCATCCCGAGGCAGACACCTAACAGCGGTGTTGTCTTCCCCAGCTCTTTGATGACCTCTGCACAGACGCCGAAGTAGCGTGGGTCGTCTGGCGAGCCAGGCCCCGGCGAAATAATAATACGGTCCGGCGCCATTGCCACAATATTGGTAAATTGAACCTGGTCGTTGCGCTTTACCACGATCTCAAAGTCATTCACCGCGCCACGGTTTTTTTCTGTAGTGAGAATCTCGCCAATAAATTGGTACAGGTTATAGGTGAACGAATCGTAGTTATCGATGATTAACACTTTCATGCCAGGCTCTCCGAATCCATAAAGGGGGCTAAGGCTTTACGCGTACCGGCAAATTTACGGCGTATTTCTTCATACTCATCGGCGGCGTTACTATCAAAAACGTTGCCACCACAGGTCTGCACATAGGCCCGCTCGCCGCTGACAAACACGGTACGAATCGGGATCGCAAAAGTGCAGTCACCGTTAAACGAAAACTGGCCAACCGCGCCGCCGTAAGGGCCCCGGCCATCGTTTTCCAGGTCATCGATAATTTTCATGGCTTCAATTTTGGGCGCACCGGTAAGCGTGCCCGCAGGGAAGTTGCTGGCCAAGGCACTAAACATGTCTTCGCCCTCGGCAATAATGCCGACGATTTCGCTGGAAATATGCTGAACATGGCTAAAGCGCTTAATGTCCATCAGGCTGCGCACCTTGACCGTGCCAAACTGGGCAACCCGGCCAATATCATTGCGATGTAGATCAACAATCATATTGTGCTCGGCAATCTCTTTAGGATCGTTAAGCAGGGTACGGGCCAGCTGAGTATCTTCCTGGGGCGTTTGGCCTCGGGTAGTGGTGCCTGCCAGCGGGAAGGTTTCCATTTCACCCTGGCGCAGGCGAAACAGCAGCTCGGGGCTTGCTCCTATCAGCTTCTGATCACCAAACTTCATGTAGTACATCTGGGGTGAAGGGTTAATCGTACGAAGCTGGTCGTACAGAGCGACCGTGTCGCCCTCGATACGAAAGCGCTTTTTAAACCCGACTTCACACTGAAACACCTTGCCGTCGATAATATCCTGCTTGACCTTGGCGACCGCTGCGGCGTGTTCTGCTTGGCTCATGGTGTCGCCAAGCGCGGTAACTTTCAGATCGTCGCTCTCGATATCCTCAGCGTCGATAAGTGTTTGCAGGAAATCAAAGCGGCTATGGTCGTAGTAGAAGTAGGTTACCTCGCCGGTCATCTTATCGTGGATAAGCCCATCTTTATAAAGCCCAAACCGAAACGTATCAAAGTCATCATTGGCTTTTAAGGAAAGCGTAGGCTCAAAGTACTGCATCGCGTCATAGCCTAAATACCCGCTCAGCCCACCAGCATACTTACGCGAAATAATATTTTGCGGGATCAGGCTGCGCAGTAATTCATAAGGATTATCGCTTGGGTAGTGCTCGGCCTTGCCCGCACGGTCCTCGATGGTCAGCGTTTGGCCATTCGCGTAAATGGTATATTCAGGATCAAATCCAATGATTGAATGACGGGCGATGTGGCTGTCTTCACCCAGCGATTCAAGCATGTAACAGGTATCGAACTGCTTCTCTATTTTTTTGAATAGGCCAAAAAAGTCACAGTCTGCGGCAAGTGTGACGTAGTGGGGCTTACGCGACAGAGTAAACGGACGCGGGCCAGCATCTGATTGAGCGTGGATAGTCATGATTCAGCGATCCAGTAATGAGTGAGAAGTGCCTAGCGCGCGCGAGCCGCGAGAAACCGTCGCAATGCCAACTCCCAGCAATTCAGCAATTTTGCGGTGTGGCACGCCATCACGCAGTAAATTAAAAATCTGCAGGCGTTTGCTGATTTCCTGATACTCCGCCGGCGTCAGAAGGCTTTCAAGTGCTTCATTCATGGCCTCAGAGCTATCAATGGCCACAAGGTAATTAATCAATTCAGTTTGGTAAACATCATCGGTAGAACTGGATATAGGCATGAGCGCACCAATATTTGAATGCTGTACTATCGTACTAGTACGATATATTGGTTGGCGAAGAAGTCAAGTCATTCGAGGGGCAAGTCACTCAAAGAGCAAGTCGTTCGATGGAATAGCCCTACGAGCAATTAGGCGCAGCAAGGGGCAGGGCACTGGCGTATCAAGTTATCTAAATAGGAGAGGATGCTAGGGTTTTATTGAACCACTACAGATAGCATATTATCGCTGATGTCAGATACTTTTTTTAGAGTCTCCTTAAGCCAATCTCTTTGTAAGACATTCGCTATGGCATTTGTAAGCAATATCGCAAATAGCCACTGATTTGTTGATTTTAAGAAGTATTCCTGTAGTTTCGTCTGGTCGATTTTAGGGGTGTTCAGCGTTTGCTGTTCGGGTTGGTTGCCTTCATTGAACAGTGCGATATCGTTTCCTCTTTGCACTGCCCTTACCGATACGAAAAGGATTTATTAGAGCGGCATCGCTGTATGGTGGCGCTTACGCTCTGTTTAAGGAATCTCAGGCAAATGCCTCTATTTTTTTCTATTATCACTGGTTTTCCAACCGTCATTTTTACCGTGCTGTTAAGCATTGCCGTTATTTATTGGCTTATTTCGCTATCCGGTATGGTCGATAGCGATGTGCCAGAGGGAGACTTGGGCAGTGATGGCGCCATGGGGGTCGGCGGTTTGCTGGCAACGCTGGGTCTTCAGGGTGTACCACTGCCGTTAGTGATTACGCTCGTCGCTTTAGGCGGCTGGTTATTTAGTTATTTTGGTGAGCTTCTTTTAGGCGCACAACTTAGTCCTGGTTTGTTACTTTGGCTGTTTCATATTGTCTTACTTCTGGCTAGTTTTGCCATAGGCATCTTCGTTACCTCTTTTGTGATTCGCCCTTTACGCCCTCTATTTAAACCTGCCCAGCACCTGTCCGCTGAGAAGCGCTTAACTGGTACGCTGTGTACAGTGCGTTCTGGCAGTGTTGATAGAGCGCGGGGCCGAGCCGATGCCTATATCGAAGGTGACCACCTGATATTACAGATTCGCAGTGATACGCCCTTAGCGCGCGGCGACCGTGCCATTCTAATTCATTATCTCGCCGACGAAGACGCTTACTGGGTAATGCCTGAGAAGGACTTTAAAACCGGCTTAGCCGATTAACTGCTTGGATGTAGGAGAAGAAAATGGACTTATCGTGGGTTATGCCGCTGTTAGTAGGCATTGGCGTTATTGTCGTCGCTATCATGGCGCTCTTATCACTGTTCAAGGCGTTTTACCGCAAGATTGATCAGGGCGAGACGCTGATCGTCAATGATCTCTCGACGACACCTAAGGTGTATTTCACCGGCGCGATGGTACTGCCGGTTATTCACCGTGCGGAGATCATGAAGATTTCCGTCATCACCCTTGAGCTAAACCGTACCGGTAAAGAGGGCTTGATCTGCCGCGATAACTTGCGCGCCGATATCAGCGTGGCGTTTTATCTGCGGGTGAATGCCACTGCTGAGGATGTGCTGCGTGTAGCCAAGTCGGTGGGAGTGAACCGGGCGTCTGACCGCGATGCAGTAAATGAACTGTTCAATGCCAAATTCAGCGAAGCGTTGAAGACCGTCGGTAAGAAGATGGACTTCATGCAGCTGTTTGATGAACGCCAGCAGTTCCGTGATGCCATCGTCGAAACCATTGGTCAGGATCTGAACGGCTATGTGCTGGAAGATGTCGCGATTGACTATCTGGAGCAGACGCCCAAGAGCTCGCTTGATCCGCATAACATTCTGGATTCTGAAGGTATCAAGTGCATCACCGAAATTACGGCGAAGCACAATGTTGAAACCAACCGTTTGGAGCGTGATCAGGAACTCGAAATTCAGCGCAAGAATGTCTCGGCCCGCGAAGCAGCGTTAGAGCTTGAGCGTACCCAGGCCGATGCGGAGGCTCGCCAGCGTCGTGAGATCGAAAGCCTGCGTTCGCGTGAAGAGTCAGAAGCCGAGCAGGTGCTTCATCAGGAGCGTTCCAAGAGTGAAGCGGCGCGTATCAAGACCGACGAAGAGCTGGCGATTGCCGAAGAGAACAAGCAGCGGCAGATTGAAATGGCCTCCAAGGCGCGCGAGCGTGCCGTACAAATCGAGGAGGTGCGGATCCGTCAGGCCAGAGAGCTTGAAGACGTTAACCGCGAGCGCGCGGTAGAAATTGAGCGTATCGGCATGGAAAAAGCGCTGGAAGAAGAGCGCAAGGAAATTGCCGATATCACCAGCCAGCGTATCGCCGTTGAGCGGAATGTGGCTGAAGAAGAAGAGAACATCAACGATGTGCGCAACCGCGCCGAAGCCGAGCGTAAAAAGGTCACCAGCCTGACGGCGGCGCAGGCGGTTGCCGAAGAGAGCAAGCTCAAGGAAGTGCGCGCAGCCGAAGCGGCGTTTGAGCGTTCTAAACTGGAAGCCGAAGAGACCATCATCCGTGCTCAGGCGGAGCTGGATTCTGCTGAGAAGCGCGCTGCGGCCGAAGAGAAGCAGGCACGCGGTCAGCAGGCGTTGCTGGCAGCAGATGGTTTGGCCGAAGCCCAAGTGCTTGAAGCCCGCGCTCACGCCCAGCGTAGCGAAGGCATGGCCTTGGCTGAAGTGAAAACCGCCACCGCTAAAGCCGATGAAGATACGGGTATGGCGGAAGTGCGTGTGCTCGAACAGCGCCTTGAAGCTGAAGCAATGGGCGAAGAGAAACTGGGTACTGCAAAAGCCCAGGCCCGCGAAGCGATGGCCAAGGCCGAAGCGAATGGCTTGGTCGAGAAACTGCGTGCTTACGACAACATGTCTGAAGAGGCGCGCCACTTTGAAGAATTCCGCATGAACCTGGAGGTTCATGAGAAGGAAGTCATGGCGCAAATTGAAGCACAGCGCACGGGCATGCTCGAAAATGGCAAGGTCATGTCGGCGGCTCTGCACAATGCCAAGTTCGAACTGATTGGCGGCGACGGCGATATCTTCGAAAAATTTGCCACCGGCCTTGGCTATGGCAAGACGGTGCAGGGGGTACTCGACAAGTCCCCGGCGCTTCAAGCCACGCTGGCAGGCCTTGCCAGCCGTGCCATGGGGTCGAGCAAGTCCTCGGAATCGGCCTGATAAAAGAGGCGGCTCATCAAGAGCCACCTTGCTTGGCATGATACAGCCGAATATTCCGTAGCCTTCCCAAGACCGCATGTGTCATCACGCTGCGGTCTTTGCTATTTCGCTTGAGCACTTTTTTCAGGATGAACACTATGTCGAAGGACGCTATGTCGAAGGAGCCGTCGTCGGTCGAGAATATTGTTAGAGAAAGCACAGCATTCGAGACCATTCAACGCCGCCTGCGAGCTCAGGGCAGTGAGCTGAATACATCCGTCGGTCAGTTGAACGAAGCACGCGCAGGCGTTTTCGGAAGCAGCAGCATGGCGCTGTTAGGCCGTGCCCGGGTGCGTACTGAAAACAACGCTATCGCTCGCGACATGGTGCGCATTGGCGATCAAATTTTGTTTGGGTTCAATGTGCAGCTGGGGCTGCGTAAAGCCTTGGATGCTAAAGATATTTTTGCGCTTTACTATCTCAAGGACGATGAAGACGGATTAGAGCTGGCAGAAGCGCCTCTCACGGACAGCTTCTTGACCGATGAGCAGTTCACTCGGGACTTCCGGGAACTGCAGCAGTACTACAGTCACGCCACGCTGGTGCGGCTGGTAACGCTAAATAACAAACTGCTGATTGCTTTTCAGATTGGCGAAAAGCTCAGTGATGTGCGGGTTTTTCGGTGGGAGTTGACGGCTCAGGGTGAGGTAAACCGTTATATCGATAATCGCGGTGAGCGCGATTTGGTGTTTCCAGAGCGGTTCGCTTTTGCCTGGCAAGAGGCGGGGCGCGACTTGCAGGAGCAGGGGCGCGCGCCTCACCTGAATATTCTTGATACCGTGTTCGTGGATAATCTGCGCGGTAACATCACATTCAAGATCGAAAATAACACCAGTAGCGGCGAAGGCATCTTTACCGATCCGGTCGATTCTGACTCCCAGTCCCTGGACGATGCCACCTTTGAATATGCCGACCTGGGGGCGGTATTGCTTATCCGCATCCTGCCTTTTAGCGAAAAGCAGTGGCGTTACTATCTTTTTAACCGCGCTGAGCAACACGTTAAGCGTGTCGATGCCATGGCAGGGTCGGTGATTGAGCTGCCGGAAAATCATGGCCTGATTTTTCCATCGGGGTTCTACCTGAATACGGGCGAACTAACCACCTATGAAGTGCCTGAAGAGGATCTACGTTTCAAGCGCATGGTGCGCTCGCCTAATGGTGAAGATGTTCTTTACGTCTTCTATGCACCGCAAACCGGGCAGGTGGTGCTGTACCGCTATAACCTGATTCGCAAACAGGTGGATGCACCGATGGTTGGCCACGGCGCGGCACTGCTTGAAAACGGACACCTGGCGATATTCTATGCCGAAGAAGAGCCAACGCTGGTTCATCCCATCCAGGTCTGGGCCACGCCGTTTATGTCGGAGCGATTCCATGCACAAGACGCGGTGCGTAACGATACACCGCTTGGGCGAATCGGTAATCCGGAACTGGTGCGCGGTATCGCTGAGCTCAACAGCATCGTTCAGTTATCCAGCGAACAGCAGGCGACCGAGCGGCACTTCAACGCCATTATTCGCCGCGTCGACCGAACGCTGAATCAGTTTTACTGGATTGGCGAACCTGACTTTAGCGCTATCCATAAAGCGCTCGAACAACTCAAGCATACCGCTGAGTTGATGCTCGACGAATACGAAAAAGTACAGGCTATCCGCGCTCAGACCGCTCAAGCGCTTGAAGAGGTAGGTAAACAGCAGGCCGACTTACTGCGTGAGCTGAAACCCAGCAGCTGGAAAGCGCCCGATGTCTTCGTGACCTATCTGAAGCGGTTGCGTGATCATCGTGGGCGGTTAATGGCGCTGCGGGAACGTCGTTATCTTGACGAAGAACGCCTGCAAACGCTGGAACAAGCCTTGGATAAGGCTGAAGCATCGCTGACACAGCAGACCTTTACCTTTCTGGCTCAGCCTGAAGCGCTGGATGGTTACCGTGAAACCTTGGCAGAGCTTAAGGCGCAGGTGGGTGAGGCAGAAACCCGCCTGCAGCTGGCAGAATATGTTGCGCGTTATCGTGAGCTGACCGCAGGGCTGGATATGATCCAAGGGCTGCTGTCTTCCATGTCGGGTGGCGATGCCATTGAGCAGACGCGCATTACCGAAAATATTTCGAGTATTTATGCGTCTATCAACCAGCAGCGTTCCGAAGCGGAGATTCGTCTGCGCGAGCAGGGCAGTGCCGAAGCCCAGGCGCAGTTTGCAGCGCAAATCCGTCTGTTCGAGCAAAGTCTTGCCAATGGGGTAGGGGCGTTACGCGAGCCGGACGATTGCGACCAGCTAATGACCCGTATGCTCGACCAACTGCAGGAGCTGGAGAGTCAGTTCGGCGAGTTCGATGAATTCCTGACCACGATTCTTGAGCAGCGTGAAAGCGCCCATGAAAGCATCGAAGGGCGGCGCCAGCAGCTTCAGGATGAACGCCAGCGCCGTGTGTCCACCCTGGCCGATGCCAGCCAGCGCATTCTAGCCAATGTTACGCGCCGCACGGAACGCTTTGAAACGCTGGAAGAGTTGCATAGCTTCTTTGCCGCCGATGCCATGGTGGGCAAAGTGCGCAGCATGGTGGATGAGCTGCGCAATATAGGTGCCAACCTTGAGGCGGATGATATCGCCGGGCGGTTGCGTGCGTCGCAGGATGCAGCGATGCGCAGCGTGCGAGACCGTGCCGATATTTATGAATCCGGTGGCAACGTCATTCGCTTGGGGCCGCGTCATCGTTTTAGTGTTAACCAGCAGAACCTTGATCTGACGCTGGTGCCCCGTGATGAGCGCATTATGCTGCACCTGACGGGTACTCAATATTACGAGCCTCTTGAAGATCCCCGCCTGACGGAGCTGCATGATTACTGGAACATGTCGCTGCCTTCGGAAAGCCGCGCTGTCTATCGCGCTGAGTACCTCGCCTATCTGTTTATGCAGACGCTGTCGACACCTGGGGCCAAGCAGGTCAATGTCGAAGATATTGAAGAATTGCAGCGACAAATCGCCAACTTTGCCTCCCCGCGCTACCGAGAAGGCTATGAGAAAGGCATTCATGATCATGACGCTGCGCTGATCGTGCGTACGCTGTGGCCTGCGCGCCAAAGCGCGGGGCTGCTTGGATTTGGGCCGCTGCCCAGGGCGTTGGCGATGCTCTTTTGGGCGGATCGTCTGCGCGATGAAAACGCTGCGCGCAACCTAAGGGCACGCTGTCTGTCAGCCGGTATTTTGTGTCGGATCATGGATAACGACGATTTGATTCGCGCCTTGATGCAAGAGGTTGAGCCGCAGCTGGAAGCGTTCCTTAAAACGCATCAGCTTGCTTACTCACCGAGCCAATTGGCCAGTGCCAATGAGTATCTAGTGCGCCAGCTGGCAGAGGAGGGCGAGAGTTTTCCGGTTACGCAGTACGCTGCCAGTTTGGTGGAGAGCTTCACCACTACTATGCAGCGTCAAGGGCACTACGCGCATTTTCAAGAAGCATTGGCCGTTGTCATGGGCCAGCCCGGCGCACGTTGGACGATCACATCGCACTGGCTTCAAGCCCATGCCCGGCAAGCCAAACAGGAGGCGTGGCTGCATTACCTGCCCGAAGCCATTGCCATGCTCAACACCGCTGACCGGCTTAAAAGTGTTCCGCACAGCGTTGAGCTAGCCTTTACCGTAGAGGGCCTGCTGGGCCAGCACGAGCAGCTTGGCCAACAGCAGCTGGCATTACAGTTGGATAATTTTCAGGAGCGGTTACGCCACCACCAGCAGGTCGTGATCCGAGACTGGTCAGCGCTTCAGGAGCGGCGCCAGGGTATCCTCCGCGAGCAGCGCGAGCGCTTACGACTCGAAGAGTACACGCCCAAGCCGCTCAACTCCTTCGTGCGCAACAAGCTTATTACCGAAAGCTACCTGCCGATCATTGGCGATAACCTTGCCAAGCAGATGGGCACCGTAGGAGATACTCGGCGTACCGATAACAGCGGTCTGTTGATGATGATTTCTCCGCCCGGCTACGGTAAAACCACCTTGATGGAGTATGTCGCTAATCGTCTGGGGCTGATTTTTATGAAGATCAACTGCCCAAGTCTTGGCCATGATGTTACTTCGCTAGATCCTGAAGCTGCTACGCACTCCACTGCCCATGCTGAGCTCGTTAAACTCAATCTGGCGTTTGAAATGGGTAATAACGTCATGCTCTACCTTGATGATATTCAGCATACGCACCCTGAATTTCTACAGAAATTTATCTCACTATGCGATGGCAGTCGGCGCATTGACGGTATATGGAACGGGCGCACCCAAACCTATGATATGCGCGGCAAACGCTTCTGTATCGCCATGGCGGGTAACCCATATACGGAAAGTGGTGACGTATTCAAGGTGCCCGATATGCTCGCCAACCGCGCCGATGTGTATAACCTTGGTGACGTGCTAAGCGGTATGGAGGAGGTGTTCGCGCTCTCCTATATCGAGAACTCGATGAGCGCCAACACGGTGCTGGCGCCGCTGGCAACGCGGGGGCTGGACGACTTCTATCGGTTTGCCGATGTAGCTGCAGGGCGCGAGGTTCCCAGCACCGATTTTGAACACGATTACAGCGCTGCTGAACGTGAAGAGATCGTAGCCGTGTTGAAGAACATGTTCAAAGTGCGCGAAGTGGTTTTACGCGTCAATCAGCAGTATATCGCCTCCAGTGCCCAGGCTGATGAGTACCGTACCGAGCCGCCTTTCCGGCTTCAAGGCAGTTACCGGAACATGAATCGTCTAGCAGAAAAGATATCGCCTATTCTCAGTAAGAGTGAACTTGAAGCCATCATTGACGACCACTACGTGGGCGAAGCGCAACTGCTTACCCAAGGCGCTGAAGAGAATCTGCTAAAACTCAAAGAGCTGCGCGATACGTTGGATGACGGAGAGCGCCAGCGCTGGGAGAGCATCAAGCGTGAGTTTCAGCGCCGGCAGTTAACGGGCGGAGACGAGGAAACCGGTGCTCTGGTAGTGCGTCAACTGAGTTTGATTGCTGAAGGCATTGGTCAGTGGGGAAAGGCAAGGCCGGAGGAGAGCTAATGTCGCTTAACGTTTTACCTATACGTTTTTCTATTAGATTTAATCAATAAACGTCACCCTCGTAAGGAGCTCTATCATGAGTGGAAAGCCAGCCGCACGTGTTACTGATATGACCTCATGCCCTATACCAGGGCATGGCAAAAACCCATTGGTAAAGGGCTCGCCGGATGTTTTTTATGACAGTTTGTCTGCTGCAAGGCTGGGCGACGAATCCGCGTGTGGCAGCCCAATTACTCAAGCAGTTTCATCCACAGTCTTTGTCAACGGAAAACCCGCCGCGATTTTGGGCAGTGTTGGCTCCCATGGCAATACCGTTATCACCGGCTCAGGAACGGTCATTATTGGTCAATAACCGTCTCTTTAGGTAGAAGTGCTTTTAGCGTTTTCGGTATTGGCCAGTAAACCTCAGAGTCTACAGTGACCGTGAAAAAGCTTGGTTTGGCAGCGAAGTGGTTAGCCGGGTGACGTATTTGTCGACATCACCCCATTTTACGAAGCGGCTATTCGTAGAAATTTAAGCTGTCATCAGTAGCTGCCGGGGAGGGACACCACCGATAGCGGTATGGGGCCGCTCGTTATTGTATTGCCATAGCCACTCAGTCGCGAGTTCCTGGGCATGACTAACCGAGTCGAACGGGTGCAATTCCAACCATTGTAAACGATCCACTAACCACATCTATTCAGGCTTCTCTTAGGCTGGTAATGTCTCTTGCCACTGCCACTGCCACTGCCACTGCCACTGCCACTGCCACTGCCACTGCCACTGCCACTGCCACTGCCACTGCCACTGCCGCCTTCCATACCGGTATGCCGCTGCTGTTCGCCAGTCAGCCGCTGGGCGTGGTCGTAGCTGAACGTCACTTCCCCATGGTCGTTGGTCACGCTCGCCAATTGACCGTTGGCACCCCAGCGGTAGTGTTCGCTGCTGGCCGGGGCGTGTTCGGTGGCCGGTAGATGGCGAGCGGTCAAGCGACCGGCGGTATCATACGCGTAGCGCGTGGCCAGTGGCTGACCATCCGGTCCTGTGCGGTTAGCTTCGATGCGTTCGACCAACTGGCCCGCCTCATCATAGCGGTACTGCTGCTCGCGATTATCCGGACCGGTCTCGCTGGCCAGGCGGTCCATGTCGTCATAGGCAAAGCGGTAGACCGCGCCATTGCCCAGCGTGAGTTCGTTCAGGCGGCCGATGTCATCAAACGCTGTGGTTTGATGGCTGCCGTCAGCCTCGATACGTTGCACCGGGCGGCCATGGTCATCAAAGAAGAACTGCTGGTGGAAGACTTGGGGGCCTTCCAGCTCGACCAGGCGACCTTGCGGGTCATAGTGGTGGTGCCTGTGGGTGCCGTCCGGCAGTTGGGTGGCCAGCCGCTGGCCGCGCTCGCTGCGTGTAATCTGCCAGCGCTGATGCTCGGGGCCTTCTGCGCTGGTCGTATCGCCCATGGCGTCGCGCTCGAGGGTCCAGCGCTGTCCATCCGACGTGACCTGGCCGATCACCTGGCCGTTCTCGTCGCGCTTGAGCAGCGAGCCGTCGGCGCGGGTGTGGGCGGTCCCAAGGCTTCTATGCCACCACGCACGCTGTGGGCTACGAGCATGAAAGAATTGTCATAGTAGGTGCTTAACTATATTTCGACCGCTTTAATGTAAAGACAGGGCATTAGATACCTGCTCTTAAATATTAGATGGCGCAATTTCAGTATTGCTCACATTGATTAAGTTCATAAAACAGCTTACATCATCTAATTCGTTCACCGTATGACTGATCCACGAAATTAAGTGTCGGTTTTCGATGATGGTTTTATCATACGTTTTCAGTTCACTTTTTTTACAGAGAATTGGTCACCCTTCCTCAATTTAATTAAATTATTCTATGGTGCTGAGTTTTTAAATGTATCAATGATTTCTTCAATTTCATCGTTATTTATAAAAAATGGCGCAGCAAGGTCTTTAATAGTATCTTTTTTCTCATTGCTAGAAAGTGAGGCCCAAGTATTGCTTTCTTTCATTAAGGCTATATTTAATTTTATAATTTCCCGCTCTCGAGGACGCGATTTTAAAGTTTCTCTCCATGCTCTCCAGCTATCTGCTTCTTTCTTGTTTTCCTGTCTTTCTAAGATAGCAATAATTTCTTCGACAGTTTGATTAGATATTTTTGCTATCTGAGGGCTAACTGGCACATCTCGGTCGTTCGGCGATTCTGAAAATTTAGCTTCAAGTAAGGCTCGGTGTAAAAATAAGAGTTCAAAATAACTTTCAAATGTCATAATCATCCACCCTTTTTTAATTTAGATTGGGCCCGGCATAGGTCACACTTTTAATTTGTCGGCCAATTCTTAGTGAGCCGTTGTGAATTAACTCATTAGGTTGAGTGCCAGGTAATAACTGTACACCGTCTCTCAGTTGAAAAGACATCATATGTGTTGCGCTTTGGCCTCTCCTACCCATGAAAAGAGCTTGCTGAGCTACTTCAGGAGAGTAATTGCCCTCAGTAGTCATAAATACACGATTCCGGCTGTCTGCTCGTATAACACCTGATGACATAATTGAAGATAGGTTTTCTTCATTGGTATAGTGGAAGTATGTTTGAGATGAATTCCTTTCATTGAGCTCACTAATGTCAGCCGCCGAACGGCGCACATTGGCTATTTGATCCGCATCTTGCGCGCTAGAATTATGCCCAAAGATAACAGCTACAGCGGCTGTAGTCACTGCCATTCCTAATCCTGCAAGCCATTGCGCTGCAGAAGCGCAAGCCGCCATAGTAGGACCAGGTATTGCACATACTTGGCCTACTAAACCTAGCGGGTCCACCGCCCCTGTTGGATTAGCGACATACCCATACAAATTCGTCCCGCCGTTGAGCCCAATCGGATCCTGACTAATGTACCTGCCTTGCTGCGGATCATAATACCGATGACGGTTGTAATAGAGCCCGCTTTCTTCATCGTGCCACTGCCCTTGGAAGCGAATCGGCTGCGCTGTATTGCCGCGCTGATGTTTCACCGCCGCCCAATCATCAGGCTGCGCCTGCCATTTCGTGTCGCCGTTGACGGCAACCAGTTGCATGGGCGTACCCAGCGCATCCGTGACAAAAGCACTGAGGATTTGGCCCTGCTGGGTATCATCAATACGCAGCATGGGCACAAAACTGCCCAGCTCGTAGACGATGGTCGAGCGCTGACTGTCACTTTCTTCCCGCACGATGCGGTCACCGTCCCAGCCGAAGTGGGTAGTGGCAGTAGTGCCGTTGGTGTGGCGGACGGTCTTGTTGATCCGGCGGCCCAGACCATCGTAGCGGTAGGCGGCCTCCGTGGTATGACCGTAGGCGCGGGTGTGGGTGAGGCTTACCAGGCGGTTGGCGCCGTCGTAGCCGAGTGTCAGGCGCTCGCCGTCCGGTTGTTGCCGCTCGATCATATTACCCGCACCGTCGT
>NZ_FUKM01000054.1 GCF_900163645.1 Halomonas citrativorans | reverse complement strand
TTTACTCTGTTGGGTCTTTGTTCTTTATACACTATAATTTATGCATGATCACTTACATAGATGCCACTCTCCAGCAAACACTTACTGCAGCTAACCGCCAAAACGTAACGCAAGATTACACCGTTGTAATTAACAGTCAGAACACGGTAGATGAATTGAACAAGGCATTGGCAGATCTAGATGGAAGCCTCACACCGGTAACTAAGAAAAGAGGTAGCGTGTCAATTTATGAAATTGCACCATCATCATACAATCGTCTTTGTGCAAAATTTAATGTACGACCGAACCAGCCATGAGCGATCTTCTTTCTGCGGCTAGCCTTCTGATGGCTGTAATAGCCATCATTTATAGCCTTTGGTATCCCGAACTTACCGAGCAGCTAAGTATCTCTCCAAAGCCGCACAAGGAAGATAATGTTGCAGCTTGTCAGTCGGTCAAAATGGCATTAATTAGTAAGGCCATACCCTTAAGCATTCTCGCATTACTAATCGCTCTGACATTTTTACCTGATGCAGTAAAAATTGCACTCGAGGCAATGTCTACCTATAAAATCCATGGCGCAGAATCTATAAATTTCTATAACGCAGTTAAAATGGCATATTTTTTAGTTTCTATTGTTTCAGTTGCGCTTGCATTTTACATAATAGTGCTATTGATAAAGCTATTCAGTCTCTGGAGGAGTCTGCGTTAGTGGTTTATAACAAAGCGCTCAAATCGTTCGCTTCGCTCACTGGGACGGGCTAAAGCCCGCCCTTTAGCTTAATCGTTATAGCGAACCACGCATGAAACTACTCATGCTAACGATAACCCTATTGCTATCAGGCTGTGTTGTTTATCCAATAAACAAAACGCTTCAGCCGGAGGCCGAAATTCTCGTCACCGATGTAGAAGGAAAGCCCGTTCAGGATGCTTGGGTGTATTTAATATCGAATTCTTACCCTTACGGCTTTGAGCAAATGAGGAAGGTAGATCAAACCAGTTATAGAGGTGAGGCAAGCTTTCCAAGCATTAAGGAGTGGCGCACTGAATCGCTGATGATTCACGGCGCAAGCGTGTTTTTCTGGAATTGGGGCGTAGTAAAAGCAGGTTTTGAAACACATTCGACAATGTGGAGTAGTGGTGATGACTTCCAGCCCCAATACGACGTCACTCTTACGCCAGGGGGAAGCACGCCATGCCTGGAAGGGCCCAATAAAATTGGCCGCGGGCTATATAACCAGCACATGCTGCCGGGCTGATGTTTGCTGAGCTCCGGGCTGGGCCCGTGCGGGCCATGAATGCGCGGGCAGGGGCGTTCAACGTTTAGATGATCTCCCTGGCGTCGAATGTGAGAACATAGCGGTTGTGCCCGCTTGGCTAGCACCTTATGTGTTTGGGGAAAAAATGAAACAGTGGCTATTCATAGCGCTTGCTACGTTATCGCTCTCAGCTGTGGCTGACGACGAGGCGCTTGATTGCAATAACATAAGGAACACGCTCGATACCAATCGGTGCGCGGCTATCGAGTTAGAGGCCGCCGAGGATGTACTCACCCACTATCTGGAAACGAGCGTTGAGCATAACGCGGCTGACCCTGAATTAGTCGATGCTATCCAGGTGGCTCAAAAGCAGTGGCAGGCGTATACCGCTGCCCATTGCGGCGCTGTCTATACGCAGTGGCGCGAGGGAAGCATTCGAGGCGTCATGGGCATTACGTGCCGTACCCGGTTAACAAAACAGCGAACGCACGACATCTGGCAAGACTTCCTGACCTATATGGACAGTACGCCGCCGGTGTTACCGGAACCCACTATCGAGTAACGCCTTTATTCGTTACATGACGGTACTGTCGTTACTTTCTATAGGCACGTACCATGCTTTCTTCAGTTTGATCGAATGAGGGGACTGCCCAATGCAGACGTTGAGAATTGACCTGGTGTCCGATGTTGCCTGCCCGTGGTGCGCCATCGGCTACCGCCGCTTGGAGCAAGCGCTGGAAACCCTGAAGGGCGAAATCGAAATCGAGCTGCACTGGCAGCCCTTCGAGCTCAACCGCGACATGCCGCCCGAGGGCGAGCCGATCCTGGAGCACTTATGCCAAAAGTACGGCAAGGATGCGGCCACCATGGAGCAGTCCCAGCGTGAGATCATGAAGGTCGCCGAAGAGCTGGGATTGAATTTCCGTGGCGCCGTGGAGCGCCGGGCGAACAATACGTTCGATGCCCACCGCGTGCTGGCGTGGGCCGGAACGCAAAACCAAGAGACAGCCTTGCAGTTGGCACTATTCGAGGCCTACTTTGGTGAGGCGAAAAATCCTTCAGACCCAGAGGTACTACGCGAGAAGGCGATGGAGGTGGGGCTTGACGGCGACGCCGCCGAAGCCATCGCCCGGTCTGATCAGTACGCGGACGAGGTTAGAGCGGCCGAACAGCAGTTCATGGAGGCAGGAGTGAGCGCTGTACCGGGATTCATCCTCGACGGTCGCTACCTAATTTCTGGCGCCCAACCCGCTGACGTGCTGGTTGATGCACTTCGTCAGGTGGCGGAAGAAAACGCGAACGGCTAACGTCTCGCCTTAGAGTGGTCACCGAGTCTACTGACTTCAATTCAACTGTGAAAAATGCCCATGACGTCATCACTTCATCGTCTTTACTCTTTTCGTCGTTGCCCCTATGCCATGCGTGCCCGGCTCGGCTTATTGTTTGCTGAGTTACCGGTGGAGCTGCGCGAAATCACATTGAAGAACAAACCGGCCCAGATGCTAACGATTAGCCCGAAAGGCACTGTGCCTGTTTTACAGCTTTTTGATGGTACTGTGATCGAAGAGAGCCGAGAAATAATGGTGTGGGCGCTTGAGCAACAAGATCCGCAAGGGCTGTTAGATGCGAAGGTTAGGACTCAGGCCAATGCCCTGATCGAGCAAAACGATAATGAATTTAAACATTGGTTGGATCGCTATAAATACGCCGACCGACACCTCGAAATGACCCAGGCAGAGTACCGGCAACGGGGTGAAGCTTTTTTACAGGTTTTAGAGGAGAAGCTGACTCAAAAGCCTTATCTTCTGGGAGATAACGCGACCATTGCTGATATTGGCATCATGCCTTTTATCCGCCAATTCGCCCATGTAGATCGCGATGTTTTTTATAGCCTACCTTATCCGCACCTGCAGCGGTGGCTACAACACTGGTTGGAACACGCGTTTTTTCTGCAGGCCATGACCAGGTTTCATCCATGGCAAGAGGGGGATGACGTGGTGGTTTTTCCATCTTGAAAAGCGCTACCTGTTAATACCTTGTCGGCTTTCTCACGAAGGCCATTGAGGTAGGGCTTTATGGCGACGCCGCTGAGGCCATCGCCCGCTCTGATCAGTACGCGCATGACGTTCGTGCGGCAGAGTAGTGATTCATGGAAGCCGGGGTGAATACGGTGCCGGGGATCATCCTCGGCGGCCGCTACCTGATTTCCGGCGCAGGGCTAGTCGATCAATATGGCGCCACACACGTGGCGCCATGTGCCTTGTGGGCTTTACTCGCTCAAACCCACTTTCTCCATAAACGCCCGCGCATGCACATCCACCGCTTTAATAGCGTGAACAATCTGCTTGGGTGTTAGCTCATACGCTAGGTTATGGCTTGATTCGCCCTCTTTAAGCGCCGCTTCGGCTACGCGATAAAGATCTTCCTCGCTTGCCTGGTCAAGCTTCAGCGCTTTCAGCGTCACCGGTAGGCCCAGCGCCAAATAGAGATCTAAATACTCTTCAAGCTCCGCTTGCGGCGCTTGGTCGAGAATCAGCTGCGCGACCGTGCCGTAGGCTACTTTTTCGCCGTGGGTCAGGTTGTGGATTTCTCCATGCAGGGCGGTAAAGCCGTTATGAATGGCGTGCGCTGCCGCCAGGCCGCCGCTTTCAAAGCCCAGGCCGCTGAGCAGGGTATTGGCCTCAACCACGGCTTCAAATGAGGGCGTGACGATCTGCGCCTCGTTGGCTTGGTAGGCCAGCATGGCATGCTCAAAAAGGATGTCTTCGCATTTCTCACCAATCGTAGCACCCAGCAACGTGGCTTTGCCGCCCGCCATGTTGTTGGCGTTAGCGCGGATGGCGGCGCGGGCCTCAACCCAGGTGGCCAGTGCATCAGCAATGCCCGAGGCCAGAAAGCGCGGCGGCGCTTTGCAGATGATGCCGGTATCGACCAGTACCAGGTCGGGATTCTTGCTGTAGAAGCGGTAGGACTCAAACTCGCCATCGTCACTGTAGATGACCGACAGGGCGCTGGTAGGCGCATCGGTAGAAGCAGTGGTTGGCAGTATGGCACAGGCCGCTTCGAGCTTTTCAGCCACACCTTTGGCAGTGTCGATGGCTTTACCGCCACCAAAGCCGATAACAACATCTGCCTGCTGCTTGCGGCCGAGCTCAACGAGGCGGTCGATTTCGCGGGTAGAAGCCTCACCTTCGAACACTGCGCGCTCGAAGCTAACGCCTTCGCCTTCCAGGCTCGCGCTAAGCTCCTTACCCGCGATGTCCCAAACCACATCGTCGGCAATCAGCAGCGCCGTTTTTCCGAGCGCTGACACATAGTGTCCGGCGCGGGCGGTAACACCTTCCCCCTGCACGTAGCGGCCGGGGCTGATAAAGACTTTCTCGTTGATGGCTGTCATGGCAAATCGTCCCTAAAAGAGAGTGGGTTGCCTAACCATTGGTAACACATGAAAGGTGCATGTGTATTGCGTTCGTGTGACTTATTAGTGCTTATGTTGACCGCTGTCAGCCTTGTCGCAGGTTTGTATCTTGGCCACGCTAGCTTAGGTGTGGAAAGGCTAGCAGCAGGTTAAGGCCTGTTACTATCAAGAGATATTTGTGTAGGTGACTGCTCTTTTAATATAGTGCAGAGCGATGAATCCGGTACTAAGGAAGGTCTGAATAACTGCCGATATTCATCACCGCTCACTTGAGCCGAGAAAAAA
>NZ_FUKM01000049.1 GCF_900163645.1 Halomonas citrativorans | reverse complement strand
GGTAATCCCCCCATTTATAACCGGGGCGATAAGTAGAGTTGGTTAGGCAGCCATTGTCACCTTCTGTTTCGGTGTTATCCCGCCCAATGCCATATTCGGTCGCTCGTGGTTGTACGTCCAGAGCCAGCGTGTGGCAAAATCCTGTACTTCAGCGATCGAGCCGAAAAGATAATGGCTCAGCCAATCATAACGGACTGTTCGGTTGTAGCGTTCGATGTAGGCATTCTGCTGTGGCTTGCCAGGTTGAATGTGCAGCAACTCAATGCCGTTCTGCTTCGCCCAACGGGTTAGTTTGCCACTGATGTATTCCGGGCCGTTGTCACAGCGAATGGCTTTTGGCTTGCCGCGCCATTCGATCAACTGCGTGAGAGAGCGTATTACGCGCTCTGCCGGCAGCGAGAAGTCTGCATCGATGATCAGACCTTCCCGGTTGTAGTCATCGAGCACATTGAACAATCGATACGTTCGGCCGTCTGCCAACTGGTCGTGCATGAAGTCCATAGACCAACAGCCGTTCAGAACCTGCGGTACCGACAAGGGTTCCGGCTTTTTCCGCACCAGTCGCTTCTTGGGCTTGATCCGCAGGTTAAGCTCCAGCTCCCGGTAAATCCGGTAGATGCGCTTATGGTTCCAGCCGAAGCCCTTCACGTTGCGCAGATACAGGTAACACAGCCCAAAACCCCAGTTACGCTGGTTATGGGTTAAACGCACCAGCCAGTCGGCAATCACCGCGTCCTCATGGCTCAGCTTTGCCCGGTAGCGATAACAGGTCTCACTGATACCAAAGGCCACACAGGCCAGCCGTACACTGCAGCGATCAGCATCAACTGCATTTTTTGCCATCTCTCGGCGTTGAGATGGCTTTACCACTTTCCCTCAAGGGCCTCCTGGCGAAGCTCGGATTTCAAGCGCTCTTCGGCGTACATCTTCTTGAGCCGACGGTTTTCGTCTTCCAGGTCCTTGAGGCGCTTCATCATGGAGGCGTCCATACCGCCATACTTCGAACGCCATTTATAAAACGTGGCACTGCTCATACCGTGCTCGCGGCAAAGTTCAGGAACCGGCACGCCAGATTCGGCTTGCTTCAGAATCGCCATGATCTGGCTGTCGGTAAAACGTGATTTTCGCATGTGGAATCTCCTGTCTGTTCAGAGTACAAAATTCCACTTATCACCGCGATTATTTTTCGGGGGGATTACC
>NZ_FUKM01000051.1 GCF_900163645.1 Halomonas citrativorans | reverse complement strand
AGTTGACGATAGCCGTATTATCGCTGATGGCAGTGACTTTTTCAGAGCTTCCCTAGCTCATTAGGCATTAAATGAGTCATATTCAAACGAGCACTGTAAGCCACTATCATTAAATTGGTTTATTCACTTCAGTCCTTAGGGCAGCAAGTCCTTGCTCTGAACTCATACTACGAGGCAGCCCAGCGGCTTCAACAGCTCTATTTATTGCCCCATGGCCAGCTCGCTCAGCAATTTCTGCTGGGCTGCGAGCCACGTCATGCTCCAGCAGCGTCTGAGACTTTAAGCGTTCACCGGTTATTGCTCGATTGATCAAGGCGGAATACTCTTTATCAAAATGGCCTTTAAGACGTAACCGTTCTTTCTGAGAAGTTACGTTTGCCAGGTCCCACCAGCCAACCGCACAACCCGCCAACTTAACCGCTTCATGGCTCCAACCCCGTCGGTTAGGGTCGTAGGCATAAGCACAGGCTTCGTGCCAAGCTGCTGCTGAGTCCGGTATTCCAAGATCTTCTGGGCACAGCTCACAGAATGCTGCAAACTCGGCTGGTTGAGGAGGCCAAGATGTCTGCTTTTCTCGTGCCGCTGATTTCACTGCTTTACGACAGCGTTGCACACCAAGCTCAAGGTGGCCACGGCTCAAGTGAGCCACCTCGGCCATCCAGAGACCCGATTTGTCGAATTTTCCCCATTTATGCTCAAACTTCGCCCCGTAAAGCTGCCTCAGTGCATCAAACATAAAATCCACGTCTTGCTCAGATATTAGTGAGCTAACGCCTTTCCTATCAGCCGTTTCAACCTCAATAATACGGCTGCTCTGCTGATTTACTGGTGAGTTTGCACGCCTACGGGCTTCTGCAGCAGTGATATGATTCGATTCAAAATTTCGGTATCGGTTAGCTTTGTTCGTTCTATTGGCCTTGAATTCAGACGATTTCAAACCGTTAGGTTTGTTATTATCGAAATCTAAATCGCGTGTCATACTTGAAGGAGTTATCTCTGTTGTTTTCTCTGTTGTTTTCTCTGTAAAGAAATCGACCTTAGTGCTAGTCATGATCTCCCCTTTTGTTGAGTCTTGATTCTCTGTTTCACCAATACTTGATTCGCTGTTTGGTCGAATCTGTTCAACCGCAGGTGATTTCCGCTGCTTTTCCATACCGAGCGACTGAGTTATTAATTCGTATAGGCGATCACAATTAACGCGATACCAAACTTTAGCAGGTACATCTTTACGCACTTCTTCAAGTACGCCGATATCTTTCAGTGAACGCCGAGCTGTTGCTTGCTGCTTGACTGTCATGCCTGTCTCAGCCTCCCAACTATCCGTTTCACCAGATTGGGACTTGTAAAACCATCCGTCACGTGCCTGTGCAGTTGGTGATTTAGTCCAAAAAAGGGCTTGTGATAGAAACAATGCACCGGGCACCGTAACCCCTGGGAGGCGCGTAAACTCAGAACGATAAGCTATAGGGCTACCCAAAAGTTCTAAGAGCTCATCAGTCTGTTTATGTCTGCTTATCTTTTGCATTAGGCTTCATCAATCAGGCCAGCCACATCACTTGCGCAAAAATAAACGCGTCTACCAACTTTTCTCTTAGCGTGACTCCATTTCAAAGCAAACTCAGATTTACCTCGCAAAGATATACTTAGGCCATCTGGGCTACGCTTTAACAAATCAGCAAGATCAGTTAACGAAAGCAGAACGCCGTAACGTTCAGTAATCTTTTTTTCAAGTGTCATAACCCACCCCTAAACAACGTTAAACTAAACTTCTTTTTTTAATATTTACGCCAAACAAAAGACAACTTCAAGCACTTTCTTTATATAAAAAATTGAAGCTATAAAAACAACTCCGACATATCGTAAACATCACTTTACAAAGAAAACCCGCTTCCTTTATATCGCCAATAAAATCAACCTAAAACATTAGAACGTCTTTATTGACACTTGAAGGGCAGAAAATATTCAATACTTTTAAAACATATAAAACATGTAGATTTTAGCCGCTAAAACATACGCAACAATCAAACACAACATTAAAAATGTATCGTATTTCATATTAAAAAATATACAAAATACGATATGAAATACGATATGAAATACATTCCAAAAATAGCATTAGCAGCAATAGTTTTGCCTTTGGCTGTGAAATCTAGCTATTGATTGAATTATGGAGCTACGTATTCCTGCCACTACTGCCCTCTCATGAGCAGTAACAGCAAAAACAAGCCGGACGCCAGAAAGAAACAAGCCTCATTATCAATAAGACTTGGCTACTAGGTAGCGTTTTAAATGTACAGTTGACCTTCACCTAGCTCTGTATAATGCAATGTATTACACTTCTAAAAAGAGCACTTTTTCAGCACTAAACTACATAGTTTTCGCTAGCGATGGACAAAACATTATCAATAGACCAAAAGGAAGAAAACAAAATACAAACCAATTAAAAAATCTTCAGATACAAATGATCATTTAAATATAGCTCAGTTTTTCGACAAAATTATAGGTGCAAAAATGTTCTATAAGTACTTACTATTATTCACACCAGTAATAATGGGGATTATATTAACTATACTCGTCCATAGGATGAACAAAGAAGAGAGAAGTAATGTTAAAGAAAAATAAAAAATCATTTGATGATCAGGCTGAGTTTACTCAAGGTGAAGCTAAGTCTTCAGAGATTCCTGAGGAAAATGCTTTGAGCGAATATGATACCGTTGATAGTAAACAAGAATGGATTGATGAAGAACCCTTTTTTTTAGAAGATGATGGGACATTTCTGGAGCCACCAACCTTTATTACCCGTGCAAAGTTTGACATGAAAAGAGATGATGAACTTGTATAATATGCTCAGGCATCGGACTAGGTGAGAGCTGCTGCTGACGCTCATAAGAATTACATCTAAATTCAAGCATCATCGCGAAAAAAATCATCCCTAGCAACTAGACCGAAGTTATCTCCAGTCTTCTGAGTATTAAAATACTCATCTTCACTAAAAAAATTTTGTATGCGCCTCTCCTGTTTTACATTCGCTATGTGTAATAAAAAAGAAATTTTCGCATAAGTGTATTTCATATCATTCGCCATCATGTGCAGTTCCATACCCCCAATGAGCCTGGAGTGTTGCGAATTAAAGTCCACAGTTAGCTACTTGAGTGGAGCATAAACATACATCGCAAACCACATCAGTAACGGTATCGACTTCAATCTTTCCAATAATTTTGGGTAAGCGGATTTAATGGTTGATGGGGCAGCTTTAACCCGCCAACCTTATACCAGCCTCAGATGGTTGATAGATCAACCCCGTAATTGAGTTCCTCTGCGAAGTCCGGCAGTCCGTAACCGATGGTTTTCTTGTAGAACGGGGAGACCTTCGCAGTCGGGGCCTTCTTCTTGTGCTTCGTGGTATAGAGCATTCGTGCCCGCATCACCTCGAAGGAGTAACCACGCCCTTCACGGTTCTTGTCCTTGGCCAATCGGTTGATGGACTCCGTGTAAGCGTTGGTGACGGGCATGTCTGTCTCGAAGTAGGTCATGATCTCTTCGTGCCAGTTACCCACCGCCCTGACCAGATCGCTCCAGACTTCCTTCTGGCCCTTCGGGATGGTGGCTATCCATTCGTCCAAGGCGGCTTCTGCTTGGGGCCGTGAGGTGGCATTCCAGATACCGTAGAAGCGCTCCTTGTGCTCGTAGGAGGCCAGCAGTTGAGGGAATGCGCCTGTCCAGGTTTCCATGATAAGGCGTTCCCGGTCAGAAACTTCGTGAGCTCGTTTCAGCAGGATTTTCCGATCTCCCTTGAGGGTTCGGCTTTGGGAAGGCTTCAGCTCCTTTCTGAGGCCTTTGCGTACCTTCTCTAGGGCATCGTTGGCCATACGCACCACATGGAACTTATCAACGACGATACGAGCCTGCGGCAGCACCGCCTTGACCGCTACACGGTAGGGATTCCACATATCCATGCTGACGATCTCGACCTTCTGCCGGTCTTTCAGCTTCAGTAGGTAGTTGGTCACCACGTCCTGTCGGCGGGTGGCCAGCAGGTCGAGCAGGGTTCTCTCTTCGATGTTGGTCAAGATGCAGCGGTAGCGCTTGTTCAGGTACAGCTCGTCGATGCCTAGGATGCGGGGCGTCTCGAAGCGGTGCCAGCGCCCAAGGAACTCGGCACGGGCATTGAAGATGTCGCGTACCGTCTTCTCGTCCAGGCCGGTCTGGGCCGCTACAAAGGTGTAGGGGTGGTTGAAGGCTTCCTTTTCCACATATTCATGCAGCCGCAACGTCATGCGGAAGCCGTCCGCCATCTCCGGTAGCTGGGGCCTGAAGGTGGTATTGCAGGCCCGGCATGTGTACCGACGACGGACCACCCAAAGGGTGACCCGTTTGCCGTGGATGGGCAGATCACGATAAGGAACATCACGCTTGCCAAACCGCACGAGCTCTCCCTGCACACCGCATTTTTTGCAGACGCAGAGATCGGGCGCGTCCACCTGAAAGTGCATTTCGTCGTCGGTGGATTTACAACCCAGCACCTGATACTCAGGCAAGTGCAGGATGTTGTCGGGAAGGTTACTCATGGACGAAAAGAACTCATCCAACCGATCTATCCTTGCAGAGCTGGCATTAATACTTCTTGTACGATCTGACTACCTTCTGGGGTCGCCCAGGTGCCCGCAAGCTCAGCAATCACCTGGTTGGTGCTTGTCAACGTCACCCCACTTTTTTCCATACGGCTTAGCGCGATTTCGTCAGCAAACTTCGTCGGTGAGGCGCCCGCATCGGCAACGACTTGAACTTCATAACCGTCACTGACTAAACTGAGTGCAGGGTAAACTGTACAAACGTCATTCGTGACACCTGCAATGATGATTTTTCTGCGGCCGAGCAACTTGACAGCCTTAGAGAATCGCTCATCGTCCATTGCATTGACGACCCCCGAGCGCTTTATGCGCGCAGCGAATTCGGTTGGAAGGATCGCCTCAAGTTCGGGCAACAAAGGTCCCTGTGCGTACTCTTCCATACTCGAAGTCAATACAACCGGAATTTTGAGAATCTGTGCGGTGTTGGCCAACATCAGTGCGTTCCGCTTTAGCTCATCGAACGGCATAGACTTTGCCCAGCCCATGGTTCCAACTTGGTGATCGATCAACAGGATAATGGCGTTATCAGCGGTAAAACGTTCATAAGACATAGTTATTAATCCTTCCTTTCAGTTAACGACGGTGTGCAGTGGTTGGCCGCTAAAAAAAACAGCCCTTGAGTGGTTATTGATTGAATGAATTGTGATTTCATGTGGCTTGTTTTGGGCTGGAAATATAGGCAATTCGGCATCGTCATGTTTAAAAGCCTGATCATCCACCTGAATCGTACCGTCTACAGCCATCACGAATGCGTTATGTCCAGCCGCAACTGGCAAAACCAGCTTCGAACCCTCGCCCATTGTAATATCGAGCATTGTTACTGAAGTCGGTGGGCAGAGAGGGGAGCATACATCTGCGAAACATCCCAAAGGCACGCGTATATCTACTCCGGGTAATCGTATTGCAGGTACCTCGTCTGGCTCCAAACTAAGTGCAAAAGGCTCCATATCTCGCATATCAACTGCAAGGTCGACGAAAATTTGTAACGAGTGAGCGGTTTTACCCGGTTCGGCAGGGATTTCCTCGTGACGAATTCCACGTCCTGCGGTTGTCCAGTGCAAGCCGCCAGGGCGTATCAGATTGCGTGTGCCGAGCGAGTCTCGATTGTCATAGCCCGTTTTTGCGTCCATGAACACGTAGGTCACAGCGGAAAGTCCAGCGTGAGAGTGCTCCGGAAAGGTCGGCGCACTCATCCATGCATGATCAACACCTAAAAATGGACTTATCAATTCGTTGCCCCCACGAAGTGCATTGGCTTGAAAATGATTGCCGCGGCGGATTTGTTGAAGAGCAGCATTAACGCGCATGAACGTCACCTCTTGCTGTCTGGGCTTCATGTAGAAAGGGATAGTCGGTATAGCCCTCGGCTGATCCGCCATAGAATGCTTCAGGCTTCGGTTCATTCATGGGCGCATCGCTCTGAATCCTTTTCACGAAATCAGGGTTAGCCAACACCATCGACCCATAGGACTCCAGCTCGGCCAGGCCCGATGCGACATCTGTGCCTATCTGATTAAGGGGGCGGCCCGGCCGGTTCAGTATCAGATTGCCGGTCCACAATTTGCGAATATCGGCCAACAGTGAGTCATTCCCCAAGTGCATGATATGTAGATAGGATAGTCCCAGTTCATTGAGCTTGGGAACCAAGTAGCGATAAAGATCCGGCCCGTCGGCACCCTCGTCTATACCCCAGATATTTGTACCAGGAGACAATCGGATGGCTGTTCTGTCTGGGCCTATCTCTTGCGCGATAGCCGCTGCAACTTCCAGGGCGAAGCGAGCTCGGTTTTCGATTGAACCTCCGTACTCATCCGTGCGGGTGTTGGCACTAGGTGCGAAGAATTGTTGAATCAGGTAGGCATTTGCACCATGAATTTCGACACCATCGGCCCCTGCCTCGACTGCTCGGCGAGCGGCGAAAGCAAAGTCGGCAACGGTCTCTTGGACTTCCTCAGAGGTCAAGGCGCGTGGCACCGGAATTTCCTGCATGCCCGTTATCGTGAACATGCCTGTTCCCGGCGCAATGGCCGATGGTGCGACACTTTGGCGATGATGCGGCGTGTTGTCCGGGTGAGACATGCGGCCTGCGTGCATCAGCTGTATGTAGAGTTGCGCCCCTTCTCTGTGAACCGCATCTGAAACCTTTTTCCAGCCAGTGACATGGGCATCAGTGTAGATGCCCGGTGTCGCCAGGTATCCTTGTGCGTCATCTGATGGCTGAGTACCTTCGCTTATGATCAAACCAACACTGGCGCGTTGAGCATAGTACTCAGCCGCTAGGTCACCTGGGGTACCGTCGCGCTGGGCGCGTGAGCGAGTCATGGGGGCCATGACAAGACGATTTTGTAGGGTGCTACGCCCGACTCTTATTGAATGGAAGAGCTGATTCATAATGGAATTCTCCGGTTATTGGTGATGTTTATCACTATATTCAGATCCAAATATGAGATAAATATGCTAAATTGCAGATGACTGGTTCATTTTTGGAGCAATTAATGTGATTTCACTCGATGACATGGCGTTGTTCGTGGAGGTCGTCAAAGCCAAGGGCTTTCGTGCCGCGTCAGAAGCTAGCGGGATACCAAATTCGACACTGTCACGGCGGATTAGCGCACTTGAAAAGTCAATTGGATTACGACTTCTGCACCGGACGACGCGTAAGATCGAGTTGACAGAAACAGGTCAGATATATTTCGAGAGATGCAACCGCATCGTTGCTGAAGCCCATATGGCACACGAGCAGCTCGGTGAAATGCTGACACAGCCTAGCGGTGTGTTGCGCGTCTCGCTGCCAGTGGATTTCGCCGTGACCTATCTTTCCCCTTTGATTACCGAGTTCGCAGGAATGTATCCTGGCATAAAATTTGATTTTGACCTGTCACCCAAGCGAGTCGATCTGGTCAGTGAGCGCTTTGATGTTGCGATCCGGATTGGGAAATCTGAGGATTCCCAGCTTATTGCACGGCGATTGGCTTTGCTTACATTTTGCCTTTATGCATCACCTGGATACCTTAAGCGATCGGGGGAGCCGACTGAGCCAAATGAATTAGAGCAATACGAATGCCTGACTATTGCTAAAGGGGATTATTGGGAATTGTACGATGGTAAGCGCACCGCGCGGATCCGAGTGGATGGGCGGTTTAAGCTGAACAGCGTCAACATGCTTCGCCGACTTGCTGCACTCGACATGGGCATCGTCATGTTGCCGGAAGAGATAGTTGCTGATGAACTAGCTCACGGCAAGCTGCAGAGAATTATGCCCATGTGGCAGGGCAATTTACTACCGGTCTATGCCATGACAGAAACTCGATTGTTACCAGCTAAAACTCGACTATTCGTCGATTTTCTCTGTGACCGTCTGGGGGGATTACATAGGGGCGTGCTAAAGAAAAAGAATCGATACTAAAAAAATACAGCTAACCTCGGCATCAACCAGATTTTCCGTTGGGCGAACAGGCTGTATTTTCTGCTGCAGCGTAAAGTATCAACCATTAAATCCGCTTACCCATAATTTTCATTCCAATCTCCAATACCGACCGAAACGCTCACCGTGGATGGCTTCGGCCTTAAACCTTTTGAGAAAGCTCTGATTCACAGACAATTTCGCTCATACTTCTCGCCCGGTCCACAATGCCCAGAGCTTTCACAACATAGGCAGCATTGCCAGTTTCGAGCGCATCAGACATGAATACAGCAATATCATCGCAGGACTCCAACATGGCTGCTGGATCAAACTCTGTGAATTTCTCAGCCATTTAAAGTACCCCATTCGTTGGTAATCAGCTTTTCTTAATTTTAGTCCAGCTAAATTGAACACCCTAAATTATCCAACTTCACCACCAAATCCTCCGTCCTTAAGTGTGTATACCGTCTCAACATCTGCATCGTCTTATGCCCACTGATTGCCGCCACCTCTTGATCGGATAGTCCTGCTTCTACTAATCGGCTAACAGCCTCATGCCTCAAGTCATGAAATCGGAAGTCATCAAGACCTGCCTTCTTCTTGGCTAGATTCCAAACCTTGGTATAGACGTAAGGCCCCCTTTTGCCTTCTTTGCCGGGCTCACCGAAAAATACTAGGTTGCAGTCGAGTGGGCGCACCGGGTTGTTCAGGGCCTGCCTGAACACCTCCGTAGCAGCCTGAGTTAGCGGCACAAGACGGGCTTCGTTGTTTTTAGTGTCTGTAAGGCGCACCAGGCGGCGCTTAACGTCTACCTGGCTACGAGTGAGGGTTAGGATCTCCGACGAGCGCATACCCGTCTCTAGAGCGATTCTGACGATCCATACAAGCATAGGGTTGCTGTGCTGGCGTAACACGACAAACAGACGCTTCTCCTCCTCAGGACTAAGGCGTCTACTCCGGCCCTCCCCAGGGCTAGGCTTGCGAATATTCTGAACAGGGTTATAAGTCAGGCCCAGCCCCCACTCTTGGATAGCCACGGTGAATAGGTGGCCAAGTAGAGCCAGTTCTAAGCGCACGGTACTGGGGCTGATTAGCTCCCCTCGGCGTCCCAAACTGTTTAAACGCTTATCGCGGTAGTTAGCGATAAGCTCTGGTGTAAGGGCTGCTAAAGAATATTTTCCCAAATGCTGTGGGTTAGCAGTAGATATGGCACAACGGAACAATGTGGGACTATAAACAATAAGGTGGGATAAACAGGGATGCGAGGCGGGATTTAAAGCCACAAATTCAGAAGGTTATGAACATGGCGTCAGTATACAGCGCCATCAAATTAGACGCTATCTGTGCCAAATACCCCACAAATAGAAAAACGCCGTTTCCTTTGGGAAGCGGCGTTTTTTTGCGCATGAATTGGCACTGCCTTAAAGCCACCCCGCCGACCATACAGCTCGCCCAACGATCTCAAGTTCATGCAAGCGGTCACGAGGCACTATTACTTCCCGGTATGCGCTGTTAGCGCTAATGACACTTACACCATCAAAGTTACGTTGCAAGCGTTTCGCGTAGAGGTGTCCATCCAGGCGCAGGATATAAATACCCTCCCCCTCAATCGTGGTGCGTGTGTGATCAATCAACACCGTATCACCGCTGTGCAGCACCGGTTCCATGCTGTCGCCGTCTATACGAATCGCTGAAAGGTGATCCGGCGTTAGCCCCTGCTTGCGCAGCGAGTAGCGCGTAAAGCTGATGTGTGTAAGCACGCGGCAATTTTCATTCCAAGCCCCATCACCCGCGCTGCACTGCGCGTCATATAGCGGCACGAATGCGTAGTCCTCCATGCCAGGAACTTCCGCAACCACCTCTACATTTCGTCTTGCTGTGCCTTTTGAACCCTCACCGGTCATAAGCCATAGGAGATCAATCCCCATCGCATCCGCCAGCTTAATCAGTACTTTTCGAGTTGGCTCTCCACCTTTTAGATAACGCTGAAGACCGCCTTGAGAGATGCCAGCCTTTCTCGCTAAAGCATTCGCGCTACCTTCTATAGAAGTCAGCTCACGTAAGCGGTCTGCGAAGCCTGTATCACTTTCATCTTCCATGACCGAACTTGAAAGAGCCTGCTGATCATCCGCGTCTACTTTCATGTTTTATAACTACCTGATATTAAACAAATATATTCTATGGAACTAACTTAATAGCTTTTTAGAACTTGAAAAGCTTTTATAGCGCTTGATTTTCAACTTCTATAGCACTATGTTTATGGGGAACGACAGGTTAGACATTCCAAAAAAACGCCACCGAGGTGACGCCATGAACAACGAAATCCCTATCAATCCTTCCCAGCGCTGGGAGTGGTTGAAGTACCAACTCCGTAGTCAGGGTTGTAGCTTGCGCAAACTAAGCGATGAGCTGGGCGTCACCGGCAACGCCGTACAAATGGTGAAGTACACACCTTACCCACGCATGGAGCGCGCTATCGCCAAAAAGCTTGGCTTCACACCACAAGCTATTTGGCCAGAGCGTTGGAACCACGACGGCACTCCCTGCCGAGAACGGCCTAACCGCGCAGAAGTGCGCAAGGACACTATCTGTGTACAGGATAGCGTTTCTAACGTTATAGCGCATCGTCAAATGGCGGCGGGGGCATAGTCATGCGACGTGTCAAAGATGACTTAACCCTAGACATCTTCGAAGTGCCGGTGCCCGTGGTACCTGCGCCAGGTAGCGGCAATTACGCCAGCCAGGTGAGCGAGCTAGTGGGCATCGTTTTGAAGGAGTGCCCGGTAGATCGCTACGAGGTAGCCGCACAGATGAGCCGCTACTCAGGCGACGACGTTTCCAAGCACATGCTGGATGCCTGGAGTTCGCCAGCGCGTAGCGACCACAACATCCCTTTCTATCGCATCCCGCTTTTGGAAGAGGTCTGCCAGAGCCACGCCTTCACCGATTGGATCGTGCACCTGCGTGGTGGGCGTGTGGCCTATGGCCGTGAGGCGCTAGCAGCAGAGTACGGGAAGTTATCGCGTGTTCAAGAGCGTGTGAATGCGGATCTGCGCAAGCTGAAAAAGCTGATGGGAGAAGAGCAATGAGTTCCAATGCCCATAACGAGCCAGCTGTACTCAGCGTATCAACTATTGCGATGCATCGTAGTCGGCGACAAGCGCACGCAATTCGTCGATTAGCAGAACAAGCTCAGAGCTTGTATCAGGATCAGACTCTTCCTCTATTAAGTTCGCCTGTCGAGACAGAAAGCGCTGAGCGTGATCTTGAGGCAGTCCAGGAATCTTCTGCACTTGAGAGAGGAGCCAAGCAATGATCAGCTCCTGGGCATATTCCCTCTCTTCCATCTGTTTAATCTTGAGTCGAATTAAAGGCGGCAAGCTTGCCAACTGCCTTTCGTACTCCTGTTCAATTTTTTCAGTTTTCATAGGGCGTTCCTCTAAAGGTAATTTGGGTTTGGGTTGCACCTCCCAATCTACCGCAGAGTGCAGCGCCCGCCTATTTAAGCGGGGACGTGCATGAGCTGGTACTCCGCGAATGAACTGGCCGGGTTACCAGGTATGCCCGGTACGCGCCAAGGCGTTAAGGCAAAAGCTAACTCTCAAGGCTGGGAAGCTCAGAAGCGCATGGGTTGTGGTGGCGGCTACGAATACGCCTTCGCCGTCCTGCCCACCGAAACCCAAAACGCCTTGTTATTGGCCAAAGCTGATAGCGCCGCGCCAACGCCTACCAGTACGGTAATACCGCAGGCTGAAGAAACACGCCCCGGCCAGCAACAGCTAACCGATGCGCAGCGCAAAGTGATGACTGCTCGCGTGGCCTTCGTTCGTGAGATTGAACGCATGGCAAAGATGGTCAGCCAGCAACGCGCTATTGAAACGTTAGTCGAGCATGCCAAGGCCGGGGGTCTAACGCTTTATCTTAATGAGCGTGTGGTGTTGGCCAACGACCGCAAAACGGATACCCGCACGCTTAGCGAGCGCACCTTAAAGCGTTGGATCAGTGACTTTAAAAAGCACGGTGAGCGAGGCCTTGCCCCCAAACGCCGCGCCGCAGATATGAGCATGCCCGATTGGGCCGGTGACTTTCTCAAGCGATACCAGAAGCCGCAGAAGCCCAGCGTTGAAGCCGCTTTTCAGCTGCTGGTAGAACAGACCGAGCCACCGCACCCGAGCATTCACCAGGTGCGCCGCTGGCTTGCCAAGCTTAGCCCCGAAGCGCGTGAACGTGGACGCTTAGGAGCCCATGAAAGCAAGTCGCTAAAAGCCTTTGTGCGCCGCACGTCTAAAGAGCTATGGCCCAACGATATCTGGGTAGCGGATGGCCATACGTTTGATGCCGAAGTGATCAACCCTGAAACCGGCCAAGCGTTCAGGCCTGAGGTTACGCTGATTATTGATTGGGCCACGCGCCGGATCGTCGGCTTTGCCTTGAACCTTGCCGAGTCGACTTTGGCCACGCTGGATGCGCTGCGCTACTCCGTTAGCCGTGCCGGTATGTTTGGCACCTTCTATGTGGATAACGGCTCCGGCTTTGCCAACGACACCATCCGTGAAGTGGTGGATCGCTTAGGCGGACAGATGAAGCACTCGCTGCCTTATAACTCACAAGCACGCGGCGTGATTGAGCGCGCTCACAAAACCATCCTGGTCAAGCTGGCTAAAACCATGGACAGCTATATCGGCGCGGACATGGATAAAGAAGCCGCGACCAAAGCGCACAAGTTAAGCCGCCGAGACATTAAGCAAGGCTTGAAACCCGCGCAGCTACCTACGTTTCAAGAGTTCTATGACCGCCTAAACGAAGCGTTAGATAGCTACAACTTCCGCCCGCACCGTGGGTTGCCCAAGGTGCGCGATTTAGACACAGGCACCTTACGCCACCAAAGCCCCATGGAAGCCTGGAAAAGTGCCGAAGCGGAAGGCTTTGAAGCGCTGACTGCACCTGCCGATGTGGTCGCCTCGCTTATGCGCCCACAGCTGGTGCGCAAAACCCACCGGGGCGAAGTGCGGGTTAACTCCGGCATCTACTTCCTGCAAGCACTGGTCGACTTTCACGGTGAAGAAGTCCGCGTGGGCTGGGATTACCGCGATGTGGGCCAAGTCGGCGTATTCACGCTAGAGGGCGAGATGATCGGCGAGGCCATATTAGATGGCAATGCCACGCCTGCCATGCCCGTCGCCGAAGTACAAAAAGGCCGAGACAAGCGCCAAAAAGGCCAAATCAGCCGCCTTACCCAAAAAGCCAAAGTGGTCACTGGTCAAGACGTGGAGATCCGCACCATTACGCCCACCACTCGCCATACCGATGCCCAGCAAGTAGAACGCGGCCGTGCCCATCTCAAGCAGCTAGAAGCTCAGGGCACGCCCTTCCAGCTACCGCATAACAAGGTAGACCGCTGGCGGCTGTGGAATAAGTTGGATGCCCAGCTAATGAGTGGCGAAGACGTGCCGCAAAAAGCCCGCGAATGGCACGCACACTACCGGGATAACAAAGATTTGAAGGCCATTGCCGATGCGATGGAAGCGGACGGGCGGCCACCCGTCCGCAATCCCTGGGCCAAGTAAGCACCTGGCCCACAACACCCGAAGCCAATAAGGATGAACTATGAGCGTCAATGCAATTGTACCACTTACTAATGTCGGGCTACTCGCCGCAGCAGTTTCAAGTGCCACCCTCCGCCCACCGGAACTGCCCGGCTTGGTGGTCATGTACGGCCCCAGCGGCTACGGCAAGAGCCTGGCAGCGGCGTATTCCGCCAACCTGCACCGTGCTTACTACATCCAGTGCCGGGAGAGCTTTACCAAGAAAGCCTTTGTAATCGCCATGCTGCGTGAAATGGGTATTGCGCCCATGAAAACCCTGAACGACATGCTCGACCAGGTCGCCGAGCAGCTCTCCCGCTCTGGGCGTCCGATGATCATTGATGACGTGCAGTACATCATTGAGAAAAGCGCCGCCAACATCATCACCGACCTGTATGAGGCCAGCCAAGGCACCATCATCATGATCGGCGAAGAGCAAGTGCCCGCCGCCATGAGCCGTCGGCTGGAACGCCTACATAACCGCGTACTGGAATGGGTGCCCGCCCAAGCGGCCAGCCTGGATGACGTGCGCGCGCTAGCGGACAAAAGCTACCCCGACATCGAGATTGACGACGATCTGCTCGAAGCCGTTAACGACCGCGTGAAAGGCTGCCTGCGTCGTGTTGCCGTCAACCTCTACCAGATCCATAGCGAGGCCATCGCCAACGGCTGGACAATGATCGGCCTGCGGGAATGGGGCGAGCGTGAGATCCACACCGGCCAACCACCGGCGCGGAGGGGCTAAGCATGTCGAAGCGCAAACAAACGCTATCCACCCTGACAGGTGATGTCACGCCCCGCCAGCGCATTTGGGACGCCATCCGTCATCAGCATAACGAAGACGGCCTGATCACCATGCAAGGCATTCGTATCGCTCTCAGGCGGCAGCAAGATCTATCAGAAGGCCGTATTAGCGACTACCTAAGAGCGCTCATTGCTGGCGGGTTCCTGGTGCGAAGTAACCCAGAAGCCCTTCCAGCCACTACGGCTATTTATACGCTTAAGCGCGATGTAGGCATCGAAGCCCCCCGCGTGCGCCGTGATGGTTCATTGCCACCCCCACCAGGGCGCGAACAGCTGTGGCGCACGCTCAAGATCATCGGCACCTGCACCGGGCAAGAGCTGGCTGATGCCGCCAGTACGTTAGTGACGCCGGTATCCCGCGCTGCCGCTGATGAATACCTCTCTATGCTAAACCGCGCCGAGTACGTGAAAACGATCAGAGAAGGAAAGCCAGGCCTACCGGCCCGCTTTCAACTGGTGCCCAGCCGCTGGACCGGCCCGATGGCGCCGCAAATTCGCCGTACCAAGCAGCTCTACGATCCCAATACGGGCAAGGTCATTTACAGCCGCGTGACCAAAACCGAAGGCGGTGAGCCATGAGCGCCGCCATTCGTCGTACCCGCGCCGTGGATATTTCCAACTGGGGCGAAGAGCCGCCCCGCTGGATCACCCTGCTGGCTGACGAAGTACGTGCCACCAACCGTACGCTGGCGGGTGAGCGTATCGGCGTTTCTCGCAGTGCGGTTTCTTTGGCACTGGCGAACCGTTACCCCAGCCCCTCGACGGCCAGTATTGAAAAGCGAGTGCTGCAAGCGTTAGACGGCCTAACGTGCCCAGCCCAGCAGCTCACCATCAGCGTGGAGCAGTGCCGGGACTACCGCGCACGCCCGGCACCCACCCATAACCCAATGGCCATGCGCCTGTGGCGCCACTGCCAAACCTGCCCACACAACCCTCGCCGCCAGGGAGACGACCAATGAGCAGAATCGTGGAACTCTTTCCCGCACCGCCCGCTGGCGTATTGATGGTAGACGACCAACGCCAGCTTTATACCGCCAGTGCGCAGCTTCGCCCCAACACTTATGGCGGCAACTGCCTGACGCTAACGCTGTGTGGCGAACCGCTCGAACGCCCCATCAAGATGCACCTGAGTACCGACATGGCCCGTGAACTCCAACGCGAGCTGCAAGCCGTCATCAACCAAGCGGAGGGCAACGCATGACCCTGAAAGCTACCTGCCCCGAGTGCGGCATGACCGGCGACATGGCCGCCTTCGTGACCCAAGGCGAACACAACCAGGCACTGGCCGTTGCGCTTGAAATGCCTGCCGTCTTGAGCAGCCGTATCGTGCGCTACCTCGGCATGTTCCGGCCCAAGTCGCGGGCACTGGCCAGCGCCAAAAGTGCCCGCCTGCTGACAGAGCTAAAGGACGTAATCACCAGCAGTGTGATCGAGCGTAAGGGCATTACCCGTGCCGCGCCCCTCACCGTGTGGGTAGCGGCCTTGGATCAATTGCTGGAACGCCCACCCAGCAACCTACCGCTAAGCGGCCACGGCTACCTGTATGAAGTAGTGTCCAACGTGGCCGACCGCCACGCCGGAGAAGCAGAGCGTCAGCGCGAAGAAGCCGCTCGCAACGGTGCCAAACAGCCCGCAAACCGTGCCCCTGCCGCACCGCTGCGCGAACGTTCCACCGATGACGTACTGGCCGAACACCAGCGCATGGCTACCCGCCAAGCGCACGTTTCAAACCACGGCAAAGCGCAATACAAGAATAAATCCACTGAGAACGCCAACGCGCCCAAGCGCCTATCGGAGCTGCTGAAAAGTGCCGCCAGCCAGGGAGATACACCATGAGAACCTACAGCGATGCTCATATTGAGCACTACGCCAACCGCTTCATTGC
>NZ_FUKM01000058.1 GCF_900163645.1 Halomonas citrativorans | reverse complement strand
ATGCAGCTATTGCATGGGAAAACTTAGCAGATATCACTTTTCGTACAAAACCTAGTCAACGAAATTATGCCCCCGAAGTGCGTGGCACAGCCTTAACGTCAGCGCGTGTCATTATTAGGCAGCACGGCCAGATCATTCGAGAAACCAATGTGGCCCCCGGTCCATTTATTATCGATGACTTGTTTGACACCTCTTATAACGGTGATCTGAACGTCGAGATCATTGAAGCCGATGGCACTTCCTCTGAGTTTACGGTCCCTTTCGCAGCGGTACCCGAATCGATGCGTCCTGGATTGTCAAACTACAGTGCCACTATCGGTCAAACCACTCAATATGATAACGACTGGTTTGGTGAGGCGACCTATCAACAAGGTATTAATAATAACCTGACCCTAAATCTTGGTGCCAGAACGGCTGATAATTATTTGGCTCTGCTGGGTGGTGGAGTAGTAGCAGGTCATTGGGGGGCGTTAGGATTGAACGCAACCTACTCAAATGCACGAGTAGAACGTGGCGAACGAAAGCAGGGGTGGCGTTTGGGCGCAAGCTACAGTCGCACATTTCAGCCCACTAATACTACATTGACGCTCGCGGGCTATCGTCATTCTACAGCAGGTTACCGTGATATGACTGATGTCCTGGGTGTACGCGACGTGCTCGATGACGGACGACAATGGGATTCGTACAGCCATCAGCAGCGTAATCAATTTACCTTGTTGATTAATCAAAATATGGGTAGATATGGAGCTTTATATTTCTCAGGTTCCGCCAGCGATTATTATGGAGACAAGCAAAAGGACAGCCAGTTTCAATTCGGTTACACCAACAACTGGAAGCAAGTTAGCTATGGTTTATCCTGGTCCAGGCAGAAAAATACCTACCATCAAACATATGATGATCCGACCCTGCCAGACTCGGCTCTTGCTGGATCAAATACTGTTCTCAGAGGAGATGTTGTTAGCCTAAACGTCTCATTCCCCTTGGGAAGCTCGCCTAAATCGCCACAGCTAAATACGGTGTATACACAACGCTCAGGTGATCAAGCAGGGCACACTATACAGACAGGACTTAGCGGCGTAATGGGACGAGACAATACCTTTAGCTATGCCCTGGCAGCCAATCAAGATAGTAATTATGGAGATACCAGCTGGAACGCGAATGTGCAGCAACGCGGTTCGCTAGCGACATTGAGCGCGGGTTACGCCCATGCACATGATTACAGGCAGTACAGTGCAGGCGTGCGAGGGGGGTTAGTGGCACATAAAGGTGGCGTGACGTTGGGTCCATATTTGAGTGATACGTTTGCTTTGGTTCACGCCGAGGGGGCAGAAGGCGCTATGGTGCGACATGGTCAAGGTTCACGTATAAACAGTAGTGGATATGCGATTGTGCCTGCATTAAGTGCCTTCCGCGATAACTCCATAAGAATAGATCCTCAAGGCTTGCCTTCCTATACTGAACTATTAGAAACAGAAAAACATGTAGTCCCCTATGCGGGCGCGATGCTTTATGTTTCCTTTGATACTCGCTTTGGGCAAGCCATTTTAATTCAATCTGAATTGGAGGATGGTAATCCTATACCGTTAGGAGCAGCTGTCTCTAGTGAGCAAGAGCGTGATATTGGTGTGGTTGGTCAAGGCGAGCAAGTATATGCTCGGGTGCAAGAGCAGCAAGGCGCATTGCTTATACGCTGGGGAGATGATGATAAACACACCTGCGTTATTTCTTATGACATTACTAGCGAAGATAAAACTCAGGACTTGATTCAACTGAAGGCCCCATGCCGCAACTCTTCCCCAATACTCCACCTTTCAGAGGCACCATGAAATTCAGAATTAATACGCTAAAATTTTATGGTTTTATGATTTTGTTGTGTATGCCGTTTTCTGAAGCTTGGGCTCGCTGCTACAAAGTAACCCAAGCGCCATCAAACAACCCTGGAAACTCCTCTATCCATATCGGTGAGGGTCAGTCGGGTCCTTGGAGTGGGGCGTGTGGTACCTGTAACGGGAATCTGGGCTTGCCTTCTGTCGTCAACTTGAGTAATGGTTCTCTCGTACCTCACGGCACGCTCTTGGCTAGTAGCATTGCACCCTTCATCCAGTACGGACAGCCGGCGGGTTATGATCCAGAACGTGTATTCACGCGTTGCGCACCTGGCGAGGATATCTATGAGATGTATTCTACGAACGGGGACAACCGCTACAGCGGCTACGGCGGCAGCCCGAAGGGAGATACAACAGGACGAGCGCTAGGGCTAGAAGCGGCTTATGACACGGTTTGGGATAATATTTTATTACGACTCAGCAATGTGACCACTGGCGAGTATATTACGGACATATGGAAAGAGCGTCTGCTGACAGATCTGGATGTCGATTCACGAGGCTACCGACTGGTAAAGGCGAAAAATCTTTCTACCATACGAGCAGATTTGTTCAGCGCTGGCTCTACAACATATCATTATTATAACAGCAACGTGCTGACACGCCCGATGTCGTACAGCCAACCAAATGCCTATATAGCTCTACGAGGTAACGGCCTTGCTGGCCCCAAAACGGGAGTCACTCATGCTTCTGATATCACTGGTTGGCATGGTCGTTGGCCCGGTGCCATTGGTCTGTATGGGCAAGTTACGTTAAAACGTTATCCTACATGTGTTGTATTAAATGCCACCCCTTATGTCCTGCTGCCTACGATTCAGCGTAGTGCTATAGAAAACGGCGAAACCAGCGAAGCAGTGTTTCAAATCAGCTTTAAATGTGAGAATGCTATGGTATCTGGCATAGCAAACAACAATACGGCATTGGGGATCATGGTGTCTTCGGGCGCGTTTTCTGCAGCGAGTAATTTAGGGCTGGTCAATGCAAGCGCAGGAGTATCACATTTAGTGTCCGATAATTACGGGGCAGCGGGAATGGCCGAAGGAGTGGGAATACGGATTTTGCGGGACAACACCCCCATTATTTTGCTGTCTACCCAAAATTCTGGATTCATAGATGGGACAGTTGTTCCCGAAACGGGGTGGTTGCCAGTCGTGGGTAATGCATCGCAATTAATAAGTAGTGATTCCGGCATGAATCAATATATAGAAAATTTTATTGCACGGCTAGAAAAGCTTCCAGGAAGTCACCCAGTGACTAGCGGCAAAGTCAGGGCTACGGCAAATGTCATTATCCGGGTTCAATAACATGATGAAACGTACGCTGTTTTACTTGGTATTGGTCCACGCTATCTTGTACTCGTGCTTGTCATGGTCAGGTGTCTCTGCAGAGCGAACACGGGTGATCATGTCGCTAGATCAGCGTGAAGCTTCCTTGCTATTGGTTAATTTAAATAGCTACCCAGTGATTACTCAAGTATGGGTAGATGATGGCCGACCTGGTGGCACGCCCGAGGCAGCCCAGGCGCCTGTTATGCCTTTACCTCCTGTGTTTCGACTGGAATCTCAGGAATCAGAAACACTGCGGTTGCTATTTACGAAGCAAAATCTACCCCAAGACAAAGAGTCTTTATACTGGCTCAATATTTATGAGGTTCCCCCCCTTCCAACGTCTTTGGGGAAAGAGAAAGAGGGTGAGGATTTAGTTGCGGTCACTTTGCAAACTCAAATGAAGGTAATATTACGCCCAGAATCATTGGATATGACGTTAGAGCAAGCCGCCGAGTCTGTATCTATAACACAAAAAGGAGACCAGATAGAGATAAGTAACCTTAGTCCGTATTACCTTACGCTAACTTATATGAAAATAAACGACGACACGCAAGATGTTCTAAGCCTTGGCGAGCCCATGTTGAGCCCTTTTTCTAGCCAGAGTTTTGAGTTGCCTGCCAATTATGCAGCCACTCTTATAGACCAGATAGGGTATGGCTGGATTGATGACGATGGAATAATGCATCAAAGAAAGCAGGCCGTAAAAAACGAGATATCAATCATTACTCAATAGTTTGCTGTTCTGCGTGTGTTTTAAGTGTAACACCTGCGTTTTCTTGTGCTCCTGGGTATTTTATCAAGATTACTTTTCCTTGGGTTCGGTGTAAGCGATCCACTAATCCCACCTATGCAGGTTTCGCTTAGACCGGTAATGTCTCTTTCCATTGCTAGGGCAACAGTGTGTTGAGTTCATCATCGGGAAGGGTGGGTAGCGTCGCGAAGACGTACTGTAAGTAGTCGTAGGGCGAGAGGCCATTGGCTTTGGCGGTTTCGATCAGACTGTAGATTGCCGCGCTGGCATGAGCACCGCTCGGAGTATGGCTGGACAACCAGCTTTTACGCCCCACCACGAACGGTTGGATGACGTTCTCCGTCGGGTTGTTGTCCAGCAGGCAGGCCATCTTCCAGAAATCGGGTCAGCCGGGCCCACTGGTTATCCAAGTAGTACAGGGCTTTCCCCAGCGAACTTTTATCCAACAAGGTATCCGTAGCTACTGACTGTCAACGCTATTTTGAGAGTTCTTTCCTTGCCAGGGGGCAGTCGCTTGGCCAGCCATGGGCAGTGTGTCAATAGGTCGGTTGTCAGTTGGTGCTGCGCACTTGGTCGGCAGGCCCGTGCACGGCTTCAACGAAGCACCGCAAGCAGGGATAAGAACAGGGCTAGTGCTATGTGTTGCTACTGAGTTTCTGGAATTTCACCTGGTACGCGGTATCTGACACTTTCGGCTTGCTGCTCTTCATAGCGTTTATTTTCATCCTCCGGCGCAACGCCAAGTACGGTTTCTTTTGAGCCATCTGGCCAAGTATACGTCGTGCATCCCGCTAGCGACGCCATTGCCATTAACGCCAGAAAAGCCACCATCCCGGTGGTGAGACGATATTGCAGCATAAAATCACTCCCTGTATTACGTTGGATTAATGAAAAGGATACTGAATTGTAATAGTGACTATAGGGCTCATGTCAGCGGGTTGTAAATCGCCTTTTGTGTTGTGCGTACGAATAACCGTTTAAAAATAAATGACTATACTGATACAGAATGATAATGCTGCGTGGGATATGGGGGTATTTCTTTGGTTGACGATAGGCTTGGAGGAAAAGCAGGGTGTGGCTCTTGAGACAAGTTAGCCACTTATCTAACTGCTAATATAAGGTAACCATGGATAGGTTGGTTTGTATCGAAGAGGTCTTTAATAGCCGATAGGGGTACTGCCGACGATAATGTAAGGATACATGATGCACACATCGACAGAGCGCCGCTTAATATGGCTTTCACGCTTAACGTTATTGGGAACGCTGCTGACTATTGTCGTTATTTTGGTCGGTGCCTGGACGCGTTTAGTGGACGCGGGGTTGGGTTGCCCGGACTGGCCCGGCTGCTATGGTCGCTTGCTCGTTCCTGATGGTGAGCATGCTGCTCTACGCCATCCTGATGCACCCCTGGATGCTGCAAAAGCCTGGGTGGAGATGGTGCATCGTTATATAGCTACTCTTCTTGGACTATTGGTTCTAAGCGTTTTAGCGCTTGGCTGGCCATTTCGCAACACTCACCATTTCCCTTGGAGCATTAGCGTACTTCTGCTTGCCGCTATCATTATACAAGGGGCTTTTGGTGCATTTACCGTGACCCTCAAGCTTTGGCCTCAAGTGGTTACTTTACATTTGCTGGGCGGGCTAAGTGTATTGCTGCTCTTTTTCTGGCTGCATCTCAGGCTAACAAGTGTTTCTGAGAAAAAGGTCATAGGAGCAAAGTGCTTTAATATTTTTTGGGGCTTAGCCGCCGGGCTATTGATTTTGCAGCTTGGCTTGGGTGGGTGGGTAACAAGTAACTATTCAGGTATGGCTTGCCAAGGGTTCCCCGCTTGTAATGGCCAGTGGTGGCCACACATGGATCTCAGTGAAGGTTTCCATCTGACTCAAACGGTTGGTCCCAATTACTTGCATGGACAGTTGCATGCAGAAGCTCGGGTCGCGATTCACTATATGCATCGGCTAGGGGCGCTATTGTTGGGCGTATCACTCCTGATGCTTTGGTATCGATATCGCCACAACCCAAGTGTTGCTCGGGCGCTTGTATTTGTTATTGGGGTCTATGCGCTGCAGGTTGTACTTGGCATAGCCAACGTGTTGATGTGGTTGCCTTTGTGGTTGGCGCTTGCGCATACTGCAGGGGCCGTTTTGCTCGTGATTGGCATGTTGTGGGCTTGGCGGTGTGTGTGCCTGGGCGAGCGTTAGTGCCGATTTATCTTGGAGCATGCGTCATCTTCATAAAGTTGTGGAGTTAAATATTCAGATTTCGGCATTCACGTACGAGCGATAGAAAATAAGAGTTCAAATATAAAATGATGTATAATTCCTGTTTAGTTTTTGATGCAAGACGGAGAGCATTATGAATTCGGTCAGCGCACTTATAGCGCTTACATTAGCGCTTGCTGTCATTGCGGCTTTATCCATGTACGCGCTTAAACTGCGCAAAGAGGTAAAGCGCCGTGAAGCATTCCGCTCGGATGAAGATTTAAGAGCCCAGCAAAACAGCCTTGAAAATTTGGATTATGTAACAAGTGCATTGGTCCAAGGGCAGGTAGACATTACCGAAGGCTCATGGCGCTGTAAGGTGCTACTTGAAATTGTGGATGCCAATCTTGCAGAGCATCCTGATTTTCAAGCCTTTGCTGAGGTTTACAACCGGACGCAGCATCTTAAAACGCACTCTGCACGTGCCAATTTAACGCCCCGTGAGCGCATGAACGAAGATAAGCAGCGTTTGGAGGTTGAGCGTGATATGAAGCCCGCGGTTCTGGCTGCTGCAGAAGCTGTTATAAAATGGCGTGCACAAGGCGGGCCTGGGCTGTATAAAGGCGAAAACAAGAAGTAAGTTTGGTTTATTTTGGTATGGCAATATGTTTTTTTGGTGCCGGATGTGGCAGTTTTGCTATGCTTGATATGTCGGTATTGGCAAGAAGTTGATATATCGGCATTGTTGCCTTCGATTGTTAAAGCGTAATAATAGGCAGATTGTTCAATTCAGGCAGGGGAACGCCCGCGTGGTTAAAATTGAACAAGCGAAAAATGGATGCTCTCGCAATAAGAAGCATTGGATAGATTTGGCTATACGGCTAAGTCAGCATTGGATCAAGAAGGAGTCTTGTATGAAAAAGTCAACGACTGGGTTGCTTATCGGTTCCGCCTTGGTAGTGGGCCTTTCAGGCTGTGCCACTTCCGCTAATCAATCTTCTGGCCAAGCTAGTGCTAGCAGCAGTGACCGTAGCTGGTACCAGCACCCTGCTGTTTGCGGTCTGGCGGGAAGTTTGATTGGCGGCAGCATCGGCTATGCCACTAGCAGCTCTTCTGATGAAGATAGCGGTGCGGCAACGGGCGCTGTAGCTGGCGCTGCCATCGGTGGCCTGCTGTGTGCTGATCGTACGCCTGAGCCGGTAGCTCCGCAGTGCCCGACATACGGTGAAGTGCCTGCTGGTGTTGCCGTTGATGCGCAAGGTTGTCCGCTGGACTCCGATAATGACGGCGTGCCGGACTATCGTGACCAGTGCCCGGGTACCCCCGCTGGTGTTGAAGTAGACGCAGTAGGTTGCCCGCTGGACTCCGACGGTGACGGCGTGCCGGACTACCGTGACCAGTGCCCCAATACGCCAGCTGGCACCGAAGTAAACGCGTTGGGTTGCCCAGATAGCGTTGTTCTTCAAGATGTTAACTTCGAGTTTGATTCTGCTCAGTTGACCGCTAATGCCCGTGACATCCTGAACGGTGTTGCTGAGCGTCTGGTTAACAATCCCGATGTGCGTGTAAGCATTGATGGATATACCGATTCACGCGGTACAGCTGCTTATAACAAAGGCTTGTCTCAACGTCGTGCAGAATCAGTGACTACATATCTTGCTCAGCGTGGCGTAGAAGCTAATCGCATGCGTGCTGTTGGCTACGGTGAAGAGAATCCGATCGCTACGAACGAGACTGATGAAGGTCGCGCGCTGAACCGTCGCGTTGAAATTGACGAGTGGAACTAATACGCAGACTGCTTGGGCGCTAAGCGTGTAGTGCTTTTGTTGAATGTGTAGCACATTTACTGTGCGTATCGACGGGAGGCATATGCCTCCCGTTTTTATTTTCTGCGGCGCTCAAGTCTGTTAGGCTACGCGCTTGTATAACTTTGTATCATTTATTAAACGCCACGATCATTGATAGCGAAATGTGATCCTTGGTATGGATCACCACTGCGCTCAAGGAATTACTGAATGCCCATTGTGACACTACCTGACGGTAGCCAAAGAACATTTGAAGCACCGCTTTCCATTATGCAGCTTGCAGAATCCATTGGCCCTGGTTTGGCTAAGGCCTGCATTGCAGGGCGGATAGATGGCGTTTTAGTCGATGCTGCGGATGTTATCGAGCATGATGCAAACGTAGCGATTATTACTGCGCGTGACCCTGATGGCGTGGAGATCATTCGTCACTCCTGCGCGCATTTGATTGGTCATGCGGTAAAGCAGCTTTATCCGGACGCTAAAATGGCGATTGGGCCGGTCATTGATAACGGCTTTTATTATGATGTCGACTTTGGTCGTTCAATTACGCCAGAAGATTTAGAGGCGATTGAAAAACGTATGCAAGCGCTAATAGAGCGCGAGTACGATGTTGTCCGTGAATATGTTGATCGCGATAAGGCAATGTCGACGTTTTCTCAGCGTGATGAAACGTATAAACAGGAAATTATTCACGATATTCCTGACGGTGCGGATATCCGGCTTTATCATCATGAAGAGTACACGGATATGTGCCGTGGCCCTCATGTGCCTAACACCCGTCATCTAAAAGCGTTTAAGTTGACGAAACTTGCTGGCGCCTATTGGCGTGGGGATGCTTCAAATCCCATGCTGACGCGTATTTATGGCACTGCCTGGGGCGATAAAAAGCAGCTGAAAGCGTATTTGAAGCGGCTTGAGGAGGCTGAAAAACGCGATCACCGTAAGCTTGCACGCCGTCTTGATCTCTTCCATATGCAGGAAGAGGCGCCAGGGATGGTGTTTTGGCATCCGAACGGTTGGGCGTTATGGCAGCAGATCGAACAGTATATGCGAGGCGTTTATAAAGACGGCGGTTACCAGGAAATTCGCTGTCCGCAAATAATGGACGTATCGTTGTGGAAAAAATCAGGACATTGGGATAATTACGCTGACGGTATGTTCTTTACCGAATCCGAGAAGCGTGAGTATGCTCTCAAACCCATGAATTGCCCTGGCCATGTGCAGGTGTTTAATTCCGGGTTGCGCAGCTACCGTGAACTTCCGGTTCGCTTTGGTGAGTTTGGCGGCTGCCATCGTAACGAGCCCTCAGGCGCTTTGCATGGCATTATGCGTGTTCGTGCGTTTACTCAAGATGATGGCCATGTGTTCTGCACCGAAGCTCAGGTTGAGCCCGAGGTCACCAGCTTTCATCGCCAAGCGCTTAAGGTCTATACCGATTTTGGGTTTGAAGATATTGCCATTAAGATAGCGCTTCGCCCTGAGAAAAGAATTGGTAGTGATGACGTTTGGGATGAGGCAGAAGATGCGTTGCGTCGTGCGTTAAAAGCGTGTGATGTCGAATGGCAGGAACTTCCTGGTGAAGGTGCGTTCTATGGCCCCAAGATTGAATACCATATGAAAGACTGCCTGGGGCGCGAGTGGCAGGTTGGCACGATGCAGGTTGATTTCATGATGCCCGAGCGTTTAGGTGCTCAATATGTGACCGAAGAGGGCGAACGTAAGCCGCCGGTTATGTTGCACCGTGCTATTGTAGGCTCAATGGAGCGCTTCATTGGTATCTTGATTGAACATTATGCGGGCGCTATGCCATTATGGTTGGCACCTCAGCAGGCGGTAGTGATGACAATTACCGATGCGCAGCGTGATTACGCTCTTGAATTAGAGCAACGTCTGCAAAAAAGTGGCTTACGAGCTAAAGCGGACTTGAGGAACGAGAAGATCGGCTTTAAAATCCGTGAGCATACGTTACAAAAAATTCCCTATCTCCTTGTGGTGGGAGATAAGGAAGTCGAAGCTGACTCAGTGGCCGTGCGAACTCGCAGCGGCGAAAACCTCGGCACAATGACAATCGATACACTTATCGAGCGTCTTGGTGCGGAGCGAGCAGCCCTGGCGACATCGTCAATTGCCTAAGGAGACGGAACGATCAAGCGAAGCAATCAGCGCGGGCGTCCAGCAGACAAACGCCCACCAATGAACGAGCGAATTACCGAAGAAGAAGTACGTTTAATCGATGCTGAAGGTGAGCAGTTGGGCGTTGTGCCTACCACCGAAGCGCTTGAGCGTGCAGAAGCTGCCGGTTTAGACCTCGTGCAAATTTCGAATGCCGATCCCATTGTCTGTAAGATTATGGATTACGGTAAATTCGTTTTTGAGACGAAGAAGCAGAAAGCGGCTCAAAAGAAAAAGCAAAAGCAGATCCAGGTTAAGGAAGTTAAATTCCGTCCTGGCACCGACGAAGGCGATTATCAGGTAAAATTGAAAAACCTGATGCGCTTTTTGGAAGGTGGTGACAAGGGTAAGGTCACTTTGCGCTTCCGTGGTCGTGAAATGGCGCACCAGGACATCGGCCGCAAGCTGATGGAAAGGATCGCGGCAGACCTGGAAGAGATCGGAGCGGTGGAATCTTTCCCGAAAATGGAAGGCCGCCAGATGATCATGATCCTTAACCCGAAAAAGAAGTGATCCAACGGCGAAGCCAACGGGCCATCGCTTATGTGATGGTCGGCCTTGGGTTTTCTAAAAAATATCGAGCGGAGTTTTCTCATGCCGAAAATCAAAAGCAACAGCGGCGCTGCGAAGCGCTTTAAAAAGACCGCTAATGGCTTCAAGCACAAGCAGTCTCACCGTAGTCACATCCTGACCAAAAAATCGACTAAGCGTAAGCGTCAGCTGCGTGGAATGAAGCAGGTTCACGCTGCTGATAAAGCGCTGATCCAGCGCATGCTGCCAAACCTATAAGTCGTATTTTTTTGTCTGAGTGCTTAAAGCCTCAGCTATAAAGTCAGGAGTGTGTTATGACTCGTGTTAAGCGTGGTGTAGTTGCCCGTCGTCGCCATAAAAAAGTATTGAAGCAGGCTAAAGGTTACTACGGTGCCCGTTCGCGTGTTTTCCGTGTAGCTAAACAGGCCGTTATCAAAGCAGGTCAGTATGCTTATCGTGACCGCCGCAACCGTAAGCGTCAGTTCCGTGCGCTGTGGATTCAGCGTATTAACGCTGCTGCACGCATCAACGGTATGTCTTACAGCCGTTTTGTTGGCGGTTTGAAGAAAGCCGGCATCGAAATTGACCGTAAAGTATTGGCTGATCTGGCTGTACACGAGAAAGCCGCATTTGCTGCTATCGTGGAAAAAGCCAAGGCTGCCCAATAACGTCATAGCTGTGCAAATGCCAGCGTGAATTGACGAAGGTCATTTCAGTGTGACCCGCAGGGGAAGAGCAGCCGCTCTTCCCCTGTTTTTTTGTCACCTTCAATGTGCGACACCCTCATAAAAGGGAACCGCTTAATTCGGAGTGAAACGGATGGACCACCTTCCTACTCTGGTATCTGAAGCACGTGATGCCATTCTGGCTTCGCAAGATGTTGCTTCGCTGGATGAGTTGCGAGTTCGCTATTTAGGCAAAAAAGGCGAAGTAACGGCTTTGCTAAAAGGGTTAGGCAAGCTAACAGCCGAAGAGCGCCCGGCTGCTGGCGAGCGCATTAACCAGGCCAAGCAAACATTGGCCAATGAAATTGACGCTAAGCGGCAGCAGCTTGAAAACGCAGCGTTGAATGCGCGATTGGCTGCTGAGCGCATTGATGTTACGTTGCCGGGCCGTGGTCAGGCCAGTGGTGGCTTGCACCCGGTTACGCGTACGCTTGAGCGTATCGAAAGCTTATTTACGCGTATCGGTTATGACGTCGCGGTAGGGCCAGAAATTGAAGATGACTATCACAATTTCGAAGCGCTCAATATTCCTGCGCACCACCCGGCACGTGGCATGGCGGATACGTTCTATTTCGATGCAACGCGTCTGCTAAGAACGCACACATCTCCCGTGCAAGTGCGGACGATGAAAGAGAGCGAGCCGCCCATTCGTATTGTGTGTCCCGGGCGTGTTTATCGTAGCGACTCTGACTTGACGCATACGCCTATGTTTCACCAAGTGGAAGGACTGCTGGTGGACGAAGGGGTTAGCTTTGCCGACCTAAAAGGCACGATCGAAGACTTTCTGCAGGCGTTTTTTGAGCGGGACGATCTTTCTGTTCGCTTCCGCCCTTCGTATTTCCCATTTACCGAGCCTTCTGCTGAAGTCGATATCCAATGCGTTATGTGCAGCGGTTCAGGCTGCCGTGTTTGCTCGCATAGTGGTTGGCTGGAAGTAATGGGTTGCGGCATGGTACATCCTGAAGTATTCCGTCACTCGGGCATTGATACTGAACGCTATACCGGCTTTGCCTTTGGTATGGGGGCTGAGCGCTTAGCGATGCTGCGTTACGGTGTAAACGACTTGCGCCTGTTCTTTGAAAATGACCTGCGCTTCTTGCGCCAATTTGCTTAAGACCGCTGCCGAACACAGGAACGATCATGAAATTCTCAGAACAGTGGCTGCGCGAATGGGTATCACCGCAGCTGGACACGCAGGCGATTGCTGATCAGATCACGATGGCCGGCTTAGAGGTCGATGCAGTTGAAGCCGTAGCCGCTGCGTTTAGCGGCGTTGTCGTTGCTGAGGTGCTTACCAAAGAGAAGCACCCGGATGCCGACAAATTAAACGTATGTACCGTTAATGATGGCTCGGGTGAGCCGGTGCAGGTGGTGTGCGGTGCAGCAAATGTTGATATCGGCCAAAAGATTCCCTTTGCTCAGGTGGGTGGCGTGCTGCCGGGCGATTTCAAAATCAAGAAAGCCAAGCTGCGCGGTGTAGAGTCACGCGGCATGATTTGTTCAGCATCGGAGCTTGGGCTTGAGGAAGAAACCTCGCCTGGTATTCTGGTGTTGGCTGATTCTGCGCCTGTTGGCGTCGATTTTCGCGAGTATATGCACCTCAATGATATGACTATTGAAGTGGATCTTACGCCTAACCGTGGTGACTGCTTAAGTGTTAAAGGGCTTGCCCGTGAAGTGGGCGTGCTAAATCGGTTAGCCGTAACGCCGCCGGTCATCGAATCTATCCCGGCCGTAATAGATGACACCTTTGCTGTCAGCGTTGAAGCACCTGAGCAGTGTCCTCGATATGTGGGTCGCCTAATCAAGGGCATTAATGTACAAGCGGAAACACCGCTTTGGATGGTAGAGCGCCTGCGTCGTAGCGGTATCCGTTCCATTGATCCTGTGGTGGACGTTACCAATTACGTCATGCTGGAGCTTGGCCAGCCGATGCATGCGTTTGATCGCGATAATCTGAACGGTCGCATCGTTGTACGCATGGCGAAAGAGGGGGAGCAGCTAACCTTGCTGGATGGGCAGGAAGTTGCCCTGCGCCCCGGCACATTAATGATTACCGATGAGGCGGGGCCGCTCGCCATGGCGGGTGTCATGGGTGGAGAGAATTCTGGGGTTAACGAAACTACCCAGACGATTTTCCTGGAGTCGGCATTTTTTACGCCACTGGCGATTGCGGGTAAGGCGCGCTCTTACGGTTTACACACCGATGCGTCACACCGGTTTGAGCGTGGCGTGGACCCTGAGCTTGCTAAAGCGGCCATTGAGCGTGCAACACGCTTGCTGTTGGATATTTGTGGTGGCCAGCCTGGCCCTGTCACTGAATGCGTCAGTGAAGAGCATGTGCCTGCTTCTCGCACTATTTTGCTGCGTGAAGCGCGTTTGGAAAGTGCGCTCTCCAAGAAACTGGGCAATGAAGATGTCACCGACATTCTGACGCGTTTGGGTCTTGAGGTGAGTCAGCAGGCTGAAGGCTGGTCGGCTGTTGCACCCAGTTGGCGTTTCGATGTCGCGATTGAAGAAGACCTAATCGAAGAGATCGCCCGAATTCATGGCTACAATAATCTGCCCGTTCGCCGCCCGGCTGCACGGTTAGCGCTGCGCTCTGCTGATGAAGCAACGCTCACCCAAGCCCAGCTGCGTCGCCAAATGGTCGCTCGTGGTTTCCAAGAGGCGATTACTTATAGCTTTGTTGCTCCCGAGCTTCAGGCCGCTATATTGCCTGATGCCGTCTCTCCGGTACTTGCTAACCCCATTTCAGCTGATCTATCGGTGATGCGGGCCAGTCTTTTCCCGGGGCTGGTGCGGGCCATGGAGCATAACTTAAACCGTCAACAAACCCGCGTTCGCCTGTTCGAAACGGGGCTGGTATTTAATGGCGAGCTGGATCAACTGTCCCAGATTCCCATGATGGGGGCGTTAGTCTGTGGTAGTCGGGAAACGGAAGGCTGGGCAGGTTCTAAAGAGCGTATCGACTTTTACGATCTCAAAGGGGATCTTGAAAGCCTTCTAGCCTTGGGTGGCAATCTTGATGCGTGGCGCTTTGAGCCAGCCGAGCATCCGGCGCTTCACCCCGGCCAGAGTGCTGAAATACAGTACAACGGCGAGCATGCCGGCTGGATTGGAACTTTGCACCCGCAAGTGCGCGCAAAGCTGGGCCTTAAAGTGGATGCGGTACTCTTTGAAGTACGCCTGGATACGTTAAGCCAAGGGCAGATTCCGGCCTTTGAAGCGTTATCACGTTATCCTGAAGTGCGACGCGATCTGGCGTTTATCGTAAAACAAGCGGTGCCCGTTCAGGCTCTACTGGATTGCGCTAAAGAAAAAGCCGGTGATTACTTAAAAGACATTACGCTATTTGATGTCTATGCTGGTAAAGGCGTGGCGGACGGCCATAAGAGTATTGCGTTAGGCTTGACCTGGCAGCATCCTTCACGCACGCTAAACGATGAAGAAATCAACCAGTTGGTAGATTCCATCGTGACACAAGTGCGTGTCCAGTTGGAGGCTGAGCTACGCGGCTGACAATAATATGCCACGACACGGCGCTTATCACGTTCTTGGCAATGCGTTTGCTACAAGGAGGGTCCTATGGGTGCGTTGACCAAAGCAGAGCTGGCAGAGCATTTACATACTGAGCTGGCACTGTCTAAACGAGAAGCAAAAACCATGGTCGAAGCTTTTTTCGAAGAGATTCGAGCCTGCTTACGAGAAAATGAACAGGTTAAGCTGTCTGGGTTTGGTAACTTTGATTTGCGTGATAAGCGTGAACGGCCGGGCCGTAACCCAAAAACCGGTGAAGAAATACCTATTTCTGCCCGCCGTGTAGTGACCTTTCGACCAGGTCAAAAATTAAAGCAGCAAGTCGAGCACTATGTGAAAACCAAATAGTCCTTGATGTTAATGACCTATCCATAGAGTCGTTTTCGCTATATAACGGAGTGCTTTTGGGCGCTCCGTTTTTTTATGCGTCACAGTGTGTACGGTCTTGTCTGTTCATTTTCGAAATGTGCCGTATAAATGAAATATGTTAATATTCCTGCAAATTCAACGGCTATTTATCAACGCCGTGACACTTAATAGGGGATAGCAACAATGCCTCAACTGAATATATTGGTTGGCACCATGTATGGCGGTGCGTTAGATGTGGCTGAGCAGGTAAAGCCATTATTCGAGCAAGCGGGCTTTGCCGTTAATATTGTTGAGCAGCCGATGCTTGATGATCTAACGAGCGATGAAGATCTTTCATTATTCGTGCTCTCTACCACTGGCAGTGGTGACTTTCCCGGTAATTTTGTGCCCTTTGTGCGCAGCTTAAAAGATAAAAGCCCAGCGCTTACGACATTACGCTACGGCATGATTGCGTTAGGCGACAGCTCCTACGGTGATACTTACTGTGGTGCGGGTAGGGCGCTTGATGCGTTACTCGAAGACCATGGGGCACGCCGTTTGGGTGACCGGTTGGAAATTGATGCCATGGAAACATTTATGGCAGATGATGCCGCAGTGCCGTGGGTCGAGACGTGGATTGAAGAGCAGCAGTTAAAGGTAGCCTAAGCAATGCAACCGATGCCTTTTTCAGCAGAGCGCGTTAGTGTTGCGCTTGGTTTATGCGTGGTGATGTTGGCGTCTTTGCCGCGTTTTATGGTGGGCGGGCACAGCACCCGTCAGACGCTTATCGTGATGGGTGTCGTATTGGTCGCTGGCGCGGCGGTAGCGCAATGGCGTTTACTGCCGCATGATGCGCGCAAGCAATTACCTCGGCTTTGCCTGCGGTTGGTGCTCATGCTGTTAGCGGGTGCTTTAGTCATGGGGGCTTGGCACGCGCTTTTTACCACATGGATCAGCTGGGAAGTCTTTATCTCTCATGCCGCTACCTGCGGTCTTTTAATGCATGCGATAAGTTTATGGTGGCGCCCTAAACGCCATAAATAACCCATTTAGGTCCAAAACCCTTGGATAGAATCGATAGTATACTCACCCAGCAGGTTCCATTGCTGCTCCGTTTCAACGCCTTCGGCGACCACCTCCATACCTGGCTCACGAGCAAGGCTTGCAATCGCCGCAACGATAGCGCGGCTGTTGTGCTCCTGCGGATGCAAGGCCTCAATAAAACTGCGAGCTATTTTTAGGCTTTGGGCCGGAATATAATGCAAGTAGCTCAGTGATGAGTAGGGCCTTACTGAGCAATATTTGATGCGGCGTGGTATGCGCGGGTGATGTCATAAATTCGGCGGCCGGCCGCATAAGAATCGAGGGCGTGCTGAAATTGATCATCAAGGCGTCATGCTCTGTCCAGATACCTAACGCTTGGTGGTTCTCCACAATGACAATAGAGCTGCAGAGGCGCTTCGCCATACGTTTTGCCGCTTGGCAAAGCGGGATGTCGGGTGTGCAGTGCATAATGCGTGAAATAGGTAAGTCTTGCTGAATAGTCATGAGTATCGTTACGATAGCCAGTAAAGGTTGCTAAGTGGCAGGTAGCCTATCGTAATGAGCAAGTAATTCTTTGTCCGAGGTCTAAAAGTAATAAATTAGTCACTTATTCCCTTGTAATTAACCGCTGCGCCCCCATCTTGCGAGCATGGCGCTTGCCACCGTGCGCTAGGGTTCTTAAAATTGCCCCTTGGAATTTATTTAAACACTGTTAATACAACGCCCAGCCGCTAGAGGACAATTCATGCAAGTTTCCGTCGAGACGACCTCCCAGATCGAACGCCGTATTTCTATCCAAGTACCGGCTGCCGAAATCGACGAGGCTGTCAGTGCTCGCCTGATAGACACCGCGAAAAACGTGCGACTGAATGGTTTTCGCCAAGGCCGGGTGCCAATGTCTGTTGTCCGTCAACGCTATAGCGACAGCGTTCGCAGTGAAGTGGTGGGTGAGGTGATGCGTGAGCGTTACGTACGTGCCATCACCGAAGAAGGTCTTAACCCGGCTGGCTACCCTCAGATTGAGCCGCAAATTAATGAAGCCGGTAAAGATCTTGAGTTCGTAGCGGTCATGGAAATTTATCCGCAGATCGAGTTGACCTCTATCGAAGGCACTGACGTTGAGCGCCCGGTAGTTAGCGTAAGCGATGCTGACGTTGATGAAATGATCGAGACGCTGCGTAAACAAAATGCCGATTGGCAAGATGCGGATACACCGGCAGCAGATGGCGATCAGGTAACGATTGATTTTAAAGGTTTCCTGGGCGACGAGCCGTTTGAAGGCGGTAGCGCTGAAGGTCACGAGCTGGTGATTGGCTCCAACAGTTTTATCCCAGGCTTTGAAGAGCAGCTAATCGGTGCCAAGGCTGGCGAAGAGAAAACCATCAAGGTGACTTTCCCGGAAGATTACCAGGCCGAGCATCTGGCAGGAAAGGAAGCCACCTTCAATGTAACGGTGCATAAAGTCAGCACGCAGAAGCTGCCTGAAATTGACGCTGCTTTCATTGAGCGCTTTGGCGTAGACGATGGCGACCAGGATAAATTCCGCGCTGAAATCAAAAAGAACATGACGCGTGAGGCGACCCAAGCCGTTGATAATCGTGTTAAGCAGCAGGTGCTGGACGCGCTTAAAAAAGCCAACGACATTTTGGTGCCAAGCTCGTTAGTTCAGCAAGAAACGGATGCAATGAAGCGCCAGGCCGCTCAACAGTTTGGCCTTGGTGAAGACTTTGATGTTAGCCAGCTGCCCAATGAGCTTTTTGAAGAGCAGGCCAAGGGCCGCGTTCAAGTAGGTCTTTTGCTGGCTGAAGTGATCAAGGTCAATGAGCTTGACGCTGACGATACTGCGATTAAAGCAAAAGTTGAAGAGCTGGCCGAGCAGTACCAGGACCCGTCTGAGGTTGTTGAGTACTACATGGGCGACGACCAACTGAAAACGCAGGTGAAATCTGCCATTCTCGAAGAGAAAGCGGTCGATAAACTGCTTGAGCAAACGAACGTTAAAGACGTTGAAATGTCTTACCAGCAAGCATTGGCTGCCGCTCAGCAGCAGGCTGCACAAGACGAGGGTGTTGAAGAAGGCGAGAAAGCAGACGCCTAAGTATCCCATCAGCGCGGCGCACCGTTTTTGGTGCGCCTTTCCCTTATCGGACGCAAGGAATCACCTAAATGAGTGGATTTGATATTCAAAACGCCGGCGGTTTAGTGCCCATGGTGGTTGAGCAGAGCGCCAAAGGGGAAAGAGCCTACGATATTTACTCGCGTCTGCTAAAAGAGCGTGTCATTTTCCTGGTAGGCCCTGTTGAAGACTACATGGCTAACCTTGTGGTCGCTCAGATGTTGTTCCTTGAGTCGGAAAATCCCGACAAGGATATCCATCTTTATATCAACTCGCCGGGTGGCTCGGTAACGGCAGGCATGTCGATTTATGACACCATGCAGTTTATCAAGCCTGATGTATCAACCGTATGTATTGGCCAGGCGGCCAGTATGGGCGCGCTGCTTTTAACAGCAGGTGCAGAAGGTAAGCGTTACTGCTTACCTAACTCGCGCGTCATGATTCATCAGCCGTTGGGTGGTTATCAAGGTCAGGCATCTGACATTGAAATCCATACCCGTGAGATTCTGGGAATCCGCGAAAAGTTGAATCAGATTCTTGCTCATCATACCGGTCAGGATCTGGAAGCGGTTGCCCGTGATACCGACCGTGACAATTTCATGAGCGCCAATAAAGCTCAAGAGTATGGCTTGATTGACGCAGTGCTGGATAAGCGGCCTACATCCTGATAGCGTGATGAGGTTTTGCTTTTCTAACGAGCTTTTATGGCGGTGCAAGCCGCCGCAGTGACAGAGGTACGCTAATGGCCGACGGCAAAGGCAAGGATGAAGGTGGCAAATTACTTTACTGCTCGTTCTGTGGAAAAAACCAGAACGAAGTACGTAAACTGATTGCTGGCCCGTCCGTATATATCTGCGATGAGTGTGTCGACTTGTGTAATGACATCATTCGCGAGGAAGTTCTCGAAGCCGATGCCGAGAGCGATGAGGAGCGTTTACCTACGCCTCGCGAAATACGTCATACCCTGGACGATTACGTCATTGGACAAGACCGCGCCAAAATGGTGCTGTCCGTAGCGGTTTATAACCACTACAAGCGTCTGAGACCGGACGTACGTGAAGGCGATGTTGAATTAGGTAAATCCAATATTCTGCTCATCGGCCCCACTGGTAGTGGTAAAACATTGCTAGCGGAGACCATGGCACGTTTATTAAACGTACCTTTCACCATTGCGGATGCAACAACGCTGACTGAAGCGGGCTATGTGGGTGAAGATGTTGAAAACATCATCCAGAAGCTGCTTCAAAAGTGTGACTACGATGTAGAGAAAGCCGAGCGTGGCATTGTATATATCGACGAAATCGACAAGATTTCTCGTAAGTCCGACAACCCGTCCATCACGCGTGATGTATCGGGTGAAGGTGTACAGCAGGCGTTACTCAAGCTTATTGAAGGCACTACGGCTTCAGTGCCGCCTCAGGGTGGCCGTAAGCATCCGCAGCAAGAGTTTGTTCAGGTAAATACCGGTAACATACTGTTTATTGTGGGCGGCGCTTTCGCGGGTCTGGACAAGGTTATACGCGACCGGGCTGAAAAGGGCGGAATCGGTTTTAACGCCAGCGTTAAGAGCAAAGAGTCAGCACGTGGTATCGGTGAGCTGCTTGCAGACGTTGAGCCGGAAGACCTGGTGAAGTTCGGTTTGATTCCAGAGTTTGTTGGACGTCTACCGGTCATTGCTACGTTAACTGAGCTTACCGAAGACGCGCTGATCCAGATTTTGACAGAGCCCAAAAACTCGCTCATCAAGCAGTATGGGAAGCTCTTCGAAATGGAAGGCGTGACGCTTGAGTTTAGAGACGAAGCGTTACGAGCGGTTGCTGCGAAGGCGATGGAGCGGAAGACAGGTGCACGCGGCCTGCGCTCTATCCTTGAGTCGGTATTGCTTGACACCATGTATGAAATTCCATCACTGGAAAATGTCAGCAAGGTGGTTATCGATGAATCGGTAATCACAGGTGAAAGCGAGCCGCTCTTGATGTATTCAAAGCAGGAAGACGCTCGCGTTGATGGCACGGATGGCTAGTAATAGGCCAACGGCGTGACTTCAGCCGCTTGCGCTAAACCAAGGGGTCGCCTAGGCGGCCCCTTGTTGTTCATGGGTGTCACTGCGTAGTTTGCTCTACACTGCGTAGTACTTTTCATACAGTGATGTACTTGCCTTGGTGTTCCATCAAGTACTCTTCCGATTTGTTGAGGAACGTCTGCGATGCAGCAGAACGCCGAACAGACTCAATGTCTACCTTTATTGCCGTTGCGGGACGTCGTCGTGTACCCGCAAATGGTTATCCCTCTGTTTGTAGGGCGTGAAAAGTCGATTCAGGCGCTTGAAGCTGCGATGGAAGCTGATAAGCGCGTATTGCTAGTGGCTCAGCGAGAAGCTGCCCAGGATGAGCCGGACAATGCCGACCTCTACGCCATGGGTACTGTGGCGGACATTATGCAACTGCTCAAGCTTCCCGATGGCACTGTAAAAGTGTTGATTGAAGGCAGCTTTCGCGCGGATGTACTGGACATCGAAGAGAACGAAGCGGGCTATACTCAAGCCCATCTTTCTCCTCGAGAGAGCGAGCCATTAACCAACCGCGAGCAGGAAGCGCTGGTGCGCGTGCTGCTTAATCAGTTCGAGCAGTACGTTAAACTGTCGAAAAAAGTGCCCAACGAGGTGCTTAACTCGCTTTCCGGGATTGAAGATCCAAGCCGGCTGGTGGACACCATCTGTGCTCATTTATCGCTAAAAATTGGCGATAAGCAGGAGCTTTTAGAGATGGATCGGGTGCGCGATCGTATTGAGCACCTGATGGCCTTAATCGAATCTGAAATTGATCTGCTTCAAGTAGAAAAGCGCATCCGCTCGCGTGTTAAAGAGCAGATGGAAAAGACTCAGCGCGAGTACTACTTAAACGAGCAGATGAAAGCCATTCAGAAGGAGATGGGCGAGCTCGACAACGTACCAAATGAAGCCGAAAAGTACGAGAAAGCGATCAAAGAGTCGGGCATGCCACAAGAGGCTGCCGATAAAGCGACTCAAGAGCTGAACAAGCTGAAAATGATGGCTGCTAACTCTGCAGAATCGACTGTCGTGCGCTCCTATCTGGACTGGCTGATAGCGGTCCCTTGGAAAAAACGTACGCGCGTGAAGCATGATCTTGTGAAAGCGCAAGAAGTGCTTGATGAGGACCATTACGGTCTTGAAGAGGTAAAAGCGCGCATCCTTGAGTACTTGGCCGTACAAAAGCGCGTACGCAAGATGAAAGGCCCTGTGCTGTGTCTGGTAGGCCCACCTGGGGTGGGTAAGACCTCGCTGGGCCAGTCTATCGCGCGGGCGACCAATCGCAAGTATGTACGCTTGGCATTGGGCGGTGTGCGTGATGAGTCGGAGATTCGTGGTCATCGACGCACTTATATTGGTTCATTGCCCGGTAAGCTAATGCAGCGCATGAGCCGTGCTGGTGTCAAGAATCCGCTGTTCCTGCTGGATGAAGTTGATAAGCTCGGCATGGATCATCGCGGCGACCCAGCCTCAGCGCTTTTGGAAGTGTTGGATCCTGAGCAAAATAACAGCTTCAGCGATCACTATCTGGAACTGGATTACGATCTTTCAGAGACGCTGTTCATTTGTACGGCCAATTCGATGAATATTCCTGGCCCGCTTTTGGACCGTATGGAAATTATTCGTCTGCCAGGCTATACCGAAGATGAAAAGCTGGCGATCGCCAAGCGTTATCTGTTGCCGAAGCAGCTCGCCGCCAATGGGCTGAAGACAGATGAGTTGGCACTTCAGGATGATGCGCTGCTGGAGCTTATTCGCTACTACTCGCGTGAAGCGGGGGTACGTGAACTTGAACGCCAGATTGCTAAAGTCTGCCGTAAAGTGCTTCGCGAACGCCTGGAGCATCAAGACCTTGAAGAAACGCAATTCCTCTCTGCTGAGCAAATTGAAGCCTATGCTGGCGTACGACGCTATAGCTACGGGCTGGCTGAACAGGACGACCAGATTGGCCGTGTAACAGGGCTTGCGTGGACATCAGTCGGTGGAGAGCTTCTCAGTATTGAGTCTGTGGTTACGCCAGGTAAAGGACGAATTAACAAAACGGGTTCTCTCGGCGATGTAATGAAAGAGTCCGTTAGTGCCGCACAAACCGTTGTTAAGGCACGTGCTCACGGGTTCGGTATTGACCCTGCGCGTTTTGAGAATGAAGACCTGCATATCCATGTGCCAGAAGGCGCTACGCCTAAAGATGGCCCTAGCGCTGGTGTCGCGATGGTAACGGCTATGGTGTCGGCCTATACGCAGCGTGCAGTGCGCTGTGATGTGGCGATGACCGGTGAAGTTAACCTTCGGGGCGAGGTGTTGCCGATAGGCGGCCTGAAGGAGAAATTGCTGGCAGCTCGTCGCGGTGGTATAAAGACAGTCTTGATTCCTGAAGAAAATCGTCGTGATCTCAAGGAAGTACCGGAAAATATCAAGGGTGCGCTTGATATTCGTCCGGTACGTTGGATAGATGATGTGTTGGCGGTGGCGCTAGTGAGCGATGAAAACAATGATGGCACGCCTTTAAAAAGTACTGAAAAGGGTGCTGAAACATCGTTTACTTCCTCCACCGTAGCCAATACACACTAAGATTAAAGCCATTGGTCTTTAGTTTTTACTTAAAGAATTTGCCCAAAGCCTTGTGCAGCGGGCATTCCACGGTGTGTTTGCTTGACAGGTGTTTCAAGGCATTGCTATAAAACGCAGCTATGCTTTGAGGTTGTACCTTCTGGTGGCCATGCCGTACAGAGCCATTTTTTTGAAACAGTTAAGGGGTGAAGTGTGAATAAGTCTGAGCTGATTGAAGCCATTGCCGCGTCTGCCGATATTCCTAAAGCAGCGGCAACCCGTGCATTGGATGCCATGGTAGAGTCTGTCACCGATAGCCTCAAAAAAGGTGAAAGCGTTTCACTGGTAGGTTTTGGTACCTTCGCTATTAAAGAGCGTGCTGCACGTACTGGCCGTAACCCGCAGACGGGCCAGCCTATCGAAATTAAAGCGGCGAAAGTACCTGGCTTCAAAGCAGGCAAGGCGCTGAAAGACGCCGTTAATTAATTGTTCTGTGTTTATGTAATCTAATGGGCGCATCGCATCCGCGATGCGCCCATGTTATTTTTTGGCCTGGTATTTAAGGGGTTATCCGAAAACGATTTCGGGCAACGTGAAGGTTTATTTATATGGCTGTGTTTATCTGAGGCTAGCATGCTGCAAAGTATTCGAAATGGCTCCAGAAGCTGGGGCGCCAAAATTATTATCGGTCTCATGGTGGCTGCCATGGCGCTGTTTGGAGTGGAATCACTGTTTAGTGTGTTTGGCAGCGATCCCAATGAAGTCGCAAGTGTCAATGGCCAGCCCATCATGCGTCAGCAGGTTGAGCTTGAGGTGCAGCGAGCGCTTCGGTCAGGCCAGGTTCCGCCGGAACAAGAGCGTGCGTTGCGCAATGATATGCTGGATCAGTTGATCACCCAGCAACTGCTTACTCAGTATGCTGATGACGGCGGGTTCTACGTCTCCGATGCACAGTTAGACCAAATTATTGTAGGCCTCCCCGAGTTTCATGATCAAAACGGTCATTTCTCGGCCGACATTTTCCGTAACCGGCTGGCGGGTGCAGGTTATTCACCTATCTCGTTTCGCCAGGACTTGCGCGTTGACATTAAGCGTCAGCACTTACAGCAAGGCTTGGCATTCAGCGATTTTAGCCTGCCCAGCGAGCAGGCCCGTTTAGCCGAGTTACAAAATCAGCAGCGCAGTTTTCGTTATGTGCTGATGAACAACGATGACGTAGACGTTGATATCAATGTCACAGATGAGCAGATGCAGGCTTACTACGATGCCCACCAGGAGCGTTTCGAGCGGCCTGAGCAGGTACGCGTTGAGTATGTGCTGATTGATCGCCAAGCCATGGCCGCTGAAACTGAAATTGATGAAGAGACGCTTCGCCAGGCGTGGCGTGAACAGAATCAAAATGCGGATCGGCGTATTTCACATATCATGGTGACCTTTGGTGATGAACGTTCCCGTGAAGAAGCACGCAGCATTGCTGACACTGCTTATGATGACCTGGAAGATGGCGAATCCTTTGCTGATACGGTACTTCGCTACTCTGATGACACGACAAGTGCAGAGGAAGGAGGAGATCTAGGCACGATCTCGCGCGGTATTTTTGGCAATGCATTTGATGAGGCTGCATTCTCTCTTGCTGAAGGCGAAACGTCGCAGGTCGTTGAAGTTGATGGTGCCTTCCACATTCTGCGGGTGACCGATGTTGATGCCCCCTCTTTTGAAGAGCAGCGTGACGTACTGCGTCAAAATGTTGCGTTAGGTGACGTTAACGATGCATTTAACGCCAAGGTTCAGCAGTTGATTGATCAGAGTTTTGCAGCGGATGATTTGCAAAGTGTTGCTGATCAGATTGATGTGACGCTAACGCAGACCGATTGGCTCGCGCGAGGTGAAGGTGAAGGTGTCCTGTCGGAGCCGGGCGTGCTGGATGAGGCCTTCAGCGAAGAGGTACTGAATGATGGCTATAACAGTGAAGTGATTGAGCTCGACGATGATCGACGCTTGGTCTTGCGTGTGGCCGAACACCGTGAAGCGACGTTGATAGGCCTGGATGACGTCCGTGATGAGGTAGAGCAGTCCGTTGCCGCACAGCAGCGTCAACAAGCCCTGCTTGAGCAGGCTCAAGCAATGACAGCTTCGCTTAATGCGGGTGAGACGCTCGACGTCAATTGGCTTGAAGCCACTAACGTTAGTCGTCAGCAGAATGGTTCTTTACCTCAAGGATTGGTGTCGGAAGTCTTCCGTATGCCGAATCCGGATGAAGGTGAAAGCCAGTACCAGGCTGTTACGCTGTCGCAAGACGTTGCGGTTATCGCGTTGGATGACGTATCGGCAGGCGATGATAGTGATCAAATAGCGGGTTTTGTCGCGCAAATGGCTGAGCAGTTAAGAGCCCAGGCGGTGATCCAAGGCTTGATTGACACCTTGTATCAGGATGCGGATATCAAGCGCTAACGTTGTCAGGTATGAATAAAAAAGCCGATCATCAATTGATCGGCTTTTTTGTGTTTGCTGAAGGCAGTTACGCCGCGGGCGGCGTGGCCAAGGAGAATTGACGCAGCCTGGGTTCAGGGCGGTCAGACTCCTCGATAATAACATCCCAGCCGTGCTGGTTATCCCAGTCACCCAGTACAAAGCGCTTGGCGGGTACGTCCTCCACCGTGAGATCATGAACTTTAGGGCGGTGCGTATGGCCATGAATCATAGTGGCAACGCCATAACGCTCCATTAGTTGCACGACTTCAGCATGGGTCACGTCCATAATCGCCTCGGCTTTGTTGGCGTTGGCATCACCTGATTGCAAGCGTAGGCTTTTGGCAAGCTCCAGGCGCTGCTCAAGAGGCAGCGCTAGAATCTGTGCTTGCCATTCAGGATTGCGCGACTGCTGCCTGAATGCCATATAGGCTTCATCCTGGGTGCACAGGCTGTCGCCATGCAACAGCACAAGCGGCACACCTTCCAACTCCACTTCCTGCACATCGGAGAGAAGTGTTGCCTGGCAGGCATTAACAAACCGGTCGCCCAGCAGAAAGTCACGGTTACCATGGGACAGATAAATAGCTGTGCCGTCATCGCTCAGCTTGCGTAACCGCTGGATGACCTCAAGCGCCACGGCGCTAAGGGGATGCTGAGTGTCGAGTAAGTCATCGCCCATCCACGCATCAAAAAGATCACCCAAAATATAAAGGGCGCTTGCGCCCTGGGCGGTTTGTTCTAGATAGCGATAAAACCCCTGATTGATCTCAGGGGTGTCGCTGCTTAAGTGCATGTCAGCTACAAGCAGTGTGCGCATGATGCTCCCGAAGAGTTATTCTGCTTCTTTTACATAAGCACGCTCAATGATCACATCTTCCGCAGGCACATCCGCATGCATGCCACGGCGGGTTGTGCTCACACCCTTAATGGCATTGACCACGTCCATGCCATCAACTACTTCACCAAAAACGGCGTAACCCCAACCTTGAAGACTTTTTCCGCTGTGATCTAAAAAGCCGTTGTCGCCAACATTAATAAAAAACTGGCCAGTCGCCGAATGGGGGTCTTGCGTTCGAGCCATGGCAAGCGTGCCGATGGTGTTCTTTAAGCCATTATCCGCTTCATTCTCGATTGAATCACGTGTCGGCTTCTGGTTGAAATCCTGATCAAAGCCACCGCCTTGCACCATAAATCCGTCAATGACGCGGTGAAACAGTGTGCCATCGTAAAATCCATCACGAACATACTGCTCGAAGTTAGCCGCTGTTACCGGCGCTTTTTCATGATTAAGCGCGATAGTAATGTCACCGTGGTTTGTCTGTAATACGATCATGAATAAATTCCTGTTCAATGAAGACGTTCGCCTTGGCGCTGTGCATCGGCGTCACGCTATAATAGCGGTTTTGCTTGGCACCGCGAAGCGCTAACCTGATAGCGTAAGCAGAGGTTGCTTGGCACGCCATCCACCACGAGGTTTTCAACACCACCATGACCAACGAGACCACCCCAGCGCCGAACTTCATTCGCAACCAAGTACGCGACGAGATCGAGGGCGGCCAGGTCACAAAAATCGTGACGCGTTTCCCCCCAGAGCCGAACGGTTTTCTGCACATCGGCCACGCAAAGTCGATCTGCTTAAATTTCGGATTGGCGGAGCAAATGGGTGGTGAGTGTCATCTGCGTTTTGACGACACCAACCCGGCGAAAGAAGAGCAGGCTTATATTGATGCCATCAAAGAAGACGTCAGTTGGTTAGGTTTTAGCTGGGCGGGCCCCGTTCGTTTTGCTTCTGACTACTTTGACCAGCTTTATGCCTGGGCACAGCATTTAATTCGCGAAGGCAAAGCCTACGTGGATGATCTCTCTCCCGATGAGATTCGTGAGTATCGCGGTACGTTAACGGCTCCTGGTAAGCCAAGCCCTTATCGCGAACGTAGCGTTGAGGAGAACCTGGATTTGCTGGAGCGTATGCGCGTTGGCGAATTTGGCGAAAGTGAAAAAGTGCTGCGTGCCAAAATCGATATGGCATCACCTAATATCAACTTGCGTGATCCCATCTTGTATCGCATTCGTCATGCGAATCATCACCAAACCGGCGATAAATGGAAAATTTATCCTTCCTACGACTTCACTCATGGGCAGTCGGATGCGATCGAAGGTATCACCCACTCAATCTGTACGCTGGAATTTGAAGACCACCGTCCGCTATATGAGTGGTTCCTGAATAATCTCCCGGTTCCCGCTAAACCACGTCAGATTGAGTTTGCGCGCTTAAATCTGGATTACACGCTGACCTCTAAACGCAAATTGAAACTGTTGGTGGACGAGCAGATCGTAGACGGCTGGGATGATCCACGGATGCCGACGGTTTCCGGCATGCGCCGCCGTGGTTATACCGCCGCCTCTATTCGTAAATTCTGCGAAATGATCGGCGTGACGCGTGCCGATGGCGGACTTGTCGATATCGCCATGCTGACCCACGCTATTCGCTCGGACCTTGAAGATAACGCGCCGCGTGCCATGTGCGTGCTGAAACCACTCAAGGTCGTACTGACTAACGTGGCAGAAGACCACGAGGAAGTGTACGACGTGCCGGGACACCCCGCGCGTGACGACATGCCGATGCGCAAGGTGCCGTTTGGTCGCGAGCTGTACATCGACCAGGATGACTTCATGGAAGATGCACCCAAGAAGTTCTTCCGCTTGGCGCCAGGCAAGGAAGTTCGCTTGCGCAACAGCTACATCATCCGGTGTGACGAGGTGATCAAGAACGACGCCGGTGAAGTGGTTGAGCTGCGCTGTTCGGTGGACTTCGACACGCTCGGCAAAAACCCGGAAGGGCGCAAGGTGAAAGGCGTGGTTCACTGGGTCAGCGCCACTCACGGTGTGCCCATGGAAGTGCGTCTGTATGACAACCTGTTCATGGTCGAGCAACCGGACCGTGACAAGGATGTCGATTTCCTTGAGCACCTGAACACGGAGTCATTGGTCATCTGCCAGGCAATCGGCGAGCCAAGTCTGGCCGAAGCCGTGCCGGAAGATCGTTTCCAGTTTGAACGCATGGGTTACTTCTGCGCTGACCGTCATCTCTCCAAACCGGGGCAACTGGTGTTTAACCGTACCGTAGGGTTGAAAGATAGCTGGGCGAAAATCAAACAGAAAAGTTAAGGATCGTCATATGCAAATTTACAATACGCTGACGCGTCGCAAGGAGCCATTTACGCCGCTGGTCGCGGGTAAGGTAAGCATGTATGTCTGCGGCATGACGGTGTATGACTATTGTCACCTTGGCCACGCCCGCGTCATGGTCGCATTTGATGTCATTACTCGCTATTTGCGCCACCGTGGCTACGACGTTACCTACGTGCGTAACATCACCGATATCGACGATAAAATCCTTAAGCGTGCTGAGGAGAATGGTGAAAGCATTACGGCGCTAACCGAGCGCATGATTGATGCCATGCATGAAGACGAAGCGCGGCTGAACGTGCTGCCACCCAGCCAAGAGCCCCGTGCAACGGGGCATATTGGCGATATCGTCGCCATGATCGAAACGTTGATCGATAAGGGTTTTGCCTATCCCGCTGGAAATGGCGATGTGTACTACCGAGTGCGCAAATTCGCCACGTACGGCAAGCTCAATAACCGTCAGCTAGACGATATGCGTTCAGGTGCGCGGGTTGATGTGGATATTCATAAAGAAGATCCGCTTGATTTTGTACTTTGGAAAGCGGCAAAACCGGGTGAGGCGCACTGGTCATCACCCTGGGGCGATGGCCGTCCTGGCTGGCATATCGAGTGTTCGGCCATGTCGACCTGCTGTTTGGGTGATACCTTTGATATTCACGGTGGCGGGCCCGATTTGACCTTCCCACACCACGAAAACGAAATTGCTCAGTCAGAAGCCGCGACGGGGAAAACCTACGTTAACACTTGGATGCATGCGGGCGCTGTCCGTGTGGATCAGGAAAAGATGTCGAAGTCGCTAGGCAACTTCTTCACTATCCGAGACGTATTGGCTGAGCATGATCCGGAAGTGGTGCGTTACCTGTTGGTCGCCAGCCACTATCGGAGTGCGATTAACTACTCGGTTGATTCCCTCGTAGAGGCGCGTAAATCGTTAACGCGTCTTTATACCGCGCTGGATGGCGTCGATAGCGCTGCCCGAGTGGAGGAAGTCGCTAGCCCTTATCGTGACCGCTTCACGAAGGTCATGGACGATGACTTCAATACCCCGGAAGCGCTTGCAGTGCTATTTGAGTTGGCGCGAGAGGTTAATCGTGCCAAAAGCGATACACCTGAAAAGGCCGTGGGGCTGGCTGGCGAATTAAAACAGCTCGCTGCTGTGTTGGGGCTTCTTCAACAAACGCCCGCCGTGTTTTTAAAAGGCTCTCAGTCGCAAGGGGTAGCGCTTAGCGAAACGGCTATTCAGGAAAAAATTGCCCAGCGTCAGGCAGCGAAAGCGAACAAGGATTTTGCTCAGGCAGATGCTGTTCGTGATGAGCTGGCGGCGTTAGGTATCGTTCTAAAAGACTCACGGGAAGGAACCACGTGGGTCATTGAATCTCCTTAGCAAGAGCCGGTGCGCCAGGCGTCGATATAGTGGCGTCTGGCAGCTACTCGAATGCCCCTTATACTAATAATACCTCTCCTCAAAAAGACGTCTACTAAAGGATTGCCAGGATGCGCTTTACTATCAAACCTCTGCTATCTGTCGTTGCCCTGTCGTTGACAGCATTAAGCCAAGCGAATGCCAATGAGCCCGTCGTTGTTGCCTCCAAAATTGACACGGAAGGGGCGGTATTGGGTGAGTTAATCATTCAGACGCTAGAGCGCAACGGCATACCAACGCAAGACCGCCTTCAACTGGGTGCTACGAATGTGGTACGTACCGCGCTAACTGCTGGAGAAATCGATCTATATCCTGAATACACCGGAAACGGTGCTTTCTTTTTCGATATGGCGGATAGCGATGTATGGAAAGATGCTGACCAGGCACATCAAACCGTACGTGAGTTGGATGCGCAAAATGGATTGGTATGGTTAACACCCGCGAGCGCGAATAATACCTGGGCCATGAGTATTCGTCAGGATGTTGCAGATGAGCATAATTTGAAAACACTGGATGATCTTACTGCTTATATTGCCGATGGCGGCGATTTCAAGTTTGCGGCCAGTGCAGAGTTCGTTGAATCCGCTCAGGCGTTACCCGCTTTTCAAGATGCGTACGGATTTAAGTTAACGGATGATCAACTGCTGGTGCTTTCAGGCGGTAATACAGCGGCTACAATGCGTGCCGCGGCTCAACAAACCAGTGGCGTTAACGCAGCGATGACCTATGGAACGGATGGCGGCTTAAGTGCCCTGGGCCTGGTGGTATTGGAAGACTCGAAAGGCGTTCAACCTGTCTATCAGCCCGCACCGGTCGTACGAGAAAGTATTCTTGAAGCCTACCCGGATATTGAACCGCTGCTTCATGATGTATTTACAACCCTGGACGAGGTAACGCTGCAAGCGCTTAACGCGGATGTAGCCGTTAACGGTTTATCGGCAAGTCAGGTCGCCAACGACTATCTCGACCGTTTGGATAACTAATAGATGTCGCTTTTGGATGCGCTGCCCACGCCTCGTTTGGGGCGTGGTGGTTACCCTAATGCTGTATTAATCAGTTTAAGTGTGGTGATGCTGGCAGCGGTTTGGGGGTTGGATACCGTCAGCGTTGCACCTAACCGAATTGTGCAAGGAGAGAGTGTCCACGTTCAGAATGCCTTCGGTTGGCCCGGTGCTTTGCTTGTCTCATTACTGGTCATTGCGTTGGGAAGCTTGGCGTACCAGCCCAGCCGTATCCACTATTGGGCGGCCTTGGGCGTAGTGGTATTACTACTGGTGCTGATGCCGTTTGGATTAATGGTCGCCAGCCACTTTTTAATAGACCCAGAGCTTCCTCAAGCGCGATTAGGCATCGGGGGCGGTTATTGGGTTGTCTTGTTTATCTCACTGTTAGGTATCGTTGAACTACGCCTGCGGCTTGGTTTAAAACGTTTATGGCCGGTTTTCATATTGTCAGGCGTTGGACTGATTTGGTGGCTTTGCGCGTGGCTCTGGTTAAAAGACTTGGCTCTGGTTCAGGAATTTAAAGCGCGGGATCATCAATTCATACAGGCGATCAGGCAGCATATTATCCTGGTGAGCACCGCTGTGAGCGTAAGTGTAGTGATGGGTACGCTGCTTGCCCTGTTGATGCGTCGCTTTGCCAGGCTGCAAAAGGTTGCTTTTGCGCTGCTTAATTTCCTCCAAACCATCCCTAGCCTGGCACTCTTTGGTCTTTTGCTGGCGCCGCTGGCGTGGCTTGCCGCCAATGTGCCTTTCTTGGCTAAGGTTGGGGTGAGTGGGATTGGTAACACGCCCGCACTTATTGCGCTAGTGGCCTATAGCCTGCTGCCCATGGTGCGCAACACCTACACTGCCTTGGAAGAGGTCAGTCCGGATACTCTGGAAGCCGCAAGCGCCATGGGCATGCACCGTATTCAGCGGTTTTGGCAGGTTCGCCTGCCCTTGGCGCTGCCTGTGCTGTTGGAGGGTGTGCGTATTACGACGGTTCAAGCCATTGGACTCACGGCAGTAGCGGCTTTGATTGGCGCAGGGGGCTTAGGCACCTTCATTTTTCAAGGGCTAGGCCAGGCAGCCATGGACATGGTACTGCTGGGTGCACTGCCCATTTTGATATTAGCTTTGTTAGTGGATGCGGGCCTGGGTGCCTTGGCAGAAGCACTGCGCCCAGGAGGCGTTCAATGATCGAACTTTCACACGTCTCAAAGTATTTCGGTACTGAAATGGCAGTTGATGCCATTAATCTAAAGGTGGAAAAAGGGCAGTTTTGCGCTCTGGTAGGTACCTCTGGCTGTGGCAAGTCGACCACGTTGCGAATGATCAATCGCTTAATCGAAAAAAGTGATGGTGAGATTACTCTGGATGGCCAGGCCATTGAAGCGTATGACCCGGTCAAGCTGCGCCGCCGGATTGGATATGTGATTCAAAGCACGGGGTTATTCCCGCACTGGACGGTTGCTCGCAATATTGGGTTGGTGCCACGCCTGCTGAAATGGCCTGCGAAAGATATTCAGGCGCGGGTTGAGGAGCTAATGGGCTTGCTTGGCTTGCCCGTTGCTGAGTTCGCACATAAGTATCCGCATCAGCTTTCTGGTGGGCAGGCTCAGCGCGTAGGTGTTGCCCGAGCCCTGGCGGCTGATCCGGATATTTTATTAATGGATGAGCCTTTTGGCGCACTGGACCCTATCACGCGCGTCAAATTGCAGGATGAGCTGGCAGGCCTTCAGGCACGGTTACATAAAACCGTTGTGTTTGTCACACATGATATGGATGAAGCGCTTAAGCTGGCTAATCATCTTGTCGTGATGCGCGATGGCCATATCGTGCAGCAGGGGACACCGCTTTCACTATTACAGCATCCCAAGGACCCTTTTGTTGAATCGCTTTTGGGTGGGCTTGAGCGTGGTTTAAAGCAAGCGGCCTTAACGCGAGTCAAGGACCACATGTCTTCGATGGGCCCAACGTTGCCCTCGCAGTTTCGTATACCCGCTGACTTTTCGTTGCGCCAAGCGCTTTCCATGATGCTGCGCGACCATACGGATCGTCTTGCCGTGGTCGATCAGCAGGATGTTCCAATTGGCGAGCTTTCTCTGCGCAAGATAGTAAAAGAGGCCCAGTTGGAAAAAGGAAGCATGCGTGAAGCCTGATGTGAAGCGTGTGATCCGTTCGACCCAAGCCACCGCAATGACGGCCTGGTTGTGGCCATTCTTATGGGGCACGCTGTTGGCTATCTGTATCGTGGGAATACCGCACGCTCAGGGTATCTTTCAATGGATAGAGCCGGATGTTCGGCAGGTTATCTATCAACGTACGCCTTTTTATGTGTTGCTTGAACGCCATGTACTGGTCGTTGGAGTTGCCGCGGTTGTTACCATAAGCCTGGGTGTTGGCGCAGGTATTGCGGTAACGCGTCGAAAAGGGCAGGATTTTTTGCCGTTAGTGTCGCAACTTGCATCACTTGGACAAACGTTTCCCCCCGTGGCGGTATTGGCCTTAGCCGTGCCGGTACTGGGTTTTGGCACCTTGCCCATTATTGTGGCGTTAATGCTTTATGGTCTGCTGCCGATTGTACGCAATACCCTGGCAGGGCTTCAGGATGTTGATAAGGACATTAAAACCGCAGCCCGTGCAGTGGGGCTAACGCCCCTTCAGGTGCTTTACCAGGTAGAGCTGCCTTTGGCTGCGCCCGTCATATTGGCGGGTATTCGTACCTCGGTGACTATCAATATTGCGACCGCTGCACTCGGTGCCACGGTGGGTGCCAGCAACCTGGGGGATCCGATCATTGCCGGCATTATTAATAACAATATGGCTTACGTTATTCAGGGTGCTTTGGTGATTGCGCTTCTGGCGCTTACGGTTGATAGCGTGTTTGATGCACTTCAAACCAGGCTGCGCTTACGACTCTCTTCTTCCTAACGCCTTGCTTCTAAACCGCTATCTCCTTGAACCGCTCCAGATCATCTTGTCGTCGTTGGTCTCTTCGTCTTAAGTGGTATGCCTAAAGTCCTTGTGCTGCGTTACTGTCGTAGTCGTTGCGTTGACTGAAACCAGATAAATCCACTGGCATAAACAGTCATCTCCGACAATACTGCCTTCAAAAGAGGCATAACAAGGACAATAATGATGATTCGCTACGTACACCAGCCGACGTTTCTGACGGGCGATGAGCTTTCCATCTCCACCTTCAGCTTGCTCGACCCTGAAGGCGAACTTTATAGCGGTGCCGAAGCGCCTGCGCTAGAGCGTGAACACGCACGCAGGCTCTACCAGGCCATGCTATCCACTCGTATTCTTGACGAACGTATGATGGCCGCACAGCGCCAGGGGCGGCTTAGCTTCTACATGCAGTGCGTAGGAGAAGAAGCGGCGGTGGTGGGCGCCACCGCCGCCCTGGACGATGCGGATATGATCATGGCGCAATACCGTGAGCAGGGTGCGCTGATGTATCGCGGTTTTTCCATTGATGAGTTTATGAACCAGCTATTCGGCAATGAGCTGGATTATGGCAAGGGCCGCCAAATGCCGATTCACTATGGCTCGCGTAAACTTCACTACATGACGATTTCGTCACCCTTGGCGACCCAAATCCCCCAGGCAACCGGCTATGCCTACGGTCAAAAACTCGCAGGCGATGGGCAGTGTACGTTGACCTTTTTTGGCGAAGGCGCAGCGTCAGAGGGCGACTTTCATGCGGCGCTTAATATGGCCTCTGTCCATAAAGTGCCCGTCATCTTTTTCTGCCGTAATAATGGCTATGCCATTTCCACTCCTGCCGTTGAGCAGTTTGCCGCGGATGGCATTGCACCGCGTGCGTTTGGTTATCACATGCACGTTATTCGTGTAGATGGCAACGATGTACTTGCCGTATACGAAGCCACTCGGCAGGCGCGCAAACTGGCGGTTGAGCATAATCACCCGGTGCTGATTGAGGCGATGACGTATCGCCTTGCCGCTCACTCATCCTCTGATGATCCTTCTGGCTATCGCTTAAAAAGCGAAGAAGAGACATGGCGCCTCAAGGACCCCGTGCTGCGAATGCAAAAATGGATGTTGAAGAAAGGTTGGTGGAGCGAAGAGGAGGAAACCCAGCAGCAGGAATCACTGCGCCGTGATGTGCTTGAAACCATGAAGCGTGCTGAAAAGCGGCCTCCACCCTCATTGGATAGCCTGGTGAGTGATGTTTATGCTGATGTAACCCCAGCGCTTCAGCGTCAATTCGACCAACTTAAAAGCCATATTCGTCGCTACCCTGAGGCCTACCCCCAAGGCGCCCGGTCGTTAGACTTGACCGTGAAGACGCCCACTGACTCTAAAGGGGAGGCGTAACATGCCCACGATGAACATGTTGCAGGCCATTAATAATGCGCTGGATATCGCCATGGCCGAGGATGAAAAGGTCATTTGCTTTGGTGAGGACGTCGGCATTTTCGGTGGTGTGTTTCGCGCCACCAGCCATCTACAGGAAAAATACGGTAAAGCGCGGTGTTTTAATACGCCCCTGGTAGAGCAAGGCATTATTGGCTTTGCCAACGGTTTGGCAGCACAGGGTTCGGTGCCTGTCGCCGAGATCCAGTTTGCCGACTATATCTTTCCCGCGTTTGACCAGATTGTTAACGAAACGGCCAAATATCGTTATCGTTCAGGCGACTTGTTTAACGTCGGCGGACTAACGATCCGTACCCCGTATGGTGGGGGGATATCCGGTGGGCTTTATCACTCTCAGTCTCCGGAAGCCTACTTTACCCATACGCCAGGGATAAAAGTGGTGGTGCCGCGTAATCCCTACCAGGCAAAAGGCCTGTTGCTGGCTTCCATCCGCGATCCAGATCCGGTGCTTTTTTTAGAACCCAAGCGTCTTTACCGCGCTTCAGTGGGCGAGGTGCCGGAAGAGGATTATCAGCTGCAGATAGGTGAAGCAGACATCATCAAAGAGGGCAGCGATATTACCCTGGTAGGATGGGGCGCCCAGATGGAAGTAATTGAGAAAGCAGTAGAGCTTGCTGAAGCGCAAGGCATTGCCTGCGAAGTGATTGACCTGCGCTCCCTGCTTCCCTGGGATGCCGATACCGTTGCTGAGTCTGTACTGAAAACAGGTCGGCTCGTCGTCAGCCATGAAGCACCGCTAACCGGAGGTTTTGCCGGCGAAATAGCAGCGACCATTCAAGAGCGTTGTTTTCTCTATCTCGAATCGCCGATAAAGCGGGTGACCGGGCTGGATACTCCTTTCCCCTTGGTATTGGAAAAAGAGTATTTTCCCGATCATTTGAAGATTTTTGAAGCGATTCGTGAAAGCGTTAATTTCTAGCGCCCAAGGAGAAGAGCAATGAGCGATTTTAAATTGCCAGATATTGGCGAAGGCATCGTTGAGTGTGAAGTCGTGGAGTGGCGGGTTGCGGAAGGTGATCATATCGAGGAAGACCAGCCCATCGTTGAGGTAATGACCGACAAAGCGCTGGTGGAAATCACTGCCCCTGAAGCGGGTGTGGTAACACGGCTTTATGTGCCACAAGGGCAAATTGCCAAAGTGCATGCTCCACTCTACGCCTACCAAGGCTTGGATGAGAACGAAGGGGAAGGAGGCCGCTCTGTTTCGCATCATGCATCGCCAATAAGCGAGCTACCGGATGTGCCGGATGACGCTGTTGAGTTACCCGTCGCTACGCCGCCCAGTAACCCAACTGCACAGGGAGCTTATGGCAAAGTGCCCGCGAGCCCGGCGGTAAGGCGACTAGTACGAGAGCATGGGTTAACAATTACCGAGTTGGCTGGCAGCGGCAAAGAGGGCCGAGTGCTTAAAGAAGACGTACTGGCGCATATTCACCAAAACGAGGTAGAGCCGTCAATAGCCATGCCAGCGTCTACTATCGGCGAGGCTCACGACCCAGAGCAGGACGCGCCACGTATAGAACCCTTACGCGGCGTGCGTGCCGTGATGGCAAAACGCATGGTTGCCTCTGCAACGACTATTCCGCATTTTCACTATGGCGAAGAGATTGATGTTACTGAGCTATTGGCGCTACGCGAGCGGCTGAAGCCTCAGGCAGATGCTCAAGGGCAGCGCCTTACGCTGATGCCCTTTTTTATGAAGGCGTTGGCACTCGCCTTGGCCGAGACGCCGATACTTAATGCGCAACTCAATGAAGCCGGTGATGAACTTCACTACTATCCTCAGTGCAATATTGGTATGGCGGTAGATAGCAAAACCGGATTATTAGTGCCAAATGTTAAAGGCGTTGAGCATTTGACGTTGCTTGAAATCGCTCGTGAAGTGGGCCGCTTGACCGTTGCTGCACGTGAAGGCCGCGTCGACCAGGCTGATCTAAAGGGAGGGACGATCAGTATTTCCAATATCGGTGCCTTGGGAGGTACCTATGCCACGCCCATTATTAATGCCCCCGAAGCGGCTATTGTTGCGATAGGAAGAACGCAGTGGCTGCCGCGTTTTGATGAGCAAGGCGCCGTTCAGCGCCGCGCCATTATGACAATTACCTGGGCAGGAGATCATCGGTTTATTGATGGCGGCACCATTGCGCGCTTTTGTAATACGTGGAAAGGCTTTTTGGAAGCGCCTGAAACAATGCTGCTTTATCTGGGATAAACGCACGCTTAGGACACAAGATGCCGCAGGCGCCGTTACAGCAATTTTATATACCTGAAGAGCAGTCGGTCTATCTGCTGAGCCATAATGATGCTCAAAAGCTTAAAGACTGGGTAGCGCTCTGCCAAGCCCAGCTTAGTCAGCTGGGGTATCAGGGTATTGAGCTGATTGGCAAAGGCGCCTACGGTTTTGTGTTTTCTGGCAGCGTGCCCAATGGCGATACGCTGGCGCACTATGTGTTCAAATTTTCTCGCATTACGCTGCCTACACACTTACAGGAACGTCTCGAAGAAGAGGCGTTTATGCTGGATCAAGTGTCGCATGCCCGCATTCCCAAGTTAATCACCTACCAGCGCGCAAGAGGCCAGTCGATTTTAGTCATGGAGCGCGCACCCGGTTGGAATCTGGAGCAGATATCCCTCAAAAGAGGACGTTTGTCACCACGCTTGATTATGCGTATAGCGCGTCAGCTTGTTGATATTTTAATCGCGCTTCGCCGCGACGCTGGGGCCCATGGCCGGCCAGTGGTACATGGTGATATCAAACCCTCCAACCTGGTCTTCGACCCTGACACTGAGTCTATTGCACTGATTGATTGGGGATCGTCTGTTTTTGCTCAATTGGATGCTCAACTACAGTTCGTTGGGGCGAATGTGATGGAGCTGATGTCCGATAACCTACAGCAAACCAATGCACGTTTGGGTGACGTCTATTTTATTGGTGAAGAGCAGCTAAATGGCGCGCTCTCTTCGCCACGTTTTGATGAACAAGGCGTGGCGGGCACGTTGTATGCGCTGGCATCAGCACAGTCGTGCCGGTTTGGTCATCGCGCTATTCCCGCAAGCTCCCTGGGGTTGCCTGTGGAATTTGCCCGTACATTGGATGGTATGCTGGACCCCGACCCGCAGGTTCGCCTTACCGCAGGCAGTTACTTTATCGACACAATGCCGCGCATGGCAAACGTTGTAATGATTGATTTCCCCCCCAGCCCCGAGGTGCCTCTCGTGCCCGTATGGGTTCGCTCTGTGCAGCAGGAAATTGATACCGTGGTGTATAGCTCTCGCAAAGCTTTTCTGCGAGAAGCCAGCGTTGAGGAAACGCTCAACGAGGTTAACGATGTACAGCTGGACCGTTACTATAAACAGTTTATGCAGGGGATGGGCGAGACAGAAAAAGCATTTTTAGCCTCGGTAAGTCGGCTGGGTAAATATCCGGTAGTAGGAGGGCTGGCCGTACGTTGGGAGCGCGAAGGGGTATATATTGATTCTTCCCTCAACTTGCATGACCCAGACGTGAAGCCCGCCTTTATTGAAGCTGTTAATAATACGGTTCACTTGGCGCGCGCCATTCATCGGCAGGGAGTTTTTAAAAGCTGTTTGTTTAATGCGCGCCAAACGCTGCATTTAGAGCGGGAAACGGAGCGTGAGCCGTTTTACTGCCAGCCTGATATGGCGATTAACTACGAAATGAGCGCAGTGCCAGAACTGGAGGATAGGAGCCGCCAGCATAGCTATTTTGAAGATGGGCCCGACCCGGAAGAGCTGTTGATATTGCCCGCCGAGATTATGACGATCCTGCAGCAACTTAACGATATTCATCATACCGGAATGATTATCTTCGAGGCGCTCCCTCAGCATCTTAAAATACACAGTTATTACCGACTGCTTGACCCCGCTAGGGAGCGCGAGTTTCAAACATTGCTTACCCATATTTTAGACGCGGTTAACCAGATCCAGGGTTTGGGCGTTTCTGGTTTTATGAAGATGCCCTATAAAGACACCCGCTTTTTTACCCACCTGGAGCGGCAGCCCGAGCGCTACTACCCACAAAATCCGCGAGAACACGTTAAAAACATAAAAGCCTGCTGATCTCTTACGGATAGACATCAGCAGGCAACAAGTGGCGTCAGGCAGCGGCCTAAAAAGAAGACCTGTTGGCTTGCAGCCATGTGATCAGTTGTTCAACCAGTGTGTCGCTTGCGTGGCCAAAGGCGTCGACCACTGAAGATATATCAACATCGGCTGCCTGGCTGGTCGTGGTAAAAGTGCGATAAGCAATAGGCATTCGGTCATGGGTGGTTACAAGCTGGACATCGAGCTGAATAACGGCATTAGGGCGCCCATTTTCATACTCACTTTGAAAACTACGCAGTGAGCTAAGTAGCTGCAGCTGAGAGGGCAGTTGATCGGTTCCGACATTGCCAAAGAGCTGACTTTGCTGCAAACCTTCTATTAACCGTGATTGAACGAGAGCGGGGGTATCTTCATACCAGCGAGCGCCTTCATACACATTAACGATATTTTTTTCCGGATAGACCACTATGCGATTACCGCTCAGCAGATATCCGGCTTCTGGTGTAGCAATGCCCAATGTTTCAGTCGCCGCATTGGAGGGCATGTTTATGCCAGGCACGTTAGTGGAGGGTAGGCGATAAAGCGTCGCCGGATCGTTTTTAGGGACGATGGAGCACCCAGCGCTCAACAAGAGTACTGATACAATGAGTACGGCAAAAACAGGGCGTAAGTTCATGGGCTAAATTCCTTTATCTGGTCCCGACCCAACAAGAATTCAATTGGGTTTTCATCCAGCTCACGGGCGATACGATCCAATGAGTTAAGCGTTGAACGCAGTGAAGAAAGCGCAGGGCCAATATCGCGGGTGCCTTGCAACGTACTATCAACTGCGCCAGCATTTTGCTCTATCAGCTGCTCCATCCGCTGCGCTGCGCGGGCGATATCCTGGCTGGCATTGGCAGCATTTTGCATAACGTTTTGTCCATCTTGTTCGAGCAGCTGGGTAACTTGCTCGCTCAGTACATTAATGCTTGCCATCGTGGTGGTCGCTTGGCGTGATGCAGTGCCTAATAGGGCTAAGTTCTCTTCAAACGCTTCACGCTGTGACGCTATCATTTCGGTAATTTGTTCTATATTCGTCAGTACGTTACTTGCATTCTGGCGATTACTGTCATCGAAGAGGTTATTAACATTGGCCAAAATTGAGTTAATGTTATCAACCACTTCTTTACCCTCTTCTAAAAAAGTGGAGAGCGGGGAGGGGTCTGCATGAATGATAGGTATTTCATCACCCGCATGATCAATTAATGCAGGACTATCCGGTGTTCCACCATAGAGCTGTATCGACATGCTGCCAGTAATACTCGCAAACGCTAGTTGCGCGTGGGTATCTTCTTTGACGGGTGTTTCTTTTTCGACACGAATTTTGGCAATAACCTGACGAGGATCTTCCGGGTTTAGGTTCAGTGCTGTTACATCGCCTACTCTGATGCCGTTATATTGCACTGCACTTCCTACTGTCAGCCCGCTAACGCTGCGTTCAAACAAGACACGGTACGTTTGATAGTCGCGCTGACCCGCTGAATGGCTGATCCAGAGCGTAAATAGCAGAGCCGCTGCCGCCGTTATTACTGTAAATAAACCAATTAAAACGTGATGAGCGCGTGTTTCCATGTGCTACTCACTCCTTAGCTGACGATCATTTGAGTGGGCGGTCTTGTTGGCGGCTCTGCCACGAGGCCCGTTAAAGTAGTTCTGGACCCATTCATCATCCGTCCGGGCAACATTTTGAATGGTATCCGTTACTAAAACACGTTTCTGAGAAAGTACGGCCACTCTATCGCAAGCCGCATAAAGTGTATCCAAGTCGTGTGTTACCAGGAAAACGCTAAAACCGAGCGCATTACGTAAAGTGACCAGCAATTGGTCAAACGCAGCGGCGCCAATAGGATCCAAGCCTGCAGTAGGTTCATCAAGAAACAGAATGTCAGGGTCTAACGCTAGTGCGCGAGCCAAGGCGGCACGCTTAATCATGCCCCCAGAGAGCGACTCTGGATACTGCAATGCAGCTTCGGGCTCAAGCCCCACGAGCGAGAGTTTTACTCGCGCCAGGTATTCCGCATCTTCTCGTGGTAATTTGGCATGCTCAATAATGGGCAGCGCCACATTCTCTTGTAAGCTAAGCGAGCTAAACAGGGCGCCTTGTTGAAAAAGCACGCCAAAGCGTCGCTCAACCTGGCTGCGCTCCTTGCTGCTTAGCTGGTTAAGATCATTGCCCAACACATTAATTTTGCCTGCATTGGGGCGTTTTAAACCCACGATACTGCGCAAAAGGACAGATTTTCCCGTACCTGATCCGCCCACGATTCCGAGAATCTCGCCGTCGAGTAGATCAAGGTCCAGCGATTCATGGACGACGTGGTTACCAAAACGGTTTTCCAGACCGCGAACTTCAATCACCGGTTGTCCAGACGAATGGCTTGGTGATTGGTTTGAGGAGTCAGTAGATTTGCTCACCAGCCCATCTCCATAAAGAACAGGGCGGCAAGTGCATCAATCAAAATAACCATGAAAATACATTGCACGACACTGGACGTGGTATGAGAACCTACTGATTGCGCGCTACCACTAACTTTGAAGCCTTCCAAACAACCAATGACGGCAATAACAAAGGCGAATATGGGAGCCTTGCTCATCCCTACCAGGAAATTATTCAATGCGACATCTTTTTGCAGTATGTAAAGAAATTGCCCCGTTGATATATCCAAAGAGAGCACTGCGACGAGCGCGCCTCCCATTAAGCCACACATCATTCCTATAAAGGTAAGCAGAGGCAGGCTAACGAGAAGCGCTATGATCCGGGGCAGCACTAATAACTCAATAGGGTCTAGCCCCTGCGTCTGTAGCGCGTCAATTTCTTCATTGGATTTCATCGACCCTAACTGAGCCGTAAATGCACTGGCAGTTCGGCCTGCCAATAAAATCGCTGCCAACAAAACGCCAAATTCACGTAGAAATGAAAATGCCACCAGGTCAATGGTATAAACAGTCGCGCCAAATTGTTCGAGAACGGTGGCACCCAGAAAAGCAACGACCGCACCCACCATGAAGGTTAGCAACGCAACAATGGGAACGGCATTAAGACCGCTTTGCTGTATTTGGGCGACGGTGGCAGTTATTCGCCAACGTTTTGGTTTAAAAACGACCTGTACCAGTGTCGCGATGACGAGCCCGATGAAGGCCAGCAACTGGCGCTGCTGCGACCATAACCCCGCCATGTGCTCCCCAATACTTGCCAGCGCATCAGTGAGACGGTTGGAGCTATGCTGCACGGCTTCTATCGGGGCATCCATCGCTTCAGCGATACGCTTTAAAAGCGCTTGTTGTTCCTGGGGCAGTTCGCCTGCCCAATCGCTTATTGCGCGAGACTTTTCAATACCGATCATGCCAACAATGACAGCGGCTCCTGCGGTATCCAGGCGCTCAATACCGGTCAGGGATATATCGTTTGGTTGCGTTTTTGAATAAGGGGCGGAAGCATCTTTAAGTTTTTGGTAATGGGCGAGTGTCCACTCACCCTTTAATACGAGCTTTTCACCCTGTCGCGTAATCCATTCGCTTGGCATCTCTGCTCCTGTACGCTGCACTACGTTTAGAGCCTATGATGCATTCAAACAATCGTTAGGGGAAGTCTGATAAAGTATACTCAGCGCATTAAGCGATATTTTGGCGCTAATTCTTGCTTGATTTGAGCAGCGACTTCTTTAAGCCGGGGGCCTAAATTATTAACCAATCGGTCGCGATCCAAGCGTAGGCTTGAGCCCCCACAGTTGATTGCCATGACTTCAGCGCCATCTTCTAATATAAGAGGCATCGCCACGGCACTGATATCACGTTGCCAGTCCTGCTCGGATAAGCAAAATCCGTAATGGGCATAATCTTCCATGCTTTGCTTAATGGATGCTTCCAGAGCAGGCCACTCTTTACCATGGAATTCCGCCAGCTCTTTAAGAAGCTGTTGGCGGCGGGTTTCAGGCAGGCCGCATAGCCAAGCGCGGCCGATTGCCGAGGTGGCTATTGGCAAGCGTGAACCAACGTCCAAGCGAATGATTAAAGGACCGCTACCGTGGCACGTCTCCAGGTAAACCATATCGCTACGGTCAGCGCCGCCCAGGCTCACGTTACAATCCGTGGCATCGGCAAATTTTTGCAAATGCGGACGGGCGACTTCACGAATGCCCATATTGGCCAGAAAGCGATATCCCAGCGCCAGTACACCGGGGCCTAAGCGGTATTTCTCCAGGTGAGTATTATGCTGCAAATAACCTAGCTGGGTTAAGGTATAGGTCAAGCGTGAAACCGTGGGACGTGGAATCCCTGTTCGATTGGACAGCTCGGCATTACCCAGGTATTCCTCGCCATTGCCGAAGGCGCGCATTAGCTCTAATCCGCGTGCCAATGCAGTAACGAAATTGCGATCTTTTCCCGGTATCTGCGGGTCATCAGTAGTATTGTCGATAGCGGTCATTAATAATTCCAGCAGAGAATGTCTTATAGCGGCAAGTATCGCATAAGTGCTTAATAACCATACAAAGCGCTATCAACGAAACGACCTAGGCGCTAGCGGTATTGGATTCGCCAAGAGGGGCTAGGGGTTGAGCCTCTCGATAATGGTCGCAATACCCTGGCCAACCCCAATACACATCGTCACCAGGGCGTAACGCCCTCCCGTTGCCTCCAGCTGACGCAATGCAGTCAGAGCCAGGCGTGCGCCTGAAGCACCTAATGGATGGCCGATTGCAATGGCTCCACCGTTAGCATTTAAGCGTGGGTCGTCAACTGATAGCCCTAATTGCTGTACGCAACCCAGCACTTGAACGGCAAACGCCTCATTGATCTCAATGACATCCATTTGCTCAAGCGTAAGCCCAGCTCGGTTTAAGGCCTTTTGTGAAGCAGGCACGGGGCCTAAGCCCATGACGCGCGGTGCAACGCCGCCGACAGCACTCGCCACAATACGCGCACGGGCGCGCAAACCTACTCGTTCGCCAGCCGCTAATGTGCCAACAATTAACGCAGCAGCACCATCGTTAAGGCCGGAAGCATTCCCCGCCGTCACTACGCCACCCTCAAACAGGGCATTTAGCTTGGTAAGCTTGTCTGCGGTGCTTTGCGGGCGTGGGTGCTCATCTTTATCAACTAATAATGGCGGCTGTTTACGCCCCTGAGGGACCTCAACGCCAATCATCTCAGCGTCGTAAAAACCCGCGGCTAGTGCTTGGGCGTAGCGGGTTTGAGAACGAGCCGCAAAGGCATCGCTTGCCTCACGGCTAATGTTCAGGTCATGGGCAATATTGTCAGCCGTTTCAGGCATGCTGTGGCTGCCGTACTCGTTAGCAATCCACGGGTTGGGGAAGCGTGAGCCGATCACCGTATCGTACAGCGGCTGGTTGCGGGCAAACGCGGAGTCTGCCTTGCCGAGCACATAGGGCGCGCGGGACATGGACTCCACGCCACCGGCTAGAAATAGCTCGCCCTCACTCAGCCGGGCCGCACGGGCGGCATCCATCATCGCTGCCAAACCACTGCCGCAAAGGCGGTTGACCGTTTGCCCCGCCACTTCGATAGGCAGGCCCGCCAGCAGTGCTCCATGACGAGCGATATTACGGGAATCCTCGCCTGCCTGGTTAGTGCAGCCTGCCAATACCTCTTCATAGCTTTCAAGGGCGAAAGGATTGCGGGCGACCAGAGCTTTCAGCGTCAAGCCCAGCAGTTCATCCGGGCGAATAGCCGCTAGGCTACCGCCATGCCGCCCAAAAGGTGTACGTAAACCATCATAAATATAGGCGTCTTGCATAATGATTCTCCCGATTATTCTTATGGCCGATAGCTGTCATGAAAACGGTTGTTCTGAGCGAGGGTGCTGGTACGCATTAGGCTTTAGTAAGCGATATATGCAGGGCGGCGCGGCGGCGCAACCACGGGCTAGGGCGGTAACGGGGGTCGCCGGTCGCATCCAACAGGTTGGTGAGTATCGTCATAATACGTGTCGGTCCGTAATGGTCGCCCATTCGTAGCGGGCCGAACGGGTAGCCCAAGCCAAGCTCTACCGCCCGGTTGATAGTGGCTGGGTCGGCAACTCCCTGCTGGGCAATGTCGGCGCCTACATTGACGATACAGGCAATAATACGCTGGAGCACAAAGCCATTGCTGTCCTGCAGCGTGCTCACCGGCGTACTGTCATGGTTGAGTAAGCTGGCAGCTGCTTGAGCGAAGGCAGTATCGGTCAGCGGCGTAGTCATCAAACTGCGGCGCTTTTGAAGGCCTGCCAGCATATCTATCGCGACGCACTGTTTGGCATCTAGACCCTGGCGAAGCGCACAGCTGGTGGCATCTTCGCCCAGTGGGGTCAGCAGGCAGAGCGCTTTTCCCGTGGGTTGCGTACCGGCTTCTAAAGGCCAGCCAGCCGCTTTTACCAGCTCGCTAAGTGCGGCAGCGCTATCGGGGTCGTCTTGGCTGATCCATACCGGGCAGGGAGATACTGACGCAATGACCGGCTCATCCGGCATTTGCTGCTGGCCTTCAGTGTAACGGTAAAAGCCTTCGCCGGCTTTACGGCCCAGCAGGCCCGCGGCCAAGCGTTGACGCGTTAACGGTGAAGGGCGAAAGCGCGCCTCTTCATAATATTGGTGATAGATCGACTCCATTACTGCATGGGAGACATCCAGCCCCGTTAAATCGAGCAACGTGAAAGGCCCCATACGAAAACCGCCCTGGTCGACCATGATACGGTCGATAGTCGCCGCCTCGGTGACGCTTTCACCCAGAATTTTAAGTGCTTCAGTGCCGAAGGCGCGGCCGGCGTGGTTGACCAAAAATCCAGGCGTATCGGTTGTCTGAGCCGTAAAGTGCCCCATGGTGTCACCCAATGCATTGACTCGCTGGGTAACATCGCTGGCCGTGCGCAGGCCAGGAATCACCTCCACGATTTTCATCAGCGGAACAGGGTTAAAGAAGTGAAAGCCGATGACCCGCTCTGGGTGCTGACACGCCGCCGCAATAGCCGTTACGGAAAGCGATGAGGTGTTCGTTGCCAGCACTGCCTGCTGGCTCACAATTTCTTCTAGATCGCTGAACAGCCCCTGTTTGGCTTCCAGCTTCTCAACAATCGCTTCGACCACGATATCGCAGGAGGCGAGGGCGGCCAGCTCGTTTGCCTCGCTCAAGCGCTGACTATATTGCTGCGCTTGCTCGGGAGTGATGCGCTGCTTGTCAGCGCTTCTCTGCCACAGGCCATTAATGAAGGTTTGCGCCTCTTTTACGGCACCTTCTTTGACGTCAAAAAGCATGACGTCAAGGCCTGCCTGAGCGGCTAATTGGGCAATTCCACGCCCCATGGCGCCGGTGCCAACAATGCCAAGCGTGGTGAAGGGGAGCGATGTTGATTCGTTAGCCATGTACTAAATCCTTGCTTTGAATTTATTTTGTTCTGCATTGCAGAATGGCGTTTCGTTTATTGACTGCCATCCTAGGCTATGCAAAAGTGCCTGACAAGAAAAGTGAACGTTAATTCCGCTAGGCAGAATCTAATAGGTTAATTCACTTATCTCAGTCTAAAAATATTAAAACCGATTATTCACGCCAGGAGCCATCATGATTCGTGATACTGAATTGCTCAATCAACTTGTTGATACCATTTCTCGCTTTGTTCGCGAACGGTTAATTCCTAATGAAACGCGCTTGGCTGAAGAGGATGCAGTGCCTGCTGAGCTTCTGGCGGAAATGAAAGAAATGGGGTTGTTTGGCTTATCCATCCCCGAAGAGTACGGCGGCCTGGGGCTTACTATGGAAGAAGAGGCGTTGGTGGCCATGGAAATTGGTAAAACCTCGCCTGCCTTCCGCTCGGTATTCGGGACCAATAACGGTATTGGTGCCCAGGGCATTTTGATTGATGGCACTGAGGAGCAAAAAGCCAAGTATGTACCGCGCTTGGCTACCGGTGAAATCTTGAGCTCGTTTTGTCTTACCGAGCCAGACTCCGGCTCCGATGCGGCCAGCCTACGCACAACGGCGGTACGCGATGGTGACCACTACATTTTAAATGGCACCAAGCGCTATATCACCAATGGCCCAGAAGCTGACCTGTTTACCGTGATGGCGCGCACAGACCCGGCCAATAAAGGAGCCGGGGGGATTTCTGCGTTCATCGTTGAAGGTGACACCCCTGGGCTAATCCGCGGCCCGGCCGATAATAAGATGGGCCAAAAGGGCGCGCATACCTGCGATATCATTTTTGATAATTGCCGAGTGCCCGCCGAGAACATTATTGGCGGCAAAGAGGGCCAAGGGTTTAAAACGGCCATGAAGGTGCTGGATAGAGGCCGGCTACATATTTCAGCGGTATGTGTCGGCGTAGCAGAACGCCTAGTGGAAGAGTCGTTACGCTACACGATGGAGCGCAAGCAGTTTGGCGCCGCGCTTGCCGAGCACCAGCTGATCCAGGCGATGCTGGCCGATAGTAAAACCGAAGCCTACGCGGGAAGAACCATGGTGATGGATGCCGCACGCCGCAAGGACGACGGTGAAAACGTCTCCACGCTTGCTTCATGCTGCAAACTGTTCTGTGCTGAAATGGTTGGCCGGGTCGCCGATCGCGCGGTGCAGGTTCATGGCGGTGCTGGCTACATGTCGGAGTATGCGGTAGAACGCTTTTACCGGGATGTGCGGCTGTTCCGTATCTATGAAGGAACCACGCAGATTCAGCAAATCGTCATTGCGCGCAATATGGTGCGGGAGGCGTCCTAATGACTTTGTCGGTTGCCTACCAAGCTCAGGATGAGGAGATTTTTGGACGCTGGGCAAGCGAACTGGTGACTGAGCTTCCTGAACGGCTCAGTACGCGCGTGCTTGAAAACGCGCAGCGTCTTGGCGACCAGCCAGCCATTGTGGATGGCCAGGTGCGCTGGAGTTACGCTGAGCTGGGTCAGGAAATACTCGCCGCCTGCCACTGGCTAAAAACGCTGGGTATTCGGCCTGGCGACCGTATCATGACGGTGAGTGAGAACTGTCGTGCCCTGGTGGTATTGCTTCTCGCGGCCAGCGAAATGGATGTGTGGTTAGCCATTGTCAATTCACGCCTCTCGGCGCAGGAAGTTGACCTGATTCAGGTTAACTGTTCGCCTCGGCGGGTGTTTTACACCTGTGAAGCGTCTCCCGAGGCCGCCCAGCATGCCGAGCGCCACATGGCTGAGCGCAATCAGCATCCGCAATGGGGTGAGTTGGCTATCTCGCCTTTGTACGAGAGCGACCCCGAGCCGGTAAGCGCCAGTGGGGCTGAACAGGTCGCGGCGATGATCTACACCTCGGGAACGACGGGCACGCCCAAGGGCGTCATGTTGACTCACCGGGGCATCCTGTATATCGCCTCGATTTCAGGCGGCATGCGCCATTTAAGTCAAGGCCAGCGTGTTTATGGCGTGTTGCCCATGTCGCATGTGTTTGGTCTTTCATCGGTGTGTATGGGCTCTCTCTATAACGGTGCCTGCCTGTATACCGTGCCCCGGTTTGACGCCGCCCAACTGCTGGCCGCGCTAAAGCAGGAACGGATTACCGTTCTTCAGGGCGTGCCCGCCATGTATGCCCGTGCGCTGGAGTTTTTAAAGCGCGAACAGCGCTCCCTGGAAGCACCTGAGCTAATCTATATTTCCGCCGGCGGTTCACCGCTGGATAGCGACACCAAAGTACGTGTAGAAGCGGCTTTTGGTCTGACGCTGCATAACGGTTACGGATTAACCGAGGCTAGCCCCACTATTAGCCAAACGCGCATTGATGATCGCTATGCCAGCAGTACGGTTGGCCGGGTATTGCCGCTTCTGGAATATCGCCTTGAGCCGCTGAGCGACAGCGGCACCGACGAGCCGACTGGCGACGAGGTTGGCGAACTGTGGGTGCGCGGCCCCAATATCATGAAAGGCTACTTTCGTCAGCCGGAAGCTACCCGCGCGACGTTAAGTGAAGATGGCTGGCTTAATACGGGAGACATTGCCCGGCTTGGCGCCGAGAACCAGCTGTATATCGTGGGGCGCAGTAAAGAGCTGATCATTCGCTCGGGGTTTAATATTTACCCGCCGGACGTGGAGGCGGTCATCAACGAGCACCCGGCGGTCACGCTAACCGCCGTGGTGGGGCGCCAAATCGCGGGTAATGAAGAGGTGGTGGCGTTTGTGCAGTGCGAGGCGGGCATTGAGGTCGATATGGCGGAGCTCAAGGCATTTATTGCCGAGCGGCTGGCGCCCTATAAACGACCGACCCAAATTGTATTAATGGACGCGCTGCCTTCTACGGCTAGCGGCAAAATTCTTAAAGGGCGGCTTCGCGATTTAGCCCAACAACGTGATTTAGGCCAGCAGGAGAGTCGCTCATGAGTCAATCATCAAGCGCTGCGTCGCCAACCGGTAACGCGCCGCAGGAGGCGCTTATGGGGTATCACGAATTGCTGGGAATGCAGGTGGTGGAGTGGCAGGAAGGCCGCGCCGTGGTCGAACTTGCCATCGAGCCCCAGCACCTTAATCGCAGCGGCAATGTTCACGGTGGCGTATTGGCCTCAATGTTAGATAGTGCCTTAAGCCTTGCTGGCCTGCACTGCAGCGTACCCGGCAATATTCGCCGCGGCATGACGCTCTCGCTAACGACCAGCTTTGTAGGGCCTGCCCGCGAAGGGGTGATTCAAGCGATAGGCACGCTACGCGGCGGCGGGCAAAAGACGTATATGTCGAACGGTGAAATCAAGGATTCACAGGGAAACCTGGTTGCCATCGGGGAGGGCGCATTTCGTCGGCGCAGCGGTAGCGAGTCGCCTGAAGGGATGCCAGACCCGCTGGCTGGGGAGCGCCACGAGTGAGCCCAGCCCGGCTGCGGGTATCTTTTCTGCTAGTAGTAACCTCAGCAACGCTTATCCATCTGGTGCTCGGTAGCCGCCTGTTCGAAGCACTGGGAATTAGCGCGCTACTGCTATATCTACTGACCCTTGGCGGGCAGCTTACAACGATGGCCAAAGGGTTGCTCTGGGTAGCCGGTGGGGTAAGCCTGTTGACTCTTTGGCGCTCGCCTGCCCCCGCTCAGCTGCTTTTTGACGCCGGAGGGCGTTTCGCATTCTTTGCCACCTTTGTGGTGGCGCTCAGTATGCTCCGGCTACCTGCTTATCGTTCACGTTTAGTGCGCCGTTGTGGGCAGAGTATGTTGCTGCAGCCACCCAGTCGGCGTTACCCCATATTATCGCTAGGTTCGGCACTATTCGGCATTATTTTGAATATTGGCGTGCTGAATCTGTTTGCATCGATGATTGAAAAGAGTAACACCCTGGAAGCGGCGCAAGGGCGCGTATGGGTTCAGCAGGCACGTCAACGCCGCATGATGCTTGGGTTGTTACGTGGATTTGCGTTGGCGCCGCTGATTTCTCCTATGGGAATTGGCGTTGCCGTTGTGCTCTCAAGTCTGCCGCAAATTACCTGGCTTGGGCTTGCGCCGTATATTTTGGGAGCGGCCGCGCTGATATTTCTTGTCGGCTGGGCCGTCGATTTTTTTACCGGGCCCCATCCTCCCGCCAATCAACCCAAGCCTGTATCACCTTCGTTACGGCCAATGGTTCAGTTTAGTGGGCTATTGATGGCTATTGTGACGCTGGTCTTCTCAATTGCCTGGCTGTGCGAATTGCGCTTACCCATTGCGGCGCTGTTAGGCGCGCCGCTAGCAGCGGTTATCTGGCTTGCATGGCAGCGTCGTCGGCTAGGTTATATGGGGTTGCCCGGTGCGTTTAATACGCTGCATCGACAGCTGCCTTGGCTGCTTTCGCCCAGTGCTAATGAAATCGTGGTACTGGGCGCGGCAGGCTATTTAGGGCATTTGTGCGTCGGTTTGGTGGATGTCCAGCAACTTACGCCTCTGTTGGGCGTACTCGATCAGTGGGGAGCGTTTAACGCCGTACTAGCCATGCTCATGGTCATCGGATTAGCCCAGGTCGGCGTCAATCCCATCGTCACGGTTACGCTATTGCTGGGCTTGCTGCCGCCGTTAATGATAGAAGGTCTTTCGCCCACCCTGATCGGTGCCTCATTAATGGTGGGCTGGGCACTGGCACTGATGTCCTCGCCAATGACCGCTTCCATGTTGATTTTATCAAGGTTCACCGGCGTGCCCGCCAAGCTGATCGGCTATCGTTGGAATGGAAAGTTTCTAGCGGCGTGTATTCCCCTGTTGGCGGCCTGGTTTTTATGGTCGCCGTTTTAATGACACCGAAGGCAGGAACGCTTGATTTATCGCGAGCGTTTTTTTAAGGTGTTTTAATATAGTGAAATAGTGTTTTGCTATGCAAAATAAAATCATCTGCGTTTGAAACGTTGAACAAGCAACTAACTCAACGTACTTGGGCTGATCAAAGAGAGCATGTGATATGAAAATTCTCGTCGCGGTTAAACGCGTCATCGATTATAACGTCAAAATCCGCGTCAAAGCAGATCACTCCGACGTGGACCTTACCAATGTCAAAATGGCCATGAACCCCTTCTGCGAAATTGCCGTGGAAGAAGCCGTGCGCCTGAAAGAGAAGGGCGTGGCCACAGAAGTCGTCGCCGTCAGCATTGGCCCCAAGGCCGCTCAGGAACAGCTGCGTACCGCGCTGGCGCTGGGCGCCGACCGTGCCCTGCATATTGAAACCGACGAGCGGGCCGAGTCGCTGGCTGTCGCCAAACTGCTGGCCAAAGTCGTCGATGACGAGCAGCCTGGCCTGGTGATTCTGGGGAAACAGGCGATCGATACCGACAATAACCAGACCGGCCAGATGCTCGCTGCGCTGACCAATCTGCCCCAGGGCACCTTTGCCTCGGAAGTGGCCGTGGACGGTGACAAGGTTAACGTTACCCGTGAAATCGATGGCGGCCTGCAAACGATTGCGCTGACGCTCCCGGCGATCGTAACCACCGACCTGCGCTTGAACGAGCCGCGCTACGCCAAGTTGCCGGACATCATGAAGGCCAAGAAGAAGCCCATGGACGTCAAAACCCCCGCCGATTACGGCGTCGAGGTGGCGTCCAAGGTTAGCCTGCTCAAGGTGGAATCCCCGGCCGAGCGGAAAGGAGGCGTCAAGGTCGCCTCCGTGGACGAACTGATCGATAAACTTAAAAACGAAGCCAAGGTGCTTTAAGAGGAGTCGAACGCATGAGCATTCTGGTACTTGCCGATCTCCATGAAGGCCAGTTGGCGGGCGCGACCGCCCACGTCGTAGCGGCTGCACACGCGATCGGTGGCGATATTGATGTGCTGATCGCCGGGGAAGGCGTTCAAGCCGCCCCCGACGCGGCCGCCAAGCTGGACGGCGTCAACAAAGTGCGTGTGGCGGATAACGCCGTCTACGCCCACCAGCTCGCCGAGCCCATGGGCGCCTTGCTGGTCGAACTGGTGGGGGATTACACTCACGTACTGGCCAGCGCCTCCACCACAGGCAAAAACGTCCTGCCGCGCTTGGCAGCCCTGAAAGATGTCAGCCAGCTGTCTGACGTGATTGCCGTGGAAAGCGCCGATACCTTCAAGCGCTCGATCTACGCGGGCAACGCCATCGCCACGGTGAAAAGCGACGACACCCTCAAAGTGCTGACCGTACGCACCACCGCGTTTGATGCGGTCGGCGACAGCGGTAGCGCCACGGTGGAAGCCGTCGACGTGGTGATCGAGAACACCCAGTCGAGCTTTGTAAAAGAAGAACTGGCGCAGTCCGACCGCCCGGAACTTGGCGGTGCCAAGGTAGTGATCTCCGGTGGTCGCGGCATGGGCAACGGCGATAACTTCAAGCTGCTCAACGGGATTGCCGACAAGCTGGGCGCGGCGGTAGGTGCCTCACGCGCCGTGGTGGACGCAGGCTTTGTACCCAACGATATGCAGGTCGGTCAAACCGGCAAAATCGTCGCGCCGGACCTGTACATTGCGGTGGGAATCTCCGGCGCCATCCAGCACCTGGCGGGCATGAAGGACTCCAAGGTGATCGTCGCGATCAACAAGGACGACGAAGCGCCAATTTTCCAGGTGGCCGACTATGGCCTGGTGGGTGATCTGTTCGAGATCTTGCCCGAGCTTGAGAGCAAGCTGTAAGTCATCAGGCGCAAGAAGGCCCCCCTAGGGGCCTTCTTGCGCTAACGGCCTCATAAAAATAACCAGCGAGTTGCCCATGCTAACGCGCTTAACCGCTTCGTTAACTCTGCCGGTGATCGGCTCTCCAATGTTTATTGTCTCTGGGCCAGAACTGGTTATTGCCCAGTGTCAGGCTGGCATTATCGGGGCTTTTCCGGCCCTAAACGCCCGGCCCGCTGAAACGCTCAGGGAATGGCTCGAACAGATCACTCAAGCCCTAGCCGACTATGATAAGCGTCATCCCGAATGTCCCTCCGCGCCCTTTGCGGTTAATCAGATCGTACATCCCACGAATGACCGCTTAGAGCACGACGTGTCATTGTGTGTCGAGTTCAAGGTGCCACTGGTGATTACCAGTCTCCACGCCCCTAACCGGGTGGTAGAGCAGGTGCACGCTTATGGAGGGCTGGTGTTTCATGACGTGACCACGCTACGGCACGCCAAAAAAGCGATTGATGCCGGCGTCGATGGTCTTATTTTGGTTTGCCACGGCGCAGGCGGGCATGCTGGCGGGCTCAATCCGTTTGCTTTTGTGGCCGAGGTGCGCCGCTTTTACGATGGCCCATTGGTACTGGCAGGGGCTATCACTCAAGGTAAGCAGATTGCCGCCGCCCAGGCGCTAGGCGTGGACTTGGTATATATGGGCACGCGCTTTATCGCCACCCAGGAGGCGAGTGCATCGTCGGCTTATAAGCAGATGGTGCTGGATTCGGCGGCGGTGGATATTGTGTATACCAACTTATTTACGGGTGTTCACGGTAACTACCTACGCGCCAGTATTGAGCAAGCAGGATTAGACCCGGATGCGCTACCTCAAGGCGATAAAGCCTCCATGCGTTATGGTTCAGGTGGAAGTAGTAAATCAAAAGCGTGGCGTGATATTTGGGGAGCCGGGCAGGGCGTGGGCAGTATCACTACGCTTAATAGCGTTGCCGAAGAAGTGGCCACGCTACGCAGCGATTATCAGCAGGCGCTGGCTCATTTGCGGCGGCTTTGACGAAAGGCCGCCACACGCGCTTGAAAATCATCGGATGCTTTGCACTGATCCTGCAGTTCCCCTTCTAATTTCATGGTATCGCCAAGCGAATGTTGCGCTGCTTCTCGCAGTGCATGCTTGGTTGCGCTTAACGCTTTGGGGGATTGATTTACCAATGCCTGCGCCAGCGCGCGGGCTTGCACCAGCACCTGATCATCTTCCACAACGCGATTGGCCAAGCCAAGCGCCATGCAGCGTTCAGCAGTAATGGGGGTCGCCAGCGCAGCCATTTCAAAGGCCTCGGCATGGCCAAGCTGGCGCACCAGATGCCAGCAGGCGCCGCCATCGGGAATCAAGCCAATATTGATAAAGGCGAGCTTAAGGTAAGCCGAGCGTCCCATGACCACCATATCACTGGCGAGCACATAGGAAACACCAATGCCTGCTGCGGCACCACTGACTGCCGCAATCACCGGCTTGTCCATCGTCATTAATGTGCGTAAAGCGGGTAAAAAGAGCGTCTCAAGCCGCTCGCTGGCCGGCTGGGAGGCTGCTTTTTCAAACTCGGCAAGGTCTGCGCCAGCGCAAAATGCACTACCTGCACCGTAAAGAATTACGCAGCGCACCCGGTCATCCTGTGCCACGCTTGAGAGTGCTTCGTTAAGTGCTAGAGCGGTAGGCTCATTTAGCGCATTGCGAACGTCTGGTCGGTTGATAGCAACTTCGACGATGCCGTTTTCAGCCGCATTGAGGCTAATCAATTGGCTAATGTTATCTGCCATGCAAAGCTCCTTAAGCAACGCTTAGCTGGCCACTTACCGTCTCAAGATGGTAGTCGCTATCGCCCAGATAGTGGTCAAACATGACCAGGTGCTTGGCATAGTGAGCCACATGGCACTCTTCTGTCATACCCATACCGCCGTGGAGCTGAATCGCCTGCTCGGCAATAAAGCGTGCTGACTCGCCACAATACGCCTTGGCAGCGGCAATTTTATAGTCCCGCTCATCAGCGGGCAGTGACAGGCTGGTGCAAGCCAAAATCGCCATGGAGCGGGATTGCTCAAGGTGTAAGTGCATATCGACCATGCGGTGCTGAAGCGCTTGGAACGTCGCGAGCGGTAGCCCAAATTGCTTACGATCCTTTAAATAGGCCAGGGTTTGATCGCAGACTTCCTCCATCGCCCCAATGGCATCAGCACATAGCGCCGCGCGGCCCAGAGCAAGCACGTCGGCCAGCGCCTCACTGACATCATCACTCAGGCAGTTTTCAAGCGGTAGCGTAACGTCATCAAGGGTCAGATCGCCGGCGGCCTGATCATCCATGGTGCGGTAGAGGTGCCAAGCTAGGCCGGGCGTGCCCGCAGGCACGATGAATAGACCTAACGTACCGCTCTCCAGCCGAGCGGTGACCAAGTAGGCGGCAGCGGCCTCCAGGTTCAGCACGACATCTTTTCTGCCAGTTAACTGCCATTGAGCGCTGTGCATTATGGCTTGGGTAGATACGGCAAAGGCATCGTACCGAGCGCTTTGCTCTTGCCAGGCGAGCGCCAATTGATGTTTGCCCTCAAGGAGTGGGGCCAACCAGCGGGCTTGCTGAGCGCTGTTTGAGGTCAAGGCGAGTAGCTGGCCTGGCAGCAACAAACCTGCCAGGTAGGCTTCCGGTACCAGCCCATGGCCCAGCGCCTGCATGATAATCATGAGATCCGTACCATCGCCGCCTAAACCGCCCTCTGCTTCGCTGAAAGGCATATGCAGCAGGCCAAGCTCTGCGAAGGTACGCCAAAGCGTGGAAGGCTCTTGATAGGGTGCATCCAGCATGGCGCGACGCTGTGTGGGGGAAACCTGATCAGTCACCAATCGGGTGAGCGTCTCTTCGAGCATGCGCTGCTCGTCGGTCAAAGCAAAATCCATGGTGACGTCCTTACATTTCTAGAATAGTTTTGGCGACGATACTTTTTTGTATTTCATTGGCGCCGCCATAAATCGATAGCTTGCGGCGATTAAAATACTGCGCGCTGGCGGAAGCGCTTTGCGCGTGGACGTCATCCAGCGATGCGTCGCCGTGAAGAAAATCAGGAAAGAAGGGCAGCGCCGCCGGTCCAAGCGCACGCCGAGTCAGCTCGCTTAGCTCCTGGCGAAGTTCCGAGCCGCGTACCTTGAGTAGCGAGCTTTCCGCGCCGGGTGCGCCGCCATCCCGGGCGGCAGCAATCACGCGCAGGTTGGTGACTTCCAGTGCCATGAGTTCAAGCTCTGCCTTAACAACCCGCAAACGAAAGCTGGGTAGCGCCAGCAAAGGCTTGCCGCGATGTTCGATACGGCTGGCCAGCGATTTTAAATGAAGCAGTGCTTGCTTGGCGTGACCCAGCCCGGCAATACCGGTACGTTCATGGGTGAGCAGAAACTTGGCGCAGGTCCATCCCTGGCCCTCTTCACCCACGCGGTTTTCAACCGGTACCCGGACGTTGTCTAAAAACACTTCATTCACCTCGTGGGCACCATCGAGGGTAATGATCGGGCGCACCGTAATGCCTGGGCTCTGCATATCAATCAGTAAAAAGCTGATGCCCGCCTGTTTCTTGGCATCCGGGTTGGTGCGCACCAGACAAAACAGCATGTTGGCGTGCTGGCCCAGCGTGGTCCAGGTCTTCTGGCCGTTAACGATGTAGTGGTCGCCTTCGTGTACGGCGCGAGTATTCAGGCCCGCCAGGTCAGAGCCTGCGCCTGGCTCTGAGTAGCCCTGACACCACCAATCCTGGTTGTTCAAAATGCGTGGCAGATAGTGCTGTTGCTGCTCAGGACTGCCGAATTTCATGATAACCGGGGCCACCATGTTAACCCCGAAGGGCACAACCGTCGGCGCATGAGCCGCGGCGCACTCCTCATCGAATATATGCCGCTCGACCGGCCCCCAGCCGGGGCCGCCGTGCTCCGTTGGCCAATTAGCGGCTAGCCAACCCTGCGCGCTAAGAATGTTCTGCCAACGCAGATGATCATCGGCACGCAGGTGGCGCCCCAGACGCACGCGCTTACGAATATCGCCGGGCAACGCATCGGCTAGAAAGCGGCGAACCTGAGCGCGAAATGCCTGCTCTTCATGGCTAAAGGTAAGGTTCATGATTAGACGTCCTTAGCCGTTGAGAGCGCAGCCTGGTGGTGCGGTCCACCTAAGTGACGCGGGTAGCCTAACGCATCTACCGCGAGTAAATCGATATCGCTTTCGCGATAGCAAAAGGCCTGCTGTGCAATGTCGGTGCTCGCCTGTTCAAGCGCTGAGCTTTTTTCGCTGGTTGGGGCTTGCTGAGTCGCTTCGTAGAGCGTATTGAGCAGACTGCGCTTCTGGCTGGCCACTACGTTTGCCCGAAGGGCTTTGAGTGTAAGCGCGGCGCGTTGCTGAGTAAGCGGCTCAGCACCTAGATTCACCAGCTCCACCAGATCACCACTTTGGGGAACGACCAGGCTTAACGCGGTGTCGCCGTCACCTTGAGCGCCCATCTCGTTAAGGGTGATGGTAGTGATATGAAGTGGGTGGTCCGCATTGCTTTTCGGCGCAATAAGGCACAGCTCGGTGTTTTCATTAGCAGAGCCGGTTAACTGAATACCGGCCCGTTGGGCGGCTTTTTGCAAGCGCTCAAATAGTGGGTGCTCGCCGATCAGTGCCACTTGGCTAAAGGCACTGGCATTTTCGACCCCAGGTACAATGTGCGGGCTGCGCGCGGCGAAAAATAGATGGATAAGCCCCGCACGCTGGGGTGAGTCCATGCAGGCGACAAAAAGCTCCCGCTCGCGGCGCAGCCCGGCTTGAAGCGAGTCGGCCGTTACGCTGGCTTCGATTGCTTCAACAATGCGAAACGGTGAGAAAAGTTCAGGCGTTTCCCGGGTAAGGCGCTCACGCGTATCGGTAATCGCTTGCGGGTTGCTCTCAGGGGCAGGCAGGGCGCCGGTAATACGCGGTGTTTGTTGGCCGCATAATACCGCTTGTGCCGCTGACAAACCCGCTTCAAGCGGTGTCTTGGCGGTGCTAATGTCATCAATGATACCCGCCTCAAGCGCTTCTGTAGCCTCAATGAAGCGCCCGCTAGTAATCATCTCGAGCGCGCGCTCAACGCCGACTAAGCGTGGCAGCCGCTGGGTGCCTCCGGCGCCGGGCAGAAGGCCCAGCTTTACTTCTGGTAGCCCTACGCGGGAGCCTTCCAGTGCAGTGCGGTAGTGGCAGCCCAGCGCTACTTCCAAGCCGCCGCCGAGCGCTGTGCCGTGTAGCGCCGCAATCAAGGGTTTCGGGCAGGCTTCCAGTTGAGCAATCACATCCGGCAAAAGAGGCACTTGAGGCGGCTTGCCAAACTCGCGAATATCCGCCCCGGCAATAAAGGTTCGCCCATCTGCTAGCAGCACCAGCGCTTTAGCCTCTGCGTCGGCGATGCCTTCTTCAAGCGCGTTGATTAAGCCACTGCGCACAGCTTGACCCAAGGCGTTAACCGGTGGATTGGCAATTTGGATAACGCCTATATCGCCGTGGCGCTGATAATGAACGGACATGGCCTGCTCCCGTGCTTGGTTTAGTGGCATTGGTGAGTATCAATGTAAATCATGAGTTGACGTATCGTAGGCTGCATCACGGCTCTATGGCCGTCGGCGCGTGAGAGCGATGATGATACCGCTGGCTTAAGCGCGCCAACAAAATGCCGGGCACTAGTGCGGCAAGTGCCAGGCCGATTAGCTCCCATTGGCTCAGCGGCACCATTCCACCCCCGGGTAATGCCAGCAACAGCCCCGCGATAAGAATCAAACTGCGAATAATGATCTCCTGCAGGGCGCCATAACCCAGGCGACCAACGCCCATCAGATAGCCCTGCATTGCTGAGGCAAACAAAACGATGCCGATAACCGCCTGGATAAACACGGCCACGACCGTAAGCGGCGTGCCCTGCATAATTAGCGCCGGGTTAAGCACGAACAGGAACGGAATAAAGTAAATGACGCTACCCAGGCGCATTGCCTGTAAGCCCGTTTCCATCGGGCGGGCACCGGCAACGGTGGCGGCAGCAAACGCCCCCAGCGCTACCGGCGGTGTAATAAAGCTCAGCATGCCCCAGTAGAGGATGAACATGTGCACTGCCATGGGGTCCAGGCCGCCGCCCTGAATCAAGGCCGGGGCCAGAGCTACCGCCAGGAAGATATAAGCCGCGGTGACGGTCATGCCAATGCCGAGCACAAAGCTGGTAACGGCGCCCATAATCAGTAGCAAGGGCACGCTGCCCCCGGCGATATTAATGAAATCATTCGCGATGGTGCCGGAAAGACCGGTCATCGAAAGTGCGCCGACCAGCATGCCTACGCCTGCCAGAATGGCAATCAGCTCGGCAAACAGCTTGGCCGCCGATGACAGCGTCTCGGTAACGTCCTTCCAGCCCCAGCGGTTGTGCTGGGAAAACTGGTTGAGCACTAGCAGAAGGGCGGTGGCGTAGAACGGCGCCACGGCTTCGCGCTGCATGACCAGCAGCATCCAGACGAGCAAAGCGAAAACGAAAATAAAGTACCAGCCCTCTTTAAGCGTCTGCTTAAGCGAGGGCAGCTCAATGGCAGGTAGGCCTTTGATATCATGGCGTGCGGCGTAGGCGTCTATCTGAATAAATAGGCCTAAAAAGTAAAGGATAGAGGGAATGACGGCGGCAAGCGCGACGGCCGAATAGGGAATATCCAGAAACATCGCCATCACAAACGCGGTGGCACCCATTACTGGGGGCATTAACACACCGCCCGTAGAGGCACAGGCTTCAACGCCACCAGCAAAAGAGCGGCTCATGCCGATACGCCGCATGGCAGGAATCGATAAAACGCCGGTAGTGAGTACATTGCTGATGACGCTACCGCTCATGGAGCCCATCAGGCCACTAGAGAAAATCGATACTTTGGCCGGGCCGCCACGTACATGGCCTAGCAGCGAAAACGCCAGATTGATGAAAAACTTGCCGCCACCACTTTTTTGCAGCACAACGCCAAATACCAAAAAGCCGATTACCAGACCTGCGAAGGCCTGTAGTGGTACCCCCATGATGCTCTCGGTACTCATAGTGTGGTACATGGCGGTTTGTTCAAGAGTGGATGGGAATGCCTGGATTGGCCCGGGGACAATGTCAGCCACCAGTGGATAAAGTGAGAACACCCCCGCAATAATCGCGATGGGTAAGCCGCCAGCCCGGCGGGCCGCTTCAACGATCAATAGCCAGTAGGCATAGCTTGCATAGATCGCCAGTTCCGGAGCGTCGAACGCCCAGCCGCGCTCCAGAATGGGCACCGCGTTAACAACAAAGTAGCCACCCACGATTAGCGTTGCGGCACTTAGCAGGTAGTCGTACCACGGGATAGGCTGCTCCTGCTGGCTGCTACGTATGGGCCAAAGCAGAAAAACCAAGGGAAGCAGAAGCGCGACCACGGCGTAATAAAATTGCGTTTCCAGTCCTGTGACAAAGGTAAGTAAACCCAGGTTGAAAAGGAAATCCAACGTCATCAGCATCAAAATGACGGTCACGGTGGCGGGAACCCAGCGCAGTGCCGAGGGCAGCTCACGGATTTGGCTGATCTTTTCTTTAACCTGCTGATGATTGGCAGGAGCAGTATCTGTTGTCATGGCGAGGTATCTTGAGTTATGGAAAGATCCGTCAATCAGCAGAGGGCGGCGAGCGCCGCCTTCTGACGTATTACTCGAAGATCGGTTCGAAACCGGCATCACTCAATGCGCTGGCGCGGGCTTCCATCCATGCGCTAGTAAAGGCCTCATCATCACTGGGCGCATCCTGCATAAAACTCTCCCAAGCGCCTAACAGCACGTTCTGGCGCTCAACCAGATTATCCTGGTGCGCCTGCATTTCATCGGTCCATACATCGACCTCTTTGTAGTACTCCACCACGGCGTCGTGGAACGGCACTACCCATTGAAGATCCTGCTGATCCAAGGCATAGCCAAGCGCACCGGGGGCGTTATCCTTGTAGTCGTCAAAATCCTCCTGCATGGCTTTGATCAGACCATAAGCAACATTGTCATCCAGATCTTGATTGGCCACCACGATAGGATACGGATAGCTGGCGCTAGGCACTGGGTTGTCAGCACTGATACCGCCTGCGCCTGACGTAGCTTCATGGGGACGAAAATAAGGCGCCACCGCCGCCATACGCTCCCAGCCTGCTTCATCGTTAGGGTCGAGCACCGGCCAACTGATACCGCGCGGGCTGCTGGCAAGCTGCTGGGCAGGCGGGGTGACGGTAGTGGTAAATGAGGCATCTACATCACCGGCGATAATGCCATCAAACGAGCGGCCGTAGCCTGGGTAATCAACTCGTTCAACGTCATCCCAGGTAAGCCCGCCAAACGCTAAGTACGCTTCAGTGCCTTTATTGAGCGCATCATCGCCGCGTATATAGGCAATGCGTTTGCCCGCCAGGTCGGCGGGTGTTTCAACGTCCAGATCACCCGCCACCGCCAGAGAAAGGCCAAAAGAGGCGGTAGACGTGGTAATCACGCGCAGTGGCTGAGGGCCCCAGTCACGATCGGCAAACATCATCACGCCTTCCGCGCCGTAGTAGCTGGCAATACCGCACGCACAGAGGTCAACACGCCCTTGCTTTAGCGGAGTCATGCGCGAGACATCGTTGTCTCCCGGCAGAATGCGCACCGATGAGTCGTATTTGTTTTGCAGCATATTGCCGATGGCCACGGCTTGAGCGTAACCGCTTGAGTTAGTGCCGTAGGCTGTCCATGCCATGGTGGAGGGCAATTCAACCTCGTTGGCGTAGGCAACAGCGGCACTTAACAACGAAAGTGGCAAGGCGGTAATGAGAAGACGATGGGCAAAAGGGCGCATTGGCAGGCTCCATTATTATGTTTGTAATTACATTTGGTTACTTAGTGTTTTGCTGTGCGGTATTTGGTTTTGCTTGGTGGTCAAGTGATAGTAGGTAAGCTAATGGGGAAATGTCAATGCTGTTGTCAATCCAGACCAAAAACACACTCATCTGAAATGCAAAAAGCCAGGTAAAAACCTGGCTTTTCAAAAGATTGGAAGAGTAAGTCAATTACGAAAACTCTCGCCAGGCCGCGTAGGTGCTCAAAAAAACCCGACCTGTTAGAGCGTCCAGAAAGTCGCTCTTTTTAAGCTTGTCCATGACAGGACCTTTCACTTCCGATAAATGAAGTTTGACGTTGGAATCTTTGAGCCGCGAATTGATGGCATCCAGACTTTCCAAGGCAGAGGCGTCAATCAGGTTAACCGCTGAACAAATCAGTACCACATGCTCAAGTTCAGGATGACTGGCCACCAGGTTATAAACAGTATCTTCCAGGTAGCGAGCATTGGCAAAGTAGAGGCTTTCATCGATACGCAGCAGTGCCACATGGCTAATGGTTTCTACATTATGGCGGTGGGTATTACGAAAATGTTCGGTGTCCGGTACCCGGCCAACTAGCGCACTGTGTGGGCGGCTGGTGCGGTAAAGAAATAGCGCTATAGATAATGTAACACCACTCACAATACCGGCTTCAATCCCCTCGACCAGCGTTAATAAAATGGTCACGGCCATTGCAGAAAAATCGCTGCGCGAGTAACGCCAGGTTTGACGCAGCATGGGAATATCCACCAGCGTTAAAATAGCCACCGTAATGGTGGCGGCAAGGGTGGCAATGGGCAGGTAATAAAGCCAGCCGGTAAATGATAGGGTGATAAGTGCAATGCCCAGAGCGGCAAACGCCCCGGCCGCTGGGGTTTGGGCTCCGGCATCATAGTTGATCACCGTCCTTGAAAGACCCCCCGTTACCGGCATCCCACTGGTAACACCCGCTGCCAGATTGGCGGCTCCCAAGCCAATCAGTTCCTGGTTAGGTGAGATGCGCTGGCGCCGTTTTGCCGCCAGCATTTGACCCATGGACACGGACTCGACAAAACCCACCAGGCTAATCAGCAGTGCCGGAATCAACAATGTCCGCCATAAGGAGGCGTCCGCCCACGGAAAGCTAAGCGCTGGTAAGCCGCTCGGAATAGCGCCTACTACCTCAACGCCTGCCTCTGTGAGTTGCCAATGCCAGGTAATGAACGTGGTTGTAACGACGGCAAAAACAGGCCCCGCCTTGGTGATTAAGTCAGTAAGTGCGGCAGGAAGGCCCAGTACGCTAAACGTTTGCTTCCCATAGCGACGCATGGCAATAAGAAATACCAGCGTGCCTGTACCAATCGCAAATGTGTAGGGGTTAAATTGAGGCAGGTTGGGGAGTAGCGTTATCACACGCTCAATGAGCGTGAAGCCGCTACTGGAGACGCCTAAGATGCTTCCCAGCTGGCTTGCCGCAATGAGTATTCCAGAGGCGGTTAAAAAGCCAGAAATGACCGGATGGCTTAAAAAGTTGCTAAAAAAGCCCATCCGTAGCGCGCCCATCATGACTAATATAGCGCCAGAAAGTAATGAAAGTACCAAGGCTGCCTGTAAGTAGGCGTCAGTGTCTGGCTGCGCTACTGAAGAGAGTGCAGCACCCGTCATCAGCGCGATAATGGCAACAGGCCCTACGGCGAGCGTGCGACTTGTACCCAACAGGGTATAAAGAAGCTGCGGCAGAATGCTGGCATATAATCCGACAACGGCAGGCAGGCCCGCTAGTAATGCATAAGCAAGCGATTGCGGAATGACCATGATGGTCACAATGATCCCTGCTAGCACATCAGCACCCAGTAGGCGTCTATGATAGTGCGGTAGCCAAGTGAGAATAGGTAAATAACGCTTAAACATGGGCTCCGGGCCATCAGGCATCAATGGTTTTTAAGAACCGTTGGTTCTTTTATTAGTCCTTATATTAACGCGTTATGCCAGTAATTACGGCTCGGCTTCTTAAATAAGCCACCTCTCTTCCCCCAAAGTGTTACTTATTTCATCAGCATAACCCGTTAAGCTCGTTAAGAAAATTGGGCGCCTCTTGGCGTTTTACTTACCGCTGTCCACAAAAACGCCGACAAACGCAGCTCGATAACCTTAATTACAAAAGAGTCCCTCTATGCGTCTACTTCGTGTGCTGGCACCATTGATATTGTTCGGATTATCGGTTTGGTTGGTTGCCCAAGCGGGTACCTTTAAATACCTGGCACTTATTTGCGCCGCATTAGCGGGGGCAGGGCTGGTTGCTAATGCGCTGCTCAGTGTTTTTATGGCCGACCAGCAGCGTCTTGCCCAGCCTGTTCGTGGGCCAAAGCCACTCAAGGATTATGCGTCGCTTCGTGCGATGGCGTATCGCTTAATGAAACGGGCAAGCAAAACGGCCATTGCTTCGGCGGAGGTCTCTCACTATGCCGATCTTATGGACCAACGTCTTACCAAGCAGGAGACGATGGCGCATGAAGCATCATCAAGCATGAATGAAATCAATACCGCTATTTTGCAAGTAAGTACGAGCGCGACTCACGTGGCCACACTGGCAGAAAACGCCCGCGATGCCAGCCACCAGAATCATGACGAGCTGACGGATATTGTCAGCGATATGAGCCATGTGGCTGAGCGATCAGATCAGGCGTTAGAAATGTTGACCGCACTTAATGACAAAATAGAGCGGGTGCGCAATGTCACTGAAATGATTGAAGGGATTGCCGAGCAAACCCATTTGTTATCACTTAATGCGTCGATTGAAGCGGCCCGAGCGGGTGAGCATGGCCGGGGGTTTGCCGTGGTGGCTGAAGAGGTACGGAGCTTGGCGCTCAAGACCTCAACCGCGACGCAGAATATAGAAACGCTGGTTAAGGACATGCATCAAAGCGGCCAAGGGGTTGTCTCTACGATGGGCGCAATAATGGTGCGTATTCGAGAGCGCTCCGGGGGGTTGCAACAGGTAGGCAAGCGTTTGGCCACCATTACCCAGCAGTTTGATCAGGTTCAGCACGAGATCACAAGTGTCGCCACCGCCATGGAGAGCACCAAAACCCATAGCCAGACCGTTGCCGAGAGTCTGCGTCAGTTAGAGAGCGACGTAGATGAAGGTAATCGCAATATGCATGATTTGGCTGCGCAAGCCCGTTCGTTAATGGAAGCGGCTGAAGGGGTTGATGGTGAGCTGGCTCAGCAGCGTCTTCAGGGGCGGCATCAACAGGTATTTAAAGCGGCTCGCCAAACGGCTAACCGCATTGGCAAGCTGTTGGAAAAGGCCATTTCCCGCGGAGAACTCGTAGAATCAGCCCTTTTTCAGCCAGATTATCAGGCACTCCCGGGCACCCGGCCAACGCTTTATCGTACAGGGTTTGATGACTTCACCGATCAATATTTACCAAGCGTGCAAGAGCCGCTACTGACGGAGTATAGCTTGAGTTATGCGATTGCCTGTAATCGTGATGGCTATGTGCCTACTCACAATGAGGCGGTTAGCCGACAGCCCACGGGCGATATGGAGCATGATTTAAAGTACTGCCGCAGCAAGCGTATTTTTGATGACGCGACGGGAAGTCGATGTGGTGCTCATCAACACCCATTATTGCTTCAAACCTATAAACGCGATACGGGCGAGATCATGCATGATCTATCGGTACCGATTTTTATCCATGGCAAACACTGGGGTGGTTTCCGGGTAGGCTATCAGCCAGAGGGGGCAGAAGAGGAGAGCTCTGCCCTGACATTATCGCATTCAGGGCAAAAAACGTTAGCGGATAGGGGGCTGGTGCGGGCGTGATTGCCAAGAGGACCATGAATAGAGTGCAAGCCCAAACCAGATCATAATAAAGGTAGCGAGCTGTATGGTACCTAGCGGTTCACCAAAAATGGTTAAAGCGATTATAAACTGAATCGTAGGGTTGATGTACATCAAAAAGCCCAACGTCGAGAGCCGTAAGCGTCGAGCCGCACCCGCGAAAGCCATCAGCGGCAAAGCGGTTATTACGCCGCTTACCGCCAGTAAAACACTCATTGGCACATCAATCATGAAGTGTGAATTACCCTGCCAGCTAAGCCATGTCAGGGCGAGCAGCGCCAGCGGGAACAGCAAAAGGGTTTCTACAAACAGTCCCGATAAACCATCCAGCGGCACTTGCTTGCGAAAAAGCCCGTAGCTACCAAAGCTGAGTGCTAGCATCAGGCTGATCCAGGGCAGCTCACCCAGCAGCGCAAATTGGATGGCAATGGCCAAACCTGCAAGCCCTAACGCCACTAATTGAAGACGTGCCATCACTTCACGCAGTACCAACATGCCCAACGCCACATTAACAAGTGGCGTTAAAAAGTAACCAAGGCTTGCTTGCAGGACCTGGTTGCTTTCCACCGCGTAAATATAAAGCCCCCAATTGAAGCCGATTAACACAGCGCAAATTAGTACACGGCCTAAACGGCGAGGCTGGCTTAACGCCGTTATCACGGGGGACCAACGGCTTAACATCGTGATGAGTACAACAAGAAAGACACACGACCATACTATTCGGTGGATAAGAATTTCAAACGCTGGAATACCGTCAAACAGCGCGAAAAAAAGCGGGAAACACCCCCACATTACATAGGCTGCTAACCCAAATGTGACGCCTTTGACGGCCTGTGGATCACGCGCTGGAGGGAAAAGCATAGCAGCCTCATTATTTAAAAATGCTAATCTACCACATAATTGCAAAAACATACTGGCAAAGGAGACATGACATGAGTCAGCTAAAAACGAGCCTGGTACAGTGCGATTTGCGCTGGGAAGACCCGCAGGCCAACCATGATCATTTGGGCCGTTTGCTGGGAGATCTGGATAGCCGTGACACCGATCTCATCGTATTACCCGAGATGTTTGCAACGGGTTTTACCATGAACTCGCGCGAAATGGCCCAACCCATGGCGCAAAGCCAAAGCGTTGCCTGGCTGCAGGCGCAAGCTAAAGCGCGTAACTGTGTCATAACAGGGAGTGTGGCCATCGTTGATGACGGGCAGTACTACAACCGTATGATATGGGCCACGCCCGAGGGCGATATCCGCCATTACGATAAACGCCATTTGTTTCGTATGGCGGGCGAGCATGAACGCTATGGCATGGGCAGCCAGCGTGAAATAGTCGAGCTCAAGGGGTTTAAGCTACTGTTAAGCGTTTGCTACGACCTGCGTTTTCCTGTTTGGATGCGTCAACAGCCAGCAGCGCAAGAGCACTTCGAGTATGATGCGCTACTTTGTGTTGCCAACTGGCCAGCACCGCGTCGGCAGCCTTGGCGAACGCTGCTTCAGGCTCGGGCGGTGGAAAACCTTGCGTATGTCGTGGGGGTTAATCGCGTTGGTGAAGATGCCAAAGGTCTTGCTTACAGTGGCGACTCCATGCTGGTCGATTTCAAGGGCGAACCGCTCATCGACCATCCTGAAAATACGCCGTTTATTGAAACGGGGACGCTTGATAAAACGGAGTTAAATGCTTTTCGTGAAAAATTTCCAGCCTGGCAAGATGCCGACCACTTTTCGTTACTGCCAGGAGTGGGCCAATAATGCGCCTTGATCGGTTTTTAAGTGAAACAACACCGCTAACGCGTAGCTTGGCAAAACGAGCGCTTAAAAATGGCGAAGTCACGCTTAATGGTGAGCCTATTAAGCAGTCGGCCACCCAGATTGATACCGAGCAGGATGAAGTGAAATTCAACGGCGAAACGCTTTCGCTGGTCGGGCTTCGCTATTTAATCATGCACAAGCCAACGGGTGTTGAGTGCACTGCCAGGCGCGGGCTGTATCCACGGGTGATTGATTTGATTGATTTGCCCAAGGCAGAGCGTCTTCAGCCAGTAGGGCGGCTGGATGTTGATACCACTGGCCTTTTACTGCTGACTGATGATGGCCAGTGGTCACATCGTGTTACTTCACCGCGCCATCGTTGCGCCAAGGTCTATATCGCCGACTTGGCTGAGCCTATGGAAGGCAGCGATGCGGAGTGGGCAATCAATCAGGTAGCCCAAGGCATCCTGCTGGATGATGAAGAGACGCCAACGCAGCCTGCGTTACTACGGTTTATAACGCCTCTACAAGCGGAACTTACCCTTACCGAAGGGCGCTATCACCAGGTTAAGCGTATGTTTGCCGCGTTGGGTAACCATGTTAATGCGCTGCACCGCCAATCTATTGGTGATGTTGTATTAACGGATGATTTGGGCCCCGGTGAGTGGCGCGAGTTAACTCAGGAAGAAATCGCCAGCTTCTAAATTTAGCCGCTAAGCGCACTTGGCCAAACGGCAGTAGGTCAAGTGCGTATCCAAATATTCGGCTTATACCGTTATCTTGTTTTTTTAACAACGTCTACTATCAGAGTCATCTGGTTAAATTTTTCAAAATAAACGTTAAGCAAACAAACGTGGCAAATGGGCGGCGGCAATCAGCGATTGAGTATATGCATGCTGAGGCGAGGCCAGCACGTCAAGGCAGGGGCCCTGCTCGACCACTTCACCATCCTTTAGCACCATAATACGGTGCGCCATGGCACGTACTACGGCTAAGTCGTGGCTGATAAATAGATAGCTAAGCTGGCGATGTTCCTGTAACTGACGAAGTAGCGTCACAAGCTGCTTTTGCACGGTACGGTCCAGCGCTGAGGTCGGCTCGTCCAACACTAGAAGTTCAGGCTCTAAAATAATGGCTCGGGCCACGGCTATTCGCTGGCGCTGCCCGCCGGAGAACTCATGGGGATAGCGCGCCGCACAGCCTTCAGGTAAACCCACCTCAAGCAGCGTTTTTTGTACACGCTGGGTAACTTCATCGAGTGAAAGTGCGGGATAGTGAAAACGTAGCCCCTCACTCACAATATCAAACACCGGCATGCGCGGTGAAAGCGCGCCGTATGGGTCCTGAAATACCATTTGTAAACGATGACGCTGGCGCCGTAGTGCATTGCCTGTAAGCTGGCTCAAGGTGGCATCACCCAAGATAACGTCTCCCTGACTTTGCACCAGGCGCATAATCGCGGATGCCAGCGTCGTTTTACCTGAGCCTGACTCGCCGACAATGCCCAGCGTTTCACCGGCCGAAATACTCAAGTCGGTTGCTTTAAGCGCTTCAAAAGGGGGAGGCTGACGTTTAAATAGCCCGGTTTTGGGGCGCTTAAAACTAACGCTTAGCTGTCGAGCGGTTAATAAGGGCGCCGTATTGGCAGGCGTTGCCGGGCGGCCTTCAGGTTCTGCTGCTAGCAGTGCTTTGGTGTAATCACTTTTAGGGTTTTGAAAAACCTCTTCAACCGGCCCCATTTCCTGAATCTTACCGTGATACATCACGCAAACCCGCTCGGCATAGCGGCTTACAAGATTCAAGTCGTGGCTGATAAACAGCATGCCCATGCCATGCTGATCGCGAAGCTCTTTTAAAAGGCCGAGTATGTCTTGTTGCACGGTGACATCCAGCGCGGTCGTTGGCTCATCGGCGATTAAGAGTGATGGGTTATTGGCAATGGCCATGGCAATCATGACGCGTTGACGCTGACCACCGGAGAGTTGATGAGGCCAGGCATCCAACAGCTCATCAACGCGGGGCAGTTTCACTTGCTCAAGCAGTTCTCTGGCCCGCGCTCGCGCTGCTTGCCCACTTAACCCTTGATGCAGGCGCAGGGTTTCACCAATTTGCTTACTGATACGGTGCAAAGGGTTGAGTGATGTCATGGGTTCTTGAAATACAAACCCTACACGGTTGCCACGCACGCCGTTCCAATCGCGCTCGCCAAGTTGATTGAGGTCAGTATCCTCTAACCAGCGCTCGCCGCTTATCATGGCATTGCGGGGTAAAAGGTTAATAGCTCCCAGTGCTGAAACGGACTTGCCCGAGCCGGATTCACCCACAATAGCCAGCGTTTCGCCTGCATTGACCGTTAATGAAAGCGCATCTACCACTACATTATCATCAAAGGCAATCGTGAAATCCGTTAGCCGAAGTAGTGGTTTAGGCATGTTGGGCGTCCTGCGCAGGCGTTTGGCGCTGATTAACGTGGCGTGGGTCAAAGGCATCACGCAGCCCTTCACCAATAAAGACAAGCAAGGAGAGCATCACGGCAAGCGTCATGAAGGCGGTAATGCCTAACCATGGCGCGTGCAGATTATTTTTACCCTGAGCGGCAAGCTCCCCCAGGGATGGGGAACCTGGCGGCAGGCCAAAGCCCAAAAAGTCGAGCGCTGTTAACGTACCAATCGCCCCGGTAAATAGAAAGGGGATAAACGTTAGAGTAGCCACCATGGCATTCGGCAGGACATGGCGCCACATAATCAGCCGAGACGGCAATCCCATGGCTTTTGCTGCGCGTACGTATTCCAAATTGCGTGCTCGTAAAAACTCGGCCCGCACAATATCGACCAGGCCTAGCCATGAAAACAGCAGCATAATGCCCAGTAGCCACCAAAAACCGGGTTGAACGAAGCTTGCTAAAATAATCAGCAAAAACAGCACCGGTAGCCCCGACCATATTTCAGTGACCCGTTGGCCTATAAGGTCCACCTTGCCGCCAAAATACCCCTGCACACCGCCCGCTAGAACGCCTAACGCCAGCGACCCTGTCGTAAGCACTAACGCAAAAAAGACAGAGAGCCGAAAACCGTAGATAACGCGGGCCAGCACATCGCGCCCTTGGTCATCCGTGCCCAGCCAGTGGCGGCTATCTGGGGGGGCTGGTGAGGGTTGTTGCATCTGCATGTCCAGCGTTTGATAGGAGAACGGAATAAGCGGCCATATGGCCCAGCCGTTGTCGCTAATTTGCTGTTGAATAAACGGGTCCAAATAGTCAGTACGGGTGGGAAGAAAACCTCCAAAATCCGTTTCCGGATAATCCACCAGCAGAGGTGTATACCACTGTCCGTCGTAGTTCAGTATGAGCGGCTTGTCATTGGCAATCAGCTCGGCAAACAGGCTAATAATGAACAGCACGCCAAACAACCAAAGCGATATCCGAGCGCGACGATTTGCTTTAAAGGCGGCTAAACGGCGCTGCGTAATGGGTGATAGTCGTGATGTAAAACCGCTCATTTTCACGACTCCCTCGTTGCAAAGTCGATGCGTGGATCCACCCACACGTAGGTCAAATCGGATATCAGCTTTAGCACGAGCCCGATGACCGTGTACAAAAACAGGGTGCCGAAGATGACCGGATAATCCCGCTGCATAACGGCTTCAAATCCTAGAAGGCCCAGCCCATCAAGCGAGAAAATCACCTCAATTAGCAGGGCGCCGGTAAAGAAAATCCCAATCATCGCGGCCGGCAATCCCGCAATAATGATGAGCATGGCGTTACGAAAAACATGACCGTACAAAATGCGCTGTTCGTTAGCACCTTTGGCGCGAGCGGTGAGCACGTATTGCTTATGAATTTCGTCTAAAAAGCTGTTCTTGGTCAGCATGGTAAGCGTGGCAAAGCTGCCGATAGCGGCCGCCGTGACGGGCAACGTGATATGCCAGAAGTAGTCTTTTATTTTGCCGCCTAGTGAAAGGTCCGCAAAATCTGGAGAGGTTAGCCCTCTGAGGGGAAACCAATCCCAATAGGTGCCGCCCGCAAACAGCACAATCAACAGGATGGCGAATAGAAAGCCCGGTATCGCATAGCCGACAACCACCAGCCCTGAGGTCCACACATCAAAACGTGAGCCGTGGCGCAAGGCTTTACGAATACCCAGTGGAATGGAAATCACATAGACCAGCAGGGTGGTCCATAAGCCCAGAGAAATGGATACCGGCAGGCGCTCAATTATCAGCTCGATCACCGGTCGGTCACGGAAAAAGCTGGTCCCGAAGTCGAGCGTAAGATAATCGGTCATCATGCCGATAAAGCGTTCATGGGCTGGCTTGTCGAACCCAAACTGCTGTTCCAGCTGTTCGATAAAGCGGGGGTCAATACCCCGTGAGCCCCGCGAATCATCGCTTACCTGAACATCCGCGCCGCCCATGTCTAAACGTGTGCTGGCCATGGCGTTGGCGCCTTCAAAACGCGCTAGCATCTGATCAATGGGGCCGCCGGGCGCGGCTTGAACGATCATGAAGTTAAGCAGCATGATGCCAAGCAGCGTCGGTATCATCAGTAGCAGTCGGCGTAGGGTGTAACGTGCCACAGAGTGCACTCCAATCGTTATTATTTAGCCCTTCAGCGACGCCGGTGACGGCGCTGTAATTCTGCTTCACGGTCGGTATCGACCCACCAGGCATCCAAATCCATCGCGTATTCCGGGAAAGGCTCTTGATAGCCGAACTTGTCCCATACTGCAATACGCGTTTCGCCGGAGTGATAGTGGGGGACGGTGTAAAACCCCCAGCGCAGCACCCGGTCGAGCGCGCGCGTCGCCGTATCCAGTTTCTCCCGGTTATCTGCGCTAATAATGTCCTCGATTAACGCATCCACTGCCGGGTGAGCGAGCGCCATTCGGTTACGGCTTTGCGGCGCTTTGGCGGCCTCACTACTCCAGAAGTCGCGCTGTTCGTTACCGGGGTTATTGGATTGGGGGAAATGGCTGATCACAATATCGTAATCGTAACTACGCTGGCGATTAAGATATTGGTTAATGTCCACGATCCGCATGGTGGTCTCTACACCGAGACGCGCCATATTGCGCAGCATAGGCTGTACCACACGCTCAAGACTCGCATCATAAAGCAGCACTTCTAACTGTAGGGGCTTGCCTGTTTCAGTATGAACCAGTGTGCCGTCTTCCACTTGGTAGCCCGCTTCGTGCAGCAAGTCGAGCGCCCGGCGTAAGCGTTCGCGCAGATCCGTCGGTTGGTCGATAGGGAGTGCATCGGTAAATATTCGGTCAGAGCGATGAGAGGCTAAAAGCTCCTCCCGGTAAGGCTCAAGCAGGGCGAGCTCTTCCTCTGAGGGCAGGCCATCAGCTTGCATCTCTGAATTCTGGAAATAGCTTTCGGTACGCTGGTAGGCGTTATAAAAAATATTGGTATTCAGCCAGGGAAAGTCGAACGTCAGGCTGAGCGCTTCGCGTACGCGCGGGTCCTGGAACTTCTCCTTACGAAGATTGAATACGAACGCCTGCATGAGCGAAGGATTTACATCAGGCACCGTGATGCGTTTCACCAACCCTTCGCGATACGCCGGGAAATCGTAGCCAATGGCCCAGGTCGCCGCACGGGCGTCGGTCCTGAAGTCGGTTAAGCCCGCCTTGAATGCCTCCCAGGCAATATCCCTGTCTCGGTAATAGTCGTAAACCACATGATCAATATTGTAGCGGCCGACATTAACGGGCAGGTCTTTGCCCCAGTAGTCGTCGTCCCGCTGATATACGATGCGCCGGCCTGGGTCGACGTCACTGATGCGATAAGGGCCGGAGCCTGGGTGTGTTGCCAGTGTCGGGGCGGTAAAGTCACGGGGTTCCCAGTAGTGGCGGGGGAGGATCGGTAACTGCGTGACGATTAATGGTAATTCACGAGACTCAGTACTGCTAAATTCGAAGCGAACCTGGTGTTCATTTAGCGCAATGGCGTTATCAACACCGGCATAGTAACTGGCGTAAAAAGGATTACCCTCTTCACGCAGCAGGTTAAAGGAGAACACCACATCGTACGCAGTTACCGGCTCGCCATCTTGAAAACGTGCTTCGGGGCGGAGGTCAAACTCAATCCACTCCCGGTCAGGGTCCAAGCGGACGCCCTCCGCCAGTAATCCATACACGCTGAAGGGTTCGCCTGGATTGCTGGTCATTAACGTATCGTATATCTGGCCTACACCGGTGGCAGGCGTGCCACGAATGATAAAGGGGTTGGTGGAATCAAAGCTGCTGCCTACGGCGGTGTGGGTGATGGTGCCGCCCTTGGGAGCCAGTGGATTAACATGAGGGAAGTAGGCGAAGTCGGCAGGTAACTCAGGGCTATCGTAAAGTGACAGCCCGTGCACCGTCTGAATAGAGGTATTGTTGCTTGCGACGCTACCTGCAGGCGTTAGGCTATTTCCAGCCATGATCTGCGGTTGAGGTTCAGCCTCTGTCGGTTCTGCAAAGGCTGACATACTCATGATGAAGCAGCTAACGATTAGCAGCGTCTTTACAAACACACCACGTGGCATTGGTTACGTCCCATGTGAGCAGATCCTGTCAACTCATTGCCCTGAAAGTGTCAGGAGTTGGCCTGGTTGTAAAGCATTAGGTCGATCAAGCGCATTCCAGCGTATCAAGTCATTTTGATTAACTTGGTAGCGGCTGGCGATGGCGGATAGATTATCTCCACGTTCAACACGATGAACATTGGGCGCTTGTGTCGAGGCAAGCTGGCTAGACGTGGTTTGCGAAAGCTGAGCTAATACCTGTGTATCCGCTTCCTCAGGCACTAAAAGCGTTTGTACATTGCGGGGGTCGATGCTGCCGTTAAGCAGCCCCGGGTTTAGCTCCGCTAGCGCTGATTGGCTGACATCTAAAAGCTGTGAGGCTTGAGCAATACTTAAGGGTTGCTCAAGTTTTACTTTGGCAAAGGCCGGGTCCATGTGAATGTCTGGCAGGCTAATATCAAAGCGTTCAGGGTCATTAATGATGGTCGCGATCGCCTTGAGTTTGGGAATGTACTGCATGGTTTCATGCGGTAACGATAGATCCCAATAGTCACCCGCCAGCCCCTGATTTTGTGCCTTGTGTAGAGCGCGATTAACGGTGCCCGCTCCGGCGTTGTAAGCCGCCAACGAAAGCATGATGCCGCCCTCGTACCACTGATCCGCCTGCATCTCAAGGTAATCAAGCGCCGCTGCGGTTGAAGTGAGTACGTCCAGGCGCCCATCATAATTGCCGTTACGAACCAGACCCAACGCATCACCTGTGTTGGGCATGAATTGCCAGAGCCCCGCTGCGCCACGATGGCTACGCGCACTGGGGTCGAAGGAGCTTTCGACAAATGGAATCAAGGCGATTTCGCCGGGTAGGCCGCGATCACTCACCTGTTGAGTGATCCAGGCAAGCCATGGCGTGGCGCGCTCAGTAATCGTGGCTATGTTTTCGGGGCTGGCGCGATAATATTCGATCCACTCATCAACACGGGCCTGAGCGCTGGGGGGCAGTGTTAGCTCCTGCCACTGAAACGTTTGACGCAGCGCTGTCCAGGCATCCTGATGCTGAAGCTCCAGATCTTCCCAGAAACTGGTGTGGAAAGACGTTGGAACCGCCTGCGTTGAAGGCGTGTGCTCTGTGTAGGAAGTATCGCTATTAGAAGGGCTATATGAGATTGCTGAGGCTTGTGAGTTAGCGGCAGCGGCCAATAACAAGCCCATAATTACCGTACTGCCAGCGCTTAATATCAAGCGCTGTCGCATCGTTCGATAGGTCATAGTTTAATTCATTTGTTTTTTGGAGCGTTCTTAAAATCGGTTCTTCCACTCACGTAGAGTGGTGAACGTCGCGAGGTCGTTGTCATTAGCTCCCTGTTCTCCTGCCGCTTGGCGTACGCTTTGGGTACTGACGCGCAGGTAGGGGTTAATTTTTAGCTCGCGTCCTATTGTGCTGGGTAAGGTGGGGCGATTTAATGCCCGAGCCTTTTCACACTCACTTAAGGCATAAGTCACATCGTCATTCTCTGGGTCAGCTGCGTGGGCAAATACAAGATTCGCCTGTGTGTATTCATGAGCAGCAAAGACCAATGTATCGCCAGGTAGTTCCGCGAGTTTGTTCAACGATGTATGCATTTGTTCGGGTGTGCCTTCAAATAAGCGGCCACAGCCTGCACAAAACAGCGTATCTCCACAAAACAGTAGTGCCGGAATACCCGGCGTATAAAAGCTAATGTGATCAAGCGTGTGCCCGGGGGTTGCCATGACATCAAATTGGCGTCCCATCACACGCACGGTGTCGCCATCACCGACATGCTGATTAATACCCTGAATATCCGGATTCGCTGGACCAATGACATGGGGGGAGTAGCGCTTGATGAGCGTTGCCAAGCCCCCCGTATGATCATGGTGATGATGCGTAATCAGAATGGTGTCCAGCGTCAGCGATTCACGCTCTAACAGTTTGATGACAGGGTCGGCCTCACCGGGGTCCACCACGCAAACGCTTTGACTGGTATCTTGTCTCAATAGCCAAATATAGTTGTCGCTAAGGGCGGGAATCGGTGTCACGCTCATCATGGGCGAGATCCTTTTAAGGGTTGCAAACCTGCTGTCATTACGCTGATAAATACGTTGAAAAGACACATAGAAAGCGTTAAAAAGCCGTTACTTTGGAGGGAAGCGCTGTCCATGTCAAATTCGACAACGGCCGATAAGGCGATGACCAGCCGCTTGGTAAATAGCCAAGCCTACTGGAAAATGGATGCTGGTCGATCACTTTGGGACGTGCAACGTGCTTGCCTGGGGCCCGTGGTTGAAAGCCGGGCAGGCAGGCATAGCCTGGAGATAGGCATGGGGCCTTCTTTGATGACCATGTCGTCGATACCTCACGCGGTCCGCTGGGTTCCAACGGTTGAATTTGCCACCAGCCCATCAACGTTGGTCTGCCCACCTGACCGCTTGGCGTTACCTGATCGTTGTATGGACGTGGTGATCATTCACCACTGGCTAGAGCAATTGGAAAATCCCCATCACACCCTACAAGAAGCGGCACGAGTGACGGCTGACAACGGAATGCTGGTGCTATTTGGTTTTAATCCTCTGAGCGTTAAGGGCCTGGCACATCAGTGGCGTAAACGCCGGCCCGAATTCCCTTGGAACGGGCAGTGGCACAAGCTTGGGCGACTACGTGACTGGCTAGCATTTGTCGATTTTGAGGTCGAACGCGTAGACTATTGCTGTTTTAGAGGCTTGCTGAATGCGTCTTGCCCCGAAGGGCGAGAGGCGCTGGGGCGTCGGCATAATTTGCCCTGGGGGGAAAGTTACATGATCCGGGCACATCGTCGCCAGCAGTCGGCTTACGTCAAACGCATTAAGTTTGCGCTACAACGCCCTGTTTCCTCTTCATCGCTCGGTGCTACACGCAGAGGTAAACCGGCGCATAACCAGTCTCATCAGGATACGTAGCGCCAATACCTGTTAATAAAGGATGGAAAGATTGAGTAATCAAGCGGCCGAGCAGCTACCGCAGGTCACGGTATATACCGACGGTGCATGCCGGGGAAATCCTGGCCCCGGCGGTTGGGGGGTGGTGCTGTCTAGCGGCGAGCATGAAAAGACCTTAAAAGGGTATGAGGCTGATACCACCAATAACCGTATGGAATTAATGGCCGCCATTATGGCGCTGCGCACGCTCAATAAGCCGTGTGACATCGCGCTATGGACCGACTCTCAGTATGTTCGCCAAGGCATTACTCAGTGGATTCACAACTGGGTTAAACGCGGCTGGAAAACCGCCGCCAAGCAGCCAGTCAAGAACGCCGAGCTGTGGAAAGCGCTACACGAAGAGACCCACCGCCACAAGGTAGAGTGGCACTGGGTAAAAGGGCATAGCGGGCATCCAGGTAATGAGCGCGCTGATGCGCTTGCCAATGAAGCCATCGATGAGCACCAGCAGAGGAAAGTGTGATGCGCCAAATAATCATGGATACCGAAACGACTGGTATCGACCCCAAGGATGGCCATCGTATTGTAGAGATTGGCGCCGTTGAAATGGTGAATCGCCGTTTTACTGGGCGTACCTACCACCAATACATCAACCCTGAGCGGCATATCGACGCAGAAGTCGTGGCGATTCACGGTATTGATGATGAAAAGGTCGCAAACGAGCCAGTGTTTGCTCAAATAGCGGACGAGTTTTGGGCTTTTATCGAAGGCGCAGAGTTGGTTATTCATAATGCCCCCTTCGATGTGGGCTTTATGGATCATGAATTTGGCCGGTTAAATAAGCAGCGCAGTGGAGCGCCATTAGGTCCGGTGCGCGAGCACTGCCGCATTCTGGATACGCTCACAATGGCCCGAGAGCTGCACCCAGGTCAGCGTAATAGCCTGGATGCCCTGTGTAAGCGTTACGACATTGATAACGGCCACCGCGTGCTCCACGGGGCGTTGCTCGACTCCGAGATTCTGGCCGACGTTTATCTGGCCATGACGGGGGGGCAAACGGCATTGACGCTGGATGCTGCCACGTCTTCAGAAGAGCAGCAGGCCGATTCGTCAAATGAAGGCCTATCGGTTCAGCGGCTAACGCTTACACCCGGTCAGTTGCGTGTCATCCGCCCAAGCGCACAAGAGCACGCCGCTCATCAGGCAAAATGCCAAGCACATAAGCTGAATTGGTTTGAGGAACGTGATCACAATGCTTAGGCGTGAGATTCCCCACCATGTACGTGAAGGGCGCGTTATTCGTCTATCGCGCAGCCAACTGGCGCCAGCCCCTCTATCGGGCGACCAGGAACTGACGCCGCTTCAGCCTTATCAGCCTTGGACTGAACAAATGCAGCCGTTGTGTTATTGGAATGACGAGCCAGTAGCGCTATGGGTTGATAAAGAGCCGGGTGATGGCTGGATTGATGGGCGCCAATGGATGGCAGACCTGCCCAGCGGGTGGTTTAGCTTGATTTCTACCGCGCTTCAGGTTGGCGCATGGCTTGAAAATCACCGTTTTTGCGGACGTTGTGGCGCTGCGGCCACGAGGCTTGAAGCTGAATTCGCCATGCACTGTAATGCATGTGGGCATCGCAACTATCCACGCATTTCACCGTGTATTATCACTCTGGTCACCAGTGGTGAAGCTATGCTGTTAGCACGAAGCCCACGTTTCCCGCCAGGACGCTACTCGACCCTGGCAGGCTTTATTGAACCGGGTGAGTCAGCTGAAGAGGCTGTCCATCGTGAAGTGTTTGAGGAAGTGGGTGTACATGTTGATAAGCTGCGCTACTACCAAAGTCAGGCATGGCCATTCCCACATTCACTGATGTTTGGTTTTTTTGCTGAAGCGACCACGCGGCGTATTAATATCGATGGGGTAGAAATTAGCGATGCGGCCTGGTTTTCGCCGCGGCAACTACCCTCGTTGCCGCCGCCGTACTCCATATCACGTGAACTGATTGAAACGCATTTGGCTAAATGGCGTGAGTAAGCCACTGACAACCTTGCTGAAAAAGTTCACAGCGAGCGTTTAGTTGGGAAACAGGCTGGTGAGTTTGGTGGCCAGCATTACGTTGCCGGTTGCTTTTAACTTGCCAGTCATAAAGGCGGTCATGCCATTGATATCACCGGTCATAATACCTTTGAGGGTATCTGTGCCCATGCTCAAGCTGACCGAAGGGTCATCATGTTCGCCTTCTTGAACATTCAGAGTGCGATTCTTGATAACAAGGTAGTGGTCACCCGCATCTTCAAAGTGAAATTGAAATACTTCGTCCATACCCTCAGCCGCATCCGGATTAAATCGTGCTTTCAACTTATCAAGCGTGCTGTTTGACATAACTATCTCTCCATAGGCGGTAAAATATATAAATGGGTCATCAATGACCCGATGAATGTGAATGAGAGTATTTTAAACAATCGTTTAGTTCAAGCCGTGTGAACGGATATTGAACGATAGTGCTAAACCTCGGCAGGAGCGTATACGTGAGTGAATGGATAGCAGAGATGGGCACCTTTTTGGTGCAAGCGACGATTGTTTTTGGGTTTCTGGGAGGCGTGGCCTTGCTGATCTTGCGCAGCAAAGCGACTCAAGAAAGTGATCTTCGGTTGCATATTGAGCCACTCAATGAGCAGCGCCAGTCGCGTAAGCGCCGTCTTCGTATGGCTACCACTGAGCAGGGCGCGCGCAAAAAGATGCTTAAGGGGTTTCGCCAGGAAGACAAGAGTCGTCAAAAAACAGCGAAAAGCAAGGATGCCACGCCATCAAAAAACAGAGTATGGGTGCTGGATTTCCACGGTGATATCAAAGCTTCTCAAACGGAGCTTTTTGCTCAGGAAGCATCGGCCATTATTGATGTCGCTGAGCCCAATGACGAAGTAGTGGTACGCCTGGAGTCTGCCGGTGGGCTTGTGCATGCCTATGGATTGGCTGCCGCACAACTGGACAGGCTGCAAAGCGCGGGTCTTACTACCACCGTGTGTATCGATAAGGTGGCGGCCAGCGGCGGATATATGATGGCCTGTACGGCTCAGCATATTAAAGCTGCGCCGTTTGCGGTAATCGGCTCAATTGGTGTGGTCGCTCAGGTGCCGAACATTCACCGACTTCTTAAACGTCATGATATTGACGTTGAGCTACTTACAGCGGGTAAGTACAAGCGCACGCTAACGGTGATTGGCGAGAACACCCAGGAAGGCCGTGAAAAATTTGTAGAAAATCTGGAAAATACTCATCGCCTGTTTAAGGACTACGTTAGTAGCCACCGCCCTGAAATGGATATCGATACCCTGGCAACAGGGGAGATTTGGTACGGCAGCGAAGCAGTTTCCAATCAGTTGATCGATAGCCTGGGCACCAGTGAGGCTTATCTGGTTGAACGAATGGCAGACGCCAATGTATACCATGTGCGCCTTGAAGCGCCGAAAACTATCAGCCGCAAAATAGGCTTGGCGGTCTCGGCGGGTGTAGAAAACGCCGCGCTAAAGGCTCTCAGCATGCTGGAGGCCTCCGGCTGGCAGCGTCGGTAGTCTCTAAAAAACAGTGCGTTTTCTTACGTTGTATAGTGCTGCGCTAGGGTATCTAAAATTGCCTTGGCGCTGTCGCTACGCAAGGAGTAATAAATGGTTTGTGACTCACGTCGTGTATTGACCAGCTCATCCCTGCGTAAAATAGCCAGATGTTGCGAAAGCGCCGATTGGCTCAGTGAAAGCTGCTGATTAATCTGCGTGACCGAAAGCTCCTCCTCGGCCAGTAAGCAGAGTATTTGTAGTCGTTTTTCATTCGCCAAGGCTTTTAATAAATTCGTAGCTGATACAAGATTTTGGCAGTTATTTTCGAGCAGACATGCAGCGGCGCTTGAGGACGCAGACATCATAATCTCCTTGCCTACACTGGGTGAGAAGCGGTTAGTTGTAGTGTTTTATAAATGTATTTTTATCAATTGTTATGGCATCGCCGCGGCGCAACGATGATTAATTTAATAATCGGTAATTTAGTGAGTTTTGTCCAAGTCTTCGTTTAACGGTTAATCAATGATAACGCTGGCTCTTTAACGACTTTTCTAGCCCATTGTACGTCTTTAGCCGATAGTATGAGGGTGAGTACGGCAATTACTTTATAAAGTAGAAGCTATTCAGTGTTGCTTCGATAATACAATAAAGACAGGGTCATTATGAGCCGCTACCAAGAAGCCTACCTGCAAGCGAACAGTCAGCCCGAACACTTCTGGGCTGAGCAGGCCAAAAGCCTGCCCTGGTTTACTCCACCCACACGGATTCTGTCCTATGATGACCAGCAGCATGCTCGCTGGTTTAGCGACGGTGAGATCAACATCTGCTATGCCGCGCTCGACCACCATGTTGAGCAGGGCCGAGCGGATCAGCCCGCTATTTACTGGGATTCACCCGTAACGCATGCCAAGGCAACGTTAACCTACCGGCAACTGCGTGACCAGGTAGCCTACTTTGCTGGTGCGCTTTCGGCACTTGGCGTAAAAAAAGGGGATCGAGTGGTGATTTATATGCCCATGATTCCTGAAGCCTTGGTCGCGATGTACGCCTGTGCGCGGCTTGGGGCCGTCCACTCCGTCGTTTTTGGCGGTTTTGCGCCTCACGAGCTTGCGGCAAGAATCGAGGATGCTGAACCCTGCGTTGTAGTTGCTGCTTCCTGTGGTGTTGAGGTGGATAAGGTCATTCCCTATAAGCCAATCATTGACCAAGCGCTGGCATTAAGTACTCACCAGCCGAATGCCTGTGTGATTTATCAGCGTGACATAGCACCGGCAACCTTGGGCGAACGTGATTATAACTGGAAGGATTTAGTGGCCAGCGCCGCCTTTGCCGAATGTGTTCCCGTAAAAGGGACCGACCCTCTGTATATCTTGTACACCTCAGGCACTACGGGAAAACCTAAAGGTGTGGTACGAGATACTGGCGGTTATGCGGTTGCGCTTGAATACTCGATGGAGGCAATTTACGCCCTGGAGCCTGGCGACGTATTTTTTACTGCCTCAGATGTGGGGTGGGTGGTAGGCCACTCCTATATCGTTTACGCCCCGCTACTGCGAGGCTGTACCAGCGTTGTTTATGAAGGCAAACCGGTAAATACACCCGACGCGGGTAGCTTCTGGCGCGTTATTGAGGAATACAACGTCAAAAGCTTCTTTACTGCGCCCACGGCTTTTCGGGCAATTAAAAAAGCGGACCCGGATGCCGCGCTGTTTTCCCGGTACGATATCAGTAGCTTGAAGCACGTGTTTGTAGCGGGTGAACGACTTGACCCGCCTACATTTCATTGGCTGGATGATCTGCTGGATGTGCCGGTGATTGATCACTGGTGGCAAACCGAGACAGGCTGGCCGATTGCTGCTAACCAACCAGGCCTGGCAACAATGCCGATTAAAGCGGGGTCGGCGACCTTGCCGGTGCCCGGGTTTAATGTACAGGTGTTAGGCCGCGACGGCGAACCAGCAGCACCTATGGAGCAGGGGAGTGTGGTTATCAAGCAACCGATGCCGCCTGGGTGCCTGGTGGGAATTTGGCGTGACCCCCAGCGTTTTCATAGCGCTTATATGGCGGCGTTTCCGGGTTACTACTTAACCGGCGACGGCGGCTACTTCGATAAAGAAGGTTACCTGTTCATTATGGGACGCACCGATGACGTGATCAATGTGGCAGGGCATCGGCTCTCCACCGGAGAAATGGAGGAGGTGGTGGGGGCGCACCCTGCGGTGGCTGAATGTGCGGTGATTGGCATCCACGATATGCTGAAAGGGCAAATCCCCCTTGGCCTGGTGATTCCCAAGGATGGATTTAACGGCGATGAAATGGCGCTTGAAAATGAGCTGATCGCGCGTGTCCGTGAGTATATTGGTCCTATCGCATGTTTTAAGCAGGTGCTGGTGGTCAACCGTTTGCCGAAAACCCGCTCTGGAAAAATATTGCGAAAGCTATTGCGCACGATTGCAGATGGGAAGGCGTTTGGGATTCCCTCCACCATTGATGATCCGGCAAGCCTGGAGGATGTGCGTATCGCGATGTGTGAACGCGCCATCGGTGATGCTGATAAAGCAACGGCGCTTGATTGAGTCAATTAAGCACTGATAAGCAGGGTGGCGACTTTTAATGCAGTTAAGAACGCGTATAATGCGCGGCCAGCAGCGCTATGCGCTTTCTTATGAGGGTTCCCTAACCCCTCTTGGCTTGTAAAAAAAGGTCATTTTGCATGTTTGCACTAAGTGATACACAGTACCGCCGTTGCCTCGTGGTAATGGTCGCCTTTCATATCGGTATTATTGCTGCCAGTAACTACCTTGTTCAACTGCCGTTTACGCTCTTTGGGTTCCATACCACCTGGGGAGCGTTTAGTTTTCCGTTTATCTTTCTGGCCACTGACTTAACGGTCCGCCTTTTCGGCAAAAATGCTGCACGCGCCATTATCTTGCGTGTGATGCTGCCCGCTCTAGTCGTGTCGTATGTTGTTTCGGTCGTCTTTCCGCGAGGCAGTTTTGCCGGGTTTGAAGCACTTGGCGAGTGGAATGTGTTTGTGGCGCGCATTGCGTTGGCAAGCTTTCTTGCATACGTCATAGGGCAGTTACTGGACGTGCAGGTATTTGATCGCTTACGCCAATTGGCCTGGTGGGTAGCGCCGGTATGCTCGACGGTGCTTGGCAATCTTGCTGACACTTACGCGTTCTTCTCAACCGCATTCTATAACAGCCCTGACGCCTTTATGGCCGCAAACTGGTTAGAAATTGCCGCGGTGGACTATGCCATAAAGCTCGCCATCAGCCTGCTGTTCTTTTTACCCTTGTACGGCTTGCTGCTTGCCTGGTTGACGCGTCGCTTGGTGGTTTGGACGGGGCATACCGACCTGTCTCCGCATACGGTTTAATAATGTACGGCTAATCGTTGTTGCTTAACAATGACGGCCTTGTTGACAATCACCTGATTAATCAACGCTTAGGGAGTTTACATGACTGATGCTGCCACGGTGGATCTTCACTATCTTGAAATGGAGAGTGAAGCAGCTCCCGATGCGACACCGCTTGTGGTGATTCATGGCCTAATGGGCAGTGCCGACAACTGGCGCTCACATTTGAAAGTCTGGCAGCGTTCGCGCCGCGTCATTGCCGTAGATTTACGTAACCATGGCCGTTCACCGCATAGCGATGATATGCGCTATGCCACGATGGCCCAGGATGTACTGGCACTGCTCGATAGTCTCTCTATTACTCAGGCACACGTGCTTGGCCACTCCATGGGCGGTAAAGTTGCTATTAGCCTTGCAAGGCTGGCGCCCCAGCGCGTAGTGACGCTGACAATAGGCGATATCGCCCCGGTCGTTTATCAGCATGGCCATGATGATATTTTTGCGGCCCTTAAGCGTGTTAGAGAAGGCCGGCCTAAAAATCGCCGTGAAGCCGATGAGCTGCTGGCTGAACACGTTGATTCGCGATCTACACGCCTGTTTCTGGCGACCAATTTAGCGCGTACCGAAGAGAGCGAGTTGGGACTGCGTATAGGGCTGGATGAGATTCAGCGAGGGTATGACGATATTATTGATCTGCCTGCTGGAGAGGCCCCTTATGAAGGCCCGACGCTCGTGCTTCGCGGCGCCCAGTCGCACTATGTGACGGACGATATGCTGCCTGCCTTGCGTGAGATGATGCCCCAGGCGCGCATTGTAACGCTCAAAAATGCGGGTCACTGGCTTCACGCGGAGCAGCCTGAGGCGTTTCAGCAAGCCGTTGAGGCCTTTTTGGAACACCATGAGCGCTAGGGGCTGTTTGAATGCCTGCACTTAGCAGGTCTTAATGACAAGCCCGTGTTGCGCGGGGGCGCGCAAGAATCGATTTAAAATACGATAGCTATCTATATCAAAAGCGGGCGTCGCTTGGCTTGGGAGCTCTTTGCTGAATTGCTGCGCTTTTTTAAGCGTATCGGTGCAGCCTAAATAGCACCAATGGTCGACAACGTGCCATGCACTTTTAGCCCCCACTGCGTGTTTTTCCTGAACAATAATACGGCTCGGCCAGGGCCATGCGTGGACCTGTAGCTGCGCCAACGCATGCTGAGCACGCTGGGTATGCGCCGCCAGCGTTTCGTTGCCCTCACAAGCTCCGCCGCATTTACCTAACTGGCGGGCAAAACAGCGGCCTTTACCCTTGGTAATGCCCAATACTTGCGGGCAAAGCTTATGCGCTTCCGCCACTGCGCGCAGCGTATCTTTGGCATCCCTGACGCTACGGAAAAGCCCGTAAAGCGCTCCCTGTATAGGTTGGTTTACTGTATCGCCGTTCATTAATATTGGGCAGTCTGCGCCTACCGGCCAGTGCCACGTGGTGAGCTTTCGTTGCCTGCGTAACTGGCGGTTCATAATCGGCATCATCGACTTTACCAACTGCGCTTCACGCAGCTGAGCACCAAAATCGCCCGCGGTTTCTTCCCATTCAATATGGTGAATCTGCTGAGCAAGCCGCATTGCTTTATTGTCTTGATGATCTCGCTGAAAATGACTCAGCACACGACGACGTAAATTCACACTTTTGCCGACATACAAGGGCAGGCGGTTATGCCCATAAAAGAGATAAACGCCAGGAGATTCGGGTAATCCCTCTAATTGCTGGCTATCCAGGTGGGCCGGTAGCGTCCGATGGCGCTGCTCATCTGCGAGCGCGCTTTCCCACGCTTCACCGCTATAATGCTCTTGCCATATCTGCCAGAGTGCCCAAAGCGCGTTGACATCATCACCCGCTCGATGCATACGGGGAGTCGTAATTGCATGACGTTTCAGCAAGGCTTTTAAATTATGCTGTCGCTCCAGCGGCGCAAGCCGACGTGATAGGCGCAGCGTGCAAATAACAGGTGCCTTGTAATCCTTGCCCGCATGTTTAAAGGCATTGCGCAGGAAGCTGTAATCAAAGCGTGCATTATGAGCGACTAACTGATGTTGATCGCCAAGCCAAGCGTGTAGCGAATCGGCGATGTCGTCAAAGCACGGCGCATCCGTCACCATATCATCATCAATGCCCGTTAGCTGGCTGATATGGGTAGGTATTTTGATGCCAGGGTTAATCAAACAAGACCAACGATCTATGGGTTGCCCGTTAATCACTTTAAGCGCCGCAATCTCGGTAATACGGTCCCGTGTTGCACGAGTACCGGTGGTTTCCAAGTCGATAAATATCAGCGGCGCTTCCCTCATGGTCGTCGTTACAGGACGAGTTACCGTGCCTGTCATAGCGCTCCCGGGTTAAAGAGTGTAAGGGTCAACGGCCAAACGTGATGTGGGCAGTTCAGCGTCTATTAGTCCTTGCTGTAAAAGATACGTTTCAAACGTTGCATAGCGGCGTGCGTTCAAGGTAGCAGGGCTTAATGCGATCCGGCGCAGAATATCCGGCCAAGCGTTGGCATTGGTTGCATTATCAAGAATGGGGTGAGCACTAATCAGCGTTTCCCAAGCGGACTCCGGATTTTCCACCATCCAGTTGCTGGCTTCTTCTAGCGCCACCAAAAAACGTGACCACGTATCGGCTTTTTTGACTAATGAGTTGCTATTGGCCACTACAATTAGGCCATCATGGCGAGGAATGCCCAGCTCGCTATAGTGCACGGTATGGGTGGCAATGCCGTTTGAGGCTAATTGCTCAGGCAGGAAATGATAAAAGCCATCAGCAATGGCATCCACGCTCTCTTCAGTAAACGCATTGACCACATTAAAATGAACGCTTTGAGGCGCTAAAAATGTATCGGTTTGGCGTACGGAGCGCGGCACGAGCTTGGGAACCAGCAAGTTGGCACCTTCTCGGGTGTTGTAGCCATAATGAAGCCCGGCCAAGTGCGTCGCATTTTCCGGTTGAGCCTCGCCAGTGACAATGACGGCGTTAAGAGGCGTTTCAATCAGTGTCGCAATGCGTGTGATGGGAACATCTTCGTGGGCAAGTAGATGAAGCAATGGCTGGCGCGTTAACGCTAAATCCACTTCTCCCGCCGTCAGCAGTTTTATGGCGATCGCAGGGTCCGCCGGTGTTTGAAGCTCCACTTCCAGCCCCTGTGCGCTAAATAGGTCTCTCGTTTGCGCAATGACCAAGGCCGCATGCTGAGGGCTAAGATACCAGTCCAGCATTAAACGTACGCTTTTCAATGGCGGCGGCTCAAGCGGAGCCGGAGGTGCCAGTGCCGTAGTGGGCACTTCATCAACAACATCACTGTCAACTGATGGCCACAGCATGTCAGGAATCATAATGTCACTTTCAAGAGAAAGCGGTGTCTGATCCTTCTTCGGTGTGTCTTGTTCTGCATAAGCTAATGAATATGCGAAAAATAAACAAAAAATCACTATCAAAAAACGTAAGTGCCTATAACCAGAAAGGCAACGTGACATAATCATAACTCCTGATATCGAGATGGCGGAGTTTATCCCTGACAAACGGTGCGTGACTAGCCTTGAACGCGTTGGCCTCCTGAGTTCGCACAGTAAATGTAACGGTAGCATGCAATAATAGTGTGGCATTGATGTAGAGACGGAGAGACATGGACGGAATTTACACCTTCTTTTTAATTGGTGGTTCTCTAATGGCACTGAGCATTTTGGCGAGCCGACTCTCGTCAATGGTTGGTGTGCCACTTCTGCTCATCTTCCTGGGACTAGGTATGCTGGCAGGGGAGGAAGGCGTTCTTGGCGTTGCCTTTGACGACTACTCAATGGCGTTTACAATTGGCCACTTGGCACTGGCCATGATACTGCTTGATGGCGGTTTACGTACGCGCCTTAAAACATTCCGGGTAGGTTTTAAGCCGGCACTTTCGCTGGCGACTTTCGGGGTTTTTATCACCAGTGCGGTCGTGGGCATGATCGCTATGTGGGTGTTTGATTTAACGCTGGTGCAAGGGTTGTTGGTGGGCGCTATTGTGGGCTCTACCGATGCTGCCGCCGTTTTCTCAATGCTCAGTGGTCGTGGCGTGAATCTCAACGAGCGGGTAGGTGCAACGCTTGAGATCGAATCGGGTACCAACGACCCCATGGCGATCTTTCTGACCTTAATGCTGGTAGAGCTTTTGGTTGGTGATATGGGAGGGGTATTTGAAACCCTTACCTTCTTTGTTTCCCAATTTGGTATTGGCTTGGTTGTCGGTATTGGCGGCGGTTGGTTAAGTGCCAAGCTGCTCCGCTCGCTCGATTTAGCGCCCGGCCTTTATGCCATGCTGGCATTGGCGCTGGGCTTTAGCGTTTTTGGGCTTACCAGTGTGCTGGGAGGCAGCGGCTTTTTGGCAATTTACCTGGCAGGCCTGATGATCGGTAACCAGCCTGGCCGCCATCTTAACTTTATTCTTCCTGTGCACGATGGCCTGGCGTGGTTAAGCCAGATTGGTCTCTTTCTTGTCCTTGGACTTCTTGTTACACCCAGTGAGCTATGGAATGTTGCGTTGCCTGCAAGTTTGGTAGCGTTGGCGCTTATCTTTATTGCCCGCCCTTTGGCGGTACTAATTACCATTAAGCCATTCTTTAAATTTCGCTGGCGTGAAACTTTTTTTATCGCATGGGTAGGGTTAAGAGGGGCAGTGCCCATCGTGCTGGCTATTTTCCCCGTCATTGGAGGGGTTGAAAATGCGTCGCTTTACTTTAACGTCGCCTTTGCGGTTGTGTTGTTGTCCCTATTGATACAAGGCGGCTCGCTCACGCTGGCAGCCCGATTATTAAAAGTAGAAGTGCCGGTAGGTACAACGCCTAACCGCCGTGGACCGCTGGGGATTTTGCCAGATAACGACTTTGAGATGTTTGTTTATGTTGTCGAAAACCGGGACCTCGAAGATGTGCCCATTCGGCTGTTACGCTTCCCATCGGGTGCGCTGATTTCAGCGCTGTTTCGTAATCACACCATGCTTCATCCCAAGGGCAGCACACGGCTAAAATTAGAGGATGTCATCTGTGTGATAGGACGCACAGAAGATCTTTCCGCGCTAAACCGCTTATTCAATGGTGATGCTGGCCTCAAGCATGAGCGTGCGTTCTTCGGTACCTTCACGCTAGAGGGCGACGCACTCATGCAGGACGTTGCTCAAGCATATGGCTTAACGCTAAGCCCGGGTGAGCATAGTATGACCCTTGCCGAGTTCGTCGCACTGCGCGTGGGTGGGCATCCTGTAGTGGGTGATGATGTAGATTGGCATGGTATTCACTGGGTCGTCAGCGAAATGGAAAAAGGCAAGATTACCCGTGTAGGCCTGCGATTGTATTAATTGGGCTAGAAGGTGTTGACTTCCAAGGGAATGCTGCTATTATACGCACCCATAAGCCGGAGGGATGGCAGAGCGGTTGAATGCACCGGTCTTGAAAACCGGCATAGGTTAATAGCCTATCCAGGGTTCGAATCCCTGTCCCTCCGCCACCTCGATTCTAAAGCCCCGTTTTTACGGGGCTTTTTTCGATTCTAGGCCCTTCGTTTCCTGCCAAGCATGCTTTCTATTGAATGCACCGGTCTTTCATTGTGCTGGGATTGTGTTAGAGGTTCCTGCACAGTCTCTGCTGGCGTACTGCCTACTGTGCGATTTCCTAGCTGGTTTACTGCATCCCTTGCACGGTGCGGCGCCAAGTGCGCGTACTTCTCTGTCATCTTCACAGTGGAGTGCCCGAGCACCTCTTTCACGTCCAGTAGCGGCACGCCTTCGCTGACCATCCAGCTTGCACACGTGTGGCGCAAGTCGTGGATCCTGAAGTTCGTAATACGCGCAAGGCTGCACGCGCTCTTGAAGCCTTCCCGAAGGTTACCCAACCTTTCACCATCGGACTTCGCGAACACCCATTCGCTTTGCGGGCAGTGGTTGGCTACCCACACCCAGCGGCGCTTGAGTGCCGCGATTGCTTCATCATTAAGCGGGACCGACCTCCGCTTTGCACTCTTGTTGTCTTCTCCTTCCAGGTGAAGTAGTGCACTATTGAAGTCGACGCGTGACCAGGTCATCTTGAGCAGTTCATTCATGCGGGCGCCGGTATTGAGGCCTAATAGAATGAAGTCTGATAAACGCTCTCCGTTGCGCTGTGTTTTAGCTGCCGCTACTAGCCTGTCTGCTTCTGAGTGAGTTAACCAACGCACGCGCCCCTCTGGCTCTTTGAGCATCCTGCCTCTAACAGGATTGCTCATGGGCCACTCTAATTGCTCAATCGCGTGATTGATCATTGCACTCAAGATCGATAGCTCCCGGTTAATAGTTGCTGGCTTAACACCATCCATCTGCCTGGCTGAAATAAACCCTCGAATATCCTTTCCTGCAAGCTCTTCCATGATCTGGTCTGGCCCAAAATGATCATAGAGTCGACCAACACGGCGCTGAATATCCTCAACAGTTCGCTTTTGCTGGCTAGCTAAAAGAAACTCGCTGGCCACTTCGGCGAAGCCGTGGGTAGGAAGCCGACCCCAGGCTTCCTGCTGATACAGTTCTGAACGCCACTTTGATTCCAGTGCTTTTGCTTCCCGATAGTCTACCGTCCCAGTAGAGCGTCTAATCGGCGCACCGCCTCCCGGCGGGGATATGTGTGTCCACCAATACGGTGAACCTTTACGTTTGTGGGGCATGGTGCTTCTCCTTGTACCACGCCGGGCGCATGGTTAGTTTGCGTCGCTGCGCAGTTTGCGTCCAGCTTTTGGCGCAGACGTTCGGCGTGAATCATGCGGCGCTTACCCATCTGCACAACGGGCAGGGTGCCGTCATCCATCCAGCGGTAGACGGTAGCAACGGACACGCTGAGCGCCTTGGATGCTTCTTTTGGGGTGTAGGTAAGCACATCCATATCAGTCTCCCGTATACCGCTGGCCACCGGGGCCAAAGCCTTGGCCCTCGCGCCACGCCTGCTCATTACGCGCCGTGCTTTCGCTTAAGGCTTGCTGGCGCTCTTTTTCGAGAAGCGCCAGCACCGCTGGGTTGTCTGCGATGCGCCGCAGATTTAGCAGCTCTTCCAGCTGTCGCTGAATGATGCCTCCGGCAATGCTGGCAACGTCCCACATTTCAGAAGGGCGTTCGCTGCTATCCAGTACTTTTCCCAAGCCGTAGCAGTGCCCGCACGGGTTCGCCGCGTTGCCTTTTATGTGGTCGGTGCCGGTGCCCAAGCACACCGTGCAATCATCGGGGGTAATTTCTCGCCAGTTTTGCTCCCAATCTTCGGGATTGGTGTAGCTGCGCACATCGCGGTCTATATCGTGATAGATCACCTGCACCCAGCCCTCGCTAGCGCCACCGCCATGGATGCGCTCGATCTCAGCAAACTTTCCACCATTTGTGCGGTGAGTGTGGGTGGGCTGGGTCATTGCTGGGCCTCGGCTTGCTTGCGTAGGGTTGCTTGATAGGCCAGTAGGTCCGGCAGCCTATCTTTGCGTTCTGCGTAATCACCAAAGCCTTCAAGTTTCATTTTGGCATCGCGGTGGGCTAGGCTAACTCTGGGTGATTCCTGCATTGCGGTCCGGCCTAGCTCCTGCAAGTTCTGAATAGTCCAGCCGTTCTTTTTGGAATAGGCAGCTGAGGCGAGTGTGTTTAGCCGCTCCACATGCGCCGCCAGCGCGTCGCGCTCATGCATCAACTTAGCGTTCATCCTTATCTGCGCTTCATTCTGCTGACTTAATTGGGCGTTGCTGTCAGCCAGCGCATTGCGTTCGGCTTTCAACCCCTCTGCGTGGATTGAGGCGGTCGCGCCTGATGCGATACGGCTCATTTCCCGCCAGAACCCACCAGCGTTGTAGTTACTCAGGTCCCGCAATAAAAGCTTTAGCTTTCCACGTGCGTAGTTGTGATCGATGCTCACTGCGCACCTCCCACCATTTTGCTGACCTCAGCAATATGGTTAAGCGGGCGCATAAGCCCGCGCGAATTAGCCGCGAGAACCGCTTCTTTACGCTCCGCTGCTGCCTGCGCTCGAGCGCGTTGCTCGGCGTTGTAGCGTCGAATATCGAACGGCTCTACCAGTTCATCGCCGCGTTTGCCCTCGGCGTGACGGCGGGACAGGGTCGATACGCTGAGTTGGTGGCGCTTGGCTAGCTCGCTGAGCGTGACGCTTTCACCCGTGGCGGGGTCGGTGGCGTAGATGGCAGTCATGCGGGCACCTGTTCTAGTTCGTCGCGATGCAGTTTCTCAATATCCACGACGGTCATGCCGACGCGGTGAGCTACGTGCAGTTCAAGGTGAGCGCCTTTCGAGGCTTCCCAGCCAGGCAGTAGGGCTATCGTGTCGCAGGTGAGCATCTGGATCAGGTCGGCTTTTAGCCAGTGATGCCATTCATCTCCTTCGCTGGGTACCGGCGTTTCGGCGGGGTTAACCACTTCATACCCCAGGGCGCGCAACTGGTTGGTTCCAAAATGGAACGCAGCATGATTGAGGCCCGGCAGTCCCGTCATGGGGCCGCTGATATAGATGCGTTTCATTCGGCTGGCTCCTGCTCGGCGCCGTCGTCTGCGGCTTCATCCAGCACTGGCTGTTCATACTCCATCAGATCGCACAGTTCAGTGACGACGCCCACCATGCCTTCCACTTCACGCATGACGTTCATGCGCCAATCATGAATGCCATCGACTTCACCGCCGTTTTCGTCGGGCTCTTGTGGTGCGAAGTCGATTCCTTTGAAGCGGAATTGGTGGGTAAGGCGGAAGGTCATTGCGGCGGGCGGGTAGCTCATGCCGATTTCTTCTACCTCGAAGCCGTCCGCCAGCTGTGCCAACACCTCGTCGTTTTCGGCTAGCCAGGTGCCTTTGTAGGTGATTACCTCTATGGGCTCACCGGGTGCGAGCTGGCGGCGAATGCGAGCCATGTCGTCGGCTTCCAATTGGCCGAAGGGGCGTACTTCATCACCTAACTCAGCAGCGATAAGCTGGCGCAGGCGGGTGGTAACGCCGTTTTTCACGCCGCTAATGTGGATCGTGACGGTTTGAATCTTCCCGGCAAGTTTGACCAGGGTACCCATCAAGCGGCTGACATCACCGGGTGACGTGGTATCGATAAACAGGAACTCGCTTTCGACGTGATAGAAAGCGCGAATGTACTTCGTTTTGACGAACGCTTTTTTGCAGATCTCCATACTTACGTCGGCGTTGAGTTGGTCGCGCTCTTCATCGTCGAGTAGGTCGCCGCGCTCTGTCTCCAGTTCAGTTACCCGCTTGAATACCGCTTCAGCAATGGTGCCTTTGGGGATGATCTTCTCTTCGCAGCGCAGGCACAGCGCAAAGCCAGAGGGAAACTCGGCTACCATTTCCTCGGCTAATGCCGGTACAAAGGCGTCGCGCCGGAATTCAGTCTCTGCAATCTCACCCCGCTCAGCGGCGGCCAGCTGCTGGCGCAGTAGGGCGATTTCAGGGAGGCGGGCTTTCAGTACAATGGCGTTTTTTAGGATGGTCATGTCTGATTCCTCAGTGATCGCGCTTGGGCGGCTGGTCGGTTTTCGCTGGCGCTGGCTTAAAAATTTGGTCGAACTGTTCTTCAAAGGTCATGGCTGGTCTCACATCCCGGCGTACATATATCGGTGCTCTTCATCGGCGGCGTAGTTGGGGTTGTGGTAGCACCACTCGCTGCGGATGCGGTGGGGGTAGTGGTACCCATCGCAGTAACACGTCTTGTTTCGCCAGCCGCACCCATCTGCCCACTTGTCGATTCGGAGGGAGTCGAACGCACCGCAGCTTTTGCAGCGGATCCTGCGCTGGTATTCGTCCGGATGTTTCGCTTTCACCTGGCGGGCACCGCATGAGCGGCACCTGCAACGACGGCGACGACTGCCCACCGTTATGGCTTGGCCAAGTGCGTTGCGAGCAAACATAAGGCCTCCTAAAACTGAACAATCTGTTGAATGGGCGCCGTCTCTGGCATCGCTAGCCGTGCTGGCGCTCGGTAGTCGTCGTCGATCGCAGGGCCAGCAGGGCGCATGCCTGGGCAGCTTTCTTCGGCGATGCCGCGATAGTCGGGCTGGCCGGTGCGCTCGCTAAGGGGCACGCCGCGATGTTCTTCAAAGGCCCACACGGCCGCGTCGGTGCAGTACTCGGTTAGCCATTCTTCGTGGTCCTGCGCATCGCTTTTGGAGAGGTGGCCCATGACCAGCACGGCGGCTACCAGGGCGCCTGCCCATAGAGTTTTGGATTGCTGAATGCTCATTGCGCACCCCCGAGGAAATCACGAGCATCCGCGATGATTTTTTCCAGTTCATCCAGCGTTCTATTGGTAGCCATCAGCGGGAGCGGGTAGGTGGAATGAAACGAGCCCATGTCGCTGTGGATGTCGACATAAGCGGCATCTGAAAGCACGCGGATAGCGGCTGTGCCGGTATTGTTGGCGTTGACGTCCATCGCCAAGTCGACCAGATCATGAATACGGTTTCGCACCAGCTGCGCGGTGGTTCTCTCTACGATGTTCATGCGTACACACTCCCCACATCACGGCGTGACACGGTGCGGCTAGTGCTAACGCGGGTTTGTGTGCGTGCCGGGGCGCGGTGGCGCATGCCTTCGGCGTCGGGGTTAATGCCGCTGATGAGTAGGGCGAGCACGACCGGGGCGATCCAGCCGCGGCGCATGGCTTCGGCTACGGCAGCGGTAGCTCGGTAAGCCCCTAGTTGCCAGTAAAGCGCTTCTGCCACGGTGCGAACTGAAGCGGGGGATACGCCGCGAAGCTTGGCGATTTCCTTCTGGGTTAAGCCGGCGGCAAGCCCTGCAGCTACTTGCGCTTGCACGATTGTTGGTAAGCCGCTTTTGCGGGCGCCGTATCGGCAACGCCAGCCTGCGAAGGTTACGTGTTGTATGGTTGATGACTGCATTGATGTGATCCCCGACGTAATTCGTTATGCGTTAAATATGAACCAATGGTTGTTTTAAGTCAACAACCAATAGTTGTTGTTTGGGCCAGCAATTACGAACCTCGAAAAGTGGCTTGGCCGTGACGGGGGAGAGGGGGATGGGTTAGAACATCAGGCACAAAAAAACCGCCCCGAAAGGCGGTTCTTGTAGATCGTTAGACGTGGGAGCTGTATCAGCAGTGCTGGTGTTGCTCAACCTCAAGTCGTTTTAGCACTTCATTTTGGCGTTCAATCGCTTGATCGAGCACCTTTGTGTATACGCGCTTCTTCTCACTGGAAGATGCTGAACGCATAAAGGTTGAAAAAGCAGTGCTTTCACTCTTCGCTTTTGGAGGGAGTCCGAACATAATGCTCACCTATGTGTATGAGTTCCCTGTGAAGGGATGCAGGAGTGTACTTTTCAGGCAAATACCCGTCAACTTCACTGATGTTCTGTTTTGTGGCTTTCAAGCTGTTGTCATTGTTTTTTATTAATAAATCAACGTTTATTTTCTTTTGAAAATTTTGTTTCAAGGTGTTCACAACACGTCGTGAGCTGAAATATTGCTCGATGAAGCTTTCAAGCGGTATTCGCCGTCCTTCTATATGCTCTCGCGCTAGCGCAAACTTCCAAGCAAGTTTGGGCTCTTGGTAAACGTATAGTATCTGCACAAAGCGGTTCCGTTTGATAGAGCGCTCAATGTTCTTCTTTGCAATATCGTAGTTAGCCAAGGTTCCGTCAAGCAAGAAACTTTGTTTTTGATCAAGTGCCGTGTCGTGGATTTTATCCACCAGAATGGAGACAGCGAACTGAAAAAGCCATGAATTGTTGCCAGTGTAGCCGGGTAATTCACATCTGAGCTCGTCAGGGTCAATTCTTAGTACATCTTGACCATGCTGCAATTTGAAAGTTTCCAGTAGGGCCAATGATGATTCAGTTTTTCCAGCACCCGGTGACCCAGCCATAAAGACAGACACCGGTTCCTTTTCAGGAAAGTAGATTGACTTGCTCGTGAGACGCTTGGCGATGCTTTTTTTATTGCGGCGTGCAAAGGTAATAGCGTTATCGCGAATTTGGTCCTCAGTCACGCAATCACCTCAAATATATTCAAGCCGCACCTCGCTTACTCCACCATTGAGTGGTTTGTTCAGCCAGCCCAGCGGTGGAGTCATCACGTAGTACCGTAATGCCTGAGCGCTCAAAGCGTTCTAGTCTGCGGTAGATCGCTTTTTCCACCTGCTCGCGCTCTTTGATCGTTAGGCCGCTCTTGTCATTCGGTATAAGTACTGACATGGCCGCTTGTCGCTGACTATTGCTAGCGACCAATGAGAGGTCGGCGCCCGCTTGCAGAATATTGTTTTCTACCACCATCGGGCTTTTGTACCACGCTGAGATCACTGAACCCACGGCAGAGCTGGACAGTAGGGGTACCTCAACATCAATGGTTTTCCCATTGCTCAGCGGAAGGCGTAGCGGTTGATCCTGTATCACGCGGCTGGCGCTAAAGCCCAAACGCTCTTTCATCAGTTCAATGACGCTTGTGCACACTTTGCTTGATGAACGATAACGGAATTGAGACGGCGCTTGATTCTTGCGCGGCCTAGCGAGGGTGACCACATCTTCAAAGAAGGCATCGACAATACTTTCTGCGTCTTCACCTTGGGCGAAAAGAGAAGGGCCCAGGCGAATGGTGTCGCTCAAGCAATCAGGCAGATCCCCTTTCGTGGAGATCAAGCAGGCTTCAATGTCCATTAGCAGGTGTTGAAGATGCGACTGATTGATGCGCGTGTCATACAGGCACTTTAGTCGCTCAAATGAGTCCAGCATGCGCACTTCAACATGAGATCCATGAGCGAAGACGACACCAACATTTAAAAACTCACATGCCGTGTCATCCAGGCACATGCTAATTGGCCGCCAGTTACCAGAGACGGTGGGGCTTTCCTCAGCAGTTAATGTTTCTTTTAGTCGAGCTGCCAAATTCATGCTATTAGGCCTATTGCCTTGCGATAATGCCCTGGGTCTAAGCGCTGCTCTAAAAAGTCGAGCACGCAATCTATCTCGTCACCCGGCAGGGAGAGGTCAGACAGTGCCTTTCTAACCTTATCTTGTCCAGTATCGCTGAATGATATGTGGAATCCATTATAGGCCAATGCGCGCTTACTCATGTTGGGTAATTTTCGATTCCAACCGGGCTCGCCTAGCTCGGCCCAACTGGCCATCTGGTTACCGGCTTGGCGATGCATGAGGAATCGCAACGCTTGTGACTGCCAGCCCCGAGACATGAATAGTCGGCCATGGTCAATGAGCGCTACAGAGGCAGTGCTGGCGCTTAGCACGTTACCCGGGTTGCGGTCTGTATTCAGTGTCCACTCGTCAAAAGAGACAAGCTTAGGCAGTTCTTCGCGCGCTAGGAGGTCTTTAGCAATGCGAGCTTTTAGGCGATCTTCAAAATCTTGGCTGGTGACCCCTGTCGTGTGCTGTACAACCAAATCTGGATAGCATAGGTCTTCGCTAAACCATGCAATGAATTCTGACTGGGGTGCCCCGGCTGTTTCTGCATCAGCCTGTGCAAGTACATTAGGGGGGATTTGTTGCCGATTCAGAAGGATAACGCCCGCTACATTGGCCACTTTAAAGCCACAAGCACGGGCCAGCACATAGCCAATGGCTTCGCTGTAGGCCTCGCGGTTATCGACGACTGCGCCATGCTCCACGACCTTGTCTGGCAGCAGCTTGATGAAGCACCGGCGGCTTTCACCTTCAGCCTGGATGCGCGCCTTGAAGATCGGGTTAATCCCCTCCCGCTTCGGGCTCGGTAGCTGCCCCTGCAGGGCGGTTCCTTTCAGCAGATAAATCATTGTTCCCCAGTTTTGCCTTTAGCCGCTCTTGATTGCTCTGGCGGCGTTCGTATGTTTTTTCGGCAGGTCGAGCGGCAATTCGATTTGCGATCTGCTCGAGCAGTATTAGGTCATCTTCTGTTAATCGGCCATCTTGGGCGGCTTGAGCAATGTTATTCAGCATGCGTAAGGAGCGAGGCGATGCAAGTTGCGCGAGTTCTTGAGCATGCTCCTCAACACGGTACGGCTCGCTGGAAGCTGCCCCCCGGCGCATAGGCTCACGCCCATACTCGAGCCATTCCTCTCGAACATTTAGCCAATGGCAAATCTTCTGAAGGTTCTCAGGCGTTGGCATGCTCTCGCCTTTCAGCCACTTCCCGGCTGCATTAGCAGATTTGCCTGTTAGCTCATGCAGGCGCACGGCCGCCCCACGAATCGGCTGACCCGATTCGGTCATTGCTTTCCTTAGTCTATCTGCAAAAGCAGACCGTAACTTTTCATTAGTAACCATCGGTTCATTATGCGCTTTCCTTGCGAGAACTTTCAGTTGTGTTTTAATATCAACCATTGGTTCGTTTTTGGAGAGTGCAATGAGCAATGTTGGATTGGCTGTTGAACAGCTAGGAGGCCCCTCTGCTGTTTCAATCATCTGCAATGTCACCCCTCAGGCAGTTCGTAAGTGGGTTAACCGAGGGCGTTTGCCACGCACCGAGTACACCGGCGAAACCCAGCATGCCCAGCGGATGGCTAGCGCTAGTGGTGGGGCATTCACTGCTGAGTGGTTGTTGGAGCATGCCGCACCCTCTGCAATTGAGGTTCAGCTTAGCTCAGACGAACCAACGGTTACGCCATCGTGAACGCGGTGATTTTCCATACAGGTATTTGTGAGGTGAGGGTATGAGCAAGTTGCTAACGGATGACACGCTGGCGCAGCCCATGCCATCCACGCATTTCTTTCCAGATTCGCGCTCGGGCTTTCCCAGCGCTGCGCACATGCTTGATAGCCGCGTGTGGTTTGAAGAAGGAAAGGGGCAGGCGCTGGAATTACGCTTTGCCTGCCGTCCGCAAACAGTTGAGTACCTGTGTTTCTGTATGGGTAATGGCTACTTGTTGTTTAAGCAGATCGATGTGATCAAGAACCGATCAGTGTTTTCAGCCATTCAATGGAGCGCGGAGCCCCCTCAAGGCCTAGGCGAATCAGTTGGTTGGCTAGGCGCTGGTGGCCCTCTTTCGAAAGCGCCTGAAGCTGCTGGCGCAGGAGGTTCTTCTCTTGCCTAGTTGCATCCGTCATTTCGATTTGAGCGGTGACCAGTGCTTGAATAGTCTCGGCTTCAAGCCTAATGGTCACCACGCCCAGCTCAGACGTGAGACCGCCATCTTCGCTGACATAATCCAGGCCAGCGCTAGTGATGGTGATTTCGCCATAGCTATCGATGTCTCCCATTCGCTTTCTAGCCAAGCCTGTAACAAGCCCATGGTCTACCAGGTAGGTGATGTTGGCGTTAGCAGTGCTTTTACCAAGCGCTTGATTCCACTGGTCAGCCTCGCGGGCATCTGGGTAGGTTTCTGCCGCCGCCTCCAGCATTTCAATCCATATCTTTTTATCCGGTTTAGCCACGTCGCTTGCCTTCTGTTAGTGGGTGGTGTCGCAACTGCCACTTTAGCGGGTGACGGCGTGGCTTTCTATTTGTGGGGGGCGCCATGAGCATAACTGCAGCCATGCTCCCGGCACTGCTCGGCCGTCCTGTTGCCTATCAGGCGGTGTTTACCCGCTTGCCGGGCGTAACAGTGCAGGGTGCTATCTTTCTGAGCCAGGCGCTTTTCCTGACCAATACGCCTACCGCTTCCAAGCGTGATGGATGGTTCTGGAAAGAGCAGCAGGGCGAGCACGATAGCTGGGAATCTGAAACCGGTATGAGCGCCAAACAGCAAGTGACTGCACGTAAGCAATTGACCCAGATCGGCGTACTTGAAGAAGTCCGAAAGGGCGTTCCGGCAAAGACATGGTATCGGGTTAATAGTGAGGCGTTGGCTGCTCAATTAGCGCTGGCGCTGAGTAACGAAGAAACCGAGAAACCGCCTGAATCCCCCGCCACTGCTCAGAATCTCCCAGACGGAGAATCTGAAAACGCCCAACCGGAGAATCAAGAGTCGCCAGAAGGGAGTGCACAGAACCGCCCAAACGGAGTTTTCTTACAGAGACTACAACAGAGAGTAACCCCCTCTCTCTCTGGCGCGGGCGAGCCTCAATCCACCGTTTTCGAGCGTGCTGCCCAGCAGACCGACGATGGCGAACCCGCTACCGATGCCGCACCACGCAAAACGGCCATGCACCTTGGCTGGGAGCCTGAGCCAGAGACCTACCGCGTTTCCTGCCTGCAGCGTGGCCTGTCAGCCGATGCCAACGTGCACGATGCGCTGATCGACTTCCGCGAACACTTCGCCGCCAGACCTCAGCAAACCCTGACCCACGCCGATTGGACCCGCCGCTTTGCGCGCTGGGTTTCCGAAAACACCAAGCGCCAGCAAGCCCAGCAAACCAACGTCGCCACTTCCGGAGGCCACCATGCATCACGCCGCAACAGCACTCCAAAACGCCGTCTTACCGCTCAGGAAGCGCGAGCAGCCGCTGGACGGCGCGCGCCAGAGCCGTCAGGGCAAACGTTCGACGGCGAGTGGTCCAACGCTAACGGCTGGTGACGTGGACAACCTGTTCAACGTCATGGGCGAGCTGTTTGGCAACAAGTTCAGCAGCCAGTGGGGTGCGTTCGATGAGACTGGCGCGTGGTGGGCAGAGCTGCAGCACGTCACGCCCGGGCAGCTGGCAATCGGCTTGCGTCGTGTGCGCCAGCAGATTCAGGACGCAGCCCGCCAGAGTGACGAGGTGTGGCCACCGATGCCCGTTGCGTTCGCCGCCCTGTGCCAGCCCAAGCCGGAAGATATGGGCCTGCCGGGTGAAGCCGATGCGTGGCGCGAAGTAACCGCCAATGCTCACCAGCCCCAGCGCCATCAGTGGAGCCACGAGGCCGTGCGCATGGCTGGGGCTGCCGTTGGTTGGTGGGAGCTGACCCACGGTGGCGGTGAGTCCCGCGCTAGCCGTATGGAAAGCCGTTTCCGGAAAGAGTATGGCGCGCTGGTTAATCGCGTGATGAGCGGCGAGCAGCTGCAGGCCCGCACGCTGATCGGCCACGACAGCCAGTTAAACCGCGCAGAACTCGCAGAGCGCGCCAGCCGTGAAGCTGCCCAGCAACGTGCCGAGGCGGCGGGTATGCCGGACCGTATGAATTCAGAACAAGGGCTGCGCTCACTGCGTGCCGCTTTGGGAGGACGTTAATCATGAATACCGCATTTCAACCGAGCGGCAATGAAGTGAAACAGGCCGCGTTCAGCGATCACCGGCGCAGCGGCAAGTTGAGCGTATCGCGTAGCCTGGTGCTTTCCAGCTTGGCAGGCGGGCCGCGCACGCGTAATGAGCTGGCAGCACGCACGGGATTGCCGCTAGCCAGCATTTGCGGCCGTTGCCGTGAGCTGCTGGACCTTGGATACATCGACGTAGTGGGCCTGACGGCGGATACCCCGGCACGGCAAATGCTGGCGCTGAGCGATTCGGGCCGGGCGCTGGTGCTGCAGGCTGTTGAGTCGTTGAAGGGCAAGGAGGGTGCTAGCGATGCTTAAACAGGCATACATACAGCCCAAGTGCCCAGAGTGTAACTATCGCAAGCCGCCATCGGAATTTCGTGACCCAGGCACCCATGAGCAGCTAGCCGCGTGCAAGCACTGCATGCGTCGTATTCAGCGCGGGAGGGCACGGGCATGACAGCTGTTAAGCAGTGGACCCACGCTGATCTTTGCACCATCGCTGTTAAGTGGCTCAAGCGCGCAAACAGCAACAATGGCCACGGCTGTCATGTGGCGGTTAGTGAGGTGCGCTCAGGCTGGACGGGTGAGATACCCGACGCAATCGGCTTTAGGCAATCAGGCTATGCGCCGAGCGATGGCTCGGTAGTGGTTGAGGTAAAGGTCAGCCGTAGCGATTTTTTGGCGGACAAGAAGAAGCCGCACCGCATTGATGGTGGCCTAGGCAACTGGCGTTACTACATGTGCCCTGAGGGGATGATCCAGCCGGAAGAGTTGCCAGAAGGCTGGGGGCTGCTGTGGGTCAATTCACGTGGCCACGTAAAGCCGAAGGCGGGTTTCGCTGGTGCGTTGGCAGATTCAAAGAACTATCACAATCATCAGGAAGCTCTGGCTAGCTATCGGCATGAAAGCGACTGGCTTGGTGAGCAATTCATTTTGGTGAAGCTGTACTCACGAATTGGTGACGCAGAGGAGCTTAATCAGAAGATGCGCGAAGCATGGGCAGAGCAAAGCCGCCTTTCTAAGCGAGTGAATACCCAGAACGAGACAATACGGAGGCTTGAGAGAGAGTTGCGTATGGCACGGCGGGGCAACCCCTCTGCGATAGCCGAGCTGACGGCCAGCCTTGGAGGCGCTAATGCTTAATCAATCTATAAAAGGCGGCCCACACGCCCGGCGCGCTGCGATGCTGTGCCAGAACAAGCGCTTTTGGCTCTACCTCGACCAGCGGCGCCGCCGTGTGCATCAAGTGCCTTATGACACGATGCCCGACGGCACCCACGCCCAAGTGGATTGCGAGGACTGGCTGCGTGAGGCGTGCGGTATTGAGAGCCGCGCTGAGATCGATCACAACGACGAAGCGCGGGCCATGCTTGACAGGATTATGGCGGATTACAGCAAGTGGGAGCGTAAGCAGCTCCAGCGGGGGAACGCATGAAACTACCTATCCAAAAGCCCCGTAGGCCGCGTGCGCTTACCAAAAGCGGCGCACCCCGGGCAAAGCCGGTCGATTGGGAAGGGCAGGAGCAAGCGGTATTAATGCGCTGGCTGCATGGGGAGAAAATGCGAGGTCAGTCGGTAGGTGAGTTATACGACTCGACTTATCACGTTCCCAATGGTGGGCAGCGTAACAAGAAAACGGCTTCTGACCTCAAACGACAGGGTGTACGCGCAGGAGTGAGTGACTTACCCGTAAGGCAAGCACGTGGCGGTTGGCATGGTCTCTTCTTGGAGTTCAAAGCCACACCCCCACGTGATGCAGCGCTGGCGCCTAGCCAATTCGAATGGCTGGAAGGCAGCGAGTATGAAGGCTACTGCGCGGTGCTGGCGCGTGGGTTAGATGAAGCCAAAGCGGTGTTGCGTGAGTATGCGAGCTGGCCACGTACTGAAGTGGTGGGGCAGCGGCAGGTAATGAATAGCGGTAGTGAGTGGAGAAAGGGCGAATGAGCGCAGCACTACAACACACAGGGGGCGCAATGCGCGATTATCGGAATATGGGCATCCAGCGGTTGCGAGAGCTGGCGCGCGCGACACACCCCGAGCACGATCCGGACGCTACCCGGACATTCGTTGATCGCGTGCTCGATATGGAGGCCGAGCGGGTAACGTGGCACATGCACGAGAACGAGGGGTTCCAGCCATTCAGCCCTACGGCGACGCTGGGGCAGCAGCCAGGGGGCGGCACCGCGGCGGCCGAGCCGTTGGCGATCGCGTACGAGCGAGGACAGCGGTTGAGCGCCGGGCATGAGTTCGCGCGGGCGTGGCTGGCTGGCGCTCGGCAACGGCCCCGGGCGCGGCTGGCGGTGCTGATCCGCGCAGCGAAGCTTCACCCGATGCCGACCCAGCAAGCGGCGCCCTGGGCGAAGCCCTACGATTTTATCGCCCAGCACCTGCCCATCTACTCGCGCATGCTGCAAATGGGGTCGCTATCGGTGATGGGGGATATTGTGCCGACGGTAGTGGCGACCGATCGCCGGGGCGTGAAGCACATGGTGCCGAACAAGCAGCGGGGCGATGCGATATTCAAAAACGGACAGGCGATCAAGGACGCGGCCACCGCTGGAAGAGTAGAGCTGCTTCTACTGGCGCAAGTTTAAAGAGTCTTCGAAAAATACTTGAAAGGTACTACCCAAGGTAGTACCTTTAGAGGTGTGAGGCGAACAAAGCCCACGCCCTGAGCGAACTGGCCCATTTCGGGCGCAGAACCAAGGAGACACACCATGACCAATCTCGAACTCTGCCGCGCAGCCATGTACCACCAACTAGGTCAGCGCACCAAGTTGAGCGCGTCGGGCTACAACGTCATTTTTGCTGAAGGCTACCGACTCAACGACCGGGCTGACCTGAGCGAGGGCATTCCCGAGCGGGCCGAGGCTCAGCTGAAGTTCGCGGGTATCGACCCCAGCCTCGTCACCCAGGAGCAGCTTGAAGCCTACCAAACGTGGCAGGCCGATCGGGATCGCGAGCACTCCCTGAATGGCGCCTGCATCCTCGTCACTGGTAAACGTCGCCCCGAGAGGGGGAGCCGCATGTGGAACGAGGTGATACTCAAGGATGGCCGAGGAGAGGAGCTCGCCTGCCACGTTATTAAGTGCCTGGAAGAGTGGGATAGCGAGGCTCGCAATCACGGCGGGGGTATTGGAGGCTTTCGGGCGATACCCAACGCTAACGCCATCAACGAGGCGATCGCGAAGATACAGCGCGAGTTCCCCGATTACGCCGACGCGCCCATCCAGCGATAACGCATACTGCCCCGGCTCCGAGCCGGGGCTTTCGAATGGAGCCTATACATGGCTGAGAACCGCAAAGCCAAACGCCCAAGCATCTATCTAAGCCCGCCGCTTCAGCACGTGGCCGGCAATCTGCGGGATGGCCAAAGCCTGAGCCAGCGTCTCGCAACTGTCGCCGAGCGCTACCAGCTCATTTGCAAACAAACGCCAGAGCTCACCGATCGCGAGCTCGAGATTCTCGGCTCCGCCCTTTCCGGATCTCACGTCGAACCGCTATTGATCAAACACCTGGACGACGAGATCGAGGACAGTGATGCAGGTGAGCCTGCTCAACGGCGCGAGCTCGCCGAACGATTGCGTGGCATGAGCATTGCCGAGCGCATCGCGCTGATCGAATCGCTCGGTTACTAGAAATGGGCCGATCGATTTTCCAACGCTGGAGACGGCGGAGTATCACCGTCGAGTCGTTCGCGGAGCAGTATCTCGAGCAAGTCCGCAGTGAGAACCTCAAACCGAAAACATTTTCGAATCGTCGGACCCACGTATACCACCTCACGCACCATATCGGCGCGATGCCCATTCGCGACGTCCGGCCGTCCGATGTGCTGCGGGCAATTACCGCCATCATGGACTCAGGTCGAGGGTCTACGGCGCGAAGTGTGCGATGGGAAGCCGAGTCGCTATTTCGCGCCGCGATCTACGAGAGGATCATCGACTTGAATCCCGTGATTCCAGTCAAACCGCCAAGAGTGCCGGTAGGACGATCTCGAATCACGTTCGAAGAGTGGCAAACGATCTACGCTTGGTCAGAATCCAATGCGCTTCCGTGGGAATCATACCTGCTGTTGCTGGCACTCGTGACCGGGCAGCGACGCTCTGACCTCGTCAGGATGCGAACATCGCACATCGTTAATGGCCATCTACGCGTGGAGCAGCAGAAAACCGGGGCGCGTATCGAGTTACCGCTGTCTCTACGGCTCGACGCGCTCAGCATTACACTCGAGGAGACCATTCGACGCGCAGACGATTATCGGCGCCCAGGTGATCTACTGCTACGCCGCCGCGATGACGTTCCGTTCTGTCCCAAAGGATTGTCGCCCTCGTTTCAGAAAGCGCGCCAAGCTGTTTATGACGACTCGCGTTGGGCACCCAAAACGCCGCCCACACTACACGAGATTCGATCGCTGTCTGAGCGCCTGTACCGCGCTCAGGGTATCAACACGCAGAACCTACTCGGGCACAAGAATCAGTCGATGACCGATCAGTACAACAACGATCGCGGCCGAAGCGCTGGTGAGTGGAAGCGGCTGGAGCTGTAACGTCGCCCTACCACCCACCACCCACCACCTGTCTCTAATACACACCTCCCCTCACA
>NZ_FUKM01000060.1 GCF_900163645.1 Halomonas citrativorans | reverse complement strand
CCGATGGTAGTGTGGGGTCTCCCCATGCGAGAGTAGGTCATCGTCAGGCACTTATTTAACAAAAAACCCAGCCACCCGGCTGGTTTTTTTGTGTGCGTGAAAGAAAATCAGAAAAATCTCCATGGACAAGCCGGCCTTCGTCGGCTTTGCACGATCATCGTCAAGCACTTATAAAATCCCCTCAATTTCCATGAGTCTGGGGGCTTGGTGAGCAGTGGATGAGCCTCCCCGGTTATATTCCGAAGACTATGGGGAGGGGTTGGCTAACAGCCCGCTGAAAGTAAAGCACTTTGTGAGGCTTTGGGGCGTTCAGGTCAATACCATCCAGCATCTAGTTAAGCTCTTGACCGGTTAGCGTCACGGTCTCGCCATCAAGATGCGTTGGCCATTTAAATCGCTCACGCTCCAGGTGCTTGTACCATATCACAAGACCGTTACGTTCTTTTTGCTTATCGCGCGGGCGATTACCGAACACGAGCAGCGCTTGATCGAATGGGTTCAATACTATGGCTTTCTGGACCAGCAGTGCCAAGCTATCAGTTTGCTTGCGCATATCCACTGGGTCTCGGCATAGGTATACCACTGAACGAATCATGGGGACATCTTCACTGCAACAACGCGGTGGCATAGATGGCCTAACCCAAAACACCTGAGTGGAATTGAGTCCACGGCTAACGATGATCTCCAAAGCCATCAGAGTGATCAGCCAATGTTGATCTGAGTAGATGGGGGTTATGGCGTGCTTGCTCTGATGTCGGAATATCGCATTGTCAGCTAAAGGATAAAGCCCTTAACTGATAGTCATAAAGCAGCGCGAAGGCATTTTTAAACCGATGCTATAGTAATATAACCCCATGTCTAGAGCGGTATTGTCCTCTGTCAAGTTGCGTTTTTTCGGGATCACCGGGCTGATTCTTTGTTTCTTGACCTGTAGCAATAACAGAAGCAACGAAGTGCCTTAATATGGTTGCATAATTTATGGTTTCTTGTTGAGGCTTAAAAAGCTTATAAAGAAATTCATAATCATAATCATAATCATAATCATAATCATAATCATAATCATAATTAGAGCTAGAGCTAGAGCTAGAGCTAGAGCTAGAGCTAGAGTCATAATATATTAATTATAAGTAGATAAAAAGCTTAGTGTAAGAATAAAGTGTCTCATTGAATTAATGTAGACACTTGATACGTCATTTATGACGCGTGTAAAAGGTTTCAATACGCGCTTTTCTCAATCTAGATACATTTTTCAGGAGAAGTACAATGAAACAATGCGTCACTCTCACTGCCCTAGCAGTTGCATTACTTGCCTTGCCCCTCTCGGCTATGGCAGTTAACACCATTACATTTGATGGTGAAGTTACTGCTCAAACTTGCACAGTGAACGTTGAGGGATCAACAGATCCTGTAATTTTGCTGTCGAGTATACCTCAAACTGATTTAGACGGTGCTGTTGGGAAAGTGGGTGGTGAGACTTCCTTTAATATCAACCTGGTTGGCTGTGCCTCTGGAGCGACGGCCGAAACTTATACCACTCGCTTTTCTCCGATTAGCCCTACCACATCGGGCAACTTGAGTAACACTGCGGCTTCCGGGGCTGCTGACGTAGCTCTTCAACTTCTGGATGGGCCCAGTGGTGGGGTTGTGGACTTTAGCAATGGTGCCGTCAACGCCGGAGCTATAGAACTAGCCGCAGGTGATACAACCGCCTCAGGAACCTACGCCGTTCAATATGTTGCTGAGGCCGCTACCGTGGGGGTGGGTCCCGTTACAGGAGCCGTAATGTATACCGTGCGATACGAGTAAATATATTGCTGTAAAGTTATGTAACTGCTAGGTAGTCGAATTAGTATCTCGGCTATCTAGTTGCCCTTTGTTTCTTTTCATCACATAAAAGGCGCCACGTGACAAGTAAGTCGATATCTACATCTATAAATATTCTATTGTTATTCTTGATTTTTTCTCTGCCCGGATTGGCATGTGCCAGCCTGATTGTTACAGGCACACGTGTCATTTATGAGTCTGCTAGTACGGGTAGAAGTGTAGAAATATCGAGTTCAGATGACTTCCCGAATATCGTTCAGGCATGGATAGATGCTGATGAAAACAGTACAGGTCTAGGAGAAGCTGATGCGCCTTTTGTTGTCACCCCGACTGTTGCAAGAGTAGACCCCAGAGGAAGTCAGACCCTGCGTGTGCTTTATACGGGCAACAATCTTCCTTCAGATAAAGAAAGTATTTTTTACCTCAATGTACTTCAGATTCCGCAAGCACCAACCATTTGCAATTTTTGTTACGTAGTCAAATTAAATTTTTTTATCGACCTTCAGGATTAAAAAACAACCCCACTTTTCATCCTGATAGTATTGTATTTACGCTCGTAAACAAGGGAGGGGATGATTGGGCTATCAATGTCGAAAACACGAGTCCTTATTACGCCTCTTTTAGTGGAGCCACAGTAGCGTCTGGTGGGCGAGAAATAGACTTACAGACAACCATGCTGGCACCTTTCAGTAAAGATAGCTGGACGGCTAAGCTATCGGACTCGCTTCGAGGTGGAGAAATAACCCTTAAAGCACGACTAATTAATGATTACGGGTCGATTGAGGAGATCGCCCATGATTTACATCCTTAAAGCAAGGTCACCTGGATTATCGCTGTTCTTGTTCACGATTATTTTTCTTTCTGCTAATAAAACGAGTTTTGCTCAAACAGAGTGTCTTTTTGATGATTCTTTGTTAAAAGGTTGGGACAGTACACAAGGGGACCTTTCTCGTTTTAATGATACAGAGCAACGTGATGCTGGTCAGTATGATGTTGAGATCTATATTAATGATAGACGCAAGGGGCGTAGTATCGTTGACTTTCAAATTAACCCTCAAACGAATAATCTCGAACCTTGCTTTACGGCCGAGCAATTAGATGAGGATCTGTTAAGCAAGTGGGATAGCAGTATGCCCGCTACTAGCACGGGATGCTTCTTCATTTCACAATCCTTGCCTGGAGCAACCTACTACTTTCAGATCGACAGGTTAATATTACGGCTTACTATACCGCAAGCTTTACTACATAATGAAATACAAGGCCATATTGACCCGCAGTCGTGGGACGCGGGAGAGAGTGCGCTGTTTGCCAATTATGATGCGAATTGGTATCGATCACAATATCAAAATAATGGCAATAACCAATACGATTACGCTTACACTAGCCTGCACAGTGGCTTTAACCTTGGCCTCTGGCGTTTGCGGCACCAGTCTAATTACACCTACTCTAAATCCGGAGATCAAACACGCTCTAAGTGGAATAACATACGCACCTATGCTCAACGCTCTATTCCACAGTGGAACAGTGAATTGACATTAGGCGAGAGCTTCACCTCAGGGCAACTGCTAGGATCGGTCCGCTACAGAGGTGTCGGTATTAAATCTGATGTGAGAATGTTAGCTCCTAGGTTCTGTACGAAAAGTCGGCTCGCAAGCAGAGGCCTATGCACGCCACGCAT
>NZ_FUKM01000061.1 GCF_900163645.1 Halomonas citrativorans | reverse complement strand
AGCAAATAAGGCACCCGCGAAGGCGGCGCCAGCCGCCCGGGCCGGGCCACCTAACTTCGGCACCGCTTCGCGCTGCATCCGCGGGTGCTCTGGCGCTTACCACGCGCTACTTAATTCGGTAAACGTATAATCACACGCCCACAAATTGAATACCTGCATATCTCGTAGCGCGGCGTAACGTTTTGCGAGGGACGAGCAAATAAGGCACCCGCGAAGGCGACGCCAGCCGCCCGGGCCGTGTCACCTAACTCCGGCACCGCTTCGCGCTGTGTCCGTGGGTGCGCTGGCGCTTACCACTCGCTACAAAATTCGGTAAACGTATCGTCACACGCCACCAAACCGCATATAGGCGTGTTCCGTAACGGCGGCCCGGCGCGAATGGCCAGGCCGCCAGCTTCACTTACTCGCTTTGGTCGGTGACGGCACCGGTGCTTGCGGAGCTTACCAGCCGCGCATATTTGGCCAACACCCCGCGGGTATAGCGCGGTGCGGGCTGTTGCCACGCGGCACGGCGGGTTGCCAATTCCTCATCGCTTAGCTGCACTTCGATAGTATCTGCTTCGGCATCGATGGTGATGAGATCACCATTTTCCACCAGCGCTAGCGGGCCGCCATCAAAGGCTTCCGGTGATACGTGGCCGACCACAAAGCCGTGGCTACCGCCTGAAAAGCGGCCATCGGTAATCAACGCAACGTCGTTGCCCAAGCCGCGACCCATAATGGCCGACGTCGGGGTTAGCATTTCGCGCATACCGGGGCCGCCTTTGGGGCCTTCGTAGCGAATAACCACGACATCGCCTGCCACCACGGTGCCGTCATTGATGCGCGCCTGGGCTTCTTCTTCAGAACCAAACACCCGTGCCGTGCCGGAGAATCGCGTGCCTTCTTTGCCAGAAATTTTAGCGACCGCACCTTCTGGCGCCAGGTTGCCGTAAAGAATCCGCAGATGGCTTTCGGTTTTAATCGGTTTATCCAGCGGCGCGATAATTTTCTGGTCATCCGGATAGGCCTCAACGTTTGCGAGGTTTTCCGCCAGTGTTTGCCCGGTTACCGTCAGGCAGTCGCCGTGCAGAAGGCCTGCTTCCAGCAGGTTTTTCATCAGCGGCTGAATACCGCCAAGCGCCACAAGCTCGCTCATCATGTAGTGGCCACTGGGGCGGAGATCCGCCACTACCGGCACGCGTTTACCGATCTCGGTAAAATCGGAAAGCGTCAGCTCAACACCGATAGTGCGCGCCATGCCGATAAGATGCAGTACCGCGTTGGTAGAGCCGCCTAACGCGATCACCACGGTAATCGCGTTCTCAAATGCCTTACGGGTCATGATGTCGGAAGGTTTGATATCCCGCGCCAGCAGCTCAAGCACCGCCTCGCCCGCCGCTTTACAGTCGTCGCGTTTTTCCTGGGAAATGGCGTTTTGTGCCGAGCTTCCCGGCAGGCTCATGCCCAGCGCTTCAATGGCCGATGCCATGGTGTTGGCAGTGTACATACCGCCACACGAACCGGGACCAGGAATCGCGGTTTCCTCGATCTGCTTGAGTTCAATCAAATCCATATCGCCCCGCGAGTGAGCACCCATGGCCTCGAACACAGAGACGATATCGGTGTGCCCTTTGCCCGGCATGATGGTGCCGCCGTATACAAACACGCTGGGACGATTCAAGCGCGCCAGCCCCATTACGCAGCCCGGCATGTTTTTGTCGCAGCCGCCAATTGCCACCAGGCCATCAAAACCTTCGCAGCCCGCGACGGTCTCAATGGAATCCGCGATCACCTCCCGCGAGACCATCGAGTACTTCATGCCCTCGGTGCCGTTGGCAATACCGTCGGAAATGGTGATGGTGTTGAAGATCACACCTTTACCGCCAGCGGCATCGGCACCCTCGCGGGCCTGCTCGGCAAGCTCACCGATATGGCTGTTGCACGGCGTCACCATGCTCCAGGTAGAGGCCACACCCACTTGGGGCTTTTGGAAATCAGCGTCGTTAAATCCTACTGCGCGCAGCATGGCACGGCTGGCGGCTTTACCCACGCCATCAACCACCGGGGCGGAATGGCGGCGAGTATGGTTTGGTGTATCGGTCATTGGGGACTCTCTTGCGTTATTCACGATTTAAGAAACACAGCTTGAGGTGTTATTCAGCAACTCGCAATACGTTTAACTTATGGCACCATAGTACTTGTCTTAAGTACTGTGTCTTAAGCACTGTGCCTTATCGCTACTGCCTTGAAGGAAATACCGTCGCATGTCGTCACCCTCGCTGCTTGCCAATACATCGTCTCTTACGCCGGGTTTTATGGTGGTGCATGCCAACCGCCTGGAAGACCTGCGCGGGCTAGCGGTGGAGTGGATGCGCCTTCATCCGTTAGGGCCGCTTGAGAACGAGACGATTCTGGTGCAGAGCAACGGCATTGGGCAGTGGTTGAAGCTGGCACTGGCGGAAGACCCGGCACAGGGCGGCGCGGGTATTGCGGCGGCGCTGAACGTTACCCTGCCTGCGCGCTTTTTATGGCAGGCCTACCGCACGGTGTTAACGCATATCACCGGCGACGCCCAGGCGGTGCCTGAAACCTCACCGTTTGATAAATCGCGCCTGGTTTGGCGCTTGCTGCGTTTACTGCCCAGCTTGGCTGAGCAGCCTGCGTTTGCGCCATTGGCGCGCTTTTTGGAAACTGACCGCGACCAGCGCAAGCACTATCAGTTGGCCGAGCGTCTGGCTGACTTGTTCGACCAATACCAGGTGTACCGCGCCGACTGGCTAGATGCTTGGGCACGGGGCGAGGACGTACTCATTACCGCACGCGGCGAAGCGCGCCCGCTGGATGAACACCAGCGCTGGCAGCCCGAGCTATGGCGCGCCCTGCGTGATGATGTTGCCGCCTCCCAGGGCGAGGCCGGGCTTAACAGCAGCCGCGCCCAAGTGCATAGTCGCTTTTTAGAGGTCGCCGAACAGCTGGAAGGCCAGGCTTGCCCGCCGGGCTTACCGCGTCGGCTGATTATTTTCGGGATTTCATCGTTGCCTCAGCAAACGCTGGAAGCCCTGGCGGCACTTTCGCGCTGCTGCCAAATTGTGCTGTGCGTGCATAACCCCTGCCAGTTTTACTGGGCAGATATCATCGAACACAAAGACCTGTTGCGCGCCAACCGCTACCGCCAGCAGCGTAAAACGGGCATGCCCGAAGCGCTGGATGTATTAGGCGACGGAGATGTAGATAGCGCGCTGCATCTGCATGCCCAACCGCTGTTGGCGGCCTGGGGCAAGCAGGGGCGCGACTATCTGCGCCTGCTGGATGAGCATGACGAAGCGGGCAACTACCAAACCCTGTTTGAGCAACAGGCGCTGCGTATCGACATGTTCGAGCCGTTCAGTACGCCCGAGCACTCCTGCCTGCTCAGCCAGCTACAGGATGATATCCGCGAGCTGCGCCCGGTGGCCGAAACCCAAACGACCTGGCCTGCGATTGATGTAAGCCAAGACGACTCCATTGTGTTTCATATCGCTCACGGCCCCCAGCGTGAAGTAGAGATCCTTCACGACCAGCTGCTGGCCGCATTCAGCGCCGACCCCGAGCTGCGCCCGCGAGATATCATCGTTATGGTGCCGGACATTGACCGCTACGCGCCGCATATTGAAGCGGTGTTTGGTCAGTACCGCTCAAGCTACCGCACGCTTGGCCGCGACGACCCACGCTATATTCCCTACACCCTTTCAGACCAGGCCAGCCGCCACCGCCTGCCGCTGATGATTGCGCTGGAAAAGCTCTTACGCCTGCCGGAGCTGCGCCTCTCGGTGAGCGACCTGCTCGACCTGCTGGACGTGCCCGCCCTGCGCGCTCGCTTTGGCATTGAAGAGCGCGATTTGCCCACACTAAACCGCTGGATTGAGGGTGCGGGCATCCGCTGGGGCTTAAACGCCCAGCAGCGCACCCGGCTTGATTTGCCCCAGGGCTTAAGCCAGAACACCTGGGCGTTTGGCCTGCGCCGTTTGCTGTTGGGCTACACCGTGGGCGTGGCAGACGCGTGGCAGGGTATCGAGCCGTTTGATGACATCGGCGGGCTTGAAGCCTCGCTTGCCGGGCCGCTGGCAACACTGCTTGAGAAGCTGGAAACCACGTGGGAGGCTTTTTGCCAGCCGACCACCGCCGCCAACTGGGTCATTCGGTTGCGTGAACTGCTGGAAACCTACTTCCTTACCGATGACGCAGCAGAGAGCGTGATGCTGACCAAGCTGGAAGGCGCGCTTCAGCAACTGTTCGACAGCACCGAAGAGGCCAAATTGAATGACGATTTGCCGCTTTCCATGGTGCGTGAACACTGGCTCTCGCAAATTGATGAGCACAGCCTTTCTCAGCGCTTTTTGGCCGGGGCGGTCAACTTCGCCACGTTAATGCCGATGCGCGCCATTCCGTTCAAGCGGGTGTGCCTGCTGGGCATGAACGACGGCGAATACCCACGCTCCCAGCCGCCGCTGGATTTTGACCTGATGGGCAGCGACTACCGCCCCGGCGACCGCTCCCGCCGGGAGGATGACCGCTATCTGTTTCTGGAGGCGCTGCTGTCGGCGCGCCAGCAGCTCTATATCAGTTGGGTGGGCCGCAGCCAGATCGACAACAACCCCATGCCGCCTTCCGTGCTGGTCGGCCAACTGCGCGACCACTTGGCCGCAGGCTGGGTAAGCCAACGCCAGGACGACGAGCCACTGATTGAGGCGCTGACCACCGAGCACCCGCTACAACCATTTAGCCATCGCTATTTTGCCCAGCCCGGCAGTTCAGCCTCCCAGGCCCGGCTATTTACCTATGTACATGAATGGCGCGATGCCCACGAACAGCACGCGCTGCTCGCCTCACAGGAAAGCCCAAATAAACAGCAAAGCGCCCTGCTCGAATTTAACCAAGACGTTCCACTGACGCTTGCCCAGCTAGGCAGCTTCCTGCGTGAACCGGCCAAGGCGTTCTTTAACACCCGCTTGGGCGTGTATTTTGAGCAGGAGGTGCTGACCCAGCTGGACGTCGAGCCGTTTGTGCTTAACGGCCTGCAGCACTGGCAGTTGCAGGACCAGCTGATTGCCGCCCAGCGCCACGCGGTAGACAACGGCGAGCCGCGTGAAGAAGCCATGTTTGCCGCGCTTGAGCGCATTAAGGGCCAGGGCGTGCTAGCGGTAGGCGCTTTTGGCGAGCGCATGAGCGAATCGCTAGCCGAGCCCATGCAAGCGCTGTTTGATGCCTACCGGGATGCGCTCGAAGAGTGGCCCATTGCAGTGGAAGCCCCTCAAGCGGTCGCATTTAACGCGCACGAACTTTCGGTCAACGACTGGATTAACGAACTGCGCACGGATGAGAGCGGCAAGCGTTGCCGCCTGCTGCTGGTGAGCAACAGCTTGATTAGTAATGCGCGTGGCCGTGGGCAGTACCGTTGGCAGCATCTACTGCGCCCTTGGGTGGCCCACCTGGCTGCCAATGCGGTTTCACCGATGACCACCCAGCTGCTTTCCAAGGCGGGCCATGCGCGCTTTGAACCGCTAGCAGCGGATACCGCCCAGGGCCATCTAGCAACTATTATGCAGTGTTGGAAAGCGGGAATGACCATGCCGCTGCCACTTGCCCCGCAAGCAGCGTTTGCCTGGCTGAGTAAAGAGGGAACGGTGGACAGCACCGCCGATAGCGACGCCTTTAGCGCAGCGGCAAGCACCTATGAAGGTGGGCGCTTTCAAACCGGCGAAGTCGCGCAAAGCGTCTACCTCGCCCGCCAATGGCCCAACTTTGAAGCGCTGTTTAACGAGGGTCACCAGGAAGCGGCTACCCCCGCCCTTCGCTTCGCCGCCCTGGCAGACGCCCTTTATCTACCGCTCTACCGTGCGGTGAAAGAGTAGCACTGCCTCGGTAAAAGGAGGTGCGCTTCGCTTAATGCTGGTGGTTAACCAGGAGTATTCGATTGGCCAGCGAGATCATTTCGGGGTCGCCGGTGTTCTTTTCGGCCACATCGGAAAGCTTGATGACCGGTAGCCAGCCTTGGCCTTCAGGGCGCGCCTCGACCATCTTGATCACCATGTTCATGGGCTCTTCGCCCACATCGTTGGTGAAGTTGGTGCCAATACCAAACGCCATGCCGATACGGTCTTTGCAGAACGCATGAATGCGCTCGATTTTTTCCGGCGTGAGCGCATCGGAAAAGATAATCGTCTTGCTCAGCGGGTCAATGCCCAAGCGCTCATAGTGCGCGATGGTTTGTGAGGCAAAGTCGATAGGGTCGCCGCTATCGTGGCGCACGCCATCAAACAGTTTGGCAAACTTCTTATCGAAGCTGTCGAAAAAGGCCTGGGAAGTAAACGTATCGGTTAACGCAATGCCCAGGTCGCCCCGGTACACATCAACCCAATGCTCAAGGGCCAGGCTGTTGGCCATTTTGAAACCAAACCGGGCCCCGTGGAACATGAACCACTCGTGGGCGTGCGTACCAATCGGCTTCACGTCATGGCGCATCGCCAGCAGCACATTACTGGTACCGGTAAACGACTCGCCGCCATGATGGCGAAGCGCGCCCACCACACGGTCGTGAACATTAAAAGAGAAACGCCGACGCGTACCAAACTCAGCGATTTTGAGTCCCATGCGGTGGTAACGCTCGATCTTTTCCTGGGCGCCCTGCTCAATCATCGCATCGACTTCAGGCGTTACCGTAATTCCGCGCAACCGATACCAAAGCTCACTAATCAGCGCCATCAACGGCACTTCCCAAAGGATGGTGCGATACCACGGGCCTTCAATCACCACGGAAAGGTCCGCCCCCTGCTGCTCAATAATGACCTCACTGGGGTCATAACGAAACCCGGCCAGAAAATCGAGATAAGTGGGGTCCAAATAAGGGCAGGTCGTTTCGAGATAGCGCTTCTCTTCGTCGTTCAAGCGAAGCGCCGCCATATTATCGACTTCATGGCGTAATGCAGCACCGAAACCTTCTGGAAAGGCATGCGCGCCGCGGTTAATAAAAGCGTAGCGCGCATGGGCATACGGGAAGCGTTTAATCACGGCATTCTGCATCGTGATTTTGTAAAAGTCGTTATCCAGAAGCGAGGTCAGCATGAAGTCTCATCATCAACGTGAACAGAAGCCGCGGTAGCGTAAACCGGTTGCCCGCAAAGTGGCTAGCCGACAAGATTAGCAGGTGACGGCGCTGGCTCCCAGTCCAACCCGCTCGCTTGTGCCTTTTGCTCGCTGCTTTTTGCTCCCTAAGGGTCATCGCGATATAGTTCTCCAGCCGCCTCTATTTGCCCCATTCGGGGCGTGTTGTTTTTGTGCCTGCTAGCGCCTGCTCCTGGAGACCAGTGATGAGCCATCCCGCCCCACTCAACCCCTTGAGCTTGCCCTTGCACGGCAGCCGCCTGATCGAAGCCAGCGCCGGTACCGGCAAAACCTTCACCATCGCGCTTTTATACGTGCGCCTGGTATTGGGCGGGCGCAGCAAAGAGGATGACGACGCCTTTATCCGCCCGCTCACGCCGCCGGAAATTCTCGTAGTCACGTTTACCAACGCCGCGACCCAGGAACTACGCGAGCGGATTCGTAACCGGCTGGTGGAAGCCGCTGAGATTTTTCGCAGTGATGAAAACGCAGGCGACAAACTGCTGCTTGAGCTGCGCAGTGAGTACCCACCCTCAGCCTGGCCCGCCTGCGCACGGCGCTTGGCACTGGCCGCCGAGTGGATGGACGAAGCCGCCGTTTCCACTATTCACAGCTGGTGCTACCGCATGCTGCGCGAACACGCTTTCGATAGCGGCAGCCTGTTCTCGCTGAACCTGGAGAACGACCAGCGCGAGCTAGAGCAGGACGTCGTTCGCGACTACTGGCGCAGCTTTTACTACGCCCTTGAGAGCGACGCGCTGGAAAGCATTGTTAGCTACTGGCAATCCCCCGACGACCTGCACGCCAGCTTGCAACGCCTACTGCCCGAGTGCGACGCGCTGGGCGAACAACGCCCCGAACCTCTGCAAACGCTAACGAACTGCCAGGCCGCCCGGGCCGCCAAACTCAGCACGTTAAAAGCCCCCTGGGCTGCATGGCTGCACGATGTGGTGCCCGCGCTGGAAGAAGCCGCCCAGCAAAAAGCCTTTAAGGGCCAAAGTTTCAACGCCAAAAGCCGCGCCAACTGGCTGGGCGCGCTGCGCGATTGGTGCACAAGCGATGCTGACCGCCCCCAGCTTACCGATGCCGCCTGGCGGCGCATGACGCCTGAGGGCATGGCCGATATCTGGAAAGTGGGCACGCCGCCCTGCCCAGCGGTGTGGGAAGCGCTCGCCCAACTGCCCGGCGAGCTTAATGCCCTGCCCGAGCCGCGCAACGACCTGTTAATTCACGCTGTGCAGTGGTGCCGCAAGCGCCTGGAACGCGAGCAGGAGCGCCGCGCTGAAATGGGCCCCAACGACCTGCTCACGCACCTCGACCGCGCCCTGCAAGGCCCCAATAAAGAAGCGCTGGCCGCCCAAATCCAGCGCCAGTTCCCGGTCGCACTGATTGACGAATTTCAGGACACCGACCCAATCCAGTACCGCATTTTTAACGCGGTATATAACGTCGCATCACCTCGCCGCGACAGCGCCGTGATGCTGATTGGCGACCCCAAGCAGGCCATTTACGCCTTCCGTGGCGCGGATATTTTCACCTACCTGAAAGCCCGCCACGACACCGATGGCCGCCACGTTACGCTGGGCACTAACTTTCGCTCAAGTGCTGCGATGGTCAACGCGGTTAACCACTGCTTTAACTACGCCGACAAGCACGAAGCGGGCGCGTTTTTATTTCGTGAACAAGGCGGCGAGAACCCCTTGCCGTTTTTACCGGTCGACGCCAAAGGCCGCGCCGACCAATTGGTGTTGAACGGCGCGCCGCTGCCCGCCATGACGCTGTGGCAAATGGCGGCTGACGAGCCGCTTTCCAAAACCGCCTACCAGCTTGAGATGGCCGAAGGCTGCGCTTCCCACATGACTGCCCTGCTGGAAGCGGGCCGCAAACGGCAAGCGGGTTTTAAAACCGAGGGCGAACTCACCCCACTAAAACCTTCCGACATGGCGGTGCTGGTGAACGGCCTGCAGGAAGCCCGCGCTATTCGTTTGGCGCTTGCCAGCCGTGGGGTTAAAAGCGTTTATCTTTCGGATCACGACAAGGTATTTAGCTCATCTATCGCCCAGCAGGTGGAAACCTGCCTACGCGCCTGTGCGGAGTCCCAGGCCAACTCACGCCAGGCGGAAGCCAAGCTGCGCGCAGCGCTTGCCACGCCGCTGCTAGGCGTGAGCCTTAGCGAGCTTGATCACCTTAACGAAAACGAGCTTGCCTGGGAGGCCCGGGTAGAGCAGTTCAGCCGTTACCACCGCCTGTGGCAGCGCCAGGGCGTGCTGCCGCTGGTGCGCAAGCTGATGGTGGACTTCAACATTCCTGCCCGGCTGCTTGCGTTGACCGACGGTGAGCGCTTGTTAACCGACTTGCTTCACCTGGGCGAACTGCTTCAGCAGGCAAGCCAGGAACTGGATGGCGAGCACGCGCTGATACGCTTTCTGGCTGAAGCGATTGCCGACCCGGAAAGCCACGGCGACAGCCACAAGCTGCGCCTGGAAAGCGATGCGGACCTGGTCAAGGTCGTGACCATCCATAAATCCAAGGGGCTTGAGTACCCGCTGGTATTTCTGCCGTTTATTGCTAATCATCGCCCCACTAAAAAAGGCGATGTGCCGCTGCGCTGGCACGATGGCGAAGGCAATTTACAGCTAAGCCTAAGCGCCGATGCAGAAACACTAGCAACCGCTGACCGCGAACGTTTAGGCGAAGACTTACGCAAGCTTTACGTAGCACTTACCCGTGCCCGCCATGCCACTTGGCTAGGGCTTGCGCCGTTAAAGGATGGAGAAGGCAGCGCTCTGGGTTACCTGCTTAATGGCGGTAACTACATTGCGCCCAATGAGTTCGGCGAAGCACTTGGCACGCTGGTCCATAAAAGCGACATAGCCTTGGAGCCTGCGCCAGCACCTACCGCGCTGTGCTTTACGCCCGCCCAGCAGCAAGAAGCCTTGGGGCAAGCCCGCACGCCCACACGCCCCGCCCGGGAGCAGTGGTGGATCGCCAGCTACTCGGCGCTGCGCACCACGGGCGGCATTTCAGGGCTGCTATCAACCACTGCCCCCACGCCGGAACCCACCACGCCCCAAGAAGCCACCACGTTTGAAGTGCTGGATGAACCGCAAGATTTTCTGCAAGGTTCTCCATTAACCGGGCAGCCCATGGCGAGTGTAACCACTCACTCCCCTTTGCCAGCTGACAGCGACCAGCCGAGTGCAAGCGCAAGCCACTTGCACCGTTTCCCTCGCGGCCCCGGCCCCGGCACCTTTCTACACGGCTTGTTGGAATGGGCAGGCCAGCTGGGCTTTGCCAAGGCGCTTGAAGACGCCGCCGCCCGTGAAGACACCCTGCGCCGACGCCTGCAACTGCGCGGTTGGCAAGCGTGGTATGAACCGCTGGCAGGCTGGTTTGAGGATTTGCTCGGCACTCAGCTGCCGCTTCCGGGCCAGCAAAGTACCGTGGCGCTTCAACAGCTAAGCGGTTATCAGGTAGAACTAGAGTTCTGGTTTGCCGCCCATCTGGTGGATACGCAGGCGCTGGATGAACTGGTTAGCCAGCACTTACTTCCCGGCCTTGCCCGGCCCGCGCTGGACGCCGACACGCTCAACGGTATGCTCAAAGGCTTTATCGACTTGGCGTTTGAGTTTGATGGGCGCTTTTACGTGCTGGACTGGAAATCCAACTACCTGGGCGCAGACGACAGCGCCTACACCGTTGAGGCCTTGAGTGCCGCGCTGCTGGAAAAACGCTACGACCTACAAGCCGCGCTGTACCTGCTGGCGCTGCACCGGCTATTAAAAGCCCGCCTGCCCAACTACGACCCGCACGTCCATTTGGGCGGCTCATTGACCGTATTTTTGCGTGGCAGCCGCACGCCTGCACGCGGCGTACACCCCGAACCCGCCCCGGTGGCGCTGATTGAAGCGTTGGATGCGTTATTTGCAGGCACGGCCAACGGCGCTGGCCTTAAGGAAACGGCATGAAAGACTCACAAACCCTGGACCTGTTCGGCGAAAACGAGCCTGCGCCTGCCACGCCGCGTAACAGCACAGTAACACCTGGCCACCAACGGCACCCGGCGCTGAACGATACGGGCACTTTAATGGCGCTTTGCGAGCGCTGGGTCGCCAGAGGCTGGCTGCGCGACCTGGACCGCGCGCTGGTCAGCTTCTTCGCCCGCGAGGGAGGCCAGGTGCCGCCGCTGCTTCTGCTGGCCACGGCGCTTGCCAGCCACCAGTTGGGTCGGGGCCATGTGTGCCTGGACTTAAACGCCACGCTGAACGCACCGGATTTCGCCCTTTCGTTACCGCCAGAAGGCGATGACCTAAGCGACCCGCCGCCGCTACCCAGCGAGGTATTAGCCACGCTAACGCTTGCCGAGTGGCAAGCCGCGCTTGATCACCCCACGCTGATCAGCAACGGCCACGGCAATACACCGCTGGTGCGCGCTGACGCCCCGCATACCACCCGGCTTTACCTGCGCCGCTACTGGCAGTACGAACAAACCCTGCACCAGGAAATCGCCGCTCGCTTGGCGCTTGAAGAAGGCGCTAACACGGCAATTGGGCATGAGCCGCTTTCGGTGATGGGCAGTGATGTGCTTGATTCAGGCCTGCTCCAACAAGCCCTGAACACCCTGTTCCCCGACAACGGCACACTGGATTGGCAAAAGGTCGCCTGTGCGCTGGCGGCCCGCAGCCACTTTGCGATTATTACCGGCGGCCCCGGCACCGGAAAAACCACCACCGTCGTCCGCCTGCTCGCCCTGCTGCAAACCCTGCAACTGGCCCATTCGCCAACGCAAGCGCTACGCATTCGTCTAGCCGCCCCCACCGGCAAAGCCGCCGCCCGCCTCAATGAATCCATCGCCGGGCAGGTAAGCCAGCTGCCTATCGAAGACCTTGCGGCGCTATGGGAGCAGAGTGAATTGTGGGAGCCGAATTCATTCGGCGATGATTCAGGCACAGAGCATCTACGAATCTCCATCCCCACAGAAGTCACCACCCTGCACAGGCTGCTAGGCGCCAGGCCCGATACCCGCCACTTCCGCCATAACCCCAACAACCCGTTGGCGTTGGACGTACTGGTGATCGATGAAGCTTCCATGGTCGATATCGAAATGATGACCGCCGTGTTAAGCGCCCTGCCCGCCCACGCCAAGCTGGTGCTGCTGGGCGATAAAGACCAGTTGGCTTCTGTGGAAGCCGGTGCCGTACTGGGGGATTTATGCCGCCGCGCCGAGGCCGCCCACTACACGCCGGAAACCGCCCAGTGGCTTGCCAATCTCACCGGCCACCCGCTGCCCAAAGCGCTAGCCAGCCCCAACGGCCAGCCCCTCGACCAAGCGATTACCATGCTGCGGGTAAGCCACCGCTTTGACGCCGCCAGCGGCATTGGCCAGTTGGCCGAGGCGATTAACCAGCCGTTAAGCAGCACGCTTAACGAGCGCAATAAACAGAACGCCGTACACAACGCCCTGGGCCACGGCTACGCCGACCTGCATCATTTGGTGCTGGGCGGGGAAAATGACAGCGCCCTGGAGCGCTTGGTGGTGACCGGCTCCCCGGAGCGCTTCCCTAATGCCGGTAAAGGCCGCCTTGATAAGAAAACCAATGAGGAAATAGCGCCACCCACGGGCTACCGGCACTACCTCATGGTTTTGGACCAACAGCGCCCCGAGATAACGCTAGCATTTGAGGAAAACAAAAAGGCCTACGACACGTGGGCCAGCGACGTACTAAACGCCTACGGCCACTTCCAACTGCTCTGCGCGCTGCGCAAAGGGCCGTGGGGCGTGGAAGGTTTGAACCTGCGCATCGCTAAGGTGCTGCGCAGCCACACGCTATTAAGCGCAAGCGATATCGAACTAGAGAAAGGCTGGTATGAAGGCCGCCCGGTGCTGGTCACACAAAACGACTACAGCCTGGGGCTAATGAACGGCGATATTGGCATTACGCTAGTAGTGCCCGACCCACGCGGAGAAGGAAGAACCTTACATAGAGTCGCCTTTCCGACCAGCGATACGAAAAATCCCATCCGCTGGGTACTGCCCTCCCGCCTTCACGCGGTAGAAACCGTATTCGCGATGACGGTACACAAATCCCAAGGCTCGGAGTTCTTGCACACGGCGCTGCTGCTGCCCCAAACGCCAAACCCGATTCTGACACGGGAGCTGGTCTACACCGGCATCACCCGCGCCCGCGAATGGCTTACCTTGGTGGAAGCCAAACGGGGGATTTTGAATGATGCGGTGGTGAGGGAGGTTATGCGGGTTAGTGGGATAGTGACTAATTAAAATTTATATTACTGGTTCTAGCATTGTCAGTTATCGGTCAAGAGCAGTCTTTTAGGCCACATTGATATAGCGCATTGCTCACCGGAAAATTGCGATCGCAGCGAGTAACTTTCCGTGTGCAGCAACTTGTTAGACATCAGCTTTCCGACGCAATAATTTCCCTGAATTGCTCAATGCTCGGCATCGGATCAATCCGATGAATAATCCGGTGGCAATTTGAGCAAACCACGGCTAGGTCAGCTAATGATGTCACCTCACCTTTATCCATTTGACTGATTGGCTTCAAGTGATGAACCTCACAAAAGCCGTAACCGCTTTTACCATACGTGGCTTCAAAATCAAACTCACAAGCTTCACAACAGAGCTTTCCCTTAGCGGCAAGAACAGATTTCTTTTTCTTCTCCACTAACGAAGGGCTGCGCTCTCGTCGTAGATGTGCCACAAGCCGAGGGTTTCCCTCACTAGCTGTAGTTTCTGTGTCTACATCAGGTAATCTGCTCGCTCGCGCACCGGATTGTATATATTTAATTACATCAGTAACTAAAGCAGCACTTTCCGGCTTATCTGCATACCAGACGTTACTCTGCCCGATACCACCTTTTACCCGTCGTGGAATAAGAAAGTCCCTTTCTTCAGCAGGGATTAGGTGTGCATTATCTGCCGATGCGACAATTCGATACTCTGAAATATTGTTGTCTCGATGCTTCTTACAAGGGCTAGGAATGTCTTGTAAATCACGAAATACTTGTGCGTTGGTATACCAGCCCACAATTGCCGTGCCACCAGTATCCGGGCCTGCAGTCCAAACAACCGTTACGCCATCTGCCTGCTCGGCACCTTTTGGCGCACCTAATCGTTCTACCGAAATACGACCTGTCGGTTGTACATATCCGTAAAACTTTCCTCTGCAGTGTGTGAAATTACAGACTTCATGACCCACCGAGTCTTTGTTATATGAACCCCCGCGCTGAATAGCATCTCCCTGAATTCCATCATAGTTTTTCATCCAGCCGATGTTGCAGAACACAATGTTCATCTACACTTTCCTTTAATGCCTAACGCCTAAACAAACCACGTATTTTGCGCCTATTTACTTCACTTGTTATGTGTATTATTTTTACAAAACCGCCTTAAAATCAGACTTAAATTCTTTATCCAGCTTGCTAGCCGTAATGAACTCTTTGAATCCTGATTTAATCATTAAATGATCTTTATAATAATTATTCAAAGTATTCATTTTGTCTTTTTCAGTATATTGATATGAATGTCCAAACCGATTCAAAAAACTCACAGCTAATAAGTGTGCGCATCGTAAAATATTGAGTGTTTTGTCAGAATCGTTATTCTCAATTTTTGAAAAATATTCAATAACTTTTTCTAAATCATCATAGCTGTATCTTAGCTTAGAGTTAAAATCCTCGAAATCCACAACCTTGCCATTCATTTCAACCCAAGAGCAGTACCCCTTGAGTTCGTTACGAAAGAAATGATTGGCATCATCATTTTGTTTATAGCCTAAATCAGTCAGAAGATTGAATTCGCAAAACAAATTTTTAAATGTCTTTACGTATTTCAAAAAAACAATATCATCCTTATCTGCTACTGTTGAGTCCATTGAAAGAATACCTTCCTCAGTTTTGATGCAATAGCTCATAAACACCAAAAACCTATAAATAAAGCTATTTAGGTAATATTGATTGGTATGAAACCAATTATCTCTATCAATACGATGATATCCTTCACTGATGTTTTGATTAAAATTCCACATTCTATAGTTTAATTCTTCTGCGGAATTCAATAGCGGTACTTTTGTTTTTGCCATCTCCACCTTGATAAGCTTCTTTTGTTCAAATAGATACTCTTTTTTTAATTTGTAATTTAACGAGTATGCTTCATTGATAACTCTGAACAGCCAGCCAAAACCAAAAATAGCTAAAGATGTAATTGCCGAAATAAGTGCAGCTTGCACCTTTATATCCAATTCAGTCCAACTCATTATCAAACCCCATTATCTTACAAATGAAGATTATACAGTACCATTCACGTAACGTTTGAGTTTAGCGGGCACCGAAGGTGATCCGCTGGAACAAATTGTTATACGTACTCTTCCCAATACGCTTGTTTCCGAATTGGTAGCATTGATGCATGGGTAATATTTGAGAAGGCTTGAAACATTGGTGTCCCATACACGAGATGCACTTTTGACTTTAACTTTGCTTCTTTTACCAGGCCTTCATAAACACGAATGAATTTATAAGCAAGAGGATGGCCTGTTGCGTCTCCAAGCAACATAAAAAAGTCCTTCTTGGCTTGTTGCGATGTTTGACCAACAACAATGGCGTCAACGTAACTGTAGACAGCGTCTTCATCTCCATACCGGACTTTCTTGCCAACCGAAGCAAGAACTGGGTCTGATCCATGAATGTTGAAATGCATGTCGATTAGACGGCGAAGAATGCTCAATCCACTTTTTTCAGACTCCGACCTTAGTCGAAAGAATGCGTCGTCACTTTGAATTCCTTGCATCTCTTTTGAAATGGAGTTTCCTTTAACTTTCAAAGCTTCTAGGCGATAAAGCCGGAACATCTCAAGCAAGGTGAGAGCTACCGCCAACACAAGAAGCACGATCCCAATATGGGTAGATGGGTTCGCGATTTTGACGTCAAAGTGCTTTTCGATAATTGGCGTCAGAATTGAATTCCACCATGGCGATACTCCTAAAAGCGTTGCGGCCAGCGCGATAATTGCCAAAACAACTTTTGAAACAAAATTGCCGCGATAGATTCGAAACGCCTCAAGAAGAAAGTCTTTCCAACTCATCGTGACCTCAATATGTGATCGTACGTATAACAGGTATTAAATTGCACATTTTATGATTGGATGAACGTGCATGCATGCTCATCTGACAAATGCAGCCTACAAAACCCGCTCTAAGTCGCTGACAGATATAATTAATAATTTGGTTTAAGCTGTAAATACAAAATTCGCGCTTCAGCTGTGTTTTCAAAATGGCTGCTTTGGGCCGAAAGATGTCATTTATTAATTGCCTCATAAGATCCTATCCCGCCCGCCATAGACTCAGCTGACTGCTCATAACTCCAAGCAACACCTTTACTCTTACCCAGCGAAAAGTATGCTGCATGCCCTTTAAAAGGGCGACAAGTCGTGGTTTCTGAAACGCTGAATAAGCCGTCTACCGGCATGTTTTTGCATGAAAAGTAGTGGCGTGGCAGATAGCCGCGTTCGCGGGGGTCAACCGTCCGTAGAGCCGGCCAGTAGAATGCCGTTGGCCTGCCCTTGTATGAGCTGCTTGGTAGGATTAACCATTGGCGAGCATTCTGCATCGTGTGTTCCCTGCGGCGTTTTTCGCTCTAATATTCCGAGACTAGCAGTTAACTTAGATTAATCCCACCGCGGCGGGTTAGTTTTTAGTCGGTAGCGTTGGCGTTGCAGTGGCCTTTTCTCCTCGTCGCTGGATCATCGTTAAGATGTGGTAAACGCTGTCGCCTGAAAGCTCGAACGTGTGATCACCCCCTGGTGCCACGAAGCAAGCAGTCGATAGGTTTCCTGCCACGCTACCTCCGGTAATCTGAAAGCGAGGTAATCCAACGCGACAGCAGCGGCAATATCACCGAGGCTAAGAGTCGAGGCCGTTGGCGCTTCGCCAAGCTCTCTGTCCAGTTGGTTCAGTAATCGCTGAATGGCCCGCGAACGCCGTTGGCCCAGCACGCTGTTGTCGACCTCATTGCCATTGTGCTTTCTGGCAATCACCGTCGTAAAAGCTGCCTCCATGAGGTTTTGTCCCAACCCCGCCAAGTGCAGCACTTCGCCCAAGTGATCGGCGGGCAACACGGGTTTCTCCGGATAAGCGTTATCCAAGTAAACAGCAATCAGCATTGATTCGCTGAGCGTGGTGCCTTCCTCGGTGACTAGCGCAGGAATACGCCCGGCAGGGTTGGCCTTTAATAGTGCGGGGTCGTCTGCCCAGGGGTCACACCATTTCAACGTAACGGCGTCACTCAGACCTTTTTCCAGCAGCACGATGCGTACCAGGCGCGCGTAGGGCGATGTAGCGTTTAGGTAGAGTTCCATTATTACCTCCTGTTTTGAGCAGTAAGCGCCGCGTTGCGCTGCTGCCAACCGCGGCTAAGCAGTACCAGCAAAAAGCCGGCGACGAGCATGAGACCGCTGATGGCGAACAGCGGCGAGTAAGTACCCCAAACGCCATAGAGTGCCGACATGGCATAGCCAGCCACTGCCTGGGCAGCAGCAAAAGCGGCGGTGGCTTGCCCCCAGATTTTCTTGTGCGCGATTGGCCCTACCAGCTCAGCAAGACGACCCGAGGTGAGTGCGACAATGCCGGGGATCATCGCCCCTACCATAAAAGAGGAAACCGATTGGCTGATCAGTGCTAGCGAGAACACCGGCAACAGGACAGCGGCAGCCTTCGCTAAAAAAGCAATCGCCAAACCATAATGCCAACCTGCTCGCTGCGCCAGGGCGCCGACCATTAGCGGCCCGCACACGGCACCTAAGCCGAAGATCCCCCACTGAAATGAAGCGGCCTGATTACCTAGTGCGTTTTCCCTGGCGAGATAATCCACCCAGAACACGGTATGGGGCACAAACCCAACCGCATCCAGGGCATACGCACTAATGACCAGCCACACGATGACCTTTACCCCCGAATACTCCCTGGATTTATTGGCCGTTGGGCTGGCCGTGGCAGGTAACGCCAGCCGAGTGATGCCGTGATCGCATAAAAGCCCCGCCATAATGCAGAGCAGCCCCAACGCGCCCCACGTCAACGCGAGACTTAATTCAAGCAGCAACGGCACGATGAAGGCTGAAAGCAGAGCGCCCAGGCCAATCCCCGTAAACACCATGGCACCGACACGGGTTCGCCTTTCTGTGGGCGTGGCCGCCAACGCCAGCGAAGGGCCAACCACCATTAAGATGGCCCCCGCAATGCCCGACACCAGGCGCCAGAAGAAGAACCAGGTGAAACCGCCCTCCCCAGCGCAAAGCACAAAGCTTAAAGCGATACCTGCAAAGCTTGCCGCCATTACGTGGCGCGTAGAAAAGCGCTCACTCAGGGAGTGGGCGACAAGCGCGCCGATAAAGTAGCCCAGCAGGTTGGCGGCCCCCAGGTAGGCGCCCTGGCTTGCGGTAAACCAATCTTCCTGAATAATCGCCGGTAATAGCGGCGTGTAGGCAAAGCGAGCAATGCCAATCCCCGCCAGGGTCGCCATTATTCCTGTCATCAGGGCGGGTAAATCGTGGGAAGTAAATGTCCGATTCATCAGGTTGTGTCCTTTTTGTGCCGCCTTTCGGGCAAGGCGGGCAGCGCGGTAGTACACAGCCAGACTACGCGCGAGGAATTATTTCTAGAAACGATTTGTTTTGATAGCTACTATCTTCTTTTGAGATAACGCTGGTTTGGCAGAAAGGTGAGTATGCAACTTAAATCTCTGCGACTATTTATGGCGGTGGCCGAGACAGGCAGCTTCGTGGCAGCGGCAAAACGCTTGCATACGGTGCAATCTAACGTGACGACTCACATTAAGAAACTTGAGGAGGAGTTAGGCGTACAGCTGTTTCATCGTGCGGGCCGTGTTCGTCCTACAAGCGCGGGTTTGGCGCTGGTGGAGTACGCTGAGCGCATGTTGACGGCCCATGATGAAGCGGTATCGCTGTTCAAGGGCCAGGAGAAGGCATGTGGGCGGCTACGGATAGGCGCCATGGAAACCACGACGGCATTGCGCCTTCCTCCGATACTAGCGGCGTATCACGCAGCGCAGCCTGATGTTGATATCCAGCTCAAGACCGGGCCAACGGCTGAGCTGGTCGAGTTGTTGCTAAATGGGCAGGTGGACTGTGCCTTCGTGGCTGGGCGGCTTGAGCATAGCCGCTACCACGTGCTTAAAGCGTTCAGCGAGGAGCTTGTCTTAGTGGGCTCAATGCCGATGACGACGATGCCCTCTTCACAAGAGCTGCTGGCGTCTGCCTTCATGGCGTTTCGCCAAGGGTGTAGCTATCGCCAGCGTATCGAGCTATTGCTGGCTTCCTATGGCGTCAATGCGGGTCGGATATTCGAGTTTGGCTCGCTGGATGCGATGCTGGGCTGCGTCGCTGCCGGGATGGGCTACACGGTGCTACCGCGTGGCACGGTTGACGCTCACCAGCACCGGTTCGGGATTCACACACTGGCGCTGCCCGCTTCTATTGCCCACATCGATACCTATTTTGTCGCCCCAGAACCGGAAACATGGACACCCGCCTTGGCAAGCTTTGCTGATATGTTGTGTGACGCGGTGGTGGTGGATGAACCTCAGCTCACTGCGTCGTGATGTGGATAGAGGAATTCCGGCTCTTATTCAGGCCTTTTTCACAAAATGAGCGGTTACCATCATGTCGCCTGCGCCATCGACCTTGCAGTCCAGTTGGTGATCCTTGCTATCCACGAGCCGCTTGATAACGGCTTTGGTGCCTACCTTGAGTACCAGTGAGCTACCCTTGACCTTGAGGTCTTTGATCATCGTTACCTTGTCGCCTTCCGCTAACAGTGTGCCGTGGGCATCTTTTACCGCCACGGTGCCTTCTGCCTCAGTCTCAGAAGGGCTCCATTCGTGGGCGCACTCGGGGCAGATGAACAGGCTTTGATCCTGATAGACGAATTCAGATTGGCAATGGGGGCAAGGTGGGCACGACATGAATGATGACTTTTGTGGCTTGGTTTAGGCTGCTTATGATACTGAGCCTGTGTACCCTTGGCGAATACCTTCACGCCTGCCCAGGAAAGGAGAACCAGGATGAACAAACGTGACCTGGAAGCGACATACCGTGATTACATCACCTGCCTCAATCATCAGGATTGGACGAGCCTTGACCAGCTTGTGCATGACAATGTCCACCACAACGGCAGGCGCCTAGGGCTTGATGGTTATAGCGCCATGCTGGAAGCCGATTATGAGCAGATACCCGATCTTCACTTCAATATTGAGCTTTTGGCCGTTGATTCACCCCATGTTGCGTGCAGGCTGCGATTCGATGTAACCCCGAAAGGCAGCTTCCTCGGCCTTGCGGTGGACGGCAAAAAAGTGACGTTTTGCGAGAACGCGTTCTACCTCTTCCGTGATAATAAGATTCAGGAAGTCTGGTCGGTGATCGACAAGACCGCGATAGAAGCTCAGCTGGCTTGAGTCTCCAAATGCCATCCTGGTTCGGTTGCCTGCAGGTTGTCTGTCAGGGCGAGGTTTTTCCAGAAACGCATCGTCATGGGGTATCCGTTGCGCGAATCACAGTCCGATCCAACCAGCCGATAACCTCGCCTGCTGGAATAGTGAAGCATGGGGCTTTCTGCTTATCATTTATTTTGCCGAGCGATACAACATAAAAGGCGGAAACGACAAACGCTTTTACGATGAAATGATTCCAGTTGCCGACAGAGAGTATGCGGCTCACCTGGAAACCTTAAAGTGAGGTAGTCACAATGGCACGCAAGCTTGAAGATTTACTGGCAAAAGAAAAGCCAGAGATCGTTGCGGCGGCAGAAGCGAAGGCAAGCGATATGCTGTTTGAGATCAGGCTAGCCGAAATTCGCCTGCTGGCGGAGAAAACGCAAACTGAAATTGCAGATGCAATGGGTGTTAGGCAGCCGACCGTAGCGGGACTGGAGAAGGTGGGCCAGGATATGCGCCTTAGCTCACTTAAACGCTACGTTGAAGCGATGGGCGGTCGTGTCCGTGTAGATATTGAGCTGCCGGACGGTAGCCATCATGGCTTCCCTGTTTAATTAACCTCTTTGCCTTCCGTGCCTACAATATGAACGGCGATTAGCATTGGCTTGAATAAGTAGTCTACGCCATCGCGGGCTGAAGCCCGCTCCTGCAAAATGTGCCAGCCATTGGTGTTGGCCTGCGCGGCCATCACGGCACCAGCCACTGCCCCGCCCAACCGTCACCTCGCGAGAATACGGCGCGGCGATGGTGATGGCCCAAGTGCAGTGCTTCTATCGCTTGAACGTCCATCCACAACACTGCGAAAGCGCTTTCATCCGGCGTTTTGGTGTAATCCAGTGAAGCAACAATCGGTTCCCCCGGCGCGGGACCGCTGCTATAGGCGCTGCGGGCATGTTCCGGCAGGCTTTGCCACTGCTCGCTTACGGCTTCGCCGGTCAGAATGCTGACGCTGGCTTCTATACGTATTTGGAGCTGCTCAGCAGCATCCCATACGTGCAGCGCGGCCATAGGGTTAGCGCGAAGAGCGCTTATCTTTTCTGAGTGAATATCAGTGTAGATGGCAAGCGTTGCCGCCTGCTTATCGGCGCTGCGGAGTACTACCGTGCGGGCTTGCGGCATGCCGCTTTCGCTAACGGTGGCCAGGGTGAGATAACGCGCCGGTGCGTGGCGATCACTGACACCTTGGGCCAGGCGCGCCCAAAGGTGGTCATGCAGTAGCGGTAGTTCTTCTACCCAGGGATGGGGGGTTAACGCCATGGGGCACCTTTAAAAGTAATGGCTGAAAAGGCATTTTCACTGAATAGCTGCCGGGCTTATAGCATGCGACGAAAATCCTCAGCGTCAGTACGCCCGCTGACACGTTCAGCCTGTATAGGCGCTCTTGAGAGCACTACAAAGTAATTTAAACTTTGAATATTTATTAAACATTGCTATAGGTTAAGAGCATCAATATGAATATTAATTTTACCGAGGACGTAAAATGATTCGTAATCTTACTTTGGCTGCCGTGTTGATGGCTCCTGTTTCCGTTATGGCGCAAGATCTACCAACAGCGCCTTATTTGCCGCTCGACATGAGCCTCGCTGCTGCGCAGACTGCGTTGGATGCCTGCTCTGCCGAAGGCCACAATGTCAGCGTTGCTATCGCTGCTCGTAGCGGTGAAACGAAAGTGCTGTTACGCGCCGATAATGCTGGGCCGCATACCATCAACAGTAGCATAGGCAAGGCCTTCACTTCGGCCAGCATGGGGCGTGACACGGCTGGCCTGGCCGGATTTATCGGTGGCAATCCGGGGAATGATGGGATGCACAACATGGATGCCAGGATGGTGGTTCAGGCGGGTGGTCTGCCGATACGAATCAATGGTGAGCTGGTCGGCGGTATTGGTGTAGGTGGTGCACCATCGGGCGATATCGACGCGTCTTGCGCCCGTGCCGGGCTCGATGAAATCGGTGCCGAGTAATTTGTTTGTGTAATTCGGTGGGATCATCCCCACTTTCAGCGTCTCGCTTTCACGCATAATCCCGCCAAGGCGGTAATGCCAGTCCGTTAAGTCTGACTGGCATTTTCCTATCCGGGTATTTTTGCAGTCATGCACTAACAACCCGTCGGTATAGCTTTACTTGTCTATCTGATAATTAAATGAGCAGTTGTTTCAAAAACCATGCCCAGCTCCGCACACGCTGCTGATTAAGACTGTCGGTTAAGCTCAGGCGTTAATATCCACTCTGCACTGTCGTTCCATACATCCATGCGTGTAATTTTACCCTCACGCACTTCATACCGGTCCAAATAACGGTTGCCTGCAAAAGGACGTCCATCTGGCCATTCTCCGTATAACGTACCGTTGGAGTAGACAACGATGTGATCCTCGTGAACCGTCCAGTCAAACTGCCCTAGCGCTTTTTTAACCCACGCATAACGTCCAGCATTAAAGTGGGTAATGGCGTGCGGGGTTTCCATGGCGCGGCCACCGGTGAAGATGATAACGACATCGGGGGCCATATAGGTGGCCGCAAGCTCTGGGTCAGGTGCCATAGAGGCTTCCAGGAAGTTGCTGACAATGTTCACGGCGTTCTGTGCATCAGACATAAATGTGTTCCTGTAGACGTTGAAGTTCATTGTAAAAAGCTGCGTCTATATAGTGCGACGCCTTCTATAAAAAGCATGGTTCAGTGCAATACTGAAAATATTTTTGTTATTAGCAGGCTGAACGCGCCTATTCCCGCTTCGTAAACCAGGCGTGAATTAACCCAGCCTGAAAGAATGGCACTGGGCGTGTAAAACCGCCTGACTGAATAATCGAGGCAACGGTGTCAGGTGGGAGAATCGCCACGTCTTTTTCATAGGCAGCTTTGACTTTGTTGATGGCTTCCGCTGGAACGCCGCTTCCTGACATAACCGTCATCCACACTTTCAGAATGGCGTCAAAGCCCCCAGACTCTTTATCAAACGCCAGGTCAGCATTTGCCAAAACGCCGCCAGGCTTGAGCCTGTTAGCAATCTGCTGAAAGAATGCTGCGCGGGCGGCTTTATCCACCATAAACTGGGAGACTAAAAAGCAGGTAGCGCCATCATGGGTAGTATCATCGGGAAGTGACTCTACGTACCCTTCATGGAAGGTGCAGCGCAATGCGATATTCTCTTTATTGGCAGCTTCGCGGCACGCATCTAACATAGCGCCCGAAGGGTCTACAGCGATGAAGCGCCAGCCGGGAAACTTCTTGGCTAGATAGATCAGCTCTCTGCCTGTTCCCACGCCTACGCAAAGGATTCTGGCATTCTCAGGCAAGTCTGCAAAAACGGACTCCAGCAGGAAATAGAGCCCGTTGGTAATGGGTGATAGTTTTGCCCACTGCTGATCATAGTTTGATGCTTGTTGATCAAATAAAGCTTTTAATTCGTCATTGTTCACGGTGCATCCTTTATCGTGATGACTTGAAACATCAAGCTTATGCCATCCGTATGATGTTTGCGCTCATTGTTCTTGTGGCTTAGCGACGATAGCGCGCCATCTCTGAATGGTTGCAACAAATTTGGCTACCCATACTCGGCCAAGCCAAGGCATTCAGAGTTCTAGGCGTTCGGCCCGGCGCCGTTGATAAATGAGTAGAGCGCGATATCGGTACGAAACTCCCAACCCAGGTTGCTCCAGAAGCGTTTACCGGCTTCGTTTTCAACCAGAATCATCAAGTGGGATTTTTGGATGCCTTCATTTTTAAGCGCTTCCAGGCAGAGCGCCACCAGCTGTGAGCCGACGCCTATGTTGCGGTGTGAAGCCGCGACCGCCAGGTGTTGAATAAAGCCCCGGTGGCTATCATGGCCGCTCATAATCGTGCCCACTACGCTTCCCTCTGCTTCCGCCACAAAGCTTAAACCGGAGTTACGCTGCAAATAGCGGGCAACGCCTTCGCGGGAATCCGCATCGCGTAACCGCACGCCTTCCGTGCTCAGCCACAGCGCTACGGCGGCGTCGTAATCTTCAATCGTTATGGGGCGGTAGTGCATTAGGCGAGGCCTCAAAAAGTACAGTTGGACTATGTATGTTGTATCGTTTGAATGTTTTCGATGTCCACAGACCGCTGAGAGGTAAATGTCTGGCCGGAAACCGATAGCGTACTTTGAGGTGGGAGCATTGCCCACAGCGCTTTCTCGCCTGAAGCGCTGAACGCAATCACGCGGGAATCCTTCTCTTGCTTCGCCCACCCCCGTTCCTGAATACGGGTAAGCAGCGCACTGCCAAGCGCGCCTGCCAGGTGATGCCTGCGCTCGCTCCAGTCGAGGCATGTTCTACACAATGGACGTTTTGAAGACGCCAGTGCATCGGTATCAATACCCAATCGAAGAAACCATGCTCGACCATGCTCAGTGAGGTCCAGCCCTCCTGAGTGCTGCTGAAAGATGCCATTTTGAAGCATCTGCTCATACACACATACGCCTAATTCCCCGGCCAAGTGGTCGTAACAGATACGCGCCTTACGAAGTGCGGGATCACGGGGGCCGGTAAAGCGGGAACCGTCTTCGTTTTTAAATGCGAGACCCATCAGCGATTCAAGCAGGCTAGCCACTTCTGGCCCGGCCAGCATGAAATAGCGATGGCGGCCCTGCTTTTCGACCGTAATCAGCGCAGCCTCCAGCAGCTTGCCAAGATGAAAACTGATGGTCTGCTTGGTTACCCCAGCCGTATCTGCCAGTTCAGTGGCAGTGTACGCACGGCCTGACATCAGGGCAGAGAGAACCTCTGCCCTAGCGTTATCTCCGATAAGCGCTGCGACGCGCACGATGTTGGGGCCTTCACTCATGATTCGATTCTAGTCGAACCATTAGAGGCCGACAACGCGGTATTGTCCTTTCAAACCAGAGGAGATCCCCCATGACGATTACCTGTGTGATTCGCTACGAGATTGATCCCTTCCAACGTAGCGCCTTCAAGGAGTACGCCGAAAACTGGGGCCAGATTATTCCCCGCTGCGGCGGCCACCTCATCGGCTATTTTCTTCCCCATGAAGGATCAAACAACGTGGCCTGGGGCCTTGTGGCTTTCGATAGCCTGGCCGCCTATGAAGCCTACCGTTTACGGCTAAATTCTGACGAAGGCGGGCAAGCGAACTTTGTCATGGCGCAGGCGCAACGCTTTATCCTCAAGGAGGAACGCAGCTTCGTTGAAGCAGTAGATGGCACGCTGGGTATTGCACCGACAGATGCATGGAGTGCTTTATGATTGCCGTGATATTCGAAGTGCTACCCCATAAGGACCGCAAAGATGACTACCTGGACGCCGCCAGCACGCTGGCCCCGCATTTAAAAGATATCGACGGTTTTATTTCGATTGAGCGCTTTGAGAGCCTTACCCACCCAGGCAAAATCCTGTCGCTCTCCTTCTGGCGGGACGAAGAAGCCGTCAAGCAGTGGCGGACGTTCGAACCTCACCGTTCCATTCAGAAAGCAGGCCGACAGGAAATCTTTGCCGACTACCGGCTTCGCGTTGCGGCCATCATCCGGGATTACGGTTTGAATGACCGGCATGAAGCACCGGAGGACTCGCTTGCGGTGCACCATCGCTAATAATGCATGGCTTGTGTACTTTTAGCGGCGTTCACTAGCTAACCCTGTACGTTCCACCCGCCATGATGGGTAGTGCATGTTCATCTCTCAGCGCGGAGTAAACGTGTTCAGCGGTCGGTTATCGATATTGTCATTGATCAGACGTGACTATCGACTAGGGGTAGGCTGCCCTGCATGGCGCACCATGCATTAATCGACTGGGCATACCCTGCAGGTAAGTTATGGGGCAAGTTATCAACCGGAAAGGTATCAATTCGAGAATGTTCGTGGCTCACCGTCGGGTTGAAGTCGCCCACAAGATGGCAGCCATAGGTGACGATGAATACATGCTTTTGGGGAATGACTTCAAACAGGTAACTATCGATAATTTCCTGACCAATGACTTTCACAGCGAGCTCTTCCTCGAACTCCCGCTCCAGGCACTCTGACGATACTTCGCCTATCTCGATACGCCCGCCAGGCAGCTCCCACTCATCGCGGTCGTTAAGCGCCAGTACGACCTTGTTGGCGGGCAGAAGTAATACCCCTTTTATAGATACCGGGTACATGGTTTCCCTTATCTTTCACAAGTGAATAGCCAAGAGCATATGTCGCTACGCGTCTCAATGCGTTTACAAGGTGCTATTCAAATAGGATATGCCAATCCGCCTACATACGGAGTGCCAGAATTGAAGTCGGACCGTTACACCGCCTGTGCCGGTCCGCTTTGAAAGGCTGGATCGTAACGAAAGTGCTTAGACGGATGCCCTCTTGCCTTGTCACGTTGAAGCGTTACTACATCCCCAAACCAATGCCCAACCGTAGCGCTTGCAGGCCATCAAACTGAACGCTTACCTCATCAGAAAACACGGGGTGGCCTTCCACGGTTAGATCCAGCTCCGCTTGGGCGCCGCGGTAAGTAACGCTGACCGTAAGATTCGCAGAGTTGCTAATGGGCGCCAGCACGCCGTACTCAACGTTATCAACGCTAACCGCAGAAAGGCCACGGTTATCCAGCTGTTGCTGAATCGCCTGTTCTACCGCATGGCCGTAATAGAAGTACACGCCGGTATAACCCAGCGCGACCAGTACAATCAGTGAAATAAGCTTTCCCATTACATCCTCCTGATTAAGAAATTGGGTAGTTGCCACCATGGCAATGCCATCATCTTCCATCAGCATGGTGTGATAGCTCGTGTAATAGCTCGGGGATTATCAAACGACCTGATATAAGAAGCAGAAACAAATAGGCAAACGCTTATCCCAACAGGTACAACCATAGATTCAGGCAGCCCCATAGTTTATAGATTATCCAGCGACACCGTCACCGCTTTATCTTTTTCACCTCGGCGCTCTTCCACAAGCTTGGCAAGCTCATCACCTTTATTAAACACGCTGACCACCCAGTCGATAAATACCCGCACGCGGGGGGATAACTGGCGGTTGCTTGGGTACAGGATGGAAACGGGTGATCCTGTGGGTGGATTGGCGGGCAGGACTTCGACCAACTGGCCGGTTCGTAGATCATCCTCTGCATGGTAACGGGGCACCTGAATGATGCCGAGCCCTAGTCGTGCGGCCGCGTAATAGCTTTCTGCCGCACTCGTGGTCACGTTGGCGGGCAATGTTACATATTCAACTTTTCCGCCATTAGTGAACTCAAGAGACAGCACCTGACCTGCACGGCTGGAGTGAAAGCCCACCATCGTGTGCCCGCCAAGCTCGGCCACGGAATGCGGCGTTCCGTACTTGGCCAAGTATCCGGACGAGGCGACCGTGACTTCATCAAGTGTGGTGATTCGCCGGGAGTGCATATCGCTGTCCTGGGGGGTTCCGACGCGCAAGGCGCAGTCGATGCCCTCGCCTACCAGATCCACCAGGCGATCCCCCTCGCTCATGTGAAGCTCCAAACCTGGGTAGGTGTTAAGAAACTCGGGGAGCTTCGGCAATATAAAATGGCGGGCTAGCGTGCCGTGAACGTCTACCCGCAGCACGCCTTTGGGCTTGGCATTCATTAGCGCGCCTTCCGCGTCCTCAACCTGGGCCAAAATACTCAAACAGCGGTGATAGTAAGCGTCGCCATCCCGCGTTGGGTGCACCGAGCGCGTGGTACGTTGCAACAGCCTTACGCCAAGGCGTGCCTCCAATGTTTTGATGGCTTCAGTTAGCGTTGAGCGGGAAGCGCCCAGGTCTTGCGCGGCGTGAGTAAAGCTTCGCCTTTCGACGATGCGCGTAAACGCGTGCATCGTATCAAGTCGGTCCATTGTTCACGGTTTCCGAATAGTGATGACAGGTTAAGCCTGATTATAGAGCACGCTATGTCTTTTATGCTGCATACGTCAGGTATCCACCGATTCCCTACGCAGAAGGAGAACAACGATGGCAGAACAGAAAATTGCGCTTGTAACAGGTGGTTCCCGGGGGATTGGGGCGGCTATTTCCAAACAGCTGGCGCGCGATGGCTTTACGGTGATCGTCAATTACGCAGGCAATGCAGAAACCGCTGACAACGTGGTTCAAGAGATTGAGTCGGCGGGTGGTAAAGCGCAGGCTATTCAAGCTGATATCGCCGATGCCCATGCGGTGCATCAGCTTTTTGACACCCTTGAAACGCAGTGGGGCCGTATTGATGTGCTGGTCAATAACGCAGGCATCATGAAACTTGCCCCGCTTGCGCAGATGGAGGCGCATGCGGTGGATGCTCAGATTGATATCAATCTGAAAGGCTCGATCAATACCATGCGCGAAGCGGCCAACCGCCTGAGCGACGGTGGCCGGATCATCAACCTATCGACCAGCGTTGTCGGGTTGAAACTTGAAACCTACGCGGTCTACGCCGCCACCAAAGCCGCCATTGAGACCTTAACCGCGATTCTTGCCAAAGAGTTACGTGGCCGCTCGATCACCGTCAATGCCGTGGCGCCCGGCCCTACCGCGACAGATCTGTTTCTTGAGGGTAAGTCTGACGAACTGGTCGAGCGTATGGCCAAGATGCCGCCATTAGAGCGGCTCGGCCAACCGGACGATATCGCAAGCGTCGTGGCTTTTCTCGCCTCGCCTGAAGGCGGCTGGGTTAACGGCCAAACCCTGCGCGCCAATGGCGGCATCGTTTAGCTACTTTCTAACTGGCTTGAGGCTTGGGCGTTCTTAAACGTTTGCTGATGACGTTTAATCAGGTAGCTGCATCACTATTTTCGAACGCTTCAAGTACGCTTTGCGCTTCTGCTTCGATAGCATCAAGTACCCCATCAGGTACTTGATAGCGATACTGTTTACGACGATTGTTAGAGAGACGTCCCTCATTACTCAAGCACATCATGACCAGACGTGCCAAATCGCTACCACGAATATCGTAAGTTGCGTCTATAGCAGCGTAAACACGATCAAAACACGCCAAGTAGCGAGTTTCGGCTTTTAGCTCATCCTCTAAAGCTACTTTTGCCATTTTCAGTGTAAATGCCACCGCCTCTGTCGCGTCCCAAAAGCGGTAAAGAGCGTCCAGCCCCTTGTATTTAAAGTCATATTGGTCGGCATCTAACCAACTGACTCGCCAGTGCTCTCGAGCGGGCTTTGAAAACGCTTCCAATGCGGCTAGATATTCTGCTTCATAACGCTATATGGCGACCGAAAGAGGTGTCGGCAAGTGTAGCAAGGTCAATACCCTCGTGTTTCAGTGCGAAAAGCAGATGAGCAAGTAGCGAGGCTTCTGGTGCGCGGCCAGCAGGTACTGCTATCTCTTGCTCCATAGACATAATGCGTGTAACTGGGCGTATCCGCGCAGGACACACGGGTGGGCATACCCCTAAGGCTAAGTGCTCATGAAGGTACGCATAGCCTACAGGTTTCATCTCAAAGCGCCTCAAATCAGAATATTTTGTTCACTTCAGCAAGAAAATATTCAGTAGGCAACCAAAACAATATTTTTTATTAACCCATCACGGTTTATAGGGCGAATTTTACATTGCTAATCCGTTATTAGAACGGTAACAGGTCGGCACATTATTAGAGCAGGCACGACGGCCTGCTCATGATATGTGTTTGCTATATCACACCGATTAGCTCACTTGCACCTCGCGACATTCCCTCACACTGTCGGCCAGTGCGCTGGCAAGGGCATGTACTCCGTTGACAGCATCATCGGGCGACGCTGCATTCTCGATGCAATCTACCAACGCGGAGCCAACCACTACCGCATCGCTGAACCGGCCAATAATCGCGGCCTGTTCGGGCGTGCGAATACCAAAGCCAACGGCAATGGGAAGCTGAGTGTGTTCGCGTAGTTGACTCACCGAGCGCTCAAGTTTTTCGGGCGTGGGTGCGCTGCCGCCGGTAACGCCTGCCACCGAAACGTAGTAGATAAACCCGGACGCGTTACCCAGCACTTTGGGTAGGCGCTTGGTGTCCGTGGTGGGCGTGGCCAGGCGGATAAAGTCGATACCGTGCTGGGCGGCTGGCTGGCAAAGCTCGTCGTCGTGCTCTGGGGGCAGGTCGACCACAATCAGGCCATCTACGCCGGCGCTAGCGGCATCGGTTAAGAAGCGCTCTACGCCATAGCGGTAAATGGGGTTGTAGTAACCCATCAGCACGATGGGCGTGGTGGTGTCTTTTTCGCGAAAGGTACGCACCATCTCCAGCGTTTTAGCTTGGGTCTGGCCTGCTTTTAGGGCGCGCAGCGCGGCTTTTTGGATCGCGGGGCCATCGGCCATGGGGTCGCTAAACGGCATGCCCAGCTCAATCACGTCCACACCGGCAGCGGGCAGGCCCTCAAGAATGCGTTGCGATGTCGCCATGTCCGGGTCGCCCGCAGTGACATAGCTCACCAGCGCCGGGCGGTTTTCGGTTTTGAGCGCGGCAAAGCGTGCTGCAAGACGCGAGTTGGGATTCATAACAGTCTCCTTATGTGCGCTCTGGTGAATAGATTCGCTCTTTTTAACAGATGCGCTCTTTTGAACAGATGCGCTCATTTGAATTTTTCTCCCAGGTAGTGGGCCACGCTCATCATGTCTTTGTCACCGCGCCCGCTCAGGTTGACCACCATCAGGTGGTCGCTGGGTAGATTCGGCGCCCGCTTGGCGACTTCGGCCAATGCGTGGGCGGTTTCAAGGGCGGGGATAATCCCTTCCAGACGACAGCAGGTTTGGAAGGCTTCAAGCGCTTCATCGTCGGTAGCCGACACGTACTCAACGCGACCCTGCTCGTGCAACCACGCGTGTTCTGGGCCGATGCCGGGGTAATCCAGGCCTGCCGAAATCGAATGGGCATCGATAATCTGGCCGTCCTCATCCTGCAGCAGGTAAGTGCGGTTGCCGTGAAGTACGCCCGGCGCGCCGCCGTTGAGGCTTGCCGCATGCTGGCCGCTCTCAACGCCCTTGCCGCCCGCTTCAACGCCAATCATCTCGACCGAGGCATCGTTCAAAAACGGGTGGAACAGCCCCATAGCGTTGGAGCCGCCGCCAATACAGGCCACCAGAGAATCCGGCAGGCGGCCCTCTTTCTCCTGCATTTGCGCGCGAGTTTCGTTGCCAATCACCGCCTGGAAGTCGCGCACCATGGCGGGATACGGGTGCGGCCCGGCCACAGTGCCGATGATGTAGAAAGTATCATCCACGTTGGTGACCCAGTCGCGCAGCGCTTCGTTCATAGCATCTTTCAACGTACCGGTGCCGGAAGTGACCGGGATAACTTCAGCGCCCAGCAGCTTCATGCGAAATACGTTGGGCTGCTGGCGTTCGATATCCGTAGAGCCCATGTAGATCACACAGGGCAAACCAAACCGCGCCGCTACCGTAGCGGTGGCTACGCCGTGCATACCGGCGCCGGTTTCAGCGATGATGCGCTTTTTGCCCATGCGCTTGGCCAGCAGCACCTGGCCGATGCAGTTATTAATCTTGTGCGCGCCGGTATGGTTTAGCTCTTCACGCTTGAGATAAATCTTTGCGCCGCCAAAGTGCTCGGTCAGCCGCTCGGCAAAATAGAGCGGGTTGGGGCGCCCTACGTAGTCGCTTTGAAAGTAGGCGAGCTGGCGCTGGAATTCGGGGTCGTCTTTAGCAGCGTCGTATTCGGCTTGCAGCTCAAGAATCAGCGGCATCAGCGTTTCGGCAACAAAACGGCCGCCGAATTGGCCAAACAGGCCGTTAATATCAGGCTGGATCGCAGGTTGGTTCATGATGACCTCTCAAAGCGGAGTAACAGTTGCATTGAAAGTAGCGCAAGCAGGCGGGGATAAAAATCGATAAGATGTCATCAATATGTGAGCTGGAGTCAACATTCAATGCAACAGAGCATGCCCCCCTTAAGCGCCCTGCGCGCCTTTGAGGCCACCGCCCGGCTAGGCAGCGTGACGGCCGCGGCCGATGAGCTAAGCGTGACCCACGGTGCCGTTAGTCGCCAGCTGCGTAGCCTGGATGAACATTTCGGCGTGGCGCTGTTTGCCAAAGCGGGCCGTGGCATTGAGCTAACTCACCACGGTGAACGGCTTTATCATGGCATTGGCGAGGCGTTTACCCGCTTGCGCGATAGTTGCGCGGATCTCAAGCGTGATGTAGAAGAAGCGCCCTTTACCCTCGCCTGCCCCGGCAGCCTGCTGGCGCGCTGGTTGATTCCCAGGCTGGATCGCCTTCAACGCGATCTGCCCCAGCTCAAATTGCAGGTCGTAGTGAGCGAAAGTGAACTGCCCGCCAAGCAGGATAATATCAGCGCCACCCTGACCTTTTCCGAGCCGCCCTGGCCCGCCGAGGTAGATGTCGTAGAACTGATGGCCGAGCAGATTTGCGCCGTGGCAAGTCCCCGCTTGGAAGCAACACTCGATCCAGCACAGCCGGATACACTGTTTTCCGGCAAGCTTTTACACACCGCCTCACGCCCCCAAGCTTGGCCGCAGTGGGGCAGCGCCCAGGGGCTTGAGCTTGCGCACCTTGAAGAGGCCTTACGCCAAGGCCAGGGGTTTGATCATCTCTACTATTTAATCGAAGCCGCCGTGGCGGGCTTAGGCGTGGCCATTGCGCCAAAACTGCTGGTCGAAGATGACCTGAAAAGCGGACGACTCACCGCTCCCTGGGGATTTATCAAAACCCCCGCCAAGCTCTGCCTCTGGCTACCCCGCCACCACAACCGCCAGCGTAGTGAGCAGTTGGCCGAGTGGCTTAAGCGGGAGTTGGGCGCTTCAAGCTCTTAACGCGGGAAAAGCCCAGCCCCCTGGCCAACTAAAGCGACTGCCGCCACTGGGCCAGTGCCCGAATATCATCAGGTGTTGTACGGCAGCAGCCACCGATACCCGCAGCTCCTGCTGCCAACCACTGCTCCACCCCTTGAACCAAGCCAGAAGGACCTGTGGCGGTATGATCACAAGGTGCCGAGTGCCAGGTTTTGGTCACCGCGTTATACAGCTCGCCCGAGTTGGGGTACACCAACACAGGCAGGTCGCACTGGCGCTTGATCGCCGCGACCAATGACTCGATATGCGCAAGCGCGGTGCAGTTTACGCCGATAGCTGCCACGCCAGGGCAGTTGGCCAGCGCTGCGGCACACGCCTCAATGGGTGTTCCATCGCTGATATGTTCACCATCCTTGGCCGAGAAGGTAATCCAGGCTTGGGCGCCGGGGTGTTCAGCCAACAGATCAGTGATTGCCAGCGCCTCCTCTAATGAGGGCAAGGTTTCTGCTGCCAGCAGATCAGCGCCCGAGGCCAGCAGCAGCTCAAAACGCTCGCGATGAAACTCAACCAGCCCGGCACGATCCAGATCATAGCCGCCGCGGTACTCGCTGCCATCTGCTAGATAAGCGCCATAGGGGCCAACGGATGCGGCCACCAGCGGCTTGGGGCGGTCGGTTTGCCCCGGCTGCCACACCGCATCGCGGGCCTGCTGCGCCAACGTGACCGACCGCTGAATCAGCTCCCGCGCCTGCTGGGCGGTCATTCCCGCCTGCATAAAACCAGGCACCGTGGCCTGGTAGCTGGCGGTAATGGCGCAGTCGGCACCGGCTTCGAAATACGCCTGATGCACCTGGCGAATCTTCTCCGGCGCTTGGGCCAGCAGGCGCGCCGACCACAGGCTATCGTTGAGATCGCAGCCTAGCGCTTCCAGCTCAGTGGCAAGCGCCCCGTCGATGACCATAAAGGGTGCGTCCGCCAGCAGGGCCTTGATCGGATTTGATTCACTCATACTCTTTTCTCCTCAGCGGCGGTATTCAGGTGGGCAGGGGATTGAACGGCCTTACGATGGTGCAGAAAATGCACCAGGTAACACAGGCCAATGAACGGCACCCCGAAGTAGAGCGCCACGCGCTGCTGCGGATCAAACGCAATGCCGATGCACGCCGCCAAACAGGCCGCAAATGCGACCAGCGGCACCCAAGGGTAGAACGGCGTGCGGTAGACCAGGTCTTCAAGCCGCCCGCCTTCGCGCAGATACTGGCGGCGGAAGTTGAGCTGACTGAGCGCAATCGCCATCCACACTACTACCACGGCCAAGCCAGAAATCGAGACCAGTACCAGGTAGACCGTTTCCGGTGCGTAGACGCTTGAAAACAGCGCGCCGAAGCCACCGATCATGCTGAGCAGCAGTGCATTCATCGGGATGCCGCGCTTGTTAAGCCGACCCAGCGACTTGGGCAAAGTGCCTTGATCTGAAAGCGTCCAAAGCATGCGTGATGAGGCATAAAGCCCGGAGTTGGCCGCCGACAGCAGCGCGGTGATGATCACGAAGTTCATGATGTCCGCCGCCCCGGGCACGCCCAAGCGCTGGAATACCGCGACGAAGGGGCTTTGGCTAAGCCCAGCCTGGCTTTGGGGCAGCAATGCCGCAATCACGATGATGGTACCCACAAAAAAGAGAATCAGCCGCCACAGCGTGGCGCGGATCGCCTTGGGCACATTGCGCGCCGGGTCCACGGTTTCCCCGGCGGCAATGCCAATAAGCTCCGTGCCGGAAAACGCAAACATCACCGCCAGTAACGTAGTACCGATGGCCAACAGGCTCGGCGACATGGCGCCCTCGCCCCAAAAGGCCGAAAGTCCGGGCGATGCTACCGCGGCGCCGCTTGAGTCCTGCAGCGGCACCCAGCCAATAATCGCGCCTGCCCCGACGATCACAAACACCACCACCGCAATTACCTTGATCAACGACAGCCAGAACTCGGACTCGGCAAAGAAGCGTGAGGTAAACGCATTCACGCCAAACACAATAGCTGCGAACAGCCCGCTCCAGTACCAGCCGGGGATATCGGGAAACCAGCGTCCCATAAACACCGCCGCCGCGGTAAACTCCGACCCCAGCGCCACCGTCCAGGTGAGCCAATACATCCAAGCCACCATATAGCCGGTACCAGGGCCGATATAGCGGCTGGCGTGGGCGCTGAAGGCACCGGAATCCGGCATATGTACCGCCAGCTCTCCCAGACACATCATCACCAACCAGGCAACAATGCCACCCACCAGATAGGCCAGCACGGCCCCAATCGGCCCTGCCTGCTGCACGGTATAGCCGGAGCTTAAAAACAGCCCGGTCCCAATCACGCCCCCTAACGAGAGCATCACTAAGTGGCGCGTCTGCATGCTGCGCTTGAAGTGCGCGCCCTGTTGCTCGCTCATTTGCTCACCCATGGTGGCTTCCCTATCAATCGCTAACGGGCCCACGCAGGCCCTGCCTGTGGCCCGGCGTAAAAGGGTGGCTATATTAGAGCATTCATAATTTACAAAAAAGCATAAAAAAACTATTTTATATTCTTATTTTAAATATGAGTTTTTAACGGCTATAACCGTGCATGCAAAAAAGCAACGCCATTGCCTGAAACAGGAGCCCGTTGCATCAAATGGGCCGGTGTCATTCCAGGCCGCCATAACGCTTTCGAGACTAACATTCTCGCTTTTCCAGAGAGGGATGACCTGGCTCCAGACGTTGTGGATGTGTTTCATGACCATGTGCTAACCATAAGCACTCGCCATGGCTATGATCCACTCAAGCGTGTGCGATTCCTGGTAACCAGATCAGCCATAAAATCTGCTACGGCACGAATTCGGCCTGATTGAGTCACGTCAGTTTGGATAACAAGGTAAATAGGCTGATCAACACCAAGCGCTGAAGTCACACAAACAAGCCCAGCATTCAGCGCTACAAAATGAGGCAGTACAGCCAATCCAAGCCCGGCTCTGGCGGCTGCTACTTGGGTCGATACCGAGGTGGTAGTTAAAGCAGGCTCCCGCCCCTGCAAAATTCGCTCGCTCCACTGCGCGGCAGGCAGGTGTGATTGCATTTCGCCCCAAGTGATAAAGGCATCGGAATCATAGTCGCCAGCATCGGGGCTGGACTTACGCTGCGCGGCGTAATCAACGCTACCGTAAAGCCCGTAGCCCAATGTGCCGAGTCGGCGAAGCGTAACATGGCCACGTTCGGGTTTGACCATTCGGATGGCCAAATCAGCATCGCGGCGGTGCAGGTTAACGGTGGTGATATCCGTGACAAGTTCCAGCGTAATGCCCGGGTGGAGCCTTCGAAACTCGGGTAACGCTGGCAGAATAAGCTCGGTGGCCAGGTTTTCAGCCGTGGCCAAGCGCACCCGCCCGACCATCTGTGCCTGTTGGAAACCCCCGGTGGTGAACGCAGCCGCTGCGGCTTCCAGCGCTTCAGCCTTTTCGATTAGCCCAGCCCCTCTTCGGTTAGCTGATAGCCCGACTGCTGGCGTACAAAAAGCGGCAACTTCAGCGCTTGCTCAAGCCGTTCGATACGCCGGGAAAGCGTAGCGATGCCTAAATGTAGCTCCGCTGCTGCGACGCTTAGCGTGCCGTGGCGGGCTACCGCTAAAAAAGTACGCGTATCGTCCCACACCCAGCCACGCGGCATGTGTTTTCAAAATCGGAAATCTCTTTACCTATATCGTTCGTTTTTTTCATTAATGGATAGTGCCACGCTGTCTTTCTATTACTCAATAACTACCTATTGGCGACTTAAGGAGAAACACCATGGAAAAACACACGCTGGGTACTGACCTGTCTGTTTCTGCCATTGGCTTAGGCTGCATGGGCATGAGCGAATTCTACGGCCCTCGTGATGACAGTGAATCGCTGCGGGTACTTGCACGCGCCGTAGAGCTGGGTATCGATTTCTTCGATACCGCGGATATGTACGGGCCACACCATAATGAGGAGTTGCTAGGTCGCTTTCTAGCAAGCCAGTCAGCCAGAATTCAAATCGCAACCAAGTTTGGCATTGTGCGCAACCCCGGTGAATATAAGCGCAGCTTGAACAACAGTGCCGACTACGCCCGTACCGCCTGCGAGGCATCGTTACGGCGGCTGGGTGTTGAGCAAATTGACCTTTATTATGTCCACCGCCTTAATCCCGATGAACCCGTTGAAGAGACAATGGAAGGTTTAGTGCAGCTGGTTAAAGCAGGCAAGATTGCGCGTATTGGGCTGTGTGAGGTTAGCGCGGAAACGCTACGCCGGGCGCATACGGTTCACCCGATTAGCGCCGTACAAACCGAATATTCACTCTGGACCCGCGACGTTGAACAAACAGTACTGCCTGCGTGTAATGAATTGGGGGTTGGCTTTGTGCCCTATTCGCCGCTTGGCCGAGGCTTTTTAACCGGCAGATTTCAGGCGTCAGCGGATTTCAGCGAAGGGGATTTTCGCCCTAACCTGCCGCGTTTTAGTGAAATAGCCTTAGACGCTAACCGTCGATTGGCGGATGTGGTCGCTGAGCTGGCCACGCAAAAAGGCTGCACGCCCGCCCAGCTGTCACTAGCTTGGCTGCTATCTAAAGACGCTAGCATTGTGCCTATCCCCGGCACTAAACAGCTGCGCTACCTTGAGGAGAATGCAGCCGCTACGAAGGTTACGCTGACCACCGAGGAACAGCAGCAGCTGGAAGCGGCCACCGAGCGCCTGCCGGTCGTCGGTGATCGCTATACCGCAGAAGGTATGAAGGGCGTCAATGTATAAGCGGCAGGATTAATAACGCCTCTTTACTGGTTGGACGCCATTAACGCTCCCCCGGCGGCGATAAACAGGCCGCCGGTGGCACGATTGAAGCGCTTATAGCGGCGTGGGCTTTGAAACCAGCGGCTAATGCTGGAGCCCAGCCCTGCATAGGTCGACATCAGGGTAAAATCGATCACCAGCCAGGTCACGGCCAGAATCACGAACTGAATCAACTGCGGCTGGCTCACATCGATAAAGTTGGGAAAGAGCGCGGCGAAGAACAGCAAATCCTTGGGATTGCTGATGCCTACCATAAAGCCACGCCGAAAGAGGGTTTTCATCGGTATACGCTGATTGCCAGCGGCTGAAGGGCTCTGAATATCGATCCCTGAGGAATCCCGCCAGGCCGCGATACCCAAGTAGATCAGATAAGCCCCACCGACCAGTTTCAGGATATAAAAGGCATTTTCCGAAGCGGCCAGAATGGCGCCCAACCCCAGCGAGGAAACCATCATCAGGACCAATGAAGACAAGGCGCCGCCCATCACGGTCGCGGTCGTGTGCTTTCGGCCAAACTTGAGCCCGTGGCTTGTACAAAGCAGCGCCACCGGCCCTGGAAAAATAATCAAGGCAAAGATGACGCCCACATAGGTCAGCCAAGTCAACGTATCCACGCTGCGCTCCTTGTTAATTGAAGAGAGGTAATAATGTAAGGTAATAGCGTATTGCCTTACGTTTTCGCTCTTATTTACCTCATTCGCGTCGCCATATTCATCAAACGACCGACAACGTATACCTTACAATGAGCGGGATACCAAAAGCGATGCAGGTTTGTCCAACGCTCTCTACTACGTAAACTAGCGCGCCGCTTGAACAGGGCTTCATCATGAAAATCAACGTTGTGGGCAGCAGCAGCGGTAAAAGCACGCTCTCCCATCAATTATCCCATGTTCTGGGCATTCCCCATATTCAGCTTGACCCGCTTTTCTGGCGCGCTGACTGGCAAGGCACGCCGGATGATGAGTTTTTCGCCAAGCTGGAAGCCGCTTTAAGCGCAGCCCCAGATGGCTGGGTGCTGGATGGCAACTTTAACCGTACCCGTGATATCAAGTGGCGTGATGTCGATATGATCATCTGGCTGGATTACGGTTTTTGGCGCGTTTTCCGCCAATCCCTCTGCCGCGCGATTAGGCGTATCGCTAGCCGCAAAGAACTCTGGCCGGGAACCGGCAACCATGAATCGTTTCGCAAGACCTTTATGAGCCGCGACTCGATTCTCTGGTGGATGCTGACCAATTGGCGCTCGAACCAGCGGCGTTACTTTGCCGATTTGATTGACGCTCGTTATCGTCATATTCGTATCGTGCGCCTTACCCACCCTCGCGAGGCGGATGTGCTGGTTAAGCACTTGGCACAAAACGGCACTGACGTTGGCACGCCAGCTACCTAACGCTTGATGTAGACCACGATGTTTAATGCAGCATCATTTGGAGTGGAGTAGTAAACGAAGTAGGGTAACGAGCAGAACATTCACTAAAAGGAACGTTTATGCGTCCTGCTTCGTTATTTACTGCCGTGTCATTAGGTCTTTTCGCTGCTGTTACCACCTCGGCTGCATTAGCAGAAACGTCTCCACTGGAGCAACAGCTAAAAGATCTAGCGTCGTTTCAGGTGATTGCGCATCGCGGCGCAAGCGGCCATGTCCCGGAAAGCAGCATGGCGGCACTGGAGTTGGCCCATGAATGGGGAGCGGACTATCTGGAACTGGATATTCAGATGACCGCCGATGGCGAATTAGTAGCCTTTCACGACGATACCCTTGAGCGCACCAGCAACGGCGAAGGCCGCATCAACGATCATACGCTTGCCGAACTCAAGGACCTGGATGCGGGAGCCTGGTTTAACGACGCTTACCCTGACCTAGCGGATGAAGCGTTTATGGGTGCCGAGATATTAACGCTTGAAGAAGTCTTCAGCCGTTTTGGTCAAAACGCCCGCTACTACCTGGAAACCAAGTCGCCCCAGTTGAACCCAGGCGTTGAAGCGGCGCTTGTTAAGCGCCTGGAAGCGTTTGATATGATCGACACCGGGCGCGTGCTGGTTCAGTCGTTTGAGCAGGAGAGCCTGCTCAAGATTCACGAACTGAACGACGATATCCCACTGATTCAGCTGGTGTGGTACTCCCCCAGCCAAGAGGACAGTGAACGTCTGGCTGAGTGGAGAGGTACCACGCCCGGAGCGCAGGACATCACCGACGAGCACTTTCAAGCCGTGGCCGACTACGCAGTAGGCTTAGGGTCGAATTACCGTTATGAAGGCGAGCAGGTGATCGACGAAGCGTTCATTCGCCAGGCTCAGGATAACGGCTTGGCGGTACACATCTACACGGTGAACGATACCGATCACATGCAGCAGTTAATCGACTGGGGCGTAAACGGCTTGTTTACCGACTACCCGGATCGGTTGATTGAGCTTATCGAGTAATGTGCTCAATGCACATTTGCCCGGCGTTTACCGAGCGTTTTTATGCTTTTCGCTTAACGTCCTTTTGTTTAATGTATTCCCGCCTAACGTAGTTCGAGCTCTTCAATCACCTGCTCGACTCTTGCGCGCTGACTGCCTTGGAACGTGTTTAGCGGCAGCGGCAAGCAAGGCGTGCTGACCTTGCCAAGGATCTCGGCGGCGGTGGCGATAACCCGTAAGCTTCCTCCGTATTCACGGTACAGCGCCCAGAAAGGTTCTAGCTGATCAGAAAGCCTCAGCGCCGTTTTAAAGTCACCCGCCTGGGCTGATCGCGTTATCGCCAGCGCCGTTTCAGGAAATAACCCGCCCAGCACGGAATACCAACTATCGCACCCCGCCGTTAGGCCGGTGGCCGCGACGACGTCGCCACTTATCCCCAAGGTGACATCTTCCGGAATCAAAGCACGCAACCGATCAACCCGCTCGCGAGCGGCGTTGGGATTCATGCTGACCGGTGGAATCTTGATCGAGCGGACCTGAGGCAGCTGGGCAATACGCCCATGCAGCTCATCGCTGAATGTAAAGTGCGTTGTGCCCGGATTATCGTACACACACAGCGGCACGCTTAATGAACGGCAGACCGTTTCATAGTGGCTGAACACTTCGTCATCGGCCAGCGTTTGATAGGAAACGGGCGCCAGCAACACGCCGCTAGCGCCCACTTTCTGAGCATCTTCGGCCAGCGTTAGCACATCGCGTGTGCGCATTGCACCAATGCCGATAATCACGGGTATATCGCCCGCGCTTTCTATCGCCAGTTGAGTAACGCGCGCCCGCTCCTCTCGGTTGAGATACGCATAGCTACCGGTTGAGCCCAGCACGCCGATAGAGTTCACCTGCGCCTTGGCCAAGCGTTCCACTAAACCGGAAAATTCGTCTTCATGAATCCCCTGCTCATTCATGGGCGTTAATGGAAATGCACTCAGGCCGGTCAACATAGGCAGCTATCCTTTTAACGAAGGCTTAGTAGATACGTCTGAAATTATCAGACAACACGGCATGAGGGTAGCGGGAGGAGAATAAGCAGGCACGAAAGGAGCAACCGACACTTATAAAGCGCAATTTTGTACAAGCTGCGCTAACACGTGAGCGCTAAACTAGCGCAATGACATTTGGATAGACGGAGGCTTAGCAATGGGAAAATCGGCAAGCCGCTTTCAGTTCACTAAAAGCCAGCACATCCCCACGCTGAAAACGCTACAGGCAGCGATGTTCGATTTTCGCTATGACCCTCATGCGCATGAGGAGTACGCCTTTGGGGTGACGCTGTCAGGTCGTCAGGACTTTTTCAGCGGTGGGCAATATCACCGTAGCCCACCGGGTAATGTGATTATCTTTAACCCGGATGACGTTCACGACGGCCAACCAGGCGGCGACCGCACGCTCGACTACGTCATGCTGTACGTTCACCCCGCTCAAGTTAAGGCCCTATTTGACGACGCCCTGGGGCAGGAAACAGCATCCCACTTTCGATTCGACAGTACGCTGGTGCAAGACATGGCACTACGCGAGCGGATAACCAACGTTGCCCGATTGATTACCACATCAACCGGCAGCCAGATCGACCAGGAAAACGCGCTCTATCAAGTTGTCGAACGAATCACCCAACTAGGTGGTGCTTACCAGCCTGGGCATACCTCTAGCAGGCCCGATGCACTTCTCGGCTTGGCCAAAGAGTATATCCACGCACACCTGGACACCGATCTCTCGCTTGAAGCGATTAGCCAAGCGGCGCACCTTTCCAAGTTTCATTTCTTGCGGCTGTTTCGTCAGCAGTTGGGTATCACGCCCTATCAGTACGTCATCAACTGCCGGGTTAATGCGGCGTGCAGCGCACTTGAAAAAGGCGCACCGCTTAGCGAGGTGACGTTTCGCTACGGCTTTACCGACCTTAGCCATTTTAACCGTCGCTTTAAGCGTATTTATGGCCTTACTCCCCACCAATACCAGCACCATCTTAACGACTAACCAGAGAGCTTTTATGTTAGCTATTATCGCTTATGCCGTGGGCATCATGTATTCGCCTGGGCCTGTGAACCTGATGGGGTTAAATGCAGGCGTTAATGGGCAGGCAAAAACGTCTCTGGGTTTCTGCCTGGGCGTGGGCACGGCGATGCTATTACTGTTTTTACTCTTCGGCTGGGCAGGTGCTGCGTGGATTGATGGACGCCTGCTCATCGCAGTAAGCATTATCGGCTGTGGTTATATTATTTATCTGGCCATACACATTGCGAGAGCGTGCGTTAACGTTAATGCCGTATCCAGCTCGCCACTCACCCTTCGCTATCGTGACGGCCTCATTCTGCAATTGCTGAACCCCAAAGGAATTGTGGCGACACTCCCCATCGCCACACTGCAGTTTCCCGCTGCGGGCATTCAAGGGCCTAGCTTGGTGGTTTGGTCGATGGGATTAGCGCTACTGGCCGCAGGCGCCCCCGGAAGCTACATGTGGATAGGTAGCCTGGTCGGTAACCGAATTGACAACCCCGCCTTCTTTAAACGCTTTAATCAGATAATGGCGGTGCTGTTGATGGGCGTCGCGCTATCTATCGCTTATGAGCATGTTTGGGTGACTTTAGTATCGGCGTAGTAGGGTGGCAAAGCAGCGCCCATTCCAGGCGCTCAGGTAGTTAACGAAAAGCGCGCTCATAAAGACAATATTGACCAGCAATCTAACGAAGCCGACCCGAAAGGGAGCGAGTAGTTTAGGCCTGCAACCTTAACGGCTCCAACATCGTGCAGCTTGGTAAAAACGCCTTGCTTTGTACTGGCTACCCTTTCTTGCGTACAATTGCCCGCCAACGAATCCTCCGCTTTTGATACGTCGCTTTGGTGTACCCCCTTTTTTAGATAATTATCTGATTACGTAACCAAGGTACGAATCAGGTACGCCTATGTACCGTATCAAAGGGTATTGAATATGTGTATTTATACGGCATCAAAAAGATGCAAGTGATTGATATGAATAATTTAAGCCCAGCAGATGCGGCCCGCCGTTTTTCTGTGGCCCCCATGATGGACTGGACAACCCGCGATTACCGGGCATTCGCACGCACGTTAACCAAGCGGGCGCTGCTGTATACCGAGATGGTGACGACGGGCGCTATTTTGCATGGCTCGCCGCGTGAGCGGTTTTTGGGCTATAGCGATGTGGAGCATCCCATTGCCTTACAGCTTGGCGGTAGCGATGCCGGGGAGCTTGCCGAGTGCGCGGCAATTGCCGAGGCGTGGGGGTATGACGAGGTTAACCTGAATGTAGGTTGCCCAAGCGACCGGGTGCAGAACAATATGATTGGCGCTTGCCTGATGGGCTACCCGGAAAAAGTCGCCGATGCCGTACGCGCCATGCAGGCAGCAGTCTCGATTCCGGTTACGGTGAAGTGCCGCATCGGGATTGATGACCAGGATGAAGACGCCGACTTGGCGCGCTTTATCGACATAGTCGCGGGCGCCGGTTGTGAGATTTTTACTGTGCATGCGCGCAAAGCGTGGCTGAAAGGTCTATCGCCCAAAGAGAATCGCGATGTGCCGCCGCTCAACTACCCGCGCGTGCATCGCTTAAAGCAGGACCGTCCTGAGCTGCATATCGGCATCAACGGTGGGATTAAAACGCTTGAAGAGAGCCAGGCGCAGCTTGAGCGTGTGGATAGTGTGATGATTGGCCGTGAAGCGTACCAAAACCCCTGGCTACTGGCCGAGGTAGATACGTTGCTTTATGGCGTGCCCGGCCCAGCCGTTAGCCGGGTTGAGGCGGCCCAGGCATTTCGCCCGTATATACAGCAGCGGTTGGATGAAGGCGCGAAGCTTAACCATATTACCCGCCACCTATTGGGGCTTTTTCAGGGTTGCCCAGGCGGTCGGCGTTTTCGGCGTCTCCTATCGGAGCACGCGCATAAAGAAGGCGCGGGGTTACGCTTGTTTGATGACGCTATCGGGTTGGTTAACGAGCCATCACAAGAGCCGATGCAAGAACGAGAACAGCCCGCCACGTCTTAACGTAGCGGGCTTTAGTGTGCGGCGATTAATCCACACTCGTAGGCTTAGTTGCCGCGCACGCCTTTTTCGATACGCTCACCGACTTCCTGGTCAATATTGCGCCAGTACTCGAAGGCGCGCTCCAGCACTGGCTCGGTTACACCACCCGACAAGTGCCCCACCACGTTGGATACCAGCCGGTCACGCGCGGCGTCATCCATTACCTCACGTACCAATGTATGCGGCTGGCTCCAGTCGTCATCGTCTTTGCGTAACGTATAGGCGGTACGCACAAACTCGCCGCTAGTCGCCCATACGGCATCTTCCGGGAAACGCTCGCCATCGGCTTTGGGGCCGCCTTTACTGTTCGGCGCATACACGGGGTCCGTTGCATGGTGCATCCGCATCGCCCCGCCTTGGGTATAGCTATTGACCGGGCACTTGGGCGTATTCACCGGGATATGCTTGTAGTTCACACCCAAGCGAGCCCGGTGCGCATCGGCATAGGAGATAGAGCGCGCCAACAGCATCTTGTCGGGTGAAAGGCCGGTACCGGGCACCATGTTGTTAGGCTCGAAGGCGGCCTGATTGATTTGGCTATGAAAGTCGGTGGGGTTTTCATTAAGGGTTAGCTTGCCCACTTCCATCAGCGGATAGTCGCTGTGGGGCCACACCTTGGTGAGATCAAAAGGGTTGTAGCGATACGTTTTGGCATCCTCGAAGGGCATAATCTGCATCTGCAGTGTCCAGGTGGGATACTCGCCGCGTTTGATAGCTTCAAACAGGTCACGGCGGTGGTAATCCGCATCGCTACCGGCCATCTGGTCGGCCTGTTCCTGGGTCATGCACTTGATGCCTTGGTCGGTTTTGAAGTGGTACTTCACCCAGAACCGTTCACCCTCGTCATTCACCCACATATAGGTGTGGCTGGAGTAACCGTTCATGTGCCGCCACGTAGCGGGCACGCCACGGTCACCCATTAACCAAGCCACTTGGTGGGCAGATTCCGGCACCAGCGTCCAGAAATCCCACTGCATATCGTGATCACGCAGGCCGTTATCGGCGCGGCGCTTTTGCGAATGGATAAAGTGCTGGAATTTCATCGGATCACGGACAAAGAACACGGGGGTATTGTTACCCACCATGTCGAAGTTGCCCTCTTCCGTATAGAACTTCACCGCAAACCCGCGTGGATCACGCCAAGTATCCGGGCTGCCGCCTTCCCCCGCGACCGTTGAGAAGCGAATGAGCACGTCGGTTTTTGTGCCTTTTTTCAGAAACTTCGCTTTAGTGTACTTACTGACATCATGGGTGACTTCAAAGTGGCCAAAAGCGCCACTGCCCTTGGCATGCGGTTGACGGTCGGGGATCATCTCCCGGTTGAAAGCCGCCATTTGCTCCATCAGAAAATGATCGTGCAGTACGATCGGGCCATCCGGACCTACCGAAAGAGAGTGTTCGTCGCTGGATACCGGAATGCCAGCCCCTGTCGTCGTATGTCTGGGTTTATCGCTCGTCATCGCTTTTCCTCCATGTCACGGCTGCCGCGGTGCCCAAGGCACCGCTTTATAAAAACAAATAATACGTTTTTGCTTATTATTTTTAATTTAGGATAACTGCCCCCCCTCACAGGTATAGTCAAAAGAGCTGCTTCCCGCCAGCGATCTCATGTACTCCTTGGCTATTGCGCTAATAACCTTTTTTATCGCGCTTATCAGATATTTAATAGAGCGCGTCAGGGGGCGGTGTCAGGCTTGATTGAAAACTCTCAATCGCCGTTTCGGCCTCTTCTATCTCATCAAAACGAGCAATGTGATAAAGCGCTTCGCCTTCATTGGCTAACGGCAGGCGACTCATGCCAATCACAATGCCATCGGCCATCGACTTGACCTCGCCTTCTTGATTGCCAAATGGGTCGGCCACTATACCGAGCACCTCCCCCTTGGCGACTCGCGCGCCCAAGCGCACCTTGGGTCTTAATATCCCGTCGATAGGTGCACGCGCCCAACTGGACCCATTAGCAAGCTCGGCAGGCGCGGGCGAGCGGCGGCGCTGTTCGCCGGTAAGCATATCCAATCGACGCATTACGCGCAGTATGCCGCGTACACCGGGGGCAATGGCCCACTCATCAAAGCGCAGCGCTTCACCCGCTTCGTAGGTCAGCACAGGAATGCCACGCGTTTGTGCATAGTGACGCAGACTACCTTCACGCAGCTCTGCATTCAGAATCACCGGCGCGCCAAAGGCATTGGCCATGCGCTCGGTTTCACTGCCTGGGCTTAACTGCGCACGTATCTGGGGAAGGTTCGTGCGATGAATTGCGCCGGTGTGAAGATCAATAATATGCGTCGCCTGATCGACAATCTGTTCGCGAAATAGCGCCGCGATTCGCCCCCCCAAGGAGCCATTGTCACTACCCGGAAAACAGCGATTAAGATCGCGACGGTCAGGCAGGTAACGCGTTTGCTGCAAGAAGCCGAAAACGTTAACCACCGGCACGGCAATCAAGGTGCCTCTTAGGCTTTTGATAGCCTTTGAGCGCAATAGGCGACGTACAATTTCAACGCCATTGATCTCATCCCCGTGAATGCCACCACACACCAGTATAACGGGCCCCTCTTTACGTCCGTGTACCACTTCGACCGTAATATGCAGGGGTGTATGGGTATAAAGACGCGCCACCGGCACATCAATTTGGGAACGTTGGCCAGGCGGTATGGTGTGCCCGGCAAGTTGAAAAGGTGCTCGCGCCATCCTGGGTCTCCTTTTTTTTAGCGTGATTAACCACTAAGCAAATGGCATTAATGAGGGCATGGCGATGCGCCTACCGCACGCAGTGAGCCCCAGCGGTTTCGAGACATGAGGTTTTGATAACACAAGCCATGCGTTTAATCATCTATCCATACAGTTTTGAATGTAAAAATTACACCATATCGGATAAAATATGCTCATCTTGTGTCATTAATGAGGTTGCGTTTCCATGGCGAGAAAGACCAAAGCGGAAGCTGCTGCTACCCGGGAAGCGTTGTTGGATGCTGCCGAAGAGGTATTTTTTGCAAAGGGTGTTGCACGCACATCTCTTGAGCAGGTTGCTCGCCATGCGGGATTAACCCGTGGCGCGGTCTACTGGCATTTTAAAAACAAGGGCGACTTGTTTATGGCACTGGTGGAGCGTGTACACATGCCGTTCCAGTCGCTAATGGAAGCTGTCAGCAAGGCCGATGAAACTATCTCTCCGATGGAAGCCATCCGGCTTGCCTGTCATGCAGGTCTGGCACGCCTTGAGCAACCTTCTCACCAGCGGATTCTTTCCATTTTGCTCCACCGCTGCGAGTTTTTTAGCGATATCAACCCACTTGCCATGCAGGATGATATTGGTGAAGAGTGTTACTCAGAAATGCTGATTGTGTTCAAAGAAGCGGAGCATCAGCAACTGCTGCGTGAAGATGTAACGCCAGAAGTCGCGACGCGCATGATGCAGTCGGCACTGGGAGGCCTTTTCCACGACTGGCTGCGCACACCGAATGCGTTCTCCATACGTCAACGTGGCGGCGATCTGATTGATACATTGATACGCATTATGCAACGCTAATCCACGCCATTCGCTGCAATGCAGCAACCTGACTATACTGGGATGACCCACCATTGTGATGATTAGTGGCAAGCATTCAACACCGTTGGATGCAGCCACGCCGCCACTGACACATCATCCATAAGGCAATGGCTCACAAGACAGTGGCGGCGCTGGTGCGAGTAGTGAACGTTAATCGCTAATAACGTTAGGTTGAGTAGCCTTCATCCTGGTGGTAGCGAAGACGCAGCTTATTTAAACGTACCCGAGTATCCAGATAGGTCTGCTCCATTACGCTGCGATAAGCGCTCTCACCAGCGAGGTATTTCACCAAAACGCGACGCTCACCTTCTTGTGGGCAATCCCCTTCTTTACAGTGCAGCCTGACATGGCTATTAGGCTCGTTTTCAATCACTGCCATGGCAAATCCATCGTCCTGACGCCCGGACACGATGACCGTCGAACCCAACAGGCAGCGCCGCGTAAAGGGCTGATAGCGATGCAAGCCCCGATGTAAGCTATGGCATAAGGCGGCGGCAATGGGTGAAGCAACAGCAAAGGATACCCACAGGATCAGTACGCCTACCGGCACGCGCAACATCCCCAGCGATAGCCAACGCAGCACTAAAAGCTCTACCGCTAATGCAAAACTCCCCGCAATCACGACAAGAAACGTCAGCGCAAGCGTTGCCGGCACACCTGCAAACCCTAACGACACCAGCGTACTGGCCATGTGATCATCGCGCAGGCTGTCGCGCTCAAATAACTCAAGAGGGGCTATTCGAAGTAGCACCAACATCCAATAAAGTACTAACAGTCCCAGTAGAAACGTAAACACAATGGTTGGAAACTGTAGCGCAGCAGAAATAACAGGTTGCATGGCGTGTCCTCCTCCAGACATTTCGTCCGGTGCTGTTTCCGCCTGGGATTATATTATTGGTCCAAGCTAAAAACGTGTGGTCTCTTTTAGCATAGCCCAAATTATTCTTTTTTGCTCTTGGCTACCTTGATGCGAATCATCACGCCATAAAAAAACGGGCACTCCCTTTCGGTAGTGCCCGCTCATTAGTGGTGAAACACGGTTACAGTTGGTCGTGCTCCAGTGCCGGTTTCTGGTTATCGCGGTCCGGATGGCGTTTACGATAGAGCCAGTCGGATACAGTAGCGATCATTGCGTAGAAGCTGGGAATAAACACGCTTCCCAGAACGGCCACAGAGGCCATGCCCACCGCAACGGTTGTCCCGATATGGTGGCTACTCACATCACTGGCGCCGGTCGCTAAGGCCAGTGGCAAGGTACCGAAAATAAACGCAAGCGATGTCATGACGATAGGACGGAAACGAAGCTCAGCGGCCGTAATCGCTGCTTCGCGAATCGTTTTGCCCTGCTCTTTACGCTGCAACTCGGCAAATTCCACGATCAAGATGGCGTTCTTCGCCGCGAGCCCCACGACCACCAGCATACCAATCTGAACGTACACACTGGTATCCAGACCCCGCAACGCGATGCCTCCAATGCCTCCCAGGAAGGCAAACGGCGTTGCAGTAAGTACCGCCAAGGGCAACGACCAGCTTTCATACTGGGCAGCCAGAATCAGGAAGACCATAAAGATACCAAACACAATGGCAAGCACCGCCGCATTACCCTGGTTTGCTTCCTGGTAAGCGGTCCCGGTCCAGCCCATGCCCCAGTTAGACCCGAGCGTATCCATGACGACTTCATTCATGGCCTCAATGGCTTGGGTAGAACTATAGCCAGGCGCCGCACCGCCCTGGAATTGCGCACCGGTATATACCCCAAACCGCGAGACAACCGAGGGGCCTACTTGACGCTCCAGCGTGACAAATTCAGACAGCGGAATACGTTCGCCATTGCCGCCACGCACGTAGACGCTACTCACATCATCCGGCGTTTTACGGAATTCATCCTCGTTTTGCAGATATACCTGGAAGTTACGGTTCTGGTAACTAAAGTAGTTAACAAACCCATTACCAAAGGTATTGGCAAGTGCCGAGTTGATATTCTCCAGTGCCACGCCATAGCTAAGCGCTTTCTGCTGGTCGATTTCAGCTCGGTAGGAAGGCACGTTCACGTTAAAGGTGGTAAAGACCTGACTTAACGCTGGGTGCTGATTCGCCGCGCCCATAATCTGTAGTGAGGCTTCGTAAAGCTCGCGAGGTGAGGCGCCGTCAAACGACTGCAGATAGCCGGTGAAGCCACCTGTGGTGGAAAGCCCCATAATCGGCGGTACGTTAAAGGCCATGGCAGTACCGCCATCAATACTGGCCCCCAGCTGCATAATTTGCCCCACCAGGCTCGCTGCCGTTAGATCACGGTCCCCCCAGGGCACCATATTGACAAAGATAATCCCGCGCGCCGTATTAACCGAGCCTGCAAGAATATCGTAGCCCGCTATCGCCGAGGAGTATTGCACCCCGGGAATATCCTCAATAGCGGAGCTAAGCTTTGCCATGTAGTTCTCGGTGCGGTCAAGCGAGGCGGCATCGGGTAGCGACACGCTGACCAGCACGATACCCTGGTCGGTTTCCGGCACCAATGTTGAGGGCGTATTGGCGTACAACCAGTAGGAGCCGGCACCGGTCGCGATCGTCAGCGCCAAGGCGAGCACCCAAAAGCGTACCAGGCGCACCACAAACCACATATAAACTGCGGTGATACCTGCAAACAAGCGATCAAATAGACGCAGAGGCGTAGTAATCGCCCGCTTGAATGCTGACTGGCGTGAATGGTGCAAGTTATGCTTGATGAAGATGGCGGAAAGCGCCGGTGTAAACGTTAACGCCATTAGCGCTGACAGCGCTACCGAGATCGCGACAGTAATCGCGAACTGCTGATAGATCTGCCCAGTAAAGCCGCCCATAAACGCAACAGGCACGAAAACAGCGGCCATGATCAGTGAGGTGGCAATAACCGGCCCGCCAACCTCGCGCATGGCACGAACCGTTGCTTCTCTAACGGTAACCTCGTCATCTTCGCTTAATACACGCTCAACGTTCTCCACCACCAGTATCGCATCATCCACCACTATCCCGATTGAAAGCACCAGGGCGAATAGCGTTAGCAGGTTGATAGAAAAATCAAACAGGTAAAAGCCTGCAAAGGTACCAATCACCGACACCGGCACCACCGACATGGCAATCACGGTAAAGCGCCAGTTCTGCAGGAAGATAAACAGGATCACGATAACGATCAGAAAGGCTTCAATAAAGGTATGCAATACCGTTTCTACCGACGCATCGATAAACTGCGTGGTGTCGTACGGCGTGACATACTCAAGCCCTGGCGGGAAGCGGTTGGCAAGGTTTGCCATGGTTTCGCGCACCGCATTTGCAGTGGCCAGCGCATTGGCGCCCGGCTGCTGATTGATGATGATCGGAGTCATCATTGCGCCATTTAGCTGCGCATCAATGCCGTAAAATGAAGCACCGAGCTCAATGCGTGCAACATCCTCCAGACGTAGCGATGAGCCATCAGGGTTAGTGCGCAAATAGATATTACGGAAATCATCCGTATCCGATAAACGGCCACCAGCAGTGATGGTATACGTATAAGCGCGCGGGCTACCTTGCGGCGTGGCGGCTAAATTACCGGCAGGGATTTCGGTATTTTGTGAACGGATAGCATTAGCCACCTCACTCGGCGTGAGGTCGTATTGCGCCAGCTTGTCAGGGTCCATCCAGATACGCATGGCAAACTCACCACCCCCCAGCACCTCGGCATTACCTACGCCAGGCACTTGGCGCAGCTCATCGAGAATATTAAGCGTGGCGTAGTTCTGCATATACACGTCGTTGTAATCGCCGCTGGGTGACGTTAGGGCGATCAACATAAGGATCGAGTCAGAGCGCAGTTCAACAGTAACGCCCTGAGACTGAACCTGCTCGGGCAACTGGGAAAGTGCCCCCTGAACACGGTTATTAACGTTAATGGTGTTGATATCGCCGTCAGTGCCGATATTAAACGCCACGCTCAAGCTCATGATGCCGTTATCAGCGCTGTTAGAGGTCATGTAAAGCATGTCCTCGACGCCGTTGATCGCCTCAGCCAGCGGTGCAGCGACCGTCTGGGCCACCGTTTCAGCATCGGCGCCAGGAAACTGCGCCTGTACGGATACGGTGGGTGGTACCACGCTTGGATACTGCTCAATGGGCAGTATCCGCATGGCCATGGTACCTACCAGCGTGAGGATAATCGCGAGTACCGTGGCGAAAATCGGCCGGCTGATAAAGAAGTTGGAAAAATTCATTATTGAGTACCCTCTTCCCCTTCGCCTGCCGGCACATCACCAGCACCTTCTGTCATTTGGGAAGCGGCAGCGGCTTGCTCTTGTTGCTCCTGAGTTTCAGCCTCTTCAACACGCTCAACTACTTCATCGGCGTCGCCATCAAACGGCAGTGGATCAATAGCCATACCAGGCTCAATGCCTGCTGGGTCGCCCACGATCACACGGTCACCCTCTTCAAGGCCATCAACAATGATCTGCCAGGGGCCAGCGACTTCGCCTAATTGCACTGTACGCTCGCGCGCCTGGTCATTTTCATCCAGGACAAACACGCGAGGGCCCATTAAGCCTTGGGTGACCGCAATTTCAGGTACTGCCATCACGTTAAAACGGCGCAGACCATCAAGACGTACCCGCACAAATTGGCCAGGCAGGATAGCACCATCCGGATTAGCAAAGCTGGCAGACGCCTGAACGGTACTGGTACCGGAATCCACGCGGGAGCCCAGGAAGTCGAGCTGACCTTCAAGTTCAGACCCGCTGGCACCGCTTACGCCGGGCACGCTTAACAGCGCGGTAATGGACGTATCGCCCTCTTCACGTAACTGGCGGCGCAGCTCAAAGGCGTCACGCTGAGGCAGTTGAAAACGCACTTCAAGCGGGTCCAACGGGGTGATAGTGGCAAGCTCAGTTCCTGAGGTAACCAGGTTGCCAACGTTAATCTGGCTCAAGCTGATCATGCCCGACACAGGGGCCGTTACATTTGAATAGCCAAGGTCCAGGTTAGCACTTCGTAGTGCAGCCTCGGCTTGGGCAACGTTGGCTTGTGCCACACGTTGGTCTGCCTGCGCCTGGTCATACTGCTGACGGCTTACAGAGTTTTGGCTGAGCAACTGTTCAAAGCGTTGCGCATCGCGCTGGGTGCGAGATAACTCGGCTCGGGCACTTTGCAGGTCAGCTTCACGCTGGTTAACCGTTGACTGATAAAGATCAGGCTCAATGGTATACAGCGAATCACCCTCCTCCACTATTTGGCCAGGCTGGAAGTGACGCTCTTCAAGATAACCGTTAACACGTGCCACCAGCGTCACTTCACTATCGCTACGCAGTAACGAAGGGTACGACTTATTTAACGGAATATCCTGACGTGCGGCTTCCGTCACTTCCACCTTATGAGGCGGAACCGCTTGCTGCTCTTGCGATTGGTCTTGGCCACAGGCCGTCAACACTAGCGCGGCAATCAGCGTTACTAGACTCGCTCGGCGTGAGTGAATCATTTTTCTCATGCGTGGGTTTCCTTAATCTTTTCAAAACGTTGATTGACGGCGCTGGCGGCTGCCTTGATTACAAATGACGCTTTATTCAAGTGCAGGCGACTTACCCGTAAAGCCATGAGTTAAAAGCTATCTTTTAAAAGCAACGGCTATTCGTTGTGATTACCTATCCGGCGTAGGCGGCGCACCAATATTCATGGCACGCTGGTAACTGTCGCCATCAGTGTCAGGTATCGCAAAGGTCACCGGATCGTCCGTTAGCCAAGCATTAACTTCTTCGATCGCCGGTACGTCCAACAACCCTGCCTGCTGGCGCAACCCAAGAAAGTTAACGACATAGTCGTAACGTGACTCAGCATAATCAGCAATGGCATTGTAATAATTTTGTTCGGCATTCAGCACATCGACGATATTACGCGTGCCGACTTCATACCCTACCTGTGTGGCTTCCAACGCACTTCGCGCCGATACGATAGTTTGCTGACGCGCTTCTACCGTTTCAACGTTATTGCTGACCTGGGTGTAGAGCGAGCGTACTTGCTGAATAGTGGTACGGCGCTGAGACTCAAACTCGTACTGCGTACTTTCCAACTGGTAAGTACCTTGGCGGATACTCGCACTGGTACTGCCACCGGTATAAATAGGCAGGTTGGCCGATATCCCGACCTGGCCGGAAGCGTCATAACCGCTAACGGCATCGCGATCATTATCGGCATGCTGATAGTTGGCGAATGCCTGGAACGTGGGCAGGCGACCGGCACGGGCAATATCAACGCCCACGCGTGAAATTTCGATGCCCGCCTGCTGAGCAAGGACTTGAGGATTAAGCTCAATCGCTTGTTCAACCCAGTAGTCACGATTGCTTGAAGGCTTCACCACCGGCATCGCATCGCCTAGCGCGTTGATGTTCGGGTAACGCTGACCGGTTAACTGCTCAAGCACCTCAAAAGCCACCTGCAGGTTACTCTCAGCGGCGAGCCGGTTAGCACGCGACTGATCATAGCTTGAGCGTGCTTCTTCGACGTCGGTAATGGCAATCAAACCAACTTCAAACTGCTCACTGGCCTGCTCCAACTGGCGTTCAATAGCACGCTCCTGGGCCTGTCGGGTGGTCAGTACATCATGCGCACGAAGGATATCGAAATAGGCGTTAACAACATCAAAAAGCAGCTGTTGTTCGGTCGCAGCCAGCAGGTAGAACTGCTGGTCGATTTCGCGATCAGCCTGATTGAATTGCTGGCGCGCCACTTCATCAAACAGCATTTGAGTGGCTTCCAGGGTCAGCGATACGCTGTTATAGCGATCATCTCCCCCTCCAACACCTGCTCCCCCACCTGCGCCCGGTATGGTGCGCGTTGACTGACTTTCAAATTGTTCATGGTGCGCCACGTTGCCTGATGCATTCACCTGCGGCAACAGCGCGCCTCTCGCAACATCCCGACCGGCTTCGACCCCAGAGTACTGAGCACGAGCTGAATTTAGCGTGGCGTTATTGCTCAGCGCTTCACGCGTGACCGTTATCAGGTCTGCCGCCTGAGCAGGCAGCGCAATAGACGCAGTGAAAACGGCCAGTAATAGGGGTCGTAAAGGGGCATTGACTGCCCAGTGTGCCAGTCGCATGTAGGTGCCTCTAGGTGTCAATGATGGGGGTACTATTAGTAAACTATTTATGAAAGATGGCATTATAGTTACATTCATGTATGTATGCTAGACTTGAAGTCTAGAAAATTGTATGAATAACGAACTTGTCAAGCCGCATCCGGTTGGCCTGGACCAAAGCATGACATCAGGATTTTCAGGCACTGCTTCACTGCTAGTCTTCACGCTATCGCCCTACCCCTTTGTTTATACTTTCTTGTTTGTACTTTAGTGGGTAATCCCTGTATTACTACTTCTTTTGCTACATCTATTACTGCCACTTCGCTTTCAGCTTATTGAGCGTATGTTTCAAGTATGGCTACGCGTTGCTCAATATCGGTGCGGTAGGTCGCTCCAAAAAGCAGTAAATGATTAAGCAGCGGGCACAGTTGAAACAGCGCCTCACGCCTTGACCAGTCAGGCGGGGCGTTACCCTCCCAGTAGGCATCAAAAAAGCCACTACCCGGCGAACCAAACAGCGTCAGCATGGCAATATCCACATCGGAATAATGACGATAAACGGCAGGGTCGATCAAGGCAGGGCCACGGGTAGTTATCAATACGTTGCCCGACCATAAGTCGCCATGCAAAAGGCTTGCGGGCGCCTCTGGCAGCCACGCTCTGCCCCTGGGAGGTTTCAAGTGCATATACCGCCGCACTATCTCCACCGCCAAGCGGCTGTAACTGACCGGTAGGCCGTATCGTCTGGGCGTCGAGTAGCCTTCGCAGGGTAGCATCCATCGCCATCTCCGCTGGGTAGTATTCTCCCAGTGTGCCTGCTAACCCCTGCGTACGTCGATTTTTTTAAAAACGTTATAGGTCGTTATACATTTTGATGACGCTGCTTTAGCGCTTGTGTATAGCGCGCATAGACCTCTTGATACGCTTCAACGCGTGCAAGGTTCGGCTCAGCAAGTGATTGCGCATCAAGATGTACGAGGCGGTTACATAACGCTTCAAGCGTTACGCCCTGTGCACGTTGATCACACCATGCAGCTTGAATGGCCGCACCTAGCGCAGCGGCATCGGTAATCTCAGGGCATATCACTTCCGTACCCGTAATATCGGCCACCATCTGCCGCCATACCGGGCTATTGGCACCGCCGCCGATCAGCCGGATTTGGCTGGCACCAGCGGTTAAATCGCCCAGTAGCTCAAGCCCATAGCGCAAACCCAATGTGGCCCCTTCAACCACCGCACGGCACAGGTTTGCCTGGTGGGTATTGATACTGTTCAAGCCCAAAAAATCAGCCGATGCATCCGGCAGCATGGGTACGCGCTCGCCGTTGAAAAACGGCAGCACGGTAACGCCCTCAGCACCTACCGGTGCGCTGGCCACCAGGTCGCTAAACGTTGTTAAATCCAAACCAAACAGTTCACGTATCCGCGTGGTGGCCGATGTCACGTTCATGGTGCAGATAAGCGGCAACCACCCGCCGGTACTTGAGCAGAAATTAGCCACCATGGCGTTATCGCAGAGAATAGGCTCAGGCGAATAAGCGCAAACGGTGCCGGAGGTGCCCAAACTAAGGGTTATCAGACCAGGGGTAATATTACCGGTACCAATTGCCCCTAGCATGTTGTCGCCACCGCCTGAAGATACCACCACGTTATCGCCAAGCCCCAACTCGCGGGCAATCAGTGGGCGCACAATCCCTGCCGGTTCATGAGCCTCCAACAAGCGTGGCAGTACGCGCTGGGGGTCAAGCTCAGGGGCTATTTCAGCAAACACCTTCAGCTGCCAGCGCCGCGTGCGGGTATCAAAATAACCGGTGCCCGATGCGTCGCCCGCTTCGGTCACACGCTCGCCTGTCAGCCAAAAATTCAGGTAATCGTGAGGTAATAACAGGCTATCGATGCGCCGGTAGGCATCCGGCTGATGCTCGCGCAGCCAAGCGATTTTAGAGGCGGTATAGCCGGTCTGTAGCACCAGCCCCAACTTTTCCAGGCACCCTGCTTCACCACCCAAGCGGGCGACAAGATCACTGTTTTGGGCGCTGGTTTCGGTATCGCACCACAGTTTGGCGGGGTAAACCGGCACGCCATCGGCATCCAATGCCACCATGCCATGCTGCTGACCTGAAACACCGATACCGCGAATCTGTGAGGCATTGACCCCAGCGCGCTCCAGGGCACTGAAAAAGGCACCTTTTAAAGCCGCCAACCATTCAGAAGGCGCCTGCTCACGGCGGCCGTTTTCACCTTCATCCAGCCGATGCGGGCGGCTTGCCTCGCCCAGGATAACGCCGCGCTCCACATCAACCACTACGACCTTGGTACTCTGGGTACCGCAATCCACACCAATATACATCACAGCGTTCCTTTGGATGCCACAAGCGCCTCAAGCGTAGCCCGTGCGCCGTGCTTATACAGCGAATTAAGTGTTTGGACATAAGCCTCATAAAAGCGCGGATGGTCGACCAGGCTGCCGAACAGCTCACGATTGTCGATAAACGCACTGGGGCGGGTACGGTTTTCAGCGGCAATTGCGGTCAGCGTTTCCTTTAAGCGATCAACAATCTCGATAGGCTCGCCCTGCTCATCAACCCCTTCAGCGTAGCGTGCCCAGCTGGCCACTACCGCTGCGCTGCGCGCGATCTCGCCTCCGTGAGCAAGCTGATGATGAATCACCGGCACCAGCCACTTGGGGATACGGTCTGAACTTTCGGCACACAGCCGTGCTAGCGTATCCTTAATTTCGGGGTTGGCAAACCGTTCAATCAGCGTTAAGCGGTAAGCTTCCAGGTCGACACCGGGCACAGGCGCCAACGTGGGCGAGCCCTCTTCACGCATATAGCCGAGCAGAAAATCCACAAACAAGGGGTCCTGGCAAACCTCGTGGGCATAGCGATAGCCCACTAAATAGCCAAAGTAGGTGAGCGCTTGATGGCTGGCATTTAAAAGCCGCAGTTTCATTAACTCGTAGGGCTCGACATCCTCAACCACCTGCACGCCGACCTGCTCAAACGGCGGACGGCCCAGCGGGAAGTGATCTTCCAGCACCCACTGCGTAAACGGCTCACATACGACCGGCCAAGCGTCTTCTACCCCAAAGCGCTGGGACAGTTCGTCAATATCCGCCTGTGCGGTAACGGGAGTGATGCGGTCTACCATGGCGTTGGGAAACGCAACCTCTGACGCAAGCCACTCGCCCAGCTGGTTATCGCGGGCACGGGCATAGGCGGTGAACATGCGCCTGGCCACGTCGCCATTGCCCTGAATGTTGTCACACGACATGACGGTAAACGGAGCAATGCCGCGCTCACGGCGGCGTACCAGCGCCTCGACAATCAGGCCAAAACTGGTGGAGGGCTTTTCAGGGTGCGCAAGATCCTCACGCACTTGGGGGTTTTCCAGGTTAAATTCGCCTGTCACCGGATGGAAGTTATAGCCTCCCTCCGTCACAGTGAGTGACACAATCCGAATGTCCGGGTCGGCCATCTGTTCAATGACCGCCTCCACGTCCTCCGGAGCAAACAGGTAATTAATCATGCTGCCGATAACCCGAGGCTCGTACTGGCCGTCAGGATGCTTAACCACCAGGGTATAAAGGTAATCCTGCGCGGCAAGCACCTGCTGCATGCGTTTATCACCCTGCATAACGCCAACGCCCACAATGCCCCAATCAAGCGCCAGCCCTTGCTGCATCAGCTCATCAAGGTACATGGCCTGATGAGCCCGATGAAAACCGCCCACGCCGACATGCACAATGCCGGGAGTAAGCTTCGCACGCTCATAGCATGGTATGGCAACATCGCCGTTTAAATTGCCCAGGTTGTGATTATTAAGTCGGGTCATGGGTACTCTCCAGCCAAAACCTGCTTGGCGCGATGGGTAGGTTTGAAAACGGTTAAAAAGAGGGTGAGGCAGCGCATTGGCATTAGTGCCAGCGTTGATCAGGAGGTAAAGAGCAGCGTTTGACGAGCTGCGCGTTGAGCATATCCTTGCAGTGGGTGCGCTCCAGCGCCCCCGCGTGGTCCTGGCCCATTTCCAGCCAGCGCTGGATTAGCCGGTCCACCAATGTCTCATCGTCGACGTCCAGAAACAGCGCCCAGTCAAACAGCGGGCGTAACTCACGCCAGGGGGAGCGGTCGAGCAGCAGGTAGTTGCCCTCGACAATCACAATGCGCTGCTCAAGGGTGATGAGCCGCCCTCCTGCCCGCGCTAAATCCAACGGCCGATCAAAGACGGGCACCGCGACCGGATGCTGCGCTTGGCGAATACGTTCAAGGGCGCTGCGCAACCCGTCCACATCGAAGGTATGAGGCGCGCCTTTTATCGGCAGTTGCTGCTTGCCCAGCATAGCGTTGTCGAAATGGTAGCCGTCCATAGGCACGAGCCCCGCTTGGCCTGGAAGCAGCTGATTAATGGCCTCGCAAAGCAGAGCGCTACGATAGGACTTACCTGCGCCCGGCGGCCCTGCCAGCGCAACCAGATAGCGTGAAGCGCCTTCGGCTGCACGAATAATTTGGCGGGCAAGACTATCAAGTTCCGGTGTCATAACCACCTCAGCTCATCCAGTTACCGCCATCCACATTGAGCGTCTGAGCAACGACGTAATCGCTGTCGGCACTGGCCAAAAAGACCGCGGCACCGGTGTGATCCTCCGGCAAGCCCATGCGGCCAAAGGGTACGGCTTCACCGACCAGGCGCTTTTTCTCGCCCAAGGGGCGGTTTTCATAGCGGGCAAACAGCGCATCCACCGCTTCCCACATCGGGGTATCGACGACGCCCGGGGCAATGCCGTTAACGTTGATCGCGTGTTTGATCAAGTCCAGGCCAGAGGATTGAGTCAGGCTAATCACGGCGGCTTTGCTGGCGCAGTAAACGCTCACCAATGCCTCGCCGCGTCGACCCGCCTGGGAGGCCATATTGATAATTTTGCCGCCCCGCCCCTGCTCAACCATCCATTGAGCAACCGCCTGTAGCGTAAAGAAAAGCCCCTTGGTATTCACCGCAAACTGCTTATCAAAACTTTCCTCGGTCACTTCAAGCACCGGTGCCAAATCAAACACTGCGGCGTTATTGACCAAAATATCGATACCGCCAAAATGCGCCACGACCTTTTCCACCATGGCATCAATAGAGGTACGCTGACAGACATTAAGCACGACCCCTAACGTCTCCTGCCCATGGGCCTCTTGGTGCAGCACGGCAAGGGCTTCCTCAATGGCCGCGGCATCAATATCCGCCACCACCACCTTGGCCCCCTCTTCCAAATAGCGTTTCGCAATTGCCAAGCCAATGCCCCGTGCGCCCCCGGTAATCACCGCCACTTTATCGGTCAGTTTCATTATCGCCCCGTCTTATTCGAGTGTTGTTGAGTGCTAACAGCCGCCTGCTTAGCTAGCAATGCGTACTTGCCACTCATTCACCAGCGCGTTCAGCCCCTGCATGTGCTCCAAAATACGCCATGCGCCTGCGTCTAAAAGCCGTGCTGGCTGTTCGGCATCCACGTGGCTGGCACCTACAAAACCAATGACACACATACCGGCAGCGTGGGCGGCGGTGACACCCGCCACGCTGTCTTCGATGACCAGGCAATTACCGGGGAGATAGCCCAGCTGCGTGGCAGCCAGCAGGTAAAGCGCGGGGTCTGGCTTAGGGTTGGCTACCTGGTCCGCCGTAAAAATAGGCGTGTCCTTGCCAAAGGCATCGGCCAGCTGGGTGCACGCAAGTGACGCTACAACCCGCTGACGGCGGCTGTTGGATACCACCGCCTTGGCCAAGGGAATTGCCAACACGGCATCGTGCGCGCCCGCGACAGGGGTAAGCTCACGCGCCAAGCGCGCCTCAATAGTCGAGTCCACCTGCTCAGTGGCGTTATCAGGTAGCGTATACACGCTGTGCTGCTCCAGGTGCTTAAGAATATCGCCGGTGGTCATTCCCAACGCCTGGCCAAGCCGCTCGGCAATGTTCAAATCGGGTAGCCACCTACCGAGATACTCCTCCAGCACCCCTTCCGCCAGTGCTTCGCTATCGACCAACACGCCATCGCAATCAAATATAACCGCCTTCATGCCAGCGCCTCAGCGTCACCTGATGTGCGGTTATCGTGTCGCGTAAGCCCGGCCAGCGGATGCTGAGCAAGACTGGGCAACGCGCGGCCATCGGCCGCAAACAAGTGTGCTCGCTCAGGAGCGAAGCCAAAGCGTATGGTCTCGTGAACGCGATAGGCCACATCCCCATCCGTCATCAGCGTTACCAACAGGTCACCCATACGTACATACAGCGAGGTTTGCCCACCCAAGCGCTCAAGCACTTCAATTTGGCCACTGAGCGCACCCGCCTCATCAAGCACCAAGTGCTCGGGGCGAATGCCCAGCTCAAGGGCTGGCTGGCTTTCGATAGGTGTGTTTTCAGAAGACGCGTTTTCAAGTGCTTGGGCGTTGACGGGCACCGTGCACTCGCCACCACCTGGCAAGCGAACCTGAACACCTTCCGGCGAGGTACTGATTAATTCAACATCAAAGAAATTCATTTTTGGCGAGCCAATAAACCCGGCCACAAAGCGGTTTGCCGGGTGATGGTAGAGCGCCATGGGTGAGCCGACCTGTTCGACCACGCCGTCATGCAGCACGACAATTTTATCGGCCATGGTCATGGCTTCAATCTGGTCGTGGGTCACGTAAATCATGGTGGCGTTGAGTTTTTCGTGCAGGCGGGCAAGCTCAATACGCATCTGTACGCGCAGCGCGGCATCCAGGTTGGAAAGCGGCTCATCAAACAGGAAAATACTCGGGTTGCGCACGATAGCTCGACCAATCGCCACGCGCTGACGCTGACCGCCGGAAAGCGCCTTGGGCTTGCGGTCAAGCAGCGGCTCAAGCTGAAGTATTTTAGCGGTTTCCAGCACCTTGGCGCGGCGCTCCTCTTTGGGCACACCGGCCAGGCGCATGCTAAAGCCCATATTGCCTTCTACCGTCATGTGCGGATACAGGGCATAGCTTTGAAACACCATCGCCAGGCCACGGTCGGCAGGCCCCACATCGTTCATTCGCTGGCCATCAATCACGATGTCGCCATCGGTGGCGCTTTCAAGCCCCGCGATAATGCGCATCAGCGTTGATTTGCCGCAACCGGAAGGCCCCACAAACACCACAAACTCACGGTCGTTAACTTCAAGGTCGATCCCTTTGATGACCGCGGTGTCGCCAAAGTGCTTGGTAATATTGTTAAGTTGTAAGGTTGCCATGCAAAACTCCTTTACTTGACGGCGCCAAAGGTCAGGCCACGCACCATTTGTTTTTGGGTCATCCAGCCAAGAATGAGAATAGGGGCGATGGCCATGGTAGAAGCCGCCGAGAGCTTGGCCCAGAACAGCCCTTCAGGACTTGAAAACGAGGCGATATAAGCGGTTAACGGTGCTGCCTTGGAAGAGGTGAGATTGAGGCTCCAGAACGCTTCGTTCCAGCTCAAGATAACCGAGAGCAAACCGGTAGAGGCAATGCCTGGCAGAGTCAGCGGCAAGAGCAAGAAGAACACTTCTTGTAGCGTCGAGGCACCGTCCATTCGCCCAGCTTCAAGGATGTCCTTGGGCATGTCCTTAAAGAAGGTGTAAAGCATCCACACCACAATAGGCAGATTCATTAGCGTGTAGATAATGATCAGCCCCGTGCGGGTATCCAGCAGCCCTACATCGCGGAAAATAAGATAGATCGGCACCAACACGCCAACAGGCGGCAGCATCTTGGTAGAGAGCATCCAGAGCAACGTGCCCTTGGTGCGTTTAGTGGGCAGAAAGGCCATGGCATAGGCCGAAGGTATAGCTATTAACAGCGCCAGAAACGTCGAGCCAAATGCGACGGCGACACTGTTGAGCGCAAAGCGCGCGTAGCCTGAGCGCGCCTGCACGGCTTCATAGCTTTCAAGCGTGGGCGTAAAGATAAAGCTTGGGTCGGCAATTGCGGCCGATTCGGTTTTAAACCCGGTGAGTATCATCCATAAAATCGGGAAGAAAATCACCAGCGCTACCGACCAACCCACCAGCGTAATCACGAGCGTTTTCATGCCGGCTGACCCGCGGGCGGTACCCACCCCCGACGCGTTTTGCGCTGGCGTAGTAGAACGTAATAATGACATTTATATTCTCCAAGTGCCCAAAGCGCTAATCTTCAAGGTTTTTCGCAACCATCCGCACCAGGAAAATCGCCACGATGTTGGCAAGAATAATCGCGATGACCCCGCCAGCAGAGGCAACCCCCACATCAAAATCAAGCAGCGCCCGCATGTAGATCAGATAAGCCAAATTGGTGGTCGCAAGCCCAGGCCCGCCCGAGGTGGTCACAAAAATTTCAGCAAAAATAGTCAGCAGGAAGATCATCTCAATCATGATCACCACGCTGATGGCTCGCTTAAGGTGAGGGAGCGTTATAAAGAAGAAGATCGCGATAGGCCCTGCACCATCCATCCGTGCGGCTTCCACCTGGTCTTCATCCAAGGACTGCATGGCAGTGAGCAGAATCAACAGCGCAAAGGGTAGCCACTGCCACGCCACAATAATCACGATGGACGTTAACGGGAGCGCTGAAAACCAGTCTACGGCAGGCAAACCAAGTGAGTTTGCCAACCATGCCAACACCCCGTTGGAGGGGTGCATCATCATGTTTTTCCACACCAGCGCACTCACGGTGGGCATTACAAAAAAGGGTGAAATTGCCAGCACTCGGGCAATACCGCGACCAGCAAAGTCTTGTTGAAAAAGAACGGCCAGCAGCGTGCCGCCCACTACGGTAATCGCCAATACCCAGCCTACCAGCAGCAAGGTATTGCCCATTGCCTTCCAAAGTGCGGGGTCGGTTAGCAAATACTCGTAGTTTTCAACTCCGGCAAAGCCACTCATGCCTGGCATTAGCAGGTTGTAGTACTGGAAGGAGAACCATATCGTCATGCCTAACGGTATGATCATCCATAACAACAGCAGCGTCACAGCGGGGGCTTGAAGCGATAACGTTCTTAGCCCGCCAACCGTACGGCCAGAAGCACGTGTTTTAGTCATGGGAATACCTGCGCGAAAAAACCAACGAGAAACCGTTACAACACGCCTACCCGCGTAACGGGTAGGCGCTTTTACTTATTAGTCGTTGTAACCCGCTCGCTGCATAGTGCGCTCAGTGGCGCTCTGGGCGCTGTTAAGCGCTTGTTCTACCGTGGTGTCACCGGTTAACGCAGCGGCAATGCTCTGCCCTACCTGGGTGCCAATCGCCTGGAACTCAGGAATATTGACAATTTGCACGCCGGTATAAGGGTTCGGCTCTAGCGTGGAATCGGTCGGGTCGGCATTTTGAATCGCGCTCAGCACAAAATCAGCGAAAGGCGCCGCTTCCGTGTAATGCTCATTGGCGTAGGTGGATTCGCGAGTGCCCGGCGGTACGTTGGTCCAACCCTGAGTTTCGCCAACCAGCTCAATGTACTCTTGTGATGTCGCCCAAGTGATAAACTGCTTAGCAGCATCTTTATGCTCGGAGGAGGCCGGAATCGCCAGTGCCCAGGTCCATAACCAGTGCGAGCCTTTGGGCGTTTGTGCCACGGGCGCTGGGGCAAAACCAAGATTGTCGGCTACGCTGGACTCGGCGCCATCATAAAGCGTGCCCGCGGCGGAGGTAGCGTCGACCCACATCGCACAATTTCCGCGTGAGAAGAGCGCCAGGTTTTCATTAAAGCCGTTGGAACTGGCGCCGGGAGGACCGTAGTTACCCAGCAAATCTACATAGAACTCGATGGCATTCATCCAGGGCTCAGAATTGAGTTCAGGATTCCACTCTTCATCAAACCAACGGCCACCATAAGTGTTTACCAGCGTCGAGACGAAGGCCATATTTTCACCCCAGCCGGGTTTGCCACGCAGGCAGATACCCGCCACCCCTTCCTGCGCGCCGTGGAGCTGCTCGGCCCAGTCACGTACCTCGCTCCAGGTCGGCTGTTCGGACATTTCAATCCCGGCCTCCTCGAAGAGGTCTTTGCGGTAATACATCATCGAGCTTTCCGCATAAAACGGCAGCGCGTATGGCGTGCCATCAAGGCTTAGCCCGTCGCGTACGGAGGTCAACAAGTCGTCTACGGCGTACTCATCAGGCAGGTCATTCAAGGGCTCAAGCCACTCGCGCTCCGCCCAGATAGGTGCTTCATAAGCGCCAATCGTCATAACATCAAACTGGCCACCACCCGTGGCAATATCGGTGGTCATGCGCTGACGAAGAACGTTCTCCTCCAACACGACCCAGTCCAGCTTGATATCGGGATGCGTCTCTTCAAACGCATCGGTCAAGCTCTGCATGATCACCATATCGTTATTATTAACGGTGGCGACCGTGATTTCAGTTTGTGCCTGAGCATGGCCTGCCACAGCAATGGCCGCTGCTAAGGTGGTGACGGGCAAGTGACGCGCGAGTCGCATATAACTCTCCTTTGGCTAATGTTGGCATTATTATCGCCTGATCATTTTGATCATGTTTCGAACAAATGATCGTACGTAGGACAAAAAAAATCAAAGCCCTACGGCTTAGACTTTATGGTTACGCCTCTTTTTAACGCGCTACGCTTGGCGGGAAGGTAGCCGCTCAACAATGCGCCGTGCCGCCACTTCGTCGGTGATTAATCCTTTTAACCAGCCGCCTTTTAGCGCCGCATGAATGCCTAACGCTTTATCGTAGCCACCGGCTATCGCGACCATAAGATGCTTTCCAAAATGCTCAAGCGGCAAGCTTGTCACGCGCCGAGTAATGGAGCAGTCAATGACTTCGCCTTGGCTATTTAACGGCCAGCCGAGCAGTTCCCCCACGGCTTCCAAGCCCAACAACTCATCAAGCTCGCGCTCACTAATAAAGTGGTCCTGGAACAACGTCGCCTGGCGGTCAATACGCCCTACCCCAATAAACGCGGCTTCCGACGTCCGAGCCACATTGGCGATAGCTTGAAACAGGCGCTGGGAAAGCATTGCGTTTTTCTCGTCAATCGATTCGGCCACCACCGGCGCTGGCAGTAAGAACCGCTCGCCGCCGGTTTTGTCAGCCAATAACATCACCGCGTCGTAGCGGTTGGCCGAGCCATCCCGGGCGACATTCCCCACCAGCGACACAAACCGGTGCTGGGGCCGCTCCGTTCGATCAAGCGCTTCTACCGCTGCCCGCACAGAGCGTCCACTACCCAGTGATAGCGTCAACGGCTCGCTACGCTCAACCAACTTGCCGATGCGCTCTGCCCCGGCAACACCCAGGTAGTGCGTGACACTTTCCGAAGATGCCGTCTCAGCGGGCACTACATCGCAAAAGGTCAGCCCAAAATGTTCACGCAGCGTGTGACCTAGCGTCATGCAGCTCGAAATAGGATGGTCAATATGCACCTTCACCAACCCTTCCTGGCGCGCAAACGCCAACAGACGCTGTACGCCTGGCCGGGAAACACCCAACTGGCTTGCGATTTCATCCTGCGTTAGGCCGCCCACATACGACATCCAGGCGGCTCTGGCCGCTTGGTCCAACTTCACCTCAAATTTATCCATCGGTTGGCGTCCTGCCTTTATTGATAACGTGACGATAACCATATTCACAAAAGCGTCATCATACAAAGCTAATCATGCGACCAGAAGCCGTCTGTTCGCTAATATGTCACTAGGCTGTGTTTTAAGCGCCATTTTTTTAAAGACACGTTTTTAACAGGAGTATGGCATGTATAAGCTTGCGTTTTTTGTGCCCATTGACGATGCCGAAAGCGTTAAAGAAGCCGTTTTCGAGACGGGCGCCGGGCGAATCGGCAACTATGAAGCCTGCTGCTTTCAAACCAGCGGCACCGGTCAGTTTCGCCCGCTTTCGGGTGCTGACCCGCATATCGGCTCAGTCGGAACACTCGAGCACGTTGAAGAAGTTAAGGTGGAGCTCGTTTGCCAAGACACGTGCATACACGCGGCTATCGCCGCGCTTAAGCTTGCCCACCCTTATGAAGAAGTCGCTTATGATGTTTGGCAGCTTGCCGAGCTTTAACGCTTGCTCAATCAGGCGCTACCAAAGTAACGTTCACGATCCTCAGATGTGATCGTGCCCGTATGTAGCGGAAAGTGATGGTGGAGCCGGTCCCGGTAGAAATGATGCAGCGTTCGCTCAATGGTTGGAAAGGCAATCTCATCCCAAGGGATTTCATGCTCATCAAACAAGGCGACCTCAAGGCTTTCAACGCCAGCGCTAAAGCCACCGACAAGCTCTGCGCGAAAAATCATGTACACCTGATTAATATGCGGTAAGTCAATCAGGGTATAAAGGTCGCCCAGGCGCACCTCGGCGTGCGCTTCCTCACGGGTTTCGCGGGCGGCAGCCTGTTGCGTCGTTTCCGCGTTTTCCATATACCCGGCAGGCAACGTCCAGTAGCCTTTACGAGGTGAAATGGCACGTTTGCATAACAAGACTTTGGAGCCACTGACGGGTAGCGTTCCAGCGACAATGCGCGGGTTCTGGTAGTGAATAGTACCGCAGGCATCGCATAGGTAGCGCGGCCGGTCATCACCTTCGGGGACCGCGAAACGTACGTTATCGCCGCACTGGCTGCAAAAATTCATGGCATATTCCTACGGCTAAATGGCACACGTTATCGATGCTTGACGCACATAACCACTGCTGGGTAAAAAGGGACAAAGTGACGGGATACCCCATGTTAGAGAATCTACGCAAACGGCTGCAACAGCTCAACCCTCAAAGGCTAGACCAATTTCAGATGCGCGAAGCCGCTGTGCTGATTCCTGTGGTTGATCGCGCATCGCCTACCTTGCTGTTTACACGCAGGGCAAGCCACTTAGCTACCCATAGCGGTCAGGTTGCGTTTCCCGGCGGCAAACGCGAGCCGGAAGATACGGATCTTTACGCCACAGCGCTGCGCGAAGCTCAGGAAGAGATCGCTCTTGACCCAGCGGTGGTCGAGCCGCTAGGCCGACTTTCAGATGTGATTTCGCTGCATGGCCTGCGGGTAACTCCGTGGGTGGGCATTATTCCACCGGATTTGCCTTTGGTCGCAGACCTCGGTGAATTAGACGCTATCTTTGAAGTCCCACTTAGCCACTTTTTAGAGGACCAACGTACCCATACAGATGTCATTCCTGTCGATGGCGTGCCTCATTACGTGCCTAGCTACCACGTGGATGGCCATGTGATTTGGGGGCTTTCAGCGATGATGCTTGTCGAGTTGTTAGCCGAAGGATTTGGCATGCCCATCGACTTATATCAACAACCCCCAGGTATACTACGGCACTATCCCGAACGTACCAGCCGACTGCCCGCTGACCGCCACCCGGCGATGCCGAAGAGTATACGCAAATGATGCTTTCAAACTTCACCACGTCGCCCGTGTTAACGCCCGCTGTACAAGTAGCGATTGTTGATGCGCTGGTGGAGCAAGGCTGGTATGTGGGGCGCGCGGCGATCAATCTTGATCTTTGCCACGCCCTACACCGTGAGCTTTCGCACATGGCCGAGCATGATGCGCTTGAAGAAGCCGGGATTGGCCGAGGTCAACAGCATCATTTGCGCAAGGATATTCGCGGTGATGCCATCCACTGGCTGGACCGTCAAAGTGAAGCCCAACGCCACTATCTTGATGCAATGGGCGCGCTACAACAGTCGCTTAACCAGGCGCTGTTTTTAGGCCTTTTTGAGTATGAAGCGCATTTTGCCCACTATCCGGCGGGCGCTTTTTACCAGCGCCATTTGGACAGCTTTCGCGGCCGCGCCAACCGAGTAATTTCTACCGTTGGCTATTTAAATCCTCAATGGCCAAGCGATGGCGGCGGCGAAATGGTGATCTATCATCCTGATGATGCCGGCAAGGAAGTTGCCCGTGTTGTACCGGAAGCCGGAACGTTTGCCTGCTTTTTGTCAGAAACCGTTCCTCACGAGGTGCTTCCCACCCACCAACCACGCGCCAGCATTGCTGGCTGGTTTCGGCGTAATGCTTCGCTAGGCGGCGTACTGGACCCTGCCCGCTAGGCTTTGTACGAAAACTGCTACTTAACCCCCTATCAAAGCGGCATACATACCCCAGAGAAGTCTTCTCGAAAGAGGCAGGCTTCCATGCCACTCTGACACAGCTGCTGTTAACTAGTACCAAGAACCTGCCATTGATTGTAAAGCCTTGCCAACCGTCCTTAAAAATCCGATATTTAAAAAATATATTAACAATACTATTGAAAAACAGAGTACAACGACTACATTGATATTGTGTCAGATACGGAGCTTCACACAACCGTAACAAGGCTTTTTAATTGCAAACAACGCTTAAAGCATACTTTGCAACTTATCATCAAGCCTTTGACACCTAATGTATATTCTGCATTTTAAGGAAAGGCAGCGATTCAAGTATCACTGCCTGGTTCATAAACTGGATCGTTCTGAATCGTTAGCTTCAACTATTTGATTTAGACATCAACGTAAGATACTGAGCCTTATCAAGGAGCAAGAGGAATGAAAATGATCAAATCAGCCGTCATTGGTACACTAATGGTTCCTGCTTTCATGCTAGCAGCGGGTAATGTAAGCGCCGAAGAAACAACATCAACGACCGTTGAAGTTGAAGCAACCTACCTGACCAGTGTGCCAGAAAACGTTTTCTACTCAGACTCCCTTAAGGGCCATCATGTTAAAAGCACTGTCGAAGATGACGAGAACATCGGCACTATCCACGACCTGATTATTGATGAGAGTGGTCAAGTGACCGCTGTGATCATCGGTGTTGGCGGCTTCCTTGGCATGGGTGAAAAAGATGTCGCCATCGAGTGGGATTCACTCGAACTGATCTGGGATGCGGAAGGTAACAAATATGATGTCCGCGTTAACGCTTCAAAAGAAGCGCTTGAAGAAGCCGCTGAATTTGAGCGCGACGAAGTAGACGCGTAAAGCAGCCTTCGTACACTAGTTCTAAAAGCCTTAGCTTCTGCTAAGGCTTTTTATTTTATCTAGCGTTTAAAATATAGTGTATATTTGAGCGCTATAACGCAGTCAAACATGCACACCAAGCGCTTAGTATAAAATCAACAACATCAAATATTTTTACTTTTCAGACACCTTATAAAGCTCACTCTCTTCACCTTTCCGCTATATCAGCCTACACACTAAACGGCATGCACTAGCGTTTTATTGTTTTATAATTGCGCCCTACCACCCATTATAAAATTTTGGCTATTAAAAAAGCGCTACGTTATTAAACGTAGCGCTAATCAATAAAGTACTAGCCTTTTAGCTGGGCCGTCATGCTGATTTCAGCATTGAGCACTTTTGATACGGGACAATTTTCCTTGGCCTTTTGAGCGGCCTCTTTGAAGCTCTCTTCATCGGCACCACTTACTTCAGCGGTGACATCCAGATGAATGTTAGAAATGCTAAAGCCTGCTGAATCCTGCTTAAGCTTAACGCTGGCAGTGGTATCAATAGCATCAGCGGTATAACCAGCCTCGCCTAACACTTTGGAAAGCGCCATTGAAAAGCAGCTGGCATGCGCGGCGCCAATCAGCTCTTCCGGGTTGGTGCCCTTTTCGTCTTCAAAACGCTGTTTGAAGGAGTAATTAGCACTGAGAACGCCACTTTCGGTTGAAACGGTGCCTTTTCCATCCTTCAGTCCACCTTCCCAACGTGCGCTAGCTTTACGATCCATGAAAAACTCCTTATCAGTGATAGCTAAAGACCTGATTGATCAGTGGATACTGATATGATCAAAAAAGGTTGAATGGTCACTCGCATAGAGCAACTGACCACCCCGTTCAGCGTAGCTGATTTTTAGCACCGTGCCGAACTCAGATGATGAGTGCTTCCCAGGCCGCGCTAACCCTCTTATGCTATCCAGCAGAGTGAAATCAGCAAGCCGAAAGCACTCTGTACACCAACGTCAAGGACACGTCATGTCATCAGCGGATGCGCTGCGCCTGGTCATACTCTCCTCACTTTGGGGCCTGTCGTTTATTTTCATGCGCGTTGCATCGCCGGAGTTTGGCGCTATCCCGCTTGTTTTAGTGCGCATGGGCGTTGGGGCGCTGTTGCTTATCCCGCTGCTGCTCAGCGTTCACTATTTGCGGCTTATTTGGCAGCATAAAGGGCCGTTGCTATTACTAGGCATCATGAACCATGTGCTGCCGTTTTCGCTGCTGGCGCTGGCAACAACACGGCTGGAGGCTGGTTTTACCTCGTTGATTAACGCCACCACGCCCATTTTTACGGCTCTATTAGGCGCGCTGTTCTTTGCCACGCCTATACAGCGCCAACAGTATTTAGGGCTGGCGCTTGCCTTGGCGGGAGTCTATGTGCTTTCTGCTAATAGGCTGGGCTTTGCCTTGGGCGGCGATGGCTGGTTTATCATTGCCGTATTAGGGGCAACCTTTTGCTACGGCATGGCGGGCAACTACTCCAAAACACGTTTGGGCCATTTGCCGCCTCGGGTACTTGCCGCAGGCAGCTGCGCAATGTCAGCCCTGGTGCTCCTTATCCCCGGCATTTTACTTTGGCCCAGCGAGCCGATTAGCTCGCTTGCCTGGGGCAACGCCATAGCACTTGCTGTATTCAGCACTACGCTGGCTTTTTTACTCTATTTTGGTTTGTTAGCCAGCGCAGGTGCCACGGCCGCCTCAACCGTTACATTCCTGGTACCCGTTAGCGCCCTGCTGTGGGGCTATTTACTCCTGGGTGAGACGCTTAGCCTTCAGATCGCTATAGGCATGGTAATTACCCTGCTCGGCACGGCTGTGGCCACCCGACTGCTGCGGCTCAAGCGCCACGCGCCTCAGCCACCAGCGTATCCCCCACGCGAATAATGCTTCCTTCACCACGATGCAGCGTCGCGTTCTGTCCAAAATAAGCGCCTTTTAATTCAGGCTGGGTATTCAGGCCTATTAACGTTTTAAGCGGCTCGGCAGGCTCAGGTATCTGGGCCGTTTGCTGGTCTACCGTGGTAATTTTGCAGCGTTTACACGGTTTTCGCAGAATAAGTTCAAATGCTCCATTACTAGCCTGTAGCGCTTGCCAACCATCTTCAGCCCATGGCTTGTCGGTTTCGACCACAATATTGGGCCGAAAACGGTTCATGGGAATAGCCTGACAACCACTCTCCTCAAGGGCACGGTTGAGCGCATTGAGAGAGCCGGTTGAAGCAATCAGAAAGGGGTAACCATCAGCAAAAAGCGTGTCGGCGTCATCCCCGTTTAAAAACTCCGTTTCTATCGGACGTTTAAACTGCGTGTCGAAACGGACCAGGCTCAGGCCACTGCCCTGTTCACCTAAAGCAGCTTCCAGCCAGCTTGAAACGTCGCTGCTTTCAGGCCACGCCTTACAGTGATCATTCCAGACCTGAACGATACGCAGGTTGCCGCTCGGTTCTGCAAGCGGTATCGAAAGTGGCTCAACATTGGGGTGCGAAAGTACCAAGGCGTCGGTGGTTAAGGCCACTTCTACCGTGGCTAACGCAGGCCGCTGGCGTTGAGTCACAAAGCGCTGCTGCGTATCAACCAGCATCCAGCGGCGGTCCCATGCAAGGCCGGTGGGCAGCAGTTCACTGCGGGTAAGGCTGATACCCTTTAAAGATTTGACCGGATAAATATTGAGCTCGGAGATATGCACGATAGCCTCGATACAAACGAAAATGGTTACTCTAACCAGCAAGCGCACTTATCACCAGTGCGGCTTCTCTTTAATAGCCCGATGAAAACCTGCTATAGCGTGGCGCCTGTCTCTATGCGATAGCCCAAGTCGACCGTATGATCAGCCACCGCTTCGCCCTGAATCCTGGCCAGCAGTGCTTGCGCGGCAGCCTCGCCAATGGCTTGGCGTGGCGTGATGACACTAGCAAGCTTTGGCGTCATTGCCTGCCCCACGTCGTGACCGTGGAAACCCGCAATCGCCATCTGCCCAGGCACGTTAATACCACGGCGCTGACACTCAAAATACGCCCCAACGGCCACGTCATCGTTGGTGCAGAAGATGCCATCCGTATGAGGGTAGTCGTTTAAAATTTGCTCTAGAAGCGCTGCCCCCACGCTGTAAGAGGAGCGTTGGCTGCTATGCAGCGTTACCGGTGTTAGACCGTGCTGCTCCATCGCCTGCCGGTAGCCCTGCTCACGTTGCAGAGTGCGCTCATCCAGCCGCACAGCCAGATAAATAATCTGCTGCCGACCATGGCGAATCATTTCACTCACCATATCAAACGCCGCGGCGACGTTGTCGTAGCCTACCGCCTGCTGCAGCGGCTTATGATGAGTATCCATGATTTCCACCACAGGAATACCAGCGGTTTCCAGCATTCGCAACGTGCGGGGAGTGTGATGATGGTCCGAAAGAATCACCCCATCTACGTTGTAAGAAAGCACCGATGCCAAGCTTCGCTCTTCAACGGCCGGGCTATACCCATAGTGAGACAGCATAAGATGATAACCGGCAGGCTCGGTTCGTTTCTCAATTCCCACGATGACATCAGCAAAGACCTGGTTCGTCAGCGAAGGAACCAGTACGCCAATAGAGTGGCTGGTAGCACGCGAAAGTAGATCCGGCGCTCGGTTGGGAATATAGCCGACCTGCTCGGCCACGCTAAGAATACGCTCGCGCAAGCCTTCTGAAACAGTTTCCGGGTCTCTTAGGCAACGACTCACCGTCATTTTGGTTGCCCCGACCTGGTCAGCAATAGTTTGTAGCGTTGGGCGTTTTTTCTTCAAACGGGATACTGCCTCTATAACAACGATTAGCTGGATGGCGAAGGTAGCCGCACATTGAGTGTGCCAGTAAATCGGCTCACAATCTCCTCTGGTGAGAGCGCAATGGACAGGCTAACGGCCTCATCATCACCCGGCGGTTGTAAATCGGCAAGCTGGCTGGCCAGCATGTTATCTCCTTTAAAGAAGTGCCCTTCTCTGGTGGCCAGGCGCTCACGCAATAGCTCAGCGCTCCCTTCCAGGTACAGAATTTGCAACGCTGAATCGCCCTTGCGCAAACAATCCCGATAACGCCGCTTTAATCCCGAACACGCAATCACCGCCGTTTCATTCCGGGCCTGGTAGTGAGCAAACAGTGACGACAGCTTCTCAAGCCACTCCTGACGATCATCATCATTAAGCGGCGTTCCACCCGCCATTTTGGCTACGTTAGCAGGCGGGTGATAATCATCACCGTCAATAAACGTAGCATTCATGGCGGCTGCCAGCTGCTGGCCAATGTGGGATTTTCCGCAGCCGGAGGCACCCATCACCAAAATACGATAAGAAGTAGGGTTCATTAGATAAATTCTCCGAGCTTAAGGCCTGATTTGCGAGGGCACACCACCATTGTTGTCAGGATGACTGGCAGGGTGTGGATTGAATGGATATCTACAGCCTGAATACCGCACTGTTACCGGTAACAATTGCTTAAAGATTAAAAGACCCAGCACAAGCGTGTCAAAGCAAAACCGCCCTTTTACAACCAACGTCTAGCGCTGGTAAGCGAACGTATGACACGCTACATTAACGCATTGCATCAAGTAGGGAGCCGACATGCCCGCGTTAGAACCTTGTAGGCTAGAGCCGTGCAGTGAGCTGGAGCTTGATCATCAGCTCTGTTTTGCGCTGTATTCCACGTCACTCGCAATGACAAAACTTTATAAACCGCTTCTTAAAGGACTGGGCCTTACTTACCCGCAATATTTGGCGATGCTGGTTTTATGGCAGCAGGACGGCATTACGGTAGGCACATTAAGCAAACGCTTACTTACGGACCCCGGCTCGTTAACGCCGCTTCTTAAGCGCCTGGAAGCTGACCAGTTGTTGGTTCGCCAACGTAGCCGTCAGGATGAGCGTATTGTTGAGTTGTTTCTGACCGGAAAAGGGTGTGATCTGCGTGAAGAAGCACGCCAGATTCCTGACTGCGTTGTCAGTGCCAGCGAGAAATCCATCGAAGCACTCAACCACCTGAAACAAGAGCTGGTACAGCTACGCACGAATCTTCAAAAAACCGAGTAAAGTTTAGGAATGTTTAAACAGGTTTATTACGAATTACCTTGCGCGCAAAATAAAGCCGGACTAAATTAAAAGACGTACCTATTACTCGTCCCAAAAAGGAAACTGCTATGTCTATCGAAAAAATTGCTTACCGCGCCCATGCCCACGCGACCGGTGGCCGTGAAGGCAGTGCCAAGTCGTCTGATGGCGCACTGGATGTCAAACTCAGCACTCCCAAGGAGCTGGGCGGAGCAGGCGGTGAGGGTACCAACCCGGAGCAGCTGTTTGCGGCGGGTTACTCTGCATGCTTTTTAGGCGCTCTAAAACACGTTGCCAGCCAGGAAAAAGTAACGCTTCCCCAGGATACCTCCATTGAAGGCAACGTAGGTATTGGTGCCATTCCTACCGGTTTTGGTATCGAAGTCGAGCTAAAAATCAGCCTGCCCGGCATTGATAAGAGCATCGCTCAGGACCTGGTCGACAAGGCCCATGTCGTATGCCCTTACTCCAACGCTACCCGTGGCAATATCGACGTTACCCTAACGCTTGCTTAACGTTTTAGCGTTAATCACCCGTTAATTATTAAGCGCACGCTCCACTGCTCCGCTTGCATGCAGGGCAGTGGTATCGTAAAGCGGCACAGCGGTATGTGCTTGCTCTACCAATAAGGCAATTTCTGTACAGCCTAGAATGACCGCCTGAGCACCCTGTTGATGCAGGCTGGCAATCACCTTCAGATAGTGCTCACGGGAGTCATCGTTGATCTTCCCTTGGCATAGCTCATCGAAAATAATGCGATGAACCGTCTCACGTTGCTCCTCCTCTGGCACCACGACCTCAATGCCAAATGTATCCCGCAAACGCGCCTTGTAGAAATCCTGCTCCATCGTAAAGCGCGTTCCCAACAAGCCAACACGCGTTATACCATCCTTTCGTAGCTGTTCGGCGGTCGCATCAGCGATGTGTAACAGCGGAATGTTGATAGCTTGCTCAATAGCGGGTGCCACTTTATGCATGGTATTGGTGGCCAACAGTAAAAAGTCAGCGCCTGCCCGCTCAATATTGTGCGCCGCCTCAGCAAGGATTTTTCCAGCGGTTTCCCAATCGCCCTGCTTTTGCAGCGCCTCAATCTCAGCAAAATCGACACTCACCATGGCAATTTTGGCCGAGTGGAGACCGCCCAGCGCGTGTTTTACGCCCTCGTTCAAGGCGCGATAATAGCTTTGCGTGGATTCCCAGCTCATTCCGCCCAACACCCCAATGGTTTGCATGATTGCCTCCCTGGTTACTTATCAGTCATTTTATTACACAGCTAATTATTCTCGCCCCTTGTACCTGCGTTTTACTACCCTCATAGAGTACCTATCGCGTTTGAATTGATTATTTTTACCACCGGGCGCTGCCCGCGACACGACACAGCGAGGCTATGATGAGCGATACGTCTTACACCCCACCGCGCGTTTGGAAATGGGAACCGGGCAATGGCGGTAAATTTGCCAACATTAACCGTCCTATCGCAGGGCCTACTCACGATAAAGCGCTGCCCGTTGGTAAACACCCGCTTCAGCTCTACTCATTGGCCACCCCCAATGGCGTTAAAGTGACCATCATGCTTGAGGAGCTATTAGCAAAAGGCATCGAAGCCGCTGAGTATGACGCTTACTTGATCCAAATCGGTGAAGGCGACCAGTTCGGCAGCGGATTTGTAGACGTTAATCCCAACTCCAAAATCCCCGCATTGATGGACCATAGCACTAACCCGCCTCAGCGCGTTTTTGAGTCAGGCGCTATTCTTCTCTACTTGGCTGAAAAATTTTCCGCCTTCTTGCCCACCGACCCAGCCAAGCGTACCGAGTGCCTTTCCTGGTTATTCTGGCAGATGGGCAGCGGCCCGATACTCGGCGGTGGCTTTGGTCACTTCTACGCTTACGCTCCTGAAAAGTACCAGTACCCTATCGACCGTTACACCATGGAAGTAAAGCGCCAGCTCGATGTACTTGACCGCCATTTGGCCAATAACCGCTATATGGCGGGCGATGAGTACACCATTGCGGATATGGCGATTTACCCCTGGTATGGCGCCCTGGTGAAAAACCGCGTTTACGAAGCGGCTGAATTTCTGGAAGCGCACACGTATACAAACATGCTCCGCTGGGCAGAAGAACTTGATGCACGCCCTGCCGTACAACGGGGCCGTATGGTTAACCGCACGTTTGGCGAGCCCAGCGAACAGCTGCATGAACGCCACGATGCCAGCGATTTTGAGCATAAAACCCAGGATAAGCTATAGCGTATAAGGGTTAGCCAAGCAGCTAGCCACGGTATAAAAAACGGCCCACGGGCCGTTTTTTATATGCGCTCACAAGCTAGTAATAGCAGATCGCCCTCTGCCAGAAAATGGTGGGTTGCACGAACCGAGGCCTCCCACACTTCCAAAAGCGCAGGATAATCGGCGCGAGTGGCGTTATTTATCGTCACTTGAGTCATGGATTAAGGGCCTCAATAAACCAGGCAGGATGCATATCGTCAAAATCCGTGCGGATATTGGCGGGCAAATAGCTGGCGGAATCCAACACCACAGACTGACCATTTATGCGTTGAAACACCACCCAGTGCCAAAAGTGTTTGCCCTCCTTTTGATGGGATTTAATCGCCAGCAGTGCCAGCGCCGGTAGCGCCTGCCACGTAGTAAACGGTGTTTCATCCGGCGAGGTAGCCACACCCGCTTGGGCCAGCATCTGGCGCACATACTGGGTATCGGACCACAGCGATTCATCGTCTGCGGCAATGCCCATCGCGTTCGCAATGGCCTTCATCTCTGGGTAGGTTTTACCCAGAATAGCCGCTACAGAAGCAATTCCGCAGCCGGTCTGTTCTTCCTGAATAACCGGGTTTAGCATCTTTTGACCTTAATGACATAACAAGTTGTAGTAAAAGAGAAAAGCAGAGGCGGCACAAGGTGATTGGCTAGAAATCCAAAGCAACGGATTGGAAACAATGTACCGCTCTGGCGAATCATCAATAAGTAACGACGCAAAGCGCCGATCCCCGTTTTGTGATAAAGTAACGCTCTTGGTATACGCGTTATCAAGTACTTTTCCCTTGCTTCCCCATTCGAGCATCTTCTTCCGGTGTTTTCTCGATACCTCGCGTTCAATTAGCGGCCCGCCCGCCCCAGGCCTTCTGTTTCACTCACAGATACAGATGCAGCCTTCATCATATTGCGCTCTCGGCATATCCGATCTTTTGCGCATCACTATAGAGCTTGATGGCATCACCATAACGGGTTGAGCTGCGCTCTTTTTCGCGCTTCATCGTCGTCGGGCTAACGTTGGCCCAATGTACGATACAGCGACTGAAAACAGGAAATATTATGACGTTTAGAGTTGCCATTCTAGGTGCTGGCCCAAGCGGCCTAGCCCAATTACGTGCTTTTGAAGCAGCCCAGCGCGATGGCGCAGATATCCCTGAGATCGTTTGCTACGAGAAGCAGAGCAACTGGGGCGGCATGTGGAACTACACATGGCGCACCGGTCTGGACGCATACGGCGAGCCAGTTCACGGCAGCATGTACCGCTATCTCTGGTCTAATGGCCCTAAAGAGTGCCTGGAATTCGCGGATTACAGCTTTGAAGAGCATTTTGGCCGCCCGATCGCCTCCTACCCCCCGCGCGCGGTGCTACGCGACTACATCATGGGGCGCGTCGCCAAGAGCAATATGCGCCAGCACATCCGTTTCAATACAGCGGTACATTGGGTTGAATATGACGAAGATACCGGCAAGTTCTCGGTTACCGTTCGGGATCTAAAACAGGACGCGCTGAGTACTGAAGCATTCGATCATGTGATTGTCGCCACAGGCCACTTTTCGACCCCCAATGCACCTTACTTTGAAGGCCTGGAACAGTTTCCCGGCCGTGTGTTGCACGCCCATGATTTCCGTGACGCCTGCGAGTTTCAGGGCAAGGATTTGCTGCTGATTGGCAGCAGCTACTCTGCAGAAGATATCGGCACTCAGTGCCACAAGTACGGTGCCAAATCAGTGACTTTCAGCTATCGCTCCAAGCCCATGGGGTTTGATTGGCCAGCATCGTTTGCCGAGGTGCCGCTGCTTACTGGCGTAGAAGGCAAGACAGCTCACTTCAAGGATGGCACCCGTAAAACGGTCGATGCAATTATCCTGTGCACGGGGTATCAGCATCACTTTCCGTTCCTACCCAACGAGCTGTCGTTGAACACACACAACCGGCTCTACCCGGAAGGTCTGTACAAGGGGATCGCTTCCCTGGCCAATCCGAAGTTGTTCTTCCTTGGCATGCAGGACCAGTACTACACCTTCAACATGTTTGATGCGCAAGCCTGGTATGCCCGAGACCTTATACTTAACCGCATCAAGCTGCCCACCAACGATGCCATGTTGGCCGATACACAGAAATGGGTGGCGCGTGAGGAGCAGGTTGCTAATCCTTTTGAGGCCATTGATTTTCAAGCGGCCTATATCCTCAATTTGCTTGAGCCTACCGACTACCCACCTTTTGATGTCACTGGCGTTGCCGATATCTTCAAGGAGTGGGAGCACCATAAGGAAGCGGACATCCTTGGTTACCGTAACAAGAGCTACCGCTCTACGCTGACGGGTACCTTGGCACCTGCGCACCATACGCCATGGATGAGTGCTATGGACGATTCGTTAGAAGCCTTCCTGCAGGAAGAGCAAGTCCCATCAACCGACCCTGCTTAAGTGGGGCCAACCTGGGGCGGATATGTTCGCGCTTCACCTCACCTAGCATACAGCGGCGCGAAAGTCAACCTGTACTGTTGGAGTGTAAAAGCGTAAGGTAGCTCTTCGGTTCGACCTTGCCATCGCGTTGTTGCGTTCGCTATTACGCTTCATGGTAAACGTTGACCAGGCCCCCCCTATTTAGGGTTTAAGGTGCTTTCAGCACCTGACGCTTGCACGGCCAGACTGCCAACCGCAGTCTCATCTCGCTACAGACATACCTAGAAAGATGTTCTGTTTTTTGCTTACGTCCTGTGGCGACCCTTCCGACAACGGAACGCTGGTTGCTATTTAGGATGCTAGGGCTGCAAAGCCTATGGGTATTCCATGAACAACGAAAACTTCTATCAATTCTCGACCCTGACGGTCCTCGCTTTACTGGTGTTCTTTTACGGCGGCACTTATCTGCTGACCCTACTGATCAAGGAGAAAAAGGAAAATACCGACGCCTTCATGGTGTCTAACCATCAGATCGGCTTTGGCCTTGGCGCCGCCAGTATGACCGCCACCTGGATCTGGGCTGCCTCTTTTTACGCCGCTGCGACCTCGGGTTATACCTATGGCATCTCAGGCCCCCTGCATTACGGGTTGTGGGGCGCGTTGATGATCCTGTTTATCTATCCCTTTGGCCGTCGCTTTCGCGAGCTGGCGCCCAATGCGCACACTCTGGGTGAGCTGATTCACGCCCGGCATGGCGCCTCCAGCCAGTTGATTCTTGCCTCCTCCAACATACTGGGCAGTATCATCAGCCTGATGGTCAACTTCACCGCATCCGGCGCTCTGGTCTCAGTACTCTCGCCACTCTCCTTTCAAGCCGGGGTGGTGATCGCAGGCGTTGGGGTGCTGTCCTACACCCTATGGTCGGGGTTCCGCGCTTCGGTCCTTACTGACTTTGCCCAGCTGATGGCGATGATGGCCATTGCCATTCTAATCATCCCCGCAGTGATGTTCGCACTCGGCGGGCCGGCAACGTTATCGGACGGCATGAGTCTGCTCACTCCAGAGCAAGCGAACCTGTTCTCGATGGACGCCATCCTCAATCAGGGCGCACCTTTCTTTGTGGCGGTGCTGGCCTACGCGATTGGCAACCAGACTATCTCCCAGCGGCTGTTTGCCGTGCGTGAAGACCATATCAAACCGACCTTTATCACCGCGACCATTGGCTACGGTGCGATTGTTATCGGCTTGGGCATGATTGGCTTGATGGCGCTGATGACCGGCATGGAGCCCATTAATGGCGACATGAACAACCTGATCCCGCAGATGGTCTCGATGTATCTTTCGCCGGTGTTCATTGGACTGTTCTTTATTCTGGTGATCGGCTCACTCTCCTCGACCGCTGACTCGGACCTTTCAGCCATGTCTGCGATTGTCATGGCCGATGTGTATGGCAAGAACATCGCTAAAAACAAGCCCGACCCGACCAAGATGCTGTTTATTGGCAGGCTGACCATGATTGTGGCGACGCTGATTGGGGTGATTCTCGCCAGTTTCTCCATGGACATTCTGATCATGCTGGTTTTCGTGGGTGCGCTGTGGGGGGCAATTGTATTCCCGGTGATCGCCAGCTGTTTCTGGAACCGGGTCACCAATACGGCGTTTACCTCAGCGGTGCTCGCAGGCCTGGTGATGTTCTGCATCGCACGATTTGAACTGGTGCCTATGGCCGGTCTGATGGCAGGGCTATTTGAGTTACTGGCCTCCGTAGGCGGTGGTGTGGTGCTTGGCCTGATGGCCTTTGGCTTCTGCGGTCGCCGTGTCGGCTTGATTGTCGGCGCACTCAGCGCCCTCGTCCTGGCCTACTTCTGTGTTGGCTTCCTGCGGGACTACACGGTGCTACTGGCCTCATTAATGGCCTACGGCGTCAGCACAATTGTTTGTATCGGCGTCAGCCTGATGAGTTCCAGCAAGTTCGACTTCGCGCAGATCGATCAGGACGTCATCAACTATGACCCGGTGAAGCCTGCTACGCAGGTCTAAGCGCTATGTGATAAGGGCTGGGTAATAAGCCCTGTGTAATAAGTCGAAATCACTTCATCCGCTGGTGCGCCATAGCGCATCAGCCAGACACCAGGAAAGCACATGCAAACTTTTATATTGGCGTTATATGTATTGATCTGGCCGCTAATCTCACTCGCCGTACTGGGCGTTATCGGCCTAGCCACGCTAAACGACATTCGTGCGGCACGGCGCGATAAGCGGGAGCTGGTGTGAAGTAATACCGAGTAGGCGAAGCCAAAACAGAAAAGTTGCCGCTATAATGAGTCTTATACGCCATACTCGTCGTGGCGGCGATTCCAGCCATACGGCTCAGTTTGTGGCCAGCCTTCTGGAGAATCTTCCCAGGTTTCCTGACGGCCAAACGGGGTCAAGTCTAAATAGGTCCAGAGACTGCCGAGATATTCGACGCCTCGCGCCCCTGTAAAATAGCTGCGATATATGGTGTTGCCGTCACGAATAAATACACTGGCGCCGTGCTTTTCACCTTCCGCAGTCGTTACGCCAACATCATAGTTAAAGTCGCTCTCATAAGACGAGTACCATGGAATAGGATAAGCCCATCCCATACGAGATCGATACTGCTCGAGTTTTTCCAATGGGGCGCGTGACACCATCACTAGCGAGGTATCGCGAGCATGCAGGTGAGCCGGGTGAGTCATGGCATCGGCGACCCACGAGCATCCGCCACACCCCGCTTTCCAGTCAGGTGCGTACATAAAATGATACACAATGAGTTGACGGCGCCCTTCAAACAGATCGAGCAGAGACACCGGGCCGTTTTCGCCCTGAAACGTATAATGCTTAGCCACCTTCACTACAGGTAATTTCCTACGCTCAGCACTCAGTGCGTCACGCGCGCGGGTTAGCGCTTTCTCTTTTACAAGAAACTGATCCAGCGCTAATTCCCACTCTTCCAAAGATACGACACTCGGCAATGGTTGTTTAGTTATAGCCATGATCTTTCTCTCCGGTGTATTCCATGTCTAACGTCGATCCGCACCAACACTGATAAGCTTCGCCAAAGTGCTGGCGTGCGTGATGCTGATCACTCACGCTGCCAAGCGCCGATTGTAGGCATCAAGGCATTTATGCCACGCTGGTCGGTCGTGACAGCGCGTTAAATAGGAAGTCACATTAGGAAACTCATCTAGAAGGTTTGTATGCTGTATTTGACTTAACGCCGCAACCATTAGAATGTCTGGATAGGTAAACTGGTCGCCAAGCAGATAGCGCTTGCTGATAAGTACGTCTTCGAGCACCGCGAGGTAATTCTTAGCCATCTCCACGAGTGCCGGACGTCGCAGCTTTGCCCACTCGGCATCCGCTTCAAATAAATCAATCACGGCAATTTGCGTCATCGGTGGCTCCACTGTATCCAGGGCAGCAAACGTCCATTGCAGGGCTTTAGCGCGTTCTGACTCACTCGTCGGCAAAAGCCTCCCTGATTGCTCCGCCAAGTAAATAACAATAGCCCCTGACTCAAAAATTATCACGCCATCATGGTCAATGGCTGGCACTTTGCCAAAGGGGTTGATTGCCAAATAATCAGCGCTATGTAGTTCCCCAGCGAAATCATCGAGTCCATTAACCTGATGAGGCAACTCGCACTCTTCTAGAGCCCACAGCACACGTAAATCCCTTGTAATCCCCACCACTTGCGGCGTTACTTTTCCAAATCCATACATAGTAATCATCATCAATTTCCTCACGAAAGCCGATACTTCAAAACGGTCTGTGATCGAATGAACGAACTATCACTAGTCGTTCGAGAGTGAGAAGAATCGACAAGCTACGATGTATTTTTTTATTCTCAATGGCCGCATAAACGGCGCAAGGACGTCAACCTCATAGCCCACGCCGCCACTACACTTATTTCTGCGTTAATCCGTAAAGGTATTGATATACAGCGCTTCTACTTTATCCCGTGCCCACTGCGTTTTACGCAGGAATTTCAACGACGACTTGATAGAAGGATCATTGAGGAAGCAGTTCACGTTGATCTCTGCGTACAAGCCGTCCCAGCCGTAACGCTCAACCAGGCGGGTTAAAATCTTTTCAAGGCTTAAGCCATGTAACGGATTATTGGGTTGCGGATGGTTCATCAAGTAATTCCTGGTGTTATTTCAAACGCCCCTTCTAATATGACAGGCGACAAGCCACGAATGTTAACAGAGGCAGTTAAGAAAGCACGGCGGAATAGCGTTCCGCCATTGGCAGCGTACTCCTCTGCAATGGCACGCAGTTGCGAGTTAGAGCCGTAGACCAGGTCAACCCGAGTGGCCGGCCACTCAGCTTCACCGCTCTTATGATATGCCTGGGTTCAAGGCAGGCATGGGTATCAATTTCGGTCATATCCTGAGAGGCATCGGTGCGCCCCGGCGTGAACGGCACCGTTAGTTCATGCTCGGCTGCTTTCACCGCCATCTCAACCCCGACATTTCCACCCAGAACCATCAAAATATTGGCACCAGAAGCCTCCTTGACGCTCTCCTGCTGGCCTAACGCCTCCGCGTCCATCAGCACCCGGCAACGTGCCACGACATGCGAATAAAGAACGGGCATAGTGCCCCAGTCAGCGGGCTACCAGCCTGTCATCAACGCATCAACGTCAGCGCTTAACTCATCAACGCTGAGATAGGCAAATGCATCGCCATAGCGAAAGCCTTCCAAAAGGTTGAAATCGGGGTGTTTTTGATGCAAAACGCTAAGGTTGAACTGGTCAGGCCACCAGTGCTCGTTATCTTGCAGGCGCGGCGTGGTACGTGCGCCCACTCCTAGCGTGTAGGCTTTTGATCAGACACGTTATTCTCCTCGACCAAATGCTGGGTTTATTGGGCATTCAAGCGATATTTCTGATCACGCCAAGCGCCAACCACACCGCCCGACCTGCGATAGAAAGCACTGAGCGCTTCTAGTAAGCCATCACGTTAATGAAGGATTCATTTGACCCCATCAAGAGACAGTGAAGGATTCAATAAAGAGGCCGTCAAGCAGGAAAAAGAAAGTAGGTGTATGAATCATCGTGGGCCGCATATTAAAGTTCAGAGGGATTAACGATAGTCATTGTTCAGTTCAGTAATTGGGGCAGCTTGTCCTCTTCTCACCATCGGCGTCCCCGTGCGGGCCACTCAATCACCCTCATCTCCTACTACTTTTACATGCCGTAAAGCAATGGCAGATATCAACGCAAGCACCAGGATAACGAAACCACTCACCATAGCGGCCATGTTCATACCGTGAGTAAATGCCAACTGTGCCTGATCAAGTAGCTCGGCGGGGACGCGGTCAGCGACAACCATGGTTGCCCATAAGCTCTCTCCAAGGGCAGTGGAGACTTCGTGCGGTACTCCTTCTGGGATCACTGGGGTCATCTGCACTCGATACATCAGAGTAGCCAAGCTGCCCAGAAGAGCCACCCCTAGCGCCACACCTAACTCTTGAACCATCTCAGACATCGCCGATGCAGACCCTGCTTTTTCACGCGGCGCTGCCCCTACTACCAAATCTGTGCCAAGTGCAGCAATGGTACCCAACCCTAGGTAAACCAGCGAAAAACCTATTACGACCAGAATTACTTGAACAGAGTGTGCATGGACTTGCGCAAGCAAGCCGCAGCCGATGCTTGAGAGCATGAGAGCTACAGCAATAACAAACGCTGGTCGAATACGACGTGCAAGCAGAGGGGCAAGTATACCAGCCAGTACCATCATCAGCGCCGGAGGGCCCATCCAAAGCCCGGCAATCAACGGTGTGTAACCTGCCACTAGCTGAAGATATTGAGTGACTAAGAGCATCATGCCAGCAACGCCCAGCAGTCCTACCAGGAGTATGATAAGTGCGGCAGTGAAGGTCTTACTGGCAAACAATTTCAGATCAAGCAATGGGTGGAAGAGGTGTTGTTGTCGACGCACAAAAAGCAATATTCCCAATATTCCAGCAGCAAGGGTGATCAGCACCGTTGGTGTAACACCCGCTTTAGAAAATTCCTTTATGCTATAGATGCTTGGCAGAATTGCTATTAATAGCAATAGGACACTAAAAAGGTCCAGGCGACCTGCACGCGGGTTACGGTACTCTGGCAGCAGTATTGGGGCAGCTAACAATAATACGATGACAATAGGCACGGCAATCAGGAAAGCGGCTCCCCACCAAAAGGAAGCTAACAATAATCCTCCAACCATTGGCCCCAACGCCATACCCAATGCAAACATGGTTGCCCATATCCCAATTGCCAATGCACGCTGCCTCAGATCAAAAAACATATTGCTTAATAAGGCCAGCGTAGAAGGCATCAGGGTCGCACCAGCAATACCCAAAGCTGCCCGGGCTACAATTAGCCACTCTGTATTTGGCGCAAAGGCTGCAAACACAGAGGCAACCGCAAACGCGAAGGCCCCAATCATCAGTAGCCGACGTCGGCCGATCTGGTCCCCAAGCGTGCCCATAGTGATTAAAAAACCGGCAATCATGAAGCCGTAGGCATCCATAATCCACAGTGCCTGGGTGTTGCTCGGCTGTAACTCTAACGCTAATGCCGGTAGCGCCAAGTAGAGGATAGTGACGTCGAGGCCTAGCAGAATGGTGGGTAGGGCCAATACTGCAAGCCCCGCCCACTCTTTCATGCCAGCCTTGTTAGACTGGCCGCCTGTTCCTGCATCCGTATTTAAAGGGATGTGAGCATCAACTTTGAGTGACATGCTGCCTCCTGTTCCTTCATGGAAGCTGGCATTCTCAGATACTACATATAGGGTTACAATATAGCCAATTATCCTATTACCAAAGGTAATGGCATGGTTAATCAAAGGCTTGAGCGAACACAGAGCGATATTACGGGGTTCATGCTACGGCATCGTCGCAAATTGACGCCCGCTGATGTTGGGCTTCCTAGCAACGGACGAAGGCGTACACAGGGTTTAAGGCGAGAAGAAGTTGCAGCACTTGCCGGAGTAGGGCTGACTTGGTACACGTGGTTTGAGCAGGGCCGTGATATTAAGGTCTCCGAACGCTTTCTGCTCAATATCGCCCATGCGCTGAAACTGGATGATGCCGAGTGCTGCCACCTTTTTCTGCTGGCACACCGCCGCGCACCACCGGCAGAAGCGTATCAAGAGCAGAGCATTTCTCCCCGCGTCCAGTCGCTGTTGGATGACCTCTCCCGCCCTAGCTACGTCGTAAACCTTCGCTGGGATGTTCTTGGCTGGAATGCGCAAGCTGATGAGCTACTTCAGTTCAGCTCCCGTGAAACGCCTGAACGCAATCTATTAAGAATGATCTTTACCGCCCCAGATCTGCGTCGGCGACTCCCCGACTGGGAACAGGATGCATCGCGTATGCTGGCGCAGTTTCGTTGTGACTTGGCTGTCGCTCCTGAGGACCCGATCATGCAAACTCTGATCGACGAGCTTAGCCGGTTATCACCTGATTTCCGTCGCTGGTGGGAGGCTTCAAACATGGATGGCTATAATAGAGGGATCAGCAGCCTCCTTGATATAGATGGCACGCAACATACCTATGTCCACGAGGTGCTGACCGTTGATGAGCACCGCCATTTGAGGATGATTGTCTATTTCGACAGATCAAATGATCCTGTGCCATAAAACTTATCTAACACACATCGTAAAGAGAATATCTCACCGTCACATTACTTCTGCTTCGTGCAGCCTGGCAGAAAAATACAAAGAACCAGCAATATTCGATACATTTCCATTTCCCTGCCATGGTGATGTTGTTATTTAATCCAACTCTACCCTGATTATTTTCAAAGCAACGTAAATTTTATTACGACAACTTCACCTGCGGACAACTGCCATGGATGATAATCGCGCAAATACGCTGGACAAACCCACCCGTGCGGGCTTGATTTTGCTGGCCGTTGTACAAGGGATTGCGCTGCTGGCCCTTCATCTGGCGATTGAGCATGAGCACTGGCTGGCCGCTGACCAGCGCTGGCTCAAGGCGCTTTATACCGTAGCAATCGCCCTGCCCGCGTTTTATCTAATCGGAATGGAGCGGCTACGTGATCGCCTCAATTTTCTCCCGCTATTGCTGGCCCCGCTGTTGTTTTGGTTGGGCTGGCACCTTGGCTGGGTAGAGCAGACGCCCGAACCGCTAGCGTGGGCACGGCATCCGTTCACGTTTGCCTTTTGTATATCGCTTGGCGTAGCGCTTTTCATCCTGGCACTTTTTTTTCGGAGTAGCGCCACTAGCAGAACCTGGCCTACCGCCTATTCACCGCTGCTGAATTACTCCTGGGAATTCACCCAGACGCTTTCACAATTAACGCTGTTTATTGGCGTGTTTTGGGGCCTATTATTGCTGGGGGCAACACTGTTTTCAGCTATTGGCGTGAGCTTTTTTGAGACGCTTTTCAGTGAACCCGTGTTTATTTACCCCGTCACCTGGCTGGTGATCGGTTTAACGGTGGTGATGATTCGTAACCGCTTTCGCCTGATTCAAAGCGTGCGGCAGATGAGCGAGGCACTTATCAAAGCGTTACTGCCGCTGGTAGCGCTTATCATTCTGCTATTTTTTGCCATGCTCCTTTTTACCGGCGTGCAGCCCGTCTGGGATACAGGCAGAGCCTCCTCCATATTAATGGCGCTGATGTTAACCCTGCTGCTGTTCTTCAACGCGGTATTTCATCAAGCACATGGCCCGCAGCACGATTCCCCACCCTATCCCACCTGGCTACGCCGCATCATCCTGCTGGCCGTTGTGCTGCTGCCGGTGGGTAGCGTGCTGGCCGCCTGGGCGCTCTGGCTGCGCATTGATCAATACGGCCTTAGTCTGGACAGGCTGTGGGCTGCCCTGCTGCAAGTGCTAACAGCGGCATTTACCGTAAGCTACAGCCTGCTTCTGCTGTGGCGCCGCCAAGCAGCACTTCCAAGCCTACAGCGCGCCAACGTCGGCCTGGCCCTGCTGGTGGCCCTTGTGTTGATCGTGGTTAACACGCCGCTGGCAGATATGCGCCACTGGGTTGCCGAGCAGCAAATCAAGCGGCTACTGGATGGCCGCACAACAGCCGAGGCGTTTGATGTTAACTACCTGCGCTACCAACTCGGCCAGCCGGGCATCCTGGCCTTGCAAGCCTTGGTAGAGAGCAAATTTGCCCAATCGCAGCCTGAGTTAGCTCGGCGTATTGAACTTTCGCTCAGACAAACCGAACGCTGGAGCCAGGAACCACTGGTGGATACTCAGAACCTGGATGACGTCGCCCAACAGTTCAGGGCAAGCCCTGACGGCGCCACTCTCCCAGAGCCCTTGCTGAACCTGTTGGTTGAGCAGAATTCCGCCTGTTTAAGCCAGACAGAACCCTGCCAAACCCTACAGATAAGCAGCGGCACGCCCTTCCAGTGGCTGGTTTATGAACCTTATAGCGCGGTGGGCAAGGCGTATGGCGAACGAAATGGCGACTGGCTGTTGTTCGGCCATTTGATGCTACTCGGCGCGACTCAGCCGCAAGATGACCCAACGTGCCAAACGGCTCTGACTACGGATGATCTCGAACGCCTTACCGGGCCAGCCGATATCTACCGGAAAGGCAACTGCCTTTATCACCTGCAGCCGACGATTGAAAACGCCAGGCTGCAGCTTTTCATGCAATCTGACGAAAGCAGGCAAGCACAGCGGGAGTAGCTCGTTGTGCTTGCCCGTTCAGTTACGAGCGAGCCTTTCTTTCCAGTCCAGTCTCTCTAGCTCTTTTCTATACGTTAGTCCGCCCCAAGATCTACCCGGTTATTATTCTGGCTGCCATTCAAGAATAGCTGGCTGGGTAAGATGGGGTGTCCAGCGTGGGGCTGCGATGACTGACCAGAGGGCCGGACAGTTTACGCAGCGCCACATAGAACACCGGAGTCAGGAACAAGCCAAACAGGGTGACGCCGATCATGCCTGCAAATACAGCAGTACCCAGCGCCGCCCGCACCTCGGCACCCGCACCGGTGGCAATCACCGAAGGCAAGACTGCTGCTGTGAAGGCGATTGAGGTCATGATGATAGGCCGCAAACGTAGCCGGCAGGCTTCAAGAGCCGCCTCCACCACTCCCTTACCTTGCAGTTCAAGTTCGCGGGCGAACTCCACAATCAGAATCGCGTTCTTGCATGCCAAGCCAATCAGTACCACTAGCCCCACCTGCACGAAGATGTTGTTGTCGCCACCGCCAAACCAAACGCCAATCAGGGCCGACAGCATCGACATGGGCACAATCAAGATGACTGCCAACGGTAACGTCCAACTTTCATAGAGTGCCGCCAATACCAAAAATACCAGCAGAATCGATAGCGGGAAGACCACCAGCGCCGCGTTGCCTTGAGTGGATTGCTGGTAGCTAAGGTCGGTCCATTCCAACGCCATACCTGGGGGTAATACTTCTGCCGCCAGAGCGTTGATAGCCTCCATCGCCTGCGCAGAAGAGAGCACTCTAGGTTTTGTACGAAAAGTGATATCTGCTAAGTTTTCCCATGCAATAGCTGCAT
>NZ_FUKM01000062.1 GCF_900163645.1 Halomonas citrativorans | reverse complement strand
TGAACTGACCCCAAAAACTTGGACAGTAAAACACTAAGCGGATAAGGCCTGAGTTCGGTACTGCACCGGGCTCAGGCCTTTTAGTTTGGACTTGATGCGCTCGTGGTTATAGTAATGGATGTAGTGTCGGATGCCCGCCTGTAATTGCTCAATCGTGTCAAAGCGGTTCAGGTAAAAATATTCTGACTTCAGCGTTCCAAAGAAGCTCTCCATCGCGGCATTATCTAGACAATTCCCCTTGCGTGACATGCTCTGGGTCACGCCCTGCTCGGCGAGCTTGCGCCTGTAAGCGGGCATCTGATATTGCCAGCCTTGATCGGAATGCAGTAGCGGCGCGTCTTGATCGGCCAGCTTGGCCAAGGCTTTTTTCAGCATTCCCCCTACTAACGAGAACGCCGGCCGTTTCTGCATTGAGTAAGACACGATTTCCCCGTTATAGAGATCCATCACGGGCGACAGGTAGAGCTTCTCGCCTCGAACATTGAACTCCGTGACATCGGTGACCCACCGTTGGTTGGGGCTTTCAGCCTGAAACCGGCGGGCTAGAAGGTTGGGTACACTGGCCTGTTGTCCTTTATAGGAACGGTACTTCTTCGGACGTACCACCGACTTCAGTCCCAGATTTTGCATCAAGCGTTGGACTGTCTTGTGGTTGACCCTCTCACCCGCTTGGCGCAGCGCTGCTGTAATTCGACGGTAGCCATAGCGGCCTTTATGACGCTCGTAGAGGGCGTGAATGCGCAACTTCAGACCAGCGTGCCGATCATCCAACTGCTGTGCCCTTACCTGATAGTAGAACGTGCTACGCGACAGCCCCGCTACTTTTAACAGTACCGCCAAAGGGTGGCCTTGCCTCAGTTCAAGGATTACCCGCGCTTTTTCTGCGCGGCTTGCTCTTTGGCCTGACGCAAGGCCTTCAACTTTTTTAAGTAGGCCACCTCAGCACGCAAGTACTCATTCTCTTGGAGCAGTTGCTCCAGCGAGCTCTTTTCAGTCAGTGGAAGTGAGGGCTTGGGGGGCTTTGCTGGGGGCATCTTCGTCGAGCGTCCTCGGGCTTTAGGCTCCAACGCTTGGAAGCCTCCTTCATGATACTGGCTTTCCCACCGGCGTACGATCCCCGTTCCACCTCGGATATCGAACAGCGTCATCGCTTGCCGGACTGAGAGATCTTCTTGCCTCATCCGTTGCAACACCGATAATTTGAACTCAGCACTGTAGCGGCAGAACTTCTTCTGTAAGCCACTCAGGCCATGCTGTTCATAGCTTTTGACCCAACGCCTGACGGTGGCATGGTCAAGACCGTACTGGTTGGCCAGCCTCTTATAACCCTGTTGTCCTTCTATGTAGCTTTGTACTACTAACAGCTTGAACTCTTCATTGTATTTTGCCATGAAAAACACCCCAATCGTTGGATGAGTGTCCAACTTTTGGGGTGCAGTTCA
>NZ_FUKM01000063.1 GCF_900163645.1 Halomonas citrativorans | reverse complement strand
TGTTCAGAGTACAAAATTCCACTTATCACCGCGATTATTTTTCGGGGGGATTACCATGACAGAGAAGCGTGGCTTTACGTGATCGCTGAACCTACCCTAAGAAAATACTCACAAAGAATTGCTAATGATCTTCCGGAAGATTTGTCGGCGCTACAGGAAAAAAAGCTACATGACCGCGTGATTAAATCACACGATAAGCAAGCCAATGGCGATACCGATAGTATGATGCAAAGTAAAGATAATTCGCTTTCCACGACAGAGCCTACCGGCAAGGAGGAGCTGCACATAGCCGAGACCTCCCTGCTAACGCTCAGCTTTTCTCAATATTACCGCCAGTATCTCTTGTCGCTGAAGTAACCATCTTCTACTAGAAATCTAATAATTTTCAAAGTTTAGTTAGTGTCAATCTATGGCTTTAATGCTGACGATTTTGTCAATCCTCGTGAAAAATGTTGACTGTCAATGGAGTGTGGGAAATATCGTATATGCTCCATCAGTACAGGCTCTTGGACAGTGTCAATGTTAGGGCGGCTTGTTGATACTCCGAACCAATGGCCAACTGATTCCACATGCGGAGACACTGGGGCGTTACTGGATGGAGCATCCCCATGCAACGGTTGGGCAGGCGCTTCTGTTTAAGCCAGAAGCCTTAGGACTGGATAAGGAATACAACGTTTTCCTCTCGCCTAATGAGCAGTCAATCACCGCGCGAGAAATATTGAACTGCGGATTACGCTTGCACCGCATGAGCCCCGAAGCAACCCAAGCATTGATTGATGAACTTGGCCTGCAGGCGCCTTCACTCGGCGAGCTGATCAGTAAGTGGCAAACGCAAGGACGCATCCTGCATGGGGTGATGCTAAGAGCCTCCTGGGAGCAGGAACCTCGCTTTGAAAATCGCATTGAGCTAACCGAAGAACCTGATGCCTTAGGCGTTCCCCGAAGCAGGCTAGTTTGGCAACAGTCGCCGCTTGATCGGCACACTATTCGCGAGAGCTTGCTGCTATTGGGAGAGTACCTGCTTGAGGAGGACGTTGGCCGCGTACAATTGGCCGATTGGCTTGCAGCCTTGCCCGTTACGCTACCGACCGATGGCGAGCTGGCTGGCCGCCACCACATGGGAGGCACACGCATGAGTCATACCCCGGAAGACGGCATCGTTAACAGCGATTGCCGCCTGTTTGGCCAGGACAACATGTACGTGGCGGGCTCCAGTGTCTTCCCAAGCAGCGGACACGCCAACCCCACGCTCACTCTAGTGCAACTCGCTCTTCGCTTATGCGATCACTTGGAGCAGCGTTTAACCTCCGCCTAGAGGATAGCTCATTAGGGACGAGCCTGTTTTAGTGCAACTGGCGCGGCACGGCCAAGCGAAAAGGCGCTACGGGCACTTCAAAGGCACGCTGGGTATAGGTGTTCAACAACGTATAGCCACCTTCCATCACGCCCACTGGTGTTTGCAAAATCGCCCGGCTGGTATAGCGAAAGCGCTGACCGGGGCCGATCAATGGCTGCTGCCCGACCACGCCCTTGCCACGCACTTCCTGACTATCGCCGCTGCCCTGGGTGATTTTCCAGTAACGTGCCATAAGTTGTACGCTATGCGGACTTTGATTATGTACCGTCACGGTATAGCTAAATACGTAGCGTAATTCCGCATCGCTGGATTCTTCGGCACAGTATTCAGGCGTTACGCTGACGTCGATGGCTAAACCACTCACCCGTTTTCACTCCCATCACTACCTGGCCTTTCATCAGCAGCCACGCGGTTAGCAATGGTTACATACTCAGCAACCGTTAGCGTTTGCGGGCGGCGCGTGGGGTCAATACCCAGCGCTTCTAACGTTTCAGGACTGACGCGTCCTTTAAAGTTATTACGTAAGGTTTTACGGCGTTGGCCAAAGGCTAGCTTTACCAGCTCAAACAGGAGCGCCGGGTCGTCGGCTACGTGCGGCAAACTTGCGTGCGGTGTGAGGCGCACAATGGCAGAGTCGACTTTAGGCCGGGGCACAAAGGCCTCGGGCGGTACGATAAACAGCTGGTCGACGTGGCAGTAGTACTGCGCCATCACAGAAAGCCGCCCCCAATCCGTACCGCCTGGCTGGGCAGCCAGCCGCTCAACGACCTCTTTTTGGAGCATGAAGTGCATGTCGGCAATCGCGTTGCCGGCCGTGAGCAGATGCACGATCAAAGGGGTTGAAATGTTATAGGGCAGGTTGCCGACGACACGCAAGGCCGGGCCATCACCTTTCAGCGCCGCGAAGTCAAACTTCAGCGCATCGCCTTCATGGATAATAAAGTCGGGGTAGTTGAAGAACTGCACGCGTAGGCCAGGAATCAAGTCGCGGTCCAGCTCAATCACCTCAAGCTTCCCTGCCGCCTCAAGCAGTGGCGCGGTCAGCGCGCCTTGGCCCGGCCCAATTTCAACAAGACGGTCGCCTTCCCGCGGCCCAATCGAGCGCACAATACGCGAGATGATACCCAGGTCACGTAGAAAGTTTTGACCGAAGCGTTTGCGAGCACGGTGCTGCTGGGGCACTTGAGACATCTAACAGAATTCCTTGGAGGTATTTTTCAATCGTGGAGGTGTTACGCCTGGCGGGCCGTTTGGGCGCGCTGTTCGGCCAGACGCCGAGCAAGCGATAGCGCAACGCGCAAGCTACCAGGGTCAGCCACGCCTTTACCCGCTAGGTCAAGCGCGGTGCCGTGATCGACCGACGTGCGCACTAGTGGCAAGCCCAGCGTGATATTAGCAGCTTGACCAAAGCCAGCATACTTAAGCACGGCCAAGCCCTGGTCATGGTACATCGCAAGTACGGCATCAACACCCGCCAAATGGCGAGGCGTAAACAGCGTATCGGCAGGTAAAGGGCCTTGTATATCCAGCCCTTGTGCACGCAGGGATTCAAGCGCGGGGATAATCGTTTCCAGCTCTTCATGCCCCAAATGGCCATCTTCGCCCGCATGAGGATTTAGCCCGCACACGGCAATACGTGGCGACGCAATACCAAACTGGCGTACCAGGTCATCGGCCAGCAGGCGGCTAATCCGGGTTACCCGCGCTACGGTAATCGCATCAGCGACTTGGCGCAGCGGCAGGTGTGTGGTGACCAATGCAACACGAAGATCACCACTGCCTTGCCAATCCGGCGCGTTGGCGTGTAACGCGGCGTCGGTTGCCAGCATCATGACGACCTCATCAACACCGCAGGCATCACGCAGCCACTCGGTATGCCCTGTGAACCCTGAGTAGCCGCCCTCAATGATGACGCCCTTATGCAGCGGTGCGGTGACAATAGCGGCGGCCTGGCCTGCCTGACAGGCAGCCACGGCCAGCTCAAGGGTGGCGAGCACATACCCTGCATTGGCCGGGTTAAGCACGCCAGGCGTTGCGGGTTCACTCAGTGCTACAGGCCAAACGGGTAATTGCCCCGCGCAGGCAGCCACTACTTGGCCGGGGCTTGTTTCCACCAGTGCCACATCAAGCCCTAGCGCAGCGGCCCGCTTGCGCAGCATATCCACATCACCAATGGCGACTGCCTGCGCCGGCAGATGGCCCTGCGCGGCTAACATAAGCACCAGCTCAGGCCCAATACCCGCAGGCTCTCCCGTGGTGATCAGCAGCGGAAGGTCAGCGATCGGGCTCATTTAAAGACGAACATCCACAAAGGCTTCCGCGCGAATTTCCTGTTGCCAGACTTGCAGCTCTTCATTGGCGCGGCGTTGGAAAATGGCCTGACGCACTTGCTCCTGGCGGCTCTCATTGGTCACGTTCTGACGACGACGCTCTTCAACTTCAATCACGTGATAGCCAAACTGTGAGCGCACCGGCTCGGATATTTGGTTGACGTTCAGCGTCTGCAGGGCTTCCTCAAATGCCGGTACGGTTTGACCTGGGCGCACCCAACCCAGCTCGCCACCATTAAGCGCACTGCCGCTGTCGTCACTAAACTCACGTGCTACGGAGGCAAAGTCAGCGCCTTGCTGTAAACGCTGACGCACATCCTGAGCCCGGGCACGCGCCTGCTCTTCACTGCGCGTTGGCGTTAGCTCAACCAGTACGTGGCGCGCACGGATCTCTTCGACAAACGCCTGATCGCTATTTTGATTGCCCTGTTGATCAAGCACGCGCTGAACATCACGGTCGCTGACCGATACGCGCTGGCCAACCTGGCGCTGCTGCACTTGGCGCATCAACATTTCACGACGAATGTCTTCACGCACCTCAGCAAGCGTCATGCCATCGGCTTCCACCGCGTTTGCGAACTGATCCAACGTCATATTGTTGGATTCAGCAATCGTACGCAGTTGACGATTCAGCTCGGTATCATCAATGCTTAAATTGCTGCGATTCGCCAGCTGTAGCTGGATTTCATCCAGAATCATCCGTTCAAGCACTTGCGCCTGAAGCGCAGAGCCTGGCGGGAGCGTGCCCCCCTGAGCTTGCGCCTGCTGCTCTATCTGAGCAACACGATCGTTGAGTTCGCTGCGCATAATGACGCCATCGTTAACCACGGCAACGATGCTATCGATCGGCTGGCGCTGGGTGGACTCAAAACTCTGTGCTTGCGTTACCAGTGGAGCGGCAAGCGTGCCTGCGCCCATGCACAGCGCGATAACGCTCGCGGCCGACATCGTTTTTGCATGAGCTAGCAGCATATTTCTGGTTTTCATAAAAAGTCTCTTTCAGTCGCCATTCAAGAACGTCGTTACAAGGGAGTAGGACGGTAACCGGGAATGGTCCGTTCAAAATAGCTGTCAGCCTCTTGGCCAACGCCGCCCAAGCCACGGAATACAAAGCGTAAAAATAGCCCGCGATCGTTGAAGTCATCTGCAACACGCGCGGTGTCGTTGTCATCCACCCACTCGCGCCAAACAAGCTGCACGCCGTAGCAGCAGTCGTTCCACTGCACCCCTGCCAATTTTTCAAGCGCACGATCATTGGTTTGGTCGTGAAGATATCGGCCTATCAGATCAACCCTTGGGCTGGTTTTCCAGGCAAATGACAGGTCCCACTCTTCGCGGTTGTAATCACGAAAGCCGTCATCGCCTGGTAACGTATCAGGGTCGAAGCCTTCGATCTCCCAACGGTAACCCAGGTTCACCACATGACCTTCCGGGTGCCGGTAACGCAAGTCAAAGCGGGTGTGTTCCGTCTTTTCACGGTGATCATCGTAAAGCCATTCGTAGCCGGTACTCCAGCGATCATTGATCTGCCAGTCCAACCGGGTTACCAGAGGCGAACGATCACGCGTGGCCTGATAGTAACGCTGCGGGTTAACGTAAGCATCTTCTTCGGGCCGCGCAGGCAGGGTATCCGGGTCTCCGTCACTATCAATACGGCGGTCCGCAAAATAGATACTTTGCCCGATACCAAACGTTAGCCGATCACGGCCACTGTCATCTTCTATGAAGCGCGTCTGCACACCCACCGACACACGGTTAAGATCGCCGACCCGGTCTCCACCGGAAAAGCGGTGAGGTGACCACAGCTGATCCCAGGAGAAAGCCCGCTCACGACTATCAAAATCGGGTAGCTGGGTCTGGTTCTTGCGGGGCACATAGGCATAGTTAAACCGCGGCTCCAGCGTTTGCCGGTAGCCGCGGCTTCCAAGCTCCAGTTCACGCTCAAACATCAAGCCGCCATCCACCGACGTAACCGGCACGGTACGGCTTGGTGAGGTATTGCGCTCCGTTTCACGATCACCGTAATCCAACTCGTAGGCGGTATACCAAAGCTCAGCCCGTGGTTCGATATATCCCCAAGGCTTTTCTTCGCGCCAGCCGACGGCCGGCGTCAAGTGTAAGCGCGTGCCGGTTGCTGCCTCGCGCTCCGGCACCAGCCGCTCATCCACATCACGCCAAAAATAGGTCGCGTTGGAGCGCCATTCGCTGAAGAAGCCGCTGCCTAGCTGCCAATTGGAATTCGCAGTCAGACTGGGCAAGCGGTAGAACGGTTTATCATTATCGCTAAGCGGATCTTCAAGACGCTGAAAGCCTTGCGCCCGAGCATCGAGATACCACTGGTCACCCTGATAATCTATCTGGGCAAGCCGTTCAAGGCTGACGCGGTCGCTGCTCCCAAACTCGTCACCGAAGTCGTCGAAATAGCGGCCGTCACTGGAAGCGCCATAGCGCAACCGATAATTGCTGCGGCTGTTGACTCGGCCCGCATGGCGCGCATCGACATACCAACGGGTTTCGCCAGCAAAGCGGTCACTACCACTATTACCGCCGTCGTCACTACTTAAGTAGCCCCCCTCAACGGTACCCTCGCTTTCCGAAAACAGGTAGCGGTATTCACCGTTGAGTAGCAATCCACGGTCACTCATCCAACGCGGCGTAATGGTAGCGTCGTGATTAGGGGCGATATTCCAATAAAATGGCTGTGCGTAGTTAAATCCATCTGACGAAAACCCGATAGCCGGGGATAACAGCCCCGTGTGGCGCTTATCGTCGATAGGGAAGCGCAACCACGGCCAGTAAAAAACAGGCACGTCTTTTACTTTTAAGCGGGCATTCGTCGCGGTACCAAACCCCGATTCCTGATTTAGGCGTATATCACTGCTCACCAGCTCCCAGGTATTGGCGCCGGGGTCACAGGTCGTAAAAGTGGCATCTCGCAAGCGATACTGAGACTCGCCTGTTTGCTCAAGCTGACTTGCCTGGCCACGCAAACGCTCTTCATACAGCACATAGTGGCTGTTACGCACACTCGCGCGGTCTTCATTGAGCATTAGGGTGGCGCTGTCTCCGCGTACCAACGCTTGGCCATCACGCAAGGCGAGATTACCCTCAGCATCCACCTGCTCACGGCTTGCGGGTAAATAAATGCGTTCGGCTTCTAATTCCGTATTACCACGTCGCAATACCACATCGCCTCGCAGCAATGCCTCGCCATCGGCGGCGTAATCCGCATCTCGGGTTTCAACTGACAGCGTTTCCGGGTTCTGTTCTACAGGCAACCGGTAGCTAGGCATCACGTATCGGCCACGGCACAACTGTTGTGACGCTTCATCCCCTTCCCAGGCCTGCCAGTCAAGCGCTTGTGCGGGCAGCGCTTGATTCTGAGCCACCACCGAGAACGAGGCGCTAGCGAGCAAACTGCCCATCAGCGTATGCGCAACCGGTTTGATGCGCGAAAATCGCTTGCCCATGTTCGTTATCCTTGGCATCCAGAATAGGTATTATACAGCCCGCATGATGCCCGACCAGCAAGGAGCTTGCATGTCCTCTTTACGGATTGATGCCCTCACCCGATGGGCCGCAGAACAAAACAGCCTAAATCCGGCGTTGATTACCCTCTCACCAGCGGGCGGCGACGCCAGCTTTCGGGGCTATTTTCGTCTAACGCTACCTAATGGCGACACCCAAATAGTCATGGATGCACCACCTGCTCAAGAGGATTCAGCCCCTTTTGTCGCTATTGGCAACCGCTGGTACGCGGCGGGCTTACCCGTTCCCAAAATTTATGCCGCGAATTTAGACGACGGCTTTTTACTGCTGGACGATTTAGGCAGTACACCGATGCAGAATCGGTTTACCGATAGCGCCGCGGTGATTCAGTATCATGAAAAAGCACTGGCCTTGATTGCCGAGCTGCAAAACAGGGCCAGTCCAACCGCACTTCCCGACTATGATGCTACGCTATTGGCTCGTGAACTCGACCTGTTCCCTGAGTGGTGCATGGATAAGTGGCTGACGCTACCTTGCCCATCAAGCTGGGAGGCACTGCGCACAGACCTTATTCACCGGGCGCTTCAACAACCGACGGTTAGCGTTCACCGTGATTTTGATGCCATGAACATCATGATCAACCATGGCCGCTTATATATGATCGACTTTCAGGACGCCGTGGCAGGGCCGATTACCTACGACGTTATTTCCTTGCTGCGAGGCCGCTATTGGCGCTTTAGTGCGACCCAATTCGCCGAACTGGCCACCCTGTTCTATCGCCAGGCCCGCAGCGATGGGCGCCTGTCCAGTGTACTAACAAAGGCCGACTTTATTACCCAGTGCCACGCCATGTCCGCTCAGCGCTCGTTAAAAGTGTTGGGCATTTTTTGTCGGTTAACGCTACGTGACTACAAACAGGGCTACCTGGCACGCTTACCCCACTTCCTGGATCACCTTGAAGATAGCCTGAATGGCCTGCCCGAACACGCCGCCTTTGCCAACTGGGTAAGGCTCACGCTGCGCCCAGCCATTCTGCAACGCCTAGCGGAAGAGCATCCATGAAAGCGATGATATTAGCGGCCGGCTTAGGCAAGCGGATGCGTCCGTTAACCGACCACTGCCCCAAGCCCTTGCTCCCGGTCGCGGGGAAGCCGCTGATCGTTCATCACCTGGAGCGGCTACAGCGGGCAGGTATTGAAGACGTCATTATTAATGTCAGCTATCGCGCCGAGCAAATCATTCAAGCGATAGACGATGGCCGGGCCTACGGTGTCAACATTCAGTGGAGCCATGAGGCCACGCCGCTTGAAACGGGCGGAGGAATTCAAAAAGCGCTACCGCTGCTGGGCGAGGAACCCTTTCTGCTGGTCAATGGTGATGTGTGGTGCGACTACCTGCCCGCCAACACTCAGCTAAAAAGGGGCGATCTGGCGCACCTGATACTGGTGAATAACCCTGATCACCACCCAGAAGGCGACTTTGCCCTGGATAAGGGGCGCGTGCTCACTCAAGGCGCACAGCGCTATACCTATGCCGGTGTCAGCATTATTCATCCCCGGCTGTTGGCTGGCCAGCCCACCGAGGCGTTTGCGCTCGCGCCACTATTAAAAAATGCGATGAACGAACAGCAGGTGTCTGGGGAACACTTCGCAGGACACTGGGTTGATGTAGGAACGCCCGAACGCCTTGCCGCCCTGGAGCAATTTTTAAGCCAATAAATACCACCCGTTATAAGAAGGCCCAGAGAGGAGTGCGCCCAGGCAAAGAAGTGTTATGCTGCGCGACTTACCTGTCGTCGCCAAGATAAGGAGAGCCACGTGAAAGCAAGGGTAAAATGGACGGATGGCCGTCAATTTATCGCCGAGTCGGGCAGCGGGCACAGCGTTGTGATCGATGGCCCACCCGACCACGGCGGCCGCAATACCGGGCCTCGCCCCATGGAAATGCTGCTGATGGGCATGGGTAGCTGCACGGCGTTTGATATCCTGAATATTCTCGATAAAGCCCGTGCCGATGTGACCGACTGTGTTGCCGAATTGGATGCTGAGCGCGCCGATGAAGTGCCTGCCGTATTCACCAAAATTCATGTTCACTTCGTGGTCACAGGCCGAGCGCTAAAAGAAAAGCAAGTTGCACGTGCCGTAGAGCTTTCCGCTGAAAAGTACTGCAGCGCGTCCATTATGCTTGTAAAAGGCGGTGTTGAAATTACGCACTCCTTTGAGATTGTAGAGGCTTGAGGCAGAGCGACGGCGCTCGCCCTTTCGGCCTACGATGCAGCACAGCGAAAAAAAAATGCCCTGCCCGGATGCATCCCCTGCCCCGGCCGGGCATAATACGCCTCCTTGTATTACCCCCCTACTGCCCTGCAAGTGCTTTTAGAACATGCGCTCCACGTATGGCATTAGGTTTTTTCTTGGTTCCGACGCTGGCTCGTCGGGGTGTCTTCATCAGCCATAGGGAGGTTCGGACATGACAGATAATCTCCGACTCCACGGGTTCAATAACCTGACCAGCTCGCTGAGCTTTAATATTTACGACATCTGCTATGCCAAGACCGAAGAGCAGCGTACCGCTTATATCGACTATATCGATGAGCTGTACAACGCCGAACGGTTGACGCAAATCTTGAAGGATGTCACCAATATTATCGGTGCGCATGTGTTGAATATTGCCCGTCAAGATTATGAACCTCACGGGGCGAGCGTCACCATTCTCATTGCTGAACATGAGCTTGATGAAGCCAATCCTGAAAACACAGAACCAGGCCCTGGTCCGCTGCCTGAAACCGTGGTTGCCCACCTGGATAAGAGCCATGTCACCGTACATAGCTACCCGGAATCGCATCCTGACAACGGCATCAGCACTTTCCGCCTGGATATCGACGTATCAACGTGTGGGCATATCAGCCCGCTGAAAGCGCTGAACTATCTGATTCACAGCTTTGATTCAGATATCGTCACCATGGATTATCGTGTGCGCGGCTTCACCCGGGACGTCGACGGTAAAAAGCTGTTCATCGATCACGAGATCGCCTCGATCCAGGATTACCTGGCGGAAGATACCAAGCAGGCGTATCAGATGATGGACGTGAACGTGTATCAGGACAACATGTTCCATACCAAGATGCTGCTGAAAGACTTCGAGCTCGACAATTACCTGTTCGGCAAGTCGCGTCGCGATATTACGTTTGAAGAAGCCCGCGATATCGAAAGCCGCCTGCGTAAAGAGATGCTGGAAATCTTCTACTCACGTAACCTGGAGTAATACCTGAGTAGCTAAAAGCATTCATAAAGAAGCCGGCATCGCGCCGGCTTCTTTGTATCTAAAAAAACCGTACCTAAAAGAATCGTATCTAATAGAAACCTTCATCCCCTTCAGGGCGCGTTTTAAAGCGCCGATGCAGCCACAGGTACTGCTCGGGATGCTTGCGAATGGCACGCTCAATAAACTGATTAACCCGCGTTGCGTCGTTAACTTCATCGTTACTGGGAAGGTTTTCAAATGCGGGCAGGCACTCAATCGTATAGGTGCGGTTATCCGGGTTGCGATGAAACATCAGCGGCACCACCGGCGCGCCTGTCATACGGGCGATTTTAGATGTTAGCCGAATGGTTGCCGCCTGCTGACCAAACAAGGGGGCAAATACACTGACATCCGGCCCAAAGTCCTGGTCGGGTGAATACCAGACAATATGCCCTGCCTTGATACGTCGCACCACGCCGCGCAGATCGTGTCGATCAATCGCCTGGCCGAAAATACGTGAACGGGCACGCGTCATAAAGCGCTCGAACAGGGGATTATTATGCGGGCGATATACCACATCCGCCGGAAAGAACAGCGAGTGCAGCGCGCCACCCAAATCAAGCGTTGAGAAGTGAATCCCGACGACCAACACCCCCTTGCCTTGGGCTTTGGCATTCGCTAGGTGTTCCTGGCCATGGTACGCCACTCGATGACGAAATCCTTCTACCTCCCGACACCAGCCAGTAGCGGTTTCCACCAAGCCAATACCGTTAGCAATAAAGGTATCTTTCACCAGCTTTCGCTGTTCATCGGCACTCTTTTCCGGGAAACAAAGCGCCAGGTTGGTGGCAGTAATGTCCCGCCGCCGTTTGGCAAAGCGCCATGCCAATAGCCCGATGACCTTGCCTACCCAAAGCTTAATACCCCAAGGCAGCCAAGCCGCGATATACATCGCACCGATGGCAAGCCAGGTCCCCCAGTAGCGTGGGTGAGCAAACGACGCTGGATACTCTTTTTTCGACATACGTACCACCTAAACTGAAGACTCTTGATAACGTCTGGGTACGCGTGGCAACACCCCAGTAAGCAGGGTATAGCTGATCGTATCACAGTAGCGTGCAACCTCATCGACGGCTAGCACTGCCCCATTGCTGGCCGCTCCCCAGAGCACCACCTCGCTGCCAATGGCAGCATCTTGTATATCGGTCACATCAACGGTCAACATATCCATCGACACTTTGCCGGCGATAGCACAGCGCTGCCCATTGATCAGTACCGGCGTACCATCCACCGCATGGCGGTCATAACCATCACCGTAACCTGCGGCCACCACTGCAATACGTGACCGGCGCGGGGCGCGCCAGCGCCCCCCGTAGCCGACGGGTTCACCTTCGTTAATCTCTCGCAAACCGATAATTTCCGAACGCAGACTCATTACCGGGCGTAATTGCTGCGTGGTTGGGTTGGCCACTTCCAATGGGTTACTGCCATAGAGCATTATGCCTGGTCGGTTCCAGTCACCATGGGCATCAGGCCAGGCAAGCGTTGCCGGTGAATTGGCTAAACACAAAGGCGCATCAAGCGTCTTGGCCAGGGCCTTTAAACTCAGCAGCTGCTGATTAAAATAGAGGCCGTCACTGGCATCAGCGGTCGCGAAATGGCTCATCAAATGCAACGCCGTGACCTGAGGCGCATTGACCAGGCGCTGCCATACCGCTTCCGCCTCCTCCAGGCCAAACCCCAGCCGATGCATACCCGAATCGACTTTTAACCAAACGGGAATGGGTTGGCTTGGCGAAAATGCTAGCAGCGCGTCTACCTGCCATGCGCTATGAATGGCGGTCCACAGTGCGTAGCGCTCCACCAGCGGTAACTCATCGGCGCTAAAGATCCCTTCTAAAAGCACAATCGGTTTGCTGATGCCGCTGTTACGTAGCGCAATCGCCTCTTCGATACACGCCACCGCAAACGCCGGGACGTGGCTTTCAAGCGCGTGAGCACACGCTACAGCGCCGTGACCATAGGCATCCGCTTTGATAACCGCCACCGAGCGGCTTTGTGGCGCGCAGCGGCACGCCAACTGATAGTTGTGACGCAGAGCATCCAAATCAATATGGGCCGCTAGCGGGCGCATTGCGTATCTCGCTTATACATAATAAGTCATCAAAAATAGCCCCTCTAACAACAACGCACCGAGCATAAACTCGGTGCGCTGAGGCCGTGCCTACGTAGCAACGTTGTCTTGGCTAGCTTTCGAAAATCGCCTCTAGCGATAGGCCTTGCTTTTCAAGTGTACGGCGTAGCTTCTTTAATGCCTCGACTTGAATCTGTCGTACGCGCTCGCGGGTCAGGCCAATTTCAGCGCCGACCTCTTCCAGGGTGGCCGCCTCATGGCCGCGCAAACCAAAACGACGTACGACCACTTCGCGCTGTTTATCACTTAGCTCATCAAGCCAAAGATCCACGTGTTCACGCACATCACCATCCACCAGGCAACCTTCTGGGCCTTGAACGTCGTCATCGGCCAGGGTATCAATCAGTGGTTTATCACTCTCTCCACCCATGGGGTAGTCTACCGAGGAGACACGCTCATTGAGGCCAAGCATTTTCTTGACCGTATCAACCGGTTTATCGAGATGCTCAGCAATCTCTTCAGCGGTCGCTTCATGGTCAAGCTTTTGCGTCAGCTCACGCGCGGCACGTAGATAAATATTAAGCTCTTTCACCACATGTATCGGCAGGCGAATGGTGCGCGTTTGGTTCATTAGCGCGCGCTCAATGGTCTGCCGAATCCACCATGTTGCATAGGTTGAAAAGCGAAACCCACGCTCAGGGTCAAACTTTTCAACGGCACGAATAAGCCCTAAATTACCCTCTTCAATGAGATCCAGCAGCGTCAGTCCACGGTTTAGATAGCGCCGTGCAATTTTAACCACCAACCGCAGGTTAGACTCGATCATTCGAGAACGACCAAGCGGATCCCCCTTTCGCGCCAGGCGGCCATAATAGACCTCTTCTTCTGGCGTTAAGAGTGGCGAAAATCCTATTTCATTGAGGTAAATTTGCGTCGCATCCAGGCTTTGAGTCGATTGCCGGTCCTCGCGTCCTAGTGCTTTCTCAAAAGCTTCTTCTTCCGCTGCGACATCGTCGTCAGCGTTTTCCAACGCTTCTTCGGCAGCATCCAGGTCAACCTCCTGTAGATCCTTCTCCAGCATACTCATGGCCTTACCCCCGTAGTATCGCCTGCCCGCCTTTTAACATGTAAAGGTAACCACGCTTACGTGTGCGTTACTGGTGTTATTATTTTTATGCGAGCCAGCTCGTAAGGGGCTGGCTCAACAAAACCTTGCCGCTACTTGCTTATCTGGTGCTCCACTGGTTAGCGTGCGGGTAAAAACTCCATAGGATCCTCGGGCTGACCATCACGGCGCACCTCAAAGTGCAGTCTAACGCTTTCTGCATCACTGTTTCCCATGGTGGCGATCACTTCGCCTGCTTCAACCACGTCATTTTCACTAACGTTTAAGCCGTCGTTATGCGCATAGGCACTTAGGAACTGATCGTTGTGTTTAAGAAGAATAAGATTACCGTACCCACGTACACCACTACCCGCATAAACGACAATACCTGGGCCTGCGGCTTTGACAGGTTGCCCCTTTTGTCCGGCGATATCAATCCCGGCGGTAATCGAATCACCTTCTCCGAAGTTACCCGTGACTTGTCCATCTGTCGGCCATTGCCAGTTGATCGTCTCTGCGGGCGTGAACGTGCGCGATGAGCGGTCCGAACGTTCCACTGGAGCAGCCACAGGTGTTTCGGATTGAGCAACCACCTGTTCCTCAGGCTCCGATGCTGGGACTGTTTCTGGCTCAGGCTCAGGTTCAGGCCTTGGCTCGGTAGCAGCCACCTCGGGTTGAGAGGAAGATTCTTGCGGCGCACTGTTAGTTGACGCTACCTGCTGAGCACTTTCAACGGCTTGTTGTTCAGGGCGCTCAGCGTTTAAACGCTGTCCGCGTTCAATCGCCGATTCGTCAGGCAGTAGCCAATCAAGTTCCTGGTCGTTACTTGCTACTGCTGTCGCCTGCGGGTTGAGCCCGGTTGCGACAACGCCGCGCGATTCACTCGGCGTGTTTTGCGCCTGATTTGCGGGCTGGGAATTATTGCCAGCCCCAGCCCCTTCACGTAATGCAATCATCTGTCCGGGGTGAATTTGGTAGGGCGCGTCAATATTGTTGATGGTGGCTAGCTGGCGGTAATCCAGATTATGCTGCCAAGCGATGCCATAAAGGGTGTCGCCTGGTTTGACGGTATATTGAGGCGAGTTTTCCACCACGCGACTCGCTTCACTCAAGTCACGTACTTGCGGGGTATTGTGCTGCTGATTGGCACACCCGCTAACTGCCAACACCAAGGCTGACATCATGAAGACTTTACGCATGCAAACCCTACTCCTTTTCAGCGCTGAGCCGTATTAGTTGAATCTAACGTGGTCGACTTCCCTGCCCGACGGTTCAATAGCATGACCAGCAATATACCAACGACCATCAGCAGCACCACGCCGATAATCTGCGCGGAAGCGCCGGTCAACGCCGCATAATCACTGGGCAGCAAATAACGATACTCCAAGGGTATCATTTGCCCGCTTGGGCCAACCTGATAACGCAACAGCTCGCGCCATGGCCACAGAACCGGCAACGAGCCAATAATAAACCCTAAAAGCAATTGCATCGTAAAGCCATGATGACGTCTTAACAGCCAGGATAATAGGCGCGAAAACAGCGCAAGACCTATCACACATCCCATACCAAACAGCATAATAATAGTGATGTCGAAACTGCGAATAGCCCCCATTATCGTGCCGTAGAGCCCCATAGTGAGCAACAAAAAACTGCCCGACACGCCTGGCAACAACATGGCGCTAATCGCAATACATCCCGCCACCATCACAATCGTGGCTTCATTACCGAGCAATAGTACCAAGGGCATTAAGCTCGGCAACATTCTGGCTAACAGTAAACCGGCCAACAGCGGAAATAAATACCAAAATTTCCAGCGGTCTCCCGCTTGGGCGACCACCATTCCAGAGGCGGCAACCAGCCCGAAAAAGAAGCCATCAAGCAGCAGAGGGTGCGCTTCCATCAGCCATAACGCCAAGTGCGCCACGCTGACCAGGCTAATGCCGACACCGGCCAGCAAAGGGATCAAAAAGGCCAGGTTCAAGTGCTTAACGAGGGCACGCCATCCATCACGCTGCCAAACCACCAACGCGTCAGGACCAAACTGCTTAATAGTATTGATCAGCTCTTCATAAATACCGGTAACAAAGGCAATCGTGCCCCCGGAAACTCCGGGTATGGCATCCGCGGCCCCCATCCCGGCACCTTTTAAAAAAACCCCCAAGGATTTACGCTTCAATCCACTACTCCTTGCAATAAAGGTACAAAACGCACGGGTTCAAGCCGCCGCTTCTCAAAAGCATTCCCAATGCGCTTTATCTGGGTAAGCCATTGGCTGCCATCAGGCGCTTCCAACGGCGCAATCAATACCCCATCGCGACTTAGCTGCTCGAGCAATATTTCAGGCAGTGTCTGCGCACAAGCCGTCAATAAAATAACATCGAACGGTGCCGCCGTTGACCAGCCCTCGCCGCCATCGGCAACGGTTAGCGTTACCTCTGCGCCCAAGCGCCAAAGGCGATCACTCGCTCGCTCATGCAAGGCGTAAATACGCTCAATGGAGTAAAGCTCCTTCACTAAGCGCGACAAAATCAGCGTTTGATACCCGGAACCGGTACCCACTTCCAATACACGGCGTGGCTCGGCTTTCACAACCAGCTCCGTCATCCGCGCCACGGTAAGCGGCTGTGATAACGTCTGCCCAAAACCGATAGGCAGCGCCGTATCTTCATAGGCACGATGCGCCAAAGCCTCGTCAACAAACAGATGTCTGGGCTCGCCAGCCATCACATCGAGCACATCCGGGTGTCGAATTCCCTGTTCGATCAACCGATCAATCATGCGATCCCGGGTACGCTGAGAGGTCATTCCCCGCCCGCGCCGCTCAATGGGCGAAATATCAGGCAAAGGCATCCAACCAATCCTGTACGTCACGGCACGCGGGGTGGCGCGTCAAGTCGGTTTGCAGCGGCGTAATCGATACATAACCTGCCTCGATCGCTGCAAAATCGGTATCTTCACCGTCATCCGCATTGGCAGCAACCGGCGCAATCCAATAGCGCGTCCGCCCACGTGGGTCTTCGATCGCAAGCGGTTTTTCAGCCGGGCCACGATATCCAAGCCGGGTTACCTTAACGCCTTTGATGGCTTCCCATGGCACATCTGGAACGTTAACGTTGAGCAGCGTTCTGGGCGGCAAGGAGAGTTGATCGGCGGCACCAATCAGGCTGGATGCCACTTTCGCCGCGGTGTCAAAATAACGATCACCGCATAGCGACATGGCTATCGCGATCATGCCCAGGTTGCGCCCTTCCATGGCCGCGGCCACCGTACCTGAATAGAGCACGTCATCGCCTAAATTGCCACCGTGGTTAATCCCTGAAATAACCAGATCAGGCCGCTCATCCCACACGCCATTTACGCCTAAGTAAACGCAGTCAGCGGGCGTACCATCCACGCTATAGAAACCATTTTCCAGCGCGGTTAATGAGAGCGGGCGCGATAATGTCAGCGAGTTACTTGCCCCGCTACGGTCACGGTCCGGGGCAACGACACGCAGTTTGGCATGAGCCTCCAGCGCATCATGTAACGCTTTCAGCCCAGGGGCGTAAACACCGTCGTCGTTAGAGAGCAGCAGTCGCCGCATTGATGCCTCCTTGTTGATCAAGCGTAACCTGGCGGCTTACGCCATATCCGGGTGATGAATGAGTTCACCGATAACGGCGGTAGCAAAACTGCCTCGGGGTAGTGCAAACGAGAGTAGCACGGCATCAGATTCCCAAGTGAGCTGGGGCGCCGTTAATCGCATACGCAGTGCTCTATGGGAGCGTTTCACACCGCTTGCTTCCAAACCTTTACACAACTCAGGATGCTGACGGGCTAACTGCGCCTCGTAGCGCCCTGCCTCATCAACGGCGTTTTCACCAATGCCCCAAAGCGCCGCGGTTGGATGCACGTCCAGCTCAGTGGCACGCGTTATCAACGACTCGTCCACCGCGTCGACGCCGAATACGCTTTGGGTGCCGTCAAGCATCACGGTATCGCCTGGGATAGGCTGGTGCCAGTTGCCGTCCGCCAAGCGAGCGCTTAGTAGCTCATTAAATAGGAAGCTTCGCGCAGTAGAGAGCAGCATTCCTTGACGGTCGTCACGTTTGCGCCACCCCCGTGCGAGCAGTGCCTCGGCACGCTGTAAATTACGCGCCTCAGGGCCGAACCGCTGGGGGCCAAAATAGTTGGGCGCCCCGAGCTGGCAAAGTGCCTGCCAGCGATTAACGAAATCATCCGCTGTTATCGCGTCGCCACTCAATCGTAACGTAAACGCGTTGGTGCGATGAACGCCACGTTTTAGTTTGCGTGGATGACGCACGCTTTCAAGCACCGTGATGCCCAATCCGCCCAGTGCTGACACCAGGTCAGCAGGCGCGTCACGCCCTGGCAAGTGAATGCTTAACCATTGGCGCGTCACGGCTATCCGGTCCTTCATGCCTGAATAGCCAATATCTCGCGGGGTCACACCGCATAATCGGCTGACACTTTTCACCACATCCAGCGTGGTCTGATTGCGTTTTTCAATCCGCAGCCAAAGATGCTCACCATGCGATTCGGGCGTGAAGTCCAGCTGCTCATCAACCAAAAAATCCTCAGGTTGGGCCCGATAATGCCCCGGCTTGGGCGGCCCAAACGCAGCATCCAAAGAGCGTGCCCACTGAGGCAGCTTACTCATTCAACGCCTCAGGCCGGCCGAGTAAAACCACCGTTTCAGCAGCAATGCCTTCACCGCGCCCGGTAAACCCTAACCGTTCCGTCGTGGTGGCCTTAACGTTTACCTGGCCCAAGGAAACATTCAAGGTGTCAGCAATGGTTTGACGCATTGTCGCAATATGCGGTGCCATTTTGGGCGCTTGAGCCATCAGGGTCGCGTCCAGGTTTACAATCTCATAACCTTCCGCCCGAACCAGGCTCATCACATGGCGCAGCAGCATACGACTATCAGCGCCTTTCCATTCGGGGTCTGTATCGGGAAAGTGATGACCAATATCGCCCAGCGCGCAGGCACCTAACAGCGCATCGCTTACCGCATGAAGCAGCACATCGCCATCGGAGTGTGCGACAAAGCCTTGTGAAAACGGCAGTTTAACGCCACCAATCATTAAGTGGTCGCCGGGGCCGAACCGGTGAACATCAAAGCCATGACCAATTCGCATTAAGCCTCCTGAGTAAACGTATCTGATTGTGCTGACAAAATGGCGGCGGCGAGGGCAAGGTCATCCGGATGCGTCACTTTTAAATTATCGCGCCGCCCGCTAACCAGTTGTGGCTGCCTACCCAGCGCCTCGACCGCTGACGCCTCATCGGTCACCATGCGTTTTTGATACCGGGCACTCTCAAGTGCCTGGCGCAATAGCCCGTAATGAAACCCCTGGGGTGTCAGCGCATGCCAAAGTCCTTCCCGGGGTTCTGTACAGGTACTTTGCTGTTCGGCATTGGCCCGTTTCATGGTATCTGCCACCGGCATCGCCAATAGCGCCCCGCCGGTGTGATGAGTGACCGCCTGATACAGGGCATGCAGGTCGTCCGTGGTAATACACGGGCGAGCCACATCGTGCACCATTACAATATCGTCATCCTGTGCGGGTATGGCATGTAGCGCGTTGAGTACGCTATCCATGCGCTCGATGCCGCCGGTTACGCGCTGCCAGGCCGCAAAAGGAACCCATTCAGCCTGAAACCACTGATCATCGCTGTCCAGGCAGAGCACTAACGACGCCTTGGGAAACGCCTCGTAAAGCCGTGCCAGAGTGTGCACCAGTATCGGGTGCTTACCTAACATCAGGTACTGTTTGGGTTTATCGGCTCCCATGCGACGCCCTTGCCCAGCGGCAGGCACGATAAGCCAAAGCGTTTTTTTCACAGCCGCTTACCTGACATATTCACTGCTCGTTTACTCACTGTGCCGATTGCTCATGGTGGCGATTGCTCACGGTCTAGTCGTGGTTGGACCACCAGGCCTGCGTTAATACCTATCAACTCGGTCGTTATGGCGACACCCGGCACCCAGAAAAACTGTTCATCGCTACGCACCATGCCCATATCACTTCGGGCCCGTTCTTCAATAGCGTCCAGCCCGGTTTTAAGATCGGTGACCTCGGCCGCTAAGCGTGCGTTGCGCTCGCGCATGGGCAAGTTGGCCTCTTCCTGTGCAGTAACGCGCTGCTCGACTATTTGCAGGTCACGCCAGCCGCCATTACCTAACCAAAGCGTGTACTGGAGCAAACCCAGTACGACAAGTAACGCTACCACAACCCATTTGTGCATCACCGATCTCCCAAGGCAGTAACGGCGCGCATTATGCCACTATGCAGAACCATCAGCGAGCCGCAGGCACTTTAAAAGGCAGCGCTTGAAAAGCCGCCTCACGATACGCGCTCACTTGAGCGCCCTCCGCCTGGCAAAACTGGGCAACACCCGCCGCCAAGCCGGGATGGTTCATATAGTGCAGCGAACGAACGCGTTGAGGGGCGAAACCGCGTACTAACTTATGTTCACCCTGAGTGCCTGGGTCAAAGCGCGTCAGCCCATTCTGCAAACAGTACTCAATGCCTTGGTAATAGCAGGCTTCAAAATGCAGACAATCGGCCTCCACTTCACTTCCCCAGTAGCGGCCATACAGCGTGTGCTCACCTCGAAAATAGAGCGCCGACGCGACCGGCTGGCCATTCAACTGCGCCTGCACCAGCATCAATGCTTCGGGCATGGTCTGGCGTAACTGTTCAAAAAAGGCATGACTTAAATAGGGCGAGCGACCGCGCTCCAGATACGTCATTGAATAACAGCGATAGAAGTGCGTCATTGTTGCCTGGGTGATCTCTTGGCCCTCCAGGCGCACCACATTTAGCCCCTGTTCGGCCACCAGGCGCCGTTCACGCTTGATCATTTTGCGCCGTTTGGATGTCAGGCTTGCCAGGAAACCATCAAAGTCACCAAATCCTGCGTCCTGCCACTGAAATTGAAGCCCTTCGCGGACGGTTAATTGGGGAAACTGCATCTGCCAGGCCGTCACATCATGCTCATCGGCAAACAATAAATGCCAGCTGGAGAGCGCCCCCTGATGACAAAGCGTCTGCCAGGCTGATGCTAGCAGGGCACGGATAGCCTCAGCATTTAGATGGCTAGCAAGTAACGTGCGCACCCCCGGAACGGGAGTAAACGGGATAGCGCTGAGCGCTTTAGGGTAATAGGTGCCACCGGCTCTCTCGAACGCTTCCGCCCACCCCCAATCAAACACATACTCACCGTAAGAGTGATGTTTACGGTACATGGGCAGTGCGCCTACTAATTGGCCTGCACGCCAAACGCAGGCATGGCAGGGCTCCCATCCTGTCTCACGACTCACCGAGCCACTCGCCTCCAGCGCATGCAAAAATGCATGGCGCAGAAAAGGCTGATCGTGGCCGACCAAGGCATCCCACTGGCTTGCCTCAATATCTTCCATGGCGGATAGAGTAGAGAGTTCTAACGAGCACGCAGACATGATATCTCCCAAGAGCAAAGCGTTGGCGCCCTGTTATCCCGTCTTACTTTATCATTAACGCAGCGTTACCCTTACTATCGACTTAGCTATCGTCTTAACTATCACCTTAACTATCGTCTTAACTACCGTCTTAGCCTTACGACACGAGCATTAACGCAGCGCTTACAAGCCACTATTGCGCCCAATCACATCCAGGTACGGAAGATAAGGAGCGGCTATGAAGCACGATTTAACAGGTATCTTTAATGCCCAACGACACGCTGTTGATCAAACGCCTTTTCCCACGCTAGGTGTTCGGCGCTCACGGTTGGCACGTTTAGCGCAAATGACCAAGCGCCATCAGCATGAGATTGTGCGGGCTATTCAAACGGATTTTGGCCAGCGTAGCGACACAGAAATCCGCTTGGCGGAAATTAGTGCCGTGCTTCAGGCCGTACGCTATGCGCGCCGCCACCTCTGGCACTGGATGCGCCCCTGGCGCGTAGGTATGCCTTGGCGCCTGTTACCGGCAAGGGCACGCATAGCCCCGCAGCCATTGGGTATCATTGGCGTCATTTCCCCTTGGAACTACCCGTGGAGCCTTGCGCTACTGCCCGTTATTGACGCCTTTGCTGCCGGTAATGTGGTCATGCTAAAGCCCAGTGAGCTAACGCCTCACACCAGCGCCTTGCTCGCTCGCCTGGCTTGCCAATATTTTACCCAGGATGAACTCGTCGTCATTCAAGGAGATGCATCGACGGCTCAGGCATTTAGCAAGCTTCCCTTCGATCATCTGGTGTTTACCGGTTCGACCAGCATTGGGCGCCACGTGGCAAGTGCCGCGGCAGCCAACCTTACGCCAGTCACCCTGGAGCTAGGCGGTAAATCTCCCGCGCTGGTGGCGAGTGATGCCGACATGGATAAAGCGGCCACGGCTATTATATTCGGCAAGGGGCTTAACGGTGGACAAACGTGTCTGGCACCCGACTACGTTCTTGTGGAAAGCCGTCATCTTGAGTCCCTGGTTAGCGCACTAAGCCGTGCTATTTTCCAGCAGCGCCCTGATAGCAGAGAGGCGACCAGCCCGATCAATGATGCGCACCGCGCACGCGTAGAGGGCCTGCTGGCAGAAGCCCGTGATCACGGCTGCCGAGTCATTGATCACGGCAACCATGCCCCTGCGCTGGTTATCGACCCCACCCAAACGCTTTCTGTGATGCACGAAGAGATTTTTGGCCGCGCGCTCCCCGTTATCAGTGTTAAAAATATTGAGGCGGCGATTGAGTTTATGAATGCACGTCCTCATGCCCTTGCGGTGTATGCGTTTACTAACGATAAAGCCCTGCAAACGCGGCTACTTCAGCATACCCGCTCTGGCGCGCTTGTCTTTAATGAGACATTACTACACCACGCTGTTCCCACATTGCCGTTTGGCGGCGTAGGTGAAAGCGGCATGGGGGCTTATCATGGTCGCCACGGTTTCGACCGCTTTAGCCATTTACGTGGTGTGTTTTATCAAACGAAACATGCTACCAGCAGGCTTTTGCAGCCGCCCTACCGGCGCTGGCTTATGAAACTGCTTCGTTTACGTTAAAACTTATTCATTAGGGGCTGTTGACGTTTCATTGCAGAGATATTGGCAGGATAAGAGCAAACCCGCAGAGTAGAGGTTCCGGCACTGATTGCCGAGTTACCTTCTGGCGCGGCGCTAATGGCTGATAAAGGCTATGACAGTGATGCTATGCAGCCCCTAATAAAAACGCCGTTGACCGCCAACTTGCCGTTATGATTACCCAATTAGCCCACGCGGTGGGTTGTGGTATTGTGGCAGTGGGGTTGGGACCGCCGAACAAGCCGCCTATTTACACTCTATCGGTTGCGAAGCAGCGCAAGGGGACTATTATGCTCGACCACTGCCAGCCAATGTATTTGTTGCCTGGTGTAAAGATTGGACATCACAACCTCCGCCCCACACTGCTTTGGAGCCTGCTTAATGGCGCATGACTTGCTTGACCGCTTACGCGAACGCTTAGAAGAATTAAACCGCTCCGAGCGTAAAGTTGCTAACGTGATTCTAGACGATCCGACAGCCGCTACCAGCTTAAGCATCGCAAGCTTGGCCCAAGCCGCCAGTGTCAGCGAACCGACCGTTAATCGGTTTTGCCGCAACTTTGGCGCCAAGGGGTATCCCGACTTTAAAATCAAACTCGCCCAAAGCCTGGCGGGTGGGACACCTTACGTTACCCGAGCCGTTGAGCCCGGAGATACGGCGACCCAATACACGCAGAAAATTTTTGGCGCCACCATTGCCGCGCTGGATGAAGCCCAGCGTGATATTGATATGACGGCCATTGAACGAATGGTCGACTACCTGACCCAGGCAAAGCAGATTCACTTTTTTGGGTTAGGCGCATCAGGTGCCGTCGCTCAGGATGCTCAACATAAGTTTTTTCGGTTCAATCTACCGGTCATGGCCTACGCCGATGTATTGATGCAGCGCATGGTAGCGGCGTCCTGCCATACGGGCGATGTGGTGGTGATTATTTCCTACACCGGACGAACCCGTGAGCTGGTAGATATCGCCCGTGTAGCCCGCGAAGCTGGCGCCGTTGTGCTGGGCATTACAGCCCCCGCGTCACCGCTTGCCAACGAGTGCAGCGCCACGCTTAACGTGGCAACCCCTGAAGACACCGACCACTACATGCCCATGACGTCAAGGGTGATTCAGCTTACCTTGATTGACGCCCTGGCCACCGGCGTCACACTACGGCGTGGCGAAGACTTCTTACCGCACTTGAAAAAAATCAAGGACAGCCTGCGCGATACCCGCTTTCCGCTGGAATAGCCCAGCCAGCTAGAAAGGCTTTCGTTCTATACGGCGGTGGTCACGGTTATTTCTACTTTTAACTCGTCGGCGGGCATCGGGGCACATACGCAGGTACGCGCTGGCGCGTAGCCTTCGGGCACCCAGGCATCCCACACCTCATTCATGGCGACGACATCGCTGCCATCCTTGAGATAAATCGTGGCGCTTAATAGCTGCTCACGGCTTGAGCCGATCTCTTTTAACAGCGCATCGACACGCGCCAGCATGCTTTCTGTCTGCGCCTTAATATCGCCATGACGCGCCTCAGGCCCCGCGACCTGGCCACATAAATAAGCAATCCCTTGGTGGATAACGGCGCGACTCATGCGGGCCTTGGTATCGTGACGTTCGATAGTCATAGAGCACTCTCCTAAAAATGGGAAAAAAACAGTGTAAACGGCGACTCAGTGACTGACCACGCTTTCCTGTTCAGCGCTCCGTGGGTACCGGCCGATGTTCGAAAACCCGGCGTAACACAAAGCTGGTATGCGCCCCTGTGACACCTTCAATACGGTTAATAACGTGCAGCAGTAAATGCTGATAATCATCCATATCCTGGACTAAAATCTTTAGCTGAAAGTCGGCAGCCTGCCCGGTAATGATCAGACATTCGATCACGTTGGGAATTGTTCGGATGTGGCGTTCAAAGTTCTCAAACCGCTCGGAGGTATGCTGGTCCATGGCAATATGCAGCAGCACCATCAGTTGGTAGCCCAACTGGCGAGCATCTACCTCGGCGCGATACTGCATAATCAAGCCGTGTTCTTCCAGCGCACGCACCCGGCGCAAACAGGGTGATGCCGAAAGGCCAATTCGATCAGCCAATTCCTGGTTACTGATCCGCCCTTCTTGCTGCAGAATAGTCAAAATTTGGCGGTCAAAACGGTCAAGCGTCAATGGTGTCATCGACATAAATAGCAGCCTCTGCTAATAAATTCCAACTTATTAAAATATACTGCCAATTAATGCCATTTTTATCCATTTTTAGCAACAACCTAGCGCTATAAACCCGTTACACTATCCACACTGCCAAAAGCAGTTAACGGTTGCGTGCCATACTCTGCATCATGAGTCTGCACCGATGAGCGTGTTTTAATGCACCAAGGCCTACGCCACAAGCGGCCAATTTCCAAGTCATTAACCCCTTAGGAATCTCACCATGTCTGCTTTCGATCATCGTAAATATCGCCCAGCACCGCGCGTTCCTGCGTTTAACCGCCAATGGCCTGACCGTGACCTTGATCGTGCGCCGATCTGGGTAAGTGAAGACCTACGTGATGGTAACCAGGCGCTGCTAGAGCCGATGACCGTTGAGCAGAAAAAGCGCTTCTGGCACCAGATCGTCAAGGTGGGCATTAAAGAAGTCATGGTGGGGTTTCCTTCCGCCAGCCAACCCGACTTTGATTTTGTGCGCTGGTTAATTGAAGAAGATCAGATTCCTGAGGATGTCACCATCGCGGTGCTGGTGCAGTGCCGCGAGCATTTGATCGAAAAAACCTTTGAGTCGTTAGTGGGTGCCAAGCGCGCTATTATCCACCTGTATAACTCGACCTCGACCATTCAGCGCGAGCGCGTGTTTGAGATGGACCGCGACGGTATTACTGATATTGCCGTTCAGGGCGCCACTTGGGTCAAACAGTATGCCGAGCGCTATCCAGACGTTGCCTGGCGTTTCGAGTACACCCCAGAAAGTTTTTCCAGCACCGAAATCGATTTCTCGCTGGCGATTTGTGAAGCGGTTATGGACGTTTGGCAGCCAACGCCTGAGAACAAGTGCATTCTCAACCTGCCGACGACCGTCGAAGTAGCTGGCCCTCACCACCACGCCGACCAGATCGAATACTTCTGCCAGCACATCAGTCGTCGCGATAGCGTGATTATCTCAGTGCATACCCACAATGACCGAGGCGGAGCGGTAGCCTCTGCGGAACTTGCCTTGCTTGCCGGTGCCGACCGTGTGGAAGGCACGCTGCTGGGTAATGGCGAGCGTACCGGCAACATGGACATCATCACGCTAGCCATGAACCTCTACAGCCAAGGGATTGATCCTAACCTTGATCTTTCCAACCCGGATGAAATCATTCAGGTCGTTCACGAGTGCACCGGCATTGCCATGCACCCGCGTCACCCTTGGGTGGGTGAAATGGTGTACACCGCCTTCTCTGGTAGCCATCAGGATGCGATTCGTAAATCCCTCAAGCACCAGAAGCCCGACGAACCGTGGCAAGTGGCTTACCTGCCGATTGATCCCCACGATATTGGCCGCGACTACCAGGCCGTGATTCGAGTCAACAGCCAGTCCGGCAAGGGCGGCATGGCCTTTTTGCTTGAGCGCGACTATGGCATAAATCTGCCTCGCTGGATGATGCTGGCCTTGGCCCCCTATGTGCAGAAAGAGAGCGAAGAGCGCGCCAGCGAACTCTCAAGCGAGATGATCCGCCAAGTGATGCTCGATAACTTCACCCAGGAAGCGCCACTGTCGCTGGCGGACTACCAGCTTTCCAAGGGCCAGCATGAAGGGCTTGAAGTGACCTTATGGCAAGGTAGCGAAACCCTGCGCCTGTCCGGTTCCGGCAACGGTGCCATGTCGGCCTTTACCGATGCCTGGCAGAAGCACTCCGGTGTTAACGTGACGATTATCGACTACAGTGAGCACTCGCTGGGCGGTGGTAGCGAAGCCAACGCAATTGCCTTTGTACAGTTGAGCGTTGATGGCCAGCGCATTTGCGCCGTTGCCGAAGATAGCGACACGGTCAGCGCTTCTTTGAAAGCTCTGATCTCGGGCATCAACCGCGTCTCCACTACAAACGCGGGAGCAGCGCTAAACCATCAGGGCAGCATCCTGTCGGCCTAACGATCTATAAGTAATATACTCATGCCTTGCGTGACGACCCACGCAAGGCATTTTTCTGCGCCTTGAAAACGCATGTTAGAATTGGCCGCTTATCGGAGACCCCTTTTGTTAGCCAGTGGAGAAAACATGGGTCCGGGCATCGCAAGCGTACTGCTTATCGCACTGGGCGGCGCACTCGGGGGAATGGTCAGGTTTGCTCTTTCCAACCTGATAGCGCGCTGGCTGGGCAAGGCGTTTCCCTGGGGCACGCTCGTCGTTAACGCGACCGGCGCGCTGGCCGCAGGCTGGCTACTGGGCAGCCAAGGCCTGCCTGACACACCAACGACGTTCTGGCTGTTTAGCGTAACTGGCCTACTCGGCGGCTACACCACGGTCTCATCGTTTAGCCTGCAAACCCTTGAACTTTGGCAAGGCGGCCAATCGGGTCGTGCGGCGCTCAACGTGGGCGGCACACTGGTGCTGGGCATTGGCATGGCAGCGTTGGGCTGGGCGCTGGCAGGGCACCGCGTATGAGGTCCTGGAAATGCTACCTTGCTGTAGGGGTTGGCAGCGGCCTGGGCAGCGCACTGCGCTACGCCGTATCGCTTGCTTCCCAGGCTGCCTTGGGTAGCTACTTCCCGTGGGGCACGCTGGTCGTCAACGTACTGGGTGCGGGTTTGATCGGCTGGATAGCCACCACAGCGCTACGTGCGCCCCATGGCAAGCTGGCCTACTGGCAACCGCTGCTCGTGGCGGGTTTTTGCGGCGGCTTTACGACCTTTTCACTGTTTAGCCTGGAAACACTGCATTTCATTAGCCGTGGGCAAGGGCTGGGAATTTCATACGTCCTGGTGAGCCTGCCGCTATGGTTATTGGCCGCCATGGCGGGCGAGCGCTTGGCGCTTCGCCGCCAATAGCCACTCAAGAAAAACCACTCCGAGAAAACCAATGCGCGAGCAGATAGAAAAACACCAGTGCTGGATTTACCTGGTCTGCATTGGCCTGGGGCTGGCCTTGGGGGTTGTGTCACCGGCGCTGGCCGATGTGCTGGAGCAGTTATTATGGCCGCTGTTAGGCCTTCTGATGTACACCACCTTTAGCCAGATCCCTTTGCTTAGCGTGGTTCGCGGCCTTACCGATGGCCGCTTTATGGCGGCGCTGCTAGTGGGCAACTTTATCGCCATTCCAGCCTTTCTGGGGTTGGTGGTCGCTTGGCTGCCGCTCTCGCCCGCGGTATTGGTCGGCGTATTGCTGGTACTGCTGGTGCCCTGCACCGACTGGTTTATCAGTTTTACCCACTTGGGCAAGGGTGATGCGCCCCGCGCTATTGCAGCCGCTCCGCTACTGTTATTGGTGCAGATGGTCGCTCTACCTATTTATCTCTGGCTCTTTCTGGGATCAGAGTGGTTTCATCTGGCACTCTCCACCTCACTAATCGTTGCTTTTGCGGGCCTTATCCTGCTTCCTCTAGCGCTTGCCGGGCTAACGGAATTTGCGGCTACTCGGCATGGGCGCATCAAGCGCGCCATCTATCATCTGGGCATACTGCCCGTGCCATTACTTGCCTTCGTGGTCTTTATTATTGCAGCGTCACAGGTCAATCACCTGGGCGGGCTGTATCATGTAATGGCTCAGGTCGTGTTTATCTTCATGGGTTTTCTGGTGTTTGCGGGCTGGCTGGGTCGTGCGCTGGGCCGGTTATTCCGCTTGCCAAACGCCAGCACCCGCACGCTGGCGTTCAGCTTCGGCACCCGTAATTCGTTCGTCATGTTGCCCATCGCGCTGGCGCTACCTGACGCGTGGCAAGCCGCGGTGGTAGTGATTATTTTTCAGTCACTGGTAGAGCTTTTTGGGATGATCATCTACCTACGCTGGGTGCCAAATAGATTACTGCCTGAACGCGACCCGAGCAGCTAGCTTGGCCGCTTATACCCTCCGACCGCACCCTGCTTGCTGAGCACCAACTGCCACAACTGAATTTCCCGAGCTCTAAAGGCACCCGCACAGCTCAACAGGTAGTAGCGCCACATACGATAAAACGTTGGATTGAACTGACCTTTAAACTGGGACCAATTGGCGTCGATATTGTGATACCAGGCCATCAGCGTTTTATCGTAGTCAGCACCAAAGTTATGTACATCTTCCACCACAAAAAGCGTTTCAACCGCATCGGTAATATGGCTTAAGGTAGGCAACTCGCCATTCGGAAAAATATATTTATCGATCCATGGATCGGACACGGTCGTACCAAGATTTTTGCCAATCGTATGAAGCAAGAAAAGACCTTCATCCTTTAGGCAGCGACTGGCCATTTCCATATAGGCACGATAGTTTTTATGGCCCACATGTTCGAACATGCCAATACTAACAATACGATCAAATCTTTCAGTTTCATCGCGGTAATCCTGTAAACGGAATTCTACCGGCAAGCCTTTTTTGATTAATCGCTTACCAAAATCCGCCTGCTCTTTGGAGATAGTCAGGCCGACACACTCAACGCCATAATGCTCGGACGCATAAGCCATAAAGCTCCCCCACCCACAGCCGATATCAAGTACGCGCATACCCGGTGCTAGCTGCAGCTTTCGGCAGATTAAGTCCAGCTTCGCCTCTTGTGCTTCATCTAGCGTGCATGCGTCTTTCCAATAACCGCAGGTATACGTCATACGCTGGTCAAGCATGGCCGCATAAAATTCATTACCAAGATCATAATGTTTTTCGCCCACTTCCCAAGCCCGTTTAGCGTTTTGTCGGTTTAACAACCGAGTACGCAACGCGTGATAAATCAATTGCGTGGGCTTAATACGTTGATGCAATTGCGCGCGCAGCAAGCGGGTAAAAAAAACGTCCAACTGATCGCACTCCCAGCCCCCCTGCATATAGCTTTCACCTAAGCCCAGATTGCCACGCGCTAGTGCATTTTCTATCACACCAGGCGCCTTAAGCTGCATATCCCAAGGGCGATCGCCATTGAACTGTATATCAGCCTGGGCCATTAGGCTGGCTACAAAGCGATGAGAGGAGGAGGTGGGATTAAAAGGCAGTGATGTTCGTTCAAGCGTGGGTAAATTCACGGTAGGCTCCTTACGCTACTCAAGAGATGAATAGTTCAAGACACTCTTAAATAAACATAGAAGCTCATTTCAGCATTTGCAGATTTTAATTTTTCCCTTTTTCATTGTTAAAAAAGTCGCTCTACTAACCCGTAGCAAAGCGACTTACCGTAGGAACACGAAAGAGACTTAGCGCAAAATAAGAACGGGGATACGGCTGCTACGCAGCATCGCTGTCGTCGTACTGCCAACCAACAAGTGGCGGATGCGCGAGTGCCCGTAAGCGCCCATGACCAAGAGGTCAATCGCGTGCTCTTGCTCGTAGGTTTGCAGCGCATCATCTACATTGCCGTTGCGGATAGCACCTTCTGCCTTGTGGCCTGCTTCACGTAGGGTGCCTAGCGCCCAACCAAGCTCCAGTCGATTCTCTGCGTTGTCCGTATCCACCAGTAGTACATGACACTCGCTGCCTGAAAACAGTGGCGAACGGGCCAGCATTTCAACGCCTTTGCGAGCCGTTTTGCTGCCATCAAAAGCAATCAGCACTTTTTCAGGCTGCTTGAACGTGGCGGGCACCATCAAAATCGGGCGATGCATTTCACGCACCACCCGCTCGAGGTTGGAGCCAAGATGCTCGCTGGCTTGATGAGCCGTCTCACCGCGCTTACCAACCACCAGCAGGCGCATTTCGTTTTCAAGCCCGACCAGTGTTTCCACCAAAGTACCGTTCAGTTGGCGAGTAACGGCGTCACTAACGCCCTCTTCAACAGCGCGCGTCCGGGCTGCTTCCAGCATCAACCTGCCCTGTTCGCGGTTGACCTTGGCACGCTTCTCATCAAGGCCCAGCAGCTCCTCCAGCAAGCGCTCGCGGGCGCCAAAAAACAGCTGGCCCGAAAGATCCGGCTCGCTTGGCACTTCTGAATGGTTATCGGCCACATGCACAAAGGTTAACGGCGCGCCCAGCGCAAGGCTTGCCCAGGCAGCGTAATCGCAAACGGCTTGTGAAAACCGGGAACCATCAATTGCGGCAACTACATGTTCCGGCATGCTGCTCTCCTTTATTAGATGCTTAGTGGCCATCCATCAGTTTTTCGACCGCCTTTTGATCGTTGTGCATCGCGTAGCGGTCAACCACCGTGGCGCTGGCTTCGCTCATCCCAACCAACGCGACGTCAGTGCCTTCACGGCGGAACTTGATAACGACCCGATCAAGTGCCTGTACAGCGGTAACATCCCAGAAGTGCGCGTTGGATACATTGATCGTCACCTTGTCCAGGCTCTCCTTGAAATCAAACGCCGCCATAAAACGCTCGGAAGAGGCGAAGAAGACCTGCCCAGCGACCTGATACTCACGCTCCCGGCCCGCCTCTATCTCAGTAGAGCCGATGTACATGATATTGCCAACCTTATTGGCAAAAAACAGCGCTGCCAGCAGCACGCCAACAAAGACCCCGATCGCTAGGTTATGGGTACTTACGGTCACAGCGACCGTCGCCAACATGACAATATTGGTGCTGAGAGGATGCTTTTTAAGATCCCGAATCGACGCCCAGCTAAAGGTGCCTATCGACACCATAATCATCACGGCTACCAGAGCGGCCATGGGAATTTGTGAGACCCAATCGGCTAGAAAAACGACCAACAACAGCAGTACAACGCCCGCAATCAATGTTGATAGCCGCGTACGGCCACCGGATTTAATATTGATCACCGACTGACCAATCATGGCACAACCCGCCATACCGCCCAGTAACCCGGCACCAATATTGGCAATGCCTTGGCCTTTGCACTCGCGGTTTTTATCACTCGACGTGTCGGTCAAATCGTCCACAATGGTCGCTGTCATCATCGATTCCAGTAGACCCACCACACACAGCATCAAGGCGTAAGGCAGAATAATCATCAAGGTTTCAAGGTTAAGCGGGACATTCGGCCACAGGAAAATCGGCAGCGTATCAGGCAGCTCGCCCATATCACCCACCGTGCGAATATCCATGCCGCTCACCATATACACAATGGTTAACACCACGATGCACACCAGCGGCGAGGGTAGCGTTTTACCGATCACCGGCAGATAAGGGAATAAATAGATAATGCCTAAACCGGCCAGGGTCATGACATACACATGCCAAGTGACATTGGTTAACTCAGGTAACTGGGCCATAAAGATCAAAATGGCCAGCGCATTCACAAAGCCAGTAACGACCGAGCGGGACACAAAGCGCATTAGCTCAGCCAGTTTTAAATACCCTGCAATGATCTGAAACACCCCGGTTAAAAGCGTTGCCGCCAGCAAGTACTCAAGGCCATGCTCGCGCACCAGCGTGACCATCAATAGCGCCATGGCGCCAGTGGCCGCTGAGATCATCCCCGGCCGCCCACCGGTAAAGGCGATAATCACCGCAATACAGAACGAGGCATAAAGACCTACTTTCGGGTCGACGCCTGCGATAATGGAGAACGCGATCGCTTCGGGAATCAGCGCCAGCGCGACGACCAGGCCCGAAAGGGTGTCGCCTTTAATATTGGAAAACCACTCATGCTTGCTGAAAAGTGCCATTCAGGGAGTCCATCGTTATTGATTAAACAAGACGCGCTAACTCCGCCCCACAGGGTCAGATGTCACGTCATTCAAAACCAGATTGTATGAGTCAGGCTGCAGGATGAAGACGCCAAGAGCGTCAGTAGCCAAATAACAGCAATAGAATGCCGTAACGCCGTGGAAGCGCTTTCGCGCCATGGCGTTTTCGAAAGAGGGAATACTTAGGGTGGAGTCATCAACCCAGTGGTAAGTACTACAGATGTTGCCAATGAGCGTTTCATTGCGCAGACGCCTTGCCGAGATATTTTACGAAGTTACCTTGCCACTGAAGGTTAAGCGGCAGAACCGGCGCAGAGTTTACCAGCAACCTACCTCTTCTGCACCCCGGCGCACTTGAGGCCTGGTGGTATACTGGAATAGCCAGCGCAGGATGCGCTTCGGCGCCACCATCGCTTACCATGGGTGTCAAGCGCATAAGGCGCCATCATTGAACCTGGTCAACATTTCGACCAACGTGTTCGCATCTTCCAGAGGAGTAGCACATGAGCCATTCAATTGCGGTGATTAAAGGCGATGGCATTGGGCCTGAAATTATGGATGCCACCCTGCGCGTGCTCGATGCGCTTGAGTGCGGCTTTGAATACGAGTTTGTGGATGCAGGCCTGTCAGCGCTGGAAAATCATGGAACGTTGATCCCGCAAGCATCGCTTGATGCTATAGAGAAACACGGCATTGCGTTGAAAGGCCCGCTGACCACACCCATTGGCAAGGGCTTCTCCTCCATTAACGTACAGCTACGCCGTCACTTTGACCTTTATGCCAACGTACGCCCGGCAATCAGCTTTCCTGGCACTCGCTCGCGCTTTGAAGACATCGACATGATCACCGTACGCGAAAATACCGAAGGTGCGTATTTGTCTGATGGCCAAGAGATGATCGACGACGGCAACACCGGCATTTCGGTGATCAAGGTAACCCGTAAAGGCTCCGAGCGTATTGTGCGTTATGCGTTTGAGCTGGCCAAAAGCAGTGGCCGGAAAAAGGTCACTGCAGTGCATAAAGCCAATATTATCAAGACCAGCTCCGGGCTGTTTTTGGATGTGGCGCGTGAGATCGCAAGCGAATATCCCGACATTGAGTTTCAAGAGATGATTGTCGATAACGCCTGTATGCAGCTGGTGATGAACCCGCATCAGTTTGACGTGGTGGTTACCACGAACCTGTTTGGCGATATTCTCTCAGACCTGTGTGCAGGCCTGGTGGGCGGGCTGGGCTTGGCACCTGGCGCTAATATTGGTGAAAGAGCGGCGATTTTTGAAGCAGTACACGGCTCTGCCCCTGACATTGCGGGTAAAAAGCTCGCCAATCCCTGCGCTCTATTGTTGGCTGCCGCGCAGATGCTTGATCATTTGGGCATGGCAGACAAAGGCGAAACTATCCGTCACGGCATTCGCACGGTGTTAGAAACCCGCCGTGACATGGTCACGCCCGATATGGGCGGCACGGGCAACACCGATACCTTTGCACAAGCGCTGGTTGAGTACGTCCACGCCTAAATATTCGGCTTGAATACGTTTCTTTAATCGCTATCTGCGCCCTTTCATCAAGGGCGCTTTTGGTTACGAACCCTGCTTGCCCACTGCTAGCAAACCATCGCGGAAGCTCAGCGGCTAATCGAAGCCTTAAACTAACAGACCAAGCGTATCAACGACGGTTAAATAACGTGTGTTAGAAACACCGTAATGGGTTATCAGGCGCTATTAAAAAAGCCCCAAGGCGTTAATAACCCTGGGGCTTTAGTAAGAACGCTATGACTGCGCGCTTATTTTAGCGATGTTTTACGCAGGTAAGGCAGCACCGCGTCAAACTCACCAAATTTTTGCTTGGCATCGTCATCTGAAACGCTTGGCGGAATAATAACATCCTGGCCAACTGTCCAATCAGCGGGCGTCGCCACACCGTGCTTAACGGTTGCCTGCAGGGCATCCAGAGCACGTAGAATTTCAGCGAAATTACGTCCTACCGTCATGGGATAAGTCATGGATAGCTTTAACTGCTTATCCGGCCCAATGATAAACACCGAGCGTACCGTGGCGCTGTCGGCTGGCGTACGGCCATCCGGCAGATAGGCATCTTCGGGCAGCATATCAAACAGTTTGGAAACCTTAAGGCCTTCATCGGCGATGATCGGAAAATCAACGTCGCTGCCGCTATACCGGGTGATATCGTCGGCCCAGCGTTTGTGATCCTCAACGCCATCAACCGACACACCAATCACTTTAGTGCCGCGCTTTTTCCACTCGGCACTTAGCGTGGCTACAGCACCAAACTCCGTGGTGCAAACCGGTGTAAAGTCCTTGGGGTGTGAAAACAAAATAGCCCAGCTATCACCAATCCACTCGTGGAACTGGATAGGCCCTTGGCTAGTTTGTGCTTCAAAATCGGGAACGACCGCATTAATACGTAATGACATTGTGCCTCCTTCGCGGGTGATTACTGCTTTTAATACCTTAAACCACCTTTAAGCAATCCACTATAGAACATTTAGTGCTAAGAAAGCGAATATTCACGCGTGCTATTGGCTGACGTCCAAAGGGCAGCTCCCGTCGCTTTTAAAGCTCCCCTTCGCACGGCTAGCCTAAGCGCTAGAATTGAGGTCTTTATGCTTTACATTACCTCCTCTCTATCGCTGATACTTGTCATCTTCGTTACGCAGTCCTATATTTCAAAAAGCCAACTATAATTAAAAGCGCTTCTGCTCCTTCCTCTTTGGCTGCTTCTTTTCTAGCTGTTTCCTAATATAGAAGGCAAAAAATGCGTATAAGCTTTTTTAATGCCCCTCTCTACCTCGCCTTAAAACGCCATACGTCGTGTATTCGATTTACGCCTCAGGGCGTTATTAAGGATGCCAGCCCGCAATTTCTTGAGGCGATGGGCTATCAACTAGACGATATAAAGGGTAAGCATCACCGCATGTTTTGCGATGATCAGGAAGTCAGCAGTGCTGAGTATCAGCAGTTTTGGCACTCATTAGCTGCTGGAGATAGCCGTCAGGGGCGTTTTTGTCGCGTACGTGCGAACGATGAAGAGGTCTGGTTAGAGGCGACGTATGTGCCTATACGAAATTTTCGCGGCCATGTGACAGAAATCCTGAAAGTAGCGAATGATGTTACCCAGCGCCATCAGGAGTCTCAACGGCAAAAGGCCGTGCTAAGGGCGCTCAATGACTCAATGGCCGTCATTGAGTTTACCCCTCAAGGGGAAATACTCGAAGCCAATAAAAACTTTGAAGCCGCGATGGGGTATCAACAAAAAGATATTATTGGTCAGCACCACCGTATGTTTTGCCCACCTGACTTCTATCGTAAAAACCCTCACTTTTGGGAGCGCTTGGCCCAAGGGGACTTTACCAAAGGCCGCTTTGAGCGCATCACTAAAAATGGCCAAAGCATCTGGCTAGAAGCCACCTACAATCCTGTTAAAGATGAAGATGGCAATGTTACCGAGGTGGTAAAATTCGCAGCAGATATCACCCAACTGGTCGACAAAGCCAATGCGACAACGGGAACGATTGGCTCCGCCCAAACCAGCACGTCACAAATTGAACGTACCGCCAAAGATAGCCTCGACCACCTGGATGAGATGGTAAAAGGCTCAGAGCAAGCCGCTCAAACGCTGGTCCAGGCACAAGAGCTTGTAGAGGCGCTGCATAAACAGTCGCAAAGTATTCATGCAATTACGGCCTCTATTGCCAAGATAGCCAGCCAAACCAACCTGCTTTCTCTTAACGCCGCGGTTGAAGCCGCCCGCGCAGGTGAACAGGGACGCGGCTTTGCCGTGGTTGCTAACGAGGTACGCCAACTGGCTAAAGGATCAAGCGAAGCCGTGGCACAAATTTCCCAGGTGCTAAAAGACAACAGTAACCTTGTCGAACGCACCACCGAAGCCATGCAACAGGTCATTCAACAAAGCAAAGCCGGGCAATCCAGGGTTAGCGAAATTGATGCGATTGTGAACAAGATTCTCCACGACGCTCAGGATGTCGCCCGCTCTATTGAACAACTGGCCGCTGATACGCGGTTATAAGAAACATTCAAACAAAAACACCTCCGTGAAGAAGGCGTTCTTGTTTTCTCTGTAGCAGCGTCAAACGAACGGTCTTAAAAACGGTTTGAAAAGACCGTTTTAAGCAAATACTTCCGTCCATTCACCACGCTTGGCAAGTAGGTCACGGGCGAGCTTCTGAGCGCCTTCCAGGCTGTGGCTCGCGGCCCAGCCGCACTGCATTTCGTTACAGGCAGGCACTTCGGTGGCCACCAGAACGTCGTTCAGGGTTTGCTCAATGATGGTTAACACGTCGTCGTAGTTATCGTGATTGATCATCGCGATATAAAAGCCGGTTTGGCAGCCCATCGGGCTGATATCGACCACTTTATCGGTATGATTACGCGATAGTTCAGCCATCAAGTGCTCAAGAGAATGCAGCGCAGGCATCTCCATGTGCTCTTTGTTCGGCTGGCAGATACGCAGATCATATTTATGAATCTGGTCGCCGTTCTGGCCCTGCTTGATATCAGCAAGACGTACATAAGGCGCTTTGACCTTGGTATGGTCCAGGTTAAAGCTTTCAACGTTCATTTTCTTTTCGGTCATGTTTGCTCCGTGCTTATCGGTGTCGTGGGCCCATTCTACACGCTGGGGTTATACCTTGGGGGCATCAAAATTCCACGGTTCATCGGTATACACGCATACGTTGGCATCTTCGATATCGCCATCCGGTGATTCAACGTGCTTGGCAAAGAAGTCCTGGATCTCTTTACGCTGACAATGTGCTTCAAACTCTTCACGGCTCGCCCAGATTTCATGGAATACAATCGGATAGCTGGTGCCTTGAGCGAAGGGGTTATCGATCTGACGGGTCACCGTGTAGTGAATGCAGGCGTCTTCCCGGTGTGTGTTTGGCTCCAGCGACTGAAGCGCTTTGAACACCGCCTCCTCTTTGCCTGGTTTGGGTTTGAAGCCAGCAATACAGTAAATTTTCTCTGACATGATCGCGTCCTGATATATGAATCGTACGTCATTATGCGGCTTGTTCTTATCGGTTAACAACCTGGCAAATAATACGCTCGGCCAAGGCATCCAGGCCAGGCACTGTCATATCAGGCTCAATGCCCCAGGGATCAAAGGGCGCATCGGAATGACGTCGCACCCAGGCACTTCGCAGCCCGGCATGGGTTGCACCAATCACATCAAAGGCGTTGCTTGAAATTAACCAGGTATGCTCAGGGCGCGCTTCCAGCTGTGAGCGAAGATAGCTATATACCGCTGGGTCTGGCTTAAAGCGCTTGATATCGTCCACGCTTATCACCGCATCCATGTGGCTTTCTACGCCGGCACGTATCAGCAGCTGTGTTACCGCCTCCGTCGTGCCATTGGAAAACGCCACGCAACGAATGCCCGCATCACGTAACTGATCAAGCGCATCCACCACATCCGGGAAGGCTGGGAGCTCTGCATATACATCCATCAGGTGGTCGTGGTCATTGCCAGAAAGACCTGCTTGCAGCGCACGACTAGTAAACACCAGGGCTTCTCTCGTGCATTCTGAAAAAGGCACATAAGCGCCCATTAAGGCATGACGAAAGCTGTACTCAAGCTGTTTTTCCCGCCAGCGCTTGGCAAATTCTTCTGCGTTGGCGGCATCGTTAAGTCGCCGTTCGAGTTCCGCCGTAACGCCTTGGGTATCAATCAGCGTGCCATATACATCGAAAGCCAATACCGGTTGCATAGCCACTCCTAACGTATCCGTTCACCGTTACTGTAGTTAGTAGCATAGCTGCCCGACCAAAAAACAAAAACGCCGCTGCATAAATGAGCAGCGGCGTTACAAGATCAGTGTCTTTTCATTAAATCGTAAACGCAGCTTCCTGGTGGCCCGCTTTTAAATCGCCTGAGCGGGTAAGTTCATCGGTTACCCGGTCAATGGCGCGCTTGGCACGGCCAATCACGTCATCAACTTCTGCGCGGTTAATGGTCAGCGGAGGCGCAAAACCTAAAATGTCACCTTGGGGCATGGCGCGAGCAATCAGGTTCTCTTCCATGGCGGCGGCGGCCACTCGCGGGCCCACTTTGAGGGCGGGGTCAAAGTGCAAGCGCTGCTTGGCATCCGGTGAGAACTCAAGCGCGGCCATTAAGCCAACACCGCGTACATCCCCCAAGAGCGGATGACCTTCAAACGTGGCCTTAAGCTGCGCCTGGAAGTAGGCACCGGTTTCAGCCGCGTTGCCCACCAGGTTTTCACGCTCGATGATATCCAGGTTGGCAATACCGGCGGCACAGCCCAGCGCGTGGCCAGAGTAGGTCCAACCGTGACCGATTGGGCCAAACTCACCCGTGCCCTGCTCAAGCACTTGCCATACTTTTTCGCCCACAATCACACCAGAAAGCGGCTGATAGGCGCTGGTCAGGCCTTTAGCAATCGTGACCAGGTCCGGCTTCATGTTGTAGTGGTGGCTACCAAAATCAGAGCCGGTACGTCCAAAGCCACATACCACTTCATCGGCAATCAACAGCACATCGTACTTGGCCAACACCGCCTGAATCGCGTCCCAGTAACCTTCGGGCGGCGGTACGATACCGCCTGTGCCCAACACCGGCTCGCCGATAAACGCAGCCACCGTATCCGGGCCTTCTTCGAGAATCATCGCTTCCAGCTTGTCGGCACAGAAGGAGGAAAACTCAAGCTCCGTCATACCGTGCTGCTCGGCGGCACGCAGGTAGTAGTGCGGTGCTTCAGTATGACGAATGGTATCAATCGGCAGGTCAAAGTGGTCATGAAACGCCTTCAGACCGGTCAATGAACCAGAGGCAATGCCCGAACCATGGTAGCCGCGCATACGCGAGATGACTTTTTTCTTCTGCGGGCGGTCGAGTACGTTGTTGTAGTAACGCACAATTTTCAACTGGGTTTCATTAGCGTCACTGCCCGACATGCCGTAGTAGACCTTGGACATGTTCATGCCAGCGATTTTCAGAATACGCTCAGAAAGCGCGATCTGCGGCTCGTTCGAGTGACCTACATAGGTGTGGTAGTAAGAGAGCTCCATCGCCTGCTTGTAAATGGCTTCGGCAATTTCCGTGCGGCCATAACCGATATTGACGCAGTAAAGCCCGGCAAAGCCGTCGATAAATTCGCGGCCATCCTTATCCACAATATTGATGCCTTTACCGCCAGTAATCACACGGCCCGGCGCATCGCCATGGGCGAAGTCACGCAGGTGGGTAGAGGCGTGAAAAGTGACTTTGCGGTCGCGTTCGATCAGATCCTGATGTTGGCTCATAACGTTCTCTCTGTACAATAAACCTTCCTACAGTCAGGAAGATTTTAAAAAATTAGTAACAACGTAAATTTTTATACCATCAGCGCAGCTAGCTTCCCGAGACCGATCCAAGCGCTCCCAGACAGTAATACTTGGTTTCGAGATACTCGTCGATACCGGTGGAGCCGCCCTCACGGCCAAGGCCAGACTGCTTCACGCCGCCAAAGGGCACCGGCGGGCCGGTCATCTTGACGGAGTTTACACTGACCATGCCGTACTCCAGCCCACGCATCAGCTTCCATATCCGCCGAATATCATGGGTATACACATAGGCCGCCAAGCCATACTCGGTATCATTGGCAAGCTCAATGACCTCTTCGTCGCTCGAATAAGCGGTAATCCCGGCCACCGGGGCAAAATTCTCTTCCCGCCACACTTTCATTTGTGGCGTTACGCCTGTTAGCAACACCGGCATAAAGAAGTTTTCGCCCGGCGCTTGGTTCTGGTCTCCCATCACCAGCGTGGCGCCCCGAGAAATCGCATCATCAACAATCGCGGCGGCCTTCTCTACGGCCTGGCGGTGAATCAGCGGGCCGAGATCGATCTCGCCCTGCAAACCATTTCCGACGGTTAATGCCGCCATGCGCTCGGTAAACTGCTCAACAAAGGCGTCATGAATGGATTCGTGCACCAGAATCCGGTTGGCCGCCAAACAGTCCTGCCCCGCCGTTTGAAACTTGGCGTCTACCGCCGCATAAGCCGCCTCTTTAGGGTCCATATCCGGCCCGACGATAAACGGCGCATTACCGCCCAACTCCAGTGAAAGGCGCTTAACGGTCCCAGCACTTTGCTCCATTAACAGACGGCCAACGCGGGTGGAGCCGGTAAACGACAGCGCCCGGATACGTGGCTCGCTGCACAGTATCTTAGAAACCTCGGCAGGCTCACCCAAGACAACGTTAAAGATACCGTCCGGTATGCCTGCCCGCTCGGCTAATTCTGCCAGCGCCAGCGCTGAAAAAGGCGTTTCATTGGCCGGTTTCACAATCACCGGGCAGCCAGCAGCCAGCGCGGCCGCCGCTTTACGGGTAATCATTGCCAGCGGAAAATTCCACGGCGTAATCATCGCGGCAATACCAACAGGCTCTTTAATAGTGCCCAGCGAGGCATTAGGGATATGGCTGGGAATCGTTTCCCCGTAAGTGCGCTTACCCTCTTCCGCAAACCAGCGCACGAAACTTGCTCCGTACTCTACTTCGCCCCGTGCATCGGGCAGCGGTTTTCCCTGCTCCAGCGTCATGATGGTCGCCAGGTCTTCGCGGTTGGCCTGAATCAAATCGTACCAAGCCAGCAGGCGCTCGCAGCGCTCATCGGCACGCAGTGCGCGCCAGTGAACAAAGGCTGACTCAGCGGCATCCACCGCTGCGGTAATCTGCTCGGCTTCAAGCAGAGGAATATGCCCGATAGCTTCGTTGGTTGCCGGGTCATACACCGCTTCTTCACGGCCACCTTCCCCATGCGTCCACTTGCCATTCACATAAGCGTACTGGCGAAACAGGCGCGGATCTTCTAGCCGTTTAACCAGCGTGGTCGATAGTGTGGTCATGGGCACCTCCCCTGGTTGAAGCCATTAACCGGCGACAAACCGTTACACGTTGACGATTGAAGAGATCGGCTTTTGGTCGATCCTTTCGATGTGCCTAGCGTAAGGGAGAAGACGCACGAAGTGTTTTTGAAAGCGAAGTGGTTTAGCTTGGTTTTTTTTGTCTAAACCGCGTTTACAGCAGTTTTTTTTGGCGCTTGCCGCCAAACCGAGACTAACTGACAAAGGCGATACCTAAAGAAGTCTAAACATTCGTTATGTTGTGGTATACCTACCCTTTCAACAAAAATGGCCGATAATGCCACGTCGGTTTTAAATAAACTTCACCTTACGCTATGGCCTACCCTGCTAAAACGACTGGTTTTAAGATCTTACCCCTGTAAAGATCGCGTAATGCCAGCTCTACCGGGCCAAGGGGAGCGTTGTGTATCAACTTCCTTACTTTAAGCAGCTTTCCCAACAAATTAATGGCACAACAGTTCGGAAAAAGTACGACGTAGATCGTCACGACGAGCGTCTATACTCGCTGACCGTGGTCACTACGCTCTTGGCAATTTTTTACTTTTCTTACACGTTGGTGGATATCTATATACTGCCCGATATCACCTTTAGATCTCTATTGTTACGCATATTAATCATTGGACCACTTACCATTTTCTTGTTTGCCTATTACAAACGTCCCGCTTCCATTCGCCGTAAAGAGCTTGCAAGCGTAGTAGTCGTCGTTTTGGGAACGGCAGTTTGGTGTATAGCGCTGCTGGGATCGGAAAATCCACGCGTGCTTCATTATTTTTATGCTGGCCTGATTTTCCAACTGGTTCTTACCATTGTTCTGACGCCGCCGTTTGAATACAGCATCTATGGCTCATTATTTGTGTGCATTTGCCTTTACACCACTATCTGGTTTCTACCCGGCGCTAATCTTGAGTACGTGGTCAACCACTTGGCTTTTGGCATCCCCGCTGTAGTGCTGACGTTAATGGCCAACTATCGTTTCTCCGCTGAGTCGCTACGCCTATACCTGCAGAATATTAATACTGACCTGTTACGTTCCGAACTTGCTGAACGCAATGCAGACCTGGAACGGATTTCCAATATAGATCCGCTAACAGGGCTATCTAACCGTAGAGGCCTCGCCCGGAACTCAGCATTGCTATTACAAAAATGCGCTTCACAAGAGCATATTGCTGTTGTGATTGTAGACGTGGACTATTTCAAAGCATTTAACGATCACTATGGGCATGCGGGTGGAGACCGCTGCCTACAAGCAGTTGCAGAGGCTATTCGCGACGTGTGTACATCGGAGGATATAGTGTGCCGCTTTGGGGGCGAAGAATTTCTGGTTTTACGCTCAATACGTAATAGTACTAATCATAACGCTTTAATACTGGCTGACAGGATACGGGCAAACGTCGCCAACCTTGCCATTTCCCACACTCAGTCAAGCTTTGGCATCGTTACCGTGAGTGCGGGGGTGTGTACTAGCCCTACTCCTCCTATGGATGAGCTCAACAAGTTGATTCAGGCGGCTGATCAGGCATTATATGACGCAAAACATGAAGGTCGAAACCGGGTCCGTGAGCGACATTTCAATAGCACTATAGAAATGGGCAACTCAGTAACTTAATAGGCTGATCCGTCACACAACGCCTGTACCCTCCACATCAATACCAATCGGCTGACGCTTAACCGTTTTGGTCACGATATAGGTGAAGTAACGCTCAATGCCCGCTTCGGATACCAGCCATTTATCCATGAGCCGCTGGTAGCTATCAATCGTGCGGGCTTCAAACTTCACCAGATAATCGACCCCACCGCCGACGGCGACACATTCGGTGACCTCTGGCGTATCCATGACCAAAGCTTCAAAGCGCGCAAAGCTTGCGGCGTTGTGGGCTGTAAGCTCAATTTGCACCCACACAGGGTTGCGCGGCACCAGTACATCGGCATTGACCCGCGCGGTATAGCCCTGAATGACCCCGGCTTTTTCCAGGCGTTTAACCCGCTCCCAGCAGGGGCTGACCGAGAGGTTAATCGCCTCGGCCAGTTTGGACTTGGTGATCCGCCCATCACGGGAGAGGATATCGAGAATTTTAAGATCAAAACGGTCGAGTTTCATCATGCCTTAGGCTATGCCTCCAGGCGGTCGACAACATCGGCAATCACCGCAATGGTGTCCCCCATATTGACCAGGGCCGGGGCGCGCCGGGCCATCAAAATGCCATCGCGTTCGGCGCGGTAAGCAACCGGCTCGCTACCGGTACGGGTCATATCGTACACGTAAGCCAACACCTGCCCTTTGGTCACGGCATCGCCCAGCGCCACGCAAAGCTCAAGTACGCCGGAGTGCTGGCTCTGTACGTAGCAGCTGGCGTCAGGCATGTCGAGATAGACCTGGCCGCCTTGCGGCATATCCACCTCACCCTCTAGCAGGCCGTAATGGATCAGAAAGTTACGTACGCCGCGCTCGGTAATCGCCATACTTTGTGGCGTGGAGGTGCCACCACCGCCAAGTTCTGTGGCCACAAACACCTTGCCTTGGCGCTCGCAGGCAGTATCGAAGAGTTTTTCGGCATCCAGCTCAAACATCACCATGGCGTAAGGCGCGCCAAACGCTTTGGCGCCTTCCAGCGCGGCCTGTTGCTGGGCTTTATCATCAAGCACATGAGAAGCACCGAACGGCAGAATATCCAGCGTGCGGCCACCGGAGTGTAGGTCCAGCACCACATCGCTCATGGGCACCAAAACGCGGGTAAAGTAGTCGGCAATTTGCAGCGTTACGCTGCCGTTGGGGTCACCGGGGAAGCTGCGGTTAAGATTGCCCTTATCCATCGGCGATGTCCGCTTGCCTGCCATAACGGCGGGCGTATTCATGCACGGCACGATAATCACCCGCCCACTGACGTCCTCTGCGGTAAGCGCGTTGGCTAGCTTGAGCAGCGAGGTAATGCCTTCGTATTCGTCGCCATGGTTGCCGCCGGTTAATAGCGCCGTGGGGCCTTCGCCATTTTTCACCACAGTAATCGGGATCATTACCGCCCCCCAGGCCGAGATATCGGTGGAGATAGGCAGCTTTAAAAAACCGTGCTGCACGCCGTCAGCATCAAAGTCGACAGTCGCGGAAATCGGGCTTGGTCGCAGGGTCATAACGACTCCTTAATCAGTTACTTAACGGCTTATTCTTTAACGACTTATCATCATTTAACAAATAACTGCCGCGGGAAGTTGGCCAGCGTCTCGCAGCCTGTTTCAGTAATCAGGATACTTTCGGTAATTTCCAGCCCCCAATCGTCCACCCAAAGCCCAGGCATAAAATGAAAGGTCATACCAGGTTGCAGGATGGACTCATCCGAGGGACGCAGACTCATGGTGCGTTCGCCCCAGTCCGGCGGGTACGAAATACCGATGGGGTAACCGCAGCGTGCGCCACCGCGGTCAAAACCGTATTTATCCATCGCCGCACCTAGCGCCATGGCAATATCCGCCGTTCTATTTCCCGGCTTAGCAACTTCCAAACCGTTTTCGATACCTTCAAGAAGGGCCGATTCAGCACGAATGAAGTCGGTCGGCGGTCGTCCCAGAAATACGGTACGCGACATGGGCGCGTGATAGCGCTTAAACACCCCGGCAATCTCAAAGAACGTGCCCTCGCCTTCACGAAACGGCGTATCGTCCCAGGTCAAATGTGGAGCAGCGGCATCTTTACCGGTTGGCAGCATGGGGACAATGGCAGGGTAGTCACCACCATACACTTTCCCGTTTTCATCGAAAAAGCCTTCTATCCCCACCCGGTAGATTTCCGAGACCAGCTTGCTCTTGGGAAGCCCCGGCTCGATGACTTCCAGAATACGCGAGTGCATGCCTTCAACAATCTTGCCGGCAATGCGCATATAGGCGATTTCCTGAGGCGACTTGATTGCCCGGCACCAGTTCACCAGTGCATTGGCGTCGATAAAACGCGCGTGGGGCAGCTCACGTAGCAGACTCTGGTAGGCTTTGGCGGTGAAATAGTAGTTATCCATCTCCATACCCACTACGCCGGTATGCCAGCCGCGATCAGGCAAGATCGACTGCGCCAGATAATCCATCGGGTGCATATCCGGATTTTGAACGTAGTAATCCGGGTAATAAGTAATATTGACTGGGTCAATCCAACAGGTGCGCAGTGCGCCGTTAGCGTCCATACGACGCCCAAACCATACCGGCTCGCCTTCCAGGCCAACCAGTACACATTGGTGTACGTAGAATGACCAGCCGTCGTAGCCGGTCAGCCATGCCATATTCGACGGATCACTGACGATCAATACATCAATGCCGCGGCCGGCCATTTCAGCACGCACCTTCCACAAGCGCTGTGCATACTCTTCACGCGTAAAGGGCAGGGAAACCTGAGTCATCGGGCAACTCACCATCAAAGATCACCAAGAACCGGTGCGCGTTTTTTACGCCAAGCAACGGGGCACAAGGGCGACCAGGCTACCGCCATTGAAGGCTTGCCAATGTCGTCTTAGCCCGATACTAGCACCACCCCGTGGTTGCGGGTCAAAGCCTTTATTTAACTCATGTTGCCGGCTCTCTTAACCGGCTACGTAAAAGCTTCAGTACGGCGCGCTCATCGAGGCCAATCAACTGTTAATTTTCAAGCTTATTCTCAACCAATTGCCGAAAATGCTCCAATGTACGGCCACCCAGGTAGCTCTCAACCACGCGTGGGTCAATGTAGGCCAAACGCCGTGGCATGTTACAGCTTGCAGCGTGCAGACAACCTCCCCATGATAAATAAATAGAGTGAGAGACACCCATTCACCACGCAGGAGCCGAAATGAAAATTGTTGTGCACACCGATGATGCCACTCAATGGCGCGACGCCCTTTCCGAAGCGCTTCCTAACGCAACGGTCGTGACCAGCGACGCTCCCGAAGAGGCACGACAAGATGCTGACTATCTTGCGGTATGGAAAGCCCCCGCGTATCTCTTGAAAGAGCAGACTCGGCTTAAAGGCATCATCAACCTGGGCGCAGGAGTAGATCACTTACTCGGCACACCAGGGCTGCCCGCCAATGTTCCCATCGTGAAGTTGCGCGATGCGGGCATGAGCGAGCCAATGGCCGACTACGTACTTTACGGCGTCTTACATTTTTACCGCAGTATGGACCGTTACGCCGTTCAGCAAGCCAACGCTGAATGGCAGCCGCAACGCTTGGCAGACAAAGCTGATTGGCCAGTAGGTGTGCTCGGCCTGGGCGCTATCGGTGCGCATGTTGCCAGCACCTTGCAGCAAGCGGGATTTCCGGTGCTGGGCTGGAGTCGTTCACCCAAAACCATCACAGGTGTACAGTGCCTACATGGTGATGAAGGACTGGACGAGCTTCTTGGCCAAGTGCAAAGCGTGGTTACTATCCTGCCCGATACCCCCGCCACACGGAGTATTCTTAACGCCGAACGGCTCGCCAAACTGCCCAAGGGCGCCAGCGTGATCAACCCAGGCCGAGGCAGCTTGATGGATGAACAGGCGCTTCTTGAGGCACTGGGTGATGACGCTACGCCAGGCCACTTGCGCGGCGCGTTGTTAGATGTTTTTTGTGAAGAGCCGCTGCCCGCTAAAAGCCCCTTATGGCAGCATCCCCGAGTCATCGTCACACCCCACATGGCAGCGCCCACTCCGGTGAATGATGCGATTGACCAAGTCATTGCCTACCTGCATGCCTTTGAAGCGGATGAAGACCTGCCTACGGTTAACCCCACACAAGGATACTAAGTCCGTTAAAACCAGCATGGGCGCCTCTGTCTACATGAAGCGGGTGGCGCTTCTTTCATCGCGATACACCACCAGCATCACGTGCGCATCAAATGTTAAGATGCACACTCAAAGCGCTTAAACTGTTTGCCAAGCTATGGAAGCACTTGGCTGATATGGTTTGAGGTACTTATCTTGTAAAAGCTGGCCTTGTAAAAACGGGCCTCGTAAAAAAGAGAGCCGCTGGAACGAACCCTTTGTTTACTCGTCAATCAAACAGGCTTTTAAACCCAAGACAGCCCCGCTTATCGGGCTTATGTGAAAGCAGCGCTTGCTAACCAGGATCGCTTGCTCATAAGGAGTAACAGGATGCGACCCGCCCGTTTAAATGCTGTATCGGCTTGTATACTGTTGGGCACCGCCTGTCTGTCGCTCAGCTCTCTACCGGCCAATGCGAGTGAAGAAACCGCCAGCAAGTTTGCTGACATAGCGCCGGACATAGCACCGAAAATAGCGCCGTTTGAAGCGCAATACCGGCTGGAAACCCGCAACTGGCCAAGTGCAACGATTACCCATACGCTCAGCCAGGAAGGCCAGCATTGGCTAAGCGATATGCGCTTTTCATTGGCCATTGTCAGCGGTCAAGAGTACAGCCGCTTTTCAGCGGATGATGACGCCGTCCGTTCACTGCTTTTTAGCAGCAGCTACTCGCTTCTTGGCGTAGGCGACAGCTATCGATTAACCGATAACGATATTGCGACGCTTGATCGTCAAGCCGCGCTGGTTGATCTCTCTCGACGGGCAGGCCATGAAACGTGTACGCGCAGCGCACCGTGTGATCTCGATTTTGTTGACCACCGCGGCCGAGATGAGCACTTCCAGTACTACGCTACGCCAGGCACGCACACGGTCAACGTGCCCGCTGGTGAGTTTGAGGTACAGCAGGTCATTTTGACGGATATCGAAAAGCCTGACCGCCATCTGGAAATCAACTTTCACCCGGACTGGCCCGGCCTGATTGTCTCGGCGGAGTATCAAAAAGAGGGTCGCCGCCAAACCCGCATCAGGCTTACTCAATTTAACCCTTAAGGCGCCACACCCTACATGCTGTCTGGATTATTGATTGTTCTTCTGCCTCTGATAGTGGGCTATTTACTACGCATTCGCTCTCCTTACCTCCAACAACTGATCAACCGTGCCGTTAGCGGCTCGGTTTATCTTATTTTGCTCTTCATGGGGGTAGGCCTGGCAGGACTTGAAAATCTAACCAGCCAGCTTTCGCGGCTGGGGGGCAATGCATTGCTGCTGTTTAGCATTACCACGACGTTTAACCTGGCCGCTTTGTGGTGGCTGTCTCGCCGGGTAGCACTACAAGCGGGGGATTCACCTGTGGTTAAAAACGCACCGACCAGTAAGCTAGCCGCCATGCAAGGCTCGTTACTCTTGCTGGCCGTGGTGGCGGTCGGCGTTATAACAGGCCTGCTGCTGGGCCCAAGGCTAGGCGAGACGCTTTTTACGGCCGCAGAGCTGTTAGCTGAATGGGTGCTTTACGCGTTGTTAGTACTGATTGGCTGTCAGCTACGCAACTCCGGCATGCCGCTTAAGCAAATTCTGCTCAACCGGCTGGGGCTTGCTATTGCGATAACGCTGGCCGTTAGCTCGCTACTGGCGGGATTGGCCGCCGCCCCCTTGCTCTCGCTTAGCTGGAATGAAGGGCTCGCCATGGCGTCTGGCTTTGGCTGGTATTCACTGTCGGCCATTTTAATTGGCGACCAGCTAGGGCCGCTAATGGGCGGCGTGGCGTTTTTTAACGACCTTTCCCGGGAACTCCTGGCGTTTATTTTGATTCCGCTAGTGATTCACCGCCACACCGCCCTTGCCATTGGCTATGGCGGCGCCACATCAATGGACTTTACCCTGCCTGTGATTCAACAGCACGGCGGCGTCGCCTGCGTGCCCATCGCAGTGGTTAGCGGGTTTATTCTTTCGTTGCTCTCGCCCCCTTTGATTCTGTTTTTTCTCTCGCTTTGACGCTTCATTGCACGCTACAAAAACGCTGTGAGCTACCCCCACAGCGTTTTAAAACTACTCCCGTTTAATACGTGCTGTAGCTCTCCAGCTTGCTGTTTAGGTGCATACGAACGTTAGCGCTGCGGTCATCAAGGGAGTGCTGAATGCCATCGGTGTCATGCATTTCCATTGAATAAGTGAAAACGGGAGGCGATTAAGCGCCTGCTTTTGCCGCCCGCGCGGCGTGAAGCTTCTTGTAACTTTCAATCAAACGTTGATGACGCTCCAAACCATCAAGCTGCATGTTGGTGGGCGTCAGACCGTAAAAGCGCACGCTGCCTTCCACCGAGCCGACAACCGCCGCCATGGTCTCTTCGCCAAACATGCGCTGGAAGTTAGGAAGGTAGTCGTCGATTTCAAGCTCGTCGTCCAGGGCAATTTCCAGCACCGCGTTCACCGCCTGGTAGAAGAGACCACGTTCAACGGTGTTGTCGTTGTACTGCAGCAGCATCTGCACGCAATCAAGTGCTTCTTCATGACGGCCAAGCGCCAAGTAGATCAGAAGCTTAAGCTCCAGAATGGTGAGTTGGCCCCATACCGTGTTTTCATCAAACTCAATGCCGATCAGGGTGGTGATATCGGCGTGATCATCCATCTGGCTCTCTTCAAGGCGCTCGACCAAGTCGGTGAGCTGGTCATCCTCTAATTGATGCAGATTGAGGATATCCTCACGGTAATCAAGTGCCTTGTTGGTGTTATCCCAGATCAAGTCTTCAATCGGATACACCTCAGAGTAGCCCGGCACCAGAATACGGCACACCGGCGCACCGAGATCCTCATGGATCGCCATGTACACCTCCGCCCCCAACTCCTCGAAGATGCCAAATAGCGTTTCGGCCTCTTCTTCGTTGGTGCCGGAGAAATCCCACTCGCTGAACTCGAAATCCGCCTTAGCACTGAAGAAGCGCCAGGAAACCACACCAAAGGAGTCGATAAAGTGTTCAACAAAGTTGTTGGGCTCGGACACGGTCTGCGAGTTGAACGTTGGCAGCGGCAGATCGTTCAGGCCTTCAAAACTGCGACCCTGTAAAAGTTCGGTCAGGCTGCGCTCAATCGCCACTTCAAAGCTTGGGTGGGCGCCGAAGGAGGCGAACACGCCGCCGGTGCGCGGGTTCATCAAGGTCACACACATCACCGGGAACTGACCACCCATGGAGGCGTCCTTTATCAGCACTGGGAAGCCCTGGGCCTCAAGCGCCTTAATGCCTTCGACAATATTTGGGTACTTCGCCAGCACATCTTGCGGTACATCCGGCAGGGTCATCTCCTGCTCCAGAATTTCCCGTTTGACCGCCCGCTCGAAAATTTCCGACAAGCACTGCACCTGAGCTTCCACCAGCGTGTTGCCCGCACTCATGCCATTGCTTAAGAACAGGTTTTCAATCAGGTTGGAAGGAAAGTAGATCGTCTCGCCATCTGACTGACGCACAAAGGGCAGCGAGACAATGCCGCGCGCCTCATTGCCGGAGTTGGTATCAATCAGATTCGAGCCGCAAAGCTCTCCTTCCGGGTTGTAGATCGCCAAGCAGTGCTCATCGAGAATTTCAGCGGGCAGTTCATCGTTAGGCCCTGGCTTGAACCACTTCTCATTGGGGTAATGCACGAATTCGCTATTGGCGATCTCTTCACCAAAGAACTGATCGTTGTAGAAGAAGTTGCAGGATAAGCGCTCAATAAACTCGCCCAGCGCCGAGCAAAGTGCGCTCTCTTTGGTCGCGCCTTTTCCGTTGGTAAAGCACATGGGCGAGGCCGCATCGCGAATATGCAGCGACCAGACATGAGGCACGATATTACGCCAGGAGGCGATCTCAATCTTCATGCCAAGATCAGCCAGCAGCGCGCTCATATTGGCGATGGTATCTTCAAGGGGTAAATCCTTTCCCTCGATATAGGTACGCTCGCTGCCTTCCGGGGCGCCCATCAACAGCGCCTGGGAATCCTCATCGATATTCTCGACGGTTTCGATCTGAAACTCAGGGCCGGTTTGAACGACCTTCTTGACCGTGCAGCGATCAATCGAGCGCAGAATGCCCTGGCGATCTTTCTCGGAAATATCTTCGGGAAGTTCGACCTGTATCTTGAATATCTGCTTATAGCGGTCTTCCGGGTCGACGATATTGTTCTGCGAGAGGCGGATGTTTTCAGTGGGAATATCCCGCGCGTTGCAGTACACCTTCACAAAGTAGGCGGCGCACATGGCAGATGACGCCAGAAAGTAGTCAAACGGGCCAGGCGCCGAGCCGTCGCCCTTGTAGCGAATCGGCTGGTCTGAAATAACGGTGAAGTCGTCGAACTTGGCCTCCAGGCGGAGGTTATCGAGATAGTTGACTTTGATTTCCATGAGCGGGCATCCAGAGCAATGAGTGTGCCTGGGCGGTTGAAAACAGAGCCCTCGGCGAATTGCCGCCCATTATCCAGTTTTTGACCCGCTTCGTCTTGGTAAGTCTCGTTAAGCGCTTATTCAGCACTGAACAGAAACGGAAGAGCTTCGTCTAGCAGCGTCTCGGGGATCTCTTCAGCAATATAGTGGCCGCAGGGCAGCGCTTTGCCTTCTACCTGAGTCGCCACCTTGCACCATTCGCTTAGTGCATCAAAGCAGGCTTCAATCGCGCCTTCAGCACCCCACATCACTTTTAGCGGGCAGGTAAGTTTTACACCAGCGTCGATATCGGCCTGATCATGGACTAAGTCGATCGTGGCGCTGGCGCGGTAGTCGCCACAAATGCCGGTCGCGGTGCCGGGCAGTGCCAGGCAGCGTTCGTATTCCTTCAGCGCTTCAGGAGTAAACGGCGCCATCCCGGCACTGCGCGCACCCATCACACTTTTCAGGTACTGGGCCGAGTCGCTATTGATCAGCATTTCAGGCAGCGGCTGGGGGCGAATCAGGAAGAACCAGTGCCAATAGCTGCGCGCAAAGGCCTCGTTGGTGCCGCGGTACATGGCAAGGGTCGGCGCAATATCGAGAAGCACCATACGCTCAACGCGTGAGGCGTAGTCAACACCCAAGCGGTGGGCGACCCGCGCACCGCGATCATGCGCCAGCACTTTGAAGCGCTCGAACCCCAGATCACTCATCAGCTCGGCCATATCAGCTGCCATGGTGCGCTTTGAATAATTGAGATGCTCGGCGTCATCGTCGGGTTTGCCGCTATCGCCGTAGCCGCGCAGGTCGGCGGCTATTACGGTGAAGTGCTGGGCAAGCGTTTCAGCCACCTTATGCCAGATCACATGGGTTTGCGGGTGGCCATGGAGCAGCAGTAACGCGGGGCCGTGGCCTCCTATACGAAAAGCAATACCAACACCCTTTATGTAACGCAAATGCTTTTCAAACCCTTGGAACATGGCAGGCTCCTGGCTCAGTAATCGATATGAATAAACCGGTGGCTTAAAGGGTTGCTCATTCAACTGGCGACGTCAGCACCTGCTCGAACAGCAGCTTTTCAAACACTTCCATGGGCGCGTCTGACTTCAGCGTCTTGGTACGCAAAATTGCCCCTTCCCAGCCGGAAAGAATAAAGCTTGCCAACTGATGGGGGTCCTGGGCTTGAGTGAGAGCTCCCTGGGCCTGGGCTGCCTGCAGGCAGTGAGCAAAACGTGCTTCCCAACGCAGGAACGCGTGATTCAGCGCCTCGCGAAAGCGAACACTCTGCCCCGCCATCTCCTGTCCTAAATTGCCGATCAAGCAGCCGGCCGCATGGTCGCGCTCGCTCATATAAGCGCGGCTAGTGGCAAAGTAGCGCTTCAGGCGGTCAAGAGGGGGTGTCATCGGATCTTCAAGCAGAGCTACCAGACTAGCATCATAGTCGTTGGCAAACCGCTCAATCACCGCCAGGCCAAAATCTTCCTTACTGGAAAAGTAATGGTAAAACGACCCCTTGGGCACGCCGCAGGCGTTAAGTACGGCATTGATGCCCGTTGCGTTATACCCTTGTTGGGTAATCAGCTCAGCACCAGTATCAATTAACTTATCGCGGGTGGCGGTGTTTTTCATACGCTTGCACAAGACTCATCGGCCGGACGGTATTTATGAGAAATAGGTGTCGTGATAAGTCGCAGGCATTTAGGTTAGCGAAGAGTTGCACGCTATTTTCATAATGCTTACCTAATCTCTGCGAGCCAGTGCGTGATGCTAGCATGATACGCTTCTTATACCGGAATTTTCGCTTTTACTACGTTTTCGCTCTTGCAACGGGTACTCCGTGTTAATAAAACCTCATGACTCTTTCTCCTCGATGCAACAAGGCCGTGTCCGTTTAGGCGCCGTACTGGCCCTGTTGGTGTTTGCCATCGGCTTAGCCTGCGCCTGGTGGATTATCAACCAGCCGCCGCGTATTGAGCGGCGTGCTCCTCCACCACCCACGCCGCCTGTCGTCAATGTCATGACGGTCGAACAGAGCGCCCATTCACCTCTACTGAGCGGCTTTGGGCGAGTAGAAGCCGAGCAGACAGCCCTGTTGGCCAGCCGCGTGGCAGGTCAGTTGGAACGCTTTGGGGACGGTGTTCTGCCTGGCCGGGTGGTCGAGCAAGGCGCGCCAGTAGCGTACATCGACCAGGCCGATTTGCGCCTTGCCCTGGAAGACGCCGAGGCCCAGCTAAGCAATGCCCAAGCGCAGGTGGCGCTTGAAAATGCCGAACAGCAGCGCGCCCGTAGTGAGTACGAGTCGTTTGGGCGCCAGCTTTCCGCCGAGCGACGCTCGCTGGTCCTGCGCGAGCCTCAACTTCGCCAGGCCCAGGCTCAACTTACTCAGGCACGTGTGATACGCGACCAGGCAGCGCTCAACCTTGAGCGCGCAACACTGACCGCCCCGTGGAAGGCGATGGTGCAAGAGCGCTTGGTGGGCGCTGGCAGCCTGCTAAGTCAAGGAACCGAGGTGATTAACCTGGTCGGTGTTGAGCAATTCTGGGTGCGCGCCTCGTTGCCCGGCGATGCACTTGAATGGCTGGCGCCGGGTAGTCAGGTCACGATTACCAGCCGGGGCTGGCCAGAAGGCGCTTCGCGGGAAGGCGCACTGATATCGATTTTACCTAATCTGGAAGAAAGCGGACTTCAGGCACAACTGTTGATTGCGGTGAATGACCCATTGGCGCTGGATACCGATGGCCCCGCGCTGCGCTTGGGCGATGTGATGCGAATAGCCTTTCAAACTCAGGCGCAGGAAGACCTGATTGCCCTGCCCTCAGCGGCGCTACGCCCAGGTGAGCGCGTTTGGTGGGTGGATGATGAAGACCGCCTACACAGCACAACGGTGTCGCTTGCCTATCGGGGTGAAAATGAAGCGCTGGTGCGCAGTGGCTTGGAGCCTGGCCAGCGCGTTGTCATTTCAGGACTTGCACAGCCCCAGGAAGGACAACAGGTTCGCGTTCGCTCGCGTAACGATGCGCCCACCCGTGATGAGGAGAGCAGCTAATGCGTCGCGGTCCGCTTGCCTGGATGATTGACCATGGCGTTGCCCCTAATCTGCTGATGCTGCTGTTTATCGTGGGGGGGCTTATGGCATCGCTCGCGATAAAAAAAGAGGTCTTTCCTGAGTTTGAAATTGAAATTGTTCAGGTCAGCATCAGCTACCCCGGCGCCACGCCAGAAGATGTCGAGCAGAGCCTACTGCTCCCCGTTGAAGCGGCGGTATCGAATGTAGAAGGTATTGATGAGCTGACCTCCAGCGCTGGTGAAGGCAGCGGTATGGTCAGCGCGACGCTGATTGACGGCGTCGATGTGATGCGCGTTTATCAGGATATTCAGCAGGCGGTCAACGCCATCACTACCCTACCCAGTGCCGCCGACCCGCCCCGCTTCACGCTAGCGGGCAGATCGCGCAGTGTGGTCAGCCTTCAAGTTTACGGCTCGGTTGGGCTTGCCGCCCTTCACGACGCCGCCGAGGATGTGCGCGCTGAACTGCAGGCCGCTGAGGGTATTTCGCGCGCCGAGCTTTCGGGCAATCGCGAGCGCGAGATCCAGATTCATCTGGATGAAGAAGCTATTGAGCGCTACGGGCTTGATCATCAGCAGCTTGCCAGTCGCATTGGGGCTGAAGCGCTGGACCTGGCAAGCGGCCAACTCACCACGGCTGAAGGCGAGTGGCTGGTGCGCTACCAAGGCCGACGCAACAGCGCCGCCGAGTTTGCCGACCTGCCAATCCTTACCACTGCCCAGGGCACGCCCATTTTTCTGGATGATATCGCCCGCGTGAGCAACGGCTTTGCCGAAACGGATCGTGAAGAGTTTTACAATGGCGAGCCGGGCCTATCGGTCAATATCTATCAGGTGGGCCACCAGACACCGACCAGCATTTCCGAGGCGGTATACGGCGAGCTGGAGCGCTTGCGAGCGGGGCTACCACCGGGCGTTAGCCTGGACGTTGCACGCGACAGCTCAGAAATATACGAGGACCGCTTAAGCCTGCTGTTGAAGAATGCCTGGATGGGCCTGGCGCTGGTGATGGTGCTCATGGCACTGTTTCTTGAAGCGCGGCTGGCGTTTTGGGTCACGCTGGGTATTCCCACTGCCTTTTTGGGCGCCATGCTGTTCCTGCCCTGGATCGGCGTCTCGCTGAACATGATGTCGATGTTCGCCTTCATTATCGCGCTGGGGATCGTGGTGGATGATGCAATCATGGTGGGCGAAAACATCTATAGCTATCGCGAGGAAGGCTACTCTCTGCGCGATGCGGCGGTAAAAGGGGCCGGTGAAATTGCCGTTCCGCTCACCTTTGCCATTTTGTCGAATATCGTGGCGTTTCTGCCCTTGCTGTTTTTACCCGGCTTTTTGGGCATGCTGTTTGCCACCCTGCCCGTTGTGGTCGTCACGGTGTTTTTAATCTCCTGGGCCGAAGCGCTGTTTATCCTCCCCTCCCACTTGGCGCATAGCCGTAAACCGCGTGAAACACCGGCCTGGCAGCGGCCGCTGGAAGCGTTGCGCCAGCGCCTGCAGGGCGGGCTGCATCACTTTACATACCATCAGTTTGAACCGTTTCTTCAACGCGCACTTAATCAACGCTTACTGAGTGTTTCCATCGGCGTTGCGGTGCTGGTGGTAGTGCTAGCGTGGTCAATGAGTGGACGGCTGGGCTTTTCACTCATGCCCCGTGCAGAGTCAGATCAAGTTCAGGCAACGGTAACGCTGCCAATTGGCACCAATATCAGCGTTAGCCGAGAACTTAGCCAACAGCTACTGGACGCCGCCCAGCAGTTGAGCGAGCGCGAAGAGACACTGGCCTTTAGCAGCACGCGCAGCCGCCTGGACGGAGAAGAGTTGCAGGTACGGCTCGATATCGCCAATGACAGCCTGGAAGCCTGGCCACCTTCACGTATTGCAGGTGAATGGCGCGAGCTGGCGGGGGATTTAGTGGGCGCCCAGTCGGTACGTTTTGAGTCAGATTTTGGCGGCCCCGGCAGCGGCGCTGCGCTTAGCCTGCGCTTATCTCACCCCGATACCCAAGTGCTGGAAGCCGCCGCCACCCGGTTGGCCGAAGTGCTTGGTGAGTATGGGCTGACCGATATTGACAGCGGGATTGGCGATGGCAAACCCCAGCTTGAAATGCGCCTTTCCGCAGAAGGCCGGGCGCTAGGCCTGACCGGCAGCGACCTGGCCCAGGCACTGCGCGGACCTTTACAAGGTGCCACGGCGGTTGAGCAGTTTGTGGGCCGCAGCGAAATTAGCGTAGAGGTACGCCTGCCCGAAGCCGACCGCGCGAGCTTAAACGAACTTTACCGCATGCCAGTACGCACACCCGACGGGCTTAGCGTGCCGCTTGCTCGTGTGGCAGACATTACCTTAAGTCAAGCCTCAAGCAGCCTGCAACGCATTGATGGCAGGCGCATTATCACCGTGACGGCGGACTCAGAGGGCGATCAAACCATTAACCAGGTACTGGCCACCCTTCAAGAAGACGTGTTCCCAACGCTTACAAACTCTTGGCCGGGGCTTGAGGTCAGCCTGGGCGGCCGCCAGCAGGATACCGCCGACAACCTGGCAGCCCTTCGCACCGCCATGTGGCTGATGCTGGCCGCACTTTACGCACTGCTGGCGATTCCCTTCAGAAGCTATTTGCAGCCCTTGCTGGTGCTTGCGGCCATTCCGTTTGGCGTTGTTGGTGCTGTGGTGGGCCACATGATTATGGGGTTTGGGCTTTCGATTATCAGTCTACTGGGCATGCTGGCGCTTTCCGGTGTGGTGATTAACGATGCGCTGGTACTGATTGATTACGCCAACCGCAAGCGGCGCGAAGGGATGGCGCCTCGCGCAGCCATTGTGGCGGCGGCTACCCGGCGCCTGCGGCCTATCATGATGACCACGCTTACCACCTTTCTGGGCCTGGCGCCTATGATTCTGGAAACCTCGCGACAGGCGCGTTTTATGATCCCCATGGCGATCTCGCTGGGCTTTGGCATGATCTTCGCGACGGCCATTTTGCTGATACTGGTGCCCTGCCTTTACCTGGGCCTGGAGAACTGGCGTGAGCGTCTTAGCATGCCTCGCCAACCCCTTCAGGAGGGCACTTCCTGATGGCCGTTACCTTGCCCACTTGGCGTCCATCCCGGCTAGGACTAAAGCTGTTCTCGGCCATACTCAGCGTTAACGTGGCCATTTCCGCCACCATGTTTCTAGCCGTTTCCTACAGTATCGACCGTGGTTTTATCGACTATTTAAACCAGGCCCAGGAACGCCGTGCCATGCTGCTGGCCGATGGTTTGATTACCCGCTGGGAAACCCAGCAGGACTGGCGCTGGCTTGAACACAACCCGGAACGCTGGCCGCATATCGTACGCTTTGAACTGGGTCAGGAGCATCGTGAACGCCCCTCCCCCCTGGGCGAAGCGCAGGATTTTGCGCTGCGTGCGCCAAACGGCGCCTTTGTCATTCCGCCCATGAATGGCCGCATGGGCCCCGGCGATTGGCGCTGGCTCACGCTCCACAGCGACAACGAGGCCATTGGCTCGTTAGGGTTTCGCCCTCCTCAGCAGATGATGGAGCGCATGGAAAATCGCTTTCTAGAACTTCAACAGCGCAACCTGGTAATTATTGTTATCTCGATTGGACTAGCATCGCTGCTGCTGGCCGCTGGGCTCTCGTGGTGGTTAAGTCGACGTACGCGGGCACTGGCTATCGCCACGCGGCGGCTTACCGAAGGCAACTACCATACTCGCCTACCTGAGCGTGGTCGGGATGAGCTTGCCCGTTTGGCGCGGGATTTCAACGTGCTGGCGGCGACGCTAGAAGCCAACCGTGACGCCCGTGCACGCTGGGTCTCCGACACCGCCCACGAACTGCGCACGCCCTTGGCCGTGCTACGTGGAGAGATTGAGGCCATGCAGGACGGCATTCGCCCACTAAATCAGGAAAACCTCAGCTCGCTGGCACAGGAAGTTGCCCAACTTGAGCACCTGGTCGCCGATTTACGCCTGCTTTCGCAAAGCGATGCTGGCGCGCTTGATATTCATCTGGCCCCCATGAATCTTAGCGAAAGCCTGGCCAGCCGCCTTGAAGATGCAGACCGTTGGCTCAATGGCAGCGGCCTTACGCTCACGACGCACATTGCCCCCGACGTGATAATTCGAGGTGATGCCCAGCGACTGCATCAGCTATGGAATAATCTGTTGGATAACAGCTGTGCCTACACCGATGCACCGGGAAAACTTCAAGTAACGCTCAACATTGAGCGTGCCCACGCAGTGATTGTTTGGCAGGATAGCGCACCGAGCGTTCCAGAAAGTGAGCTTTCCCGACTTACCGAGCGCCTTTACCGTGTTGAAGGGTCACGCAACCGGGCAAGCGGCGGTAGCGGCCTGGGGCTATCCATTGCAAGCGCCCTGGTGATTGCGCACGGTGCAACGCTTGAGGCATCCAATGCTCCGCTAGGCGGGCTTTGCTGGACCTTACGTTTTCCGTTACTGACTTCCCATTAATGACAAGCGAGCCCGCCATGTCCCAAGACGCCCCGCTATTGATTGTTGAGGACGAGCCCAAAATTGCCCGCCTCATGGATGATTATTTAAGCTCCCACGGTTTTAATGTTGCAACGCTAGGTCATGGCGACAATGTGATACCCTGGTTGCAGCAGCACCCCACCACGTTGGTGCTTTTGGATGTCATGCTGCCCGGCAAGGATGGTTTGACGCTCTGCCGGGAAATACGTCAGGCGTGGCCTGCTATCGCGATTATTATGGTGACCGCCAAGGTAGAGGAAGTAGACCGACTGCTAGGGCTGGAGCTGGGCGCCGATGACTATATCTGCAAACCTTTCAGCCCCCGCGAAGTAGTCGCCCGCGTGAAAGCGGTACTACGCCGCAGCCAAGCACTTGCCGAACAGGCCCACACCCCTGAGGTAGCGGTTTCAACCCCCGTGACCCTAAATGACGATGGCTGGCAGGCGCTAGCCAACGGCCATGACCTGGGCCTCACCGCGGTTGAATTTCAGCTGCTGCGGGTAATGATGCAGTCACCTGGACGAATCTTTAGCCGTGAGCAGCTAATGGATCATATGTACCGCGACAACCGGATTGTTTCTGAACGCACCGTCGACAGCCATATTAAAAAGCTGCGCAAAAAAATCACCGAAGCCCTCCCCGAGCAGGAGATCATTCGTTCGGTGTATGGGGTAGGGTACAAATATCAGCCCGAGGGCTAACCCGCAGGATTCAAAGGCCTACAAGCGCCCCCACAACCGGCTATCAGAGCTCAGCATTTGACCAAGCCGCCTTGAACGCGGCTTGGCAGATGAGCCTTGGCTGTCAGTCGCTTTTTCGATAGCGCAGATAATCCAGCACCATGGAGACAGCGTGTGCTTCACGTTCCTGAATCATGGCAATGTGCGAAAGATCTTTATCGAAAATGATCGACAGCGTATGGACATTAGAGATGTAGAAATACCCTAATGCGGCGATAGAAATGTACAGCTGAATCGGGTCCACATCCTGCCGGAACACGCCTTTTTCTGCACCCCGCTGGATCAGAGTTCGGATTTGAGCAACCAGCGGTGAATGCAGTTGCTTCACTTCCGGCAGCGTTTTCAAAAAGCGTGCATAGTTGAGATTTTCCGTCGTCAACAGGCGCAAGAACCAGGGGTTCTGATGAAAATGCCGGAAGGTAAAACGCACTAGCCGATCCATGGCTTCTTCCGGCGAGTACTGATCCAGGCTTAACTCTCGCTCGCCAGCACGAATCGTCTGATAAGCGCCCAGCAATACGATTTTGTAGAGCTCTTCCTTATTGCCAAAGTAATGGTAAAGCAGGCGTTTATTAGCACCGGCTTTTTCTGCAATGCTGTCGACGCGAGCACCCTCAAAGCCCCGCTCGCAAAATTCATCGTGCGCAGCTTTAAGAATGTCTTGTCGAGTTAAGTCCGGATTGCGTTTACGACCCACTGATAAGCACCTTGTAAGTTATTCGAATGACCGCATTACGCTCCGTTTTTGACAGGCCATTTTATTACTAGCCTCACCTTTTTCAGACCTCGCAAGAGCAGGCGGTTAACAGCCGGGATACTCAGCAGGATTGCAATAACGCTAATTAGACATAGTACCAAACTCACCGGGCGGGTAAAGAAAGGGGTCATGTCACCTCCGGTCAGCGCAAGCCCTCGGCGGAGGTTGGTGTCGAGCAAGCTACCCAGAATGATGCCCAGCACAATAGGTGCCATGGGATACTTCATTTCTCGCAGCAGGTAGCCGGCTAACCCGAAGAATACCATCACGTAGACGTCAAACATTTGCTGGGAAATGGCAAACGAACCCACCACGCAGAGCACATAGATCACCGGCATCAATTTTTGCCGAGGTACGCTCAATACTTTGACCAGCAATTTGGTCATCGATAGACCATAGATAGTAATGGCCACCGTGGTGAACAGCAGCATCGCAATAACCTGATAGAGAAAATCCGGGTTCTCAATCATCAGCATTGGGCCTGGCCGAATATCATGAATATACATGGCGGCGATGAGGACGGCGGAGGCGGTAGAGCCGGGGATTGCCAGCGTTAACACCGGGATCAGCGCGCCAGGAATGACAGCACTATTACCGGTTTCTGCTGCGGTCAGCCCTTCATACGAACCCTTGCCAAATTTTTCCTTTTCCTTACTGGCGCGACGTGCGGCGGCATAGGAAGACCAGCTGCCGATATCTTCGCCCACACCGGGGATAATGCCCACTATCGTTCCAATGATTCCGGATCGAATCGCCGTTCGGCGGTAATTCCAGACATCCCTAAAGTGAGGAATAGTGCGCCCTTGAGAAACAATTACTTGGGCGTCCAGCTTACGCCGCATAACGGTCAAAATTTCAGCAAACCCGAAGGCCCCCACCATGGCGGGGATAATGTCGATGCCGCCTGAAAGATTGGAAATGCCAAAATCGAAGCGCCGGAAAGCATGCAGGCTTTCCATCCCGATCATGGCCACCAGCAAGCCAAGCAACCCGGCGATATAACCTTTCAAGGGATCGTCGGCACCGGTCAATCGCCCAGAGATGACAACCCCAAAGACCGCCAGCCAGAAGAACTCATAGGAACCAAAATTGAAAGCAAACTCGGCCAGTGTGGATGCCAGTATGGCCAGGAAGAAAATACCAACGAAGGTGCCAATCGCCGAGCTTGTAGTGGCCAGCCCCATTGCATAACCGGCCTTCCCCTGCTGGGCCAGTGGGTAGCCATCCAGACTGGTTGCTGCGCTGGCTGGAGTGCCGGGGATATTCAGCAAAATGGCACTGCGTCCACCACCGTAAATGGCCCCAACGTACATACAGATCAGCGTCAGAATGGCTTGGTCACCCGGCATGCCGTAGGTGAGTGTTACCAGCAACGCCACCCCCATGGTGGCTGTCAGGCCCGGCAACATGCCGATAACAATTCCCAGCAGGCTCGCCCAGGCAATATTAAAAAGGCTCATTGGGGTCATAAAATGCCCCACGCCTTGGGCCAGCATGCCGAGTTCTTCCATCATAAACATAGTGACTTCCTCATAGAGCCCTTCATGGCAGACGCACCAGGAAAATTTCCTGGAATACCAGCGTGACTACCAACGCCACCACTACCGATTGGATGCCTGCCAGGATCAAGCAACGCGCCAATGGCACGGGTTTAGCGGTCAAATAGCGCTCAAACAATACGATTGAGACAAAAATATACACACCGGTAGCCAGCCAAAACGGTAACCAGCCGACCAATATCAGTGCATAGCTCAACGTTAGAATTAACATGGCCAACAGACGTCGGGATTCTTCGTTAGCCAGCATAGCGCGCAGGCTATTTAGGGGGCTGAAGTGCCTACTCGCCCCCTGACGCCAAGAGCGCAAAGCCAAGAGCAGACCGCTGAGCGCCAGCAAACCACCCAGAATCATGGGTACCAACCCGGGAATGGTTGAAGGATGTATACCTCTCGACTCAAGGCGTGGCATGGTCCAGGACAAATAGAAGACCGTTAGACCCAACACCACAAATACAATGCCGGTGACCAGGTCGGCTTGGCTCAAACGGTTGGAGTTATTCGTCATCGGTCATTTCTCCTATGGGTAGGCAAATAACATTGATAGATGAACGGAACCACAGGCTTGGGTAAAAAGCAGGGGCAGCCTTCCCGGCCGCCCTCACTGTCACTGGGACACTTCGCTGCGCGTTTCACAATCAATACCGATTTCGATGGGATCAATCTCAGCCTCGCCGCGGTCAACGTAGGCACAGGCTTCTTGAATAGCGATCGGCATGGCCCGCTCACGCGCTTCATCGCCATAGGATGGGTCAAAGATGGCGCCTTGCCTGTCCGCATAATCCTGCAGTTCCTGGGACGTCATAATATGCTCCTCCCAGATGCGGTCCATGGTGGCGACGACTTCATCCGGCGCGCCACGCGGGATGAAAATCCCGAAGTAGTCAGGTGCGACGTGTATGTCGGGCAGCCATTCAGTGATGGGCGGAATGGGCTCGTCCATGCCATCAATCGTTAAGGAACGATCACTTAACACGGCCAAAGGCTTAAGCCGCCCGCCACGGAGCATCTCGGCCTGTTCCACGGCCAGCTGAGTGGTCAGCATGGCTTCGCCGCGTGCTGCCGCCACCACGGCGGGATTGCCACCGTCGTAGGTGATCATGTTGTAGTCAAGGCCGCCCTCATCGCTGAGCGTGGCAATAGCGGTCCCGCCGGAGGATGTCACTCCAGCGGTTGCCACGGTGATTTGATTGCCACGTTCGTTCAATGCCTCAAGTAGCTCGCCGAAACTATCGAACTCGCTGTTGGAGGGGACGCTGACCACCGGCACGTTAGCGACCGACAGGTAAATATGCCAATCATCAATATCCGTGTCTTCAATCAGACCGGTAATTGAGTAGTTAGCATTATTGGCGATGGCATTGGCGGTCCAAGTGTAGCCATCTCGTGCGGATTCCAACACTTCCCGTGTACCAATAGCACCGGAGGCACCGCTTTGGTTTACCACCACCACGCTCTGACCCAAGTGCTCTTCCAGGAGAGCGGCGGTTACTCGGGTCACCTGGTCAGTAGAGCCGCCCGCGCCCCAAGGCACGATGATGTTAATGGGTTTCGTGGGCTGCCAATCTTCCGCCAGCGCGGACCCCGTTAAGGTGACAGCCGCTATTAAACCGCTGCTCAGTGTGGTCTTAATGACATTCATAGCTCTCTCCGTTGTTGTTATTTAAGCGACTTTAAAGCCGCTCTCGTTTGCTCAAAGGGATTCATGGACTCCGAACACGTTTGATACGTTTATTTTTATAGTAATCGTCGCGCTTTGGTTTTAATTACGGCTTAGCTTTAATCACAGTTTCGTTTTGATCACAGTGTCATTGATTTACACCACCGTCAGATAACGCTCCTTACACACCTGAAGCACTTCCTCGGCGGGCTTCTTCCACCAATGATCCGCAGAAAATATCTCCACCTCATGGAAGCCCTGGTAGCCTTCGGCTTCGACCCAGCTGCGAATCAGCGGTATATCAATGACGCCATCGCCCATCATGGCGCGATCCAGCAGCATGTCAGACATCGGCATGCGCCAGTCGCAGATATGGAAAGCCAATAGCCGTTCCTTGCCAGCCCGCTGTATCTGTTTCTTCAACTCTGGGTCCCACCACACATGGAAGACATCGAGCGCTATGCCGACGCCTTCGCCAAGCACATCGCATAGATCATTAGCCTGGCCCATGGTGTTGACGCAGGCGCGGTCTGCCGCGTACATCGGATGCAGTGGTTCTATGGCCAACGGCATACCTGCCTGGCGGGCATGTTCAACAATGCCATGCATTCCATCGAGGACCATCTGGCGGGCACCGGCGATATCCTTGGAGTGTTCCGGCAGGCCACCCACCACCAGCACTAAGCACTGTGCATTCAGTTGCGCGGCATCATCTATGGCGCGCCAGTTGTCTTCAACCGCGGCCTTGCGGGCCTCTCGCGTGGTCGCCGGGAACATACCGCCGCGACAAACGCCGGTAACGGTCATGTTGTTATCGCGTAGCAGCTGGGCCGCTTTGCTTACCCCGCACTCTTCCAGCTTGTCGCGCCAGATGGAAATTCCATGGATGCCCATGTCAGCATAGCCACGAATTTCCTCTTCCAGGGTCCATTGAACCTTGGTCGTGGCATCATTAATCGACAGTCGGCTAAAGTCCGTCAGTGGTTGTGCGATCATTGCGCCACCCCCCGCGTTGCCATTACGTGCGTCATGCGTTGCGTGGCCAATTCCGGATCACGCAGCAGCCCGGCCTGGTCAGCGAGCCGGAACAGCTCGGCCAAGTGCAAGGTAGAGCGGGTGCTTTCCTGCCCGCCAACCATGGTGAAGTGATTCTGATGACCGTTCAGGTAAGCCAGAAACACTACACCCGTTTTGTAAAAACGCGTGGGTGCGGCAAAAACATGGCGAGCCAGTGGCACTGTTGGCGCAAATATTCGGTGATAGGTGTCTAGATCCCCCGCGTCCAATGCAGCCATGGCGGCGGCGGCTGCCGGGGCGATAGGATCGAAGATACCCAGCAACGCATGGCTATAGCCCTGTTCGTCACCGGCGATCAGGTCGGGATAGTTGAAATCGTCTCCCGTGTACATTTTTACGCCAGCGGGCAAACGCCGACGCATGGAGATCTCCTTGTCCGCATCCAGCAGCGAGATCTTGATACCGTCTACCTTGGCGGCGTGGCGAGCAATAATGTCGATACAAACCTCCATGGCCTGTTCTGTATCAGCATGCCCCCAGTAACCGGTTAAAGCCGGATCAAACATATCGCCAAGCCAGTGCAGAATGACCGGCTCCTGCGCCTGAGATAGCAGCCGGTCATAGACGCGGCCGTAATCCTCTGGCGAGGTAGCCAAGGCCGCCAATGCGCGGCTGGCCATTATGATCAGTCGTCCACCCAAGGCTTCAATCGCGCTCATCTGTTCTTCGTAGGCGCGGATGACTCCGTCTATATCCTTGTAGTTCTCCGGCCCCAAGTGGTCAGTACCGCAACCGCATGCCAGGGTGGCGCCTGGCATATCGCGCGCGGCGTCGATTGAACGACGAATCAGTTCCAGGCTAGTCGGCCAGTCCAGTCCCATGCCTCGCTGAGCCGTGTCCATCGATTCGGCAACACCAAAACCCAAATGCCACAGGTGCCGCCGATAGTCGATGGTACGCTCCCAGTCAATGGCAGTACCCAGCCAGGGATCAACCAGCGCCAGCGGGTCAGACACTACATGAGCTGCTGCATAGGCAACCCTCGATTTGGGAGCACCAAGGTTTTCCGTGAACGACAGTGGTTCGCCCAGTTGATACGCAACCGGTTTGCCAACATTGTCAGGCAATATCAGTCGGGGGCTCATTTCACTTCTCCAGCGCAGGTACGTCAAGCCAACGGCGCTCGGCAGAACTTTGCAGCGCCAGCTCGGCAAATTGAACGCCCTTGGCCGCTTCGCGCAGCGTCCAGCGGTAAGGCGCGTCTTCCACCACGTGGCGGATGAACATTTCCCATTGATGCTTGAAAGCGTTATCGGTCGACTCACGCTCGGGGACTTTCTGCCAGTCGCCGAAGAAGTCCATTGTCTGCTTCTGGTCCGGGTTCCAGGTGGGCTTGGGAGTTGCCTCACGTGGCTGAATGTAGCAATCGGTTAGGCCTGCGACGGCTGAACCATGGGTGCCATCAACATGAAAGGTCACCAGGTCATCGCGGCGCACCCGGGTGTTCCAGCTCGACTTGATATGCACGATAGCGTCGTTATCGAGCTCCACCGTCGCATAGCAAGCGTCATCAGCCGTTGCCTTGTAGACATTACCGTTTTCATCCCAGCGTTCGGGAATGTGCGTTTTACCCAAGCACACCAGAGATGTCGGCTCACCAAAAAGGTTATCGATGACATAGCGCCAGTGACACATCATGTCCAGGATCATGCCGCCGCCATCTTCCTTGCGGTAGTTCCAGGAAGGACGCTGTGCAGGCACGGTGTCACCCTCAAACACCCAGTAGCCGAAATCCAGATCGACACTCAAAATGCGCCCGAAGAAGCCGGTATCGTTAAGCTGTTTTAGCTTCAGCAAACCGGGAAGCCAGAGCTTGTCTTGGACAGCACCGTTCTTGACACCCGCTTGTTCGGCGGTACGGGCGATATCGAGGGCATCGGCCAGGTTTTCAGCAATCGGTTTCTCGCAATAAACGTGCTTGCCCGCACTGATCGCCTTGCGCAGTAATTCACAGCGCAACTGTGTTGAGGCCGCGTCGAAAAAAATGCGGTCATCCTTATTGGCCAGCGCCGCATCCAGGTCGGTGGTCCAGCGCTCCACCTTGTAGGTTTCAGCAAGGCGTTTGAGCTTGTCTGCATTACGGCCTACCAGGATCGGGTCGGGGATGACTCGATCGCCATTACTCAGGGTGACACCGCCTTGATCGCGAATAGCCAGAATCGACCGAATCAGGTGCTGATTCATGCCCATACGGCCCGTAATGCCATTCATGATGATGCCTAAAGATTGTGTAGCCATTGACTATCCTCTTGTTGCTTTTATGTCGTTAGGTTATGACGCGCATAACGTCATACGCAGGTACTGCTTCGCTGGTAAAACCGATACTGCCGAGCGAATCTAGGGCAATACGCCCTTCATTAATTCGCAGATGCAGCCCACTTTCGTCACGTCGATATAACGAAGGATGGGCTCGAGCGAAGGCGTCCATTTCAGACTCCGCCGCTCCACTCATACCGTCCACATAGTGATGACCATTGCGCTCAACGTGCTCCAAGCCCAGCAGCGCTACCAGGGCTAGATCCTGTTGCACACAAAGCCCTGCCTGAGTGGTCAGGTCCTCTCCCGACAAAAACCAGCCCTCCCCTGGCCAGTGCTGTGTTCGAGCAAGATTGAGCAGGGAGCGATACAGGCCCTTGCAGTTCTTCGACGAAACGCCCTGATAACCAAGTTCACGAGCCCGGTGATAACTGTTCAGTTCACTGTCACTTTCGTCGATCAGCAGGGGGACGCGCCGTGACAACGCATGCACCGGGCAGTCCAGCGCCAACGCTCTGGGTAGTGGCTGCTCTACAAAGAGCAATGCTTGACGCAGACGGCGCAGTGCAGGCGCTCCTTCGATGGCATCAAGCAGGTCGACGAAATGCTGCACGGATGCGAACTGCTCATTACCATCCAGCGTGACTAGATAGTCAGGCAGCCGTTCCAGCAACGCCGCTATATCGGTCAACCGCTGTAGATCCGTATGCAGATCGCCACTGACCTTTAACTTGAAGTAATTCGGCTGGTAAACATAGATCACTTCACTGAGACTTTCGGGAAGACCGTCATCGAGGCGCTCAGTGATGTCGTTGGGCGTCAAGGCATCGGCAAGACCAACGGTATGACGCAAGGCGATGCTTGATCGGGGTTGCAAGCTGGCCAGAAACTCATCCAACGCAAAACCTTCAAGGTCATCCGGCAAGTGCTCGGATGTAAGCCCCGCCACGTTGCGCTGAATAACCTGGTAAAAGGGGAGCTTTTTTAGCCGGGCCAGCGCATCAAGCACGGCTCTGGCCATTAGCGCTGGGCCGAAACCGGCCACTAGCCCGTTTTCATCAGAAAGCGTTTTGCGCTGTTTGGCATCCAGGCGCCAGGCATGGTCGGCGGCGGTCAAAGGGTCTTCGGCATTCAGCGTGAGATCAATGGCGCACTTAACTGAACGGCGCAGTTGATCAACATTGTCCGCTTCGCTCAGCGCAGGTGATTTATCAAACCATTTAGGCACCATCAGTTCAGCGGCGTGTCCGTCAGCTTCAAGTCCGGTATCTGCATCCCGAACCTTAATCCGCAAGTAGACTTGCGTCGCTTCGCGCAGCGTCACCACGCCAAAGCGAAACGGGAGGCGCATGCGCAGGTCTCTTTCAAAGGCCTCGGCTGACAATACAATCAGTTTGGGAGCATTCATTTCATACCTCCATGAGCCCGCGCAGGTAACCGATAGCGCGCGCCGCCGTGGCTGGGCCGTCAGGTTCATAGACAAAGGGTTCTACCGCCAATGTTCCCGTCCAACCATGCCGCCCAAGCACTTCAATCACTCCTCGAAAACGATCATCACCCTGGCCGGGGCCACGCCGGTTGCGATCATTAACTTGAATATGAGCGATCAGCCCGGATGGCAGCCAGGTTTCCAACAGCTGGGCAGGTGTTTCGGTTTCGGTATTAGCCGCGGCGGATGTATCCAGCATGGTTTTCAGATGAGGCCGGCCCAGTCGCTTAACCAGTTCTACAGCTTCCGACAGGGTGTTAATGAAGTTGGTCTCCCTGCGCGCAAGCGGTTCAATGCAGTAGGTAACACCTGCCTGCGCTGCCCGCTCTCCCGCTGCATCAAAGAACGCTTCCGCGCGCTCCCGGTCCCCATCACGGCTCAAGAGGCGTTGGCTAGGTGATCCATGCACCAGCACAGAACCACCGAGAACTGCACACTGATCAACCAGTCGATACATCAACTCGAACGTCTGCTCACGCAAGGTTTTGTCAGGATCGACAATGGATAAGCCCTTCGGCGCCACCAGTAGCCAATGCAGACTGGTAATAGCGATTCCGGCATCCTCGGCCATAGCTTTGTAACCAAGAAGTTCTTTTTCGGACAAATGTTCAGGATTATCTGACAAGGTATAAGGCGCGACTTCAAGACCGTCATACCCCAGACCATAGGCGTACTGGCACTGATGTTCAAAATCAAGATGTGCCAAAACTTCATTGCACAGTGAGATTCGCATTGGCTACCTTTTTATTTTTATAACCGTTTAGTTACTTAAAAACTAGCAATAGCCACTTGATCTGTCAATCCTTGTTTAAGTCGGATTGTTGGCCAAAATGACGTACAAAAACTTATACAAATTTCTGAAGTAAGCGGCGCCATCCCACCCGCCCACTGCCAACCTTGCACGGCACCAATCCCCTACCAACATTGAGCTCTATAATCGGTGCTACACGATTGAAGGGATCATCACCGTTATTGCACACTCCGTGCATACGGTTTGCACTCCCCCGTTCGATACTGACATTGTCAACTTACCAGGAGGTACGTTATGAAAATGTCATTACGCCAAATGTTTGCCCCGGCTCTGCTGGCTATCGCGCTAACCCCACTTGCTGTGGTTGCACAGGCAGACCAGCATGAAGGTCGTCATTCAGGCGCTGACCGCGAAGCCTTCTCGCAGCGCATGGAAGAGCGCCGCCATGAAGTGTACGACCGCGCCGGTTTGAACGAGGAGCAGCAAACGGCCCTCAATGAGCTAAACGCAGAGCACTTCCAGGCCATGCAGGCGTTGCGTAAAGAGCATCAGGATAAAGTTGCGGATATTCTTTCCGAAGAGGAGCGCGAGTCTTTAAAGAACGCCATGAAAGAAATGCGTGACGAGCACCACGGGGATGGTAGAGGCCACGGTAGACACGGCCCGCGTGATCAGCATGAAGACGCTGCGAAAACCGCTAGCGAGTAAAAACTTGATAACTACGTGTTGTCAAAACGCCCGGCTTTTGCCGGGCGTTTTTGTTTTTGCAGTTTGCCAAAAGAGAACTCATGGGCAGCACATCCTAACGATACTGGCTTGAAGTAAACTTCTTAACAAAGTATTTTAATTGAACAGTCATTCAAAAATAAATTTTCGCCACCTTTAGCCTCGACCACAGGAGTCCGCCTGCATGGCGAAAGACAACCCTTCCCTGCCCTCTCGTGACCGCCTCAACCCCGTGGTTTTCCATGGCAGTATGGCCGGTATATTGATATTTCTGGTGCTCACCCTGCTGTTTACCCAACAAGCCGGTGCATTTTTTAATGCAGCGCTTGCCTGGGTCAGTACCACCTTTGGCTGGTACTACATGCTGGCGATTGTGGCCTATCTGGTCTTTGTCGTGGTGATTGGCATGTCGCGGTTTGGCAGCATTCGCTTGGGTCCCGATCATTCGCGGCCTGAATTTTCATTGCTTTCCTGGTCTGCGATGTTGTTCGCTGCAGGTATCGGCATTGATTTGCTGTTTTTCAGCGTGGCTGAACCGATTGCCCACTATCTGGCACCGCCCGACCTGACACCCGAAAGCCAGGCTGCGATGCGTAACGCCGTCGTTCAAACCTATCTGCACTGGGGGCTCTCCGGCTGGGGGCTGTACGTGTTGATGGGTATGGCGCTGGCCTACTTCAGCTATCGCCACCGGTTGCCGCTAGCCATTCGCAGCGCGCTCTACCCGCTTCTGGGCAAGCGTATTTATGGGCCTATCGGTAACGCGGTGGATATCACGGCGGTGGTTTCTACCGTATTTGGTATTGCCACCAGCCTCGGCATTGGGGTCATTCAGCTTAACTACGGCCTGGCCTACATGTTCGATGTACCGGAAACGATTACGGTACAAATTCTTTTGATTGTACTGGTGGTCATACTGGCAACCATTTCCGTGGTTACCGGGGTCGAAAAGGGTATCCGCCGCTTATCCGAGTTCAATATGCTGCTGGCACTCGGCCTGATGCTGTTCATACTTTTTTCAGGCGACACGCTGACACTGCTCGATAAGGTAGTTAACAACGCCGGTGACTATCTTTCCGGCTTTGTGGCGGCAAGCTTTGACACGCACGCCTTTACCGATGATGGTGCCCAGGAATGGAAGATGGGCTGGACGATTTTCTTCTGGGGTTGGTGGATCGCCTGGACGCCGTTTGTGGGTCTTTTCCTGGCGCGTATTTCTCGTGGTCGCACCATTCGCCAGTTTGTCGCCGGTGCGCTGTTTATACCGCTTGCCTTCATTATGGTATGGATGTCGGTATTGGGTAATAGCGGTATTGAGCTGGTCGCCAACCAGGGCGTGGCAGTACTCGGCGAGCAGGCGCTTAATACACCGCAAACCACGATTTACACTCTACTTGAGTACTATCCTTACGCAGCCATCACGGCAGTAGTTGTCACGATCCTGGGCGTTGTGTTCTTTATTACCTCCGCTGACTCCGGCGCGCTGGTGCTGGCTAACTTTACGTCTATCTTAAGTGACGTTAACCACGATGCGCCCATCAAGCTGCGCATTTTCTGGTCGGCCGTGATTGGTTTGATCACCATTGCTCTACTGATGGCCGGCGGGCTTAACGCTCTGCAAAGCGCAGTAGTGATTACCGCGTTACCCTTCTCGGTGGTAATTTTCGCGGTCATGGTGGGGATGTACAAGGCGCTAAAACTTGAAGGCAACAAGGCCGACGCACGCCGCGCCATTACCGGCAGCGCCCCAGGCGGCGATTGGAAGGAGCGCCTGGATCGCGCCTTGGACACGTCCAACCGAGCTGGCGCTGCTGCAACCATCAAGCACTCGATTCGCCCGGCCATGACCCAGTTTGCCCAAGAGCTTGAAAGCCGTGGCCAGCCCGCCAATGTGAGTGAAGAGCAGTTGGAAGGCGAGTCGCTCCCCAGGCTAACGCTGCAGGTGGATTTTGGCGATGCCACCAGCTTTGTCTATCAGGTGTATCCTCACCGGATGCGCACACCGAGCTTTATTGAAGCCGACGATGACTTCTATGTGCGTCTGGATGTCTATCTGGCTGAAGGCGGGCTGGATAAAGACCTGAACGGTTATACCCGTGGCCAGGCGATTGGCGACCTGGTAGGCGAGTACGAGCGCCACCTGCACTTTTTGACCCTGGCAGGCCAGGAGCGCGGCACCGTACAGCCCATGCCTGGCAGCATCGGCGAACCGCCGGAGAATGCCCAGCTGTAACCGTGATCGCATTTACCCAAAAGATGAATCCCGGCCTATGTGCCGGGATTTTTTGTGCCTAAACGTTCGGATCTCGCGCCCCCGAGGCTGAGAATCAACGGCGGAGAGGGTGTAATCAATTAGTCGTCGCAAGCGGGTTGTAAATTAGAGCGTCAGAGGGACAGATAATACCGCTCGGCACCATGCCGAGCGGGAGAGCGGGCGCGGATTAGAAAAAACCGAGCGGATTGATGTCGTAGCTGACCAGTAGGTTCTTGGTTTGCTGATAGTGCTCAAGCGCTACCTTGTGGGTTTCACGGCCAACGCCGGACTTCTTGTAGCCACCAAATGCCGCATGGGCAGGATATTGGTGGTAGCAGTTGGTCCATACGCGACCAGCCTGAATGCCCCGCCCCATGCGAAACGCAACGTTAATATCCCGGCTCCATACACCTGCACCCAAGCCAAACTCGGTGTCGTTGGCAATCGCCAGCGCTTCTTCTTCATCCTTAAAGGTGGTGACCGCCACCACCGGGCCAAAGATCTCCTCCTGGAAGACGCGCATCTTGTTGTCACCTTTCAGCAGCGTCGGTTGGATGTAGTAACCCTTGTCGTAGCTTGGGTCGAAGCTTTCTTTACCTCCACCGGTCAGAAATTCAGCGCCTTCCTCACGGGCGATATCCATGTACGACATGATCTTGTCGTACTGCTCTTGAGAGGCTTGAGCGCCTACTTGCACGTCGGTATCCAAGGGGTTGCCACGCTTTATAGTCTTGGTGCGCTCAAGCACCTTGACCATGAATTCTTCGTACATGCTCTCTTGAATCAGCGCACGTGAGGGGCAGGTACACACTTCGCCCTGGTTAAAGAAGGCCAGCACTAGACCCTCTACCGCTTTATCGATAAACGTCGGCTCGGCGTTCATGATATCGGCAAAGTAGATATTGGGTGATTTACCGCCCAGCTCCACGGTGGAAGGAATAATGTTTTCAGCGGCGCACTTAAGAATATGTGACCCCACCGGCGTGGAACCGGTGAAGGCGATTTTGGCGATACGTTTGCTACTGGCCAGTGCCTGGCCGGCTTCTGCACCGAAGCCATTGACGATGTTGACCACACCCGGCGGCAGCAAATCTCCAATCAATCCCATCAGCACCAGCACAGATGCTGGCGTTTGTTCGGCAGGTTTAAGTACTACGCAGTTACCGGCGGCAAGCGCAGGGGCCAGCTTCCAAACAGCCATTAAAATCGGGAAGTTCCAGGGGATGATCTGACCCACCACGCCCAGCGGCTCATGAAAATGATAAGACACTGTGTTGGCGTCAATATCAGCAGCGGAGCCTTCCTGCGCCCGAATGCAGCCCGCAAAGTAGCGGAAGTGATCAACCGCCAAAGGAATATCAGCATTCAGGGTTTCACGCACGGCCTTGCCGTTATCCCAGGTTTCTGCCACGGCCAGCTTTTCAATGTTCTGTTCAATGCGATCAGCAATTTTTAGCAGGGTATTGCTGCGCTCAGCGGCAGAGGTTTTCCCCCAAGCAGGTGCAGCCTTATGGGCTGCATCGAGGGCTTTATCGATATCGTCAGCAGTAGAGCGCGGAATTTCGCAGAAGACCTGACCATTCACAGGGCTAATATTATCGAAATACTGCCCATTAACGGGCGGAACAAACTCACCACCGATGTAATTACCATAGCGTTTTTCAAACGAGACGACGGACCCATTATCACCCGGATTGGCATAAATCATGAGAAGGCTCCTGAGGATTATGATTATTAAACGTGCCCTAACAGTATTGTTTATTATTGCCAATGACGATATAGCTTGATGCCGGGGTTAGCCCTTATCCCTTGGTAGAAGATTGTCTCTGCCGCCAACGTTTGAGTGCGCTGTGGGTTCGTGCAGCGGTGTGGCGCACGACGCCAAGTGATTCATCAAACTGGCTTTTTGTATTTCCCTCCTCACGAGCTAACACTTCAAGGCTTTTGGCCTTCGCCGCCAACGCCTCTGCGCCCATACTCAGCGACTCCCCACGAAGCTGATGTGCCAACCTGGCTACCTGCTGCCGAGCCTGTTCGCTAAAAGGCGCTTCCGGCGTGGCAAGGCACGCGCTCAGTTGGGACACGTAGTCGCTGATCTGCTGATGATACAAAGCAACCAGGTTTATTAAGTGCTCATCGCCCAGACTCTCCTGAAGCATGCTGAGCGTGTCAGCATTCAGTACATTGTGCTCAAAAACATTGTATTCAAAAACATTGTGCTCAAACGTATCGCCCTGCAGCTGCGCAGGTAGCGTTGTTTTACGGGCTGGCGCTGTCGGCGATAAATGCAGAGCAAGCACGTCACCCAGTGCCCGAAGCGAAAGCGGCTTGGTAATGTAGTCGTTCATTCCGGCGGCCAGGCAGCGCTGACGGTCATTGCCTCCCGCCGTCATGGCAACAATGGGCACGTTCGCCAACCAGCCTCCTTGCTCGCGCAGGCGCTGCGTCACCATCAGGCCATCCATATCGGGCAGCTGTATATCCATAAAGATTAAGTGCACCGGCAAGGACGTCGCCATGTCTAGCGCATCCTGCCCATTCTCGGCACACACGACCTCGCACCCCAAGCGTGACAAAAGCCCGATCGCGACTTTGCGATTAATGGCGTTATCCTCCACTAACAGCAGTGCTGTACCCGCAAAGTTTCTCGTCTGCTCATTAGGAAGCGCTGCCTCGACGGGCATCGCTTTAACCAGCGGCAGTTTGCACCAAAATGTACTTCCCTGCCCCAGCCTACTCTGCACACCCAACTGCCCGTTCATGGCTTCACTTAAGCGCTTACAGATAGCAAGCCCAAGGCCAGTTCCCCCGTAGCGGCGAGCGACCGATGCACCCGCTTGCTGAAAAGGTTCGAATAACGTCGTTTGTTGCTCTTCACTAAGCCCACACCCAGTGTCGCTAACTTCCAGTAGCAGGTGCTCCACCGTTGAAGAGACCCGAACAGTGATTGCTCCGTGATCGGTGAACTTGGTCGCGTTCGCCACAAGATTAAGTAAAATCTGCCGCAGACGACCTGCATCAGCCATCACCCAACGCGGTACCAGCGGGTCGATATGCATGCTTAATGCAACCCCTTTGGCGCTCGAACGCGGTTCAAATAGCGCTACCACGCTATCAACCAAGGGCCTTAATTCAGTAGGTGACGCTTCAAGTGTTAAATGGCCTGCTTCGATTTTGGAGAAATCGAGAATCTCATTGATCATGGCTAACAGCTGGTTGGCGCTCTCATGAATCGTGCGTGCGTAATCTTCTACCTGGGCCGAGCTTGCTGGCTCACTTAGCAGCTCGCTCATGCCGATCACGCCATTAAGCGGAGTACGGATCTCATGGCTCACCATGGCCAGGAAGTCGGACTTGGCATGATTAGCAGCCTGCGCCTGCTCAGCGGTCACTTCCAATTGCTGGCTTAGTTGCTCCTGTCGGCGCCGGGCTGTCGCACTTTCACGCATTTCTCGAATCAGGAACGCAATGACCAACAGCACGGCCAAGCTCATACCGACCAGCAGCGTCATTAATAATTTATAAAGCGTGCTTAATACACGACGTTCTTCAGTGGCAGACTCCGCCAAGTAACCGTTGATGGTGATGACAAACCGCTCGGTTAGCTGGGTGAGTGCTTCAAGCTCTGCTTCAATTAAAACAACGGGCAGTTGATCCAGCACTTCATGAGGTGCAAACAAGAGGTCCAGCGGTTCCATCTGCTGGCCTATTTGCGTTAGCAACTGCCCCGCCCCTTCAATGTCAGTAATCAGCGAGTTAACTTCCCCTTCTTGAAGCAACATAAGGCGGCTATACAAAAGCTCAAAGCGCATATTCAGCTCGTTTTGAGCCGCCAGGGTCATCTCTGCACGGGATTCTGAAAGCAAGTGATTAAGCAGCTGTACTGCGTCACGATCGAGTTTATAGGCTACCCAGGAGGTATCTTCGCGCAAACTCTGTGTGAGATTGTCCTGCCGCCAAGAGGCCAGAGCAGCGACTACTAATGCTGATGCAAACAGCAACACGGTAATAATGGCCACCAGTTTAAGGCGACGAGGGTAACGCAGCAGGCGGGGCGAGCTCACCTTGGCTCGGTTAAAGAACATCTATACGCCTAACCTGCCAAACAGCTCTAAAGCGCACTCTTTCACTTAACAGCGTCTCGTCCTGATCAAACGGATAAAGCACCCAAAGAGGCCCGAACTCACGAATAGGGATGAGCTGGTTATTTCGTTTAAGCGCCAGAATGACGTCGTAATCATAAAAATCCTTGATCGGTATTTCAGCCACATAGCCGTTAAGGGCCGCTACCTCTATCGCATCACTCTTGGCACCTACGAGCTCAAGCACATCACGTAACAACGGGCCTGAATATTGGCTGACGCCACTTGTCCAAGGCGTGCTCGTTTCAAACGCGTGCTGTGGCAGACCCTCTAACATGTCAATATCAAAGTCGGCACCCACCTCGGTATTCACATTTGCAATATTGCCCCTTACTTCCAGCAAAACGGCACCGTCTGGTGCTTCCAAGGGGGTGGACACATCGGCAAATCCAGCCAAGGGAGACCCTAGCGCCAGCAGAACCCACCCCAGTAATAATGTTCTCACGATGACATCCTCATATAACTTTGCTCTATAGTTTTCTATTCAACTTTCGATACAGACACCAGTAGAGTATCGCGATCTGCTTGCCCAGGTCAGGAAAAAAAGCGATTTTATATATTAATTACAGTTAGATACACCTAAATAACCACTTAAAGACTATTATTTTACTAGTTGTTATCGTGGGGTTAAAAAAAACTCCAGCTCATATGAGCTGGAGTTTTCATAGTGCCTGACACCTTTTAAAAAGCGGCTAGCGAACGATCATGACGGACACCTTTGAATGATGAACAACATGCTCAGCATTCGGGCCCAGTACATAGTCGACAAACTTATGCCGAGTATGAGAAGCCATCACGATCAGGTCAACGTCCAGCTTTTTACCCACCTTAATAATGGCCTCCCAAGGGGAGCCATCAACAATAATGCTTTGGGTTTTAACATCCTGCGGAATATTGTCCTGAATAAACGTATGCTGCGCCTCTTTCATGGCCTCATGCGCTTTTGCAGAAAAATTCTTGGGGAAGTAAGCCCCTACCATCGGCATTTTGAGTTCTGGCAGCACAGTGACAATGTGCAACGACGCACCGAAGGTCTGGCAAAGCGTTACCGCCGTGGGCAACGCTTTCTTCCAGGAACCCTCTTCATTCAAGTCCACGGGCAGTAATATTTTTTGGTACATGACAACCTCCCTAGGCCACTGCCGCGCCATCATGATCAGACTTTTTACTACGCCGACGACGCTGCATGAGCACAACAAAACCAAATATTGCCAACGCCGGTAGCCACATCCACTCTTTCGTCCAGCGGTTTACAGGGGCCAGTACTTCGATAATCTCCTGGTCGAAGTCAAAGCCCAGGTCTGCGGCCTGACTACCGAAGGCGACGAAGTCGACAAGCGTTTGATCACCGTCTACATACAGCTCCATACCGAGGTTTTCCAGGCGTTCCTGGCCCGTATCACCACGAGGTACCGGGACCAGTACGTAGGTCGTCATTGGTGAACCAAAGTCATCTTCGCCGGCGATTTGCACTCGCAGATTACTGCCATCCTCGACACGCTCAAGGGCATCAGCAAACTGGGCAGGCGGCACCGACTCATACGGGTCATGTATCTTGTCCATCCAGAAGCCTGGGCGGAAGAGCGTGAAAGCGACCAACAGCAGCAGCAGCGACTCATACCAACGATTGCGCGTTAGCATGTAACCTTGCGTGCCCGCTGCGAAAATCAGCATCGCAACGGTGGCCACAACAAACACCACCACGCCCTGCATCGGAGTAACATCAATGAGCAGCAGGTCCGTATTAAAGATAAACAGAAACGGAAGCGCTGCCGTACGCAGACTGTAGTAGAACGCCTGGAAGCCTGTACGAATCGGGTCCCCTCCCGACACGGCGGCTGCCGCAAAAGAGGCCAGCCCCACGGGCGGCGTCACGTCCGCCATAATGCCGAAATAGAACACGAACAGGTGTACAGCGATCAGCGGCACAATCAGGCCATTTTGCTGGCCCAGCATCACAATCACCGGCGCCATTAAGGCCGAAACCACAATATAGTTAGCGGTCGTGGGCAAGCCCATGCCTAAAATCAAGCTCAACAAGGCGGTTAAAAACAAAATCATCATCAGGTTACCGCCTGACAGGATTTCAACCACATCTGCAAGCACCAGGCCCACACCGGTTTGCGACACCGCGCCCACCACGATACCCGCGGTGGCCGTCGCGATACCGATACCGATCATGTTACGCGCGCCGGTCACCAGGCCGTCCCACAGGTCCAAAAAGCCCTCTTTGATATCGGCTGCCATTTTGCTGCGCCCACGAAAGGTGGCAATAATCGGACGCTGCGTCACCATAATAAAGATCATGAACACCGTGGCCCAAAAGGCGGAAAGCCCAGGCGAGAGCCGCTCGACCATCAAGCACCAAACCAGCACAACAACCGGCAAAATATAATGCAAACCGACCATAACGGTGGGCCGTGTTTGCGGCAGTTTAATAACCTTGGCGTTAGGGTCGTCCATTTCCAGCTCAGGATAGCGAGACCCGATTTTCAAAAGTCCTACATAAATAACGGCCAGGCCGATTGCAATGACCCACGGCGTCGCCTCACCCAGCAAGGGTTTGAGCCATCCAAGGCCGTAATAGACCACCACCGACAGCCCCATTAACAGCAGCAGGCCGGTTAAAAAACCAATGATTTTGTTGAGCAAGGGACGGGCAGGGTTGTTGGAAGGCAGCCCTTGCATATTGGCTTTAAGGGCTTCCAGGTGAACGATATAAATCAACGCAATATAGGAAATAATCGCAGGCAGGAAGGCATGTTTAATAACGTCCACGTACGAGATGCCTACATACTCAACCATCAAAAACGCAGCCGCGCCCATTACCGGCGGCATGATTTGCCCATTCACCGATGAGGAGACTTCAATTGCACCGGCTTTCTCAGCGCTAAATCCCACCCGTTTCATCATGGGAATAGTGAAGGTACCCGTTGTTACCGTATTGGCAATGGACGAGCCGGAGATTAGCCCGGTCATGCCAGATGCCACAACGGCCGCTTTTGCAGGGCCGCCTTTAAGATGGCCTAACATCGAGAACGCGACTTTTATAAAATAGTTACCGGCACCAGCTTTATCGAGCAACGCACCAAACAACACAAACAGAAAGACAAAGCTGGTAGATACGCCTAGCGCGATACCAAAGACACCCTGGGTACCTAACCACTGGTGGTTGATCAACCCTCCCAGGCTTACGCCCCGGTGGGCAAGAATGCCCGGCATGTACGGGCCAAACAGGGAGTACCCAATAAATATCGCGGCAACCACCATCAGGGGTGGGCCAAGCGCACGCCGAGTAGCTTCCAGCAGCATGATAATGCCGACGATACCCACCACGATGTCCTGCGTGATAGGGCGCCCGGGACGCTGCGCCAACTCTGAATAGAAAAGAAACAGATACCCACCGCAAAAGGCCGCCACCGCTGCAAACATCCAGTCCTGTAGCGGAATACGGTCGCGCGGTGAGCGCTTTAACGCGGGATAGGCCATATAGGCCAAAAACAGCGCAAATGCCAAGTGAATAGAGCGTGCTTCGGTAGCACTAAAAACACCGAAGCCGACCATATAAGGGAGTGGAGATGCAATCCATAGCTGGAACAGCGACCACGCTGCTGCCATGCTTACCAGCAACTTACCGGGTACGCCGTGAGGCTTCCTTGCCCCTGTGTCACTGGCGGCGACCATATCCTCCAGGTCGCTCTCAGTGGCGTTAGAGGGTTGTTTGTCATCACGCATACGCTTGCCCTGCCTAATGGTCAGCGCTGACAATCAGCGCTTTCAACAAGAAGCGCGGACACCCGAGGTGCCCGCGCTTGAACTTCAAAAGCAATCGCTATTGATCCTGGCTAATAGCGTCACACTTGGGTCTTATTCGATCCAGCCACGCTCGCGGTAGTAACGTGCAGCGCCATCGTGCAGCGGTGCTGTTAGACCGTCAGAAATCATGTCTTCTTCGTTAAGATTTTCAAACGCCGGGTGCAGGCGCTTGAAACGATCAAAGTTATCAAATACCGCTTTAACTGTTTCGTAAATCACCTCTTCATCCACGTCAGCAGATGAAACGAAAGTGGCTGCTACACCGAAGGTTTCAACGTCTTCGTCGTTACCACGGTACAGTCCACCAGGGATCACAGAACGCGTGTAGTAAGGATACTCTTCGATCAGCGCATCGATTTCATCACCAGTGACCGATACCAGGTTCGCATCAATCGTGGTGGTGGCTTCCTGGATAGAGCCATTCGGGTGGCCTACAACATAGACCATCGCATCGATGTTGTTATCAGACAGAGCTGAAGCCTGTTCCGCCGCATCCAACTGAGATGCCAGCGCGAACGTATCTTCGTCCCAACCAAACGCTTCCATGACGACATCCATGGTGTTGCGCTGGCCAGAGCCTGGGTTACCAATGTTAACGCGCTTGCCTGGGAAATCGCTGATATTGTCGATACCCGCATCCGCACGCGCGACAACAGTAAGAGGTTCACCATGCATGGTGAATACCGCACGCATGTCCTCCCAAGGGCCTTCTTCTTCAAAGTTGGCTTCGCCGTTGTAAGCACGATATTGAACGTCAGACTGGACAACGCCCAGATCCAACTCACCGCTTTTCATGCCATTCACGTTGGCAACAGAGCCGCCTGTAGAAGGCGCATTACAGCGAATGCTGTGCTCTTCGCTGCCACGGTTAACCATGCGGCAGACCGATTGGCCTACGACGTAGTAAACACCGGTCTGGCCGCCTGTGCCGATTGTAATATAGCGCTCTTGAGCAACAGCGGGGGCAGCAAACGTAGCTGCTGCGATCAACGCGCCAGAAAAAGTGGCGGTAGAAAACACATGGCGATTCATGGATACACCTCTATCTTGATGTTGTGAGCGTTATGCGTTTTGGAACCACCGATGATCTGTTCCCTCGGGTGATTTTTCTTCCAAAACGTTTTCAAGACAAACTGTTACAGTTCGACATCCTGTAGTGCCGACCTTAACTACTTTAGCGAAAAAAACGCTAATTAGCGAAGCCAATGCGTGGCTTCAAGTATACGTGCGGCGCCTATTGAAACACGACTCTAACGCTACGTAACGTTTAGTCACCGTTAATTGCTATGCCTCTTTTGCATAGGGGGTATGAGATAAGCAATCAAACTTCCCGAAAACCTGCTTGGGCCGCCTGGAGGCTGGCTGCTTAATAAGGTATAGCTCAATAGACGGGGGTAGCCAAAATACAACCACTAAAACCCTGGGCGCCAAAGCCCGCACGAAGGCTCCCTGGGTACTCGCTACCTGCACTCCGGCAACGGCAAGAACCACCCACGCCTTAAGCGTGATGTGGTTCCTTTTTACCGTTTCTTATGGCGATGCAAGCACCGACCGACACTTTGCAGATGCCTATTGATCGATGGGCTTGCAGAAGCCGGCTTGATCCGGAATCGAAATACAGTCGCCCACTTTAATACCGCGTTCGGCGAAGTAGCCGCCATTGACTTCAAGGGCTGCCCAAAAGGCGGCACCTGCCGGATAGGAGGGACAATTGGTCGGAACACTGGCCTCACAGGGAGGCATGGTGTTAATCGCTACGATACGCCCCTCCTGATCGATAAACGCGATATCCAGCACAATGCGCGTGCGGTACATCCAAAAAGTGTTGCCAGCAGGCTGCTCGCTCTCAAAACGAAACAGCATGCCGCGGTTTTCAGGCAGCGATTCACGCTCCATCAACCCTCGCTGACGCTGCGCCGCGCTTTTGGCCACTTCCACTTCCAGCCGGTGCGGGCCTCCGTCACTATGAATAGCCAGGGACAGTAAATCGCTCTCTGGGTCAGCACCCTCAGCCCAAGCGAGCGCGCCCCAAACCGTACCGGGAAGCAGCGCGACTAAAGGCAAACCTAATGCAGCTTTTAGCATAAGACGACGAGTCGGGTTCATGGAGGCAGGTCCTTTAGTCAGCAGGCTGATCAATCGTCATGACTTTCATCGTATTGGTACCGCCATGGGCATTCATGTGATCGCCCCGCGTCAGGATGACATGATCCCCCGGCTCAGCAAGCTTATGCTGTACCAGCAGTTCCAGCGCACGGCGATTAAGCTCGGTCGCGCTCATTTCTGACGTATCAAACGGGAGCGACACGACGCCACGATAAAGCGCCATACGCCGCTGCGCGATGGGGTTATGGGCAAGGCCGACAATCGGCAAACCAGAACGAATACGCGAGGCAATCAAGGGTGTATAACCGGAGGCGGTCATGCAGGCAATCGCAGCCACACCGGTCATATGGTTGGCGGCATACATCGCTGAAAGGGCGATAGTTTCATCGGGGCGAGTAAAGCCTTCATGAATCCGGTGGCCCGACTCTTGGGCCACCTTTTCACGCTCAGCGCCCAAACAGACACGCGCCATGGCTTCCACGGTTTCCACCGGATAGTCGCCTGCGGCAGTTTCCGCTGAAAGCATCACGGCATCACTGCTATCCAGCACGGCATTGGCCACATCAAACACTTCAGCGCGGGTAGGCAGCGGCGCCGAGATCATGCTTTCCATCATTTGGGTGGCGGTAATCACCGCACGGTTGAGCGAGCGGGCGCGCTTGATCATGCGCTTTTGCACGCCCACCAGTTTGGCGTCACCAATCTCTACGCCCAGATCACCGCGTGCCACCATGACCGCTTCAGAGGCTTCAATAATGCCGTCAAGCGTTGCCTCATCGGCAACGGCCTCGGCACGTTCAACCTTGGCCACCAAGCCAATCTCTTTACCCTCTTCGCCCAACAGCCGACGCGCTTCAAGCATATCTTCGGCATGGCGCGGGAAAGAAATCGCCAGGTAATCGACGCCAATCTCAACGGCGGTTTTTAAATCCTGTTTATCTTTATCCGTTAGCGCCGGGGCAGAAAGCCCACCGCCCTGCTTGTTAATACCCTTGTGGTTGGAGAGTTTGCCCCCTACTACCACTTGGGTATGAACCTGCTGGCCTTCTACACGGGTAACGTCCAACACCACACGGCCATCATCCAGCAGCAGGCGGTCGCCAGCGCCCACATCCTGAGCAAGGGTTTTGTAGTCGCAGCCCACTTGATGAACGTCGCCTGCATCACTGTCCATCGCCATATCCAGCACAAACGGCTGCCCCTCTTTCAGGGCGACCATGCCCTCTTTAAAGCGGGCAATGCGAATTTTGGGGCCCTGGAGATCCCCCAGTGCTGCCACGCTGCGCCCCAGCTTGGCAGCAATTTCGCGCACCCGTAAAAGACGCTGACGATGATCATCGGGCGTACCGTGGGAGAAGTTCAAACGTACGACATCTACCCCCGCTTTCAGCATTGCCTCCAAAACACCCTCACGGTCACTGGCGGGTCCCAGGGTGGCAACAATTTTGGTACGGCGAAGCGGGATATGTGTCTGTGCGTTCATAGTTTTCCTAAACAATCACGGGGTTTGTCATTAGCGTATCAGTATAAGACCACCAGGATGACAACCGTAAGGCGTGTGCACAAGTTATTCGCGTAAATCGACCGTAATTTCGAGCGAACACTCTTCGCAGTTATTACCTTCGCCACCGCGATCCACCACTAAAAACTCGCCTTCACGCTCAAGCACCGACTGTATTGCATGCCAAGTGCCCGCTCGGTAGTTAACTCCCTGGCGGCCGTCGGTAACAAACGCACGCACTGCCTTTGGATCAATCGTCTCGCCTAGCGGTGCGACCACCACAATAAAACGCTCCTGATGCAGCGGCATAAATGCCTGGCTGCCCAGAGGGTGGCGCTCTAAAAAGGTTAATTCAAGCGGTAAGGAAACGGGCTGACTCACAAACAGATTGATCAGCGTGTGGGCGTTTTCACCTAGGGTCTGCACCTTCGCCAGGTCGTGATGGCGCTGGGTACGCCCGGCGTTAATGGCAAACGAGGGTGACTCGCGCGCGTCGATGACCTCGCCAAAAGGCGCGAAGGCCTCACTCGTCAACGGCTCGGCGGTGAGTGTCAGCATGCTGGCCTCCTCATGGCTTTCTCCTTTACTTCAGCGAAAGAGCTTGAGCTTTGCGTGGCGATTGACGTCCTTGTAAAGCAGGTAGCGAAACGGCCCCGGACCGCCGGCATAGCAAGCCTGAGGGCAGAAAGCGCGCAACCACATGAAATCCCCCGCTTCCACTTCCACCCACTGCTGGTTCAGGTGATACACCGCCTTGCCTTCCAGCACGTAAAGGCCATGCTCCATGACGTGGGTTTCATCAAACGGAATCACGCCGCCGGGCTGGAAGTTGACGATGGTGACGTGCATGTCGTGGCGCACATCGTTAGGGTCGACGAAATGAGTGGTCGACCAGCGCCCTTCCGTGCCAGGCATCTCACTGGGCGTGATCGCCTGCTCGTTGGTGACGAAGGCTTCCGGTACATCAAGGCCATCCACGTACTCAAAGGCCTTGCGAATCCAGTGAAAGCGAACGGGCTCGCGGGATTCATTGCGCACTCGCCACTCCACGCCCGGCGGAATAAACGCATAGCCGCCCGGCGCCAAGGCATGGCGCACGCCGTCCAGACTCAGCGACAGCTCGCCTTCGACCACGAACAGCACACCTTCGGCACCCTCCTCAGGCTCGGGCTTGTCGCTTCCGCCGCCGGGCTGCACTTCCATAATGTACTGAGAGAAGGTCTCGGCGAAGCCGGAGAGCGGCCGCGCCAGCACCCAAGCACGGGTGCCCTGCCAAAACGGCAGGTTGCTGGTGACGATATCGCGCATGACGCCTTTCGGGATTAGCGCGTAAGCTTCGGTAAAAACGGCCCGATCCGCCGTTATTTGGGTTTGCGGTGGATGCCCGCCTTGAGGGGCATAATAAACTGGGTTGCTCATTGAATGACCTTTTATGAGGTAACGGGCGGATGGTGTTTCGCCCAGTGACGGGCGATATCGACGCGTCGGGCGACCCATACGCGATCATGGGTCTCTATATAGTCCAAAAAGCGCTGTAGGGCGCGGAAACGTCCCGGGCGCCCCAACAAGCGGCAGTGCATACCGATAGAGAGCATCTTGGGCGCTTCTTCACCCTCTTCATACAGCACATCAAAGGCATCGCGTAGGTAAGTAAAGAAGTGATCCGCCGTATTGAAGCCCTGCGGCGCAGCAAAGCGCATATCGTTGGTGTCCAGCGTATAGGGCACAATCAGATGAGAGTGATCACTCCCTTGGCTGTCGGTAACGGTCGTCCAGAAGGGCAGATCGTCGCCGTAATAGTCACTATCGTAAAGAAAACCGCCTTCATCCAGAATCAGCTTACGGGTATTGGGGCTATCGCGCCCGGTGTACCACCCCGTTGGCTTCTCTCCGTATAAGCGCTGAAATATCTCCACGGCTTTTTGCAGGTGTTCACGCTCAATGTGTTCGGCTACTTCCTGGTAGTGAATCCAGCGGTAGCCGTGGCACGCGACCTCATGCCCCAACTCTTTGAATGCCTGGGCGACATCAGGGTTTCGCTCTAGCGCCATCGCCACACCGAATACCGTTAAAGGCAGCCCCCGCCGCTCAAATTCGCGAAGGATCCGCCACACGCCTGCCCGAGAGCCGTACTCGTATATCGACTCCATGCTCAAGTGGCGGTCGGCGTAACTGGCCGCGCCGATAATCTCGGATAAAAACTGCTCAGAGCCATTATCTCCGTGCAGCACGCAGTTCTCCCCACCCTCTTCATAGTTGAGGACGAACTGCACGGCGATTTTGGCCTTGCCTGGCCAGTTGGCATGCGGCGGTGTGCGCCCATAGCCCTTTAAGTCACGCGGATAGCAGAGGTCAGTGGTTAGCGTCATCAGCGGGCCCTTCGGTTATCACCAAGCGTATAAATTTAATTAATTGATCAGTCTTGTATACAAAATAAACACATTAATAGTCCACGGCAATATGCCCAGGAATGACTGACCAACACATCACACCTCTTGTAACTTAAAAAACTCTAAGCCTGAGTGCGTATTCGAATCTATTAGCCTTTTTAATGAGAGTAAAGACCTTGCTCTTGGCGATAAAGCCCCCTATTTTTGTATACAAAATACCTCGAATTGTTTACCTATAGGATCGCGTGCTGTGCACATACATATTATTAACCCCAATACGACGGCATCCATGACCCAAGCCATTGGGCAGGCTGCTGAGCTTTACGCCTCTCCGGGGACCCACATAAGCGCGTCTCAACCTGAATCAGGTCCGGTTTCCATTGAAAGCCATTTTGATGAAGTTGTAAGCGCGGTAGGCGTGGCCGAAGAGGTGCTTAAAGGTGAGCAACAAGGCGGTATTGATGCCTATATTGTGGCCTGCTTTGGCGACCCTGGTCTGCTTGCCGCGCGTGAGTTAACCCGTGCCCCGGTGATTGGCATTGCAGAGGCAGCCTTCCATTTAGCCACGCTAATCAGCACGCGCTTCTCCATTGTTACCACCCTGGGGCGTACCGGCATTATTGCCGAGCACCTGCTTGAGCAGTACGGCTTTCGCCACCACTGCCGACGCATTCGCGCCGCTGAAATTCCGGTACTAGACCTTGAGCACCACCCCGATGCGGCGTTTACCCGAATTGTCGAGGAGTGCTGCCGTGCTAGGGATGAAGATGATATCGGCGCCATTGTGCTGGGCTGTGGCGGCATGGCGAACCTCACCCAACAGATTAGCCGCGAAGTGGGCATACCCGTCGTTGAAGGTGTAAGCGCAGCCTTGAAGCTTGCAGAATCCCTGGTCGGCTTGGGACTGCATACCAGCAAACATGGCGACCTTGCTTACCCACGACCCAAGCCTTTTACCGGTAAGTTTGCAGCCCTATCAAACCTTCAATTGCCGCTTAAATAGCACGGACATCAGAAGGTCAGAAATTCGTTAAGCAGTGCATTCGTAAAAGAACCAGAACGTCCAGTAGTACGCCATGCCGCAAGCATCTTTCAGGCTAAAACCTGAGAAACCAACAATACTCATAATCTTGCGAGGACGACATCATGAGCATTTCAAATGCTGCTCTTGCGTCAGAAGACTCTTCTACAGCGCGCACCAAAGCCCTCGGGGAGGAAAGCTTGGCCCCCCAGGGTACCCGAATTATGGGGCGAGGCTCCTACTTTCTGGCCTGGTTTGGTGGCTGCGTTTCCATCGGTACCTTTGCCATGGGCTCAAGCGTTGTAGGTACGTTAAACCTGCTACAGGCAACGCTTGCCATCGCCATCGGGTGCTTTGTCATCGGCATTGCGCTGGCGATTAACGGTGCGGCGGGCTACAAATACGGCATTCCGTTTATGGTGCAGGCGCGCAGTGCATTTGGGTTTACCGGTACGCGTATTCCCGGTCTGGTTCGCGCGTTGCCTGCCGTGGTGTGGTACGGCTTTCAAAGCTGGATTGGCGCAGGGGCACTCAACATGGTGTCAGCGACCCTATTCGGCTTTGATAACCTGGTGTTTTACTTTATTACCTTCCAATTCCTGCAAATCGGCCTTTCGGTGATGGGCTTTCAAGGCATCAAGTGGCTGGAAAATATCGGCAGCGCGTTTATTTTGGCATCGCTGATGTACATGTTTTACGCCACGGTGCAGCGCTATGGCGATGAATTATCCGCCAGCCTGTTCACCATGGAAGGCTCTTGGGGTATGCCATTCTGGGGCGCCACCATGCTCTTTTTAGGCATCTACAGCACCATGATGCTTAACGTCAGCGACTACTCACGTGAACATAAAAAAGGCACGGCCCAGAGCCTGCTTACCACCATTTACGCCATGTCAATTCTACCCTGCACGCTGTTTATGGGCCTGATCGGCTACATGGTGTCGGAAGCCACAGGCACCGCAGACCCCATTCAGGTGTTTGCCAATGCAGTGGATAACACGCCGCTACTAATGACCACTCTGCTGTTTATCGCCTTTGCCCAGGTCACGACCAATGTACTGAACAACGTGGTGCCGCCTACCTATGTACTAATGGACATCTTCAAGATCAAGTTCCCGGTCGCGACCGTCATTGTCGGCCTATTAGCGTTTGCCACCTTCCCCTGGAAGCTGGTTCAACCTGGCTCGGCCGCCGGTTTACAGCTGTTTGTCCAAACCTACTCGGCCTTTCTTGGCCCTATCTTTGCCATCCTGGTGGTGGATTACTACATCATCCGCCGCCGCACGCTGGATATCAGCAAGCTCTACGATCCCACCGGCCCTTATCAAGGCGTCAATAAAGCGGCTCTCGTTGCGACCGCGGTGGGCATCCTGGCAGCTCTCTCTTTCTCTGCGGTCTCCTGGTACGCCAGCTTAATTCCCGCCGGCCTTACCTATTACCTACTGATGAAACACTGGCCCGCCTGCCAGCGTTTTACACGCTAACCCTTCCCAACCGGCGGCTGCACACGTGTAGCCGTGCTGACGATTAATGCAGAGAGAGCCTGCCATGCATGAGCAACCGCCTAACAGCGATCTTGATATCAAGCAGTTCGATCCCTCGCTTTATAATGAAGACTTGGCCCCCTTAAAGCCCCAGGCACGTACCTGGGGTGCATTTGAAATCTTTAACGTGTGGTCCAACGATATCCAAAGCCTGTTTGGTTATACCCTCGCGGCATCGCTGTTCCTCACCTATGGCTTGAACGGCTGGGCAGTGATGGCAGCGATTATCCTAGCCGGTGTTATTGTGATGTACTTGGTGAACCTCACGGGTAAACCAAGCGTTAAATACGGCATCCCTTTCCCAGTGATGGTGCGCGCCAGCATGGGTGTGCGCGGTGCCAACCTGCCTGCCATGCTACGCGCGATTGTGGGTATCTTTTGGTACGGCGTGCAGACCTATTTCGCATCAACGGCAGTCGCCCTGCTGATTACCGCCTTTATTGGTGCGGGCAGTGGCATGACCTTCCTTGGGCTTTCTGGCGTCGCATGGGTGTCTTTTGTCATCGTGTGGCTTTTTCAAATCGCGATCTTCTGGCAAGGCATCGAACGGATTAAGCACTTTTTAAACCTGGCAGGCCCGCTGGTGTACGTGGTTATGGTCGTGCTGATGGGGATTGTCTGGTACCAGGCAGGAGACGAGTTGCTGCCCGCCATTGGAACCATCTTTAGCGGAAGCGGTGAGCAAAACATGGGCGCCGTAGGCGCGTTTCTTGCCATTGTAGGCACCATGGTGGCCTACTTTGCGGCCGTGGTGATCAACTTTGGCGACTTTACCCGCTTTGTAAAAACTGAGCGGCAAATGAAGCTGGGCAACCTGCTTGGGTTACCGCTTAACGTGGCGTTTTTCTCGTTTATCGCGCTTATTATTACTGCCGGTACGCTGGTACTGTTTGGCGAGGCGCTCACCAACCCCGCCGACATTGTTGAGCGCGTTGATTCATTACCGCTGACCATCATCGCCGCCCTCACCTTCTTTGCCGCTACCGTGGGCATTAACCTGGTCGCCAACTTTATTCCGCCCGCTTATGACCTGGCCAACCTCTTTCCCAGCAAAATCAGCTTTAAGGTGGGTGGCTTGATTACCGCCGTTATCGCCTTCTTTGTCGGCGCCTTCTGGATATCGTTTATCAGCCAGATCGGCATTCCCGGTTTCGTAAATGCGCTAGGCGCCATCGTCGCCCCGTTCTACGGCATTATCGTGGTGGACTATTACCTGATTAAACGCCAACAGCTGGATATTCAGGCGCTGTTCTCATCGAAACCAGGCAGCACCTACTACTACACCAACGGCTGGAATACGCGTGCGCTGATTGCGTTCGGTGGTGCAGCGCTTTTCTCACTCTCTACGGTGTTAGTCCCCGCCCTTTCAAGCTTGGGCGGCTACGGTTGGCTCATTGGTGCAGGATTAGGAGGCGCGTTCTACTTTGGCTTGATGCGACAGTTTAAGGCAGCACCCACCTTTACCCAGCAGAAGGCAAGTTGAGATGAGTGAGTTTTAACGGATACTTCAGGAACTGGTGATTTAAAAACTGATGATTTAAAACTGACAGTTTAGGCAACTTGAAAGCGCCATTAGCTTCGTGCCGATGGCGCTTTTTAGGGTGAAAGCGGCTACGAAAACGTCGGCGCCTAATGGTTTTTATCAAGCGTTAAATGGTTGTCTATTTCCTTTATCCTGTCTTCCGTGTGGTGATTGACGTACAGCACCGTGGTTTCCTTGCCTTCACAGATTTTCTCGATGAGCGCGAGAACGAGCTGGCGGTTCATGTCGTCAAGACCCAGGCAGGGCTCGTCGAGTATCAGAAGCGGTGGGTGCTTCACCATGGCACGGGCAATCAGTAGCAACCGCTGGTCGCCGTAGGAAAGCTTATTGAACGGCTGATCGGCACGCGTTTTCATACCCAATAAATCAAGCCATTGGTCGGCAATCTTTTGCTGATTATCGGTAGATTTTGTGTAAACGCCGATACTATCAAAAAAGCCCGAGATGATGACGTTCCTGCAGCTAGTGCTGACACGATACTCCCATTGCAGGGCCGTGGAGACATAGCCAATAAACTGCTTGATCTGCCAGATACTTTCGCCGTTACCGCGCTGGAAGCCAAACACGAAAATATCGTTGGTATAGCATTGCGGGTGGTCTCCCGTGATCAAGGACAATACGCAGGTTTTACCGCTGCCGTTAGGACCACTCAGTTGCCAGTGTTGCCCGCGTTCGATCGTCCAGTCGAGCGAGTCCACAATGACGGTATCGCCGTATTTAATCGTCGCTTGCTTAAGCTTCACTAACGGCTGGTTGGGGTCGAGCGCGGGCAACTGATGGGCAGGGTCGGCCTCGGGCACGCTTAGGTCAGTCGTTTTCAAATGCAGCAGTTGGTAAAGCTCGTTGAAGGCGGCCTCATCCTGGCGGTCTACTGTGAACGCCAGTCGCCCACCTTCCCTACGCGCTCTATTGCCTTGCTTTTTATTCTCTTGCGCCGGGTCTGGCCGGTCCTTATCCAGGTAAGCCACGTGAGTGATGAAGTCCGGCATTTCGTCGAAGCGATTGAGCACCATCACCATGGGGACGCTTTCGATAATAGAGGCAAGATGGGCTTGCAGCATGGCGAGCGTGTCGACGTCCAGGCCATCGAACGGCTCATCTAGAATGAGCAGATCGGGCTTGTTAGCCAGCGCTCGGATCAGCATAACTTTGCGGGTTTCACCCGTGGAGAGTTTGCGAAAGGCGCGATCGAGGAGTGTTGTTAGGCCGAACTTTTCGACCAGCTCGTAAGCCAGTTCGGCATCCTCGCAGTGCTCGAAAATCATTTCACTGACCGGCGTGCCGAGCGACACGACATCCATGATGTCGGCATCGTCTTTTTTCAGCTCTTCGGCGATAAGCTCGGCCTGCACTTCAAAAGAGACCAGCCCGACGCGCTCGGGAAGCCCTTGAACAGTGCCCGCTTCAATCTTGCCAACGCCAGCCAGTGCCGCCGCCAGGGCCGACTTACCGGAACCGTTAGCGCCGGTGATGACCCAATGCTGGTGAGGTTCGATGGTCCAGTCAATCTCGCTTAGGGTGAAGCGATCATCAAAACTGATCGTCGCATTGTTTAGCTGAATGCTCGCCAAGCGGGTTGAAGGCTCCATGAACGTGTTCCTTACATTGGTAAAAAAATCAGGGTTCGGAAAGTCTTTATCTAGAGATAAAAAAGCCGAGCATATCGTGGTGGATATCTCGGCTTTCAATTGACTACCTAACGGTTAACCCGTGGGTTAAACGATCTTCTTCATATCGGCCATGTGGCCACGCAGCACGGCGCCAACAGCTTCCACCGGATGAGCGCGAAGCGCATCGTTGACGTCAATCAAACGTGCGTTATCGACACCGTTGTCGTCCAGATCAAGGCCTTTACCGATGACATCGGATTTAATGCCCTTCATGAAGTCTGCCAACAGCGGCACACAGGCGTGGTTGTACAGGTAGCAACCGTACTCCGCGGTATCAGAGATCGTCGCGTTCATTTCGTACAATTTCTTGCGCGCGATGGTGTTCGCGATGAGCGGCGTTTCGTGTAGCGACTCGTAGTAGGCAGACTCGGCGATAATGCCCGCTGCAGTCATGGTTTCGAACGCAAGCTCAACGCCCGCTTTCACCATGGCGACCATCAAGATGCCGTTGTCGAAGAATTCCTGCTCGGAAATTTCAACGTCGCTAGCAGGCGTTTTCTCGAAGTTGGTTTCGGCAGTGTCTGCACGCCATTTCAGAAGGTTAGCATCATCGTTCGCCCAGTCTTCCATCATCGTGCGGGAGAAGTGGCCGCTCATGATGTCGTCTTGATGCTTGTTGTACAGCGGACGCATGATGTCTTTCAGCTCTTCCGCCAGATCAAAGGCCTTGATTTTGGCCGGGTTGGAAAGACGGTCCAGCATGTTGGTCACGCCGCCGTACTTAAGCGCTTCGGTGATGTTTTCCCAGCCGTACTGAATCAGCTTGGAGGCGTAACCTGGCTCAATACCTTCTTCGATCATTTTATCAAAGCAGAGGATAGAACCGGTTTGCAGCATACCGCAAAGAATCGTCTGCTCGCCCATCAGGTCGGATTTAACTTCCGCGATGAAAGAGGACATCAACACGCCCGCTTTATGGCCGCCAGTGCCCACTGCGTAGGCTTTCGCCAGCGCAAGCCCTTCGCCTTTAGGATCATTGGCTTCGTGCACAGCGATCAAGGTAGGAACGCCGAAACCACGAACGTATTCAGCACGCACCTCAGAGCCCGGGCACTTGGGCGCCACCATGATGACGGTCAGGTCATCACGAACCTGCATGCCCTCTTCAACGATGTTGAAACCGTGGGAGTAGGACAGGCAAGCGCCTTCTTTCATAAGCGGCATAACAGCGTTCACTACCGCTGTGTGCTGCTTATCCGGCGTCAGGTTCAAAACGATATCTGCCGTGGGAATCAGCTCTTCATAGGTACCCACCACGAAACCGTTTTCAGAGGCGTTTTTCCAGGACTGACGCTTTTGCGCAATGGCTTCAGGACGCAGTGCGTAGGAAACGTCCAAGCCGCTGTCACGCAGGTTCAAGCCCTGGTTGAGACCTTGCGCGCCACAGCCAATCACTACCATTTTTTTGCCTTTCAGCGCGTCGACGCCATCAGCAAATTCTGAGCTGTACATGAAACGACATTTTGCAAGCTGAGCCAGCTGTTCGCGTAGCGGCAAGGTATTGAAATAGTTAGCCATCGTTTACATCCTGATTAAGTATCATCACGCTATCGATGCACGACACACCGACACGAAAAAAGTGACACAGCCGCTCAATACGGGATCCAGCGCTATGTAAGTGAATCCAATCTAACCAAAAACGACTATTTCTTAAATTGATATATTTGCAACAACACGTCCCTATTTTCACAAAACGCTATTATCATGGCGCTTATGAACTTTAAACTTTTAAAACAATTTCTCGCGCTGGCCGAAACGCTGCATTTCGGCCGTGCAAGCGACGAGTGCTACGTCAGCATTTCTGCGCTTTCGCGCAACATCCGCCACTTGGAAGACGAACTGGGCGTGTCGCTGTTTAACCGCGACAACCGGACCGTGGTGTTGACTCAGGAAGGGCAAAAATTCCTCACGTATGCCCGCGATGCCAGCAGCCAATGGAATTTGATCCGCCATGAGTTAACCGACAATCTTGACCAATTAAGCGGTGAAATCAGTTTGTATGGCTCGGTGACGGCAAGCTACAGCTTTTTGCACGAGCTGCTTCGCCGCTTTCGTATCGCCTACCCGGCCATTGAAATCAAGCTGCGCACAGGCGACCCGGAACACGCCATTGCGCACGTGCTGGATGGTAAAGAAGACCTTAGCATTGCAGCAAAGCCTGCCCATCTACCGCGGGGTCTGGCCTTTAAGCCCATCGCTACGTCGCCGTTGCTGTTTATTGCCCCGCTGGAACAGCAAGTGCCGAATGCGCCAACCGGGACACCGATCACACCGGCAGAATGGGCGAACACTCCCATGATTCTATCGGAAAGCGGCGTCTCCAGAGCGCGTGTAGATGAGTGGTTTCGCAAGCTGGACATCTCGCCACGTATTTATGCCCAGGTCACCGGTAATGAAGCCATTGTCAGCATGGTGAGCCTGGGCTTTGGCATTGGCGTGGTGCCTAAAATCGTCCTCGACAACAGCCCATTGGTGGGTCGCATTCGAGTACTCGACGTGGCGCCGGAACTAGCGCCCTACGATATTGGCTTGTTTACCCTGAAGAAGAACCTGAAAAACCCGCTGGTCGAAGCGTTCTGGAGCTTGATGTAAGCTCCACACGCGGCTTTAGCGATTAAGCTCGCCTCAGTCCCCAAATATCTGCTGTAGATCCGGGGCGCTCTCCTCTTCTTCGACCATGGAGAGCGAGGCTTCAATCGCTTTTAGGTGGCGGCTCATAAAGGCTTTGGCGCGCTCACCGTTGCCGGATTCCAGATAGCCGATCAGGTCATCATGGTCGTGGGATTCGCAGCCCAGGTGACCACGGTGGCCGTATACCGCAAGAATAAGCGATGAGCGCGAGCAGAGGCGTTCTACAAATTCGGCAAGCGTGGCATTGCCGGAAAGCTGGGCGAGGCGCACATGAAAATCCGCTGACAGGCGAATGGCGGTGCTCTGTTGACCACTGCGCAGTGCGTGACGCTCCTCGCGGGCCATCTCGCGCAGTTCAGCAGCTTCTTTTTCACCGATTCGCTTTGCCACATCGGGCATTAATCCGCACTCGACAAGCTGCCGGGCATCGAAAACATCCTTGGCTTCATCGGCGGTGGGTCGGGTAACACTGGCACCGCGGCGGGGCGTTAGGGTTACCAATTGCTCCAGCGCAAGACGCTGTAAAATCTTGCGTATGCCGGTACGGCTAATGCTAAACACGTCGGCAAGCGCATCTTCACGCAGCCTGGCACCGGGCTTTAGGCGCTGTTCAACAATCGCATCGCTTACCGCACGATATATAGCATCGTGACGTTCATCGCCCTCTTTTTCTGGAGCAACCCGCTTCGCGGTCGCCTGCGCATCACTCATGTGGCTCTCCTATCGCCTCCTTACGTTTGCATCGCGTCATGATATCGCGCTTGGCCTCGCTTGGGTGGGCGATATTACATGACGTTTGGCTAATGATGAGCAATAAAAAAAGCGCTGCGTCCAGAGGATCGCAGCGCTTTCATCGCCATGTGAATGGCTTAACAGGGATTTACTTTTTTGCCGACTCTGCTGACTTCTGAACGTTATCAGCCGCTTTCTGCGTGGCATTGCTCGCCTTCTGGGCATTTTCTTCGGCCATTTTGGCGCTGTCCTGCATAAAGCTCTGGCTGATAGAGGTTACTTTTTCAGAATCCCCTTTCACCCGCTCCATGAAGTCACTTGCAACGCGCTGCTGGCTTTCCATGGCTTTCTTAAAACCATCAGCATCTTTAACATCCAGCCAAGTGCGTGCTTGGGAAATGGTCATATCTGAGTAAGCGCGGGCAGCATCAAGTTGAGCACCCATCAGCTTTTCATAGTAATCAAGCGCTGCATGCGTGTAAGAACGCATAGGTGATACAAAGGCAGACTCGAACTGTTGGGTGTTATTCTCTGCAGTCTTCATCATCACGACATCTCCTTGAGTTAGCTAGCAGGCCGCCGCCCATTAGTCGTGGAGGCGCTGCTATTGCGTTGGCATTTGCCGCTGCTGAACGTAAACCTAGCAGTGCTTTTTGTGCAGCGCAACATGGTTTTTTATATTCCCGTGCGCTGCACGCCACGTACTGCTCTCAAGGCGCTTTTTAATCAGCAGTTTATTCGATTTTTAATTTAAATCACGAATCGTGATTGCCTGGCGCGCAATCCCATTATGAGCATCCAGCATACGCGTAAACCACTCAGAGACCGGATCATCGGATTCGGTCAACGGCTCAAGCGAGACGGTGTGGGTCCACATCATGCTTCCAAACAGTAAGTAATCGATACCGCTGGGTGTTTCGCCATCCAGAAAAGGGCTGCCATGTAACTGCTCACGTACCGGCGCCAGCACTTGGTAAAGCTGCTGCTTGCCCTGTTCGGGGTTATGCACTTCTTCCAGGCGTGCCCCAAAGCGCGCTTCGCGGGTTTTACGAAAGTAATCACGGTCATCGGGATGAATGGCGGCCAATAAATCCAGTGCAACGCTACGAAACAGGGAGGGCGTTACGCTGCGCTCGACATAGTATTTAAAAAACAGCGCGCGTTGGTATGCCGTTCCTTCACCCAATACAGGGGCGTCGGGATAGGCTTTATCCAGGTAGCGCATTATCTTAAAACTATCGGTAATGACCTGATCCCCATCACACAGCACCGGGACTTTATCATAGTCAGCGAATGCCAGCGCCTGCTTGTCCTCAAATCGCCAAGCGATGGTGTTATAGGCCAGCCCCTTATGAGCCAGCGCCATGCGCACGCGCCAGCAATAGGGAGAAAAACGCAGTCGTTCGTCACGGCCACACAGGTCATAGAGCGTACGTGTCATCTTTTTGCCCTTACCGTTAATGAAAAGAGGAAATTCAAAAATGGCGCATTCATCGCCATTGAGTTTAAAGCACTGTCTGGAGAAGTAGAGAGCCCCTGCACTCTCTTTTAGTCTAATGACGCTCTCTTCCAACAATGCTTGAAACTCCTTAATAACCACAATGAAACAATCACTTGATGATTACCCCGCAGCATTATGCTGCCCCTAAACAACGCGTTTTCTGACAAGATCAACGTTTCAATAGTGTTATTTCCTGTGCTGAGCCGTATCTTTCTCATTAGTACTTAAAACGATAGACAACGATTGCGGGATATCAATAAATAACAAGGCGTCTCTCCCATGAACGAAACAACACTTGCTCTTCTGGCTTTTTTGCCGTTACTGCTGGCAGGTATTTTACTCGTTGGTTTTAAAATACCGGCCAAAATAGCGATGCCGATTGTATTCCTCACCGCAGCCACCATTGGACTGACTGCCTGGGATATGTCATTTAGCCGCGTGGCCGCCTCGACTATCCAAGGCCTTATACAAACAGCAGGCCTGCTGTGGATTATTTTTGGCGCCATTTTGCTGCTCAATACCTTGAAGCATTCAGGGGGCATTACCGCTATTCGCAATGGTTTTTCAGGCATCAGTCCGGACCGTCGCGTTCAGGCACTGATCGTTGCCTGGCTGTTTGGTTGCTTTATTGAAGGCGCTTCTGGCTTCGGCACTCCCGCTGCCGTGGCCGCACCGCTAATGGTTGCCTTGGGCTTCCCGGCACTTGCCGCTGTCGTGGTGGGCATGATGATCCAATCTACCCCGGTGTCGTTCGGCGCCGTGGGCACGCCTATTATCGTGGGCGTGGGCAGCGGGCTGGACCGCGCGGGCATAACGGCACAATTGGAAGCGGATGGCTCCACTTGGGGCACATTTTTCCAACTGATCACCAGCGAAGTGGCTATTACGCATGGCATCATCGGCATCTGCATGCCGCTGATTTTGGTACTGGTGATGGTGCGTTTCTTCGGCGCCAACCGCTCCTGGAAAGAGGGGCTTTCGATTGTACCGTTTGCCCTTTTCACCGGCATTTCGTTTGTGATTCCTTATATGCTGGTGGGCGTTTTCCTGGGCCCGGAATTTCCCTCCATGATTGGTGCCATGGTCGGCTTGGCAATTGTTGTACCGGCAGCGCGTAAAGGCTTTTTGCTTCCCAAAGATACCTGGGACTTTCCGGAATCAACCTCTTGGCCGGATGAGTGGATTGGCAACCTGCAAATCAAGCTTGAAGATGTCGCCGGAAAGGCCCCGATGTCTACTTTTATGGGTTGGGTTCCCTATGTATTGCTGGCGCTGTTCCTGGTAGCTTCACGAACCATTGAACCGCTGCGGGTGGCACTCACTTCTATCAGCTTGGACTGGAACAATATTCTAGGCGAGACGGGCGTTAGTGGTGGTGTACAGCCACTTTATCTACCGGGTGGGATTATTATGGCGGTGGTGATCGTTACCTACTTCCTGCACAGGATGAACCCGAGCAAAATAAGCGCGGCGGTATCAGAGTCAACCAAAACGATATTGGGCGCGGGCTTTGTATTGATTTTCACCGTACCCATGGTACGTATTTTGATCAATTCAGGGGTTAATGGGGCGGATCTGGTGTCAATGCCGGTAATGATGGCGCAGGCAGTTGCTCATGGCATGGGCAACATTTATCCCTTCTTCGCCCCCACAGTGGGCGCCATGGGTGCCTTTATTGCAGGTTCCAATACGGTTTCTAACCTGATGCTGGCAGAGTTTCAATTTAACGTCGCCCAAACGCTGGGCGTTTCAACCGCCATGATGGTGGCCCTGCAGGCAGTCGGTGCCGCTGCGGGTAACATGATTGCGATTCACAACGTTGTGGCGGCTTCTGCGACCGTTGGCCTGCTGGGCCGTGAAGGTACGACCATTCGTAAAACCATTATTCCCACCATCTACTATCTTGTCTTCGCGGGTATTATTGCGATGGTAGCGTTCTATGTGCTTGGCGTTACGGACCCACTTATGTAGAACATCTGATTAGCTTCACTATTTACGACACCCCAAGCCTGCCTTGGGGTATCGTGCTTTAAAGAAAAGTACGCGAAAGGAAAGTCGTTAAAAAGCCGCGTATTCGTTGATGTGATAGTTGATGTGATCGCTAATGTAATAGTTGATGTGCTAATCGATGCGTTTTAGCGAGGTTGCATGCTGCTGGCCGCGTATGACATAGCTTTGCGCGTTTAGCTTAAGCCCTTCTATGGCATCAGGAGAAAGCGTGCGTACTACCCGCGCAGGTGAGCCCACAATCAGCGAGTTGGGCGGAAATACAGCGCCCTCTTTAATAAATGCCCCCGCACCTACCAGGCTATTTTCACCGATCACAGCGCCGTTAAGCACCACGGCTTGAATACCGATCAAACAGCCATCGCCTACGGTACAACCATGCAGCATGGCTTGGTGGCCAACCGTGACACCGCGCCCCACTTTGAGCGGATACCCTGGGTCGGCATGCAGTACGGCGCTATCCTGAATATTGCTCTCTTCGCCTATTTCCAAAAGATCGCTGTCTCCGCGCAACACCGCTTGATACCAGACGCTGGAGCGCGCTTTTAAGGTTACCTGCCCTATCACGTCTGCGGTTTCAGCAACGTACACGTCGTCATGAATATCAGGCTGATGCTCACCGAACTGGTAAATAGCCACACCGCTCTCCTTTGATTATTGTCATCGCCTAGGCTAGCGCCTGTTCCAGCAGGCAGGCAACATGAATCGCATCTCGGCCACTGCCATCCTTAATCTGGTGGCGGCAGCTGGTGCCATCGGCAACCAGGACAGCATCGTCTTCAGCCTTGCGGATAGCCGGCAGAAGCGAAAGCTCAGCCATTTTAAGCGAGGCTTCGTAATGCTCGGCTTCATAGCCAAAGCTACCCGCCATACCGCAGCAGGAAGATTCGATGGTTTTAACCTCAAGCCCCGGCACCCAGCGTAGTACCTGCTCGACCGGACGTAGCGCATCAAAAGCTTTTTGATGACAGTGGCCATGAAGCAGGGCCTGCTTGTAGCCTGAATGTTTAAGTGCCAGCGGCAGCTGTCCGGCCTCATGGGCAGTCACCAGAAACTCTTCGAATAGATACGCCGATTCGGCGAGTGCTCGGGCTTGTTCACCAAAACCATACTGCAGAAATTCATCGCGCATGCTTAAAAGGCACGATGGCTCAAGCCCCACGACCGCCACGCCGCGATCCACAAACGGCATCAAGTGATCCAGCGTTCGCCTGGCTTCTGCCTTGGCTTTCTCGAACTGGCCGGATGATAGGTAAGTACGCCCGCAGCACAGCGGCCGCTGGCCTTTGGTGACGTTGAGGTGCACCCGATACTCGGCGGCTTCCAGCACGCGCTTAGCAGCTTTGGCGTTGTCTCCTTCCATATAATTATTGAAGGTATCGACAAACAGCAGCACCTCACGCTCAGCGACTTCGCTACTGCCCGCGTTATGGTTGCCTGCCAGGAAGTTGCCCTTGAAGGCAGGCAGTGCCCGTTCCGGGGCAAGATTGAGCGCCTTTTTGACTCGATTGGCTAGAAACGGCGTGCGCTCCACATAGTTCATCACCCCAGAAAAGCGGCTCGCCCACGGCGCATAGCGTGGCATTTCACCGACCATGCGGTCACGCAGTGACAGCCCTTTTGCTTTGGTGCGCGCGGCACGCGCTTCAATCTTGAACTTGGCCATATCCACGCCGGTCGGGCATTCACGTTTACAGCCTTTGCAGGAAACGCACAGGTCGAGCGCTTCTTTAACAGCGTCGCTGGCCAGCCCCTCATCGCCAAGCTGGCCCGAGAGTACCAGACGCAGCGTATTGGCTCGCCCCCGAGTTAAATGCTGCTCATCCTTGGTCGCTCGAAAGCTTGGGCACATGGTACCCGCATCGAACTTGCGGCAGTGGCCGTTGTTGTTGCACATCTCGACCGCCATGGCGAGCCCGTGGGTAGGATCGCCTGCGGTGCCGGGCGGCGTCTGCTCGCCGGTTAACGGGTCGCGCTTTACGTTCCAGGCAGACCAGTCAAACACCGGGGTTAGTGGAATCGTCTGATACGATTTGGGGAACCGGAAATAGCGTTCGTCATCCATTTTAGGGGTGTCGACGATCTTGCCGGGGTTAAACAGATTATCCGGGTCAAACAGTTGCTTGATCTCACGAAAGGCGTTGTTTAGCGTATTGCCAAACTGCCAGGCGACCCACTCGCCGCGGCAAATGCCGTCACCGTGCTCACCGGAGTAAGCGCCTTTATATTCACGCACCAGCGAGGAAGCCAGTTCGGCAATTTCACGCATCTTTTCAGCGCCATCACGGCGCATGTCCAGAATGGGCCGCACATGCAGCGTACCCACGCCAGCATGCGCATACCACGTACCTTCCGTGCCGTAGCGATTGAACACATCAGTGAGTTTAGTGGTGTATTCGGCAAGATGTTCAAGGGGCACGGCGCAGTCTTCAATAAAAGAGACAGGCTTGCCGTCGCCTTTCATACTCATCATGATATTGAGCCCCGCCTTGCGGACATCCCAAAGCGCTTTCTGCTCTTTTGCTTCAGGCATATTCACCACGCTGCCCGGCAGACCCAAATCGCCCATCAGCTCGTTAAGCTCACTCAGCGCCGCCAGCTGCTCGGCGTGATCTTGACCTGCAAACTCCACCAGCAAAATGGCTTCAGGCTTGCCGATCAGGGCTTTTTCAATCACCGGGCGAAACGCCGGGTTTTCAAGGGCAAGCTCGATCATGGTTCTATCGACCAGCTCGACCGCCATGGGGCCGAGCTTGACGATATGCTGGGTTAAATCCATCGCCTGATAGAACGTTGGAAAATTCACCACGCCCAGCACCTTTTGGCTGGGTAGCGGAGAAAGCCGCAGCTTGATGCGCTTGCTTACCCCAAGTGTGCCTTCCGAGCCAATCAGCAGGTGGGCTAAATTCGCCCGGCCCTCGGGGTCATAAGGTATGGAGTTCTGGCAGTCGAACAGATCCAGGTTATAGCCCCCGACACGGCGCAGCACTTTAGGAAAATGCTCCCGAATCTCTGGGCTGACCCGCTCGGCAATCGCCTTGACCTGTCGGGCGAGCTGCTGCTCCCGCGAGCCTTCGGCAAGGCTATCCACAAAGCTAAACCGTGCTTCAAAGCCATCGGCGAGTATGGCATCGATGCCCACTACGTTATGCACCATATTGCCGTAGTAGATCGAGCGCGACCCGCAGGAATTATTGCCTGCCATGCCGCCAATGGTGCATTGGGCGCTGGTCGAAACATCCACCGGATACCAGAGCCCGTAAGGCTTTAACCAGGCATTGAGGTGATCAAGCACCATGCCCGGCTCTACCACCACCGTCTGCGCTTCAGCATCGAATTCGATGACCTGGTTGAGCCAGCGCGTGGTGTCGATGACCAGCGCCTCGCCGACCGTCTGGCCGCACTGGCTGGTGCCCGCACCGCGCGCCAGCACCGGCACACGGGCATCACGGGCGATATCCAGCGCGATCTTGAGGTCCTCCTGGTGGCGGGGGATCACCACCCCCACCGGCGTGATCTGATAGATCGAGGCATCGGTGGCATAGCGCCCCCGCGTTTCCTGATCAAACAACACGTCGCCTGCCATTTCCCGGCTTAAGCGCGCCGCCAGCTCCCCCACGGGTTTGATTCTGGCATCGCGAAATTGGGGCTGTTTCGTCAGTGATGTCATGTGACTCTCCCCATCATTAACGCTCTGAAGTGCCTGTGCTAAGCGGATTGTTGGCAAAGTAGTCCAGAGCGGCGGTGACGCCACTGCCCTGCAAGTTGACGCCTGCAAGCTTCATCCCGGCCTCACAGCCGCCCAGCGTGGCAATCAGGGTAAGGTCGTTACAATCTCCCAAGTGGCCGATGCGGAACATCTTGCCCTTGGCCTTGCCGAGCCCCATGCCTAGCGATAGATCAAAGCGCTCGTAGATAATCTTGCGAATCTCATCGGCATCCACCCCCTCAGGCATCACCACACCCGTGAGCACAGGGGAGTAAATCGCGGGGTCCTGACACTGCACTTCCAGCCCCCAGGCCTCGACCGCCGTACGCACGCCAGCGGCCCAGCGCTGATGACGCGCCAGCACGTGGTCGATACCTTCATCCAGCAGCATATCCAGCGCTTCATTGAGGCCATACAGCAGATTAGTGCTGGGCGTATATGGCCAATACCCCTTCTGGTTGGCTTCCAGAATCTCATCCCACGCCCAGAAGCTTCTGGGAAGCTTGGCCTCCCGGCTAACCTCGATCGCCTTGGGAGAAAGTGCGTTAAAGCTAATCCCCGGCGGCAGCATCAACCCCTTTTGTGAACCGGACACGGTGACATCCACACCCCACTCATCGTGGCGATAGTCGGCGCTGGCAAGGCCGGAAATGGTGTCCACGATTAACAGCGCCGGGTGTCCGGTGGCATCAATGGCCTTACGCACCGCTGCGATATCGCTGGTCACCCCGGTTGAGGTTTCGTTATGCACCACACACACCGCTTTAATGGCGTGTTCGGGGTCGTTGTTGAGCCGTTCTTGGATCATGTCGGCCTGAACGCCCTGGCGCCAGCCCTCATAACCCGGCAGGCCGATAAACTCAGGCTTCAGATCAAGACGCAGCGCCATTTTCTGCCAAAGCGTGGCAAAGTGGCCGGTCTCAAACATCAGCACCTGATCGCCCGGCGACATCGTATTAGCGAGTGCCGCCTCCCAGGCGCCGGTACCCGAGGCCGGATAAATAATCACCGGGTGCTCTGTTTTGAAGACTTTTTTTACCTTGGCCAGTAGTTCCAACCCCAGGGCGCCAAATTCAGGCCCACGGTGGTCAATGGTGGGCAGGCTCATCGCACGCAATATGCGGTCTGGCACCGGTGAGGGGCCAGGGATCTGCAGGAAATGACGGCCGGATGGGTGAAAGTCGAGTTTTAGCATGGTGGTTACCTCTTGTTATTGTTGCCGGTTAAAACCTGAAAAATGGATAATGAATTCAATTATTGGCTTTAAAAAAACCTATTTGATGCAGCCTTCAGCCCGCAAGTGGCTTAGTTCGTCATTAGCAAAACCCAATCCTTCAAGCACTTCATCGGTATGCTGCGCAAACAGCGGCGCCGCGCTACGTATTGTCGAAGGCGTCAGGGAGAACTTGCTGGGAAAGCCGATGGTTTTCATTTTTCCCATTACCGGGTGCTCCATCTCTTCCACCATGCCGCGAGCCAGATAGTGCTCATCGGCCATGGCGTCAGCGAAATTATTGATAGGCCCGGCAGGCACGCCCGCGCTATCGCAGAGCGTTAACCACTCATCCACGCCTGCCTCGGCCATTAGTTCTTCCAGCAGCGCTTCAAGCTCATCAACATGCTGGCCACGGTCGTGGTTAGTGAGAAAGCGCGAGTCTTCCATCAAGGCTTCACGCTTTAATACGTCGCGACAAAACCGCTCCCAGGTGCGCTGGTTGGCGCAGCCCAACATCAAATACCCGTCGCGTGCTTTGACCGCCTGATAAGGTGCCGATACCCGATGGCGCCACCCCGTGGGGCCCGGCACAGTGCCTTCGGCAAAGTACGCCGCTGCTTCCCAGGTAAACCAGGGCAGGCCGCATTCGGTAATCGCAATATCAATATGCTGGCCTTCGCCGGTGGTCATCTTATGAATATGCGCCGCGAGTATTGAGTAAACCGCAGTGATGCCCGCCCCGATATCGTAAACGGCAATGCCGGTTTTCAGCGGACGTCTGCCCTGCTCGCCGGTCATCGACATCAACCCAGTCATGCCTTGGGCCACTAGGTCGAACCCGCCTTTATGACTGTAGGGACCGGTCTGGCCATAACCTGAAATTGAGCAGTAAACGATACCGGGATTGATGGCTTTGATGGTGTCGTAATCGATTGCCAGCGATTTAGTAACGCCTGGCCGGTAGTTCTCGACGATGACATCGGCATCACTCGCCAAGCGATAGAATATCTGCCTTGCCCGTTCATCCTTGAGATTGAGTGAAATGCTCTTCTTATTGCGGTTAATCTGCGAAAAGCAGGTGGATTCCCCATTCACATAAGGTCCCATCTGGCGGCTATCATCGCCGCCATTAAGCTTTTCAACCTTGATGACTTCAGCGCCCATATCAGCCAGCACCATGGTGCAGTAGGGCCCTGCCATGATTTGGGAGACGTCCAGCACTTTTATATTTTGTAAGGGAAGCATACGCCCTCCTCCTATGTGTTTAGCGGCCCGTCCACTCAAACGACGTTTTATTGACGAACTTATCCACGGCAGCGGCAAAGTCGCGGCTCATATAGCAGGTTGTTACCCAGTCATCGCTGGCATCCGCTTCAAGTCTGCGTTGCTCAAGCGCTCGATTGATCAATGCTTTGCTGGCCTGCAGGGTAAGCGGCGCCCGCTTGGCAAAGTCTGCTGCGAGCTTGGCGACGTCGGCGTAAATGGTGTCGGCATCAAAGATGCGGTTCACAAGCCCGGCGGCTTGTGCCTCTTCAGCGCTAAATAGCCGCGCCATCATTAACACTTCCTTGGTGCGGGCCACGCCGACCATGTCGATCAGGCGCGATACGTTACTGATCGACAGCGTATTGCCCAGCGTCTTGGCGATGGGTACCCCAAATTTCATAGTGGAGGTGGCGTAGCGGAAGTCACATACCAGAGCGAGTGCTGCGCCGCCGCCCACACAGGCGCCTTCAATCAGCGCCAGGGTCGGCTTGGGAAAGCGCTCAAGTTTTCCCACCACCTGATCGATCCGGCGTTCATAGCCGATGGCATCGTCAGGCTCCGAGAAGTTGGCAAACTGGGTGATATCCGTACCTGCCACGAATGCCTCGCCGCCTACCCCGTGAAGCACCACGGCGTGAACCTCGTCATCATCCACCAGAACATCGCAGTAGTGCTCCAGGGCGTTATACATCTCCCAGGTCATCGCATTGCGGCTTTGCGGGCGGTTAAAACCGACCCAGGCAACACCGTCACAAATTTCAAACTGCACGCTGTCGGTTAGCGGTGAATCATGTGAATCTTTCATAAATGACTCCCTTAGCCGTAGATAAAGTTAACCAGCGCCAGTGCAAACGCGGGGATGTAGGTGTTGATCATCAAAATCGTGAACAGCACGGCGATAAACCACAGGTTGGTTTTGGACGTCGCCCAGATATCCGATTTGGCAATCGAGCAGGAAGCTATCAGTACACTTGCCACGGGTGGTGTTTGCTGGCCGATCGCCAAGTTCAGCGTGACAATCAAACCAAAGTGCAGCGGATCGATGCCCACTTCCAGAACCAACGGCAGCACGATAGGCACGACCAGAATGATCGCCGCTGCCGAGTGCAGGAAGATCCCCAAAATCAAGAAGATGACATTCAAAAGGGCCAGAATGACGTATTTGTTATCCGTCAGGTCACTGATCTGCATGGCAATTTCCTGGGGCACGCGGGTCTCGGTGAGATAGCTGCCCACCACCGCAGAAGCCGCGACCAGCAGCATCACCACCGCCGTTTGCACACCAGCGCTCTTGCACGAGTCGATAAAATTCTTGATCGTAAACTCGCGATACACCACCGCACTGATGAAGATTGCCACGCAGACGGCAAGAGCCGCGCCTTCAGTTGCCGTCACAAAACCGCCAAAGATACCGCCCAGGATAATCACCGGGATCAGCAGCGCCCAGATCGCTTCCTTGAAGGCTTTCCACAGATTGGAGACCTGAAAACGCCCCTCAGACGGAAAGTTATACTTTCGGGCTAGGTAGTAGCACATGGCGGCTAACCCCATGGCGCCCAATAGGCCCGGAAAAATACCTGCCACAAACATCTGTACCACGGACTCGCCGGACATAACGGCGTACAGAATCATGGGAATCGAAGGCGGCAAAATGATTGCCAAGCTGGCCGCAGATGAAGAGATGGAAGCGGCAAACTCTTTCGAGTAGCCTTTTTTACGCATGGCCGGAATCAGGATACTGCCGATCGCCGATACGCCTGCCACTGATGAGCCGGATATTTCAGCGAAAAACACCGAGGCCCCGATGGTCACCATGGAAAGCCCGCCCTTGATAAACCCGACCATGGCCATGGCCAAATCGATCAAACGCCGGGAGATACTGGAGGCATTCATGATCGCGCCGGCGAGAATGAACAGTGGAATGGCTATCAGGGGGAAATTCGTGGCCCCCTCAAACATGGTCATGCCGACCGTCGGCATCGCCATGCTGCCGTAAGTCATAAAGGTGGCAATGGTGCCGACTAACGCCAAGGCAACCGCCACCGGCACATTGATCAGAATCAGCACGATCAATGCGAGAAATATATAAAGTATGGTCATGCTGGTTACCTACCCTCGCTGATGAGTGCTGACAGCTTCAACCTCTTCGGCATCGATACCGGCTTCTTCCAGTTCATGATCGATAAACCCTTTGCCGCGGGCGCTTTTCAGCACCTCGGGCAGGCGCAGCAGCTCAGCGATAATGAACAGTACGGAGGCCACGGGGATAGCCGACTGGGTAAGCTGCATGGAGATGGACGGCAGACTGACCATATTGACGCCCTCAAGGATCAGCATTACCTGGTAGCTGGCCAGACCGAGAAATACGAAAAAGCCGATGGTGATTGCCTCTGCTAGTAACGCGACCGGCACCCGGATCGAGGGCGGGCACATATTCAATACGCTGGGGCACGTAATATGCGCCCCTTTAGCGGCCGCCAGCGCCGTCCCGTAATACGTCACCCACGCCAGCAGCACAGCGGCCAGCTCGTCGTACCAGCTCAGAGGAGAACCGAGATACCGCGAGATAAACCCAATGGTCACGACCCCGGCCAGAGCAATAACCAGAATGACCACGATTGCTTCAAGAAACGAAAAGTACGCGTTCTTGAACTTGGTGTAAGCACCCATTGAAACCTCCAGAACGATGAGGCGCCCTGCACGCAGGTGTTGCGCCTCGAAGAGACGGTTACCTGGTTTAGTCGCGCAGTCCAGCTACCGTATCGATAAGTTCCTGTCCACCCTCGACATCGTTGGCGAACTTGTCGTAAATGGTCTGAGAAGCTTCCACAAAGGCATCGAAGTCGACTTCATTGACCTCCATACCCTCTTCGCGCATTTTCTCCAAGGTTTCTTCATCCAAGCGCTGTCCCTCTGCGAGGGCGAAATCTTCCATTTCCAGAGCAACTTCCTCAAGCACTGTGCGCACGTCTTCAGGCAGACGATTCCAGCTGGCCCCCGCAGTTAGATAAGCGGGCGTATAGACGTGATTGGATAAGGAGAGATAGTCCTGAACTTCCTGAAACCGCGAAGAGTAGGTTTGAATGAGGGGGTTTTCCTGGCCATCCATTGCACCGGTTTGCAGCGCCACGAATACTTCAGAAAGCGACATTGGAGAAGGGGCTGCACCGTAGCTTCTAAACATTTCGATGCGCCATACGCCGCTGGGCGTGCGCAGCTTGATGCCGTCAAGATCCTCTGGCACGACGATAGGTCTTTCGTTGTTAGTGATCTGACGGAAACCGTTTTCCCAGACGCCGATAATTTTAAAACCGCGCGCCTCGGCTGCTTCATAAAGCGGTCCACGAACGACTTCATCGCGAACCCGCTTCATGTGCTCACGGTCTTTAATCAGGTAGGGCATTTCAAATAAAGCGAACTGATCGGATTCAGAGCTCATTACCGTTGAGGGAATCGATAAATCCAACGACCCCAATCGCAAGCGACGCATCATCGACTCGTCGCTTCCCAACTGGCTATTACCGTACACATTCACTTCAGCTACACCTTCCAGGCGTTCATTGGCAAGCTCGGCAAAGCGATTGGCGGTAATTTCAAACAGCGAGCCTGGGCCGCCCACATGGCCCAGCCGCACTTCCGTATTGGCACTCGCCGCAGAGGCCTGTAAGCCAATCGCCACGGCAACGGTCAAAAGCGTTGTTTTGAAAAATTTCATAGAGCACTCCAAGAGAAACTTATTGTTGTTGGATCGTCGCCATCGGGGCTTAAGGCCCGATGAGCCTTACACGCTCATTCTGTTGTCGCTTCCTTACGACGCGTACACCGCTGCTGTGCACTCATTCAATTTGAATTCAAAATTCAAAATTAGGTATTAAACTTTCGTATTGATCGTAAGATCCGTTTCACAGCTGCTTGATTTACAAGCAATCAGCTATAGGCGATAAGCGTAAAAATCTTTAGCTATAAAAAAGCGCCTCCGTTAAGGCGCTTTTGTTAATAACACTACAAGGGTCAGCGTTAATCAGGCGTAGGCTCAAGCCCCCACTTGAGCCCTGCGGCCTCAATACCGGCAATGGCGGCCTGCTGATCTTCGCTTGACGATGCCCCGCTAACGCCCACTGCGCCAATCACACAGTCCTGTTCATCAAGAATGAGTACGCCACCGGCCACGGGAATAAAATGGCCTTGAGAGCCAGCAGCGACGCTAGCAAGAAAGGCCGGCCGCTCTTGATTTCGCTCCCCTGTTACGCCGCTGGCGACACCAATACCTAACGCGGCATAGGCTTTACCTTGCGCCACGGGGTAGCGCAAAGGCGCGCACCCATCTTCGCGCTCAGCTACCACGACGTGGCCGCCACCATCCAGCACCACGATGGTTAAGGGCGTAAGGTCAGCTTCCCGGGCTTGGGTAATCGCCCCTTCCACCATTGCTCTAGCCTGGGCTCGGGTCAGCTGCACATTTGCGAGATATACGTTACCTGCCATTGATTGCTCCTTGTTATCCTTGTTAACTGCTAAGTTCTCCTAATAACAGGAGAAAGCGAGTACCCGTAATGGAGGGTTCTTTACAACTTAGTTAATATTGAATTCATAATTACTTTTACAGATCATACGCAGACTCGCCACTATACCAAGCGGGAAGTCGGCTAAATTACATTAGCACTATGCAAAGCTTGATAGGATCGCCAGGTGGATGACCGAGAAGGGAGAGAACAATGACGAAGATACTGCAGCGCAATTTGTACCGCGAAGTCGCCGACCGTATTGGCGATCTTATCGAGCACGGCGAGCTGTCGCCTGGCGAGCGGATCTCAGAAAAACAGCTATGTGAAAAATTTGGCGTTTCGCGTACTCCCCTAAGAGAAGCACTCAAGGTACTGGCGACCGAAGGCTTGATTGAACTGCTGCCCAACCGTGGCGCCCGGGTGGTTCGCTTAACCTTCAAGAAGGTCAAGGACACTTACGATCTTATGGCGGCGCTGGAAGGCCTATCCGGTGAACTAGCTTGCCAACATATCACCGATAAAGAAATTGCTGCCATTCGCACACTGCACAACAACATGCTTGAGCACTACCATCAACATGATTTAAAAGCGTATTTCGAGCTTAACCGACAAATCCACGAAGGCATTTTGACTGCGTCTCAAAACGAAGTACTTCAGGAGATGTACAGCAATCTTAGCCAACGCGTAAAGCGTGTGCGCTACTCGAAAAAGATGACCCAAGCGTTTTGGGATCAGGCTGTCAAGGATCATGAAAACATGATCAACGCCCTGGAAAAACGCGATAGCCAGCTGCTCGGCCAGATTCTGCGTGACCACCTGTGCAATAAACTTGAAGTGGCGACGTTAGCTGGGGTGATCGAAGACGAAGCGCCCATTGAAGAGCATAGTGTTGTTAACGCTTAAGCGTGCTACCACGGCTCCATACGCATGGCTGAGCGCTCCAGGCGCTCGCTCTCTGCTTCCAGCTCCCGTAGCAGCTCGGTAATGCTGGTGAGATGCTCCAGAGCCACCTGCCTGGCCTGTTCGGCGTCGCCGGCGACAACCGCATCATGCAGCCGGGCATGCTGGCGGTTGATCATTTCACGCGGGCCCGCGCGGTGGTAAAGATGCTTAACCGAGGCAAATACCGAACTTAGCAGCAGGTCGGTCAGGCTTTGCAGCGTATGTACCAGCACCGGGTTGTGCGATGCCTGGGAGACTGCTAGATGAAAGGCGTGGTCAAGCCGTGCCAGCCGCTCAACATCAATGCTCTCGGCGTGCTCGGCATAATCTGCCAGCTCCTGGTAGCGCCGGGTAATCAACACGCGGTCCATGGAGGTACCTCTCGTCGCCGCCAAAAAAGCCGACTCTCCTTCCAGCAGGGCGCGCACTTCGAGCAGATCAAACAGCGTGCGCGGATGATCATGGAACAGGTGCATCAACGGACTTTTATCCTGCATGGGTAGAAGCGATGCCACGGTTGAGCCATGCCCTTGGCGAGTTTCTATCACGCCTCTGCTACGTAGAATGCGCAGGCCTTCACGCAGCGAGGCTCTGGATACTTTAAGCCGCTCGCAGAGGCGCCGTTCAGAAGGCAGCAGTTGGCCTGGCCGAAAGACGCCATCCAGAATCAAGCGCTCCAAACGGGCGGCAACATGGTCAGGCGTACGCAGGCCAAGCACAGGTTCTTGATTGGAAAAGGGCATCTGTTTTCTCTCATCCAAGCGTCGGTTGGTCGCCAATGGCAAGGTGAGATTTACTCATCGGCAAGTAGGCGCCATCGCGTTTCAACATCGACCAATTACTGGTCTGACCATTGCACCACACCCTGGACAGCCGCACAAAAAAAGCTCAGATTAACGCCATAGCTAATTGACCGTGCGGTTACCTTTAACGATAAAAAACCAGAGAAGTTGTGATGAATATTCTCTTTGATGAGCGCCTTGACGGCGAGCTTGTCCACCGCGATAAAGCCGAGGTTTTAAGCGATATACAGCAGGCGGTACCCACCATGACCCTGCTGCACCGGGAAGAAGACCTGCGCCCTTTTGAGTGCGATGGCTTGGCGGCGTACCGGGTGCTACCCATGCTGGTGGCGCTGCCTGAGAACCTTGAGCAGGTTGAAGCCCTGCTAAAGCGCTGCCACGCACTTGATGTGCCCGTAGTGACGCGCGGTGCGGGCACCGGCCTTTCCGGCGGCGCACTTCCGCTTGAACAAGGTGTGCTGCTGGTAATGTCGCGTTTTAATCGTATTTTAAGCGTTGACCCGGACGCCCGTCTGGCGCGTGTGCAGCCTGGGGTACGCAACCTGGCTATTTCTGAAGCGGCCGCGCCTTACGGGCTTTACTACGCCCCTGACCCGTCATCTCAAATCGCCTGCTCAATTGGCGGCAACGTGGCGGAAAACGCAGGCGGCGTGCACTGTTTAAAGTACGGGCTCACGGTGCATAACGTACTTCGTGTTGACGTACTTACTATTGAAGGCGAGCACATGACGCTGGGCGCCGAGTCGCTGGATGCGCCGGGGTTTGATCTTCTGGCGCTGATGAATGGTTCAGAGGGCATGCTCGGCGTGGTGACTGAAATTACCGTCAAGCTGCTGCCCAAACCAGAAACCGCCAAGGTCTTGATGGCAAGCTTCAACGATATTGAAAAAGCGGGCCGAGCGGTGGGCGATATTATTGCCGCAGGCATCATTCCAGGCGGGCTGGAAATGATGGACAGGCTAGCCATTAAAGCGGCCGAAGATTTTGTTAAAGCGGGTTATCCCATGGATGCTGAAGCCATTTTGCTCTGTGAGCTTGATGGCGTTGAGGCAGATGTAGATGACGACTGTGAAACGGTACGTCGGGTACTCGAAAAGGCAGGCGCCACGCAAATTCAGCAGGCCCGCGATGAGGCTGAGCGAGCCATGTTTTGGGCCGGACGTAAAAATGCCTTCCCAGCGGTTGGTCGTATGTCGCCGGACTACTACTGCATGGACGGCACGATCCCGCGCCGCGAATTGCCGCGTGTGCTCAAGGGGATCGCCGCACTTTCTGAACAGAGTGGCCTGGCCGTGGCCAACGTGTTTCACGCAGGCGATGGCAACATGCACCCGCTGATTCTGTTTGATGCCAACAAAGAGGGGCAGCTTGCGCTTGCCGAGGACGTTGGCGGCAAGATTCTGGAGCTTTGCGTGGAAGCAGGCGGGTCCATTACCGGCGAGCACGGCGTGGGGCGCGAAAAAATCAATCAGATGTGCAGTCAGTTCCAGGCCGATGAGATTCGCATTTTTCATGCGCTAAAAGCCGCGTTTGATGCAAAGCGCCTGCTCAACCCCGGCAAAAACATCCCCACGCTTGCTCGCTGTGCCGAATTTGGCGCCATGCATGTGCATAACAATGAATTGCCGCACCCGGAGCTTCCGCGGTTTTGATGGCATAAGGAACACTCATGACCGATCTAGCGATTAACGCCGCAGACCGCGATATCTCTGAGCATCTGTGTGACCAGGTGCGTAACGCGGGTGAAACGCGCACGCCACTGCGTATTGCAGGGGGGAACACCCGCGCGTTTTATGGCCGCCCAGTGGAAGGCCAGCCGCTGCACATGGCAGAGCACAGCGGTATCGTCTCTTACGACCCGGTAGAGCTGGTGGTCACCGTGCGTGCGGGCACTCGATTAAGCGTGCTTCAGGCAGCGCTTGCCGAACACCATCAAATGCTCCCCTTTGAGCCGCCCTCTTTTGATGAGAGCAGCACCATTGGGGGCGCCGTGGCGACCGGGCTTTCCGGCCCCCGGCGCCCCTGGGCGGGTGCCGCACGCGACTTTGTGCTCGGCACACGCATTATTACCCAAGAGGGCAAACTGCTGCGCTTTGGTGGCGAGGTGATGAAAAACGTGGCGGGGTATGATCTTTCCCGCTTAATGACCGGTGCCCAAGGCACGCTTGGCGTGCTGGCCGATATCTCCTTTAAGGTGCTGCCTGTTCCCACCGCAAGCCACTGTCTGCGCCTGTCACTAAGCCTTGAAGAGGCCTTACACAAACTGGCTGCACTTGGCCGCGAGCCGCTACCCATCACTGCCGCAGCCTGGCACGCTGGCGAGTTGTTTATTCGCCTGGAGGGGGGCGAAAGCTCGGTAAAAGCGACCCGTGAGCGCCTGGATGGCGAACCACTGGAGGCCAGCTTTTGGGCCTCGCTTCGTGATCATACCCATGACTTCTTTAAGCGCCGCGATGACCCACCGCTGTGGCGCCTTTCTCTCCCTCCGAACACTGCCCCGCTTGCATTGGATATTCCCCAGCAAGATATCTTTTACGACTGGGGCGGCAGCCAGCGCTGGGTAAAAACCACCCTCGATGCAGCAACGTTACGCAAGGCATGCCAGGCCGCAGGCGGGCACGCTACCTGCTACACCCCGCAGGCGCAAGGCGGAGCCGCTGAGCCCTTTACGCCGTTAAACAGCGTGGTTGAAAAGTATCACCGTAGGCTGAAAGCGGAGCTGGATACTCACGCTATTTTTAATCCCGGTCGTCTTTATGCGGCGCTTTAATCAGGAGAGCTGATATGCAAACGCATTTTACCGATGCGGATCTTCAAAAGCCGCATATTCAGGAGGCGGAGCGCATTTTTCGCACTTGCGTACACTGCGGTTTCTGTAACGCAACCTGCCCCACTTACCAGTTGCTGGGCGATGAGCGTGACGGCCCCCGCGGGCGCATCTACCTGATGAAGGAACTGCTGGAAAGCCGCGACGACGATGACCAGGTCACCGCAGAAACCCGGCTGCACCTGGACCGCTGCCTAACCTGCCAGAACTGTGAAACGACCTGCCCTTCCGGGGTCGAGTATCACAAGCTGTTAAATATCGGCCGCGCTGAAATTGAGCGTCGAGTACCGCGCCCGCCAGCCGAGCGTGCCCAGCGCTATGCGCTGCGTAAAATGATGGTGGAGCCAACGCGCTTCAAGGCGCTGCTTAAACTGGGCCAAACCTTCATGCCGCTGGTGCCAGGCAAGCTGCGCAATAAAATACCAGCCGCGCCCGCTGATGCTGGCAAACGGCCGGGCAGTACGCAGCATACTCGGAAAATGCTGATGCTAGAGGGGTGTGTACAACCTGGATTATCGCCCAACACCAACGCCGCCACAGCGCGGCTGCTGGACCGACTGGATATTAGCTTAACGCCCGTCACAGAAGCTGGCTGCTGCGGGGCCATTGACTTTCACCTCAATGCCCAGGACGACGGCCGAGCACGCATGCGCGCCAACATTGATGCCTGGTGGCCACATATTGAGCAAGGAGCGGAAGCCATTGTTCAAACGGCCAGTGGCTGCGGGGCATTTATCAAAGAGTATGGCTATATGCTCAAGGATGACCCGCGCTATGCTGAAAAAGCCCAGAGAGTCAGTGCGCTGGCAAAAGACATTGTTGAGATACTTCAAGAGGAACCCCTGGACGCCCTTCAGGTAAAAGAGACTCAGCGGCTGGCCTTTCACTGCCCTTGCACACTACAACACGCCCAGAAGCTTAACGGCGCGGTTGAAGGCGTATTAACCACGTTAGGGTTTACGCTGACCCCGGTGCAGGATGCTCATCTCTGCTGCGGCTCAGCGGGCACCTACTCGGTCACCCAACCGGAACTGGCCACACAGCTGCGCGACAATAAGCTCAATGCCCTGGAGGCAGGCAATCCTGAGCTTATTGTAACGGCTAATATTGGCTGCCAAACGCACCTGGCAGGCGCGAACCGCACGCCGGTTCGTCACTGGGTCGAAGTGGTAGACGCCGCACTCGCTCAATAACATTCATTAACCAGATACTCTTTAAAGCACTGTTTATCAACTAACCAATAGGAAATGCTATGCAAACCAAAGCCGTACTGACGCTTACCGATATCAACAAGATACTTGATGCTGCGCAACAAGAAGCTGACAACAACCGCTGGCCGGTGACGATTGTGGTCACTGACGATGGCGGCCACCTACTGGCGCTACGCCGCCTGGATGGAGCCGCGCCCTTTAGCGCAGAAATCGCCTCTCATAAAGCGCGTAATGCCGCTATTGGCCGCAAGGAAACGCAGGTGTTTGAAGAGATGATTAACGGTGGCCGCACTGCATTTGTTTCCGCGCCCTTCCCTGGCTTATTGTCAGGTGGCGTTCCGGTGATCGTCGATGGGCAAGTGATCGGCGCGGTAGGCATTTCCGGTGTAAAACCTGAGCAGGATGTCCAGATTGCCAAGGCAGGTGTTAGCGCGGTTGCCTGACTAGCGTAACCAACCAGCGCACATACGAAAAACCCCGGATCAATGATCCGGGGTTTTAGAATTCGTTCGGTATAAACCGAAGGTGCTTAATGGCGGACCGGACGAGACTCGAACTCGCGACCTCCGGCGTGACAGGCCGGCATTC